>NZ_QKOE01000029.1 GCF_003226565.1 Parazoarcus communis SWub3 = DSM 12120 | reverse complement strand
CCGGGGGCAACAACCGTGCTACCGCCTTGTCCTTGAATGCTTGTCCGTATCTGGCCACTTCGTTCTTCCGTTATCGCCCTCGAGTTTCAGATTCTATCGAGGCGACAACCATCTTGACCCAGAGGGGGACGGACGAGGAAAGAGAGAAGCTGATGCGCGAGCAGATGCAGGACAATCTCTTTTCCGAGGCCGAGGCCGAGGTCGAGAGACAGGTCAAAGACCTACGCAAGGTGCCATTCGACTTCTACTATCGGTACGTATGCGAAACGTCCGAGGGCGAGAAGGAGCGCAAGCATAAGATCGTCGATTGGGAGGTCGGCGCGTTCTTTTGGAACTGCCGCCGCAGCCACGGTGCCGATTGGGAAGTACCGTTCCGTGCGAAGCTGGAGAAGCAGCTTGGGGTCAGGGACTTGATGTTCCTGATGGGCAACCAGCACCGCTTCCAGGATCAGTGGCTGATCATCAGTTTGATCTACCCGCCTAAGCAAAAGCCAGTCGAGGCGAGGCAGGGCTCGTTGTTCTAGCATCCGACGTCTTGATATGCTCGATGTCCGCGCCGCAGTAGTCGCGTACGGCATCGGCCACCATTGAGCGGTGGCAGAAATTGAAGTTGGCCTCGTAGCACAGCAAAGCGCAGTTTGACGATCCTGCAAGCCCAGATAGTTCGGCAATGGCGGCTTCTTGGGTGTTGAGATGCTTCAGGAAGCCTTCGGTGTAACGCGCCCAATTATCATCTTCGCGATAGCGGTCACGTACCGGCTTCGGGCAGCCCAAATCAGCCATGTGGATGTACTCAAAGCCGGAAAGGTTCAACACCTTGGCTCGCGCCTTCTTCGAAAATCCGGGCTTGCGTGACTGGGGGAGCTCGCGGATGTCCACGACGGTGTCGATACCGTGCTCTGTGAGCAAGGACATGAACGCGTCGATGGCCAGTCCTTCGTAGTCTATGGTGAAAACAGTCATTGATGAGCCCCTTTGAGCCGGAATTCTACTGGAGGATGGAGGTCTCTGACGAGCGCTGACATGACCAACCCGCAGTTCTCACCGCCCCACATTTCAACGCGATAAAGCGGTTGTAATTCGGTGCACCGGCGCTGTCTTACAACCAGCGCGCCTTCTTGAATCGCCAGTACAGCAGGCCACTGGAGGCGGCGATGACTCCGAGGCCGAACAGGTAGCCGTATTCCCACTGCAGCTCGGGCATGTGGTTGAAGTTCATGCCCCAGATGCCGGCAAAGGCGGTGGCAACCGCGAAGATGCCGGCCCAGGCGGCAAGACGTTTGCTGACCTCGGTCTGGTCGATGGTGACCATGGACAGGTTGACCTGGATGGCGGTGCCGATGGTGTCGCGAATGCCGTCCAGCGAGGCGTTGATGCGGGCGAGATGATCGTAGACGTCGCGGAAGTAATGGCGGCTGTTGGCACACACCGCAGGTACGCGGCCGCTGTGCAGCTTGCCGGCGGCTTCCATCAGCGGGGTCACCGCATGCTTGAGCAGCGTGACCTTGCGCTTGAGGCGGTACAGGCGGCGGATGTTCAGGCGCGCGGCACCCTTGGTGAAGATGCGCTCTTCCATGGCCTCGAGCTCGGTCTCGAGCTTTTCGATCAGCGGAAAGTAGCGATCCACCACCGCATCCATCAAGGCGTAGAACACATAGCCCGAGCCTTTGGCCAGCATCTTCGGCTCACGCTCGCAACGCGACCGGACACCCAGAAAACCCTGCTGGCTGCGGTTGCGTACCGACAGGATGTAGTTGGGGCCGACGAACACATGGACTTCGCCCACCTGCAGCCGGCCTTCCTGCTCCTCGATGAGGTGCATGACCGCAAAAACCTCGTCGTCGTACTCCTCGACCTTGGGGCGCTGGTGGCCATGGTTGGCATCTTCGATGGCCAGTTCGTGCAGGCCGAACTCCTGCTTCATCTGTGCGAGTTCTTCCGGGGTGGCGTCCTTGAGCGCCACCCAGACGAAGCAGTCCGGTTTCTGCAGATAGTCGCTGATATCGTCGATCGGCAGATCGGCCAACTTGCGGCCATGCTGGTAGGCGGTACAGTTGATCAGCATGTTCGATGCGTTCCGTTGGGGGTCAGGCCTTGACCGCTTCCAGCAGGTCTCGCACGCCCTTGACCCGTTGCTTGAGGTCGGGCAGGGCGATGCGGCGAACCAGTTTGTCGGGGCCTGCCATCTTGGTGGTCTTGTCCTTCTGGATCAGGAAGATCACCTTCACCGGGTCGATCGGCGCGGCCTTGCCGAACTGTACGGTGATCTGCGCCTCCGACGCATCGAGCTTCTGCACGTCCCAGGGCTTCAGGATCAGCCGCAGGCGATGGGTCTCGAGCAGGGCCTGGGTTTGCGGCGGCAGTTCGCCGAAACGGTCGATGAGCTCTTCCTGCAGGTCGCGCAACTCGTCCTCGGCCTCGCAGTTGGCCAGGCGCTTGTAGAGGGTCAGCCGCTCCTGTACGTCGGGGCAGTAATCGGTCGGCAGCAGCGCGGGGGTGTGCAGGTTGATTTCCGACACCACCTCCAGCGGTTGGGCAAGGTCGGGCTCCTTGCCGGCCTGCAGATCCTTGACCGCACGCTTGAGCATCTCGGTATACAGGCTGAAGCCGACCTGCTGGATCTCGCCCGACTGGTTTTCGCCCAGCACCTCGCCAGCACCGCGGATCTCCAGATCGTGCATCGCCAGGTAGAAGCCCGAGCCGAGCTCGTCCATCATGGAGATGGCTTCCAGGCGCTTCTGCGCCTGTGCGGTGGGTTTGGCGTTGGCGTCGGTCAGCAGATAGGCATAGGCCTGGTGGTGGCTGCGGCCCACACGGCCGCGCAACTGGTGCAGTTGGGCCAGCCCGAAACGGTCTGCACGGTTGATGATGATGGTGTTGGCGGTGGGGATGTTGATACCGGTTTCGATGATGGTGGTACACAGCAGCAGGTTGGCGCGCTGCTGGGTGAAGTCGCGCATCACCCGCTCGAGTTCGCGCTCGGGCAACTGACCATGCCCGACCACGATGCGTGCCTCGGGCAACAGTTCTTCGAGGTCGTTGCGCATGTTCTCGATGGTGTCGACCTCGTTGTGCAGGAAGTACACCTGGCCGCCGCGTTTGAACTCACGCAGCACCGCTTCGCGGATGATGCCGCGGCTGGCGCGTTGCACGAAGGTCTTGATCGCCAGACGCTTCTGCGGCGCGGTGGCGATGACCGAGAACTCGCGCAGGCCTTCCATCGCCAGGCCGAGCGTACGCGGGATGGGGGTGGCGGTCAGGGTCAGGATGTCGACCTCGCTGCGCAGGGTTTTCAGCGCTTCTTTCTGACGCACACCGAAACGGTGCTCCTCGTCGATGATGACCAGCCCCAGACGCTTGAACACCACGTCCTTCTGCAGCAGGCGATGGGTGCCGATGATGATGTCCACCTTGCCTTCGCCCAGGTGCTGCAATGCCTCGGCCTGTTCCTTGGCGGATTTGAAGCGCGACAGCTCGGCGATGCGGATCGGCCAGTCGGCAAAGCGGTCGGCAAAGGTCTGGTAATGCTGTTCGGCAAGCAGCGTGGTCGGGCACAGCACCACCACCTGCTTGCCATCCTGCACCGCGATGAAGGCCGCGCGCAGGGCAACCTCGGTCTTGCCAAAGCCGACGTCGCCACACACCAGACGGTCCATCGGCCGGCCGGACTTCATGTCGGAAACCACCGCATCGATGGCGGACTGCTGGTCGGGCGTGGTCTCGAAACCGAAACCTTCGGCGAAGGCCTCGAGGTCGTGCTGGCGGAAGTCGAAGCGGTGACCCGGACGCGCTGCACGTTGGGCGTAGAGGGCGAGCAGCTCGGCGGCGGTGTCGCGCACCTGCATCGCAGCCTTCTTCTTGGCTTTCTCCCATTGGCCGGAGCCCAGTTTGTGCAGGTCCACTGCCTCGGGGTCGGCGCCGGCATAGCGGGTGATGACGTGAAGCTGCGACACCGGCACATACAGCTTGTCGCCGCCGTTGTACTCCAGGTGCAGGAATTCGGTGTCGCCCTCGCCGAGGTTCATGTGGATCAGGCCAAGGTAGCGGCCGATGCCATGCGATACGTGCACCACCGGGTCGCCAAGCTTGAGCTCCGACAAGTCGCGCAGCCAGCCTTCCATGGTGGCGGCCTTGCGATTGTCTCGGCGGGTGCGGCTGCGGGCGGTGGCCGCATAGAGTTCGGTTTCGGTAATGACCGCCAGCTGAGCTTCGGGGAGGATGAAGCCGGTGCCGAGCGGTGCCGTACCGAGGGCAAACCCGGTATCCGTATCCAGGAAGGCGGCAAAATCCCCGCTGGCTTCCGGCTTGAGTCCATATTCGCCAAGGTACTCGGCCATGGTCTCGCGCCGGCCGGGTGAATCGGCCAGCAGCAGGATCCGCCCCTTGAACCCGTCGCGGAAGGCCTTCAGCCGATGCAGTGGATCGGTGGCCTTGCGTTCGACAGCCAGTTCCGGCAAGGGCAGGGCGGCAGGGTCGCCGTGCCCTTGAGCGCCGATTGCCAGGCGTGGACGGTCCTTGAGCGCGATGAAGAAGGCTTCGTCACTGAGAAACAACTGTTCAGGTGCCAGCACCGGACGGCTGCGGTCTCCCTTGAGCAGGTCGTAGCGCGAGCGGGTGTCGCGCCAGAACTCGGCAATCGCAGCGGGTACATCGCGATGCAGCAGCACCGGGACGTCGGTAGGAAGATAGTCGAACAGCGTCGCGGTGTCGTCGAAGAACAGCGGCAGGTAGTACTCGATGCCAGCCGGGGCAATGCCGTTCGACACGTCCTTGTAGATCGAGGCACGGGTGGGGTCGCCTTCGAAGGTTTCGCGGAAACGGCCGCGAAAGCTGCTGCGGCCCGTGTCGTCGAGCGGAAACTCCCGCGCTGGCAGCAGGCGGATTTCCTTGACCGGGTACACCGTGCGCTGGGTGTCCGGATCGAAGGTCTTGATGCTCTCGATCTCGTCATCGAACAGGTCGATCCGGTAGGGCAAGGGTGAGCCCATCGGGAACAGGTCGACCAGACCGCCACGCACCGAAAACTCGCCCGGGCTGACCACCTGGGTGACATGGGCGTAGCCTGCCACTGCCATCTGCATGCGCAGTTGCTCGACATCCAGGCGCTCGCCCTGCTTCAGGAAGAAGGTGTAGGCCGCCAGGAAGGCGGGCGGAGCCATGCGGTAGAGCGCAGTGCTGGCCGGGACCAGCACGACATCGACCTCACCACGGGTGATCGCATACAGCGTGGACAGGCGCTCGGAGATCAGATCCTGATGTGGCGAGAAGTTGTCGTAGGGCAGGGTTTCCCAGTCGGGCAGCAGGTGCAGGCGAAGGCCAGGTGCCAGCCAGGCGATTTCGTCGAGCAGGCGCTGGGCGTCAATCGGGTTGGCCGTCACCACGGTCAGCATCCGCCCGTGTCCGGCCAGTGTGGCGATGGCGAGCGCATCGGCCGACCCGCTTAGGGTGGGCAGATCGAAACGGCTACCGGGTTTGGGGAGCGGAAGGGATGCAAGGGCTGGCAACAGGCGGTCGAACGAGGAGGGCATTGGAGGCTTGCCGGAGGGCGTGCTGACGGCTGGGAAGCGGGGGATTATAGGTGATGCGGCCGGCTGCGGCGTGCCTGAGCCTTTGGTCATGCAGCTTGACCAGCACAGGGGCGAGCATCGGCGGATCGCCCGGGGGTGTCCGCACCCGGCCAAGTCAATCGCTTCAGGCGTAGGTGTCGATCATGCCGCCGGCAGGTGGCAGGTCATTGATGCGGTCGAACAGCGCTTGTAGCGGACTGGCGCGATTGTCGGGTTCGCCGTTGCGTTCGGCATTGATCTCCAGCCGGGCCTCGCTCGCCATGCTGTCGGCCTTGGCGGCCACCTGCCGGTCTTGCGGGGAAGGATCCGCCGGTGCCAGGGCGGTGCGCCGGATGTGGTCTGCCTTGACCAGGGTTTCCTCGGCGGTCCGCGCGGGTGAGGTATCGATGGTGACTTCACCACCAATGGCGTAGGGGCGTTTATCCGGCCCGGTCTGGTAAGTGTAGTTGGGGCCGGACAGGATCAGGCTGCCGCCGACAGATACATGTGCCTGCTCGTGAGCCCGCACCTCGCGGTCGCGTTGCTTGAGGCGCTCGAGGACGCGCTGATCCCCCGCGCTCAATTCTTCATTGGCAGCGGTGCTTCTGGTGCCACGGCCCTCTCCGGCCGACATGCTGGTCGGGATATAGGCCGTATTCGAAGTGTTGATGCCTGAAATCGACATGAATCGCTGAATCCAGCCAAGGCTTCATGTTTACTTTAGACGCTGCGGCGACTGATGTGCAGTCGCTCAGATGGAATCGGTTGCAGGTCGATCGACCATATCCGGTAACGATTCAGGCTGCGGCGGCAGTGGTTCGGGCGGGGGGGCGGGCAGTGCTGGAAGATGCCGGGCCATCCACTCGGCCAGGATGGTGGCGCTTGCGTCCTGCTGCAGGGGGGCCATGTGCTCGGGTTCGGGGCCTGGTGCGGCGCGCCAGTCGTGGTCGCCGGGAATCATGTCGAAGGCCTGGCGCAGCAATGCAGTGGCCGGGTCGTCCCTGCCTACGACGAACAGCGTAGGCGTGCGGAGACTGCGCAGCGGGCCGGCGCCGGCAAGATCCGGCCGGCCGGCCAGGCAGGCGAGGGCCTGGAAACGTGTCGGTGCCTTCACCGCCGCACGGATGGCCGCCGCACTCGCGGTGCCGGAGCCGACGATGACCAAGGGTAGCGCCGTCAGCGGTGGCTGATGTTCGATCCAGTCGGCTGCGGCGAGCACCCGCTCGCCAAGACGGGAGACGTTGAAGCGGGCGTCAGGGTCGCGTTGTTCCTCGTGGCGGGTAATCAGGTCGAGCGTCAGCGTGGCCAGGCCGCCGTGCTGCAGGCCGGCGGCAATGCGTTCCTCGCGGGCATGGACGGCTGCGCTGGCGCCGGGCTGCACGATGAGCACGAGGCCGCGGACATCGGGCGCGTGAGAAAGCTTGCCGTCCAGCCAGATGCCGTCGGCGGGAATGCTGATCAGGGTATGCCGAAGCTTCACGATCGTTATAGGGAACCGGGTTGTGCCAGCATCTCACAGCCCGGGCGGCACCTGCAAGCCGGCGGCGTTCGCAGCGCTCGCTGACATGTATGCCAGCATGTGAGACAGCGCGTCGTCGCCACTCCGCTTCAGGTACGGTGGATGGCAACCGGTATGCGACGGGCACCGAAAGGAGGATGGAAGTGGCCAAACCGTCCGGCAAGCGGCGTACCGCAATCCGGGCAGCTGCCGTGCTCGGTCAGTGCGTAATCGAGAATCTGGTACCAGTCACGAACAATCAGTGCCTTGCCGCAAGCTGTGCAGTGTGTGGTGCCACCGTCGCGATCATGGACATTACCGGTGTAGACATGCCGAAGCCCGGCTTCCTGCGCGATCCGGCGGGCGCGTTGCAAGGTGGCAGGGGGTGTCGGGGGCAAGTCGTCGAGCTTGAAGTCGGGGTGGAACGCGGTGAAATGCAATGGCACCTCGGCGCCGAGTTCGTCATGGATCCAGCGCGACAGTGCGGTGATCTCGTGGTCGCTGTCGTTGCGTCCTGGAATCAGCAGCGTGGTGATCTCCACCCACACCGAGGTTTCGTGGTGCAACCAGCTCAGGGTGTCGAGTACCGGCTGTAGCCGGGCGCCGCACAGCTTCTGGTAGAAATCGTCGGTGAAGGCCTTCAGGTCGACATTGGCGGCATCCATGCAGGAAAAGAAATCCTGCCGTGCGGATGGGCTGATGTAGCCCGCGGTAACCGCCACGGTACGGATGTCGCGCGCGTGACAGGCCGCAGCCACGTCGATCGCGTATTCAGCGAAGATCACCGGGTCGTTGTAGGTGAAGGCGACGCTGGTGCAGCCGTGGGCGGCGGCGGTCGCCGCGATTTCGTCTGGCGAGGCGGCATCCATCAGCCTGTCCATGTCTCGCGACTTGGAGATGTCCCAGTTCTGGCAGAACTTGCACGCCAGATTGCAGCCCGCGGTGCCAAAGGAAAACACACTGCTGCCCGGATAGAAGTGATTCAGTGGTTTCTTTTCGATCGGGTCGATGCAGAAGCCCGAACTGCGTCCATACGTGGTCAGCACCATCGCATCGCCCTCGCGCATGCGCACAAAGCAGGCGCCGCGCTGGCCTGCATGCAGCCGACAGTCACGCGGGCACAAGTCGCATTGGATGCGGCCGTCGTCCAAGGGGTGCCAGTAGCGCGCAGGGTGGTTCATCACGCCTCCAGTTCGGGCTCCTGCCACTTGCGTACGGTGTAGCGCGCAGCCATCAGACCGTCTACCGGTCGATCCGGCGCCATGCCGGCCTTGGCTTTTAGCGCGGACAGAAAGGCTCGCGGCTCGGGCAGTTGCGTCCAGACCTGTGGCAGAAAGGTAGCGCTACGGCAGCCTGCAAACAGCATCAAGCCGTCCACGCCGGGGCGTAACTGCGCAAGCAGCTCGGCCTCGGTGTCGAAATCGATGAACTCGGGCGAGGACAGCAGCGAAACCTCAATGCGAATGCGTTGGAACTCATCCCGGCTCAGGGGCGGAAACCGCGGGTCACGGCTGGCCGCGCCTACCGCATTCTGGACCACGTCCTCGCCAAGCGGGCGCTGGGGCCGCAGGCTGCCGATACAGCCACGCAGGTCGTCATCGAGTGTCAGGGTCACGAAGCATGCGCCCCGTTCGTCCAACTGCGGGTCGTCAGCCGGGGCAGGGGCCAGTCCCAGGTGGTGGGCGATGGCTTGCCGTGCGCGCGCCAACAGGGCCGCGCCGAGTGCGGTGTCAGTGATGTTGGCTGGCATGGGGCACCGGGTCACAGAAGGCGATGCTGGCATAACCGACGACACGATTGCGGTCGCCCGCCGTATCGCCCGAGTTGCGCAGATCGAGCAGATGGGCTTGCAGGTGATGGCGACGGGCGCACTGGATCAGCCCATTGACCGGTGTGGCGCCGCAGGCCTGATCGTGACTCAGATCAGCATGCAAGCCGAGGATGTGCTCGATGGTGGCTCGATCCTTCCACTGCGCCTGATGGTAAGGATGGTAGTGCGACAGGTCGGAGCTGATCACGATCAGGGTCTCCGGCCCGCCCCACAGGCTTTCCAACACCTCGGCAACGGCTTCGGTCGAAGCGTCGCCCACCAGCAGCGGCAGCAGGGTGAAGTGATCGAATACGGTCTGCAGGAAAGGAAGCTGAACTTCCAGGCAGTGCTCATAGGCATGGGGGCGATCATCCACGACCACATCCCCACGCTGCTGTAGCGCCAGCCAGGATGGGCGATCCACCGTCACCGTGCCCAGCGGGGTGGCAAAGGCCTGCGCGGCTGGCAAGGCAAAGCCATCCACTGCGAGCCGGTGATTGGGTCCCAGCAGCACGACCCGCTCGATCTGATCGCGCAGGGCGGCAAGACCTGCATACGCGGTCGCCGCCACCGCGCCGGAATAGACATAACCCGCATGTGGCACGATCACCGCTTTGGGCGAAACCATGGTTTCGAGTGGCACCGCAGCCGTCAGCATCTCACCCAGCTGGGTGCGCAGCACCCGCTCGTCAGCAGGATAGAACTGTCCGGCCACCGCTGCCGGGCGTATTGAAGCAATCGCCATGACTTATCCAGGCCTGATGGAGGTATACGCTGATTATAGGCCGAGCACGTGCCATCCGATTCCCAGCATCAGGCCAATGGCTACTGCGCCCATCCCGGCAAGCACCTTCAGACCCAATGCACGGCCACCGATGCCGACCGCCATGATGGTCTTGAAGCTCAGGTTGGCCGCCATGCCCAGGCCGATCGAGATCACTGCGGTCTGCAACTCCAGTCGCTCGAGGTTGAACAGGCGCATGCTCGATAGTGCAATCGCATCGATGTCAGTAAAGCCCGACACGACGGCCAGCACGTACATGCCGCTGGTGCCAGCGTAATCCGACAGCCAGGCGGCGCAGAACAGCACGACCGCATAGAGCGCACCAAAGCCCAGTGCAGTGCGCAACTCGGTGGGGTTGCTGGTTTGCGGCAGCACCGCGTCGCCACTTTCACTGAGTCGTCGCCAGTTCCACAGCAGGGCGAGCAGACCCAGGATCAGGGCGGGTATCACGACAACCATCAAGGCGCGCAACAAGCCCGGTGCCACCAGCGCGGCAATGATGCTGACCCGCACGACCATCACCAGATTGGCCAGTACGATGACCAGCGCCGCCATTGACGATAACGAGGGGGTTTCACGTGCATTTCGCGCATAGACCAGCGTGGTCGCGGTGCTGGAGGCAAGTCCGCCAAAGATGCCGACAAAGGCTGCGCCGTGCTTGGCGCCGACCAGTTGCAATGCGGCATAGCCAGCAAGGCTGACGCCGGAGATCAGCACGACCATCCACCACACCTGGTAGGGGTTCAGTGCGTCATAGGGGCCGTATTCCTGATTGGGCAGGATGGGCAGGATGACCAGCGACAGCACGCTGAACTGCAGGATGGAGATCCAGTCCTTGGCTTGCAGGCGGGTGGCCAGCCCTCGCAACTGCGCCTTGAAGTACAGCAAGATGGTGGTGGCCACCGCCAGCATCACCGCAATCGTGGTGTAACCCAGCCACACCGCCACGCCCAGGCAGTAACACACCATCAGTGCAGCCACCGAGGTTGTGCCTGGGTCGGTTGGATCCGGGTGGCGCAGGTAGGCCGCGATGATCATCAGACCGACAATGCTCATGCCGATTGCAAATGGCACGATGCTCTGAAGGTGCTGGCCGAGCAGGCCGGTCAGCGCCCCCAGCATGGCGACCAGGCCAAAGGTGCGCAGACCGGCGCGGGCGGAGGGTACGCGCTCGCGTTCCAGGCCGATCAACAGGCCGATGCCGATGGCGATCAGGAAGGCTTCGACCTGCTCCGGGTCGAACGGGACGGTGCTTGGCATGCGTGACATCCTTCTGTCGGGGTTTGCGCCTGCGCGGAAGGGCGTGCTCGTGGGCACGTGCTTGGGTAATACTGTAGCCCACTCGCGAACGTGGCGGAACAGCCCGCAGCGGTTAGAATCCGCGCCATGCAGAATTTCCACCCCAAACATTTCGCCATCGTCCCGGCCGCTGGCAGCGGCAGCCGCATGGTGTCCGACCTGCCCAAACAGTATCTCTCGCTGCTGGACAAACCACTGATCCGTCACGCACTGGAAACCCTGTGCGCCGCCCCGGAAATCGACAAGGTATTCGTCGTGCTGTCGGTGGGGGACGCCTTGTGGGCACAGTATGACTGGTCCGACCTCGCGCCCAAGCTGGTGCCGCTGTTCTGTGGCGGGGCGACCCGGGCCGATTCGGTACTGGCCGGCCTGCGCGCCATTTCGGCCGAAGCGGCGCAGAGCGACTGGGTGCTGGTGCACGACGCGGCACGCCCTTGTCTTGCGCCATGGCATATCGACCGCCTGGTGCGCGAACTTGCCCATGACGAAGTGGGGGGACTGCTTGCCGTGCCGGTTGCCGACACCCTGAAACGGGCTGACACCCAGCGTCGGGTCCTGCAGACCGTGCCGCGCGACAGCCTCTGGCAGGCGCAGACTCCGCAGATGTTCCGCTACGTGATGCTGCGTCGTGCGCTTGAGGGCGCGCGCGACGTTACCGACGAGGCCAGCGCAATCGAGGCCGCGGGCCTGCACCCAAAGCTGGTTCAGGGCGATGCGACCAATCTCAAAGTCACCTATCCGCTCGACCTGCATCTGGCCGAGTGGATCCTGAAGAACCGGGAGGGCAGGGCATGAATCCGTTTCCATTTCGAGTGGGGCAGGGCTTCGATGTCCATGCCCTGGTGGCCGGACGCCCGCTGATCATCGGCGGAGTCACCATCCCATTCGATCGTGGCCTGCTCGGCCATTCCGATGCCGACGTGCTGCTGCATGCGCTGACCGATGCGCTGCTGGGCGCCGCCGGGTTGGGTGATATCGGCCGTCTGTTTCCCGACACCGACCCCCAGCACGCTGGTGCCGACAGTCGTGAACTGCTACGGGTGGCATTTGCGCGCGTTCGTGCAGCCGGCTGGGAGGTGGTCAACATCGATGCAACCCTGATCTGCAAGGCACCCAAGGTCATGCCCCATGCACCCGCCATGGTGGCCAACATCGCAGCCGATCTGGCCATGCCTGCCGAGGCAATCAACATCAAGGGCAAGACGACAGAGAAGCTCGGCTTTACTGGCCGGGGCGAGGGGATTGCAGCGCAGGTGGTGGCGATGCTGGCGCGTAGCGAGTCGTGTTGACCCCACGCCTTTGATCGCAGGGGGCGGGGCGACAGACTCAGCGAACGAAGCCGTCGCCCTGTGTGCGCATCACCCGGCGCAGCAACATGCCGAACAGCACGGAGGCCAGGATGGTGGCCAGCACGCCTGCCTCCCAGAAACCTGCCACGGTCGGGCTTGCCACGCGCCACGGCGCATGAAAGCTCAACCAGTAACCCAGGCCCAGACCAATACCCCAGAAGCAGAGTGTATGCAGCAGCATGGGCAGCAGGGTGACCTTGTAGCCGCGCAGTGCATGCGACGCGACGGTCTGGACCGAATCGAACAGCTGGTACAGGCAGATATAGACGATCAGGCCGAGCGCGACGGTATGGACGCCGGCATCGGCGGTGGACAGGCCGATCACCGGCTCGCGCAGCAGCCACAGGATCAGGCCGATCACGCTGGCTGCGCCGCCGGTCAGCAGCATGCCGACGCGCACTGTCGCCCGTGCCCGCGCCCAGTCGCGCGCGCCTGCAGCCTGGCCGACCAGCACCATGCAGGCAATCGACATGGCCAGTGGCAGCATGTAGATCAGCGCGGCCAGGTTGGCAACCACCCGGTGGCCGGCCACCGCCTCGGCGCCCAGGCGGGCAACGAACAGCGCGATCAGGGTGAAGGAGGTGATCTCGATGAAGGTCGACAAGCCCATTGGAATGCCCAGCCGCAGCAGGCCGGCCAGTGCCTTCGGGTCGGGGCGGCGCCAGTTGGACAGCAGGCGGTAGCGCTGGTAGGCGGGATTTCGCAGCAGGTAGATCAGTCCGCAGCTCAGTCCCAGCCAGCTGACCACTGCGGTCGACACCCCGCATCCCATGCCCCCCATCGGTGCCAGTCCAAGCGTGCCGTTGACCAGTGCCCAGGCCAGTGGCACATGGGTTGAGGTGGCGATCAGGCTGATCACCATCAAGGCCCGAGGTCGTCCAACCGCATTGTTGAAGGCGTAGAAGGTGCGGTACAGCAGCACGGCCGGCAGGCCTGCGGCGGTGGCCGCAAGATAGCCTTCGACGCGCTCGAACAGCTCAGGGGGTACGCCTGCCAGTTCGAGCAGGAAACCCGGATGGGTGAGCAGCAGGCAGCCCGGTACCGTCAGCATCGCGGCCAGCCACAAACCCTGCTGCAGTGACGGGGCGAGCTGGTCGTGGCGCCCGGCGCCGACATGGTGGGCAACGGTGGGTGCGACCGCCTGCAGCAGACCGGCCATCAACATGACGACGGAAATATACAGCCCGCTGCCAATGGCGACCGCGGCAAGGTCAGCGGTGCCGTAGCGACCGGCGATGACGGTGTCGGCCACCATCATGCTCATCGACAGCAGTTGCGCGACCAGCACCGGCCAGGCGTGATGCAGCAAGCGACCGGCGATGGTGGCAAAGCCTGTTGGAGCGGATTCGGACACGCCCTGGGGGAACTTCAAGAGAAGTGCGCGACCGATATCAGGCGCGTGCCAGCAGCTTGCCGCGCCAGTAGCGCCAGGCGAGGAAGCCGAACAGGCCCGCCATGATGATCCAGAACCCCACCCCCTGCCAGTAGGCGATCGGGTCGGTCGCCAGCAAGTAGTCACGTGGTGGCCGGACGAAATGAATGCGGCCAGTGGCCAGCGCGCGTCCGGCCGACGCCAGGGCCGCGATGACCGGCGCAAACCACACCAGCAGACCAGCCCCGACGATGAGTTTGTCGATCACCGGTGTTGGGTGCCGGCGCGACTGGAACACACTCTCGACCCCGAACCAGATCGCCAGCAGGAAGCCCAGGCCGGCAATCAGCGGCAGGATGGCGAGCGCTGTACCAAGGGCGGTAGCGCCTGCCAGAAAGGCGCTGCCCTCCAGTGGCATGATCTGTGGCCAGATGTTCTCGAGGTTGGAGAACAGCCAGATCGACATCGGTGTGGCAATGACGGCGGCAAGCAGGCAGACACTGCCACGACGACGGTTGAGATCGCCCGCTGACTCGCCTTCACGGGCTTTCGGGAACAGCAGCATGGTATCGAGCCCCATGATGGGGCGGTTCGGGACAAAGGCGGAGTCTACTACGGACGAGCGGCTCCGGTACTGACACATTCACCGCGAACGCATCGGGTGGTTGTTTGAGGCGGTTTGCTTGCCAGATCCGTGTCCTGGTCTCGGTACCGGCGCGGCGAGATGGAGAGCTGCCGGCCCGATGTGACAATGCGGCGAGGGCTCACCCGGTGCCGGCGGGCTTCTCGCCGATCAGGGTGACGCGATCCCGCCCCAGACGCTTGGATTCGTACAGCGCCTTGTCGGCGAAGCTGATCAGGTGGTTGGCCGGCACTGCGGGAAAGCTGGCGATGCCGCAACTCAATGAGCTGTGGAAGGTCTTGCCGACCGGGTGTTGTACGATCTGGCGGAAAGCCAGACGTAACTGGTCCATCAGGCGGCCGGCATCCTGCAGCGGGGTGTCGGGCAGGATCACCGCGAACTCTTCTCCACCGTAACGGCCTGCGATATCGGTCTGGCGCAGACGCTGACCAAGCAGACGGGACAGGCTGCGGATGACCTCGTCACCGACTGGATGACCAAAGGTGTCGTTGACCCGTTTGAAGTGGTCAAGATCGAGCAGGGCGAAGCTGACCGGGCGGCCGGAACGCTGCGCGCGCACGATCTCGATGTCGAGTTGACGCTTGATGCTGGTGTGATTGAGCAGGCCGGTGAGACTGTCCTGCGAGATCTGCGAGCGCATCTCACGATAGCGGCTGGCCCGGACCGACACCGAAGACACGAAGAAGTCCGGATCGATGGGCTTGACCAGGAAGTCATCCGCGCCAAAGCTCAGCGCACCGATCCGGCGCTCGATGTTGTGATCGGCGGACAGGAAGACGATGGGCAGGCCGACAAAACGGGGGTCCTGACGGATCACGGCAGCCAGCTCCACGCCCGAACAGACTGGCATGTGCATGTCCAGCACCAGCAGATCGGGCTCGCGCTCGAGCAGGGCATCGTACACCCGGGTCGGATCCGACAGTACCCGGGTGGTCATGCCCGCATGGTTCAGCAATGAAGCATGGTACTGGGCAACGGCGTGATCATCGTCGACCACCAGAATGTCGTAGGGTGTGGCCGTGGTCGGACGGATCAGGCGCTCCAGACAATCGACCAGCGCGCCGATGTCCAGCGGTTTCGGAAAAAACGCCACGGCGCCGGCGCGCGCGGCCTGAAGCCGGGTCATGAAGTCGAGGTGACCGGAAATGAAGATCGTCGGTGGCAGCACGCTCCCCCCGGCTGCGGCTTTCTTGCGTTCCAGCAGCGGGCCGATCGAGCCTTCCTCGAGAAACACGTCGCAGATCAGTGCGGTGATGCCGGGGTTGTCGCGCAAGTCCTCGAGCAAGGTGTCGGTATTGCGCCGCCACAGCGGACGGTAGCCGAACTGCATCAACTGCTCGCACAGCATGGCTGCGAAGCTCTCCGAGTCTTCGATCAGCAGGATTTCCGAAGGATTGAGTTTGTTCATCGAGTCGAATGCAATGGGGTGACGATGGCGTGTGGGACTGGGCGTCGTCGTGTCGGTAGACCGGGCTCTGCGAGCGTATCGCTGACCGGGCGCGTGTGTGTCGGCCGTGTGATGCGACGGCCATGGGCAGCCGGCAGGGCCTTGCCATATACAGTGACAGGTTCAAGCTTGAGGTGGTTCATGACTTATCTGGAACCACCTGGGCTTGTCATCCTGCTTGTTTCAATCAGACGGGGGGCGATGCGCTCGAGCGCCAGCTCCTCCGCGGCGCCGCCGACGAGTACCGCTTCGCGAGGCATGCCGTAGACCACGCAAGTTGCTTCGTTCTGTGCAATGGTGAATGCACCCGCCTTACGCATGGCCAGCAGGCCCAGGGCGCCATCCTTGCCCATGCCGGTCAGGAGTGCGCCAACTGCTTGTTTGCCGGCGACAGCCGCCACCGAATTGAATAGTACGTCCACCGAAGGGCGATGGCGATTGACCGGGGGTTCGGTACTCAGGTCGGCGACGTAGGCGCCGCCGCTGCGCGCGATACGCAGGTGCGAGTGACCCGGGGCGATGTACGCGTGGCCGCTGAGAATGCGCTCACCATGCACCGCTTCGGTCACCGTCAATGCCGATACCCGGTCCAGACGTTCGGCAAAGGATTTGGTGAAGCGCTCCGGCATGTGCTGGGTGATGACCACGCCCGGCGCGCTGGCCGGCATGGCCATCAGTACGGCCTTGATGGCTTCGGTACCCCCCGTCGATGCACCAATTGCGATCAGCCGGTCGGCTGCCACCGCGCGTGTCGAAGTCGTTGTGGGCGGGGTGGGGGTGCTGGCGGGGGGCAGCGTTGAGGCCTGACGCGGGCGGATACGGGCCATTGATGCGGCGCGGATCTTGTCGCGGATCTCCTCGGCTGCGCCTTCGAGGCCCGCGGTGAGATCCAGCCTGGGTTTGGTGACGATCTCGACTGCGCCCAACTCCAGTGCGCGCAGGCTGACTTCGGAGCCTTTGGCAGTATGGCCCGACACCATGACGACCGGCATGGGGCGCAGCCGCATCAGCTTTTCCAGAAAGTCGAGACCGTCCATCTTCGGCATCTCGACGTCCAGCGTCAGAACGTCCGGGTTGAGGTTGCGGATCATCTCGCGGGCGACGATCGGGTCGGGGGCCACGCCGACGCAGGTCATGTCGGGTGCCGCATCGATGATCGAGCGCAGCAGGCTGCGGATCAGGGCAGAATCGTCGACCACCAGGACGCGGACACGCGCAGGACTGGGCATCAGAACAGCTCCACGTCGCCGCTGACCGGGGCCTGCTGCAGTTGTCTGGCGTACTCGGATTCGCGCCGCATGATGGTCTCGTTGTGTAGTTGTTTCATGACCCGGATCTTGACCTGACCGTTATCCGGGAAGAAATATACCTTGCGTGGATAGGGGCCGCACAGATCTTTTGCCATGACGGGAATGCGTTCGCGCTCGAGAAAATCAAGCACGAAGCTGGCATTGCGCTCACCAACCTTGGCAATGTTGATGCCATCGAGCACGGCGCCACCGCCAAACACCTTTGCCACCAGGCGGTCACGCCGCGCGCCAGCCTTGATCAACTGGTTGATCAGGATTTCCATTGCGAACACCCCATAGCGTGCCGAGGCGGAGGCCGGGTTGCCTGGCTCGGCGTCTTCGCCCGGCAACATGAAGTGGTTCATGCCGCTGATGCCGGTACTGGTATCGCGCAGGCAGGCCGCCACACAGGAGCCCAGCACGGTGACCAGCAACAAGGACTGGGTGACGTAGTACTCGCCGGGCAGGATCTTGACTGCGTCGGCGTCGAAATTGCGATCGTAGTAGCGGTTCGGTGTCGGCATGTCAGACGGACTGTCCGCCGTTGGGGCGGAGCGGGGCGTAGACGGTGTGGCCAAGATTGCGGAACAGGTCGGCGCTGTGCATCAGGCTCTCGGAGTGACCGCAGATCAGCAAACCATCGGGCTTGAGCAGGGGCAGGAAGCGCTGCAACAGTTTGCGCTGGGTGCTGCGGTCAAAGTAGATCATCACATTGCGGCAGAAGATGACATCGAGTGGCATGTCGATCGGCCAGCGTGCTTCGAGCAGATTGATCTGCTCGAAGCGGATCGGACAGGCCCGTTCGGTGCGGACGCGGGCCAGGCCCGCATTGCGTCCCACACCGCGCTGAAAGAAGCGGCGCAAGCGGACCGGGTCGATGCCCTTGACCCGTTCGACCGGGTAGATGCCTTTGCGTGCGGTATCGAGCACCTGGGTGTCCAGGTCCGAAGCCAGCAAGCGTACCTCACCCGGGTGATCGTCCAGCACCTCGGTCAGCGTGATCGCGATCGAATAGGCTTCTTCGCCCGTCGAGCAGGCTGACGACCAAACACGATAAGGGGTACCCGTCCTCAAGTGACGTGCGGCATGCTCCGCCAGGGTCGGAAAATGGTGTGGCTCACGGAAGAAGGCGGTCAGGTTGGTGGTCAGCGCATTGACGAAAATCTCCAGTTCGGCGTTGTCGCCTTCCTCGATCGCGCTCAGGTAGCGGTCGAAGCTGTGCTCACCCAGCGCACGCAGACGCCGGGCAAGGCGGCCGTAGACCAGGTCCTGCTTGCAGTCGGACAGCGAGATGCCGGCGACCTGATAGATCAGCCGGCGCACCCGGTCGAAATCCTGTCGGGTGAAAGCGAATTCCCGCGTTGCTGAGGCCATGTGTCAGAAGTCGTTCCAGTCGTCGTCGGCGGCCGTCACGGGCGGCAGGGCGCGCGTTGTACGACGTGGGGCGCGCTGCGGTGCCGCGGACGTGGTCGGCAAGGCGCGGTGCGATAGCCGGGTGTCGGTGCCGGCGATACGGAAGCGTCGTACCGATTGCGACAAGGCCACTGCCTGCTCCTCCAGCGAAGCTGCCGCCGCATTGGCCTCTTCGACCAGGGCCGCGTTCTGTTGCGTCATCGCATCCATCTGGGTGATGGCCATGCCGACCTGCTCGATGCCCGCTCGTTGTTCCAGCGAGGCGGCTGAAATGTCGGACACAACTTCGGCGACCTGCTTGACCGCGCCGACCAGGTTGGTGATCACCCGTCCAGTCTCGCTCGCCAGTGCGCTGCCGTGCTCGACCTTGTCCACCGAGTTGGAAATCAGCGTCTTGATTTCACGTGCTGCGGCGGCTGAACGCTGTGCCAGGTTGCGCACTTCGCCGGCAACCACTGCAAACCCGCGTCCCTGCTCGCCTGCACGGGCGGCCTCGACTGCGGCATTCAGGGCCAGAATGTTGGTCTGAAACGCAATGCCGTCGATGACACCAATGATGTCGACGATCTTGCGCGCAGCCAGATGGATCTCGTCCATCGTCGTGACCATCTGCTGCACCGTCTGAGCACCACGGCCGGCCACATCGGACGCGTCTACCGCCATGGTACGGGCGGTCTGTGCGTTGTCGGCGTTCTGGCGCACGGTGGACGTCAGCTCTTCCATGCTGGAGGCGGTTTCTTCCAGGCTGGAGGCCTGCTGCTCGGTGCGTTGCGACAGGTTCAGGTTGCCGCGTGAAATCTCCTGTGCGGCCGTGTTGACGGTGTTTGCAGCATCGACAATGCCGCCGATCATCCGGGTCAGCGCATCCACCGTCTGATTGGTATAGGTTTTCAGTTCGCCGAATGCGCCCTGATAGTCGCCGCCGATGGTGCGCGTCAGGTCGCCCTCGGCAATGGCGCTGAGTACGCCGTTGGCCTCCCGAAGGCCATTTTCGGCGGCGGCGATCAGTTCGTTGATGCCTTTGCCGACCTGCAGATGGAAACCGGTCTTGCCTTCGAGCGACATGCGCTGCCGGAAATTGCCCGCAGCCGCTTCGGCGACAATGGCAGTCAGTTCGCTTTCGGCTGCGATCTCGTCGGTGCGATTGAGCCACTCGAGCACGGTGCCGATGCGTTTGCCGCTGGCATCATGCAGTGGTGTGGCGGAGAGCCGGAAGCTCAGTTCCGCCACCTTGATATGGGCATGGTAGGTCCGGGTGATCTGGGCCAGCAGGTTACGTTGATGGCCGGGATTGCGGTGGAATGCGTCGAAGTTGGAGCCGACGATGGTGTTGGCGCTGAAGTTGGGCAGCGCCTGACGCAGCGAGGCCTCGGCCTGTTGCATCATGGCCATCACTGCCTTGTTGGCATAGATGATGATGCCTTCGGCATCGGCAATCATCAGCGCGATCGAGGCTTCATCCAGCGCGTTGCGCACACGCAGGTTGGCCGCAGCAGCGGCGTGCTCTGCACGCAGACGATCGCGCAGGCCGGTTTGCATGCGGTCCAGATCACGACCGATGGCTGCCAGTTCGTCGGCACCCTCGACCTTGATCGAGTCGTCCAGTCGTCCATCAAGAATGCGGGCCAGGCTGTGACGCAGGATCTGCACTGACTGCACCACGCCGCTACGCAGCGCAAAAAAGAAATACGCCACCAGCAGCAGCGCAAACAGCACCACACACAAGGCGATGATCAGCAAGCGCTGATGATGTGCAATCCGGGCCTGGAGCAAGCGTTCCAGTTCGGGCATCACGGCACGTTCCATGGCGCGTACCGCGTCGAGTGCGATCAGGCTTTCTGCCTGCAAGCGCTCGCGGATCGAGGCGGTGACGATCTCCTGTTCGCGTGCGGTCCGGGTGCGTTCCTGCAGTGTATGCAGGCTGGCGATAAGGCTTGCGAGCGGTCGGCTCAGCGCGTCGCCGATCGTGGCGTCGGCGGCAAAGGCCTTGTTCAGGTTGGCTTCAATATTGTTGATCTGCCGTGCCGCCAGTGCGGCATCCACCAGCAGGGCGTCTCGTGCAGGCGCCACGCGGTCCACCAGGGCACCATCGAGCTGCAACCTGGCAACCTGTTCAGCCAGCACTGGCAAACGGAACACGATGGCGTCCATCAGATAATAGGTTTCCACTTCCGGGTCGAGCGTCAGGTTGCTCAGGTCGGAGATCTGTGTCAGCAGGGCCAGGGTCTGTGCAATCAGGTTGTCGTGGCGTTGCCGGACTTCGGTCGCCGACAAGGTCGCGACTGACTCCCGCAGGGTCTCCCAGTCCTGGCGCAGTGCGTGCAACTTGAGATTGACGGGCGTGCCCCGTGACCATGTACTCAAGGCCTTTGCCGTATCACTCAAAGCGGCATCAACTGTGGCGGCAGCCGTCTGAAGCGCCCCTCCGGTGGTGGCACTGCCCAATGCCGAAGCGCGATGTGCGCTGAAGGCATCGGCCAACTGTCGCATCGGCTGCGTCACCGTGCTACCGATCAGCTCCTGGCGGCTGAAATCGATCTGACCGAGTCGCGCGTGCACAAACAGGCTCAACAGCAGCGCCAGCGGAATCAGGAAGATGCCGGCGACCACCATCAGCTTCACTGTCATCGGCAAGCGGCTGAGCAGGGTATGCCCAGGGGTGAGGATGCGCTTCATGCCGGTGTTCTCTCAAGGTAAGACGGCTTGGACCGTCGTTCAGAAGTCACGCCATTCGTCCTCGTCGTGTCGGCTGACGGGCGGGAGTGCCTGGCGTACCCGGGTTTTTGCCGGTGTACGGCTGGGGGTCGGGTGAGGGCGAGGAGCGGGGGGCTGTGCTGCGATCCCGCCTTCGCCGGCGTCTGCACTGGCACCGGCCAGGCGGAACACCGCAACCGAATGCGCCAGCGACACCGCCTGCTCTTCGAGCGATTCCGCGGCGGCGCTGGCCTGCTCGACCAGGGCGGCGTTCTGCTGGGTGACCTCGTCCATGTGGGTGATGGCGGTGTTGACCTGCTCGATGCCACCACGCTGCTCGGCAGAAGCGGCAGAGATTTCGGCCACCACGTCGCTGACCCGGCGCACTGAATCCACCACTTCGGTGATGACCTTGCCGGTATCGCCCGCCAATGCCGAGCCTTGCTCCACCTTGTCCACCGAGTCGGAGATCAGTGCCTTGATCTCCTTGGCGGCCGCAGCCGAGCGCTGGGCCAGGTTGCGGACTTCGCTGGCGACGACGGCAAAGCCGCGCCCTTGCTCGCCGGCACGGGCGGCTTCGACTGCCGCATTGAGCGCGAGGATGTTGGTCTGGAAGGCAATACCGTCGATCACGCTGATGATGTCGACGATCTTGCGTGCCGCCAGATGGATCTCGTCCATGGTGCGCACCATCTGCTGTACCGACTCCGCACCGCGGCTGGCAACGGCCGACGCGCCGCTGGCCATCTGCCGCGCCTGCTGCGCATTCTCGGCATTCTGGCGCACGGTGGCGGTCAGTTCTTCCATGCTCGAGGCGGTTTCCTGCAGGCTGGACGCCTGTTCCTCGGTCCGCGCCGACAGATCCTGGTTGCCGCGCGCAATCTGCTGCGCGGCAGTGCTGACCGATGCGGCCGCTTCGGCAATCTGGCTGATCATCCTGCGCAGCGAATGAACGGTCTGGTTGGTGTAGTCCTTCAACTCACCGAAAGCACCCTGGTAGTTGCCTTCGATGCTGCGGGTCAGGTCACCGTCGGCCAGTGCGCCCAGCACTTCGTTGGCCTCGCGCAGGCCACGATCCGCCGATTCCAGTACCAGGTTGATGTTGATCGTCAGCTCGTGCAGGAAATCGATGGTGCTGGTGTCTTCCAGACGCGAGCTGAAATCGCCACGCGCAGCCAGCCCGACCACACGCTGAATCGCCCGCTGCGCGATCAGTTCGTCGGTGCGGTCACGCCATTCGCCGACCGAGCCCAGACGTTGCCCTTGCTCGTCCACGATCGGGCTGGTGACGATTTCGAATTCGCGGTTGCCAATCGTCAGCATGCCGCGGGTGGTCTGGGTCAGACGGGCCAGGCGCTGTCGGGCCTCCTCCGGGTCGGCATAGAACCGGGTGATGTCGCTGCCGACAAAGTCGGCGGCCACGAAGCCGGGAATCTTCTCGGCAATGGCGCTTTCGATGCGGCGTACCGTCTGCTTCAGCGTATGGTTGGCATACAGCACCTTGCCGTTGGCGTCTGCGATGCGCACATTGGTGTCAACGCAGTCGAGTGCCACCTTGATGCGCAGCGCCTCGGCCGCGACTCGCCGGGTCTCGCTGACATCGAACCCCAGCCGGGTCTGCATCGACTGCAAGCCATACAGCACCTGTCCAGCCTCGTCGTCGGCGTCCACGTGGATCGGCGTGTCGTAGCGGCCCTCGGCAATCTGTTCGAACACCGTCTTGGCCTGCTTCAAGGGCTGCAGGACCGAACGTACGATGGTGCGGCTAAGCAGGAGCGCGATCACCAGAACCAGTGCAATCGACACGAAAACCGCATTGCGGGTAAAGGCGCTGGTGGTTTCGGTCTGGCCATACAGCGTCATCGCCTGGGTACGATGTGCCTCGATCAAGGTTTCGGCATGCTTGCGGGCCTCGGCGTGCAGCGGGTTGATACGGGCAAGCAGCAACTCGTTGGCGTCGCGGAAGCGGCCCGCCAGCAACAGATCGCGTACCGGTTGCAACCCTTCATTGATCAACTGCCTGCGGGCGCTGTCGAACGACCGCTCTGGCTCCTCAAGTCCCGGGTGTGGGCGAGACTGATAGCCCGACCATAGCTTTTCAACCTGTGTCAGGTTGCGGGTGGCGGTGTCGGTATGTGTCGTGGTGGGGTGGTCATGCAGCCCTGCGAAGGGCGAGTCCGGTGAATGCTGCATGGCCAGCAGGAGCTGGGTGCGGCTGTCGCCCAGCAAACCCTGGATGCGCTGGATTTCTTCGGCAGATACCGCATGCTGCAGATAGATCCGGTCCAGACTCTGCTTGTGATAGGCGTTGATAGACAGCCCACCTGCTGCGCCGATGATCAGCGCCAGCAGCAGGAAACCCACCAGCCCATTCAGTCGGGTGGCCAGCGAAAGGCTGGCAAAGCGCCGCGCCAGCGACTTGCGCGGCGGGAATTCGACCTTGTCGTCCTTTACCGCACGGTACAGCGCAGTGGCTTCGTCGATCTGTTGCTGGCTTGCGCGCGTGCGCACCGACAGATAGCCGACCACCTGGCCGTTCTCCCGCACGGGGGTTGCCGTGGCATTCACCCAGTAGAAGTCACCGTTCTTGCAACGGTTCTTCACCACGCCCGACCACGGCTTATTGGATTTGAGCGTATGCCACATGTCCTTGAACACGGCCGACGGCATGTCGGGGTGGCGGACGATATTGTGTGCGCTGCCAAGCAGTTCGGCTTCGGTGAAGCCGCTGATGCGGACGAAGGCATCATTGACCTGCGTGATGACGCCGTGCAGGTCGGTGCGTGACACCAGGCTGATGCCTTCGGCGAGTGGCGCTTCAGTGGTGGTGACGGGCAGATTGACTTTCATGATGGTGGTCCTACTCGGAGACGCCGTCGAGAAGTTGCATTTCTTTGCTCGTCATCAGGCGGGCGATGTCGAGCATGATCACCATGCGCTGGTCGATGGTGGCCAGCCCGGTGATGTAGCGGATGTCGATGGCCGAGCCCAGTTCGGGGGCAGGGCGGATCTGTTCCGGCGTCAGCGCGAGCACGTCGCTGACGCTGTCGACCACGATGCCGACCAGCCGGCCCGCGATCGACAGGATGATCACCACGGTGAAGTCGGTGTAATCGACCTTTTCCAGTGCCAGCTTGATACGCATGTCGACAATCGGCACGATGGCCCCACGCAGATTCACCACCCCTTTGATGAAGGGCGGCGCGCCGACGATGCGGGTTACCGGCTCGTAGCAGCGGATCTCCTGTACCGTGAGAATGTCAAGTGCATATTCCTCGTCGGCCAGGGTAAAAGTCAGGAATTCGCGCTTGTTGGGCTGGAGGGCGTGCAGGTCGGTAGCGGTCATGGGGGTGTTCCTTACGCGCTCAGGCTGGCGAGTTCCGGGCGGGCCATCCGTAGCAGGCCGGCGACATCCAGGATCAATGACACCTGACCATCACCCAGGATGGTGGCGCCGGAGATGCCCGCCACGCGGCGGAAATTGGTTTCCAGGTTCTTGACCACGACCTGGTGCTGGCCAAGCAGGGCGTCGACGGCGATCGCCATCGTGGCATTCTCGGATTCGACCACCACCAGCACCGCGTCATCGACCTGGCGGGATGCCCCGGGAATATCGAACAAGGCCGCCAGGCTGACCACCGGGATGTAGTCGTCGCGCACCTTGACGACCTTGCCATTACGCCCGATCGAGCGAAATTCCAGCGCGCTGGCGTGCAGTGATTCAATCACGAAGCCCAGTGGCACGATGAAGGTTTCGTCGCCGGCTCGTACCGACATGCCGTCCAGGATCGCCAGCGTCAGCGGCAAACGGATGCTGACCCGTGTGCCGCGCCCGGCCGCACTCGACAGCAGCACCGATCCGCCCAGGGCCTGGATGTTCTTGCGAACCACGTCCATGCCCACGCCGCGGCCGGAGACATCGGTCACGGTTTCCGCAGTGGAAAATCCGGGGGCAAAGATCAAGTCCCAGACTTCGCCGTCGGGCGCGTCGGGACTGATTGCGATACCCTGGCGCGCCGCTTTGGCAAGAATCCGCTCGCGGTTCAGCCCGGCACCGTCGTCGCTGATCTCGATCAGGATCTGGCCGCTCTGATGCGAGGCCGACAGGGTGATCTGCCCCGCCGCCGGCTTGCCTGCCGCACTTCGCTCTGCGGGTGATTCCAGACCATGATCGACGGCGTTGCGCACCAGGTGGGTAAGGGGGTCGACGATCTTCTCTACCAGACCCTTGTCCAGTTCGGTGGATTCGCCGATCAGGTGAATGTCGGCCTGCTTGCCAAGCTTGCGCGTCAGGTCTCGCACGATGCGCGGATAGCGGCTGAAGACGAAGCTCATCGGCACCATGCGGATCGACATCACGGCTTCCTGCAGATCGCGGCTGTTGCGTTCGAGCTGGGCCAGACCACCCAACAAACGTTCGTGGGTAACGGGGTCCAGCGTGGCGGCCGATTGCAGCAGCATGGACTGGGTGATGACCAGTTCGCCAACCAGGTTGATCAACTGATCAACCTTGCCGATACCCACCCGGATCGAGTTGGCGTCGGCCGCCGCGGGGGGCGATTTTTCGGCCTTTGCAGCCGCAGGTGGGGCCTCTGCCGGGGTGGGCGCCGCAAGCGTTGCGACCGTTACGGGCTCGGGCTCGACAGTGGCTGAGTCAGGCGGCAGCGGCTCGAAGAAGCCATAGCCCGGATCGTCTCCCGCGCTTGTCGCCGAAGCGGCGGGGGCTGAGACCGCTTCCGGCAGCACATCGAAGAACCCGTAACCCGGGTCAACGGACTCGACCTGGGCCGGGGTGGTGGTCTCGGGTAGCGGCTCGAAAAAGCCGTAAGCCTCATCGGTGCTGGCCGTCGGTTCGGCAACTGGCGAGAAAAAACCGAAGCCGTCAAACTCCTGCGTCAGCGGCAACCCGGATGACAGGGCTTGTGGCGAGACCTGGGCCGCAATGTCCACCCAGGCAGGGTCAAGCACATAGCTGATGAAGTCGGTCAGCTCAAGCTGACTGACGTCGGTGTCGAGATGCATGCGCCACTGCCCGGCGCCAGCAGTTTCACTGGGTCGCGTGTATATCGTCAGCTCGCCTAACTGGCCCAGGGTGTGAATCAGGTTGTCGAGCGTGCCGGCATCCACCCGATGGGTATCGGGCAGATTGAGGCAGATCTCGTAGGCCTGGCGGACGGGGCGCGCTGCTGCATCCATGGCAGACGGCAGTGCCTGGGCGGGGGGCTGTGAATCGCAGGTGAGGGCGACGATCTCCACCGACAGCGCGCGCGCAGCGTCCATTGCCGGCGTATCACCACGGCGATGCGCCTCGACCATGCTGCGTAGCAGATCGACCGCGCGCAGGCAGACATCGACGCGCTTCTCGTCCAGTGCAAGCTCGCCCTTGCGCACCCGGTCGAGCAGGGTTTCCAGCGTATGGGTGAATTCACCCATCTCACCGAAACCAAAGGTGCCTGCGCCGCCTTTTATTGAATGTGCAGCACGAAAAATGGCATTGAGTGTTTCTGCCTCAGGCGCCTGAAGGTCGATGGCGAGCAGTCCCGACTCGAGCGCCGCCAGGTGTTCGGCGGCCTCCTCGAGAAAGATCTGGACGAACTGCCCGATATCGAAGGTCATGGTGTGCTCGGGGGCCCCAGGTCAGGGCAGCACCTTCTTGACCACTTCAAGCAGACGGGCCGGGTCGAAGGGCTTTACCAGCCAGCCGGTGGCGCCGGCCGCACGTCCTTGCGACTTCATCTCGTCACTGGATTCGGTGGTCAGGATCAGGATGGGGACGGTGCGGTAATTGGGCAGTACCCGCAGCGCGCGGACCATGGTCAGTCCATCCATGCGGGGCATGTTCTGGTCGGTAAGGATCAGGTGCACCTGCTGCGCCTTGGCCTTGGTCAACCCATCCTGCCCGTCAACCGCCTCAATGACTTCGTAGCCTTGACCCCTGAGGGTAAAGGCCACCATCTGTCGTATGGATGCAGAATCATCGACTGCGAGAATTGTCTTTGCCATGGTGTTCTCTTTACTTGCCTATCCGTTGTTTCCTGCCTTGCCGCGCCATTGCGTCGATGCAAGGCTGTCTTCAATCAAAACAACTCGATGCCGCCTGCCCGCATCGAGTTTTGTGTGACCGGTTTCCTGAATGCTTTCGCGTCCAGTTGTTCGAGTGCCCGTCGCAGTGCGTCGGCGCGCGCGGCCGAGGCATCATTGCGCACGGCGGCAAGGGCCTGTGCGACCTGGCTCATTGCCTGCAGGCGCTGGTTGGTCAGGCTGAGCAACTGGGTGCTCATGTCCTGAAACTGAAGGCCGACCATCGCCTGCCGGATGCCGCCTTCGAGTTCGGAGGCAATGCCCGAAACCTCGATCACCATTGCCTTGCGTTCCTCGCACACGTGCCGAAGGGCAGTGATCATGTCCTGCAGTTGTTGTCGTGGCGGCAAGGTCTGCGCATCGTCGGCGCCCGCGAGCGTACGTGCTGCCTCGCTGACGCCGGCAAGCTCGCGCTCGATGGTGTCGATGACCGTGCGAATCGCAAGGCTGAACTGATTGGTCCGCTCTGAAAGCGTTCTGACCTCGTCCGCCACCACCGCAAAACCACGGCCGGCATCACCCGCCCGTGCGGCCTCGATGGCCGCGTTCAGGGCCAGCAGATTGGTCTGCTTGGCGATGTTCTCGATATCGCCCAGATTGCGCGTGACCGAGTCGATGCTGGACGACACCGCCTCAATCTGGCCCACCAGACCGCTTGCGTGTTGGCCGTGGTTCGAATCGTCGTCGATAAAGCTCGCCAATGTGCTGGAAATCTCTTGAATGAACCCTTCGAAAGTCTCGTCCTTCTGCTGGCTGGGCGGATTGTCCCTGATCAAGCGATCGATCAGGCCGCGCTGGGCCGACGCTTGTGCCTCCAGACGCCCAAACGCGGCGACCAGATCGGTGATCGCGCTTTGCAGCAAGGCATCCACCCGGCGAATCTCGTCGCTGGATTCGTTCAGGCAAGGCTGCAGCTTTCCTCCCGTTTCCGCGATCAGCCCGGACAACATGCCCTGAGCGTCGGCTGGCTCAACCGGCTTATCCACAGTGCGAGCGGGCAGCCATGGGGCTGTTGCCCAGATCAGCACGCCGATCAGCACGCCGGCCTGCACGGCAGCCACTGCCAGTCCGACCACCCCGACACCGGCCCAAGCCATTGCCGCAAGCCCGGCGAGCAGCACGGCACCTGCCAGCAACAACGCGGCGCCACGGCGGTTCGAGAGGGTGTCACTGGCTTTCATTCTATCACTTTGGTTATGTGTATCAGGCGTCCGCGGGGCATGATTGCCTCAACATGCGTCCCGATACCGCGCCGACGACAGCGTACCGGTTCTGTTTCGGCACGAAGGGCCGATACTTTAATGGCAAAAGGGAAATGTTTCTGTTCCAGAACCACGTGAAAGGCCCGGATCTAGTGACTTTGGGTGGATTTGCCGTGCATGCCGGCGTGGCACAGGTGTAAAAGTGCATGCGCCAAACGGATCATCGGGGCGCTTCGTCAGGTGAAACATCGGCTTGGCACCATGGTGGCATCAACCCTGCACCGTACGCGCGAGGCAAGGTGCCCAAAGGCAGGTCGTCGCGCAAGGTCGCCATCCTCTGGAGCTGCCATGTCCCTGTCCCGTTTCTCGCCCGTCCGTCGTCGTCTGCTGCAAGGCTCCACACTGGCTGCCGCCAGCGGATTTGCCGGCATCATGGGTGCCCTGCACAGCCGCAACGCCATGGCCGCTGCCGGCAAACAGACCGCATCTGCACTGTCACCCTATGGCGCATTGAGCCCGGTTGCCGACCAGACCACCGGCCTGCCGCTGCTGCAACTGCCGGCGGGATTCAGCTATCGATCCTATGGCTGGACAGGCGACCCGATGAGCGACGGTCGTCCCACGCCGTCTCTGCACGATGGTATGGCCGTCGTCACCTCGCGCCGCGTTGGCCGCAACAGCGAGCTGGTGCTGGTGCGTAACCACGAACGCGGCCTGGTCACCACCCCCAACGATGCCATCATCGCCCCGCACAACTACTCCACCGGGCTGATCAGCGGCATCATCACCGTCTATTACGGCAGCCTGCCCATCCGCATTGGTGCCAGTGGCATCGTCACCAACCCCGCCGCCGCTGCACCCGCCCCATTCCTGGGCTACGCTGCGGGCGGCACCACCAACCTGCTGATGCGGGACAACCAGTGGGTGGGGGCGCGTTCGTCCATCGGCGGCACGCTGGGCAACTGTGCCGGTGGCCCCACCCCCTGGGGCAGCTGGCTGACCTGTGAGGAAACCATCTACGACTTTTCGGCAATCGGCGGCAAGCGCCATGGCTATGTGTTCGAAGTCGACAACGACCCCGAAGGCTCAATTGCCGACCCCATCGTCGAGATGGGTCGCTTCGTACACGAGGCCGTCGCCATCGACCCGGCAACCGGCTACGCCTACCTGACCGAGGACAACCGCAACCTGTCCGCGCTATTCCGCTATGTGCCGATCGACACCACGCCGGCACCTGGCAGCCTGCAACGTGGCGGCCGGCTGCAAGCCGCCCGCATTCGCAGCATCATCCGCCAGGCTGCCGCGCTGACGCTGGACAAGGCCAACGACATCGGTCTGCTCAACCCCGACATTGGTGACGAGTACGAACTGGAGTGGGCTGACATCGCCGACCCCGACGCCGACCCCATGGTCGTCGTTGGCCAACCGGGCGGCATCAGCATGGGCTTCATGGCCGGCCCCACCTACCAGGCCATGGCGCAAGGCTGTGCCCGCATGAGCCGTGGCGAAGGCATCTGGTATTCGGCCGGCAAACTCTACATCGTGGATACCGCCGCCGGCATCGACGGCAGCAACCGCATCGGCTACGGCGAAGGCGCAGTGTGGGAACTGACCCTGGCCACCATGCGCCTGCGCGCCGTCTTCGTCAGTGGCAACCAGACCGCCGGCAACAACCCCGACAACGTCACCGTCAGCCCCCGTGGGGGCGTCGTACTGTGCGAAGATGGCGGCGCCTCCACCGACGTCTACGGCAGCGGCTCACGCCTGCTTGGCCTGACCGAAGGCGGCGAGGCCTACATCTTCTGCAAGAACAACGTCGTCCTCGACGCCAGCCAACTGCAGGCCGCCGGCAAGCTCACCCCGCCGGCAGACAACCGCAGCTCGGAATTCTGCGGCGCCTGCTTCGACCCCACCGGCCGCATCCTGTTTGCAAACATCCAGACCCCAGGCATCACCGTGGCCATCACCGGCCCGTGGGGGAAGGGGAATCTCTGAGGGCAGGGGCGCGCCGCCCCTCGACCCCCGCGTCACCCGTCCCCTCATGGACCGCGTACGGTCGTAGGGCGGCGTGCCAACCCCGCCGTGGTGCCACGGAGGCAGCTCGTACCAATTCATACTTCGCAATTGGTCATGCCTATTTCACGGCCAGCGTCCCATCATGTGGTTTGTCGCAACGAATGCCGGGAATACGTTTTGAATGAAAGATGGCTAGTGCAGCACGACGCGAAAAGGCTGAACAAGCTGCGCGGAGGTGGTTGTCGTAGTGGATGAGGTAATCAACTGACGAATGGGAAATGGGGTGAGTGAGCGCGGTTTTTCAACACTCTGACTTGATCGGCTGTCTCGGCGTAGCTACCGTCGGTCGCAGGGGCACGTCCCTACCGGTTTCGCACCGCGCTCGACTGGAGCATAGGCCATGATCCAGATTGGTATCAATGACGGTATCGCCCGTCAAAGGTTTGGCGACATCTGATCGGGGCCTATCCCCGCGCATGCGGGGAACACTGGCACGGAATCGGGAAAATCATGCCCTGGGTCAGTTCATCCCCGCGCATGCGGGGAACACCGCCCATAGATGTAGGCGCGGCTCTTGCCCACCGGTTCATCCCCGCGCATGCGGGGAACACGCCGAAAGCACCAGAGCGCGCGCAGCCGCGAGCGGTTCATCCCCGCGCATGCGGGGAACACCCGAATTTCTAAAGCGGCAAATGAGCCTGGCGCGGTTCATCCCCGCGCATGCGGGGAACACTGCTGGATCTCGAGCAGGTCCGCGATGGCGCGCGGTTCATCCCCGCGCATGCGGGGAACACGTTGAGGCGTCGCCCGCCTACGCACCGGCGCCCGGTTCATCCCCGCGCATGCGGGGAACACGGTTCCTTTGGTTGTTCTCGTTGGGATCGGCTCGGTTCATCCCCGCGCATGCGGGGAACACGACTAGATGATAAGTATCGGGCGCGGCTTGCTCGGTTCATCCCCGCGCATGCGGGGAACACAAACGCGCGGTCGTGGGCCTGCTGCCAGATGTCGGTTCATCCCCGCGCATGCGGGGAACACTGCAGGCGTGTCGAGCGGCTCGCGCCGCTGGACGGTTCATCCCCGCGCATGCGGGGAACGCGAGGTGGTGCGACCCCTCGCCCCCGCCGGTGATCGGTTCATCCCCGCGCATGCGGGGAACACATCGGGAGCCGTGGTGGTCTCGGTTATGCGCTCGGTTCATCCCCGCGCATGCGGGGAACACCGCTATGGCTTGGCTAGAATGCGCGCCCCATGCGGTTCATCCCCGCGCATGCGGGGAACACCGCCGCGCGCCCTGGCCCGATCACCCCGGCCGCGGTTCATCCCCGCGCATGCGGGGAACACGTATCCAAGTGTTTTCCAATGGAATCCCATCACGGTTCATCCCCGCGCATGCGGGGAACACATCTGGTCGCCCATGCCATCGCGCTCCACGTCCGGTTCATCCCCGCGCATGCGGGGAACACCCCTCACTGCAAAGTTTGCTGGGTCTTGCCTACGGTTCATCCCCGCGCATGCGGGGAACACTGCGCTTGCTTGTCGGCTTCCTGCACACCCCGCGGTTCATCCCCGCGCATGCGGGGAACACGTGGTTCGAGCGTTCGGTGTCAAGCGACACGCAGATTTAACCCCCTGACGACATCTGGAATTGGCCCCCTGGGTTAATCAACTCTCTGATGTGATCGGGGTGGGGGCAGCGGCCTTCTGCAGAAGGCCGCTGCGGCGCTTGTCGCGCAGCCGGTAGCTGTCGCCCCGAATCGTGACCACCTGGCTGTGATGCAACAGCCGGTCGAGGATGGCGGTGGCAGCCACCGCATCGCCAAACACCTGCCCCCACTCGCCGACCGGCCGGTTGCTGGTGATCAGCATGCTGGCCCGCTCATAGCGCCGCGACACGAGTTGGAAGAACAGGTGTGCGGCAGCTGGCTCGAGCGGCAGGTAGCCCAGTTCATCGATGATCAGCAGTTTCGGCTTTGAGATCTGCAGCAGTTTCTCCTCAAGCCTTCCGTCGGCGTGCGCCTTCGTGAGTCCGGCCATGAGCGCCGCCCCCGAGGTGAAGAGCACCGTGTAGCCACGATCGACCGCTTCGCGTCCGAGGGCGACCGCCAGATGCGTCTTGCCCACGCCCGGCGGGCCGAGCAGCAGCAGCGCCTGGCCGTGGCCGATCCAGCGGCCGGTGGCCAGATCCCGGATCTGCCCCGGATCGATCGAGGGTTGCGCGTCGAAGTCGAAGCCTTCGAGCGTACGCACGCACGGGAAGCGGGCGAGCTTCACGCCCATCTGGATGCGCCGGGTGTCGCGCCGGGCGACCTCACGTTCGGCCAGAAACAGCAAGGCTTCACGCAGCGTCATTTGCGCCCGGCTGGCTTCGTCGAGCAGGCTGTCGAGCTGGTCGCGGATCGCCGTGAGCCGCAGCCGGGTGAGCAGTTCGTCGAGTCGGTCGGTGTCGAGCATTACCAAGCCCCTCCCGCAATGGCTTCGTACTCGGCCAGCGGACGCAACAGCGCATCGGTGGGCGGCGGCGCTTCGATCTCGGCCGGAGGTGGCGACCCGCCCAGCAGGTGGCTGCGCTCGATACT
>NZ_QKOE01000028.1 GCF_003226565.1 Parazoarcus communis SWub3 = DSM 12120 | reverse complement strand
TGGTCGCCACGACATTCGGCCACCATGCGCACGGCGCGCTCACGAACTTCGGGGGAGAACTTCACTGACTTCTTCATGGCTCTATCTTCTCAAGAACTAGAGCCTCCACCAAACCCGGGGCGATTCAAACTGTTCTTCCGCGACATCAAGACGACCATGGGGATGGATGTGCTGCGATGCCGAACCCCCGCCTTGGTAAAGAAAGAAGGCCTGATGTACTTCATTGCCTATAACGCTGTGCGTCGGCTGATCGTCGACGCAGCCAACGCCGTCGAAAGCCCGCCGCGCCGAATCAGTTTCAAAGCCAGCATCCAAGCCTTGCGGCAGTGGGAGCCGCAACTCCATCAAGGTGCTACCGACGCCAGCGAACGGCGGCGTTTGCTCGAGTCGCTCCGCGCGGCCATCGGCACTCGTCTGGTCAGCGCCCGACCAGGGCGACGGGAGCCACGATGTTTGAAACGACGTCCGAAGCCTTTCGCACTCTTGACAGCCCCTCGCCATCAAATGATTGAAGTACCCCATCGCGGCCGATACCGTGCAAATGTGGCTTAACTTAGTGCCATTCTGGTCTGTCCCCACGTTTGTCTGTACCTAAGCCTTCGACGCCGAAAAGCTCGAGAGCGCGACCAAGACCGGCTACGCTGCCACGCTGACTGTAATCGGGGACGATAAAAAGATCGAGTTCGAGGACGGTTCCTCCCTTGAGGTACATGAGCAGGATCTAGAGGCGAGCGCGCCGTAAGACTGAAGATCTGCCGGGGCAGATAGTACAGACAAGCCGCCTGCTGAACTACCGACGGGTCTTACTGGCCCGAATCCTCGCGAAGGTTCCGGGAAACGGATCAATACCGATTTGCCGGGCGGTTCGCAGGAAGTCTTTGACGGCTTGAGCGGCGGCAAGTCGACGACGCAGGATAATGGAGCCCAAGTAGCACCGAACCGTAGTTCGACTTCGCCCTGGAAAAGATGGCCAGGGGCCGCGCATCGATATCCCAGCCAACGGATCAAGGCCACATGAAACGATCCACTTTCCGCCAGAGGGCTAAGTGACCACGACCTGCGATTCCACAACCATGGAGCTTCTCCGCCGCGTCGTAGGGATGCGGCTGGAGAAGGTGGCGGCGCGTCGTTACCCAGGCGTTCTCGCATACAGCCAAGTCGTTGCGACGTTCGCTGAGGGTCTCTCGATCCGAGTCGATCTGAGCGACGAAACCGTTGTACCGATGTTCGAAGTCTTTGTTGCGCGAGCAAGGCCTGTTGAGCCGCCGAGCGAGCTGACCGAATGGGATCGGCTTGAACTGGGCGACTTCGTCGTTGCGAGCGTGTTCTTACTTCGCCGGGAAGAATGGATTGAGAAGCCGACGAAGACCACGTATCAGCCCGTTGGCCGGCATGGGGTCGAGCAAAAGTTCGGGGCTATCGGTGATGAAGACGACGAGCGTCAAACGGTCATCGTCGATTCAGGTGTCTGTTTCATCAGCACGCGCTGTGCTGAACTGAGTCTCGACGCTGACACGTTCCCCTTAGTGCTCCAGTTGCGTTATGAAGTTGCGCCATCGCAACTGCCGCAGGGCAGCAGGATTGCTGTCAACGAGCATCGGACACCGCAATAGATTCGGTGGCCTGAAAGACGCTCGTCCTGTGCAGGCGTTGTTCTATGCGGCCGAGTCGATGAGCGGCTAAAGGGGCCAGGTTCGATATATTCGCGACCGTTGCCTAGAGCGAGCCCATGTCCCGTCGCCCGCGCATCCATCTCAATCACGTACCGCTGCACATCGTGCAACGTGGTCACTCGTCAGCCTACTTCTTTGTCGAAGAGGACAACCACGCCTATCTGCACTGCCTGAGCGAAGCGGCTCACCAGCACCACCGCCGGCGGCAAGACGCTCGCCTACCAGTACGACGCAGCGGGCAACCGCACCCGTCTGACCTGGCCCGAGACCAGCTTCTACGTCACCACCACCTACGACGCGCTCAACCGTCCGAGCGCGATCAAGGAACTGGGCACGACCAACCTGGCCACCTACGCCTACGACGACCTCTCCCGTCGCACCACGGTCACGCTGGGCAACGGCACCACCACCAGCTACGGCTACAGCCCCCAGGGCGCGCTCGCCAGCCTCAGCCACAACCTCGCCGGCACCGCGCAGGACCAGACCCTCACCTACACCCGCAACCCCGTGCAGGAAATCGTGAGCCAGCGGGCTGCTACCTAACCGTGGCGCGGGGGCTAGGTTCTAGAAAAGCTACCGGTGTTACTAGTCAGATTAAAGAGCGTTGTTTCTGAAGCCGTAGACCTTGCGCTGCGTTCAAATAATGATATACAGTTACGACAAACAGATACTAATAAATTGAGTTTCCTTAAGGGAACTGCCGCCGCTTGGGCACTTTTCGAGCTGGGGAGTGCTATGGAGTGCAGCTGTATGCGGATGGATCTTCTCAAGCCTTTTGGGAATTATTTGCAGCTCCGGGAGGTGACAGTCCGCAGAAACGCGAGAGTCGCTGCAAGCGACCTTTCGCATTGTACGAGTTGCTCTGCTAGAGACCGTTTGTGTAATGCAACGGAAGCATTGCCGACCGAAGGAGGTGGTGATGAGTCGTGATGGCGAATTTCCCACGAAGCGCTGCTTGCATCAATGGAGTCGCCCCGGATATGGCTTCCGTACGGCCCTGATGCTGCATCCTGGCACTGCCATGAGATGTCTGTGATGACCTTGCGAGAAAATGCTAAAAGCATCAGATTGATGCTGCACTTTGGGAGTGCTGTCCGTCTGAATCACGGTGCAGGGACTGTTTTCGGTGGTGACGGTCCGGACTAGCCTCCAAGTTACCCGTGTCAAAGGTATGCAGGCGATGCCACAGAGTGCTTGTTTAGTGGCAACTGACACTCAGAAAATATCTCAAATGGGTGCAGGGAAATGAATCTAATTGGAAGAACGACGCGAAAACGTTATTACGAGGATCCGTATCTCGCTCATTGCTCAGCACAGGTCTTGCGCAGCAATGCGGACTATGTCGAGCTAGATTCAACGGTGGCTTATCCGGAAGGTGGAGGGCAAGAATCCGATCGCGGGGTGATTCACTTGCCTGATGGCCGCTGTATTCGCTTTGTGGAGGCGAAACGGATGTATGGTTATGCACCGCGTTTGGAGGGGTTTCCAGACATTCAGATCGATGGCGTGATCTGGCACATGGTTCACCCTGACGACCGGTCGGTTGCGGCCGGAATCGAGGAGGGCGTGTCGGTCGATATCGAGATTGACATTGAGAGACGTGCTCGACTGACTTTGAGCCATACTGCATCGCATCTCGTCTACGTAGGAATTGGTCTCTTCCGGCCAGATGCGATTCCGGGGATTCTTGGTTGCCACATCAAGCCCGAGGGGGCGCGGTTCGATTTCAAGGTGGCGGAGCGTTTCACACCAGAAGAGGTCGAGGCAATCACGATTTTCGCAAATGATTTGGTTTGCCGTAATGCTCCGGTTCGCGTCGAGTCACACGAGGTTCATGCCGACGCAAGGATCTGGCGCTGCGAAGCTCATCAGATGCCATGTGGAGGAACGCATTTGACATCCACTGGTTCGATCGGCCTCTTGAAGATCAGGCGTAAATGCCTGGGTACCGGGAAAGAACGGCTCTCATGTGAGTTCGTTGATGCGGCGCTGGATCTGTCGCCCTATCAAGGGCGGACGCCACTATGACACTCGGCACCTTTTCTTGACTGACAAAGTGTATAAGCAAACTGTCGCGTTTACGATGAATGGCTTTGGGGTAATTTAAATATCATGGATTATGGGCGTGAGTTCCTCGAGAAGCCTGCTTGGAGCCTTCACTTCTGACATGCCGGTGAGACATGATGTGCCTGTGAGCCACTGTCGGATTTTTTGACGCTCATCGGGCGGGGCGGACTCTCCAGCTTCGATAGTCGAAGATAAATCAATGAATTCAATGGGTTTATTTTTTTATCTTTATTGGGTATGATAATTGCATTAATGCGGCTGCTCGCGTTGTGCGCTGGGGTTGCCTGGCGTGCGGCGTGTGTTCTCGTGATTACCTGACCTGTTGGAGCTGCCATGTTCAAACGTCTTCTGAAGTCCTTACTCACGTCCGCCGCCTTATCGGGCCTGCTTGCCTCGGGGGCGGCGAGCGCTGTTATCGTTGTCGACTCCGGTGTCGACACCGAGACTCGCAGTTATGTCATCGGACCTGGCAGTACGGTCCATTTTCAGCCTGCATGGGTATTCGGAGAAGCTGACCTGCCGGAAGCAATCCAGCTTCATGGACGTTTCGACGCCAGCTTCGAGCGTCATTGGTGGTCGTACTACCTCGACTCGGATCCGACAGGTGAGCAAGTCAGTTTCACTCAAGAGTCCTATTGGTTGCGTCTGAGCAATCCGGCGCTATCGGCGACTGATCTTCCCGGCGATTTCTCGTTTCCGCTTTATTATCTTGGGCTCAGCGGGAACGCATTTGCCGGCAACGATGGAGCCTGCAACTTTCCCATGGGGCCGGGCATGTATTGCTCCGGAACCATACTGTTTGGATCGATTTCGTCACTGGCCGGAACACTGACCCCCACCGGATTGGAGCTGGAGGGCTTTGCTTCGATCGGGCAGTTGGCTGGATACCGCTACCGGATTGTCGCCGCCCCGGTTCCTGAGCCCGGTGTCTGGCTGATGTTCGGGGCAGGCCTCGGTCTGATCGGTGCGCTTGGCGTGCGTAAGCGCGGGGTCAGCGCTTCTTTGGATCAATAGTTGTTTGTGTGCCGGGGACGTCTGTGGGAAGTTCGCCCGAGGCGGCTGCTCCGGCTCACAGTCTTTTCTGGTATCGCCAGCAATGCATGTACGCTGTCCGAGCGCAGGCCATGAAAATGCAGAAAGTGTTTTTTGATGCATATGGCGTGGCTTGAATATTGCTTTAGAATCCTCCTGGATGTGTGCGAAAGCACGCTAGAACGGCGTTTCAACCTTCCGCGAGTGCGGAGTTCTATTATCAGGAGAGGACGATGAGCAATCATGCGATGCTCGTGACCTGGCAGGATGGGTATGCACTGGATCTGGACGAGATCGACGATCAGCATCGGATGCTGTTCGACATCATGAACCGTCTGTGGTCCGCCATCATCCGTCGTGCCGAGACGGTGGAGCTTGGTGGCATTCTGGAGGATCTTGAGCGTTACACGGTGTTGCATTTCACCGAAGAAGAGACCTTCATGCGTTCGATTTCGTACATGGGATTCGATGAACATATTGAACAGCACCGTCGCTTCGTCGACTACATCATTCAGGAGAAGCGGTCGGCACTTGCCGGTCGGCAGGTCAGCCTCGAGTTGATCCACTTCCTGCGCGACTGGCTGGTCAATCACATCCTGGTCGAAGACAAGCGCTATGCCGATCAGTTTCGTCAGGAGCGCCGGCCGGTGTCGTTATTGGGGCGTTTCTTCGCCCGTCTGCACTGAGACAGTGCGATCCAGGTGCCTTGGACCGGCTGCGCACACGCGCGCTGCCGAGGCCTGCGGCCTAGCGTAAAGGTGTGTGAACGAGGGCTTCAAGCTGCGCGAGCAGGCTGGTGCCCAGGTCATTGAGCGCACTCAAGCCAGCTTCCAGGGCATCGACCTGCCCCTTGGCATGTTGTTCGAGTACTTCGCCGGCTTGCTGATGTAGTCGATGGTGTAGCGTGGCAATGTTGGCAAAGGCCGGGTTCGAGCGATGGCGGGCTGAGGCGTCGGAAGCCTGCCACAGCGCCAGCCGGCAGTGCTGAGCGTCGAGAGCGGGGCGTTGGGTACGTTCGCCAACCAGATAGCTGGCGACCGCCGCAATGAAGGCGCGGTGTTCGACGATGGCGTGCAATAGCGGTTGATCGTCACGGCTGACCGGGTTCGTATTCGACCACGTCAAGGCGGGACGCCATTCCGCCACCCAGTTGGCGAGCGCATTGCCTGGCATCGGGCGGGCAATGCCATAGCCCTGCGCCAGTTCGCAGCCCAGCTGCAGCAGCAACTGACCATGCGCCAGACTCTCCACGCCTTCGGCGATGACCTGTCGCCGGAATGCGCTTGCCAGACCGAGCACGCCCTCCAGGATGGCGAGGTCGTCTGGGTCGTCGAGCATGTCGCGGACAAAGCTGCGGTCGATCTTCAGTTGCGACACGGGCAGTTGCTTCAGGTAGCTCAACGACGAGTAACCGGTACCGAAATCGTCCAGCGCGCAGCGCACACCCAACTCGCAGCAGGCTGCGATCGCGGATGAGGCCTGAGCCATGTCCTCCAGTGCACTGGTTTCGAGCACTTCCAGTTCAAGCAGGTCCGGCGTGATGTCCGGATGGGCGGCGAGCAGCGTCTTCAGGCGGTCCACGAAGTGAGCCTGCTGCAACTGGCGGGCGCCAATATTGACGCTGATGGGCAATGACAGGCCCGTTGCCTGCCATTGCTCCATCTGTTTGAGTGCCGTATCGATCACCCACTCGCCAAGCTGGATGGCCAGAGAATGGTCTTCGATGACGGGCAGGAAGGCTGCAGGTGCCAGCAGGCCGCGTTCAGGATGCTGCCAGCGGATCAGCGCTTCTGCACCGATCACCTTGCCGGTGCGCATGTTGACCTTGGGCTGGTAGTGCAACACGAATTCTTTTTCAGCCAGCGCGCGTGCAATGTGCTCGAGGCTTTCGTGATGCCCGCGCACATGGCGGTCCTGTTCAGCGTCGAATACGTGGTATCGATTCTTGCCGGCAAGCTTGGCCTGGTACATCGCCTGATCTGCCTGGCGTAGCAACTGGTCTGCGTCGACCTCTTCACTTTGCGGATAGAAGGTGACGCCCAGACTGGCCGAGAGGCGGAACTCGCAACCCTCCGCGTTCAAGGGCTGAGCGACGGTGGCGAGCAGGCGGTCCAGCATGGGCTCGACCGCGGCGGTGTCGGATAGATCGCCAAGTACGGCTACGAACTCGTCGCCACCCAGCCGCGCCAGGGTGTCACCTTCACGCAGGATCTGCCGCATGCTATTGGCCAGATTGATCAGCAGCTGGTCGCCCAGTTCGTGGCCGTGGCGGTCGTTGACGGCCTTGAAACCGTCTAGATCGAGGTAGGCCACCGCCAGCCGCAGGCTCCGGCGCTGCGCCTGGGTCATGGCCTGCTGCATGCGATCAGCCAGCAGCACTCGATTGGGCAGGCGGGTCAGCGCATCGTAGTGGGCAATGTGTTCGAGTCGTCGCTCGTGTTCTTTCTGGGCGGTAATGTCCGAGAACAACGCAACGAAATGGCGGATGTTGCCACCCGGATCGCGGACCGCGGTGACGGTCTGCAACTGGATGTACTCCTCGCCATTGCGGCGACGGTTCCAGATTTCGCCATACCAGTGCCCTTTGCCGATCAGCGCCTGCCACATTGCCTCGAAGTAGGCTGCATCGTGGCGTTCGGACGCAAGCAGGCTGGGATTGCGGCCGATCACCTCGTCCCGGGGGTAGCCGGTGATGCGGGTAAAGGCTTCATTGACGTCGATGATGCAGCCGTCCGGCGCCGTGATCATGATGCCCTCACGGGCGTGACTGAACACGTTGGCCGCCAGCTGAAGCTTCTGCTCGGCGAGTTTGCGCGCGTTGATATCGGCGATGACCCCGACCAGGCCGATCATGGTGCCGTCGGCATGGTGCAGGCGGCGCCCGGTCAGATGACCCCAGAATTCGGATTGATCCGCACGCCAGTACAAGCGGTCCAGATCGACGGCCGCAATTTCGCTGGTGAGCAGCGCCCGCATCTTGTCACGGCCGACGTTGCGTTCGTCCGGATGAATCAGGCTGACGTATTCAGCGCCGACCAGTTCAGCCAGGGACAGACCAAACATTTCCGCCATGCGTTGGTTGGCCTGGGTGATGCACCCTTGCGCATCCACTACGAAGATCGCGACGCTGGAAGTGTCGAGAATCTGCTTGAGCAAGCTCTCCCGTGCGGAGAGTTCCTGGTTGGCCTGGGCCAGCGCCCGGGTGCGGGCGGCCACGGTGTCCTCGAGTGTGGCATTGAGGCGGGCCAGCGCCCGGGTCGCCTCGCGCTGGCGGATGCGATCGAGGCCGCTATCGGCCATCATGCTGGCGAGTTGGGCGTAAAGCCGGGTGATGGATTCAACGCGCTCACGCGACACGATCGGGACTTGTCTGATGGCCCCCAGATAATCCGCTTCGTCGTAGCCAAAGCGTTGTGCCTGGCTGCGGAAGAAGTCGGTATCCGGCGGCGCGGTCAGAAACTGGCCGGTAAACACATTGGCGACATGCTTGCCCGCAACCACGATCCGCGCCGCGGTATCGACCAGACCGTTATGGCAGCGATAGACGGCAAATGGACTGCCGCGGGTCATGCTTTCCACCAGCGAGGTATCGCTTTCCACACACAGGCGGCAGCTTTGCGGATTGACGCGGTGAAAGTCGGTGCAGGCGCGTTGCCATCCTGCATGGACGATGACGGTACCGTCGACGTCGATGACGGCATTGGCGATGCCGACGACCTCGTTGAAACGCTCCATCAGTGCTTGCAGGCGCGGAATATCGACGAGATCGGCATATTTCATCTGCTCGGCGAGATTCACGTGTTGCGGTCCTTTGGGTCGAGTGGCAGTGGCGTGCAAGCGGCCGCGGCAATCTAGCGGTAAATTCCGCAAGTCAGTATGAACAATGCCGCGTTTGGCTCAAAATGGGTAGTCCCAATCTGAAATGTCGCGGCCGCGCGTCATCGGGGCGTCAGTGTGCGCTGACCTGGCCCTCCTCTTCATGTGCGGCTGTCAGGGCAGCGGCCAGATCCGGCATCAGGATCTGCGGCGTCAGCGTGGTGGAGGCCAGCGCCAGCAGTTGTGTGCGAATGGCTTCCGGCACCACGACGTAGCTTGTGATCGACTGCGCGGCCAGCCCCTCCACCATCTCTTCCAGTGCAAATTCGGCCGATAGATCCATGAAGGGCACGCGGCTGCAGTCGAACACGACCGCACGCGTGCCGATTACCGGATCCACCCGCTCCACCAGCTGACTGGCAGAGCCGAAGAAGAAGGGACCGCCGATCTCGATGACCCGCACCTGCCCCTCCATGCTGCTACCGGTGCCTGCCGCAGCTGGCCAGACCCGGAAGCTGGCCTGCCGGATCAGGCTGTGGATGATCAGGCCCATCGACAACACCACGCCGGCGCCCACTGCGACGATCAGGTCGACGAACACGGTCAGGCAGAACACCGTGCTCATTACCAGTACATCGGCCCGCGGCGCATTGCGCAGGCGCTTGAGCAGCCGGTAGTCGAGGATATCCACGCCCACCTTGATCAGGATGCCGGCCAGCACCGCCAGCGGTACATCGGTAGCCAGCGGTGCTGCGCCCAGCAGCAGGGCCAGCAGGAACAGCGCGTGCACCACGCCGGATAGTCGGCCGCTGCCGCCCGATTTGATGTTGACCACGGTGCGCATGGTCGCGCCGGCGCCGGGCAATCCGCCGACAAAGGCGCATAGCATGTTGCCCAGGCCCTGGCCGATCAACTCGCGATTCGGCTGGTGACGGGTGCGGGTGATGGAGTCTGCAACCAGCGAGGTCAGCAGGCTGTCGATGCTGCCGAGCAAGGCCAGGGTAAGGCCGAGGATCAGCACCGTAGTCCAGGTCTCCAGACTCAGCGTGGGGAGGTGCAGCGCGGGCAGACCGAGTGGAATCTCGCCGATCACCGGCACATTCAGTCCGAGCAATACCGACAGCAGGGTCATGCCGATCAGTGCGATCAATGGCGCAGGCACGATGCGGCTGACACGTACGGGAGCAAGGAACACGATCAGCAGCGTCAGCGCGGCCAGCAAGCAGGCCTGGCCGTTGAAGGCGGCCAGCGTGGCCGGTAGCCGGAGTAGCGCTTCGGGCGGGGAGTGGGGCGGCGGCGCGCCAATCGAGGGCGCAAACTGGATCAGGATGATGATGACGCCGATGCCGCTCATGAAGCCGGATACCACCGGGTAGGGAATGAAGCGCACCAGCCCGCCGGCGCGCAGCATGCCCATCGCAATCTGCAACAGTCCGCCGATCAGTACCGCGGCCATTGCCAGCGCCATATTGTTGCCGACTGCCAGCAGGACCGAGGCGAACACGACCGTCATCGGGCCGGTGGGGCCGGAGATCTGCATCCGGGTGCCGCCCGCAAGCGCCGCCACCAGCCCCAAGGCAATGGCCCCGTATAGCCCGGCCGCCGCACCTGCACCGGATGCAACACCAAATGCCAGGGCCAGTGGCAGCGCCACCACGCCGGCGGTCACCCCGCCGAACAGGTCGCCGCGCCATCGTCCAGCCGAATCTGCACGCTCCATCTAGCCTCCCTGTGTGTTCGAGCCCTGCGGGCGGGCTGTGCTCGGGACGCTGTTCTCCCCGCATTGTTGTCGGTATGGGGCGGGACGATGCGGCAAAACGCCGTGGCGGGCAAGCTGCAGTGCGGTATGTGTGCGAATGCAACAGGGGGACGGCAGCGCTTGCGGGGCGGCTTTGTGTGCAAGTATTATTGCGCATCGACTGATCGTGCAAATGTGTTTGCATGAATGTATCTGATGCCTCATCCGCAGTGATGGGAGGTGTCACGCCACGGAGCCCGGTTTGAACCCTTCATCACACCCTGCCACCCCTCCTGCGCTTCCCGATAGCGTGGCGGCCTTGCGCGAGCTGGTGGTGCGCATCAGTCGCGGTGAAGTGCCGCTGGCCATCGGTCACAAGGCGCTGACGGTGCTTGCCCAGTTGGTGGAGCGTCCGGAGGAGGTCGCCGTCAGCAGCATCACCACTCTGGCGACACAGCTGGGGGTCAATGCCTCGACGCTGTCACGGCTTGCCCGAAATCTGGGTTACGAGAACTTTGCCCGTTTCCAGCAGGTGTTTCGCGATGGCGTCACCCGGGCACACCCGCGTTTTTACTCTGGCCAAGGTCAGCGCCTGCTGGATGTTAACGAGGACGATGATGGCGAGGGCGCCGGACGTCAGGTTGTCGTTCAGCTTGCACGTGAATCCATCCGCAACATCGACGCTTGCCTGGCGCAACTCGATGAGGCCGAGCTCCAGTCGGTGGCGGGCCGGCTGGTGCGTGCACGACGCGTGCGCGTGCATGGGGTTCGCCAGATGCATGCATTGGCCAGCCTGCTGGCCTATGGCCTGGGGTTGATCCGGCCCGATGTCGGCATGCTGGACGGTCCGGGGCAGGGGGTGGCGGCTACGCTGGCGCAGATGCGTCGCGGCGATGTGCTGGTGCTGTGCAGCGTGGCGCCCTATAGCCGCCAGGCGGCCGAGGTGGCACGGGCCGCGGCTGCGGTGGGGCTGGTGGTGGTGGCCATCACCGATACCCGGGCCTCGCCGATTGCGGTGCATGCCGACCATGCCTTCTTCATTCCGCATGCCAGCAGTTTCATCAGCAACAGCCTGGCAGCCCATGTGGTGTTCTGCGAAGGGCTGATCAACCTGGTGGCGCGTGAGCTGGGTGACAAGGCGCTCGATGCGCTGGCGCGCCAGGAGCGTTTCATCGAGGAGCTGAATATCGAAACACGTTGAGCCCCGCATGCGCGGGCGGCGTCAGGTCGCCTGCAGTCGAACATCCATCGCATTCCACCGGAGTCCTCGTCTTCATGTCCTACGAAACCCTGATCTACGCGATGTCCGAAGGCATCGCCGAAATCCGCCTGAACCGCCCGCATCGCCTCAATGCGGTCACCGCCACCCTGTATGCCGAGCTCAATGATGCGCTGACGCGCGCCGAAGCCGATCCCGATGCCCGTGTCGTGTTGCTGACGGGCGAGGGGCGAGCCTTCTGCGTCGGCGCCGACCTCAAGGAGCACAAGGCCGGACGTACTGCCTTCGACCGCCGTCAGTACCTGCAAGGCGAGCAACAGGTGTGCAAGCGCCTGCTGTTGCTGAAGAAGCCGGTGATCGCCGCGGTCAATGGCTTTGCGCTGGGTGCGGGGGCCGAGATGGCGATGGCGTCCGACTTCATCCTGATGGCCGAGAGCGCGCAGATCGGTTTGCCCGAGATCAGCATCGGCAATTTCCTGGGCGGCGGCGTGACCTGGTTGCTGCCGCGTCTGGTCGGTCTGGCCAAGGCACGCGAGTTGGTGTTTCTGGGCGAGCGCATCAAGGGCGACGAGGCGGTACGCATCGGTCTTGCCAACCGGGTGCTGCCCGATGAGGGCTTCGTTGCCGCGGCGCGCGAATTTGCCGCCCGGGTGGCGAGCAAGGCACCGCTGTCGATGCAACTGGCCAAGGAGCAGCTCAACATGGCGGCCGAGCGTGGTCTGGATGCTGCGCTGACCGCAGAACTCGAAGGCATGACCTTCGTCGCCACCACCCGCGATTGGCAGGAGGGCGTCGATGCCTTTGCCGAAAAGCGTACCCCGGTGTTCAAGGGAGAATGACATGAGTCCTGCACGCAGCCCCTTGCACGACATCCTCGCGCCGCAGTCGATCGCCATCGTCGGCGCATCGGCCGACCCCACCAAGCGCGGCTACAAGGCCATGGTCGGCCTGATCAAGGACGGCTACAAGGGCGCGATCTACCCGATCAACCCCAAGGCCGACATGGTGCTTGGGGTCAAGACCCTGCCGTCGATCGAGGCCCTGCCGGGGCCGGTAGACCTGGCGCTGATCTGCACCCCCGCGGCCAGTGTGCCGGGTTTGCTCGCCGAGTGCGGACGCAAGGGGGTAAAGGGCGCGGTCATCCTGGCCAGCGGCTTCAAGGAGACCGGGCCAGAGGGCGCGCGACTGGAGCAACAGGTGCTGGAGGCCGCACGTGCCGGTGGGGTGCGGGTGATCGGCCCCAACACATCGGGCATGTTCAACCTGCACCACAAGGTCAACCTGCTGGCGCTGGCCAACGTCAAGGCGGGTGACATCGGTTTCATCTCGCAGTCGGGCAACATGCTGCTGGCGCTGGTGCTGGAAGCGGAACATAACGGCCACGTCGGCTTTTCCACCTATGTCGGGCCGGGCAACCAGACCGATGTCGGCTTCAACGACTATCTGCGTTATCTGGGTGAGGACGACAACACCAAGGTGGCCACGCTGTATGTCGAAGGCTTTCGCGACGGTCAGCGCTTCCTGCAGGTGGCGCGCGAGACCACCGCGAAGAAGCCGGTCGTGGTGTACAAATCCGGCTCCACCGAGGCCGGGCGCAAGGCGGCGGCCTCGCACACCGGTGCGCTGGCCGGCAGCTATGCGATGACCGTCGACCTGCTGCGCCAGGCCGGGGTCAGCGTGGTGCAGCATTCCGACGAGATCCTGCCGGTGGCCGAGGGACTGGGCTTGATGCAGTCGGCACGTGGCAAGCGGGTCGCGGTGATCTCTGACGGCGGTGGTCAGGCCACCATTGCGTCCGACCGCCTGGCCGAGGCCGGCCTGGTGCTGGCGGAGTTGTCCGAGGCCACCAGGCGGCGCCTGGGCACCATCCTGTTTCCGCAGGCCTCGCTGGTCAATCCGGTCGATGTGGCCGGCAGCACCGATGCCAACCCGGCCTTGCTGGCCGAGTGCATGGCCATTGTGGCCGACGACGACAACGTCGATGCCGTTTTCCTGGTCGGCATGTTCGGTGGCTACGGTATCCGCTTCGCCGAGGATCTGCTGGGTGGCGAGATGCGTGGCGCCGAGTCGATGATCGAGCTGGGGCGTCGCTGCGGCAAGCCGCTGGTGATCTACAGTCTGTACGAAGCAGTCAAGCCCGCACCGCTGCGTCGCCTGCACGAAGCCGGCCTGCCGGTGTACAGCTCGATCGAGCACGCGGTCCGGGTGCTTTCCGCATTGGGTGAACGCGGCCTGTACCTGCAAAGTCGCGAGCGTCAGGCAGCGGTGCCCGAGGTGGTGGCCGATGCCGCCATGCTGGCGATGTTTGCGCGTGCCGAAAACGAGGGGCGCGACCTCTACGAATACGAGGCCAAAGCCTTGCTGCGCGCCCATGGCATCGCGGTGGCCGACGAAGTCGTCGTGCGCGACCCCAGTGAGCTTGCCGATGCGGCACAACGCTTTGGCGATCAGGCGCTGGCCATGAAGGTGGTGTCCAGGGACATCCTGCACAAATCCGATGCGGGTGGGGTCAAGCTCAATCTGCGGGGTGCATCCGCCCTGCGCGAGGCTTACGAACAGATCATGGATGCATGCCGGCGCTATGATCCCAAGGCCGACATCCGTGGCGTCTTGCTCACCCCGATGGCCAGGAAAGGCACCGAAGTCATCGTCGGTGTCGTGCGCGACCCGATCTTTGGTCCGGTGCTGATGTTCGGCCTGGGCGGCATCTTTGTCGAGGTGCTGGAGGACGTTGCCTTCCGCGCGATTCCCTTGTCGCGCCATGACGCACAGAGCATGGTGGCGCAGATCCGCGGGCGCAAGATCCTGGAGGGCGCACGCGGCGAACTGCCGGTGGATCAGGCCGCGCTGGTCGAACTGCTGCTGCGCATCTCCGGCATCGTTGCGGCCTACCCCCAGTTGTCCGAACTCGACCTGAATCCGGTCATTGCCTATCACGACGGCTATGCCGTGGTCGATGCCCGCATCATCATCAACCCCGCCGTGCTGTGATCCGGAGCCCATTCATGCCCTTACCTCAACTGAACGATGCCCTGCTGGATGTGCAGGACCGCGTCGCCACCCTGACCTTCAACCGCCACGACGTACGCAATGCCCTGACCGGCACCGGCCTGATCGACGACATCGTCACGGTTGCCGACTGGATCAACCGCAGTGACGAGGTCTCGGTGCTGGTGATGACCGGTGCCGGCTCGGCCTTCTCCTCTGGCGGCAACGTAAAGGACATGGCCGAGCGGGGTGGCGACTTCGCCGGTGACGCGGCCGAAGTGGCCACCCGCTACCGCCGCGGCATCCAGCGCATTCCGCTCGCGCTGCAGCAGGTCGAGGTGCCGATCATCGCCGCCGTCAACGGCCCGGCCATTGGCGCCGGCTTTGATCTGGCCAACATGGCCGACATCCGCATCGCCTCGGCCAAGGCGAAGTTTGGCGAAACCTTCCTCAACCTGGGAATCATCCCGGGCGACGGCGGCGCCTGGTTCATGCAGCGCCTGATCGGCTATCAACGCGCGTTCGAACTGACCCTCAGCGGACGGGTGGTCGACGCAGCCGAGGCCCGGGACATCGGCATCGTGCTGGAAGTGGTGGCGCCCGAGCAGTTGATGGCTCGCGCCACCCAGCTTGCCCGCAGCTTCGCCGCCCAGCCTCCAAAAGCCCTGCGCCTGACCAAGCGCCTGATGAAGATGGCACAGCGCATGGAGCTGAAGGACTTCCTCGACCTCAGCGCCGCCTTCCAGGGCATGTGCCATAACGAGCCGGAACATCTGGAAGCGGTGAGGAAGATGCTGGAGCGCGGTTAAACGTGGACCCTGTCGCCGTCGTCCAGTCCGGATCCTTCATGCCGGATCGGCCCCTTCAAAAAAGCCTTGCTTCCAGAGAAATCCCATCTGGTCACCTTCGGCCATGTAGGCCGCAATCTGCGCGTCGTCACGCGCCCGGCGGATTTCGGTACAACCGTTGCGCTTGACCAGCCAGCACACCTCGTCCAGCCGCGTTGCATTCAGGAAATCGGGCGAGTGGGTAGAGACCAGCACCTGCCCCCCCCGATTGGCGTAGAGCCGGAATTCCTCCGCCAGCTCGCCCATCAGACGTGGGTAAAGTTGATTCTCCGGCTCCTCCACGCAAAGCAAGGGATGCGGCCCGGGATCGTGCAACAGCACCAGATAGGCAAACATCTTGATCGTGCCATCCGAGACGTAACGATCCAGGAAAGGGGTCTTGAATGTGCCATCCTGAAAACGCAGGGTCAGGTAACCGTCATCCATCAGGCGCGGCTCCACCGATGCCACACCCGGTACCCGACGCGCCATGGTGTCGAGAATGCGCTGAAAAGTCTGTGGATGCTGCTCGAAAAGGTACTGCGCCACCCGTGGCAGATTATCGCCGGTCTCCGACAGATGTTCCGAATCCCCAGCTGCTTCCTTTCGCCCGCGAGCGGCACTGATATGGAAGTCCGAGACATGCCAGGATTCGATCAGCTGGCGAAAGGCATTCGCAGCCTTGAAGCGTTCGAATTGCCCCAGGCCCTTGATGGCCAGTGTATCGGCGGCCACTTTTTGAACCTCTCGCTCCAGTTCTTCATCTGCCCGGTTGAAGTCTTCCTCATTGGTGATGGCGTAGCCTTCACCATTGGAAAAGTCGAGGAAGTGAAAGGGGCTTCCATAGCGCCCCCGCTTGTACCGCAACAGTTCCCGCTGCACCACTGGCGCGCCACTTTGCTCGGCGATTTCAATAGAGTAGGTTACCAGGCGCTCCACGCCGGTAATCAGCATGCGGTACTGGATCTCGATCAGGATGGTGTCGCCATCGGCATCGCGGCTCAGCACCTCGCGAAAGCGGCCACGCTTGTCCAGCGCCTGGCGCACCGTGCCTTTCAGGCAGTCGTGCAGGAAACCGAACACGTCGAACAGGGTGCTCTTGCCCGAGCCATTGGCGCCCACAACGACCAGGAAAGACGGAATGTCCTTCAGGTGCATGTCGCGGAACACCTTGTAGTTCTTCAGGCGTATGGATTCGATTCTCATTGGTGGATCCTGTGCTGCATCGGCGCGAGGTTTGTACTGTATTCGTTTTCTGGTCTTGCCCCGAAGATCAATGCAGGCCCCGCATGTCCCCAGGTCTGCAGCAGGTCATGCATCATCATGGCCGGTTAGCAAAACATTGCGTCTTGCCAACCTTTCCCGTGCCTCGACAAGCGCCATATGCAAGTGTCTCTCCAACTCCGCCTTTGGGGGGAGTTCGGTCCAGTATTCGGCGACCGTGATGCCGTCTTTGTGCATCTCCAGCAACTCCACCTGTTCGCGGCTGGATTCTGCGCAGAGGATCAAGCCGATTGGGGCTTCCTCTTGGGCTTGGCGTTCATGCTTGTCCAGCCATTTCAGGTAGAGTTCCATCTGACCCTTGTGGGCAGCTTTGAAACGGCCGAGTTTGAGCTCGATCGCGACCAGACGGCGCAGGCGGCGGTGGAAGAAGAGCAGGTCAAGGTGAAAGTCTTCACCGTCAATGATCATACGTTTCTGGCGCTCGACGAAGGCAAAACCACGGCCGAGCTCGAGGATGAAGGCTTCGAGCTGGCGCAGGATGGCAGCTTCCAGATCGGCTTCGTCGTAGGCCTGACCCAGGCCAAGGAAGTCAAGAAAATAGGGGTCTTTGAAGAGCAGTGTGGGAGAGTCTCCGGTAATCGGGAGAGCGCTGCCCTCGACCAGGGCACTGGCCTCGGATGCCTGAGCGCTGGCGATGAGGCAGCGTTCGAAAGCCTTGCGTTCGATATGGCGCCGGAGTTCGCGCACGGTCCAGCGTTCCTGTGCAGCCTGTCCCGCGTAGTGGTTGCGGGCTTCAGTCGTTTTCAGTGGCAACAATGCGACGACGTGGCTCCAGCTCAATTGTCGTGACAGCGTTGCGACAATTGCCTTATCTGGAAAGGCCTGGGCAAACTGCACCATACGCCGCAGATTTTTGGCCTCGAAGCCGCGGCCGAACTCTTGGGTCAGACGTTTGCCCAAACCGCTCATCAACTGAGCACCGTATTGAGCGCGCGCTCCGCCCAGTACTTCATTGGCCAAGCGTTGACCAATGTGCCAGTAGAGCAGCGTCAACTCGGAATTGACCGTAGTCGCCAGCCTTTGTCGGCTGTCTGTAATCAGGTCACGTAGTTCGTCGTGCAGGCGCTCCAGCGGCGCCGCTGGGAGCGATGCCTGTCCGCTCATGCGATGACTCCGTTGATCCTGTTTCTGGTGTGCACGCAATCAACCCGCAGGCGGCACCGTATCGACAAAGCTGGGTCGCGATGCCAGCCGCTCATGCAGCGCGGTCAGAGCCGGTCGGCCGGTGCGCCAGTCGGTTTGGGGCAGGCGCAGGTCGAGGTAGTCGAGGGCGATGGCCACGGTGATGTCGCCAAGCAGCATGGTGTTGCCGTCGAGCCAGTCGCGGCCGGTGACGCGTTTTTCGAGTTCATCCAGGCTGCGGCGGATCTTGTCGTGCTGGCGCGCGATGCTGACGGTGCTTTGCTGGGCTTCGGGGCGGCGGCTTTCCAGGAAGGCCGAGACAGCGGCGTCGAGGATGCCATCGGCCAGGGCTTCGGTCTGACGCACGCGCACGCGCTCGATGCCGCCTGGCGGAAGCAGGGCGGGTTGGGCCTCCAGGGTTTCCAGATAGCCGGCGATCACCGGGGAGTCGAAGAACACCTCGCCGCTGTCGAGCACCAACGCCGGCACCTTGCCCAGCGGGTTGACCTCGGGCACGCGGGTGGCGCTTTCCCATGGCGAGTCCACCACCAGTTCGAAAGGCAGGTGCTTTTCCGCCAGCAGGATGCGGATCTTGCGGGCGTAGGGGCTGGTCAGCGAGGCGAGGAGTTTCATGGCGGGTCTCCCGGGTTCAGGGGCGTGCGGCAGCGGGTGCGACGTTACGTGCGATCAGGTCGCGGATCAGGTGCAGTTTGCCATGGAAGAAGTGGTCGGCACCGGGGATGACGATGACCGGCAACTCCTGCGGGCGGGCCCAGTCGAGCACATTGCCCAGCGCCACGGTGTCATCCTGTTCGCCATGGATGATCAGGGTGGGGATGGACTTGGGCACCGCTGGGGTGTCGTAGCTGCGTGCGCCATCTGCGGCGACGCCGGCGGCCATGCCGACCAGGATGAGCTGGCGCGGTGGGTTGATGTCCTCGGCCAGGCGGTTGGCGATACGGGTCTGGATGAAGCCGCCGAACGAGAAACCACCCAAGGCCAGCGGCAGGCTGCCCCAGCGTGACTGCGCCCAGGCGATCACTGACAGCATGTCTTCGGTTTCGCCATTGCCGTGGTCGTGCTCGCCCTCGCTCTTGCCGACACCGCGGAAATTGGGGCGGATGGCGGCATAGCCCAGGTCGCGATAACTGCGGGCCAGGGTGTGAGCCACCTTGTTGGTGTTGGCGCCACCGAACAGGGGGTGAGGGTGGCACACCAGCGCAACGCCGCGCACAGTTTCGGGTGCGTCGATCAGCACTTCGATCGCGCCGGCCCCGCCGCGCAGCAGCGCCGATTCGGTGGGTAGCGGCCGAGTCATGCGGCGCCTCCGTCGGGCAGGCGCAGACGTTCGACGATGTGCCCCTGCACCAGGTGCTGGTCGATGATCTCGTCGATGTCTTCCTTATCGAGGAAGGTGTACCAGACGTTGTCCGGGTACACCACCATCACCGGGCCTTCGTCGCAGCGGCCCAGGCAGCCGGCCTTGTTGATACGTACGCTGCCCTTGCCACGCAGGCCCAGTTCGGCGGTGCGATCCTTGGCGTAGGTCTGCAGCGCGCTGGCGCCAAAGTTGTTGCAACAGGATTCGCCTTCGGCGCGCTGGTTGCAGCAGAAGAAGACGTGGTGTTTGAAGTAGCTCATGGGGCTTTGTTCTCCGTGGGGCCTTGAATTATATGCGCCGCGTTCCGTCGAGGTGCTCGCCGCGCCACAGGCCGAGTGCAGACAGGTAGGCCAGGGCGACGAAAGGCCACAGGCTGGCGACGAGTTGGGTCAGACCGTGGAAGTTGAGGAAATTGCCGCGATTGATCACCGAATGACCGCTGTTAAGGTAGGGGTTCTCAGGAATCAGGTTGATCAGTGCGGTTGCTGCCAGCAAGGCGGTACCGGCCAGCGCATGCTGCACCACCCGTGGCAGCAGCAGGCTCAGCGCCAGCAGCGGCAGGCCGATGCCCAATCCACGCAGCGCGCCGGGCGTCAGCCAGGCCCAGGGGTCGGTCGGGGTGAAGAAGCTGGCGGCTGCCAGCGTCTTTGCGCCAATACCAAGCAGGATCAGCACGATCAGCGGTTCGTGGCGGGTCTCGCGCATCATGCAGCGCGCAAACAGGCCGATCGCGATCAGGAAGCTGGCGGTCAGTGCAGCCTCGAACCCGATGAAGCGCTCCGGCTTGAACGGGAGTGGGGGCGCAATGCCCAGCAGGTTGCGAATGTCGCCGCTGCCGAACAGCAGATTGTCCGGGGTCAGCTGGGTCAGCAGCCACAGGCCGATCAGGATCAGCCCGGCGTCGCCGGTGTGACCGCCGATGATGAAGCGTGTGCGCCAGCGCGACAGGCCGCCATGGCGGGCAAATAGTGCGTGTCCCCATGGTGCGGCCAGCGTTGCCCCGATCAAGGCACCGGTGGCGTTGGCACCCAGGTCGATGTTGCTGGAGATGCGCGACGGCAGGTAGTGCTGCAGGGTTTCCAGGCTGAAGCTGAGCAAGGTGGCCAGCAGGGTGGCGCCAACTATCAGGCGCAGCTTGCCCCAGTGTTGTGGCAGTGCGGCCGCCAGGATGAAGCCGAGCGGGATGTAGCCCAGGATGTTGAACACCAGATCCTCGACCATGAAGTACTTTGGCCAGGGTGCCCACAGATAGTCGAACAGCGGCAAGCCACTCTCGCGCCACCCCGAAAAAGGGTGCAGGCAGGCGTATGCCACCAGAATGGCATAGGCAATGGCGAGCTTGCGGGGCAGATCGTGTGGAGACAAGTTGGTGGCGTGTGCAGGTCAGACCGAGAGTCTATCCGACCCTGAGCGGGTATGTGGCGTTCCGTCCCGCGCGGCAAAGGCGGCCAGGGATCGCGTTCAGCAGGGCTTGGCGGAGGGGGCCGTCAGATCGGCCAGCCAGCCTTCGACCGGACGCGGCCGGGCAAAGTGAAAGCCCTGGCAGAGGATGCAAGCTTCTTCATCCAGTGACGCAAGGTAGGCGGCCTGTTCCGCCAGCTCCACGCCTTCGGCCACGATTTTCAGCTTCATATGGCGCGCAATGGAGATGATGGTGTCGACCAGGACATGGTTGGTGCCGTCCTTGCCGATGTCCTGCACAAAGGTCCGGTCGATCTTGAGTTCGTGAATGGGTAGCCGCTTCAGGTAGGCCAGTGAGGAGTAGCCGGTGCCGAAATCGTCGATCGAGAAGCGGACGCCCAGGCGGGACAGATCCGCCATCTTGCGGATCACGTCGTCTACGTTGTCAAGCAGCAGGCCCTCGGTGACTTCCAGCACCAGCGTGGTCGGGTCACAGCCGCTCAGGGCCAGCGTCTGCCGCACCGCATCAACAAAGTCCCGCTGGCCGAAATGGCGCGGGCTGATGTTGACCGAAATGGCCATGTTGAGGCCCTGCTGTTGCAGGCTGGTTTGCAGGCGGCAGGTTTCACGGAGCACCCAGCGATCGAGTTCGATGATCAGCTCACTCTCTTCCGCGACGGGTACAAAGACCCCGGGTGCGATCAGTCCGCGCTCGGGGTGCTGCCAGCGCACCAGCGCTTCGGCGCTGACCAGCTTGCCGCCCGGGGTGTACTGCCCCTGGATGTACAGACGCAACTGTTGCTGAGCCAGTGCCTGGTGAAGCTCACGCTCGATCTGCAGGCGCTGGCGGGTGAAGTCGCTGACGGCTGCATCGTAAAAGGCGCACTGATTGCCCCCGCTGACCTTGGCCTGTTGTAGCGCGGAGTCCGTGCGCTGCAGGATCGTCGACAGGGTGTCGTCGCGATTGCGTGGAAACAGGGTGATGCCCACGCTGCAACTCGGCCGGATGTCGTTTCCGTCGATGGAGAAGGGCGTGCGGATGGCGTCCAGCATGGCGTTTGCGGTCTGGATGGCGCTGCGCATCGCGTGTTCCTCACGGCGGCCCGCATCCGGGATCAGGACCGCGAATTCATCGGCGGAGATGCGCGCAAGCGTCAGGGAGGCATCCAGCGTCTTGCTCAGTCGACGTGCAATTTCCTGCAGCAGTTGATCGCCGATGGCGTGACCGTGCAGGTCGTTGAAGGCCTTGAAGCGATCCAGGTCGCAGATCAGCAGGGCGGCATGGCGTGGGTCGCGGTGAGCGGCAGCGAGCGCCTGGCCGGCACGGTCGAGGATCAGGCTGCGGTTGAGCAGGCCGGTGAGTGGGTCCAGGGTGGAGAGGCGCTCGATCTCGGCGCGTGCGCGATTGCGTTCGGTGACATCGCTCCATATCGAGGCAAGAAAGGTCTGTCCCTTGATCTGGATGCTGCGTGCGCTGATCCGCACATCGCGCAGCCGGCCGTCGCGCGTCCGGTGGGTGGATTCGATGGTCATGCCTGCCGGTGCGCACATGCGCTGCAACGTCGTCAGGATACGTTCGGGTTCGGCGAAGGCTTCGATGTCCGCAACCGATAAGGTGGCGAAAGTGGCGCGATCGTAGCCCAGATTGCGGGCAGCGGCATCGTTGAACTCGACAAAACGGCCTGTCTGCGGATCGACCAGCGCGATGGAGTCCACGGCCTGATCGGCGATGGCTGCGAAAATGCCGGCGCGCTCGACCAGCGCCAGTTCGGCTTCGACCCGATCTGTGATGTCTTGTATCGTGCCCTGGGTCCGTAAAACCTTGCCGTCAGGGGCGCAGAGGTGTTCGCCGCGCACCTGAACATGCTTGATCCGTCCGTCCGGGAACTGCAGGCGGTGCGTGATCAGGAAGTATTGCCGCTGTGCCATGGCGGCCCGGTAGGTCTGATCGACGCGCGCGCGATCGTCCGGGTGTACGAGTTCGAGAAGTGTTTCATAAGAGGGCGGCTGCAGTCGGGGATCACGCTCGAAGATGCGAAACACCTCGTCCGACCAGATCGGGGTACCACTTTCAGGCTCACGCGACCACGATCCCAGTTTTGCCAGTCGCTCGGCTTCGGTCAGACGGTCCCGGCTTTCGCGCAGTTCGGCCTGGATACGCACGATGTCGCTGATGTCGCGTGCCACGCCAAGTACGCCGATCAGGCTGCCGTCCTCGGCAAACATCGGCGTCTTGATGGTCTGCAGATGCTCCCGGTGGCCATCACTGGCGTACGTCACGATTTCTTCGTTGATGCGCGGCCCGCCGGCGGCGATTGCGGCGAGATCGTTGGCGCGGAACAAGGCAGCCAGTTCGGCATCGACGAAATCGGCATCGCTACGGCCGATGATCTCCCCCTCCGTGCGGCCGAAGAAGGCCTCGAAACGGGCATTGCATGCCATGTAGGCGCCGTCTGGCGTCTTCAGCCAGACCAGGTCGGGAAGGTTGTGGATCAGGCGCTTGAGCAAAGGCGAGTCGAGCGGCTCGATTGGGATCGCTCTGGTAAGGCGGAGGCGGTTTTCGGGGTTTGTCGTCATGGCGATACCGTCCTCGCAGTCGCTGGATGCCCGTGCGGCTGGCCCCCACGTACGTTTGCGTGCATGTCCGGAATTTAGCGCAGGCAGGCACGGGTAGAAAGCCCTGTGTGCTGCACCAAGATGGAGTGCAGATCACCAAGGTAGTGCGTGTTGTTGCGCCCTTGCGTCAGAGGGTTTCTTTAAATCATATGTAAAACAAAGGCTTGTTTTAACTTTACGGGGTGGCACGGAAGTCGCTTTTGATGAATACGATCTTGTATTCAAGAAGGTGCACATGAAAACCACGATGCAGACTCCGCTGACCGTTTCGGCGCTGAAGCAGGCCTATCTGGCTGGGCAGACCGATCCGCGCGCCGTCGTCAGCGAAATTTATGACCGGATTGCTACCGAGTCGGGGGGCGAAGCCTGGATCCACCTGCGTGATCGCGCCGCGGTGATGGCGGAGGCTGAAGCGTGCGTCGTGCGTGCGGCTGATCCTGCGGCCCAGTTGGAACTGCCGCTGTTGGGCATTCCCTTTGCCGTCAAGGACAACATCGATGTCGCCGGATTGCCGACGACCGCGGCCTGCCCCGACTTCTCCCATGTGGCCGAGGCCGATGCTGCAGTGGTCGAGCGTCTGCGCGCAGCAGGGGCGATCCTGATCGGCAAGACCAATCTGGATCAGTTTGCCACCGGTCTGGTCGGCACCCGCTCGCCGTATGGCGCGGTAGCCAACCCCTTCAACCCCGCTTACATGACCGGGGGCTCCAGCTCCGGCTCGGCGGCGGCCACTGCGCGCGGCTGGGTGGCGTTTGCGCTGGGGACGGACACCGCAGGCTCCGGCCGGGTGCCGGCGGGGGCGTGTAACCTGGTCGGGGTCAAGCCCAGCCCGGGTCTGGTCAGTAGCTACGGTGTGGTGCCGGCCTGCCGCAGCATCGATTGCGTGTCGGTGTTCGCGCATACGGTGGAGGACGGTTGGGCGGTGCTCGGTGTGCTGGCCGGTGCGGATGAGCGTGATCCGTTCTCGGCACCGCCTGCGCCGCTTGGCCCGGTCACGCGCACGGTCCGCCTCGGCGTGCCGACGCAGCTTGAGTTCTTTGGGGATGCGCTGGCCGAGGCCGCCTGGCAGGCGGCCCTGGCCGAGATCGTCGTCTTGCCGGGTGTCGAGCCGGTCGCAGTCGATCTCGAGCCCTTCCATGCGGTGACCCGACTGCTGTACGACGGCCCGTGGGTGGCCGAACGGCGGTGGGCGGTGGGCGAGTTCATGGATCGCCACGGTGAGGCGATGGACCCGACTGTGCGAGGCATCATCGCCCGCGCCGACACGATGAGCGCAGTCGATGCCTTCGATGGCCGTTATCGGCTGGAGGCCTTGCGCAAGCACTGCAACCGGGCGCTGGCAGCGGTCGATCTGCTGCTGGTGCCGACCACGCCAACCATACACACCCATGCGGCAATCGCTGCGGCGCCGGTCGAGCGCAACAGCGAACTGGGCTACTACACCAACTTCGTCAATCTGCTGGGCATGGCCGGACTGGCGATTCCCGGTCCGTTCCGGGCCGACGGCCTGCCTGCCGGCATTACCTTGCTGGGTGCGGCCGGCAGCGATCATCGTCTGGCGGAGTTCGGCCGTCGCCTGCAACCCCATCTGCATCGCCGGCTGGGGCTGGGCGCACAGCCGCCGCTGCCGGGTTCGCAGGCGCTGCTGCCGCTGCCCTATGCGGAGCCGGTGGTCGAGGTGGCCGTGGTCGGGGCTCACCTGTCCGGCCTGCCCTTGAACTGGCAGCTGACCGAGCGGGGTGGCCGTCTGCTCGAAACCACACATACCGCAGCGCATTACCGGCTGTATGCGCTGCCCGGCACGGTACCGCCCAAGCCCGGGCTGGTCCGCACCCTTGGCGAGGGCGGCAGCCTGGAGGTCGAGCTGTGGGCGCTGCCGTTACGCCATTTCGGCAGCTTCGTGGCGGAGATTCCCGCACCGCTTGGCATTGGCACGCTGGAGCTTGCCGATGGCCGTACGGTAAAGGGCTTTGTCTGCGAGGCTGCGGCCGTCGACGGCGCGCCCGATGTCACTGCCCATGGCGGCTGGCGCGCCTACCTTGCCGCATCGGCCACTGCGCCGCTGCCGGCCTGATGTTTCCCACCTTCAATCCGATGGAGTCCTGTCCCATGAAATCGCTGAGAAAACTCGTCCTGCCGCTGACCCTGAGCCTGCTCGCCGCAGTGCCTGCGCTGAGTCAGGCCCAGGACAAGCGTCTTGAAACCCTGGTGGTGGCCAATGAGTTCGGGCCGAACATGCTCGACATTCACGGCCTTGGCGCCAATCGTCCAGCCTACGGGGTGTCCTGGCTGGCTTATGACCGATTGATGACTTACGGTCGCAAGTCGATTGGTGATGGGGTCGACAGCTATGACTTCACCAAGCTCGAGCCGGAACTGGCCGAACGCTGGGAGGTGGCGGCTGACGGCATGAGCGTGACCTTTCATCTGCGCAAGGACGCGAAGTTTCATGACGGCAGCCCGGTGACGGCTGATGACGTCAAATGGTCGCTCGACCGCGCGCTGGGCATGGGCGGCTTCCCGACCTTTCAGATGAAGGCGGGCTCGCTGGAAAAGCCGGAGCAGTTCGAGGTGGTGGATGCCCACACCTTCCGCGTCAAGTTGCTGCGCAAGGACAAGATGACGCTGCCCGACCTCGCGGTTCCGGTGGCGGCGATCTATAACGCCAAGCTCGCCAGGCAGCACGCCACGGCCGAGGATCCGTGGGCGGCCAACTGGCTCAAGACCAACACCGCTGGTGGTGGCGCTTACAAGGTGGCGTCGTGGAAGCCGGGCCAGGAAATTGTCTACGAGCGTTTCGACGACTGGAAGAGCGGTCCCTTGCCCAAGTTGAAGCGGGTGATCCAGCGCGATGTGCCCTCGGCCGGCAACCGCCGTGCGCTGCTGACCCGCGGCGACATCGACATCACCTTCGAAATGCCGCCCAAGGACTTCGCCGAAATGGCGCAGGAGAAGGGCAATGTCAAGGTGGCGAGCGTGCCGGCCGAGAACTCGATGTGGTATCTCGGCCTGAACACCAAGGTCGCCCCCTTCGACAATCCCAAGGTGCGTCAGGCGATTGCCTATGCGCTACCGTACGACAAGATCATGCAGAACGCTTTCTATGGACGCGGCATGCCCCTGTTTGGCGGTAGCGGGGTCAAGGATGCAAGCTGGCCGCAAGCCACTGCGTACAAGACCGACATCGACAAGGCAAGGCAGTTGATGAAGGAGGCGGGCTTCGAGCAAGGCTTCGAGACCACCCTGTCCTTCGATCTGGGGACGGCGACCGTGTCCGAGCCGACCACCATCCTGATTCAGGAGTCGCTGGCCCAGCTTGGCATCAAGGTGGCGATCAACAAGGTGCCGGGGTCGAACTGGCGCGCGGCGATCACCAAGAAGGACATGCCGATGCTGTTCAACCGCATGGGGGGCTGGCTGAACTATCCGGAGTACTTCTTCTTCTGGGCCTACCACGGTCAGAACGCGGTGTTCAACACCATGAGCTACCAGAACGCCGAACTCGACAAGCTGGTCGAGGCGGCGCGCTTCGAGTCGGATCCCAAAAAGTACGAAGGGCTGGTCAAGGGCTTCATCGACATCGCCTACACCGAGGTGCCGCGCATCCCGGTGGCGCAGCCGGTGATGGATGTGGCGATGCAGAAGAACGTGCATGGCTTCACCTACTGGTTCCACCTGCAGCCCGACTACCGTCAGCTCTACAAGCAGTAAATCCGCCACGATGCGTGCCATTCCACGGGGTGGCACGCACTAGGAGTGTTCATGTTCCAGGCCATCATCAAGCGCTTGGTCGGCGCATTGCCGGCACTGTTCGGCGTGATCGTCGTCACTTTCATCCTGACCCGGGCCCTGCCGGGTGACCCCGCCGCTTATTTCGCCGGTCCTGCCGGCTCGCAGGAGGCGATCGAGGAGGTCCGCGCCAAGCTGGGGCTCGACCGTTCGCTGCCCGAGCAGTTTGTGCTTTACCTGCGTGACCTTGCGCGCGGCGACTGGGGCTACTCGCTGACCACCGGACAGCCGGTGCTGACCGAACTGGCCGAGCGCCTGCCCGCGTCGCTGGAGCTGACCCTGGTCGGCCTGGTGCTGGCGGTGATCATCGCCATCCCGCTCGGCGTGCTGGCGGCAACCCGCCCCGGCTCGTGGATCGACCACCTGTGCCGTGGCATCACCACCGCCGGGGTGTCCCTGCCGACCTTCTTTACCGGGCTGTTGCTGGCCTATGTGTTCTACTTTCTGCTGGGGTGGGCGCCTTCGCCGCTTGGCCGGCTCGATCCCTACACCACCGCCCCTGACTTCGTCACCGGCTTCTACCTGATCGACAGCCTGCTTGCCGGTGACGGCGAGACCTTTGTCGCCGCGGCCAGCCAACTCGCGCTGCCGGCGATCACGCTGGCGCTGTTCGTGCTGGCGCCGCTGGCCCGGATGACGCGGGCGTCGATGCTGGGCGTGCTGTCGGCGGACTTCATCCGTACCGCACGTGCCTCTGGCCTGCATCCGTTCAAGGTGCTGTTCACCTACGCCTTCCGCAACGCCCTGCTGCCGGTGCTGACCACGCTGGGCATGGTGTTCTCCTTCCTGCTCGGTTCCAACGTGCTGGTCGAAAAGGTGTTTGCCTGGCCCGGCATCGGTTCGTTTGCGATCGAGGCGCTGGTGGCGTCGGACTATGCGCCGGTACAGGGTTTCGTGCTGGCCATGGCGCTGCTTTATGTGTTGCTGAACCTGCTGATCGACGTTGCCTATGGCCTGGTCGATCCGCGTGCCCGTCTGGAGGCCTGAGATGAATACCGCAAATCCTGCGCTGGCGACCCGGGCGGCGCCCGGGCGGCTGGCCCGTCAGTGGCATACGCTGCGCTATGTCGTTGGCGAGAACCCCTTGTCGGCGATCTCGGCCGGCCTGTTTGTCGGCTTTGTGCTGCTGGCGCTGTTCGGGCCCTGGCTGGCGCCCCACGATCCGCTCGCCTCACATGTCGGCGAGCCCTTGTCGCCGCCGTCAATGGCGCACTGGTTCGGGACGGATGCGCTGGGACGCGACATCCTGTCGCGGGTCATCATCGCGACCCGTCTCGATCTGGGGATTGCGGTGGCGGCCGTCGCGCTGTCCTTCGTCATCGGTGGCCTGATGGGGGCTTTTGCCGGTTACTTCGGCGGCTGGTTCGACCGTGTCAGCACCCGGGTGTCGGACACCATCATGGCTTTTCCGCTTTTCGTACTGGCCATGGGCATTGTGGCCGCACTGGGCAATACGGTCGCCAACATCGTGCTGGCCACTGCCATCATCAACCTGCCCTTCTACCTGCGGGTGGCGCGCGCCGAGGTACGGGTGCGGCGCGAGGCGGGCTTTGTCGAGGCGGCCCGCCTGGCCGGCAATGGCGAGCTACGGGTGCTGTTCTACCATCTGATTCCCAACGTCATGCCGCCGATGATGGTGCAGATCTCGCTCAACATGGGCTGGGCCATCCTCAATGCGGCAGGCTTGTCCTTCATCGGCCTGGGGGTACGGCCGCCAGAGGCAGAGTGGGGGATCATGGTCGCCGAGGGCGCGCAGTACATCGTTTCCGGTGAGTGGTGGATCGCGCTTTTTCCCGGTTTGGTGCTGATGCTTGCGGTGTTCTGTTTCAATCTGCTCGGCGACTCGCTGCGCGATCTGATCGACCCCAGGAGGCGGACATGAGCCCGACCGGCAAGACCTTGCTTGAAGTGGACCGCCTGGCGGTCGAGTTCCGTACCCGTTCCGGCACCGTGCGTGCGCTGGAGGACGTCAGCCTCGCACTGGCCGAGGGCGAGACCGTTGGCCTGGTCGGCGAATCCGGCTCGGGCAAGTCGGTGCTGTCCTTCGCCGCCATGGGCATCCAGGATCCGGCCGCGCGCATCACCGCAGGCAGCCTGCGCTTTGCCGGGCAGGACCTGCTTGCTGGCAAGGGCGCGGCGATGAAGGCGCTGCGCGGGCGCGAGATGGCCATGATCTTCCAGAACCCGCGGGTGGCGCTGAACCCGATCCGTCCGGTGGGCAAACAGATCGAGGACGTGCTCGCGCGCCATACCGACCTGCATCCGGCGGCGCGGCGCGCACGTGCGGTGGAATGCCTGGCCGAGGTCCGCATTCCCGACCCGGAGCGGCGCTATGCTGCCTATCCCTTCGAGCTGTCGGGTGGCATGTGCCAGCGGGTGATGATCGCCATTGCGCTGGCGTGCAAGCCGCGGCTGCTGATCGCCGACGAGCCGACCACCGGGCTGGATGTCACCACCCAGGCGGCGATCATGCGCCTGATCAGCGAGCTGTCGGCCGAGCGCCGCATGGCCACCTTGCTGATCACCCACGACCTGGGGCTGGCGCGCGAGTACTGCGACCGCATCGCGGTCATGCATGCGGGTCATATCGTCGAGGTCGGACCGACGGCCGGGCTGTTTGCCGCGCCCCGCCATCCTTACACCGAACGCTTGATTGCGGCGACGCCGGTCGGCGCGAATTCGCTCGACGAACTGGCCGCGATCGATGGCAACCTGCCTGACCTGCGCCGCGACGACCTGCCCGCCTGCCGCTTTGCCGAGCGCTGCCCGCAACGTGCGGCTGTCTGCGATGCGCCGCTGGCCCTGTTGCCTGCAGAGGGTTCGCATCGCGTTGCCTGTCACCTGCCGCGCAAGGTGGCTCACTCGCTGGAGAGGAAGCATGTCGCATCTGCTTGAAGTCATCGGCCTGAAACGCTGGTTTGGGGTGAAGAAAGGCGGCGAAACCCGCCAGTTGCATGCAGTCGATGGCATCGACTTCCACATTGCACCGGGCGAGACGGTGGGCCTGGTCGGCGAGTCCGGCTGCGGCAAGTCAACGCTGGTGCGGCTGCTGACCCGCACGCTGGATCCCAGCGATGGTCAGGTGCGTTTCCGCAATCATGACCTGGGCTTGATCCGTGCGCGGGAGATGGCCCTGCACGCGCAGCGCAAGGACATCCAGATGGTGTTCCAGGATCCGACCGACAGCCTGAACCCGCGTTACACCGCACGCCAGACCATCGCCGAGTCGGTGCGCCTGCTGTGTGGGCTGCGCGGAGCCGAGGCTGCCGCCCGTGTCGAAGAGGTCGCCGACTGGGTCGGCTTGCCGCAGGCGCTGCTCGACCGCTATCCGCACCAGCTGTCCGGCGGACAGAAGGCGCGGGTCGGCATCGCCCGGGCCATTGTCAGCCGTCCGGCCTTGCTGGTGCTGGACGAGCCGACCGCGGCGCTCGATGTATCGGTGCAGACGGTAATATTGCAGCTTCTCGACCGCCTGAAGCGCGAACTCGACATGAGCTTTCTGTTTGTCTCGCACGACCTTAACGTGGTTCGCCTGTTGTGCGACCGCGTGCTGGTCATGTATCTCGGTCAGGTGGTGGAGTCGGGGCCGACCGATGCGGTGTTCCATGCGCCCGCCCACCCCTATACCCGGGCGCTGATCGCTTCCCTGCCGGGCGGGTTGGCGGGTGGGCAGGCCACCGCAGCCGACTTGCTGGTGGGGGGCGATCCGCAAAGCCCGATCGACCCCGATCCCAATCGTTGCCGCCTGCTCGGTCGTTGTCCGCGTGGTCTGGCGCCTTGCGGCGAGACGGGTCCGGTGTTGCGTGATCTGGGCGAAGGTCGTCAGGTCGCCTGTCTTTATCCCGCCGTGGTGCAACATCATGTCCGCCAGTAGCCCCGCCGTCAGCAAGGCCAACGCGCTCGCCGATCAGGTTTATCAGCGCCTCAAGGACGACATCTTCAATTTCGTGCTGCTGCCTGGCGACCGCTTCACCGAAAGCGAGATGGCGGCACGTTGCGGGGTGTCGCGTACCCCGGTGCGCGATGCGCTGTACCGGCTGGAGCGCGAAGGCTACCTGCAGGTTGCCTTCCGTAGCGGCTGGAGCGTGCGCCCCTTCGATTTCAAGCGCTTCGACCAGCTCTACGATCTGCGCATCGTGCTGGAACTGGCCGCGGTGGCGCGCCTGTGCGAATCCGAGACAGCCGCCGATCTGGCGACCTTGCAGGGCGTCTGGGCGGTGCCGCGGGACGAACGGGAGACCGACGGCAAGCGCGTGGGCGAACTCGACGAAGCCTTTCATCAGGGGCTGGTATTGGCCACTGGCAATCTGGAGATGGCGCGGGTGCATCAGGACGTTACCGAAAAGATCCGCATCATCCGCCGCCTGGATTTCACCCGCGACCGCCGCATTGACGCGACCTACGACGAACACCAGGAGATCCTGCGCCTGATCACCCAGCGCAAGGGCGCAAACGCCGCCATCAACCTGCGCTCGCACATTGAGGCAAGCAAGGCCGAAGTGCACAAGATCACGCTGCACATGTTGTATGAGGCGCGCGAGCGGGGGCTGGTTGGCACGGGGTGATGGAGCGAGGCTTTGCGTCGGCGCTTGCCAGCGGTACGATGGCGTTGAACGTGAAAACCGCAGTTGTCCGCTTGATGTATTCTTCCTCGTGCTTGATTGAGAAGGTGGCCTGCCATGTTGCTGGATGAGTTACGTGCCAATCGGGCGTCCATCTGTGCGCTCGCGCATCAGTTCGGTGCGCGTCGGGTGCGCGTCTTTGGCTCGGTTGCGCGCGGCGAGGAGCAGCCTGACAGCGATATCGACCTGCTGGTCGATTTTCCCCGTGGATATGACCTCTTTGGGCAGCGCCTTCCGCTCGCCCAACGTCTGGGTGAACTGTTGCATCGCCGGATCGAGCTTGTCCCGTCGCATGAGTTGAACCGGCATATCCGCGAGCGCGTCCTTCAGGAGGCGGTGGATCTTTGACCAAGCAATGGCAGGCCTACGCCTTTCACATCGTCGATGCGATTGCAAAGATCCGCCGTATCCAGGCGCGGGGCAGCATCGCTGAGGACGAGGTCCTGTATGACGCCACCTTGAGAAACCTGCAGACAATGTCTGAGGCAACACAGGGGCTGCCTCAGGACTTGAAAGTCGGTTTTCCGGATATCCCATGGCGGGATATCAGCGGCTTCCGGAACATCCTCACGCACAACTATCTTGGCGATATTGATCCTCTGACGATCGTTGCTGTCTTCGACCGTCACCTGCCCGCACTTGAGGCCGCGGTGCTCGACATGCTGGCAAGTGATGGAGCGCCGGCTGCGGGTGCCGGCGCCCGGCGGGATGAGTAGGCGCTTGATCAAGCTGGCGGATCGGTTGGCCGAGGCCCCCTCTGCGAGCATTCCTGGCGCCTGCAACGGGTGCGCGGAAACCCAGGGCGCGTATCGGTTGTTCGATCAGGCACGTGCGGACAAACGGGGGCTGAGTTGGGAGGCGGTACTGGCGCCGCACATGGCGCGTACCGAGGCACCGATGGCCGAACATCCTGTAGTGCTGTACTTGCAGGACACGACCGAGCTCGACTTCAACGGGCAGGCTATCGAAGGCTTGGGGCCGCTGTCCTATGAAGCGCAACGTGGCATGTACCTGCATCCGACCTATGCGGTGAGCCCGCTGTCACCGACCGGCACATAGGAGCCATTTGATGATCGGCACATTGAGGCCATGCCGTGATCGGCATAATGAAGCCAGTCGCGGATCGGCATAATGAAGCCAGTCGCGGATCGGCATAATGAAGCCAGTCGCGGATCGGTACATAGGAGCCAGCGCCGGATCGGCGTAATGGAGCCAGTGATGCCCTGACGGACGTCTCGACTTTGAGCAGCCCATCGCTACCCTACCGGGCTTTTTGTTCGGCAGGAGGCAGGCGATGGCCCACAGGAGCATCGAGATGTACGAGTACCGCCAAGCCTTGATGCGCATGCGTCAGGGCGACTCCGAGCGCGAGATTGCGCGCTCGAAACTGATGGGGCGCAGCAAAGCGGCCCGCTTTCGCGAGTTGGCCGACGCCCAGGGCTGGCTCGATCCCACCCGCCCGGTGCCGACCGACGCCGAGATTGCCGCCGTGCTCGGGCGGCCCCGGCTTCCGGTGTCCGCACAGTCATCGATTGCGGCCTATCGCGCGCTGGTTGAGCAGTGGCTGGCACAGGGCGTGTCGGGGGTGGTGATTCACGCCACGTTCGCACGCGAACACGGTTTTACCGGGCACTACTCGAGCGTGCGCCGGTTGATCGCGCAGATCGGCCGTGACCGTGCGCCTGAGGCCAGGGTGCGGCTGACGTTCGCCCCCGGCAGGGCCTGCCGCCGATACTTGGGCACCGTCGCCTCCGGCGCTGCCAGCCATCGCTTCACCGTGTTCCGCGACAAACCCGTCCGCTGCTTTCGGGCCGTTATCTGAATCTTAGCGCTTGCCTCGCCACGCCTCACCATCATGTCAGTCAAGCCTTGGCAGGTGGGTGGGTCGTAAGCGCGTGCCTTGCTTGGTTCTCTCGCGCCATAGTGTCTATCTATTTATAATTTTTATTCATAAGTAATTTTATTTGGCGCTCTGTGATATCTGTTATGGTTATGTAAATGTGATTTACCTGTTGTTCCAGGGTTCCTGCATGACTTGAGCTTCTCAAGCGACATGCCCTTTCCTCCGTTGTGGAGTGCTTTCGATGGTTCGACGAGCGTTATTTTCCAAGTGGCTGGGTAAGGGTGTGCTGTATGTTCTGATTGGC
>NZ_QKOE01000027.1 GCF_003226565.1 Parazoarcus communis SWub3 = DSM 12120 | reverse complement strand
GAACCTCCTCCGATTGAACACATCACGCAAGGGCAGCATAAAGACCAAGCGCATGCTGGCCGCTACGTCGGACAAATTTCGCGCAGAACTGCTCGGGGTGATGACATGAAGGTGCGATTGCCCTGGATGGCGGCATCCGAGTGGTGATGTACTCGACTGGCACAAAGGTCGGTCTGGGATGCCGGGCTGGAGAGGTAAAGACCATTGGCACCACAATGGAGGCGACGATCATCTGCCGCCTGGAACCGAGGTTCCTGATCCTCCGGGCGATGGAAAAGCGTGCGGTGACGACTGCAAGCAGAAGGTCGCGACAGTAGTTACTACCGCCGCTGGTGCTTACATAATCTACCGTTGTGTGCGGATGATTCCATCGCTCGCCCCACCACTTTGGTGGACTATCCCCGGCAACATTGCTGCGCCATGAGGTCGCCGTGAAAGATTTCTACGACTTTCTTAAAAGAATGGGAGGTATGCACGATTCGACCGTCGCATGCCTGACATGGTTGCCCAGCGAGAGGAGGGTTGAATTCCACTTTGACGATTTGTACAGCAACTTTGATGGATTACCCGAATATCCTGGGCGAGAGCCGGGAATGATTGCTCTGCACGGTGTCAGTAACCTAACCATCGCTCTCGAAAATGACGGTCCGCTACGTGTGTTTGAGTTCCTACCTCAAGAGGATGAATCGGATGTTGTGTTGGTTACCTTCTCGCCGAGTGGGAAGATTCGCGCCCGATTTTGTGCTGCCGACTACCCCCCGTGCCGGCTTGTGACAGATAGCTGAAGCCTTATCCCCTCGTCTTTTTGGCAGTGAGTGATAGCCGACACGAGAAGGGCCGGGGTTGCGGCCCTTCGTTCAGGAAAGGAAGTCCCCTTGATGATGTAAACCACATACCACTCCGGCCTGTTCTGAATCGCCCCGGCCTCCACGGAACCCGGGGCGACTCAACCGCACTGATGGGGGGGCTGTGGCTATTCCTCAGGTGAAGCTGCAGAGCGCTGTCACGGTCTGAGATCGTATCCCCGCGATGTGCTTTGAGAAAGCACTCGCGCGATGATCAACTGTTACTTCACCCGGCTCCGATTGTCTGCAAGGCTTGAGCGGGCGTGACGATGGGGATGCCCTGGCAGGCGCGGAGGGTGAACAGATCGGCATCGCCCTAGACGATGAGATCGGCGTGGGCGATGACGGTGGCGGCGATGACGGTGGCGGCGATGACGTGGTCGTCATCGGGAGTGGCGTCTATTCCATTGATTCAATTGTCAATGATATGAAAGCTGCAGTCAGCGTCCGGCCGCATCGCGGGCTTTCTTTTCTTCGTACTCGCGGATGCGCTCCTCGTAGCGGGCGCGATCGCGGGCAGCCTGCTCTGCACGTGCGGCAGCCTCGGCGTCGGCCTTGCCGCGGGCACGGGCCCGTTCCATATCCTGCGCGGCACGTGCGGCGCGGGCGTCGATCTCGGCCTGTTCGGCGCGCTGGGCGCGCTCGGTGCGCAGGCGCTCGGCCTCGGGTGAGGGCTGAATGCGCGCATCGCCAGCAGGGGAGGGGAGGGCTGGCTGCTGTGGGGCTCCCGGGTTCTGCTTCATGACCTCTGTGGCGACACGCTGGCGTTCGGCAAGCTCCAGCTTGCGTGCTTCGGATTCCAGCGCGCGTGCCTGGCGAATGGTTTCCAGGCGCGCCTTCTTGGCGTCATCCAGGCAGGCATTGACACGGAAGCGATCATAGCAACCGGGTTCTGTCACCTGATAGGTCTGCTCCGCCTGGTCACGAAGCTGCTGGGCTTCGGTCTTGAGGCGTTCGATGCGTGAAGTGACATCGGCTTCGGCAGCAAGGGACACGGGGGCAAGCAGGCCAAGCAGCAGCGCGCAGGTGGTGGTGCGGAGAATCGGGCTCGAAATCATGCGACAGGCAGGGCACGTGACGGGATGCGTAGAATAGCGCCTTTATCACCAGAAACGCGTTTCCATTCGTGATCAGCCTTCGCAACCTGCGCCTCGCCCGCGGCGCCAAAACCCTGATCGAGGGTGCTTCGCTACAGATCTTCCCTGGCTGGAAGGTCGGCCTGACGGGCGCCAACGGCAGCGGCAAGTCCAGTCTGTTTGCGCTGCTGCGCGATCAATTGCATCAGGACCAGGGCGATCTGGAAATTCCGCCTGGCTGGGTGATTGCCCACGTTGCCCAGGAGACACCCGGTCTGCCGCAGCCCGCGATCGACTATGTGCTCGACGGTGACGCCGAGTTGCGCCAGGTCGAGCGGGATCTGGCCGCGGCCGAATCCGCACATGATGGCGCCCATATCGGCGAGCTTCACGCGCGGCTGCACGAGATCGGCGGCTATGCCGCCCGCTCGCGGGCAGCCGCGCTGCTCGATGGCCTGGGCTTTCTGCCCACGGATATCGAACGGCCGGTGGCCGACTTCTCCGGTGGCTGGCGCATGCGACTGAATCTGGCGCAGGCGCTGATGTGCCGTTCCGATCTGTTGCTGCTTGACGAACCGACCAACCACCTCGATCTCGATGCGGTGATGTGGCTGGAGCAGTGGCTGCGCGACTATCGCGGCACGCTGCTGTTGATCTCCCACGATCGAGAGTTCCTGGATGCCTGCGTCACCCATGTGGCGCATATCGAGCAGCTCAAGCTCACGCTCTACACCGGCGGCTACTCCGATTTCGAGCGGCAGCGTGGTGAACGCCTGATCCAGCAGCAGTCGATGTTCGAGCGACAGCAGCGTGACATCGCGCACATGGAAGATTACATCCGGCGCTTCCGTGCCAAGGCGACCAAGGCTCGTCAGGCGCAGAGCCGCATCAAGGCGCTGGAGCGGATGGAGCGCATCGCCGCTGCGCACGTCGATACCCCATTCACCTTCAGCTTTCGCGACAGCCCGCCCGCACCCGATCCCTTGCTGCAGATCGAGGACGGCGCGGTGGGTTATGGCGACCGGACGATCCTCGACCGCATCGGCATTACCTTGCGGCCGGGCGAGCGTGTCGGCTTGCTTGGCCGCAACGGCGCGGGCAAGTCCACGCTGATCAAGCTGCTGTCCGGGCAATTGCAGCTGGCGGCGGGCAAGCGACTCGAAGGCAAGGGTCTGGTCACCGGCTATTTTGCCCAGCATCAACTCGAGACCTTGCGTCCGGACGAATCGGCCTTGCAGCACCTGGCCCGGCTCGATCCGCAGACCCGCGAGCAGGAATTGCGCGACTATCTCGGCGGCTTCGATTTTCGTGGTGACGGCGTAGGTGGGACATCCACACCGGCGACGACGCCTTGCGGACCGTTTTCCGGCGGCGAGAAGTCGCGGCTGGCGCTGGCGCTGCTGATCTGGACCCGCCCAAACCTGTTGTTGCTGGACGAGCCGACCAACCACCTCGACCTCGAGATGCGCCATGCGCTGACCATGGCGCTGCAGGACTACGAGGGGGCCATGGTGCTGGTGTCTCACGACCGCGCGCTGCTGCGCGCGACCTGCGACCGCTTCCTGCTGGTGGATGGTGGGCGCATCCAGCCCTTTGACGGCGATCTCGACGACTACCGGGACTGGCTGGCCGCCCGCCGGGCCGAAGCCGGGGCGGCTGCACAGTGCCCTGATCAGGCCGCGGACAAGGCCGCGCGCAAGGCGGATCGCGAGCAGGCCGCCGCAGAGCGTCAGGCGCGGATCGTCGCCCGTCGCCCCCTGGTCAAGGAGCTCGATCAGATCGACAAGAAACTGGCGGGGTGGAATGGCGAGAAGGCGCTGCTCGACACCCGGTTGGCCGACCCCGCGCTCTACAGTGGAGGCGACACCGCCCAGCTGCAGACCTTGCTCAAGCGCCAGGCAGAGCTGGCAGGCTGGATCGAAACGGCAGAGATGCGCTGGCTGGAGATCTCCGAGCTGCTGGAGGGGATGCCGGCCGATTGACCCTTCTTTCTGTATGGAAAATACAACAACTTTGGCAATAGCGCTTTACACGGGCTTGTTTGTCAATAAAATAAGAATCAGTCTCATTATTATGGTTGCGCAGTGCCGCGCCCGGTATTGAGCCATAACGACAAATTCAGCCAGCCAGGGCAGCGCAGCGCGCGTGCACCAAGCCAGCCAGCAATCCTTTTCCAGGATATGGAATCGTGCGCCCTGTGTGTATTCGTATGCCGGCTCTGTTGGTGGCTGGCTTGGTCTTGCCGGTGTCGGTTGTGTGTGCCGACGAGCCTAAATCCCTTGCCGATGTGGTCGTGCTCGATCAGCGGGATGCGCAGATCGAGCGCAAACATCAGGATATCCAGAAGATCATCATCTCCGAGGTCGAGGTCGAACGGTATGGTGATGCGACGGTGGGCGATGTCCTGCGGCGCCTGCCGGGGATGACCTTCACCGGCCCTGCCGGGGTGACCAAGGACATCCGGATTCGCGGACTGGACAAGGGCTACACACAGTTCCTGATCAATGGCGAGCCGATTCCGTCGGCCAAGAAAGAGCGACAGATCCAGGTCGACCGCTTGCCTGCCGACATGATCGAACGCATCGAGATCATCCGCAGCCCGGGCGCAATGTATGACTCGGCCGGCATTGGCGGCACGATCAATATCGTGCTCAAGCGCCGGGCCGACGGCGTGACCCGCCTACGTGCAGCTGCTGGCCGCAATGGCGATCTGGACGTTGGCGATGTGGTTGCGCAGTGGTCGCGCAGCTTCGGGAATCTGGATGTCCTGCTGGCGGCGTCGCACACCGTGGGTGCCGAGGATGTCAAGGAAGACAAGGTCACCTACAACGCCAATGGAACCGTCAAGAACGCCGAGCCCAAGGCCAAGCCGGTCAAGAAGGACGAAACGCTGTTTGCCCCACGTTTCGTGTGGCACTTTGGTGAGGATCGACTGACGCTGGAGCCCTTCATGTCCAATGGGCGTGAAATGAAGGATGAGGACACGTCGACCCTCAACGGCAGCGGCACCTTGACCAAGCGGACGCTCAAGGACGAGGACAAGTCAGACAATGTCTCGCGTCTGGGGGGGCGGTACGACGGCCGGACGTCGTGGGGCGACTGGTTCGTCAAGGCAGGTAGCCAGGAGGCCAAGGAAACCAAGGACGTCGAGAGTCTGGAGTACAACGCCGCTGGCAATCCGAGCAAACGGACCATCGAGGACGAAACCTTGCGCGAGCGGGGCATCTATGCCGGCACCGGGGTCAGTTTTGCGCTGGGTGCGAATCACACGGTGTCGGCCGGGCTGGAGTGGCGTGACGGCGAGTACCGGAACGAAAAGACCAAGATCGAGAATGGGGCCGACAAAAGCGACGCCAAGGATCGCTTCACCATTGATGAGACCCGGCAGATCTTCTATCTGCAGGACGAATGGCGGATCAGCGATGCGCATGGGCTGACGCCAGGGATACGTGTCGAGCGCACAGCGCGTGAGTCCCGGGACAGCGCAGATACGTCGCGCAAGAAGGATCTTGTCGGCACCATGCCTTCGCTCCACTACCGCTGGGCCCTGCAGGAGGATCTGAACCTGCGTGCCAGTGTGGCGAAATCGGTCAAGTTGCCCAAATACGATGAGCTCAATCCCTTCATCAAGCTTGAGAGCGGTGTATACAAAGGCGGCAATCCGGATCTGAAGCCCGAAACCGCGGTGGGATACGAGCTGGGGCTGGAGCAGTACTTCTGGGGAAACCGCGGCATTGTCGGGGTGAATGTCTACCGCCGCGATGTCGAGGATTTCGTTCAGAAAGAGCAGCGTGTGGAGGGCGGGCTGAACGTTGAGCGTCCGTACAACGTTGGCGAGGCGATGTTCTGGGGGGCAGAACTCGACTGGCGTGTGCCACTGCTGCGCAATGGGCCGCACGAGCTGTCGCTGACCGGCAATCACAGCGAGATGCGCGGGCGAGTGAAGGTCGCAGGTGTGGCCGGCAGTAGCGAGGTCAAGGACATGCCCAGGCGGATGAGCAATATCGGGCTTGATTGGCTGCATCGGCCGACGATGTGGTCGGCCGGTATCAACATCAATCATCAGCCGCGTTTCACCACCAATGGTATCAATGCAGACGGGGTGCGTGAGGTAAAGACGCGCGAACAGCAAACCCTGCTGGATCTCTATGTGGGCTGGGCTGCCTCTTCCATGGCGGAGTTGCGACTGATTGCCAAAAATGTTCTCGCGGTGGACAAGGAGGAGCGCACGGTGAAGTACACCGCGGCAGGTGCCTTCAGCAGCGACGAATGGAAGCGCGAGCGTTCCAGCCCGATGGTGATGATGACGCTGGAAAGCCGGTTCTGACCCGGACCACGGTCATGCGTGTTTGCCTAACCTGATGGAGTGATGAAATGAAAGCAAGCTTCGACAGCCGGAAGTGGCATATCTGGGTCAGCCTGGTCCTCGCCCTGCCCATCCTCATCGTATCGGTGACGGCGATCTTCATTGCCCACAACCAGTCCCTGGGGCTCAGGGATGTCACCGTTGCGGCAAACTGGTTGCCCGGCTACCGGACCGAGCGCGCGGCGATGACCGCTGTCGAGCCAAGAGCGGTGCTGCGCACGACCGCGGGAACCGACTATGTCGGGGCAAATGGCGGCCTCTATCGAATCGTCGAAGGGCGCCTGATCATGGAGCGCGTGCTGGCCGGCGTACCGGTGAGGGCATTGGCGGAGGCACCGTGGGGCGTGGTGGTGGCAGCGCGCAATGGCATCTGGGTCGAGCAGGGCGGCAACTGGCGGCGAGTGCTCAAGGGGGACGGCTGGAATGCCGCGTTGCGTGCCGATGGTGCCGTGGCCGTCGTGCTCAAGGACGACGGCATCATGGTCAGTGCCGATGGTCAGCGCTGGGTGGCCGATATGCCCGTGATGGCTGCGGTCGCGGCAGCGGCGATGGATGCGGGCGCCGTCGAGGCCATCACCTTGAACAAGCTGGTCATGGATCTGCACACAGGTAAGGCATTTTTCGGCAAGGCATGGGAGTGGATCTGGATCGATCTGGTGGGCCTGGCCATGACCCTGCTGTCGCTGACGGGCGTGTATATGTGGTGGCGGGGCGAGCGTCGCAAGGCTGAGATGGCGCGCAAGTTGAATATCGCGGCTGGTTCTGCGCCTGCTGCGGCAAGCGGTCCCAATGCGCTGGCGTCCAGGTCGCATCCTGCATGAATCCGCTTGCCTGGCTGCTGAGCGTCGGTGCAGTCGCGGGACTCGTCTTCATCGCGGTGTTGACCGTGGACGGGGTGCGGGTGTTGATGGAGCGCCTGCGTCGGGAGCGTGCGGCCCGGCCGCTGGACCTGGTCGTTACGGCGCGTCAGGAGGTGGCAGGGCATCTGGTCTGTTTGCAGCTGCGTCGACGCTGGGGACGCAGACTTCCCGCTTACATGCCGGGGCAGTATGTTGTGCTGAGTGCTCCGCTGGGGCCTGGCGGGCGGGAGGTGCGTCGAGCCTACTCGCTTGCAGCCTGGCAGGCGGGGCGGCCCAAGGCGTATGAACTGGGGATCAAGCGTGAGCCGCAAGGCTTGATGTCGAGCTGGGTATGGGATGCCCTGCGACCCGGCCAGCGTGTGCGAGTGCTGCCCCCCAAGGGTGACTTCGTCCTTCAGCCGGCATTCGGAGAGCGGGTGTTGATCGGCGCCGGTATCGGGATCACGCCGATGCGCGCCATGTTGCATGCAGCACTCTCGGAGCCGGGACGTGTGTTGTTGTTCCATGCCGCACGTCATGAGGATGAGCTGCTGTATCGCGAGGAGTTTGAGCGGCTGGCGGCGCGTTTCCCCACATTCCACTATCTGCCGACGGTGTCGCGCCCCGGGGCCGACTGGCCGGGTGCGCGCGGGCGACTCGATGCCGCGGGGATCATCGAGCACCTGTTGCATCCGGCGGTCGCACAGTTCTATCTGTGCGCCAGTGATGCCGTCATGGCATCGTTGACCGCCGGATTCGAGGCTGCAGGCATCTTGCCTTCGGCGATACACCGTGAAGCCTTCGGGGCTGCGCTTGGTGCGGGTGGAAGCGGTCAGAACGTCGATTTGCCGGGTGGCAAGCGCGTGGTCACCGCTGGTGAGCCGAGCCTGCTGCATGCGCTTGAGGCGGCTGGGTGTGCGCCGCCATCCGAGTGCCGGGCAGGCAGCTGTGGTTTGTGCCGCATGCAATTGCTGGGGGGTGAGGTCAGATGGGGCCTTGCTCCGGGCTGCGAGTTGCAGCAGGGGGAGATCCTGCCTTGCATCTGCCAGGCGGTCAGCGATCTGCGTCTGGCCTGAGCTTGCGTGGTGTTGCCCGTGCAGGCCCGGGCTTGACGAAGGTCCGGATTACTGCAGCCATTGCGCCGGATCAATGCTCCACTTCTCGAAATCCTCGTGGGCGACGATGCGGTCCTGCGAGCGGCGCAGGTCGATGAGCTCGGGTTTCAGGTAGTGGCCCTTGCTGTGATACATCACCTTGACCGTGGGCTGCATCAGCTTGTCGGCATGCTGCTCCTGTACGATCGCGAGACGGCCGCTTTCCAGCCGGACCAGCGAGCCGCTGGGATAGATGCCGATCGAGCGGATGAAGGATTGCACCAGTTCCGGCTTGAAGTGGAACTTGCTCCACTCCAGCAGCTTGCGCAGTGCATCGGTTGGCGCCATGCCTTTGTGGTAACAGCGGTTGGACGTGATCGCGTCGTACACATCCACGATCGCGCCCATCTGTCCGTAGAGGCTGATCTCTTCACCCTTGAGCTTGTTCGGGTAGCCGGTGCCGTCATAGCGTTCATGGTGCTGGGCGGCAACGTCGATCGCGATCGGGCTGATACCGGGGGTGCCCATCAGGATGATCTTGCTCTGCACCACATGCGACTTCATCTTGACGAATTCGGCATCGGTGAGCTTGGCCGGCTTGTTCAGGATCTCGTCCGGCACCTGGGCTTTGCCCACATCGTGCAGCAAGGCGCCGACCGCGATCTCGTGGATGATCTCGCGGGGCAGTTCCAGCGTGCGGGCAAACGAGGTCAGCAGCGCACAGACCGATACCGAGTGCTGAAAGGTGTATTCGTCGTGGGTCTTCAGTCGTGACAGCGGCAGAAGCGCATCGGACTGGCGGAAGATGGAGTCGACGATCTTCTCGACCACAGGCTCGATCTGTTCCAGCTCGATCTGCTTGCCCAGACGGATGTCGCCCATCATGTTGCGGACGATGCGGTTGGCCTCGCGGTGCAGGGTGCGGGCACGCTGCACCTCGTCGGCGAGCGTCGTGGGGGCAATGGGCGCACGGTTTGCGCTGGCGATCGCCTCGAGCTGCTCGTCGACCTGATGCGCGGCCTCCTCCAGCGTGGGCGCGTCGGCAACGTCCAGGCCCTTGGAAATGTCGATGTAGATCTCATGCACGCCCAGTTCGCGTACCTTGCGCAGCGTGTTGTCGTCCTTCAGCGCGAAGCTGTTACGGACGAAGTTGTGTTCCATCCAGCCGCAATTGAGGTCGTGGATGTACATGCCGAGCTGGAGCTTCTCGATGGGGATGAGCTTGATCATGCTTAAGTGCTTTGGGTATTGGCGGCAGTATCCTGCATTGGCATGACTTGAGCCAGTGTCAGGAGCAGTGGGCCGAGGACTTTCGCACGGAGGCCATACGAACAGGGTGTGCGTCGAAAGCAAGCTGTCTTGAACGCAATGCTAGAATCCCGCCTTTAACCATCAAGTCATCAGGAGTACCCGGTGCGTATCGTCTGTCTCGACCTCGAAGGTGTGCTGGTTCCGGAAATCTGGATCGAATTCGCCGAGCGTACTGGCATTCCGGAGTTGCGTCGGACAACCCGCGACGAGCCCAACTACGACACCCTGATGAAGTATCGCCTGAACATCCTCGCCGAGAAAAAGCTTGGCCTGCCCGACATTCAGGCGGTCATCGCCAGCATGGGGCCAATGGCGGGGGCGCGCGACTTCCTCGACGACCTGCGCGATACCTATCAGGTGGTCATCCTGTCCGACACCTTCTACGAGTTCGCCAAGCCGCTGATGGTGCAGCTGGGTCTGCCGACCCTGTTCTGCCATAGCCTCGAGGCCAACGATGAAGGCATCCTGGTCAACTACCACCTGCGCATGCCGGACCAGAAGCGTGAGGCGGTCAAGCGTTTCAAGGAGCTCAACTTCAAGGTCGTCGCTGCAGGCGACTCCTACAACGACACCGCGATGCTGGGTGAGGCCCACGGCGGCATCCTGTTCCATCCGCCGGAAAACGTCGTGCGCGAGTTTCCGCAGTACCCGGTGGTGCGTGACTACACCGCGCTGCGTACCGAGATCGACAAGGCCTTTGCCAAGGCCGGCTGATTCTGGACGAAGCGGCAGGCCGGCACGACGTCCATAGCCCGATCCCCTTGCGCCCTGCGGGGCGCGGTCTTCTTAAAAGCGACTCCTCATGCATCGCGTACGCTTCTTTACCCTGTCCGCCTCCTGCCCCGACCGCGTTGGCATCGTTGCTCGCGTGTCGGGTTTCATTGCCGAGCACAAGGGCTGGATTCTCGAAACCTCGCTGCACGCCGAACCGCCGCAGGAGGGCGAGTCGGTCGGGCGCTACTTCATGCGCATCGAGATCCGTGCGGATTCCTTACCCTTCCATCTCGCCGAGTTTCGCGAGCGCTTCCGGCCGCTGGCCGAAGAGCTGGAGATGGACTGGAAGATCAGCGACTCCGCAGTCAAGAAGCGGGTGGTGATGCTGGTCAGCAAACAGGAACACTGCCTGTACGACCTGCTGGCGCGCTGGAAGTCGCGTGAGCTCGATGTCGAGATACCCTGCGTCATCTCCAACCACAACGACCTGCGCGGCTTCGTCGAGTGGCACGGCATCCCCTTTCATCATGTGCCGGTCACGGCCGACAACAAGACCAGCGCCTATGCCGAGGTGCAGCGCCTGTTCGAGGAATCGCGCGGCGATACCATGGTGCTGGCGCGCTACATGCAGATCCTGTCGCCTGAGCTATGCGCGGCCTACCCCGGGCGGATCATCAACATCCACCACAGTTTCCTGCCCAGCTTCGTTGGCGCCAAACCCTATCACCAGGCCTATGCCAAGGGCGTCAAGCTGATTGGTGCGACCTGTCACTACGTGACTGCGGACCTCGACCAGGGACCGATCATCGAGCAGGACGTCATCCGCATCGATCACTCCGACTCGGTCGAGGACATGGTCCGTTACGGCAAGGACATCGAAAAGACCGTGCTCGCCCGCGGCCTGCGCTACCACCTGGAAGACCGCGTGCTGACCCACGGCAACAAGACCATCGTGTTCCGCTGATTCCGCGTTCTTCGCAAATAACAAAGGCGCCCCATGAGGCGCCTTTGTTATTTGCGGACGAAAAAAAGCGCCCCGAAGGGCGCTTGAATCAGGACGGAACCGGAGGAGTTGCGGTTCCGCCCGTCCGGATGGCTTAGTGGTGGTAAGCGGTTTCGCCGTGGGCAGTGATGTCCAGACCTTCGCGCTCTTCTTCCTCCGGCACCCGCAGACCCACGAACATGTCGGCGATCTTGTAGGCGATGAAGGCAACCACAGCGGACCAGATGATGGTGATGATCACACCGTAGGTCTGGATCCACACTTGCGAGGCGATCGAGAAGTCTTCAGCGCCGGTACCACCCAGGCTCGGTGCGGTAAACACACCGGTCAGGATGGCGCCCAGGATACCGCCGAGGCCATGCACGCCGAACACGTCGAGCGAGTCGTCAGCACCGAGCATGCGCTTGAGGCCATTGACACCCCACAGGCAGACAAAGCCGGACAACAGGCCGATCACGATGGCGCCCATCGGGCCAACCGAGCCGCAGGCCGGGGTGATCGCCACCAGGCCGGCAACGGCACCGGAGGCTGCACCCAGCATCGAGGGCTTGCCCTTGAACATTGCCTCACCCAGGCACCAGGCCAGCACGGCGGCTGCGGTCGCGAACAGGGTGTTGATGAAGGCCAGTGCGGCGCCCGAGGTGGCTTCCAGGTTGGAGCCGGCGTTGAAGCCGAACCAGCCCACCCACAGCATCGAGGCACCGACCATGGTCAGCGTCAGCGAGTGCGGAGCCATCGATTCGCGACCGTAGCCGATACGCTTGCCGACCATGTAGGCACCCACCAGACCGGCGATACCGGCGTTGATGTGCACCACGGTACCGCCTGCGAAGTCGAGTGCGCCGTCTTCCAGCAGGTAGCCGCCCGGGCCCCACACCATGTGGCAGATCGGCAGGTAGCAGAAGGTGAACCAGATCACCGAGAACAGCAGCACGGCGGAGAACTTCATGCGTTCGGCAAAGGAGCCGACGATGAGCGCGCAGGTGATGCCGGCAAAGGTGGCCTGGAAGGCGATGAAGGCATATTCAGGCAGCTTGGCATCGTCGCTGAAGGTATCGGCCAGGCTGTCCATGGTCACACCGGACAGGAACAGCTTGTCGAGCGAGCCGATGAAGGGGCTGGCTTCGGTGAAGGCCAGGCTGTAGCCATAGAAGGCCCACAGCACGGAAATCAGCGAAAACACCACCATCACCTGCATCAGCACCGACAGCATGTTCTTGGAGCGGACCAGGCCGCCGTAGAACAGTGCCAGGCCGGGCAGGGCCATGAACAGCACGAGCAGCGTGGCGGTCATGATCCAGGCCACGTCGCCCTTGTTGACGGTCGGTTCGACCGCCGCTTCGGCAGCGGCCTCAACGGCAGCGGCGGCTTCGACGACGGCTTCGACAACCGGCGCCGCCGGGGTTTCCTGGGCAAAAACGCCGCCAGAAAGGCCGACGGTCACCGCCGCCAGCAGGATTGCAAATAGTTTTTTCATGTCAGAGTTCTCCCTTACAGGGCATCGGAACCGGTTTCGCCGGTGCGGATACGGATCGCCTGTTCCAGATCGAAGACGAAGATCTTGCCGTCACCGATCTTGCCGGTGGAGGCCGATTTTTCGATGGCTTCGATGGCCTGGTCGAGGATGTCGTCGCGGATCGCCGCTTCGATCTTCACTTTGGGCAGGAAGTCGACGACGTACTCGGCACCGCGATAGAGCTCGGTGTGGCCCTTCTGGCGGCCGAAGCCCTTGACTTCGGTGACGGTGATGCCCTGTACGCCGATGGCGGACAGCGCTTCCCGCACTTCGTCGAGCTTGAAGGGCTTGATGATGGCGCTGATGAATTTCATGGTTGCTTCACCTGTATGACGAGGGTTTGCCTGTGCGGGCCGTCGGTGTCATGCGGCCCGGGGAGCACGGGTTCGATCAGAACTCTTTGCTGAACGAGAGGACGAAGCGGTCGCCGGCAGCGTTCTTGCCGGTATCGCCGAAACAGTAGGGTTCGCCCTTGGAGCAGCTGCCGTCGGCGTCGGAGTCCGAGTAGGTCAGTGCGACGGTGCCAAAGCCGACATCCTTGCTGATACCCACCGCCCAGTCGGCGTAGGATGCGCCGCCATTCTTCTTGATGATCTGGCGACCGATGTGAGCCGAAGCCGTCCAGCCTGCGGCGAATTCGTAGTCGGCGTTCAGTTCCAGGTAGTTGGAGTTGCGGGTGCTGTTGCTGTTGGTGCCGGTCCAGCCGAACAGGTACTTGGAAACGGCGTGCGAGTACTTCAGCTCGATGAACTCCCAGCCCAGCGCGATGTAGACCTCGGTCGAATCAGGGGTGGCGACGCCGCTGATGCTGGAGCCCGGGTAAAAGTAGCGGATCGCACCGACGTCGTAGGAAATGGGACCGGCCTCACCGGCGTAGCCGAGGTAAAGGTCGATTTCCATGCTGTTGTTCTTCTTGGCCATATCATCCACCCAGCCCACGTTCGAGGCCCAGGTGCCGATATAGAAGCCGCTCTCGTGTGCATAGTCGAAACCGCCCTGAAGTGCGGGCTGACCTTGCGACTGGCTGATGCCGCGGAACACGTAGTCGGTGGTCAGCGTGATGTTGCCGCTGAGGCTGTGAGGACCTTCGGCCTGGGCGGTGCCGATCATCGGCAGGGTGGCGAGGAGGGCGGTGGCGATGAGGCTCTTGCGCATGTTATGGCTCCTGAAGCAGTTGTGTTTTGGCGAGTTTCACTAAGCATTGACTGTGCCAGAAGCCCGAAAGCCGCGTGGATGCTGGGTTTCTTGCGGGGGTGAAGTGGCCGTGCGGCACTTGGTCAATAGTGTGGGTCACCGGAATGATGCATGATCCGTCTTGATGCACCCATTTGGTGCGTTTCTCGGAAAAAACAGGCACCGATTTCGCGCATGGGGCAATCCGGAGCGTCTGGCGCGACGTGATAGACTTCGAATCTGGATATTTTTGAGATCGACTACGCCATGACGACCCCGCGAATCCTCGATGAAATCGGTGCAAAAGTCTCCGAACTGGTCGCGAACAGCCCTGTTCGTGACGTGGAAAAGAACCTGAAGGCGGTGTTGTCGGGCGCTTTTGGCAAACTCGACCTGGTCACGCGTGAAGAATTCGAAGTGCAGCGCGAAATGCTGGCACATGCTCGCCAGCGTCTGACCGAACTCGAGGCCCGCGTCGCCGCACTCGAATCCGAACGGCAAGGCACCGCAGCGCCCAAGGCCTGACAAGGGCCGCCTTCATGGCGGCTGTCCATTTTATTGCTTTGTCATTGAAGGGTCTTCGCGTAGACTGAGCGGCTGTTCAGTTCGGAGACCCTTCTGCATGTCGATCGCGCGTGTGCGAACCCGTGCCCTGGATGGCCTGGATGCCCCCGAGGTCATGGTCGAGGTTCATCTCGCCAACGGCCTGCCTTCCTTCACGCTGGTCGGTTTGCCCGACACCGAGGTCCGCGAGGCTCGCGACCGTGTGCGGGCCGCCATCGTGACCTCGCAGTTCGAGTTTCCGCAGCGGCGCATCACCGTCAATCTGGCGCCGGCCGACCTGCCCAAGGAGGGCGGACGCTTCGACCTGCCGATTGCGCTGGGCATCCTGGCCGCGTCCGATCAGATCAAGTCTGCCCTGATCGGTGGCCTGGAGTTCTGTGGCGAGTTGTCGCTGGATGGTTCGCTGCGCGCGATCCGGGGCGCCTTGTCGGTCGCGCTGGCAGCCGCTCGGGCGGGGCATGAGTTGATCGTGCCGCGCGCCAATGCCGACGAGGCAGCCCTTGCCCGGGGCGTTCAGGTGCGACCGGCGACATCCCTGCTCGAGGTGTGTGGCCACCTCAACAGCCTGTCCGCGCTGCCTGTGCACACCGCTGGTCCCCGCGCGGCCGCGCACGTCCAAGTTGCGGACCTGGCCGACGTGCGTGGCCAGTTTCAGGCACGGCGGGGCTTGGAAGTCGCCGCAGCGGGTGGTCATTCCCTTCTGATGCACGGCCCGCCCGGCACTGGCAAGTCGATGCTGGCGCAACGCCTGCCCGGCTTGCTGCCGCCGCTGAGCGAACACGAGGCGCTGGAGAGTGCCGCGGTGTATTCGCTGAGCGGCAGTTTCGATGCCGCGCGCTGGGGTATGCGGACTTTTCGTGCCCCACATCACTCGGCTTCGGCGGCCGCACTCGTCGGCGGTGGCGCAATTCCGCAGCCCGGCGAGGTGTCGCTGGCGCATCACGGCATCCTGTTCCTGGACGAACTGCCCGAATTTGACCGCCGCGTGCTCGAATCCCTGCGTGAGCCGCTGGAAACCGGTCTGGTCACGGTGTCGCGGGCACGCAGGCGGGCCGAGTTTCCTGCCCGCTTCCAGCTGGTGGCAGCGATGAATCCGTGTCCTTGCGGCTATCTGGGACACCCTACCCGGGCCTGCACTTGCACGCCGGCGCAGGTCACCCGTTACCGCGCTCGCTTATCCGGTCCTCTGCTGGACCGTATCGACCTGATGGTCGAGGTGCCGGTGGTCTCGTATGACGACCTGGCGTCTGCGCCGCAAGGCGAGACCAGCGCACAGGTGCGTGAACGCGTCGTCCGCTGCCGCGAGGTGCAGATGGCGCGCCAAGGCGTGCCCAATGCCGCGTTGCCGCCGGGGCAGGTCGACACCTTATGTACGCCGGATGCGGCAGGGGCCGGCCTGCTGGCGCAGGCGATGAACCGCCTGCACCTGTCGGCGCGTGCCTATCACCGCGTGCTGCGGGTGGCGCGCACGCTGGCTGACCTTGCCGGGCTGGCCCAGCCCGGCGCGACGCAGGTGGCCGAGGCCATCCAGTATCGCCGGGTCTGATTCTCGGGGAGGGCTCAGCCCTCCTCGAGAATCAGCACACGCTGGCCGGCACGCACCGGCGAGCCTGGCTGCACGCGCACCTCCTTGACGATGCCGTCGCGCGGCGCGGTCAGCGGGATTTCCATCTTCATCGATTCGAGCACCACCAGGGTGTCGCCTTCGCGGACACGCTGGCCGGCCTCGACCCGGACCTGCCACAGATTGCCGGCGATATGGCTTTCGATGCCGTGCTCGCCGTGGCCGAGCGGGGCATCCTCGCCCAGGTCGGGGGCGACGTCCTCGGCCTCGAAGTGGGCCTGACCGCTGGCGATCCAGCGCTCGCGTTCGGCGTCGAAGGCTGCGCGCTGGCGGGTGCGGAAGGCGGCGATGCCCTCGGCTTCGCGGCTGAGGAAGGCCTGGTAATCCGACAGGCGCAGCGTGGTCGGCTCGATCTCGATGGCATGGCGGCCGAGCGGAAAGTCGTGGCGGATGCGCAGCAAGTCCTCGGCCGATACCGGATGAAAGCGGATCTGGTCGAAGAAGCGCAGCAGCCAGGGTTTGCCGTCGAAGGCGGCAACGGCGCGATAGCGGTTCCACATCTGCAAGGTGCGACCGACAAACTGATAGCCGCCGGGCCCCTCCATGCCGTAGATGCACAGGTAGGCGCCACCGATGCCGACCGAGTTCTCCGCAGTCCAGGTGCGGGCCGGGTTGTATTTGGTGGTGACCAGGCGGTGGCGCGGGTCGAGCGGCGTGGCCACGGGGGCACCCAGATAGACGTCGCCCAGCCCCATGACCAGATAGCGGGCCTCGAAAACCGTCTGTCGTACCGCTTCAAGATCGGCCAGATCATTGATGCGACGGATGAACTCCAGGTTGCTCGGGCACCACGGGGCATCCTTGCGCACCGTGGTCATGTATTTCTCGATCGCCAGGCGGCAGGCGGGGTCGTCCCACGATAGCGGCAGATGCACGATGCGCGACGGGACTTCCAGATCGTCCTGGGTACATACGCCGGTCCACAGCGCAGCGACCCGCTCGAGCAGCCTGGCCAGCGGCAGGGTTTCGGGGCGGTAGTGCAGTTGCAGTGAACGGATGCCGGGGGTCAGGTCCACCAGGCCGTCGAGCGCGAGGGCTTCGATCGCCTGCATCAGCGCGTGGGCGCGAAAGCGCAGTACCAGATCGAGCTCTGCCGGGCCGATCTCCAGCAGCAGGTGGGTGTCACCAGACAGGCGCGCCACCAGCCGGGTGTCGGCCTCGCCCAGTTCGAGCACGATGGGGGAGTGGGGTACCATCGCCGGGCTGTGTGCGGGGTAGGCCTGGGCGAGGGTGTGCGTCTCCACCTGGCGGGCGTTTGCGAGGCTGCGCGCGGTGGCAAGGTCCACCGGCACGAAGCGCAACTTGTCGCCCGCCTTCAACTGGCCAAGTTGCCACAGATCGGCTTCGATCACCGTCACCGGGCAGACGAAGCCGCCCAGGCTGGGGCCGTCCGGCCCGAGGATCACCGGCATGTCACCGGTAAAGTCGACCGCGCCGACTGCGTAGGGATTGTCGTGGATGTTGGAAGGGTGCAGACCAGCCTCGCCGCCGCTGTCACGCGCCCATTCCGGCTTGGGGCCGATCAGGCGCACGCCGGTGCGGCTGGAGTTGAAATGTACCTCCCAGTCCGTGGCAAGAAAACGCTCGATGTACGCCGGCTGGAAATATTCCGGTGCTCCGTGCGGGCCGTAGATCACCCGGAGTTCGCGCACGGCAGGCAGCGCCGGGGTCAGCGTGGCGGGCAGGCGGGCGCCGGCCGCAGGCCCGTCCAGCGGGAACAGGTGCAGCACATCGCCGCCACGCAGCGCGCGGCCACCATGACCGCCGAACTGGCCGAGGGTGAAGGTGCTCTTGCTGCCAAGGTAGTCCGGCACGTCGATGCCGCCGCGCACGCACAGGTAGCTGCGGGTGCCGCTGCCGCCAATGGTGCCGAACACCAGCCGGCTGCCGGCCGGGATGAAAATGGCGGTATTCATCGACTGCGGCTGCTCGTCGAGGGTCAGCGGAATCTCCGCGCCGGTGACGGCGATCACCGCATCGCAGTTGAAACGCAGCACCGGCCCGCTCATGGTGATCTCGAGCGCGGCCGCTCCTTCGGCGTTGCCGAGCAGGCGGTTGCCCAGACGCAGCGCACGGTCGTCCATCGGACCGGAAGGCGGCACCCCCACGGCCCAGTAGCCCAGCCGGCCCGGCCAGTCCTGCACCGTGGTCTGGGTGCCGGCGGTGATGAACTCGATGCTGTGGCTGCGGTAGTGCAGCCCCTCCAGGCAGCGGGTCCATGGCTGGCCGCTGGCGAAGGGCGCGTCGGCCAGGATCTGGCGCAGGTAGTCGCGGTTGGTCTCGACACCATACAGGCGGCTGGCGGCCAGTGCGGCGTCCAGGCCGGCGATGGCCGCACCGCGGTCTTCTGCGTGGGCGATCAGCTTGGCGATCATGGGGTCAAAATAGGGCGGAATCTCGCATCCGGCCTCCACCCAGGTGTCGATACGCAGGGCATGACCGTCGGCGGGCGGAAAGTCGACCGCGGTCAGCAGCCCGGAGCAAGGCTGGAAGTCGCGGCCGGGGTCTTCCGCATACAGCCGGGCCTGGATGGCGTGGCCGCGTGGCTGCAGGGTGGCGGCCAGCTCGGTGAGCGGCGGCAGTTCGCCGGCGGCAAGCTGTACCATCCAGGCCACCAGGTCTACGCCCCACACCTGTTCGGTCACGCCATGTTCCACCTGCAGGCGGGTGTTGACCTCCAGAAAGTAGAAGGCGCCCGCCGCACTGTCGTAGACGAACTCCACCGTACCGGCCGAGCGGTACTTCACCGCACGTGCCAGCCGTACGGCTGCCTCGCACAAGGCTTCGGCCATGCCGGCAGGCAGATTGGGGGCGGGGGTTTCTTCCAGCACCTTCTGGTTGCGCCGCTGCACCGAGCAGTCGCGTACGCCAAGCGCGATCACCTCACCGGCACCATCGCCAAACACCTGCACTTCCAGATGGCGGGCGCGTTCGATGTATTTCTCGATGAACACGCCGGCGTCTGAGAAGTTGTTCTCACCCAGGCGGCGTACCGCGTCGAACTGCTGCGCCAGTTCATCAGCACTGCGGCACACCCGCATGCCGATGCCCCCCCCGCCCGCAGTGCTCTTGAGCATCACCGGATAGCCGACGGTGCTTGCGGCGGCGAGGGCCTCGTCCACCGAGGCGAGCAGTCCGGTGCCTTCGAGCATGGGCACGCCGTGGGCCTTGGCCAGCGCGCGCGCGGTGTGCTTGAGGCCGAACACCCGCAGTTGTTCGGGGGTCGGGCCGATGAAGGCAATACCGGCAGCCTCGCAGCGTTCGGCGAAGGCGGCGTTTTCGGACAGGAAGCCGTAGCCGGGGTGGATGGCGCCAACGCCATGATCACGCGCAATGGCGAGGAGCTTGTCCACCGCAAGATAGGTCTGCGCCGCCGCGCCTTCACCCAGGCTGTAGGCCTCGTCGGCTTCGATCAGATGGCGGCTGGCGGCATCGGCTTCGGAATACACCGCTACCCCGGTGGTGCCCAGGGCCTTGAGGGTGCGCAGGATGCGGCAGGCAATCGCACCGCGGTTGGCGATCAGGACTTTGTCGAACATGGTTTCACCCGATGGAGTCGAGCTGTGGCGGGTCGTCCCGCCCGGATCGGTGCCGCGGGGGTCGTCCCCCGTGGGGCTGCGCAGCAGCCAGGGGGTGTCAGCGCGCGGCGGCGTCCCAGATCAGCACTTCTGCCGGGGTGGGGTTGTAGCCGTTGCACGGGTTGTTCAACTGCGGGCAGTTGGAAATCAGCACGATCACGTCCATCTCGGCGCGCAGTTCCACATACTTGCCGGCGGCAGAGATGCCGTCTTCGAAGCTCAGCCCGCCTTCCGGCGTGACTGGCACGTTCATGAAGAAGTTGATGTTGGCACCGATGTCGCCCTTGTCCAGACGGCCGTCGTGCAGACAGCCGCACAGGAAATTGTCGCGGCAGGCGTGCATGTGCAGCTTGTCGAGCGCGTAGCGTACGGTGTTGCTCTCCTGCGCGCAGGCGCCACCCAGGGTGTCGTGGCGACCGCAGGTGTCGGCGACGATGGTCAGCAGCGGCTTGCCCAGGTTGGAGTACAGCACCGTGCCGGTACTCAGGTAGATGCTGGCCTGGCGGCGCAGGGTGCGCTGCGGGTCGTAGCGCTCGCGTGGGTTGGCCGCGCTGTAGAACAGGGTGTCGACGGCCTGGTTGCCCTCCAGGTCGAGCAGGCGGATGGTCTGGCCGGCCTTGACTTCGCCGACCCAGGGCTCGCCGGCGGGGATCAGGTGACGGGCGACGGCGGTTTCGGGGGTGAGTGCGCTGGCGGTGAGTGTGCTCATGGTGGCGGCCCTCACAGGTAGAGGTTTTCGGTGTTGATGAAGCCGCGCACGTTCTCCGGGCGCGAGGTCCGGCAGTGCTCGGCAATGGCCGGGTCGGCCTGCATCCAGCTCAGGCGTACCGGCCTGGGCGCGTAGTCCGGCGACGGATCCATCGGGTGCTGCAGAGCGGTCATCACCACCAGCGTGTCCATCGGGGCGTACAGCTCGATATGGTCGCCGGGCTTGCTGTTGCCGGGCACGAAGTGCATGCCGCCCGCCGCATCCACGCTGACGCGGGAGAACAGGTTCAGCACCATCAGCAAGTCCTCCAGACCCATCCCCCATTTGCCCAACTCCACCAGCAGGTTGTCGGTGCCGTTGCGGTGACAGGCGTTGCGCAGAGTCTGATAGGGGCCATCGCCGTACTTCGCGCGCACTTCGTCGGCATTGAGCACGCCGCCCAGGCTGTCGCTCCAGCCCGTGGTGTCGGCGGTGATGGCCGCCAGCACGCGGCCCATGTCCGAGTACAGGCAATGGCCGCGGGTGAGTCTGGCGGTGTGCTGGCACTTGAGCGAGTCGGGCAGGTTCAGGCGTTCGGTTTTCTCGAAAGCGTTGAACAGCAGCATGCTGACGTTGGCGCCGCCCTCGATATCGGTGAGGCGCAGCAGCCGGCCGCGGCGCAGGATGAAGGAGCGGTGGCCGCCACCGGGCAGCACTTCCTCGTGCAGCGCAGGGTAGGGCAGCGGCGGGGAGTCGGGTGCGAGTGTCGTGGTCATGGTGTCCTCGTCATGCGGTCTTGAGTGCGCTGGTCACATGGGCGGGCAGCGCGGCGACGGCCTCGCGGGTGGCGTGGCGGTCAAGGTTGAGCGGGATGTCGTAGGTGATGCGGGCGCCATAGGCGCCAGGGGCGTGGGGGTCGTGACGCACCTTGTCGAACACCAGCAGGCGGGTCCCCAGGGTGAACCCTTCGGACAGGTCGTGGGTCACCATCAGCACGGTCAGCCGGGTCTCCTGCCAGAGCTCGAGCAGCAGTGCGTGCATGTCCTTGCGGATGCCGGGGTCGAGCGCGCCGAAGGGCTCGTCCAGCAACAGCATGCGGGGCTTCATGATCAGCGCCTGGGCAATGGCCAGGCGCTGCTGCATGCCGCCGGACAGCTGGCTGGGGTACTTGTCGAGCGCGTGCCCGAGGCCGACACGCTGCAGCAGTTGCGCAGCCTGCTCGCGTGCCTCGGCCTTGGCGCGGCCAAACAGGCGGCCGAGCAGGGGCGCGCGCGGCAACTCCAGTCCAAGGGCGACGTTGTCGAGCACGCTCAGGTGCGGTAGCACCGAGTAGCGCTGGAAGACAATGCCGCGGCTGGGGTCGGGTTCGGCCACCAGTGGCTGGCCATCGAGCAGGATCTGGCCCTTGTGCGGGCGTTCCTGGCCGAGCAGCATGCGCAGAAAGGTGGATTTGCCGCAGCCGGAGGCGCCGACCAGGGCGCAGAACTCGCCCTCGGCGATGTCCAGGCGCAGGTTTTCGAGCACGGTCTGATCGCCATATTGCTGCCAGACCTTGCGGACCTGGATGAAACTCATTCGACTGCCCTCCTGTCGCTGATGCGACGAAGGGGCGGCTTGGCACAGCCGACCCGTTCCGCAGGCGCAGAGCAGTGCTCCGCGAAACCCCTGCTCCACCCTCCCCGAGGGAGGTTCGCGCGCCCTTCGGGCGGCCGTGCGGGAGCGCTCATGTCCGGCCTCCTTCGTACCAGGGGAAGGCGGCGCGGGTCAGCCGCTTCAGGCCCAGGTCCATCAACCAGGCAAGCAGCGTGATCCACGCCACGTAAGGCAGGATCACGTCCATTGCCAGGTAGCGGCGGACCAGGAAGATGCGATAGCCCAGGCCGTCGGTCGAGGCGATGGCCTCGGCGGCAATCAGGAACAGCCAGGCCGAACCGAGCGCCAGCTGCAGCGCGATCAGCAGGCGCGGCAGCAATTGCGGCAGCACCACGCGCAGGATCAGTGTCCAGGTGTTGGCACCCAGGGTCTGTGCCTTGATCAGCAGCTCGGCGGGAATCTCGCGCGCACGCTGTTCGATGTCGCGGGCAATCACCGGGGTGATGCCGAGCACGATCAGCATCACCTTCGACAGCTCATCCAGGCCGAACACAATGAACAGCACCGGCAGGATGGCCAGCGGCGGGATCATCGAGATCACCGTCAGCAAGGGCGATAGCGAGGCACCGAACAGCGGCAGGCTACCGGCCAGGATGCCCAGGCACAGGCCGACGACGGCTGCGATCGCCAGCCCCATGGCCAGCCGCTTCAGGCTGGCGGCAGTGTCGTCCCAGAACAGGTAGCGGCCACTGCGCGGGTCTTCGCTGAAGGCCATGCGGTCTACCGCATCGGCCATCTGCGTGACGCTGGGCAGCAGCTTGTCCTGCGGATTTTCCGCCAGGCGGGCGGCCGAGCCGGCGAGGTAGGCAATGAGCAGCAGGGCGAAAGGCAGCATCGCCAGGCTGATCCGCCAGCTGCGGCCAGGTTTTTGGTTGATCAGGCGCATCGGGTTCTCCGTGGCGTGGGCAGCCGGCACCGGCGCTGGACGATGCCGGCCGCCAGCGTGCCGGTGTGGCGTGCCTCAGGTCAGTTCAGCTTGCCGTCTGCCGCCATCTGCATGTAGGTCGGGTTGAAGCGCAGTTTCAGGTTGGCGGCATTGCCGGTGTTGCCGGCGGGAAAGCTCATGCCGATGGCGTCGGCGCTGCGTGCGCCTTCGCCCAGCAGGCCGTGCTTGAAGCTGAACTGCGCCACCTTGGTCATCGTTGCCGGGAGTGCCGCACTGGTGGTGAAGGCCACCGCGTCGGCGGCCTTGTAGAACATCTTGGTGGCGGCCAGCTGGGCCTCGTAGCCCGCCAGGTCGGTGCCCGACGCCTCCGCCATGTGGGTGCGTGCGGCCTTGCCCGCCGCAGTGTCGGCGCTCATCAGCCCCATCACCTCGTACCAGGCGCCGGTCAATGCCTTGCCCAGTGCCGGGTTGTCGGCCAGCGTCCGGGTGTTGACCACCATCAGGTCGATGATCTCGCCCGGGATCTTGCTGGAGTCGAACACCTTGCTGACCTTGGGCATGGCCGCCACTTCGGCGAGCAGCGGGTTCCAGGTGGCGACCGCCTGAACGCCCGGGGTGGCAAAGGCCGCGACCAGGTCGGCGTCCGAGGTGTTGACCACCTTGGTGTCGCGCTCGGCCAGGCCAACGGACTCCAGCCCGCGGGCCAGCAGGTAGTGGGACACTGACAACTCGACCAGGTTGATCGGCTTGCCCTTGAGGTCGGCCAGGGTCTTGCCTTCGCCCTTGATCACGATGCCGTCGTTGCCGTTGGAGAAGTCGCCGACGATCAGTGCGGTGGAGTCGACCCCGCCCGCAGCGGGAATGGTCAGCGCATCCATATTGGTCATGGTGCAGCCATCGAAGCCGCCCGCGGTGTACTGGTTGATCGACTCGATGTAGTCATTGACCTGCACGACATCGACCTTGATGCCGTACTTCTTTGCCCACTTGTCCATGATGCCGCTGGAAGCAGCGTACTCCCAGGGCATCCATCCGGCGTAGATGGTCCAGCACACCTTGAAGTCGGTCCTGGGGGCCGCGGCGGCCGGTGCGGAGAAGGCAAGGGAGAGCGAAAGGGCGCTTGCCGTGGCGGCAGCGAGCAGGCGGGACTTGATCATGAAAACCTCCAGTCGGTTGTCGGGTCGGGGCGGGAGCGGCGCATCACGGGTGATGGTGCGTTCTCCCGGGCTTTTGTCCCGCCGTGTAACCTCGCTGGAGGTCGACGACTCTCGGACCAGTCACCCGCTTGCGCAGGCCGGAACCCTAGTCATCCATTCCGAATTGTGGTGCTTGAAGTCCGGCGAGCCGAACCGCTCCTGCACGCAATCCATTAAGCCAGTATCGTGCCAGCGTCCGGAATGCCGGATCAGGCCGTTTTGCTGCGGTGTGCAGGCCTGGCCGCGCATGATTGATGCACCAAGTTGGGAGAGGCTGCACAAGGATGGTGCTGCACGGGCGCGCACTGCGGGATGGCGGATGTCGCCATGCCTGAGGGCGGATGACCACCCGAGCGTTTGATGAGGCCGGTGGCCGCGGGGGCGGGTTTCGGTCGATCCGTGTGGCAAAGCCGCTTCCGGCGCCTGTCCGGTTGGTGATCCAAGGTCGGCATCTGCTCCGCATACGCGTATGATCGTGGCAGGAAGACCGGAGCTTGAGTACGGGCAGTGCCTGGGTATGCCAGTGAAGGTCGCCTCCCCCGACAGAAAAACCAAGACATAACAAGAACCAATGCCCGCAAGTTCTCCCCGGCTGGCCTGGGTGCTGGCCGCGCTGTCTGCCATCGGCCCGTTTGCCATCGACACCTATCTGCCCGCCTTTCCTGAAATGGCGCGCGACCTCGGCGCGAGTGCGGTCGAGGTGCAGCAGACGCTGACCGCCTACATGGTCACCTTTGCGCTGATGGTGCTGTGGCATGGTGCGCTGGCTGATCGCTTCGGCCGCCGCCGGGTGCTGATCGCCGCAACCGCGTTCTTTTCCGGCGCCTCCTTGCTGTGTGCGTTTGCGCCCACCATCGAATGGTTGTGGGCGGGGCGCGCGCTGCAGGGTTTGTGTGGCGGTGCGGGGATGGTGATTGGCCGGGCCGTGATCCGCGACCTGCACGAGGGCCCGCAGGCGCAGCGCCTGATGTCACGGGTGATGATGATCTTTGGCATTGCGCCTGCGGTGGCGCCGCTGTTTGGCGGCTATCTGCTGGTGCTGCTGGGGTGGCGGTCGATCTTCGTGTTTCTTGCCCTGTTCGGGCTGGCGCTGGTGGTGCTGACCTGGCGCACGCTGCCCGAAACCCTGGCGCCGGCCGATCGTCAGCCCATGCATCCGGTGGCGCTGGCGCGCGGCTATGGCAGCGTGCTGGGCAGCGGTGCCTTCCTGCTGCTGGCGGGGGCGGTGGCGCTGATGTTCAACGGCTTCTTCCTCTACATCCTGTCGGCGCCCGCGTTCGTCATGACCCATCTGGGGCTGCGTGCGCAGGATTTTTCCTGGCTGTTCGTGCCGTCGGTGGCGGGCATGATGCTGGGTTCGGCACTGTCCGGCCGGGTGGCGGGGCACTGGAGTGCGGCACGCACCATTGGGGCGGGATTCGCGGTGATGCTGGGGGCGGCCGCTGCAGGGGTGGCGATGAGCCTGGTCACCCTGCCGGATCCGCGCTGGCTGGTGCTGCCGATTGCCTGTTACAGCATCGGCATGGCGGTTGCCATGCCCAGCCTGAGCATCATGGCGCTGGATCTGTTTCCCGCGCGGCGGGGCATGGCGTCCAGCTGTCAGAGCTTTCTGCAGGTGGGGGCCAACGCGGCGATTGCAGGCGCCCTGGTTCCCTTGCTGTGGTCGTCGACGGTTTATCTGGCGCTGGGCATGCTGGGGTTTGCGCTGCTCAGCCTGCTGGCCTACCGCAGTTGGTTGGCCAGGACGGCACGCGGCTGATCAGCACTGCTGCCAGGGCAGCCCGTCGAAGCGCCAGCCGCTGACCGAGTTGCGATGGTGGTGCTCGTCGAGCTCGCCCTCGAAACCGTGGGTGACGTTGTAGACCTCGCTGAAGCCTGCTGATTCCAGCGCCGCCCCGGCCGCCTCCGAGCGGTTGCCGCTGCGGCAGATCAACACCACCGGCCGTTCGCCACCATTGCCCGCCAGCTTGCGTACCTCGCCGACAAAGTGCGGGTTGATCTCCCAGTCCGGGCCGTCGTTCCACGACACATGGATGGCACCGACCGGATGACCGACGAACAGGTATTCGATCTCGCTGCGGACATCGATCAGCAGGGCGTTGGGATGGGTCTGCAGGAAGGCATGGGCTTCCTTGGGGGTGATGTGCTTCATCTGCGCGGCGTCTCCTTTAGCGCAGGATTATATTCTGCTATGCGGATGTTTGAGGCGCTCGAGCGCATCGGGTGTGGCGCGGGGCTGCCGATGGGTGGGTCTCAGGCCGCCTCGCCCAGGTAGGCGGCGCGCACCTTGGGATCGGCGAGCAGGGATTCGCCGCTACCGGTCAGCGTGACCTTGCCCGACTCCATCACATAGCCGCGCTGGGCGAATTCGAGTGCGAGGTTGGCGTTCTGTTCGACCAGCAAAATGGTGACGCCCTCCTTGGCGACGGATTGCACCACCTCGAAGATCTTCTCCACCACCAGCGGTGCCAGCCCCATCGACGGTTCGTCGAGCAGCAGCAGGCGGGGGCGCGACAACAGCGCGCGGCCAATGGCCACCATCTGCTGCTCGCCGCCCGACAGCGTGCCGGCAACCTGGGGCAGGCGTTCCTTGACCCGTGGCAGCATGGTGTAGACCTTTTCCAGGTCGGCCTCGATGCCGTCCTTGTCGGTGCGGGTGTAGGCGCCCATGCGCAGGTTTTCCTCCACCGTCAGCCGGGTGAAGATGCCGCGGCCTTCCGGCACCAGCGCGATGCCCTGGCGCAGGCGCTTGTGCGCCGGCACCGCGTTGATCCTGTCGCCGTTGTAGCGGATCTCGCCACCGGCCAGCGGCAGCACGCCGGCGATGGCATTGAGGGTGGTGGTCTTGCCGGCACCATTGGCGCCGATCAGGCAGACGAGTTCGCCCTTGAACAGTTCGAGATCGATGCCCTTGACGGCCTGGATGCCACCATAGGCGATCTGCAGGCCCTGCAGCTGCAGCAGGGGCGAGACGGGGTTAGTGTGCATGCTTGCCTCCCCCGAGATAGGCGTTGATGACGGCTTCGTTGCGTTGTACCTCGGCCGGGACGTCTTCGGCAATCTTGCGGCCGAAGTCGAGTACCGCGACACGATCGCACAGCCCCATGACCAGCTTGACGTCGTGCTCGATCAGCATCACGGTGACGCCATCGTGGCGGATCTGCTCGATCAGCGTCTTCAGCTGGCCGGTTTCGGTGGCATTCATGCCGGCGGCAGGCTCATCGAGCGCCAGCAGTTGTGGCTCGGTGGCCAGGGCGCGGGCAATCTCGAGGCGGCGCTGGTCGCCGTAGGACAGGTTTTTGGAGACGGTTTCGGCAAAGCGCTCGATACCGACGTACCGGAGCATCTCGTAGGCCCGTTCGGTGGTCAGGCGTTCTTCCTCGCGGGTGAAGCGGTTCTGGGTGAGGATGCCCCAGATGCCCGCCTTGGTGCGGATGTGGTGCCCGGCCATGACGTTCTCGAGCGCGGTCAGCTCCTTGAACAGGCGGATGTTCTGGAAGGTGCGGGCAATGCCCCGGCCGACGATCTTGTGCGGCTTGCCGCTGGGCAGTTCGCTGCCGTTGAACACGAACTCGCCGCCGTCCGGCACGTAGGCGCCGGTCAGCACATTGAAGAAGGTGGTCTTGCCGGCGCCATTCGGGCCGATCAGGCCGTAGACCTCGCCCTTGTTGATGGTCAGCGACACGTCGGTGAGCGCCTGCAGGCCGCCGAAACGTTTGCCGATGTTGCGGGCTTCGAGCAGGGAAATCACTTGGCCGCGCCTCCGCGGTGCAGGTTCTCGGGGTGGGCGTAACGTGCGCGTGCGGGAATCAGACCCGCGGGGCGCAGCAGCATCATCAGGATCATGGCGAGCGACAGCAACAGCATGCGCAGCACTTCCGGGTCGAGAATGACCTTGCCGAACAGGGTCTGCTGCAGCGGGATGGCCACGTCGCGCAGGATTTCCGGCAGCAGGGCGAGCACAAAGGCGCCGACGATGGCGCCGGCAATATTGCCCATGCCGCCGAACACCACCATGGTCAGCACCGCGATCGACTCCATCAGCGAGAAGGATTCGGGCGACACGAAGCCCTGGAAGGCGCCGAACAGGCAGCCGGCCACGCCGCCAAAGGTGGCGCCCAGCGAGAACGCCAGCAGCTTCATGTTGCGGGTGTTGATGCCGATGGCCTTGGCCGCCAGTTCGTCGTCGCGCATGGCCGCCCAGGCACGGCCGACGCGGGAGATCTGCAGGCGCTGGATGAAGATGATCGAGCCGATCACGCAGGCAAGGAAGAGGTAATAGTACAGATAGAGCGAATGGATCGAGATCTCTTCGGTCACCTGCAGATTGCGTGACAGATCCCAGCCGAACAGCACGATGGGATCGATCATGTTGATGCCCTGCGGGCCGTTGGTGATGTTGACCGGGTAGTTCAGGTTGAGCATGAAGATGCGGATGATCTCACCGAAGCCCAGGGTGACGATGGCAAGATAATCCCCGCGTAATCGCAACACCGGAAAGCCCAGCATGATGCCGGCCACCGCGGCAAAGGCCGCGCCTAGCGGCAGTACCATCCAGAACGGCAGGTGGATGCCGAAATGGGGCGAGGCAAGAAACGCAAAGGTGTAAGCCCCCACCGCATAGAAGGCGATGTAGCCCAGGTCGAGCAGCCCGGCAAAGCCCACCACCAGGTTCAGGCCCAGCGCCAGCATCATGTAGAGCAGGGCGAAGTCGAGGATGCGCACCCAGCTGCGGCCGAACTGCATGGCGATGAAGGGGGCTGCAATGGCGAGGATGATCAGCAGCCAGCGTGCAGCCATCGGGTTGCGCTTGCCCAGCCAGGGGACGGCGGCGACGAGTTCGTTCATGGTCGTGCGCCTCCCTCAGGCCCGGTCCGAGACACGTTCGCCGAGCAGGCCGGTGGGCTTGAAGATCAGCACCAGCCCCAGGATGATGAAGGCGAAGATGTCCTGGTAGGACGAGTTCAGGAAGCCGAAGGTCAGGTGTTCGATGTAGCCGGCACCGAGCGATTCGACCAGCCCCAGCGTAATGCCGCCGAGCATGGCGCCACCCAGGTTGCCGATGCCGCCCAGCACCGCGGCGGTGAAGGCCTTGAGCCCCGGCATGAAGCCCATGCCGTAGTGGGCGATGCCGTAGTTGCTGGCGAACATCACGCCGGCCACGGCGGCCAGGGCGGCACCGATGACGAAGGTGAAGGCGATCACCGCATTGGTATCCACCCCCATCAGGCTGGCAACGCGGTGGTTCTCGGCGGTGGCGCGCATCGCGCGGCCGATGCGGGTCTTGTTCACCAGCAACATCAGCCCGATCATGATCAGCGCCGACACGCCGATGATGGTGAGCTGCACCGGGGTGACGAAGACGCCTTCGATCGGCTGCATCGGGGTGGTGGAAATCAGTTGCGGAAAGGTGTGGTAGTTGCGCCCCCAGATGATCATCGCCACCGTCTGCAGCAGGAAGGACATGCCGATTGCGGTGATCAATGGCGCCAGGCGTGGCGCGTTGCGCAGGCGGCGGTAGGCCAGCCGCTCCATGGTGAAACCGATCATCATGCACACCGGAATGGCCACCGCCAGGGCGATGGTCAGCATCACTACCGGCGACATGCCCGGTGCGAAGCCCATCAGGAACAGCATGGTCTGCAGCGCAGTCAGCGCGCCCACCATCAGCACATCGCCGTGGGCAAAATTGATCAGCCCGAGGATGCCATAGACCATGGTGTAGCCCAGCGCGATCAGCGCATACACGCTACCGATCACCAGGCCGTTGAGTATTTGCTGGATGAGCGTTTCCATCGTGACCTTTGGATGGAGAGGATTGGGGGCGAGCGAGGGGAAAGGTTTGCATTGCCGCAGGGGTGGGCACCGCAAGCCTTACGCTTCGCGCGGGGGCGCCAGGCCCCCGCCACGTGGATTGGACGCTTACATGGCTGCCCAGTCGCCGTTCTTGAACTGGTACAGGGTGACGGCGCCTTCCTTGATGTCGCCCTTGTCGTCAAAGGCCACCGTGCCGGTCACGCCGGGGAAGTTGACCTTCTTGAGTTCGGGCAGGTACTTGGCAGGTTCCGCCGAGTCGGCCTTCTGCATCGCGGTGATGAAGGCGTTGGCCGCATCGAAGGCGTACGGCGAATAGATCTGCACATCGGCGTTGAAGCGCTTCTTGTAACGCTCGCGGAAATCGACGCCGCCGGGCATCTTGTCGAGCGGCACGCCGGCCATCGAGCAATACACGTTCGAGCTGATGGCGTCGCCCGCCAGCTTGATCATCTCCGGGCTGCAGCCACCGTCGCCGGTGACGAACTTGGCGGTGATGCCAAGCTGCTTGACCTGGCGCATCATCGGGCCGGCCTGCGCATCCATGCCGCCAAAGAAGATCACGTCCGGATTGGCGGCACGGATCTTGGTCAGGATGGCGTTGAAGTCGGTGGCTTTGTCGTTGGTGAACTCGCGTGCCACGATCTGGGCGCCGCTGGCCTTGGCGGCCTTGTCGGTTTCATCGGCCAGGCCCTGGCCATAGGCGGTGCGGTCATCGATGATCGCGATCTTCTTTGCCCCCAGTTCCGACACCATGAACTTGCCCAGCACCGAACCTTGCTGGACGTCGTTGGCGATGGTGCGGAACACGCCCTTGTAGCCTTGCTGGGTCAGTTTGGGGTTGGTGGCCGAGGGCGAGATCATCGGCACGCCACCCTGATCATAGATGCGCGAGGCCGGGATGGTGGTGCCGGAGTTCAGGTGCCCGACCACCGCCTTCACGCCGGCATCGACCAGGCGCTGCGCCACCGTGGTGCCGGTGCGCGGGTCGGCCTGGTCGTCCTCGCCGATCAGCTCGAACTTGACCTTCTTGCCGCCAAGGGTCACGCCTCTGGCATTGGCTTCCTCAATGGCCAGACGGGCACCGTTTTCGTTGTCCTTGCCCAGATGCGAGATCGTGCCGGTCAGCGGGGCGACGTTGCCGATCTTGACAACCATGTCCTGGGCGTAAACGCCCGTGATGCCAAAGCCCATGACAGCGAGTGCGACGACGGTCTTCTTCATTTTTGATCCTCCGGCGAAATCATTGGGTTGATGGTGCTGATGTGCGATCGGTTGGCTATCCGGTACCACGGGATTGTCGGTAGCGACCTTGGTGCATGCAGCTTGTGGGCCAGTTCGGCCTGGCTGCAGCGGCTTCGAGGTGTGCGTATTCTGCACAAAAACCCGGACGACTCGCGGTCGGTGCCAGACAGTTTCGTACAGAAGGGATAATGCAATGCAGCAGGATTGGGGTGCTTCATGTGGGCGGGTCAATCCGGTGAAGTCTGAAACGGCGTTCTGACGGGTTTTCCGTTTCGTGACGACGGTGATTGGGGTTAGTGCGTCGCACAAACTGTGCCATATTGTGGAAAACCCTGATCGGCGTGGCGGGCTGGCACATCGACGCCCCATATCCGGCTGGCAGTGGCCCGGATTGCATGGGACTGCGGCCGTAGCTGCACCTTGACGGTGCGCTTTGCGGGAGGGCTTGGCGCCGGACGCCCACAAATGTTGCAAATCCTCACTGCGGAGGCATTGCATTTGCCCGGGTGAAGCCGGATTCTTGTTTCGATTCCCGACTGGAAGGCACGGATCAAACCATGAAGAAACTGTTGTCGATGTTGTGTGCCTTGTTGACTGCAATCGGCTTGCCCGGCTGCGACTATGTCAATGTGAAGGAGCTGCAGCCCGGCGTATCGACCGCGGTGGAGGTACGCCAGCGCTTTGGCCCGCCGCAGCACGAATGGCGCAACGAGGAGGGGTCGGTAACCTGGGAGTACTCGCGCCAGCCCGAGGGGGCCGAGTGCTACATGATTACCATCGGGCGTGATCAGGTGCTGCAGTCGATCGAACAGGTCATCAATGAGCAGACCTTCGCCCGCGTCGAGCGCGGCATGACGCCGGAGCAGGTGCGGCGCATGCTGGGGCGTCCGGCGTCCAGCCAGTATTTCCAGCTCAAGCAGGAAACGGTGTGGGAGTGGTTGATGGAACGGGGTAGCACACTCAACGATCCAACTTACTTCACCGTCTCCTTCAACCCCGAGGGCCGGGTCGTGGGGACGGGGCGATACACCAAGCTGAGGCCATGATGAACATCACCTTCGATCGCAAGCTGTTGCTGGGTTTGCTGGCAGCGCTGTTGCTGAGCGGTTGTGCCGCGTTTGCACCGCCCAAGCCTTACACCACCGAGGCCGAGGCGCTGAGTGCGCGTGGTGAGCCGACCCGGCGCTGGGACAATGGTGACGGCACCACCACGCTGGAGTTTTCCACCCAGCCCAATGGCGACTCGTGCCTGATGGTCGAGGTCGATGCCAGCGGGATCGTGCTGCGCCAGTGGGATGCGCTGTCCGATCAGAATCTGGCCCGCGTCCGGCCCGGCATGACACCGGACGAGATCAGCCGCCTGCTGGGCGAGCACCGCTCCGAACAGTCCTTCCGCCTGTCGGGCGAAACGGTGTGGGACTGGAACATCCCCAACTACGGGCCCGGCATTGCCACGCTGTTCAATGTGCACTTCATCGATGGCAAGGTGGTGCGTACCAGCCAGACCTATATTTACCCGCGGGATTGGGGGATGGGCAGTGTATGGATGGGCTATCCCTATCATTTCGGCTTTGGCTACACCTATCCCTATCCGCCGCGTTACCGCGATGGTCCTCCACCCAGGCGCCGTGGTCCCCCGGTATGGCTGCCGCCGCATCCGATGTGGTGGTGAGTGGCGGCGTCTTGGGCTCGTGCGAGTATCCCTGACTGAAGTATGCGTTGGCCCATATTCTTGTGTGGTGTCCGATCACACGGTACGGGCCTCGCCTTGTGTGGTTCCTGCCTCTCGACATCGCGGCTGAAAGCCCAGTAAAATCCGCCTCTTGCCGAGGAGCGCTGCGACCCGAAACACCTGCCGGGCCAGGCTCGGCAATCCAACAACGGCGCTCGCAAACCATCAGCCGGGTTTGCCGCGCCGTTCCCATTTGCGTCGGCTACCCGCTGTGCATCAATCGCAGACCGAGGTAGAACCGTGCAAGCCGACCGCAGCCAAGAAATCCGCCAGCAACTCGCCCAACGCATCCTGATCCTGGATGGCGCCATGGGCACCATGGTGCAGCAGTACAAGCTGGGCGAGGCGGACTACCGCGGTACGCGCTTTCTCGATCACCCGCGCGACCTCAAGGGCAACAATGACCTGCTGGTGCTGACCCGCCCCGACGTGATCGGCGAGATCCACCGCGCCTATCTCGAGGCTGGCGCCGACATCATCGAGACCAGCTCCTTCAACGCCACCCGGGTGTCTCAGGCCGAGTACGGGCTGGCCGACATCGCCTACGAGCTGAACGTGGCCAGCGCCCGACTGGTGCGCGAGTTGTGCGACGAATACACCGCAAAGAACCCGGCCAAGCCGCGCTACTGTGCCGGCGTGCTGGGGCCAACCTCGCGCACGCTGTCGATCAGCCCGGACGTCAACGACCCGGGCTTTCGCAACATCAGCTTCGATGCGCTGGTCGACGACTACTACGATTCGGCCAAGGGGCTGATGGAAGGTGGTGCCGATCTGCTGCTGATCGAAACCATCTTCGACACCCTCAACGCCAAGGCGGCAATCTTTGCCATCGAAAAGCTGTTCGACGACCTTGGGCGACGCCTGCCGGTGATGATCTCCGGCACCATCACCGACGCCTCGGGCCGCACCCTTTCCGGTCAGACTGCCGAAGCCTTCTGGAACTCGCTGTCGCATGCGCAGCCGATCTCCTTCGGGTTGAACTGCGCGCTGGGTGCCAAGGAACTGCGCGCCTATGTGGAAGAGTTGTCCCACGTCTGCGACACCCATGTGTCGGCACACCCCAACGCCGGCCTGCCCAATCCGCTGGCGCCCACCGGCTATGACGAAACCCCTGAGCAACTGGCGACGGCGGTGGTGGAATGGGCGCAGTCCGGCCTGGTGAACATCCTGGGCGGCTGTTGCGGCACCACGCCTGCGCACATCGCCGCCATTGCTCAGGCGGTGGCTGCGTTGCCGCCGCGCCAGGTGCCCGAAGTGGAAAAAAAGCTGCGTCTGTCCGGGCTGGAGCCGTTCAACGTCGGTGCCGACAGCCTGTATGTCAACGTGGGCGAACGCACCAACGTGACCGGTTCGCGCGCTTTCGCCCGCATGATTCTGGAAGGCCGTTTTGACGACGCACTGGCGGTGGCCCGTCAGCAGGTCGAGAACGGCGCCCAGGTCATCGACATCAACATGGACGAGGCCATGCTGGATTCGATGGCGGCCATGGAGCGCTTCCTCAAACTCATCGCCTCCGAGCCGGACATCTCGCGGGTGCCGATCATGATCGACTCGTCCAAGTGGGACGTGATCGAGGCTGGCCTCAAGTGCATCCAGGGCAAGGGCATCGTCAACTCCATCTCGATGAAGGAGGGCGAGGCCAAGTTTCTGCACGAAGCCCGGCTGGCGCGGCGCTATGGTGCGGCGGTCATCGTCATGGCCTTCGACGAGAAAGGCCAGGCCGACACCTTTGCACGCAAGACCGAGATCTGCGCCCGTGCCTACGAGCTGCTGACCGGCATTGGATTTCCGCCGGAAGACATCATTTTCGACCCCAACATCTTCGCCATTGCCACCGGCATCGAAGAGCACGACAACTACGCGGTCGATTTCATCGAAGCCGTGCGCTGGATCCACGCCCATCTGCCCTACGCCAAGATCTCCGGCGGGGTCTCCAATGTCAGCTTCAGCTTCCGCGGCAACGACCCGGTGCGCGAGGCCATCCACACCGTGTTCCTGTACCACGCGATCAAGGCGGGCATGACCATGGGCATCGTCAATGCCGGCATGCTGGGGGTGTATGACGATCTCGATCCGGTGCTGCGTGACAAGGTCGAGGATGTGGTGCTCAACCGTCACCCTGGTGCTGGCGAAGCCTTGGTCGAGTTCGCCCAGACGGTGAAGGAAGGCAAGGCCAAGGACAGCGGGCCGGATCTGTCGTGGCGCGAGGGGCCGGTGGAAGAGCGCCTGAAGCACGCGCTGGTCAAGGGCATCACCGACTACGTCGTTGCCGATACCGAAGAAGTGCGCGCCAAGCTCGAGGCCGAAGGCAAACCGCCGCTGGCCGTGATCGAAGGCCCGCTGATGGCCGGTATGGACGTGGTGGGCGACCTGTTTGGCGCGGGCAAGATGTTCCTGCCCCAGGTGGTGAAGTCGGCGCGCGTCATGAAGCAGGCCGTGGCCCACCTCATCCCCTACATCGAAGCGGAAAAGCTGCGTACCGGCGCCACCAGCAAGGGGCGCATCGTCATCGCCACGGTGAAGGGCGATGTGCACGACATCGGCAAGAACATCGTTGGTGTGGTGCTGGGCTGCAACGGCTACGAGGTGATCGACCTCGGCGTCATGGTGCCCACCGACAAGATCCTGAATGCCGCCCGCGAACACGGTGCCCAGGCGATCGGGCTTTCCGGCCTGATCACCCCGTCGCTGGAGGAAATGAGCCATGTCGCCGCCGAAATGCAGCGCCAGGGCTTTGCCGATGGCGCGGCCATTCCACTGCTGATCGGCGGCGCTACCACCAGTCGCGCCCACACTGCCATCAAGATCGCACCGCACTACAGCGGTCCGGTGGTCTATGTGCCGGACGCCTCGCGCGCGGTCGGCGTGGTCACCGCGCTGTTGTCCGAAGGTGGCGCCGAGGACTTCAAGACCCAACTTGCCGCCGACTACGACAAGATCCGCGCCCAGCACGCCAACAAGAAGGGCGTGCAACTGGTCAGCCTGCAAGCGGCCCGCGCCAATGCCTACGACCCGCTGTCGGTAGCGGGCTACACGCCGTTCGAGCCCAACACGCTGGGCGTGGTGGCGCTGGATGTCGATCTGGAGGAGCTGCGCGACTACATCGATTGGGCGCCCTTCTTCCAGACCTGGGATCTGGCCGGCAGCTTTCCGAAGATTCTCGATGACGAGATCGTTGGCGAAACCGCGCGTGGCGTGTTCAAGGACGGCCAGGCCATGCTGGAGGACATCATCGCCGGCCAGTGGGTACAGGCACGGGCAGTGTTTGGCCTGTTCCCCGCCAATGCGGTGGGGGACGATATCGAGTTTTATGCCGACGAAGCGCGCGACACCCCGCTGATGACCTGGCACGGCCTGCGCCAGCAGCACGAACGCCCCGCGGGCAAGCCGCACTGGTGTCTGGCCGACTTCGTTGCCCCCAAAGCCAGCGGCGTGCGCGACTGGTGCGGTGCCTTTGCCGTCACCGCAGGGCTGGGAATCGAGCACAAGCTGGCCGAATTCGAAGCTGCACACGACGACTACCACGCCATCATGCTCAAGAGCCTGGCCGACCGCCTTGCCGAAGCCACCGCCGAATGGCTGCACGCCCGCGTGCGCAAGGAATACTGGGGCTACGCCGCCGACGAGTCGCTGGACAACGACGCGCTGATCCAGGAGCGCTACCAGGGCATCCGCCCCGCGCCCGGCTATCCCGCCTGCCCGGATCACACCGTCAAGGCTGCATTGTTCCAGCTGCTGGACGTGCCCACCAACACCGGAATGGGCCTGACCGAATCCATGGCCATGACCCCTGCCGCGGCAGTCAGCGGCTTTTACTTCGCCCACCCGGAAAGTCACTACTTTGCCATCAGCAAGATCGGCAAGGACCAACTGACCGACTGGGCGCAGCGCACCGGGCTGAGCGAGGCATCGGCGGCGCGCTGGCTGGCGCCGCTGCTGTAAGGAGATTGCCGACTCGAACGGGGGCGGGCCTTGGTGGTGCCCGAGGGCGCAGAAGCGGGTTGCGCGGGCTTGCCCGCTGCGCCTATGGTGAGGTGTAACCCGCCTTGCGCTGATGTCGAAGCGCGAGCATCAGCGACGGTGTCGCGCGCCTCTTCATGGCTGTAAAGCGCAAGATAGCCCGTCCGGCCGCGCGAGATGACCAGCTCTCGCATGCCCTGCTCGGCAGGGCGGCCGACGAGCGGATGGTTTCCGAGCGTCTGTACCGCTTCCGCGATCAAGGCAACCGATTCTCCAGCGCCGTGCAAACCCGCGTGTCAGAGTTGGTCCAGCGGGCTCGTTACCCCACGCCCGCCCTTGTTCAGCACATGGGTGTAGATCATCGTGGTCGAAACGTCGGCGTGGCCGAGCAACTCCTGCACTGTGCGGATGTCGTAGCCGCCCTCAAGCAAATGGGTGGCAAACGAATGGCGACTATGCCGAGCTCAGCATAGCCGCCACGCCTTCGCAACTCACCTGCTCGAGGCAGGGGTCGATCTGGCCACCCTGGCCAAGTTGCTCGGCCACAGCCACCTGTCGACCACGCAACGCTACCTGCATCTGGCGCGCCCCGGTTCCATTGCACAAGACAGTCCACTCGACCTGTTGCGTCGGCTCTGAACTCGACCGGCCATGGAGCGGCCCACGCTGGCCGGCATCCTGCGCACGGGCGCAGCGTACCGGCGCACCCACGCGCTGTCGCCGGCACAGGCGCACGCGTGGCGCGCCATTGTCGAGTGCAGAACTGCGGCGCTGGGCGGAGTGCGCGAACGCTGCGATGCCTGCGGCGCCGAGCGTCATGTCTGGCGCTCTTGTCGTAACCGTCATTGCCCACAGTGCCAGACCCGGGCCAAGGAGGCGTGGCGTGGCGCACGGCTACGCGAGTTGTTGCCCGTGCCCTACGCCCACTGGGTGTTCACGCTGCCGCATGAACTCAACTCCCTGGGCGCCCGTCACCCACGCTGGCTCTTCGATACCTTGTTCGGCTGTGCCGCTGCCACCCTGCTCGAACTGGCCGCCAACCCGCGCTGGCTCGGCGCCACCCCGGCCTTCAGTCTGGTCTTGCACACGTGGACACAGGACTTGCGCACGCACCCTCACGTACACGCGCTCATCACTGTGGCGGGCTCGATGAGGCGGGGCAGTGGCAAACCCCGCGCCGTGGCCGCGGCTTCCTCTTTCCGGTACAGGCGGCCTCGCGCGTATTCCGTAGCAAGTTTCTCGACGCACTCGAAGCGGCCCGGCGCACCGGCCAGTTTCCGGATGATCCCGAAGCGAGCCCCGCCGCGTGGCAAAAGCGCCACCGCGCGCTGCTCGCCCATGACTGGGTGGTCTATGCCAAACCCCCGCCGGGCGGTCCGGCCCAGGTACTCGACTACCTCGCACGCTATACCCATCGGGTCGCAATCTCGAACGAACGCATTCTCGCCTGAGATCACGAGCAGGTGCGGATTCGCGCGCGCGACAACCGAAACGGTGGCAAGCGCACGGTCATGCTGCTCATCGACACCTTCATCGGGCGATTTCTGCAGCATGTGCTGCCGCGCGGCTTCAAACGCATCCGTCACTACGGCGTGCTGGCCGCACATCATAAGCGGGCTCGGCTAGCGGCCGCACGGGCGGCGCTACAGATGCCAGAACCGCAACCGATGGCCATCGAAGCGGCCGAAGCCTTCCTCGCCCGGGTCAGCGGCCACGACCCCTGTCGTTGCACGTACTGTTTGCATGGGCGCTGGCACCCCATCGCCGTGCTCGCCCCGGCCCCACGGTGCCGGGATGGGCCGTCATGAAAAGGGGTCGTTTCAGATCTCGCTGCGCTCACGACAACCGTGCTCGGTTGCCCAGGTGGCTCTGCGTGCGTTGGCCGTATCAGCGCCCGAAACCCGCTCGATGTCCTGTGTCGCGGGGGACATGTGGGTCAGGACAGGCAACTGCGCGGTGCTCCGCCACCAATCAAGCATGCCGGATCGCTGCGGCACCGACTTGCTCTATCCAGTGCGCATGAGCCGGGCGTAGAATCCCCAGTAGCACAGCTTTCCCGGCGGTTCAGTCCAACAAGGTTTATCCCTCGCGACATGCGCAACTACTCCGAATCCGCCTGCGTGCCGCGAGGCATAAACCCTATTCGTTAGATCACTCGTCTCATGAATCCAGAAACGGTCACCACTTCTCAAATTATTGGTGGCTTTACAGCCAAGCATTGGGTCGCTGCTATTACGACAACTTTTGCCGGTATAGGGGCGCTTACATACGGCGGCTATTGGGCTGGTCAGCGAGTAGCTGAATCGCAATCCCTTGCCCAGCAAGCGGATCTAAAAGCGATCAACGCACAGGTCCAAGCTAAGCTCGAAGTAACGCAAGCACAACTCCAAACGGCATTAGCTGCTACTGCTCAATTGAAAGATTTGCTCGACCAGTCGCATCGGACTATTGAAGATAAGTCCAACGAGGTGGCCAAACTGACCGAAGCGCTTGGCCGTTCAAATAATTGTGCATTTGTTCATCAGCAGATTATCGATACCAAGAGGGAACTGGAGGGCACGGGATCAATGGTTGTTTTCGACGCAAGTCAGGAGTGGCAAGAAAAGCAAAAGGCAAGGAAGGTCGCCCTTGAGCAACGCCTTTACGGGTATCAGCAACAGCTTGGTACTTGCAACAAGTGATCTAACATGGCGCTCAACCTCTCTCCCTTTGGTCGCTGGACGCTGCGCGATAAAGCCGCGCAGCGCCGGTTAGCTCTACGTTAGGCCCAATGCATTGCCCACTCACCGGAGAATCAAATGTCACCTGATGAAAAACTTGCACACTCGCTGAAGGTTAAATTTGGCACAGCGCCGGGGGAACCGTCTGATGTGCAACTGTTAAAGATCAAAAACACCATCCGACAAATCCAGTACAGCGGAAAAGCACCAACAGAACAAGACTGGTTTAACGCTGTAAAAATATACTGCCCAAGCACTGGTTTGAATCGCCCCGGGTTCCGTGGAGGCCGGTTGGTTTAAGTCAGGTCGCGATCGCGGCCTGACTGGCGAGCTGCCTGTAGTAGTTTGCCTCAGCTTCTGCGGGCGGGATATACCCGATAGGTTCAAG
>NZ_QKOE01000026.1 GCF_003226565.1 Parazoarcus communis SWub3 = DSM 12120 | reverse complement strand
CCTTGAACCTATCGGGTATATCCCGCCCGCAGAAGCTGAGGCAAACTACTACAGGCAGCTCGCCAGTCAGGCCGCGATCGCGACCTGACTTAAACCAACCGGCCTCCACGGAACCCGGGGCGATTCACACCACCTCGTCGAAGAAGCGCCGGGCGATGTCGGTCTTCACCAGGCGCTCGCGCAGTCGGCTGAAGTTCGACTGATCCAGGCTGGTGCTCTCGAGATTCATGTCAAGAAACCAGCGAAAGAGGATGTTGTAATCGAGCTGTTCGCAGAACTGGAGTTCCCAGGATTTAGTGGAGAGGGGAAAATAACCTATCCTCATCTCGTGGGAGGGACTACATGGACACCAAGCTAAATTGCAGTCATGTCCGCCTTGCCTATCAATTCATAGAGGCGAACAAGAAACTATACAGCGTTGAGGCCATGTGCCGCGTGCTCGAAGTTGCGCCCAGTGGCTATTACGCTTGGCTTAAAAAGCCGATCTCCGAACGAGATCAGGAAGATGCGAGGTTGCTTCGATTGATTCGTGCCTCTTTCGATCGCAGCCACGGAGTGTATGGTGCGCCTCGCGTTTTTCTTGATCTTCGCGAAACGGGTGAGACTTGTAGCAAGCATCGTGTCGAGCGCCTGATGCGGGAAAACGGCTTGAGAGCACACGGAGGGTTTCGTATCAGACGTGTAGTAGCGGGAAAGCCCGCCGTTTTGATACCGAACCTACTCCAGCGCCAGTTTACCGTTTCGCAACCTGATAAGGCGTGGGTGACGGATATCACTTACATTCGTACCTGGGAAGGGTGGCTTTATCTAGCTGTCGTCATAGATCTGTTTTCGCGCAAGGTGGTAGGTTGGGCAACGAGAGGTAGCATTCAACACGAGCTAGTTCTTGACGCTGTGCTGATGGCGACTCGCCGTCGCCATCCACGAGAAACCTTGATTCATTCTGACCAAGGCTCACAGTACGGAAGCGATGTTTGGAGGCGATTTTGCAAGTCCAATCACCTTGAACCCAGCATGAGTCGCAAAGGTAACTGTTGGGACAATGCCGTAGCAGAATCCTTTTTCGGTAGTTTGAAGAAGGAACTCATCAAGAAGCACATCTACAAAAACCGCGCACTCGCAACGGAAGATATTTCTAACTACATTGAGACTTTCTACAATCGAACCCGCAAAAACTCGCATCTATCGGGTGTCAGCCCTGATGACTTCGAGGCCAACTTCGAGCAACAAGGCAAAGGTCTCCACTAAATCCTGGGAACTCCAGAATTCGTCAGTCAGTTCTGGCGCATCGTCGGTGTCAATCCGGTCGGTCGGCGTAGCGTGCTTTTTCGCGTTCATTCGCTTTCCTCATGCTGATGATGCGGCGTGTTTCACCACCGAGTGTAGTTACGATAATTCCGACTGCCGAGGATTTTTTGTAACTACGCGTCGGTCGGAGGATGCACGCTCTTAGCGGATGTGGGCTTGCGTTCGGCAGCAGCGATTCGGGAATTGGAAATCGACCAACGCCTTCGGCCCGCCGCCCACGATGGGATACCGGCACCTTCCGCCGCTTAGCCGTCATTGAATCAACACAGTCAATATCCTCCTCAAGCCACCTTCAGCGCACGCTGGTTGAAGATGCTGTGTAAGCATGTCTCGTCATACCTCGCAGGTATTGAACGTCCTGGAATAAGGTATTAGACGGTATTCCACTCGCTTCTTAGACTCTCTTCCAGGTCGAGTGAACTGCAGCCCCGCAATCCGCCGCTTGAGGCGCGGAGCAGGGGATGGACAGAGGAGATGAGGATGCGTCAGATCGAGAATTTCATCGCGGGCGAGTTTGTCGGCGCGGCCAGCGGGCGGCGCTTCGACAAGCGTTCTCCGCTGGATAATCGGGTCATTGCTTCGATCAGCGAGGCTGGAAGGCCCGAGGTCGATGCCGCCGTCGCGGCGGCGCGTGCCGCGCTGCGGGGCGAGTGGGGCGGGCTTGCGACCGAGCAGCGCGTTGATCTGCTCTACGGTGTGGCCGATGGCATTACCCGCCGCTTCGAGGATTTCGTCGAAGCCGAGATGGCCGATACCGGTCAGCCTTCGCATGTGATGCGCCATGTGTTCATTCCGCGCGGCGCAGCCAACTTCAAGGTATTTGCCGATGTCATCAAGAATGTGCCGACCGAGGCCTTTCAGATGGATACGCCCGATGGGCGCGGCGCGCTGAATTATGCCTTGCGTATGCCCAAGGGCGTGATCGGCGTGATCAGTCCGTGGAACGCCCCCTTTTTGTTGATGACGTGGAAGGTCGGGCCGGCGCTGGCCTGCGGCAATACGGTGGTGGTGAAACCCTCCGAGGAGTCGCCGCACACCGCTGCGCTGCTGGGCGAGGTGATGAACGAGGTGGGCATCCCGAAAGGTGTCTACAACGTGGTGCACGGCTTTGGGCCGGATTCCGCGGGCGAGTTCCTGACCCGCCATGCGGGCGTGGATGCGATCACCTTTACCGGCGAGACGCGCACGGGCGCGGCGATCATGAAGGCGGCCTCGGACGGCATGCGCGACGTGTCGTTCGAGCTCGGCGGCAAGAACGCCGGCATCGTGTTCGCGGATGCGGACTTCGATGCGGCCGTTGAAGGCATCTTCCGCTCCGCCTTTCTCAATACCGGGCAGGTCTGCCTGGGTACCGAGCGGGTGTATGTCGAGCGGCCGATCTTCGATCGATTCGTCGCGGCGCTGAAGCTCAAGGCGGAGCGCGTCCGGTTTGGCCGCCCCGAAAGCCACGATGCCAACTATGGCCCGCTGATCAGCCAGGAACACCAGCGCAAGGTGCTTTCCTATTACGCCAAGGCGGTGGAGGAAGGGGCGACCGTCGTTACCGGCGGTGGCGTGCCCGACATGCCGGGCGAGCTTGCGGAAGGGGCCTGGGTGCAGCCGACGATCTGGACCGGGCTGCCCGAGAGCGCGGCCGTGGTGCGTGAGGAGATCTTCGGGCCGTGCTGCCACATCCGCCCCTTCGACAGCGAAGACGAGGTGGTGAATCTCGCCAACGACACCGACTACGGCCTGTCGACCACGATCTGGACCACCAACCTGACGCGCGCACACCGGGTGGCAGCGCGGGTCGAGGTGGGCATCACCTGGATCAACAGCTGGTTTCTGCGCGATCTGCGCACGCCCTTCGGCGGCTCGAAGCAGTCGGGTATCGGGCGTGAGGGCGGGGTGCATTCGCTCGAGTTCTATACCGAGACGCGCAATGTGTGCGTGAAACTCTGAGGCCGACATGAACGACGAAACCATTCAGAAATATGGCGACGAGCTCTATGTCGCCTGGCTCGAGCGGCGCACGGTCGCGCCGCTGCTCGAGCGCGAGCCGGACATCACCCTTGCCGACGCTTACCGCATTCAGTCGCGCTACATCGAGCGCCGGGTGGGCGCGGGCGAAACCGTTGTCGGGAAGAAGATCGGCGTCACCAGCAAGGCGGTGCAGGACTTTCTCGGTGTGTTCCAGCCCGATTTCGGCCAGCTCACCTCGGGCATGGTCCATGAGGAAGGCGACACCATCGATCTCGGGACGCTGATCCAGCCCAAGGCCGAGGCGGAGCTGGCTTTCGTGCTCAAGGCCGATCTACAGGGGCCGGGCGTGACCGCGATGGACGTGATTCGCGCCACCGACTACGTGGTGCCGTGCTTCGAAATCGTGGATTCGCGCATCACCGACTGGAAGATCAAGATCCAGGACACGGTGGCTGACAACGCCTCCTGCGGCGTGTATGTGCTGGGCAAGACGCGGGGCGACCCGCGCAAGCTGGACATCACCCTGGCCGGCATGGTGCTGGAGAAGAACGGCGAACTGCACTCCACCGGCGTCGGCGCCGCGGTGCAGGGCTCGCCCGCCAATGCGGTGGCCTGGCTGGCCAACACGCTGGGCGAGCTGGGCATTCCGTTCCGGGCCGGCGAGGTGATCCTGTCCGGTTCGCAATCGGCGCTGGTGCCGGTGGTCGATGGCGACGAACTGGTGTGCACAGTCGGCGGTTTGGGCAGCTGCCGGGTGAAGTTTTCCGTAGGGAGTGCAGCATGAGCATGAGCATGAACGTCACCCTGTCGCGTGAGGACGTCGTTCGCTTGTGCGAACGTGTGGAAGGGGCGCAGAAGCGTGCCTATGCGATTCCCAAGCTGACCGACGAATACCCGGGCATGACCATGGGCGACGGCTACGCCGTGCAGCTCGAGCTGCGTCGTCGCTTTCTCGAACAAGGCCACCGCCAGGTGGGCTGGAAGGCGGGCCTCACCTCTAAGGCCAAGATGCAGCAGATGGGGGTCAGCGTACCCTCCATCGGTTTCCTCACCGACCGCATGGCACGGCCCGAGAACTCGGCCATCTCCACCGCCGATCTGGTGCATCCGCGGGTCGAGTGCGAAGTGGCTTTCGTCATGAAGAAGACGCTTTCCGGGCCAGGTTGCACCCGCGAGGACGTGCTGGCCGCGACCGACTATGTGCTGCCCGCCGTCGAGATCATCGATTCGCGCTTTTCCGGCTTCAAGTTCGACCTTGAAAGCGTGGTCGCCGACAACGGTTCGTCGGCGCGCTTCGTTGGCGGCGGTCGCGCCCGCTACGCAGAGGAGCTGGACCTGCGCACGCTCGGTGTGGTGATGGAGAAGAATGGCGAGATCGTCACCATGGGGGCGTCGGCCGCGGTGCTCGGCCACCCGGCCGAGGCGATCGCGATGCTGGTCAATATCCTCGCCGAGCTGGGCGAAGACCTGCCCGCCGGCAGCTTCGTGATGAGCGGCGGCATCACCGAAGCCATTGCGGTGAAGCCGGGCGACAGCATCACTGCCCGCTTCCAGGAACTGGGCAGCGTATCGATGCGCTTTGTCGACTGAAGGAACCCAAGGAGATCCCATGCCAATTATCGAGATGCACATGATGGTGGGCCGCACCACCGAGCAGAAGCACAAGGTTGCGGCCGCGGTCACCGAGGCGGTTGCCAGAAGCCTGGAATGCAGCGCCGATACGGTGCGCATCCTGATTACCGAACATGCCGCCGACGGCTTCTTCGTCGCTGGCCAGACCATGGCCCAGCGTGCCGCCGCCAAGGCGCAGGAGCTATCCCTATGAAAAAGATCCGCTGTGCACTGATCGGCTCGGGCAACATCGGCACCGACCTGATCTACAAGGTCAAGCGTAGCCCGGTGCTCGAGCCTGTATGGATGGTGGGCATCGACCCTGAGTCCGAAGGCCTCGTCCGCGCCCGCGAAATGGGCCTCAAGACCACGGCCGAAGGCGTGGACGGGCTAGTGCCCCATGTGCTGGAAGACAACATCCAGATCGCCTTCGATGCCACCAGCGCCTATGTGCATGCGGAGAACAGCCGCAAGCTCAATGAGCTGGGGGTGATGATGATCGACCTTACGCCCGCGGCCATCGGCCCCCTGTGCGTGCCGCCGGTGAACCTGCGCCAGCATGCCGACAAGGTGGAGATGAACGTCAACATGATCTCCTGCGCGGGTCAGGCGACGATTCCCATCGTTCGGGCGGTGTCGCGCATTCAGTGCGTCGACTACGCCGAGATCGTCGCCAGCCTGGCCTCCAAATCGGTCGGCCCGGGCACCCGCGCCAACCTGGACGAGTTTACCTACACCACCTCCAACGCGATCAAGGTGGTCGGTGGCGCCCGCCGCGGCAAGGCGCTGGCGATCATCAATCCGGCCGAGCCGCCGATGATCATGCGCAACACCATCTCCTGCCTGACCGACGACGAACCCGATCACCTGAAGATCACCGAGTCGATCCTGCAGATGATCGGCGAGGTGCAGAAGTACGTGCCGGGCTACCGCCTGGTGAATGGGCCGATCTACGACGGCAACAAGGTGCAGGTGTTCATGGAAGTGGCCGGCCTTGGCGACTACCTGCCGAAATACGCCGGCAATCTCGACATCATGACCGCGGCGGCGGCCCGTACCGCCGAGATGTTTGCCGAGGAAATTCTCGCTGGAACAATCCAGCTCAAGGCGACGGAGGCCGCGTGATGAGTGAATCCAGTCTGAAAGGCCGCAAGGTCATCCTGCACGACATGTGCCTGCGCGACGGCATGCATGCCAAGCGCGAACAGATCAGTGTCGAGCAGATGGTCAAGGTTGCCACCGCGCTCGACGACGCGGGTGTGCCCTACATCCAGGTCACCCACGGTGGCGGCCTGGGCGGCAACTCGCTGCAGCACGGTTTTGCCCTGGCCAGCAACGAGGAATACATCACCGCCGTTGCCTCGAAGATGAAGCAGGCCAGGGTCTCGGTGCTGCTGATCCCCGGCCTGGGCACGATGAAGGAACTTCAGTCGGCCTACGACTGCGGCGCCCGCAGCGTGCATGTGGCCACCCACTGTACCGAAGCGGACACTTCGCCTCAGCACATCGCCTTTGCCCGCAAGCTGGGCATGGACACCACCGGCTTTCTGATGATGGCCCACCTCAACGACGCCGCCGGCATTGCCCAGCAAGGCAAGCTGATGGAAAGCTATGGTGCACAGACGGTGTATGTCACCGACTCGGCCGGCTACATGCTGCCCGACGACGTGAAGGCCCGTATCGGTGCCTTGCGCGCGGTGCTCAAGCCCGAAACCGAGATCGGTTTCCACGGACATCACAACCTGGGCATGGGCATCGCCAACTCGATTGCCGCGATCGAAGCCGGCGCCAGCCGCATCGATGGTTCGGTGGCGGGGCTGGGGGCTGGTGCCGGCAACACGCCGCTGGAAGTCTTCGCCGCCGTGTGCGAGCGCATGGGAATCGAGACCGGCGTGGATCTGTTCAAGATCATGGATGTGGCCGAAGACATCATCGTGCCGATGATGGATCACCTGGTTCGGGTCGACCGCGAGTCCCTGACCCTCGGCTTCGCCGGTGTCTATTCCACCTTTCTGCTGCATGCGAAACGCGCCGGAGACCGCTTTGGCGTGTCGGCCCGCGACATCCTTGTCGAGCTTGGCCGCAGGAAGATGATCGGCGGGCAGGAGGATATGATCATGGACACGGCGATGACCATGGCCAAGGCGCGTGGCCTGCTCAAAGAGGTCGCGCGCTGACGGAAACGACGGGGTGTCCACGCAGATACCCCGCGCAGGCAACAAGCACATAACGGAGACAAGAGATGGCACTCAGAGGATTGCTTCGCCTCGGCGAAGTCGCAGTACGCGTGCTCGACATGGGCGAAGCCCGCGAGCATTACGGCAAGCGCATGGGCCTGCACGAGGTCATGACCGACGCCGCCGGGCAGGTCTACTTCAAGGCCTGGGACGAGCATGACCACCACTGCCTGGTGCTGCGCGAGGCGGATTCGTCGGGCATGGATTACTTCGCCTTCAAGGTCTTCGACGATGCCACGCTCGACGAGCTGGAGCCGAAGATCCGCGCCTTCGGCCTGCAGGTCGAGCGCATCGCGGCGGGGGTCTATCCGAAGAGCGGGCGCCGCCTGCAGTTCATGCTGCCCAGCGGCCATCTCATGCAGCTCTATGCGCACAAGGAGCAGATCGGCAACAGCCTTGGCGTGCGCAATCCGGGGGTACTGCCCGACGAAGGCGTGATCCGTGGCTTCCGCATCAACCGGCTGGATCACGCGCTGCTTGGCGGGGTGAATATCGACGAGTCGGCACGCCTGTTCCGCGAGGTGTTCGGCTTCGACCTCAGCGAGCGCCTGATCGATGCGGAGGGCGGGCAGTCACTGGCGCTGTTCCTGAGCTGCTCGACCAAACCCCACGATATCGCCTTCGTGCTGCAGCCGACGCCGGGGCGCTTCCATCACGTGTCTTTCCTGCTCGAGTCGGAATCCGACGTGATCCACGCCGCCGACCTGATCGGAAAGTATCGCATCCCGGTGGACGTGGGCCCCAACCGGCACGGCGTGACCCGCGGCATGACGATCTATTTTTTTGATCCGTCGGGTAATCGCAACGAGGTCTTCTCCGGCGGCTATGTGCATTACCCGGACACCCCGACGCTTACGTGGGACACGACCGAACTGGGTCATGCCACTTTCGCTCAGGACAACGTCGTCCGCGAGAGTTTCCTGACTGTGCTGACCGGGTGATCGAATGAACGCCAACGTGCAGCAACGCGACGAGATCGCGGTTGTGGTGGGCGCTACCGGCGCCTTCGGCAATGCAATCGTGGGACGGCTCGCTGCCGCCGGGCTGGGCGTCGTCGCCGTGGCCCGCAGTGGCGATGCGCTTGCCGCCCTGCAGGACAGGGTGCCCGGCCTGCGCGCCTGCGTTGCCGACATCGCCTCCGACTCCGCCATCGCAGCCATTTCTGCGGCGGTGAACCGGCCCGTGCGGATGGTGGTGCACGGCCCCGGCGTTGGCGTGGCCGGCGGCATCCTCAGCGTGCCCACGGCGACGATGGTGGATGCGGTGAATATCAAGGTCGGCGGCCTGCTGCGCCTGACCCGGGCGGTGGATAGCCTGCTGGTGGATGGTTCGCGCATCGTCGCCATCGGCGGCCACTACGGCTTCGAGCCAACCGCTTACGCCGCCGCGGCCGGTGTCGCCAATGCGGCGCTGATGAACGTGGTACGCCAGCTCAGTCTGGCCTACGGCTCGCGCGGCATCACTGCGCACCTGATTGCCCCGGGGCCCGCCGACACCGAGCGCCTGCGTCGCGTGGCTGCCGACCGGGCGGCCCTGCGCGGCATCACCGTCGATGAAGTGCTGGCCGAGATGCTCGCCGATTCGTCCATTGGCCGCTTCACCACGGCGGAGCAAGTGGCCTGGGCGGTTTCCATGCTGCTGGACCCGGAGGCGGATGCGATGACGGGCTCGAGCCTGATGCTTGACTCCGGCCGCCGTCGCGGCCTGCCGTGAACACCCGAGGGAACAGATCATGCCGGTCGTGAATTTCCATCTTGTCGAAGGCATGACTTCATCCGAACAGGACGAACGCCTGTTGATCGGGGCGAGCCGACTGTACGCGGAAGTGCTGGGTGCGCCGCTGCAGCGGGTGCGGGCCTTCATCACGCCGCACCGGGCGAGCCGGTTTGCGGTGGCGGGAGATGTGGTCGTGAACAATGGGCTGCACGCGCCGTACTTCGATTTCATCGTGCTGGAAGGGCGTCCGCTCGACGAGCGCCAGCGCTTGCTGGCCGGCTTTACCGACCTGCTGGTGGACACGCTCGGTGTCCGCCGCGACCTTGTCCGCGGCAGTTGCCGCAGGGTGGCGCCCCAGGATTGGGCCATTGGTGGCGAGCCGGCGAGTGTGTTGCGCCAGGATGAGGTCGAGGCACGTGCCCGCGCTACGGCGATCAGTGGCGATGTCGAACGTCGATAAGGCCGATGCGGCTTGCGTCCGTCCGGCGTATTGATGGCCTTGAAAGCATGGGACGTCGGGGGGCAACCGATGTTCTCTCTCGACCGACGTGATTCCTCTCCTCCCCGCCTAGTCGGTCGTGTTTGACCCCTTCGTGGTGCAATGCCGCGAAGGGGTTGTTTTTTTGCTCGGTGAGCTGAAACGCGTGGCCTACAGGTCACCTTATGCTTGATTTCCTGAGTCTCGGCTGTGTTGCTGTTGCATGCCTTGTGGTAGGTCGGCGTCCTTCGGCGATCTGAACCACGCCGAACATCAACGGGCGGACAACCAAAAGAAAAGCCCGAACGCTTTCGGGTTCGGGCTAAATCCACACCAAAGGAGGAGGGTGGAGGAGACAGCTGCAGAATACCGAGACAGGTGTTGCAATGCAATATCAGCGCATTCGAATGTTTCTATCCCGGTATAAGTAAAAAATATGCATAAGCCCGAAGCCGCGGACGTGTCGACAACCCGAGCCGCTGAGAGCGAGCTTGATATCGTCAGGAGCCGGTACAGCCGACGAGGCTTTCCGGTGGGTGGGTGACCGGCAGGTTGTCCACCCACTCGAGCAGTTTTTCTGCTGCAACGGGCCATTGTGGGTCGAGGATCAGCATATGGCCGGCGCCTTCGACGATGACCGAGCGTGCGTTCCAGATGGCTGCGGTGAAGTGCAGCATCGAAGCAGGAAACACGGCGTCGCAACTGCCGCTCATGACCAGCGCGGGCAGCTTGGGGCGCCGGCCTGCGGGGCGGAATGGCAGGGTGACCATTTCCGCAACTGCATGCTCGGATTCGTTACCGATCAGGGGCATGAAGCGCTCGATGTCTTCCGGGCTGAGATCGGGCGAGAAATACACCTGGGCCATGACGCGCAGGGTGTCGGCTGTGGGGGTGCCACCGACTGCGTTTGGCAACTCCTCAAAGAACCCGGGCACTTGCAGCGCCAGGCGCGTGGCCGAGCCGCCGGTGCCGGTTGGCGGGACCGGCGCAAGCAGTGCGACGGCCACTGCGCGGGCGTGTGCTGAAGACAGGTAACGGTCGATGACCAGTGTTCCCATCGAGTGGCCGATCAGCACCGGGGTATCGGCCAGGCTCTCAATGGCGCGAGCCAGGTCCTCGGTGTAGTCCGCCAGACCGAAGTTGTCCAGTTGATCCTGTCCGCCACTCTGACCATGGCCGGCGAGGTCGATTGCATGGCAGTCGTACCCCCGTGCGTTGAAGTAGGGGATGAAGTTTTGCTGCCAGCTGCCCGCATGGGTGTAGCCGCCGTGCACAAACAGCAGTGGCGGGCGATCGTTGGGACTGTCGGCGGGATGATGATGAATCTTCAGCGGATGGGTGGTCATGTTTGGGGGTTCGATGTGTTATGTGCTGTTGGTCGTTGCCGCGTATCGTGCGATGTGATCGGCATATCCGGTGATCTGATGCGTCACCTGGGTCACGCAGGGGACGTGACGACGCTTTGCTGCAATGCAACACAATGATAATCTCTCAAATCAAGCCCACAAGGCAATCGTGCGAGAAATGAGATGAGTGATGCGGATCTGAAACGGTTCTTCCTTGAGCAGGTTCGGCTGTTCGAGAGCTTTTCGGCCGACCGGGTCGATGAGATCGTGGCGGCGTCCCGGCTGGAAACCTACGAAGGCAACGAGGCCATCATCGAGACGGGTGATGAGGGGCGCTTCCTCGGGGTGGTGGTCAGTGGCGTGGCCGAGATTTCGCTCACCGACAACACGGGCACGCGCTCGGTGATCGGTCAGCTGGGCGAGGGGGATGTGTTCGGCGTGCTATCGCTGATGACCGGTGAGCGCATCGCCGCCGACGTGATCGCCGGTAGTCGTTGTTTCGTGTTGATGATTCCGCGCGAGATCTTTCATACCCAGATCCTGACCAACCCGAAGGCAGTCGCCTATCTGTCGCGCCTGCTGACCGAGCGCACCCGGGCGATGTCACAGGATGCGGGCAAGCTGCAGCGCCGCGCGCTGGCCAATGCGGATGATCCCTACGCCTTGTCGCTGGCCACCGATACTCCTGGTAAGGTCGTGGTGCTCAATGTGGGCATCAGCCAGATTCACTTTGGCATCTACGACACCCGCGATCTGGGTTCGGACATCCACGGTGTCATCGACAACGTCGATGACCGCATCGCGAAGATCAGTGTATCGGTGGGGCCGCATACCCGCACGTTGGAGCGCCCGGCATTTCCGCTTGCCGACTTGTTTCTGGTCATGCAGGAGACCACCCGGCTGTTTGGCGATGCGTTCGCGCTGCATCTGCAGGACGTGACCGCCGTGGGCCACCGTGTGGTGCACGGTGGCAGCAAGTTTGCCAGTTCGGTGGTGATCACGCCGGCCGTGATCGCCGATATCGAGGCATTGTCGGTGTTCGCACCGCTGCACAACCCGGTCAACGTCGATGGCATCCGGGTGGCGATGCAGCAGTTGCCTGGGGTCGCGCATGTGGCCGTGTTTGATACCGCCTTCCATCAAACCCTGCCGCCCTATGCCTATCTCTATGGTCTGCCTTACTACCTGTACAAGCAGGATGGTATCCGGCGCTACGGTTTTCATGGCACCTCGCACCGCTATGTGTCGCTGAAGGCGGCCGAGGTGCTCAAGCGCCCGCTGGGCGAACTGGAGATCGTTTCCTGTCACCTCGGCATCGGGGCGTCGGTGTGTGCGATCGACCACGGCCGCTCGGTCGACACCACCATGGGCATGACGCCGACGGACGGCCTGATCATGCCGAGCCGCTCGGGCAGCATCGATCCGGCCGTCATGATCCATCTGCTCCAGCATCACGGCATGTCGCCGGATCAGCTGTCCAACCTGATCAATACTGAAAGCGGCATGAAGGGCATCTCGGGCATCTCCAGCGACATCGCCGAGATCGAGGCCGCCGCGGCCGAGGGGCATCACCGCGCGCTGTTGGCGCACAAGGCCTTCTGCTACCAGGTACGCAAGAACATCGGCGCCTATGTCGCGGCCATGGGGGGTATTGATGTACTGACCTTCACCGGCGACATCGGTGAGACCAGCGCCACCGTGCGCAGCCTGGCCTGCCAGGGGCTGGGCTACATGGGCATCAAGCTCGACGAGGAAAAAAACCGCAATCTGGGTACGCTGGGTGCCTGCAAGGTGATCTCGACAGACGACTCGCCGGTGACTGTGCTGGTGATCGCCAACGATGACGAGCGTCTGGTGGCATGGGAGACCTTGCGCGCAATCGAGCGCAACGAGCTGATTGTGGCGATGAAGCAGGATCAGGCCGACGCGCCGATTCCGGTCGAAATCTCGGCGCACCACGTGCATCTGGCGCAGGCCGACGTCGAGAAGCTGTTTGGCCCCGGTCACCAGCTGACGCCGGAGCACGAACTGTCGCAGCCCGGGCAGTTTGCCTGTGCGGAGAAGGTGCATCTGGTCGGCCCCAAGGGGCGGATCGCCAATGTCCGGGTGCTGGGGCCGACGCGCAAGGAAACCCAGGTCGAGATCGCGATGACCGAGCAGTTCAAGCTTGGTGTGCAGCCACCCATCCGCCAGTCGGGGGATCTGGCCAACACCCCGGGGCTGACGCTGGAAGGGCCGTACGGTAGCACCACGATCGAGCGCGGCGTGATCTGCGCGCAACGCCACATCCACATGTCGCCCGAAGACGCCCTGCGCTTCCGGGTGCGTGACAACTATGTGGTGCGGGTGCGGGTGGAGGGCGAGCGCGAGCTGATTTTCGGCGATGTGGTGGTGCGGGTGAATCCGGCCTTCCGTCTGGCCATGCATATCGACACTGACGAGGGCAACGCGGCCAACATCCGCACAGGCATGCGCGGCTACATCGAGGAAATCCAGAGTCGTTACTGAGGACGGCGCGTCCGTGATCAGGCAATTCTGCCGAACCACCAGATCGACAGCCCGGCCGCGCTCAGCATCAACAGGGCGCCGAGCGCGGCGAGCAGCGCGCTGATCTCGGTTTCCTTGCGCTCCAGTGCGATGCGGGTGGAGAGACTTTCGTAGACCCGCTTCAAGTCTTCGGCGGTGCCGGCATAGAAGTAGTTGGCGTGAGTGATCTGGGCGATGGATTTCAGCGATTCCTCGTCCAGCTGTACCCGCATCGACCAGCCCTCGAAGCTGATTGTTTCGCCCTCCTTGGTGCCGATGCCCACCGTGTATACCCGCACGCCGCGCTCGGCTGCCATGCGGGCGGCCTCAAGAGGGTCGGGGCCGGTGGTGGCGCGGCCGTCGGTCAGCATGATGATGGCTGCGGAACCATAGGAGCCCGGTTCCACCGGGACGAAGTCAGGGCTGGGGGGCGCATCGGCGGCGCGCGGCATGGCGCGTTGGCCGGTGATTTGCGACAGGTCGATGCCTGCCTCCGGGAACAGCGTGGCCAGTGACAGCACGATGCCACTGCCGGTGGCGGTGCCGCGTTGCAGTTGAAAACGATCGATTGCGGCGACGACGTCTTCACGGCTGTGGGTGGGGAGCTGCACCGCAGCCGCGGTGCCCGCAAACTGCACGACGCCAACCCTGACATTGCGTGGCAGCGCGGCAATGAAGGCCTTGGCCGCCTCCTGCGCGGCCACCAGACGGTTGGGTTGTACATCATTGGCCCGCATGCTGCCCGAAACGTCCATCGCCAGGATGATGGTCTCCTGTTGCGAAGGCAGGCTGAGCAGCGCGGTCGGTCGGGCGCTGGCCAGGATCAGCGTTGCCAGCGCAAGCCCCATCAGCATTGGTGGCAGATGCCGGCGCCAGCCGGCGCTGCGACCGATGGCCTCCCGCACCAGGGCAAGGTTGGCGTAGCGTACGGTGACCTTCTTGCGCCGGTGCAGCAGCCACACATACAGCAGGACCAGCAGCGGCAGTAACAATAGCAGCCACAGCAGTTGCGGCCAGATGAAGTCGAGCCTGGGCAATGCGTTCATCGAGATTCCACCTTCAGTTCGCTCAGGTGCCTGAGGGCTCGTCCGCCGCTGCTCAAACTGCTACGGATGCGGCGCATTTCGGTGAAGCGCAGGATGGCATCGAACAGATCGTCATCGGTGGCCAGCTCCAGGGTATCCACGCCTGCATCGGCAAGCGCACTGCGCAGTGTCGCCTCACGTGCCTCGGTCGCGGCCGCGAAGCGCTTGCGGAAGCCGGTATCGTGGGTGTCGACCAGCAGCTGTTCGCCGGTTTCTGCATCCACCAGGTTGATCAGGCCCAGGTCGGGCAAGCTCATCTCCAGCGGGTCGTACAGGCGCACTGCGGTGACGTCGTGACGGCGTCCCAGTTGTCCCAGACGCATCGCCCAGTCGGGCGGGCTGATGAAGTCGGACAGGAGGAAGATCGAGCTACGCTGACGGATCACCCGGCTGGCTGCGTTCAACAGCTCACCAAGACGGGTTGCCTGGTGGGTTGTGTCCGCGGTGTCCGGGCGGCGGCTGATGCGCTGCATCAGATGCAGGACCTGCAGCCGTCCGCCCCGTGCCGGAATCACTGCCTCCACCGTATCACCGTAGATCAGGGCACCGACCCGGTTGCCGTGCCGTGTCAGCAATTGCGCCAGCACGCCGACAAAGGCGCAGGCCACCTGACGCTTGGTGCGCAGGTCGGAGCCGAAGTCCACACTGGCGCTCAGGTCGATCAGAAACCAGGCGGACAGTTCGCGCTCTTCGGTGAACTGGCGTACATAGGGCTGCTGCAGGCGTGCGGTGACGTTCCAGTCGATATGGCGCACGTCGTCGTGGTGCTGATATTCGCGCAGGTCGGCGAGGTCCAGTCCGCTGCCACGCCACAAGCTGCGGTAGTCGCCCTGCAGCAGGCCGTCCAGACGCCGGATCACCGTCCATTCCAGGCGGCGCAGCAGCGCGTCGGCCGAGCCGTCGGCTTCAGTGTCTGGCGTGCTCATGGGGGGCAAGGGCCTTTTCTGGCAGCGGGATGTGCTCGGTTACCCGGCGCAGCACGGCGTCGGCGTCCAGTCCGTCGGCCAGCGCTTCATAGCTCAGTACCAGACGGTGGCGAAGCACGTCATGCACCAGTCCGCTCATGTCCTCCGGCAGTGCATAACTGCGCCCCCGCATGAAGGCCAGTGCGCGTGCGCCTTCAATCAGGCCGATGGTGGCCCGTGGGCTGGCACCGTAGCTCAGGTAGGGGGTGAGCTCGGCAAGGCCGTAATCGGCCGGGCGGCGGGTGGCGCTGACCAGCTTGACCGCGTACTGCATCAGCGACGGGTCGACATAGACCTTGCGGCAGGCCTGCTGCAACTCCGCCAGCTGCTCCATGCTGGCCACGGCTGCGACCTGGACGGCGGGGCCGGTGACGCGCTCGGCAATGACGAACTCTTCCTCCTCACTCGGATAATCAACCAGCACCTTCATCATGAAGCGGTCGACCTGGGCCTCGGGCAAGGGGTAGGTGCCTTCGGTCTCGATCGGGTTCTGCGTGGCCATGACGAGAAAGGGGCGGGGCACGGCATGCGAAGTGCCCGCAATCGTCACCTGGCGTTCCTGCATGACTTCCAGCAGGGCGCTCTGTACCTTGGCGGGGGCCCGGTTGATTTCGTCGGCCAGCAGCAGATTGGTGAAAACCGGCCCGAGCGCGGTATCGAACTCACCATTCCTGGGGTTGTAGATGCGCGTGCCAACCAGATCGGCCGGCACCAGATCGGGGGTGAACTGAATGCGCTTGAAGTGACCGTGCAAGGTGTCGGCCAGTGTGCGCACGGTCAGTGTCTTGGCCAACCCGGGCACACCCTCGACCAGAAGGTGACCATTGGACAGCATCGCCACCATGACGCGCTCGAGAAAGTGATCCTGGCCGACGACGACACGCTTGACCTCGTACAGGATGCGCTCCATCAGGTTGGCAGTGTGCTCGGCCTGTGCGGTGTGTGGAATCATTACCTGTCCTCAGAATGGAGACATGCCAACGCCGGCAGCCGCGTTTTCGATTGGTACGGCAAAACCGATGCCGACGAATACCCGCTGTTCGGTCGGGTTGAGTATCGCGGTGACGATGCCGATCACCTCGCCCTCCATGGTGACCAGCGGGCCGCCCGAGTTACCGGGGTTCGCCGCTGCGTCGAACTGGATCAGGTTGCTCAACACGCCCTTGCCTTCGGGCGAGCGGAATTCACGTTTGAGACCGGAAATCACGCCCAGTGATGCCGAAGGGCCGATATCGAAGGGAAAACCCACCGCCATCACGGGATCGCCCGGGACCAGACCCGCAGTGCTGCGCAGCGTGGCGGGCACGAGATCGTCAGGCAGAATGCTGGCCTGCAGCACCGCCAGGTCGTGCTCTGGCATCACGTTGATCAGCCGGGCCTCGGACTCCAGCCCGTCGCTGAAGGTGACCTTGATCGTACGTGCGCCCAGTACGACGTGAAGGTTGGTGAGAATGGTGCCGTTGTCCAGGATCACCACGCCGCTGCCGACACCACTGGTGTGGTCCGCATTGTCCTGGGGCGGCAGCCTGGCGCTGTTTCCCGCGTCTGCATGGCCGCTTACCCGCACCACCGAGGGGTGGATCTTCGCGTAAGCCAGGGTGCTGGCCGGGGTCAGCGGACGTTCGGCGATGGACGTGCGCATCATGTGGTCGATACGATCGAAGTCCAGGCCGGGCTGTGTTGTGCCGGGGGCACTGATCCGCCAGACGCCTGCCAGTGCGAGCAGCAGGACGGTCAGCAGCCACAGGCGGCGCTCGTGATGCCGGGCGAGTCGGACCAGCCGGGCCATCAGGCTGCGCGTTGGCAAGGGGGGCAGGTCGTGCGCTGCTTGAGCGGTGGGGGTTGCCGCAGCTCCATCGAGCGCGTGTGATTCTGCGGCCGGCGCGACAGGCGCAGCGGGAAGGCTACGGCGCGAGTGGCTGTAGAGCGGCGTTCGTTTCATCGCTGCCATCCGGATTGAAGCATGTGCTGCACCTCCCCGCGACTGCCTTCCAGCGAGTGACTCATTTGCACAAACCGAGTTCCTGACGTCGGCAAAATAATGCGGCGCCGCGTCAATCCTCAGCTCGGTCGGCTTTTCAATCCTGACGGATCGCTTCGAACTCGAATCGCATCTCCACTGCGTCGCCCACCATGTCGTCTTTCAAAGCATAGTTCATACCCCATTGACTGCGCAGCAAGGTGGTTCGCGCCGAGATCCCGAGCGTGGGCTTGCGGTGGCCAAAGGGGTAGGCGGCGGACTTGTTCAGGGTGGTTTCCAGCACGACGGGGTGGGTTTGCCCAAGCAAGGTCAGATTGCCCTCGAGCCTGCCCTTTCCGTTATCGCCGGGAAGGTAACGAGTGGCTTCGAAAACGATCCTGGGATGGCGGCTGGTCTGCAGGAAGTCGCGGTCGCGCAGGTGGCGGTCTCGGCGATCATGATTGGTGAACACGCTGTCGGCCTCGACCACGAAGCGCCCCGTGCTCAGTTCGCGTGTGTGCTCGTCGTACAGAAACTCGCCCTCAGCCTTCAGGAACAAGCCGATCACGTCGGCGTAGCCGACATGACGTACCTGGAATGCGATCGACAGATGTTCGGGGTCGATCCGATAACTGGCTGGGGCGGCTTGCGCACTGATGGCGCCCAGGCTGGCAAGCAGCGCCCCCAGCAGCAGGGTCTGGCGAACACGGGGAAGGGGAAGGGTGTTCATGATTGGACTCCTTGGCTTGGGTTGGGCGTGGTGCTGCCGTCGTGTCTGCCGGCTATTGATGTGCTGCGATGTTGGTACAGCCAGGCAACATCGATGCCGAAGGACAGGCTTAGAGCCCCCAGCGCGGCTGCCAGCAAGGCGGTCGTCAGCACCGGCGACAGGAGCGGCAGCAGACACACCAGCAGTGCAAGGATCTGTCCCACGCAAACCGCCTTGCGCCGGAAGCTTTCGGGCAGCGGGCGATTCATCCAGGGCCAGGCTTGCATGGCAAGCACGAAGAGATAGCGCATGGCTCCGATCAGCACGACCCAGGCGCCTGCCCGCCCCAGCAGCCACAAGACGATGCACAGCAGCAGAATGAACAGCGCATCGAGCTCCATATCGAAGCGGGCGCCATAAGGGCTGGCACTGCCGGTTCGCCGGGCGACCCAACCATCGACGCCGTCGAGCATGAGTGCAAGCAGGCTGACGACGGCCAGCGCAGTTGCGGCCTGCGGCAAGGCAGCGGGCAGCAGTGCCATGCCGCCCACCATCGACACCAGGGTGGCGCGCAGCAGGGTGATGTGATTGGCGGCCCCCAGCGTCTGGCCAGGATGCCGCCAGCTCAGCGCGATGACGAGCGCAATTCCCGTCTGGACCCCCATTGCTGGCCACAGCAGTGCATGCGGCAGGTCGATCAGCCCCCCGAATGCAAGCACCAGCCCCCCCGTCAGCGGGATGCTGAGCAGCAATGCAAACCATGCGGGTATCTGGTGCGTGGCAAGGGGGCGAGGTGATACGGGTGAGCGCACGATGGCGGGCCTCGTCGAAAAACAGTGGATGGTGCAGGGAACCCTTCGGTTCACGCCCTGCTCCGAGCGCAAGCGTGCTTTTCACGCTGCTTCGTCATACGCTACCAGCTTTCCGGCTTAGGCCGGCAACACGCTCCGGAGTTCAGTGCCTTGAGTCTGACCCATGCTTTCTGGACCCTCGTCCCCGGCCGCGGCGAAATCCGTGCCGAGCCTCTGCCCGAGCCCGGACCCGGTGAGGCCCGGGTGCGAACCTTGTACAGCGGCATCAGCCGTGGTACCGAACGGCTGGTGTTCAATGGGCGCATACCGCCGAGCGAGCATCAGCGCATGCGGGCACCCTTTCAGCAGGGTGACTTTGCCGATGCAGTGAAATACGGTTATGCCAGCGTTGGCGTGGTCGAAGCGCTTGGATCCTGCCTGCCGGGCGAGGGGACGCCGGACCGACTTGGGCGCGAGGTGTTCTGCCTGTTTCCGCACCAGCACCGCTATGTGGTGCCTGTTACGGCGCTGACGCCCTTGCCTGCCGGCTTGCCTGCGGGGCGGGCAGTGCTCGCCGCCAATATGGAGACGGCAGTCAATGCGCTATGGGATGCCTCGCCGGCAGTGGGCGATCGTATCGTGATCGTTGGTGCGGGCGTGGTTGGCTGCCTGGTGGCCTTTCTGTGCGCCCGGATACCGGGCGCCGAGGTCAGTCTGGTTGATGTCGATCCCACGCGTGCCGCCATCGCCCACGCGTTGGGCGTGGATTTCTGCCGGCCTGAAGCCGCGCCGTCGGAATGTGATCTGGTGATCCATGCCAGTGGCCACCCGGCAGGACTGGATACCGCGCTGGGCCTGGCAGGAGCAGAGGCGACCGTGCTGGAGATGAGCTGGTACGGTGCGCAGTCAGTGTGTCTGCCGCTTGGTGAGGCGTTTCATGTACGTCGTCTGAACTTGCGCTCGAGCCAGGTTGGCTCCATTCCGCCGCTGCGCCGGCCGCGCTGGGATTACCGTCGACGCCTGGGGCTGGCGCTTTCCTTGCTGCTGGATACCCGGCTTGATGCGCTGTTCAGTGGTGAGTCGGATTTCTTTCAACTGCCTGCGCAGATGCCGCTCATCCTGGCCGAAGGTGCGTCCACCCTGTGCCACCGTGTGCGTTATCCGTCGACGCCGGACGCGGGTGACTGATGTCTGTCGCGGATCTCCGCCCCTGTTTTTCTTCATTATTCCCCGAACAAGGAAGCCTTCATGTACAGCCTGAATGTTCGCGATCACATCATGATCGCCCACAGTTTTCGCGGTGAAATCTTTGGCCCCGCGCAGCGCGTCCACGGTGCCACCTACGTCGTCGATGTGTGCTTCCAGCGCGAGGATCTGGACGACGATGGCTTGGTGGTGGATATCGGCCGCGCTGGCGAGGTGTTGCGTAGCCTGCTGGCCGACCTCAACTACCGCAATCTGGATGATGAGCCGGCCTTTGCCGGGAAGAACACCACCACCGAGTTCATGGCGCGGGTCATCTTCGAGCGGGTCGCCGCAGCCGTACGGGCAGGGGCGCTTGGCGAAGGCGCGCGCGGTTTGCAGGCCATCAAGGTCTGCCTGCATGAGTCGCACATCGCCTGGGCCAGCTACGAGGGCCGTCTGTGAGCGGAATCCCCAGGTGAGGCCCGTGCTGACGCTGATCGTGCCCGGTGCGCTGAATCAGCGCACCGGTGGCTATCGATACGATGCCAGGCTCCTTGACGGGCTGCGCGCCCGTGGCTGGCAGGTGCAGGTGTGCGAGCTGGACGGTACCTTTCCGCAGGTCGATGAGCAGGCGCGTGCCGCAATGGATGCGGCGTTGCGTGCGCAGCCGGACGGCGCCAGGGTACTGGTTGATGGCCTGGCCCTGGGCGGACTGCCCGAACTCGCGCACAACCATGCCAGCCGCCTTCGTCTGATCGCGCTGGTGCATCACCCGCTCGGAGACGAGACCGGGCTGGATGAGACCCAGGCGGTGGAACTGCATCAGCGCGAGCTCAAGGCCTTACAGGCTGTCCGGCTGGTGATCACCACCAGCGACTTTACCGCACGCCGTCTGCGTACGCTGGCGAGCATCCATGCCCCGGCGATGGGCCTCGTGCAGCGGCAGACGCCGCGCGCATCGTCTGGAGATCGCTCAAGTGCGGGGCCTCGCGCCGGGTCTGACATGGGTGCTGATGCGGGGCTGGATCCGGGGGCTGGACACCCCTCGAGTCCGGGATCCATTCAGGTGCCCATCGCTGTTGTCGAGCCCGGTGTCGAGCCGGCACCCTGCGCCGCTGCCGATCATCAACCGCCCCGTTTGCTGTGCGTCGCGACGCTGACCCGGCGCAAGGGGCATGAGGTGTTGCTGCGGGCCTTGGCCGGCATGGTCGGACTGCAATGGCACCTGAACTGTGTCGGCAGTGCCGAGCGCGACGTCGATCACGCCAACCATTTGCGTTCACTGGTGATGGCATTCGGGCTTGCCGGGCGCGTCGATTTTGTTGGAGAGCTGGACGATGCAGCCCTGACGGCTGCCTATGCCGGGGCCGATGTCTTTGTGTTGCCGTCGTTCTATGAGGGCTATGGCATGGTGATTGACGAAGCCTTGGCTCATGGCCTGCCGATTGTGTCGACCGGAGGCGGGGCGCTGGCGCAGACCGTGCCGGCAGGGGCGGGCCTGCTGGTTCCGCCAGGGGATGTCGATGCCTTGGCCGAGGCCTTGCGCCTTGTGCTGACAGATGGGGCGCTGCGCGCACGACTGAGGGCGGGTGCCCGCCAGCGGCGCATCCATCTGCGCGGCTGGACGCAGGTGGCAGCGGCGTTCGACTCCATCCTGGAGGGGGTATGACTCAGACGGATCACAAGCCGGCACACCGGGCCACCCTTCAGGCCGCCGGGCCGGATCCCGGTCTGGTCTTTGCCGACAGCTGGCTTGCCCTGCGTGCCGAGGCAGATCGGCGGGCGCGGGCTGCAGTGCTCGACAAGCAACTGGCAATGCACCTGCGACGCCGACTGGCGGGCGGACAGACCCTGCTGAACTTGATCGATCTGGGGACGGGCAGTGGGGCCAATGGGGTCTACCTTGCGCCGCGCCTACCCGGGCCTCAGCACTGGCACCTGTTCGATCACGATGCCGCGCTGCTTGCCCGGGCGACGACGCGTGTCGCGTCTGCGGCGGATGAAGCCGGGCGAACGCCGATCGTGTCCAGTCGTTGTGGTGATCTTGCAGATCGTGTCGGCGAGGGCTTTCACGGCATGGATCTGGTGACGGCCTCGGCCTTGATTGATCTGGTGGGAGATCGCTGGTTGCGGCTGCTCGCAGATCAGCTTGCTGCAGCCGGCGCAGCCTTGCTGGTGACCCTGAGCGTCGATGGTGGCTGGCGTTTCCTTGACGCCGGCGGCAGGCCCGTCAGCGATCCGGACGATGACAAGGTGTGCGCCTTGTTCAACGCGCATCAGCGTCGCGACAAGGGGCCGGAGGGGGCCTTGGGTGCGGCGGCGGCGCCCAACCTGGTCCGCCACCTTCAGACGCTTGGGTTGGTGGTGATGACGGCGCCCAGTCCGTGGCGCTTGGCGCTGGACCGCGCGGATGATCGTGCTCTGGCACTGGCCTTGCTGCAAGGCTGGCTGGATGCGGCGATTGAGCAGTCACCCGGCGAGGCCGAGGGGATAAGGCGCTGGGGGGGGCGCCGCCGTGCCTGGATGGAGGTCGGTTCGGGGGGGATTGAAGTCGGTCATGTGGATGTGTTGGCCTTGCCTGCAACGCGCAGCGATGACTGACAGGCTGCGCTTGCGTCTGAGGGCGAGCTTGCGGCTTTTGATCAGCGCTGCGCTATTGCTGGGCCTGGTCTGGCTGCTTGACCCGCTTGAAGTGTGGGCGAGCTGGCAGGCGGCGCGGATTGCACTTGACCCTTGGTGGCTGGCCCCCGCGCTGTTGATGGTGTTGCCGCAGCTTGTGCTGTCCGCATGGCGCTGGCGCTTTACCGCAGGGCGCTTGGGAATGGCCTTGCCGATGCGGCGGGCATTGGGCGAATACTACCTGGCAAGTTTCATCAACCAGGTGCTGCCCGGTGGCGTGGCAGGCGATCTTGGCCGTGCCTGGAGGCACGCGCGCTGGCAGCAGGCCGGCGCTGCGGCCTGGCACGCGGTGCTGATCGAGCGTCTTTCCGGGCAACTGGCCATGATCCTGCTTGCCGTGCTGGGCGTGGCGGCGTCACCGGCGCTGCGCGCGGCAGTGATCGAGCATGGGGTGACGACCAGCGCGGGGAGCGCGTTGCTGCTGCTTGTGCTGCTGGGCGGCGCGGTATGGGGGTGGGCGCGGATGGGTTCCCGCCTGCGGGCCTTCGGGCGGGACTTGAAGCTAGCCCTGATCCAGCCCGATGTGCTGGCGGTGCAGTTGGTGCTCTCCTTGCTGCTGGCAGCGAGCTATGTGCTGGTTTTTGTCTGCTGTGCGCGTGCGATCGGCGTGGCGCGGCCGCTGGCCGAGTTGTTGCCGTTGCTGCCCCCGGTCCTGCTGGCGATGGCCCTGCCCTTGACGATGGCGGGTTGGGGCGTGCGTGAGGGGGCCGCCGCCGGGGTCTGGTTGCTGGCGGGTCTGCCACCCGCGGAGGGGTTGGCGGTGTCGCTTGTCTACGGCGTGGTGGTGCTGCTGTCGAGTGTGCCTGGTGGGCTGCTGTTGTTGCGGCGGGGTGGGGTGCTTGCCGCACAGGCCGGCGAGGCTCTGCCACCTCGGCGCTGATCAGCGCAGCTGGAGATCGAAGATGGTGTCGCGTCCGCAGGCATAGCTGCGACTGACTGGGCGCAGGGCGCTGTCTAAGGTGTCGATGGGGGGAAGGCAGAGTCCCGGGCGACCCGAGCCAATCAGCAGGGGCGCGACCAGCAGGTGCAGACGGTCAAGGCGTCCGGCCTGAACAAAACGCGACAGGGTATCGCCGCCCCCCTCAACCAGGATGCGATGTAGTCCTCGTGCGGCCAAGGTGTCCAGGATGCCCGTCGGCGAGAAGCCCCGACCTTCGAGCGGCAGTACGATGCGCTCCACATGGTGAGCGCAGGCTTGAGCCACGTGGCTTGAGGCGGGAGACTGGATCAGCAGGACCGGTGCGGTGCCGTCATGTAACAGACTCAGGTCCGGACGAATGCGTCCATTCGGGTCGAGTATGACCCGCCGGGGTTGCGGGCCGTCAACGTGGCGCACGGTCAGCAAGGGGTTGTCGGCGTTGGCCGTGCCCACGCCGATCAGCACCGCGTCGACGACGGCGCGCAGGCGATGCAGATGGGTGAGGGCTTCAGGATCGTTGATGTAATGCGAATGCCCCGTTTCGGTGGCGATGCGGCCGTCCAGACTCTGACCCAACTGGCCGATGGTGCGCACTCCGGTGCCTGCGACCAAGGGCAGGAAAAGATCGAACAGTTCGCGGGCCGCGGTGCTGGCCGCGGGCATGGCATGCCAGGTGCCGCCGCGCTCGATCCGCAACACGCAGCCGTCTTCGGTCGTTTCCAGCAGTGGCGTATGCTGCCAATCATGATCGCGCGCCTGCAGGATCCGCCGCCAGGCGGTGTCCGGCCCCAGGAGTGTGTGGGTGAGCGCAGGTTCGGCATGCGGGAAGTTCATCGTCACCTCAGGGTTGTCGGGCTTGGTCTGCCTGCGGACGGGACCCCAGCCATGCCAGGTCGAAGCGGGCGGTGTCGAGGATGAGCTCGGCCAGAACCGCCGCGAAGTGCTCGACCAGGCGGGCGCCGAGGGCCGCGTTGGCGAGGAGCGCATTGCCGGTCACGCCAGCAGGGTTCAGATCTTCGGCCAGCCAGGCAAAACCGGCTTCCCCCTCCGGGCCCAGACGCCTGTCATGATCTGCCAGGGTACAGCCGAGCGAGGACCAGTTTGCCAGTGCGTCGGTGCGGACTTTGGCGGGGGCGAGGTGGAGCATCATCGAGGTTTCGAGCGCACCGCCGTGCAAGCCATGACGCAGCTCCTGTGCCGGAAGGGCATCGGCCGGCGGGGCGAAGCGGAAATAATTGGCACGTACCACCAGCATGTCATGGGTTGCACGCAGGCCCAGCGCGGCCAGGTCCACGACAGCCTTGTTGCCGCCGTGGCTGTTGAACAGGATCAGGCGGCGCACGCCGGCCGCCGCGATACTGCCACCGACCTCGGCAATCACCGCCTGAGCGGTGGTGGGAGACAGGCTCAGTGTGCCGGGGAAATGCGCATGTTCCAGACTGAGCCCGATCGCAAGGGGCGGGAGCAGCAGGGCGTCGATCTCGGCAGGCAGACGGGCGAATGCGGCCTCGGCCAGGCCCATTCCGATATCGAGGTCCGTCGATAGCGGCAGATGGGGACCGTGCTGTTCGATGGCGGCCAGTGGCAGCACGGCAACGGTGGCAGGGCCGACGCGTTGGCGGATGTCTTCGGTGCTCAGATTGGACCAGTAACGGTGTGCGGGCAGGCTCATGACGGGGGGCTCGGGGAACATCGGGGTGTTGGAGGCGTCATTGCACCACGAGTTTCGTTAGAGTGGATAAAGTCCGTGATGGGCCGCATGCCCGGGTTTCGGGCAATCGTGCCGGGGCCGGTGATAGGTGTGGGGTAAGGGATGAGTGGGGTAAGGGATGAGTGGGTCCGTAAGGCGCGCAGATGGGGCGCCATCATCCCGCAGACAGGAGTGTACCTGGAAGTGAGCGTCGCCAATGGGGTCTGAAGGTCGAAGCCGTGCGGCCGCCGTGGTCCAATCTTTGGGTTGGCTTGGCTTTGTACTGGTCGTGATGCTGCTCAACGCCTTGCTCAGTTTTGGCAACGACTGGCCCGGCATCGGGGTGGTGCTGCGGCCGCAACTGGCGCCCGAGGCTTGCGTGCTGGTGCTAGGTCTGGTGGTTTTCGCACACTTGCGCGGGCGGGTACCTGCCAGTATGTGCTCGACATGGGCGGCAGTGTTCGTGCTGTTGGTCTTGGTGCGTTACATCGACGTTACCGTGCCGGCCGTGCTGGGGCGGCCGGTGAACCTGTACTGGGACGGTCGGCATGCGTGGCAGGTGTTGCTGATGGCCTGGTCCGGGCAGTCAGCCGCGCGGGTGCTGTGGACCGGATGTGCGGTGCTGCTCGGGATCGCCGCATTGTTCTTGATCGTACGGTGCTGCGCGGTCTGGATTGGCGGGTTCTCGTCGGTGCGTGGGGGGCGCTTGTGGGCGGTGCTCGCGGGCATGGCCTTGCCGGTGGCGTTCCACATGTGGCAGCCGTGGTTCGATCGCGAGGGGCGACCCTTGTTTGCTGATGCAGCGACCCCGGCAGTCCATCGCGCGGTGCTGCAGTGGCGCGATGCGGTATCCCCGGCGCGCCAGGCCTTGCTGCTGTCGGATAGCCCGGTCGAGGCCTTTGCCCGCGCTGATCTTGCGGCGCTGGGCGGCGGGGACGTGCTTGTGCTCTTTGCCGAAGCCTATGGTGCGATCACGCTGGATGATGGAGATCTGGCCGCGCAGCTGGAAGATGCGCGGGCGGTGCTGGATGCGGCGATACGCCGGGATGGCCGTGAGGTGGTATCGGCACGGGTGGTTTCGCCGACCTTCGGGGGTGGGTCGTGGCTGGCGCATTCGGCGCTTTTGTCGGGCGTGGATACCGCGCCCGCCGGCACCTACGAAACCCTGCTGGCGTCCGACCGACCTACGCTGACCGGCCACTTTGCCCGTCATGGCTATCGCACGGTCGGCTGGATGCCCGGGTTACAGATGCCCTGGCCGGAAGGTGCCTATTACGGCTATGAGCGCATTGCCGATGTCCACACCTTGGGGTATCGCGGACCGGCTTTTGGCTACTGGCGTGTGCCCGATCAGGCGGCAATGGCCTTGCTGCATGTGCAGGAGTTCGATTCAGGGCGTGAGCAGCCGGGTCGGCCGCGGTTTGTGGTCTTTCCTACCGTCTCGTCGCATGCACCGTTCCGGCCCCTTGCACCCTGGGTGGACAACTGGGCGGCACTGGAGCACAGCGATGCCTACGATGCGGCTACGCATGCTGCCGTGCTTGCCGAGCCGGTGTCGTGGTCGGATCCGAGACCGGCGTATGTTGCGTCCATGCGCTACACCCTGACCTGGCTGGCTCAGTACCTCAATGAGCGTGCCTCGCCCGACCTGGTGCTGGTGATTGTTGGCGACCATCAGCCGGTGGGCAGCGTGACGGGGCCGGGGGCAAACTGGGAGGTGCCGGTGCATGTGATCAGTGCCAATGCGCGCCTGAGCCGGACCTTGCGTGAGCGCGGTTTCATCAGGGGTGTGTATCCCGCGGAGACTGCGCTCGGGCCCATGCATGCACTGACCGCGATACTGCTGGAGGCCTTCTCCAAGCTGGATGGTGTGGAGGTTGCCGTGGACGACTGAGCCGGCGCACTCGGCGTTTTCCGGTTCAGGCTGCGGGACTGCGACGGTGCCGGGGCGTGAGACAGGCCTTGCCGGGGCAAGGGTCTGCCCCGGCAAGGGGTCAGGCTTCGATATGGCGCAAGGAGAGATCGAGCGCGCGTACGTCCTTGGTCAGACTGCCGATCGAGATGCGGTCGACGCCGGTTTCTGCAATGGCGCGAACGCGTTCGAGATTGACGCCGCCCGAGGCCTCGAGCAGTGCGCGGCCCGCGGTGATGGAGACGGCTTCGCGCATTTCTTCCAGGCTCATGTTGTCGAGCAGGATCATGCTGACGCCGGCATCGAGCGCTTCGCGCAGTTCGTCGAGGGTTTCGACCTCGACTTCGATGAAGACGTTGGAAGGGGCGATCTCGCGTGCCTGGGCGACGACCTCGCGTATGCCGCCTGCGGCGATGATGTGGTTTTCCTTGATCAGGATACCGTCGTACAGGCCGATACGGTGGTTGACCCCGCCGCCAATCGCAACCGCATACTTTTGTGCCAGCCGCAGGCCGGGCAGCGTCTTGCGGGTGTCGACGATGCTGGCCTGGGTTCCGGAGACGGCATCGACAAAGCGCCGGGTGACGGTGGCCGTACCTGACAGCAACTGAAGGAAGTTGAGTGCAGTACGCTCGGCTGTCAGCAGCACGCGGGCGCGGGCAAAGACCTCGCACAACTGCTGGCCTGCTTCGACCCGGTCACCGTCCTTGACCAGCCAATTGACTGTGGCGGCCGGGCTGAGCGCGGCAAAGGCGGCGTCGAACCAAGCGGTACCGCAGATGATGGCATCCTCGCGGGTGATGACCCGGCCCACGGCCTCGGCCTGGGGCGGAACGAGGCGGGCGGTCAGATCGCCCGTGCCGATGTCCTCGGCCAGGGAGGCGGCGACGGTACGCTGGATTTCGACGCGAAGCTGTTCGGAGAGCATGACGGTGCGTAGTTGGAGGTTGCCGGGAGCGAATTCTAGCATCCGGTGCTCAGACCTTGTGGCGCGGACCTGTGGCTGGCTTGCGACTGTCCAGCGCGATCATCGCCCCGGCGCCGCCAATGGTGAGGATGCCTGCCAGCGCAAGGCCATCCGGCAGGTGGCCAAAGGCAAGCCAGCCAACCAGGGTGGCCCAGATCAGCTGCATGTACAGGATGGGCGAGAGCACCGAGGCCGGTGCACCGCTGAAGGCGCGGATCAGCAGGAAGTGGCCGAGCCCGCCGTAGAGGCCCAGCGAGGCAATCATCAGGCCATCGATCAGGTCGGGCGTCGGTCCACCCCAGATCCAGGGTAGCAGCAGGCTCATCGCCAAGGTGCCGACCAGCGCGGTGTAGAACAGCATCGTAACCGGGCTTTCTGTCGGTGCAAGTTGCTTGGTCAGGATCTGGTAGACGGCATACGACAGTGCTGCGGCAAGGGCAAACAGTACGCCGTCGGTGACCAGTCCACTGCCCGGGCGCGCGATCAGCAGCACACCGACAAAGCCGACGATGACGGCGCCCCAGCGTATCCAGCCGATCTGCTCACCCAGCAACGGCCGCGCGAGCAGGGTGACGATCAACGGCGCGGCAAACACAATGGCAGTGGTTTCGGCCAGCGGCATGCGGGCGAGCGCGGCCATGCCGAAGAAGGTCGTGCCGAGCAGGCACACGGCACGGATGATCTGGCGTGAGGGCCGGCGGGTATTGACCAGACGCATGCGCATCGAGGGTGCCAGGAAGACCATCATCAGCACGAAGTGCACCGCGTAGCGCGCCCACACCAGCATGGGGACCGGGTAGGTCTGGCCAAGGTGCTTCGCGGTGGCATCGAGCAGCACGAAAAGGAATAAGGCGCCCGACAGCAGCAGGATGCTGCGGGCGACCCCGGGGGTGACTTCAGGCATGAGGGTTCCGGTGCGAAAGGCGTGTGGAGGAGGCGTTGTGGACGGTGGTGGACGACGGGTGCGCCAGGCGATATCCGGGCCGGGCTCAGTGCGTGCCGCGCTGAGCCTCGACCATCCAGCCGTTGAAGACCCCCCGCGCAGCATCGACGACTTCTCCAGCAGTCAGTCCGATCGGGCCGATGCCTTCCCGCGCCAGCCGGTCGGCAGCTGCACCGTGCAGGTGTACCGCGGCAATCAGGGCGGATTCTGGTGGCCAGCCCTGAGCCAGCAGGCTGGTGACGAGCCCGGTCAGCACGTCGCCCATGCCTGCCGTGGCCATGCCCGGATGCCCCGTGGTGTTGACGAACCAGCGCCCGTCGGGTGTGGCGATCAGACTGCCGCAGCCCTTCAGCACGACGAGGGCATGATAGCGGCGGGCAAGGTCGAGCGCGGCGGCGAGACGGTCATGCTGGACCTGGGCCGTGGTGGACGACAGCAGCCGGCCAGCCTCAGCGGGGTGGGGGGTCATCAGCGTGGGCGCTTTGCGTACCGCCAGCGCGCTGCCCAGGGCGGTTTTCTGCGCGACCAGGTTGAGCGCGTCGGCATCGAGCACCAGTGGGATCTCGCGTTCGATGGCCGCCGTCAACAGTTCGAGTGCCATCGCGCTGGTGCCCAGGCCGGGTCCGACGGCGAGGGCCGACAGTGACTCGGGCAGCGCATCGGCAGGCCTCAACATCATCTCGGGATAACGGCTATCGACCGTGGGTGCGTCCTTGTCCAGCAATCCGCCATACACCCGGCCAGCGCCCAGCCATAGTGCGGCGCGTGCGGCCAGCAGTGCAGCACCGGCCATGCCGCGATCGCCGCCGAGGATGCCGACATCCCCATAGATGCCTTTGTGGGCATTGCGCGGGCGTGGTACCAGGCGATCGCGAAACATGCTGGGGCGGATGCATTGCCCCTTGGCGGGCACCCAGGCAGGCGCGTCGATGTCGATGCGTTGCACCGAGATTTCACCGCAATGATCCGGTCCATCCAGCGTCAGCAGGCCTGGTTTGAGGGCGATGAAGGTGGTGGTGTGGGTGGCGCGGAAGCAGGTGCCCAGCGGCTTGCCGGTATCGGCGTCGAGTCCGCTCGGGACGTCCAGCGCCATTCGTGGCGCGCGCTGGGCGTTCATCGTGGTGATCCAGGTCGCGTAGCGACCTTCGATCGGCCGTCTGAGGCCGATGCCGAACAGGGCGTCGACGACCAGCGCCCAGCCATTGGCGGGTGCCGCAGGCAGATCGGAAACCGTGCCACCACCGGCATGGATGAAATCGGTATAGGCCTTTGCTGCTTCGGGCGGGAGTTCGCCCGGATCATCGGCAAAGGCGACGATCACCTCGCGGCCGGCCTGTCGCAGCTGGCGCGCCATGACCAGCCCGTCGCCGCCGTTATTGCCGGGGCCGCAGGCAATGAGGATGGGCCCGGGGCGGTCCATGATCAGGCGTACCGCATCTTCGGCCGCCGCTCGTCCGGCGCGCTCCATCAGCGGCGGACGGGCACTCGGGATGAGCTTGCGCTCGATCTCGCGGATGCCGGAGACGGGGTAGATCGGTTGGGCGGGAGTGAACATGTGGGGCCGCTCGTGCTGGGGAAGCCCCGATTCTAAGTTCTGAACGCCGTAATGCGGCGCATTTTTGCACCGCGGGCTGCACTGACGGGTGGGCCCGGTTTCAGTCGCGTGTCTTGCGCTTCTCCAGCCGAGTCTCGTTGATGAGTTCCACCGTGCCCTGTTCGTCGACCGACTCCAGACGGACGGTAAAGCCCCAGAGCCGGGCGATGTGCTTCATGACCTCGGTGGTGGTGTCGCCGAGCGGTCGCTTGCGCCAGGCCTGGTGGCGCAGCGTCAGCGAACGATCGCCGCGCAGGTCGACGTTCCACACCTGGATGTTGGGTTCGCGACTGCCTAGGTTGTAGTGCTCGGACAGGATCTCGCGTACCCGGCGGAAGCCGGAATCGTCGTGGATTGCCGAGACCTTCAGGTTCTGCTCGTGTTCGTCATCGAGAATGGCGAACATGCGGAAGTCGCGCATGACCTTGGGCGACAGGTACTGGGCGATGAAGCTCTCGTCCTTGAAGTTGCGCATGGCAAAATCGAAGGTGTCCTGCCAGTCACTGCCGGCAATCTCGGGAAACCACTCGCGATCTTCGTCGGTCGGGTTCTCGCAGATGCGGCGGATGTCCGTCCACATTGCAAAGCCGAGCGCATAGGGGTTGATGCCGTTGTACCAGCGCACGTTGTAGGGGGGTTGGTAGACCACATTGGTGTGTGACTGGAGAAACTCGAGCATGAAACTGTCAGAGAGCAGGCCCTCATCGTACAAGGTGTTGAGCAAGGTGTAGTGCCAGTAGGTGGCCCAGCCCTCGTTCATGACCTGGGTCTGACGTTGCGGGAAGAAGTACTGCGCAATCTTGCGCACGATACGGACGATTTCGCGCTGCCAGGGGTCGAGCAGTGGGGCATTCTTCTCGATGAAATAGAGCAGGTTCTCTTCCGGTTCGTCCGGGAAGCGGCTTTCCTGCGCAGCGCCTCCGCGGGCTTCGTGCACCGGCAGTGTGCGCCACAGGTCGTTGACCTGGGTCTGCAGGTACTCCTCGCGTTCTTGCTGGCGCATCTTTTCCTTGGCCAGCGATAGCTTGGGGGGGCGACGGTAGCGGTCGACACCCAGGCTCATCAGCGCGTGGCAGGAGTCGAGCAGCAGTTCGACGTCTTCTTCGCCATAGCGCTCTTCGCAGCGGGCAATGTAGTTGCGTGCAAAGATCAGGTAATCAATGATCGCGTCGGCATTGGTCCAGGTGCGGAACAGGTAGTTGCCCTTGAAGAAGCTGTTGTGACCATAGGCGGCGTGGGCAATGACCAGCCCCTGCATCGGCAGGGTGTTTTCCTCCATCAGATAGGCGATGCAGGGGTTGGAGTTGATGACGATCTCGTAGGCCAGCCCCATCTGCCCTCGCCGGTAACCTTTTTCAGTGGACAGGAAATGCTTGCCGAACGACCAGTGGTGGTAGTTGACTGGCATGCCAACGGAGGCGTAAGCATCCATCATCTGTTCGGCAGTGATGATCTCGATCTGTACCGGATAGGTGTCGAGCTTGTAGGCGGCTGCGACACGGGCAATTTCGGCGTGGTAGCGGTCGATGCTCTCGAACGACCATTCCGATCCGGAGGGCAGGGGCTGGGGCTTGAGGTCGCGTTTCATGCGAGGCTCTTCTTGAACAGTTCGCGGAACACCGGATAGATGTCAGCCGGTGACTCGATGCGCTGCATGGCAAAGCTGGGACTGGTGCCGATCAGCTTGGTGTATTCGCGCCACAGGTTCTGCGGTTCGCCCGGCGTGATCTCGATGTAGGCGAAGTACTGGCACCAGGGCAGGATTTCGCTGGAAAGTATGTCCCGGCAGATGGGCGAATCGTTGTCCCAGTTGTCGCCGTCGGAGGCCTGCGCCCCATATATGTTCCATTGGCCGCCCGCGTAGCGTTCGCGGATGATGTCCCGCATCAGCACCAGGGCGCTGGACACCACGGTGCCACCGGACTCCCGCGAGTGGAAGAACTCGTCCTCGTCGGTTTCCTTGGCGACGGTGTGGTGGCGGATGAACACCACCTCGATGTGCTCGTAAGTGCGGTTCAGGAACAGGTAGAGCAGCATGAAGAAACGCTTGGCGGTGGATTTCTTTTCCTCGTCCATGGATCCGGAAACATCCATCACGCAGAACATCACCGCCTGGGTGGTCGGCAAGGGAATCTTCACCCGGTTGTTGTAGCGCAGATCAAAGCTGTCGATGAAGGGAATGGCGTCGATCTTGGCGCGCAGGCGGCCGAGTTCGTCGCGGAGTTGGCGAACTTCGTCGCTGTCCTCGCCATGGATGGCGATGGCTTCATCCACGGCCTGCTGCAGTTCGCGCAGGCGGGCACTGTAGGGCGAGCCAAGTGCCAGGCGGCGACCCAGCGCGCTGCGCATCGAGCGGACGATATTGATGTTGGCCGGCACCCCGGTCGAGGTAAAGCCGGCGCGCTGGGTCTTGAAATCTGTGACCCGGGCCAACTGGGTGCGGACGAGGTTGGGCAAGGCGAGGTCGTCAAAGAAAATGTCGAGAAACTCCTCGCGCGACAGCTGGAAGACGAAATCGTCCTCGCTTTCGCCGTCCTTGCTCGCCTTGCCCCCACCGCCGCCGCCTCCACCACCGCTTTGCGGGCGCTTGACCTGATCGCCAGTGCTGAACTGGTCGTTGCCGGGAAACACCTGTTCCCAGATGCCACCCTTGCCATGCTGGAAGTGAGGTTCGGACAGGTCCTTGGCAGGAATCGACACGCTCTCGCCATTGTCGAGGTCGCGGATCGAGCGCCCCTGGATTGCGTCGGACACCGCACGGCGAATCTGCTGCTTGAAACGGCGCACGAAGCGCTGGCGGTTTACCGCACTCTTGTTCTTGCTGTCGAAACGCCGATCGATGATCCGGACCATACCTTCCTCCAGGTTTGCCATTCCCGGCCCACTACCTGTCGTTGTGGGTAGGGCACGGCACTGAGGTCATCAGGATGATTTGCGCACGCGCAGATACCATTCGCACAGCAGGCGGACCTGCTTCTCGGTGTAGCCTTTGTCGATCATGCGGTTGACGAAGTCCTGATGCTTCTTCTGCTCATCGGCGCTGGCCTTGGCATTGAAGCTGATCACCGGCAGCAGGTCTTCGGTATTGGAGAACATCTTCTTCTCGATGACGGCACGCAGCTTCTCGTAGGAGGTCCAGCTTGGGTTGCGGCCTTCGTTCTTGGCCCGGGCCCGCAGCACGAAGTTGACGACTTCGTTGCGGAAGTCCTTCGGGTTGCTGATGCCAGCCGGTTTTTCGATCTTCTCAAGCTCTTCGTTCAATGCCGAGCGGTCGAGGATCTCGCCGGTGTTCGGGTCGCGGAACTCCTGATCCTGAATCCAGAAATCGGCATAGATGACATAACGGTCGAAGATGTTCTGGCCGTACTCGGAATAGCTTTCGAGATAGGCGGTCTGGATCTCCTTGCCGATGAATTCGGCGTAGCGCGGTGCAAGGTATTCCTTGATGAAGGCCAGGTAGCGAGCCTCGGTTTCGGGGGGGTACTGCTCCTGGCCGATCTGTTGCTCGAGCACATACATCAGGTGCACAGGGTTGGCTGCGACTTCGCGGTGGTCGAAGTTGAACACGCGTGATAGCACCTTGAAGGCGAACCGGGTAGAGAGTCCGGTCATGCCTTCGTCGACGCCGGCGTAGTCGCGGTATTCCTGGTAGCTCTTGGCCTTGGGGTCGGTGTCCTTGAGGTTCTCGCCGTCGTAGACCCGCATCTTGGAGAAGATGCTGGAGTTCTCGGGCTCTTTCAGCCGCGACAGCACCGAGAACTGCGCCAGCATTTTCAGTGTGTCGGGCGCGCAAGGCGCTTCGGACAGCGAGCTATGCACAAGCAGCTTCTCGTAGATGCGGATCTCGTCCGACATCCGCAGGCAGTAGGGCACCTTGACCGTGTAGATGCGATCCAGGAAGGCCTCGTTGTTCTTGTTGTTCTTGAACGCGACCCACTCGGACTCGTTCGAGTGTGCCATCACGATGCCATCGAACGGAATCGCCCCGAAGCCCTCGGTACCCTTGTAGTTACCCTCCTGAGTGGCGGTCAGCAGCGGATGCAGGACCTTGATCGGTGCCTTGAACATCTCGACGAACTCAAGCAGACCGCGGTTTGCCAGGCACAGACCGCCGGAGTAGCTGTAGGCGTCGGGATCGTTCTGCGAATATTGCTCAAGCTTGCGGATGTCGATCTTGCCGACCAGCGAGGAAATATCCTGGTTGTTCTCGTCGCCTGGCTCGGTCTTGGCGACGGCAACCTGACGCAGCACCGACGGCGTCAGCTTGACTACGCGGAACCGGGTGATGTCGCCGTTGAATTCATGAAGGCGCTTTACGGCCCAGGGCGACATGATGGTGCCGAGGTAACGGCGGGGAATGCCGTAGTCGTCTTCAAGGATATGACCGTCCTCAAGGGCGTTGAACAATCCCAAAGGGGACTCGTTGACCGGCGAACCCTTGATGGCATAGAAGGGCACGCGCTCAATCAGGGATTTCAGTTTTTCGGCGAGCGACGACTTGCCGCCGCCGACGGGGCCGAGGAGGTAGAGGATCTGTTTCTTTTCCTCCAGTCCCTGTGCCGCATGTCGGAAGTACGACACGATGTGCTCGATGACTTCCTCCATGCCGTAGAAGTCACGAAAGGCCGGGTAGAGCTTTAGAACCTTGTTGGAAAAGATCCGTGACAGGCGCGGATCGAGGCGGGTATCGACCAGCTCCGGTTCGCCGATCGCCATCAGCATCCGCTCTGCAGCGGTGGCGTAGGCCGCGCGATCCTGCTTGCACAGGTCCAGGTATTCCTGGATCGACATTTCGTCTTCGCGGGCGGCTTCGAAGCGGGCCTGGTAGGCGTTGAAGATGCTCATCATGACGTCTCCTGCTCGTTCGGGCCTGATGACCCGGTTTCAGTTTCGTCGATCACATCAATGCATCATCGGCAGTTGTGCTGTCTCTGATACAAAGCCATTCTCCCCCTTGAGAGGCGGTCGTTGCGATGGAGTTCCATCACGCGCCGTGCATTTTTTCACCCTCTGTCGTGCATTCTGCGCCGTCAGAGGCGCTGGAAGGAAGGCCCGGGCCCTGTGCTAGAATCAATGTTTGATTTTTTCGCCCATGTTGCACATGGCCGGTTTTTTGCTAGGGACTACCTGGGTAAAACGGTCGTGTCGGCAGTATTTTTGACTTGTCAGGATCGATTTAATGCAGACCAACCAGGAAACCACCAGCGCGCTGGAGCGCCGCATCGACATGGCCGTCACCATGGCGGACATCAACAAGGAAGTCGAGGCGCGCCTGAAGAAGATGGCCCGCACGGTGAAAATGCCCGGCTTCCGTCCGGGCAAGGTGCCGATGAAGATCGTCGCCCAGACCTACGAGCCGCAAGCCCGCTCCGAAGCGATCGGCGCTGCAGTGGAGAAGGCCTTTGGTGAAGCGGTGCGTAGCCAGAATCTGCGCGTTGCCGGCTACCCGCGCATCGAGCCCAAGGAAGGCTCCAATGCCGAGCAGCTTGAATTCAGCGCCGTGTTCGAGGTCTATCCCGATGTGGCCCTGGGTGATCTGTCGGCGCAGGAGATCGAGCGCCCAGTGCTCGAAGTCGGCGATGCCGAAGTGGACAAGACGATCGAAGTGCTGCGCAAGCAGCGTACGACTTTCGATGTGGCCGAGCGTGCAGCGGCAGAAGGCGATCGCGTGGTGATCGACTTTGCGGGTCGTCAGGATGGCGAGCTGTTCGAAGGCGGTCAGGCACAGGATTTCCCGTTCGTGATCGGTGCGGGTTCGATGCTGAAGGATTTCGAAGCGGCGGTGACCGGTCTGGCTGCAGGTGAGTCCAAGACCTTCGATATGACCTTCCCTGAGGACTATCACGCGGCGCACCTGGCCGGCAAGACGGTGCAGTTCGAAGTGACGGTGAAGAAGGTCGAGGCGCCGAAGCTGCCTGAAGTCGATGCCGACTTTGCCAAGGCGCTCGGCGTGGCCGACGGTGATGTCGCCAAGCTGCGTGACGAAGTCAAGACCAACCTGAGCCGTGAAGTGAAGCGCCGCATTCAGGCCAAGGTCAAGGAGCAGGTCATGGAAGCGCTGTTGACGGTGACGCCGATCGAAGTGCCGAAGGCGCTGGTCGAAGCCGAGTCGCGTCAGCTGGCTGAAAACGCCAAGCGCGATCTGGAAATGCGCGGCATGCAGACCAAGGACATCCCGGTCGAGCCGGCCTGGTTCGCCGATCAGGCCGTGCGCCGGGTCAAGCTGGGCCTGATCATGGCTGAACTGGTCAAGGCACAAGAGTTGCATGCAAAGCCGGAGCAGGTACGTACCCTGGTCGACGAGATGGCTCAGAGTTACGAGGATCCGTCTGAACTGGTACGCTGGTATTACGCACAGCCCGAGCGGCTGGCGCAAGCCGAAGCGGTCGTGATCGAGGACAACGTGGTGAGCTGGGTCGTGTCGCAAGCCCAGACCACGGAAAAATCGGTCGAATTCGATGAATTGATGGGAAATGCAGCTTAACGCTACGGAAGGCTCACGATGAACTACGGAACACCACAGCACCAAAGCGCATGGGAGCCGGTCGGTCTCGGCCTGATCCCGATGGTCGTCGAACAAAGCGGCCGCGGCGAACGTTCTTATGACATCTACTCGCGTCTGCTCAAGGAGCGTGTGGTGTTCCTCGTGGGACCGGTGAACGATGTCACCGCAAATCTGATCGTGGCCCAGTTGCTGTTCCTGGAGTCCGAAAATCCGGACAAGGACATCTACTTCTACATCAATTCGCCGGGTGGCTCGGTGACCGCAGGCATGGCGATCTACGACACCATGCAGTTCATCAAGCCCAATGTCAGCACCCTGTGCATTGGGCAGGCGGCCAGCATGGGGGCTTTTCTGCTGGCGGCTGGAGAAAAGGGCAAGCGCTTCGCGCTGCCCAACTCCCGCGTCATGATCCACCAGCCGCTGGGGGGCTTCCAGGGGCAGGCGTCGGACATCGAGATTCACGCCCGCGAGATCCTTTATCTGCGCGAGCGCCTCAACGGCATGCTGGCGCATCACACTGGCCAGTCGATCGAGCAGATCGAAAAAGATACCGATCGTGATAACTTCATGGCGGCTGCCGCTGCCAAGGAATACGGTCTCATCGACAAGGTGCTGACCAGCCGCGCCGATACCTGAAACAGGAGAGCCAGAACATGTCGGAAAAGAAGACGGGCGGCGAAAAGCTGCTTTACTGCTCGTTTTGTGGCAAGAGCCAGCACGAAGTGCGCAAGCTCATTGCCGGCCCGTCCGTTTTCATTTGCGACGAGTGCATCGAGCTGTGCAACGACATCATTCGCGAAGAGGTTGCGGGCGATACGGGTGGGGAGAGCGTCAAGGGGCAGTTGCCCACGCCGCAGGAAATCTGCGCCATCCTCGATCAGTATGTGATTGGTCAGTCCAAGGCAAAGCGCAGCCTGTCGGTGGCGGTGTACAACCACTACAAGCGCTTGCGCCATCTGGGTGACAGCAAGGACGATGTCGAGCTCTCCAAGAGCAACATTTTGCTGATCGGTCCTACCGGTTCGGGCAAGACCCTTTTGGCCCAGACGCTTGCGCGCCTGCTCAATGTGCCCTTCGTGATGGCGGATGCGACAACGCTGACCGAAGCAGGTTATGTTGGCGAGGATGTCGAGAACATCATCCAGAAGCTGCTGCAGAAGTGTGACTACGATGTCGAGAAGGCGCAGCAGGGTATCGTCTATATCGATGAGATCGACAAGATTTCGCGCAAGGCGGATAACCCCTCCATTACCCGTGACGTATCCGGTGAGGGGGTTCAGCAGGCCTTGCTGAAGCTGGTCGAAGGCACGATCGCGTCCATCCCGCCGCAGGGGGGGCGAAAGCACCCGAACCAGGATTTCATCCAGGTGGATACCACTAACGTGCTGTTCATCTGCGGTGGCGCTTTTGACGGCCTCGACAAGGTCATCCGCAACCGTACCGAAAAAGTCGGGATCGGTTTTGGTGCCGAGGTCAAGAGCAAGGAAAACAAGAGCCTGACTGAGACGTTCCGCCAAGTCGAGCCTGAAGATCTGATCAAGTTTGGTCTGATCCCCGAGTTGATCGGACGTCTGCCCGTCGTTGCGACCTTGCAGGAACTGGATGAGGAGGCCTTGATCCAGATCCTCGTCGAGCCCAAGAACGCGCTGGTCAAGCAGTACCAGAAGCTGTTCTCGATGGAAGGCGTCGAGCTGGAAATCCGCCAGGCTGCCCTGCATGCGGTGGCTCGAAAGGCGATCCGCCGGAAGACTGGCGCTCGTGGCCTGCGTTCCATCCTTGAGGTTGCGCTGCTCGACATCATGTATGACCTGCCCGCACTGGATGGTGTTGCCAAGGTCGTGGTGGATGAGAACACCATCGAAGAAGGCGCCAAGCCGCTGCTGATCTATGCCGATCAGCAGAAGGTGTCTGGTTCGAACTGAACTACCGCGCAGTGCGCGATTTCCCGCCACTTGAATTCCCGGGTCACGCCCGCATATGGGTGTGACCCCTATCGGAAGGACAAAGAATATGTCGGGCCCTGCTGACCTACCCAACGAACAACTGGAACTACCGTTACTGCCGCTGCGCGATGTGGTGGTGTTCCCGCATATGGTCATCCCCCTCTTCGTAGGGCGGCCCAAGTCGATCAAAGCGCTCGAGAACGCGATGGAAGCGGGCAAGAGCATCTTGCTGGTGGCGCAGAAATCCGCTGCCAAGGATGAACCCGCGATCGAGGATCTTTACGATATTGGCTGTGTCGCCAATATTCTGCAGATGCTCAAGTTGCCGGACGGCACGATCAAGGTGCTGGTTGAGGGCTTGCAGCGCGCGCGCATCGACTCGGTGGAGGATCTGCGCCAGCTATTCGTTGCCAAGGCAACGCCTGTCCCGCTGGCCGAGGTCGATAATCACGAGGTCGAGGCCATGCGTCGGGCGATCATCGCCCAGTTCGACCAGTACGTGAAATTGAACAAGAAGATTCCGCCGGAGATTCTGACTTCGCTGGCGGGTATCGACGAGCCGGGTCGTCTGGCCGACACCATTGCTGCGCACCTGCCGCTCAAACTGGAGCAAAAGCAGGAAGTGCTGGAGATGTTCGATATCAACGAACGTCTTGACAAGCTGTTGTCCCAACTCGAAACCGAGCTCGACATCCTGCAGGTCGAAAAGCGCATCCGGGGTCGCGTCAAGCGGCAGATGGAGAAAAGCCAGCGCGAGTACTATCTCAACGAGCAGGTCAAGGCTATTCAGAAAGAGCTCGGGGAAGGCGAGGAGGGTGCCGATCTCGAGGAGATGGACAAGAAGATCAAGGCTGCAGGCATGCCCAAGGATGCACTCGCCAAGGCCTTGTCCGAGTTGAAAAAACTCAAGCTGATGTCGCCGATGTCAGCAGAAGCAACAGTGGTGCGTAACTACATCGACACCCTCATCGGCTTGCCGTGGAAGAAGAAGTCGCGTGTCAGCAAGGATCTGTCCGAAGCCGAAAAGGTTCTGGATAAGGATCACTACGGTCTCGAGCGTGTCAAGGAACGCATCCTCGAATATCTTGCGGTCCAGCAACGTGTCGACAAGGTCAAGGCGCCGATTCTTTGCCTGGTCGGACCTCCGGGGGTGGGCAAGACCTCACTCGGTCAGTCAATCGCCAAGGCAACCAATCGCAAGTTCGTGCGCATGGCGCTGGGTGGAGTACGGGACGAGGCCGAGATTCGTGGTCATCGCAGGACTTACATCGGCTCGATGCCGGGCAAGATCCTGCAGAACATGAGCAAGGTTGGTTATCGTAACCCGCTGTTCCTGCTCGACGAGGTCGATAAGCTCGGTCAGGACTTCCGTGGTGATCCGTCGTCCGCGTTGCTCGAGGTGCTGGACCCGGAGCAGAATCACACCTTCCAGGATCATTACGTTGAGGTGGATTTCGACCTGTCGGACGTGATGTTCGTGGCGACGGCAAACACGCTGAACATTCCTGCTCCGTTGCTCGATCGCATGGAAGTGATTCGTCTGTCGGGTTACACCGAAGATGAAAAGGTGAACATCGCTCAACGCTATCTGCTGCCCAAGCAGATGAAGAACAACGGGCTGAAATCCGAAGAGCTCACGGTGACCGAAGAGGCCTTGCGCGATGTCTGCCGCTACTACACCCGTGAAGCGGGCGTGCGCAGCATGGAACGTGAGGTCTCCAAGATCTGCCGTAAGGTCGTGAAGTCGCTGGTGCTCAAACCACGTAATTCCAAGATCGTGGTCAATGCCAAGAATCTCGACAAGTATCTCGGCGTCCGCAAGTACAGCTTCGGTGTGGCCGAAAAGCAGAATCAGGTCGGGCAGGTGACGGGGTTGGCTTGGACGGAAGTCGGTGGTGAGTTGCTGACTGTCGAGGCGGTCGTTCTGCCCGGCAAGGGCAAGGTCATGACGACTGGCAAGCTTGGTGAGGTGATGCAGGAGTCGATTCAGGCCGCGCTGTCTGTCGTGCGCAAACGTGCGCGCTCGCTGGGTATCGAGGATGACTTCTATCAGAAAAGCGACATCCACATTCACTTGCCGGAAGGCGCCATCCCTAAAGATGGTCCCTCTGCAGGCAGCGCGATCACGACCGCGCTGGTCTCGGTATTGTCGGGAATCCCGGTTTGCTGCGACGTGGCCATGACTGGTGAGATCACGCTTCGTGGCGAGGTGTTGCCGATTGGTGGGCTGAAGGAAAAGCTTCTTGCCGCAGTCAGGGGCGGGATTGCGCGGGCCTTGATTCCGGAAGAAAACGTCAAGGATCTGGCGGAAATCCCTGACAACATCAAGAACGCCATCGAGATCATTCCGGTCAAGTGGATCGATCAGGTTCTGGAGTTGGCCCTGGAGCGTAAGCCCGTGCCATTGCCTGACATCGCGGAGTCGGCGGCTGCTGCCGTTGGTGCTGAAGACAGCACTAAGGGCGCCGGTACCAAAGGTTTGGCACACTAGGTTTCTGCTTCCCCTCTTGTCTTGGGTGTCGGGCGATACGTGGATATTTCTTAAGTACCGCGTTTCGTCTTGACACTCGGGAATTCACCGCGCTATAAAGACCACGAGTTGAGCAGCATGACAGAGATGGTTCGGAATCCCGCGCCGTTTCTGGGTTTGGCCGGGTTTTTCTGACGCGATCCACATTATGAGGGGGGCTGGAAGTGAACAAATCCGAACTGATCGATGCCATCGCCAAAAACGCTGAAATTTCCAAGGCAGCAGCAGGAAAGGCGTTGGATGCAACCATCGAATCTGTCAAGCAGGCGCTTAAGCTGGAAGATACCGTAACCTTGGTGGGGTTTGGTACTTTCTATGTAGGGGATCGCGCAGCTCGAACAGGGCGTAATCCGCGAACAGGCAAGAACATCAAGATCAAGGCAGCAAAGGTCCCGAAATTCAGGGCTGGTAAAGGCCTTAAAGATGCAGTAAACTAGCGGACTTTCCTGAGCACACAGCATCTACGCTGTTGCGCGGGTGCTTAGCTCAGTTGGTAGAGCGTCGCCCTTACAAGGCGAATGTCGGCGGTTCGAGCCCGTCAGCACCCACCAAATTCCAAAGCCCGGCTCAATGCCGGGCTTTGTTCGTTTATGCCGTGTTCGCGTTGCTTTCTTCGGGTGCTGCCTGCTTTGCCAGGAGTAAGTCCAGCAGCCTCTCTCGGTAGAACAGGTGTGGCTCTGTGTTGGTACTCGGATCAGTTCCTTGCCTGAGTGCATCGTTTGATGCAGGCCTGTCTCTGAGCAAGCTGAAGCCTCTGGGTGGCATGTTGCAGGGTGAGGACTATGAGTTGCGTGTGTTTCAGGTGGTGTAAGTAGGATTTCTGGTTTTTTTGATTTTCTACTTGCAAGATTCTCTGGGGTGT
>NZ_QKOE01000025.1 GCF_003226565.1 Parazoarcus communis SWub3 = DSM 12120 | reverse complement strand
GGACCGTGAAACAGGTACGCGCCGATGATAGTGAGATCCGCTCTCGTGAAAGTAGGTCATCGTCAGACTTAACCCATTCAAAACACCCCAGTTCGCCCAAACGCAGACTGGGGTGTTTTACGTCTACTCCCACTTCACGCAATTTCCCCGGAAAGCCGACTCCGATCTGATGCAGCAGGGGGACGTGACGAGCGCAGCAGATGCTCTGTTAGATGACGAAAATGAGATAGTTTTCCTTGAAAGCAGAAAGTGAAGTTCAAACCGGTACGGGAGAGACGTCACAGCAACTGTGGCTGGGTTCGTTTGATGGTTGTGCCTGGCCAAATCCTGGAAAGATCGGTTTGGGACTTGTCCTTGTTTCTCCTGAGGGGAATATCCTCACGTTTAGTGAGCGGGCGTTGGGAGCCGGGTGCAACAATGTGGCTGAGCTGCTCGCCTGCCAGAGTGTGTTAGAAAAAGCTGAAGAAAATGGGGTTGAGCGCTTGCTGCTCCATTCCGACAGCGACTTCGTTGTACGTCACTGCGATGGTTCTGAGCGGACAGCAGTGCTGCATTTGAATCTGCTCGTCGAGCGTGTTCAGCAGATGATGAGTCGGTTCAAGTGGGTGAAACTATGCTGGGTGCCCCGATATCGAAATCGTGAGGCTGATGCACTGTCCAGGCGCGCTTTGGGCCTGCCCCCAAAGCCTGCCCCTCACCCTGGAAAACGCGATCGAAAGAGACGTTGATTGCGGATTTATCGGTTCCTGCTGGCCTCATCCACAGTCCCATTGTTATAGTTCATACCTTTAGTTTTTTCGCTCGTGTCCGTGCGAGTCGGGAAAACACGCACGACTCGTCGCAGTCGCGCGTTACCGGTGGTCGCTGCGGGGGCATGCGCTTGCGTGGCCACGAAACAGACCGCCGGCTGTAACCCCAATGGAGACTGATTCATGCGCCAAGCAGAGCGCGCCATTTTTGATTTGCGTCGTGGTTTGCCGGTGCTTCTTGGCAGTGAGGACGGAGATACGCTGGTGCTGCCAGTTGAAGGTCTGGTCAGCGAACGGATTGCGGAGGCGGTTGCATTAGCGGGCGCTTGCCCGGTGCTGGTTTTGTCGAGTCACCGGCTTGCAAGCCTGGGAATGACCGTGGATGGTGATTGCGCCTGTCTGCCCTTGGCAGAGGATGTGCAGGCTGCACAGGTCATCAGGTTTGCATTGGCTCGGGCGGAGGCGCTGGCGGCAGATCCGCCGCCAGCCTTGAGGATGCCTTCCGTGGCGGAGTCTGCAGCCCTGCAGTTGATGCGTAGAGCGCAGCTTATTCCAGCCGCGTTGGTGTTCAAGGTTGAGGCGACGCAAGGTGCCGCGGTAGAGGCTGTTCGTTTGGCGGGAGACGTCCTAAAAGTGGATTCCGCTGCGGCGCTGGCCTTGTGCCAGGACAGTGCGGGTCAGCTGACCATGGTCAGTGATGCACGCGTGCCGCTTGCCGGGCTGGGTGACGCCCAGTTTGTGCTGTTCCGGGAGGAGGATGGCATTCGTGAGCATGTTGCGGTGCTGCTTGGAGAGCGTAATGCCTGGCCCGAGGCGGTGCCACTTCGGGTGCATTCTGCCTGCCTGACCGGCGATCTGTTCGGTAGCGAACGCTGCGACTGCGGCGCGCAATTGCGTAACAGCCTATCGGCCATTCACGCGCTGGGTGGCGGTATCGTGCTTTACCTGGCCCAGGAAGGCAGGGGCATCGGACTGGCCAACAAGCTGCGTGCTTACCGCCTGCAGGATCAGGGACTGGATACGATCGATGCCGACGAGGTGATCGGTTTCGGCAAGGACGAGCGGGATTACAGAGTTGCACACCGCATGCTCGACGCACTTGGCATCCAGAGAGTCGAGTTGCTGACCAATAATCCCGAAAAAGTGCGTGCCCTGTGTGACGCCGGCATTGATGTCAGCAGTCGTCGTGCCCTGTTCGGCCAGCTCAATGACAACAACCAGCACTATCTGAGGACCAAGGCGGATCGTCACGGCCACATGCTTGAAGAGTTGCTGGCGACGCCGGTCAAGCGCTGAGAACGGTGCGTGCGGTAGCCTCGCTGGCCGCAGTGGCAGTAGGATCAGGGTATCGGGGGTGGGCTATGCGGCAGCACTGCGTAGCCCACCCCCGATGCGTCTTTGCTACCCAGTCGTCGCCTACAGACGGAAGCGCCTGACCGTTTCGCGTAGCTGCCCGGACAACTGCGCGAGCTGGCGTGTCGAACTGTCCACCGCGCGGGCAGATTCGCTGTTGCGACCGCTCATGTCGGCGATGTCGGCGATGCCACGGGCGATTTCGCTGCTGGTCGCGGATTGCTCGTTCAACGCGGAGGACACTTCGGTGACGGTGGCGACCACTTTCTGGGAGGCCGCATTGATGCGGGAGATGGCTTCACCCGCTTCGGCCGCCAGCGTCACACTGCTCTGAACGCTACGGACCTGCTCATCCATGGCCCTGACCGCCGAGTCGGTACCGGTGGTGATCAGGCCGACAATACGGCCGATGTCCTCGGTCGATGCCGAGGTCCGTTCGGCCAGCTTGCGCACCTCGTCGGCAACGACGGCAAAGCCACGGCCTTGCTCTCCGGCACGGGCGGCCTCGATTGCGGCGTTCAGGGCCAGCAGGTTGGTTTGGTCGGCAACCTCCTTGATCACGGTCACGACCGAGGCAATCTCCTTGCTGTGCTGGCCGAGTGAGCGAATCGCCGCAGAAGACTGATTGACCGATTGGGCAATACGCTCGATGTCACTGACGACGCGGTGAATCACGCCGGCGCCACGTTGCGAAGCTTCTCCGGATTCGCCCGCAATCACGCGGGCATCTTCGGTGAAATTCGATACGTGGCTGATCGAGACTGTCATCTGCTCGATGGCGCTGGCGATGGACTCAGCGGCCTCGGATTGCTGGATGGTGGCCGACGAGATGGCGCCGGTGCTGTTTGCGAGTGCTTCGCTGGCCGATGCCATCTGTTCTGCGTTACCTTGAATCAGCTGCACCATGTTGCGCAACTCTGCCTGCATCTTCAGCAGGGAGCCGGTCAGTTTGCCGATCTCGTCGTCGCGGCGGATCTGAATGTGGGTGCCGAGGTTGCCTGAAGCGATGTCGTCGGCAAACCGCCGGGCGTCGTCCAGCGGGCGCATCAGGAAGTTGCGCGCAAAGACAAAGCCGCCGATGCCCGATGCCAGGCCGCCAACCAGGATCAGTGCCAGCATGATGGCGACCGCCTGCTGAAAGCTGGCTTGTTCCGCATCGTAGTCCTGACGGGTTTGTTCCAGTTGCAGTTCGATCAGTTCGCGAATGACGTTCGCGATCGGGTCGATGGTGGGGTATAGCGATCTCTCGGCAATCGCGTGAATCTCGCTCAGTGCGCCCAGCTTGAGGCGTTCGATCATCAGATCGACCATCTCATTGCCCTTGGCCATCAGCGGTGTGGCGGTTTCCACCAAGGTCTGTTCGGTGGTCGACAGCGAACCCTTGCTGTAGGCCTGCCATTTTTCGTCGATCAGGCGGCGGGCGTTCTCCATTGCGGCGGCGCCGTCTTCCGGCGTCAGCGTCCCGTCGCGGACTTTCTGGGTGGCGTTGACCACGGACACCGCGTATTCGTCGGAGATGACCTTGAGGTCGCGTAGCGGAATGACGCGATGGTTGTACATCGCGTCCAACCCGTTCAAGGTGGAATACATGCCTTTGACGCCAAGCAGGCCAAGAAAGAGTGCCAAGCAGATCTGCAGGGCAATGGCGGCGTATAGCAGGGTGCGTACGGCGAGGCTGCCGCCGGATGCGGGTGTGGACGCTGTTCTCATGGGTCTCCTCTGGCGCTTGTGGCGCCGTTTTATTTTGAGTGTTACTTATTGAACGATAATTCGAAAAGTCAGCTGCGTCTACTAACGGCACATGACTGGAAATCTTGAAGCGGGTTGGGTGAGTGCTTGCTGAAGAGGGGACGAGTCGGAGTCACGCCACCTGCACGCGATGAACCGCATCAACCGATGAACACCAGCATTTGATGTGCGTCAGGACTTGATCTGCTTCAGGGCTTGAGCAGCCGTCCGCACAAGGATTGCAGCAGCTCCAGCATCGACTGCTGCGTTCCAGTCGCTGGACGCCTGGCGCTGACCGCGAGGGCGAGACGGCTGCGCAGGCGTGGCTCGACAATGGCGCGCGCGTTGAGCATGCCGGCCTTGCCCGAGGTGGTGACCGCATTCATCGATAGCACCGCGCAGCCCACGCCATCGGCGACCAGGTCGAGGATGCCGGTGATGCCGTCCACCTCCAGCACTGCGCGCGGGTGAAAGCCCAGGCTGGCCAGTTCGGCTTCGACCAGCATCCGGATCGAGTGCGGCCGTCCGGGGATCACCAGTGGCAGACCTGCCAGTTCGCGCAGGTCGATTGGCCCGAGGTTGCTCTTCGGATGCAGGCGTTCGACCAGGAAGAGATCCTCCTCGATGATCGGCAGGGTGTCGATTTCGGGTGAGGGGGGGGCGTTGTACAGCAGCGCGATGTCCAGGCGGCCGTTGATCAAGGATTCCTGCATGGTCAGCGAAAGCCCCTCGCTGATCGACAGCGTGGCTTCAGGCAGACGCTCGCGGAATTCGCGCGCCAAGGGCACCGTCAGCACCTTTGACAAGCTGGGTGGCAAGCCGACGGCAACACGGCCCGACAGCGCACCGCGAATGCGCGAGAGCTCTTCCTTCGCGCGCTCGATCTGGTGCAGTACGCCGCGCGCGTGCTCCAGCAACAGCTTGCCTGCTTCAGTCGTCGTCACACCGCGGCCATTGCGGATCAGCAGGTTCTGCCTCAACTCGACTTCCAGCAGACGAATCTGGCGGCTGAGCGCAGGCTGTGCGATATCCAGCGCGATCGAGGCGCGGGTAAAGCTGCCCATCTCGGCAACACGCACGAAGTATTCGAGTTGTTTCAGGTCCATGGGTTTGATCTATCTAGTAAGCCGGGGAATATCTCGTTCAATGTTATCGCAAACTGCAATAGCTGTTAGTGCGTAGTCGATCTGTCACAGGGCGTGGGGGCTGACCATAATTGACTTCATGCAAAAAGCCATTCCTACCTTGTTCATGCGCGGCGGCACTTCGCGCGGTCCGTTCTTCCGTGAATGCGACCTGCCGGCGGACATCCCGACCCGCGATCGTGTCCTGCTTGCCGTGATGGGGTCGCCCGACCGCCGTCAGATCGACGGGCTGGGCGGTGCCAATCCATTGACCAGCAAGGTCGGCATCGTACGCCCGAGCACCACGCCGGGCTGCGATCTGGATTTCCTGTTCGCGCAACTGCAGCCGGAAAAGGATACGGTGGATACCACCCCAAACTGCGGCAACATGCTGGCCGCTGTCGTACCTTTTGCGCTGGAAACCGGCATGGTGAGGGCGCAGGGCGAGGTCTCCACCTTTCGCGTCCTCACCCTCAACACCGATATGCAGTGCGACATCACCGTGCAGACGCCGGGCGGGCAGGTGAGTTACGAGGGCGACGCGCGCATTGACGGCGTGCCGGGCACTTCGGCACCGATCAAGATCAATTTTCTGGACACGGCCGGTTCGGTCTGTTCCGGCCTGCTGCCGACCGGAAATGTCCGCGACATCATCGACGGCATCGAGGTTACCTGCATCGACAATGGCATGCCGCTGGTCATCTTCAAGGCAGCCGATGTCGGACGTACGGGTTACGAAAGCGTGGCCGAACTCAATGCCGACACCGAGCTCAAGGCATGTATCGAGCGCCTGCGCATCGCCTGCGGTCACGCCATGGGGCTGGGCGACGTGACGCCAAAGAACTACCCCAAGATGACGCTGATTGCACCGCCCCGTGACGGCGGCAGCCTGAGCACCCGCAGTTTCATCCCGCATGTCTGTCACGACGCCATCGGCGTGCTGGCGGCGGTGACCGTGGGGACGGCCTGTGTGCTCAAGGGCGCAGTCACCGACGGCATCGCCGTGGTGGCGGACGGGCAGGCCCGGACGGTATCGGTCGAACACCCCACCGGAGAGTTTTCGGTCGAGCTGGAGCTCGACCCGGCCAATCCGCAGAACGTCACTCGTGCGGCGCTGTTGCGTACTGCCCGCCTCATCATGCGTGGCGAAGTCATGGTGCCCGCATCCACCTGGAACACACAAGGAGACAAAGCATGATCATCGATTGCCACGGTCATTACACCACCGCGCCCAAGGCCCTTGAAGAATGGCGCGCCAGACAGATCGCCGGCATCAAGGATCCCTCGGTCATGCCCAAGGTTTCGGAGCTCAAGATCTCCGATGACGAGCTGCGCGAAACCATCGAGAAGAACCAGTTGCGCCTGATGAAGGAGCGCGGTTCGGACCTGACCATCTTCTCGCCCCGTGCCAGCTTCATGGCGCACCACATTGGCGACTTCAACATCAGCTCGACCTGGGCCGCGATCTGCAATGAATTGTGCTACCGCGTCTCCGAACTGTTTCCGGACAACTTCATCGGTGCGGCCATGCTGCCGCAGTCGCCGGGCGTCGATCCTGCGACCTGCATTCCCGAACTGGAAAAATGCGTCAAGGAGTATGGTTTTGTCGGCATCAACCTGAATCCCGATCCGTCCGGTGGCCACTGGACCAGCCCGCCGCTGTCCGACCGTCAGTGGTACCCGATTTACGAAAAGATGGTCGAGTACGACATTCCGGCCATGGTGCACGTCAGCACCAGCTGCAACGGCTGCTTCCATACCACGGGTGCGCACTACCTGAATGCCGATACCACGGCCTTCATGCAGTGCCTGACCTCCGATCTGTTCAAGGACTTCCCGACGCTGAAGTTCGTCATCCCGCACGGTGGCGGCGCGGTGCCGTATCACTGGGGCCGCTTCCGCGGTCTGGCGCAGGAGCTGAAGAAGCCCTTGCTGACCGAGCACCTGCTCAACAACATCTTCTTCGATACCTGTGTGTATCACCAGCCGGGTATTGACCTGCTGACCAAGGTGATTCCGGTCGAGAACGTGCTGTTCGCCTCTGAAATGATCGGCGCGGTACGTGGTATCGACCCGGAAACCGGTCACTACTTCGACGATACCAAGCGCTACATCGAAGCGGCGGCGATCAGTGCCGAAGACCGCTACGCCATCTACGAAGGCAACGCCCGTCGCGTCTATCCGCGTCTGGATGCCGCACTCAAGGCCAAGGGCCTGTAAGGAGAGTACGAATGACCCAGGCATTGAACCAGCTCGGCGTTGTCAAGCGCAATATCGTCCGCGCCGACAAGGCCGCTGTCGACAAGCTGTCACGTTTTGGCGTGGCCACCATCCACGAAGCCATGGGCCGTGTCGGCCTGATGAAGCCCTATATGCGTCCGGTGTACAACGGCGCCAGGATGTGTGGCACCGCCGTCACCATCCTGCTGCAACCGGGCGACAACTGGATGATGCATGTGGCTGCCGAGCAGTTGCAGGAGGGCGATGTCGCGGTAGCCGCATGTACCACCGACAATGCCGACGGCTTTTTTGGCGATCTGCTTGCCACCTCTTTCCAGGCCCGTGGTGCGCGTGGCCTGATCATCGACGGTGGAGTCAGGGATGTGGCCGATCTGGAGAAGATGGGTTTTCCGGTGTTTGCCAAGGCCATCCATGCCAAGGGCACGATCAAGGCCACGCTGGGTTCGGTCAACGTGCCGGTGGTGTGTGCCGGTGCGCTGGTCAATCCGGGCGATGTGGTGATTGCGGATGTTGACGGCGTGGTGGTGGTACCTGCCGCGCTTGCCCGGCAGGTTGCCGATGCGGCCGAAAAGCGCGAATCGTTCGAAGGCGAGAAGCGCGAGAAGTTTGCCGCCGGCGTGCTCGGCCTGGACCTGTACAAGATGCGTGAAGGCCTCGAGAAGGCCGGGCTGAAGTACATCGACTGATCACCTCGACGCCCCGGTCCCCGCAATCCAGCGGGACCAGAGGGGCGCGCTTCCCACACCAAAAAGGATCCCCTGATGGAATTCCAGAAAACCCCCGGCTGGCTTGACTGGTACGCCGGTCCCAGCAAGCCCCGCTTCCAGCTGCCTGTGGGTGCGGTGGACGCCCACTGCCATGTATTCGGTCCCGGCGCCGAATTTCCCTATGCGCCCGAGCGCAAGTACACCCCGTGCGATGCCAGCAAGGCCCAGTTGTTTGCGCTGCGTGATCATCTCGGCTTTGCCCGCAATGTGATCGTACAGGCCACCTGCCACGGTGCCGACAACCGCGCGATGGTCGATGCCTGCAAGGCGTCCAACGGCAAGGCCCGTGGCATTGCCACCGTGCGCCGCTCGATCACCGATCAGGAACTGCAGGACCTGCATGCAGCCGGCGTACGCGGCGTGCGCTTCAACTTCGTCAAGCGTCTGGTGGATTTCACCCCCAAGGACGAACTGCTCGAGATCGCCAACCGTATTGCGCCGCTGGGCTGGCATGTGGTCATCTACTTCGAGGCGGTCGACCTGCCCGAGCTGTGGGACTTCTTCACTGCACTGCCGACCACTGTGGTGGTGGATCACATGGGGCGTCCGGATGTCACCAAGCCGATCGACGGGCCCGAGTTCGAGCTGTTCGTGAAGTTCATGCGCGACAACCCCAACGTATGGTCCAAGGTCAGCTGCCCCGAACGTCTGTCGGTCACCGGGCCGAAGGCACTGGAGGGTGAGCAGGCGGCCTATCAGGACGTGGTGCCGTTTGCCCGGCGCATCGTCGAGCTGTTTCCCGATCGTGTGTTGTGGGGCACCGACTGGCCGCATCCCAACCTCAAGGACCACATGCCCGATGACGGCCTGCTGGTGGACTTCATTCCGCACATTGCCCCTACCGCCGAGCTGCAGCACAAGCTGCTGGTGGATAACCCGATGCGTCTCTACTGGCCGGAGGAGTGCTGATCATGGCGCTGGACAAACCGTATCTCGACCTGCCCGGCACCATCATTTTTGATGCCGAGCAGTCGCGCAAGGGCTACTGGCTCAACCAGTTCTGCATGTCGCTGATGAAGGCGGACAACCGTGCCCGCTTCAAGGCCGATGAGCGCGCCTATCTCGACGAGTGGCCGATGACCGAGGAGCAGAAGCAGGCCGTGCTGGCGCGCGACCTGAACTGGTGCATGCGCACTGGCGGCAACATCTACTTCCTGGCCAAGATCGGCGCCACCGATGGGCTCAGCTTCCAGCAGATGGCAGGCAGCATGACCGGCATGACCGAAGAGGAATACCGCGAGATGATGATCAAGGGCGGGCGTTCGCCCGAAGGCAACCGCTACCTCGGCGAAGAAGGTGACGCGCAGCCGCATCGTCAGCCGCAGGGCGCCGCCGGCAAGAACAAGGACTGACCATGGCCAAGATTTCCGCATCCGTCTATACCTCGCACGTGCCGGCCATCGGCGCAGCGATCGATCTCAAGAAAACCGGCGAAGCCTACTGGCAACCGCTGTTTGCCGGTTACGAGTATTCCAAGCAGTGGATGAAGGAGAACACGCCCGACGTGATCTTCCTGGTCTACAACGACCATGCCACCGCCTTCAGCCTGGACATGATTCCGACCTTCGCCATTGGCACTGCAGCAGAGTTCAAACCCGCAGACGAAGGTTGGGGGCCGCGTCCGGTGCCGACGGTCATCGGCCACCCGGAACTCGCGTCGCACATCGCGCAGAGTGTGATCCAGGACGACTTCGACCTCACCATCGTCAACCGGATGGAAGTCGACCATGGCCTGACCGTACCGCTGTCGCTGATGTTTGGTGAGCCCGATGCCTGGCCGTGCAAGATCATCCCGTTTGCGGTCAACGTGGTGCAGTATCCGGTGCCGTCCGGCCGTCGCTGCTTCCAGCTTGGCCAGGCCATCCGCAAGGCGGTCGAGTCCTATGACGAGGATCTCAAGATCCAGATCTGGGGTACCGGCGGCATGAGCCACCAGCTGCAGGGCGCGCGCGCCGGTCTGATCAATGCCGAGTGGGACAACCGTTTCCTTGACCGTCTGATCGCCGATCCGGCAGGCCTGTCCGAAGTCCCGCACATCGAATACGTCCGCGAAGCCGGATCGGAAGGCATCGAGCTGGTGATGTGGTTGATCGCCCGTGGCGCGATGTCCGACATCAAGGGCGGCCCTGCGCCCACCCTGAAGCACCGCTTCTTCCACGTGCCCGCATCCAACACCGCCGTGGGCCACCTCATTCTGGAGAACAACTGACATGAGCAAGACGATCAAGGTAGCGCTGGCCGGCGCCGGCGCCTTCGGCATCAAGCATCTGGACGGCATCAAGAATATCGACGGCGTGGAAGTCGTTTCCCTGATCGGCCGTGATCTGGAGAAGACCCGTGAGGTGGCCGGCAAGTACGGTATCGGCCATGTCACCACCAACCTTGCCGACAGCCTGGCATTGGCTGAAGTGGATGCAGTGATCCTGTGTACGCCGACGCAGATGCACGCCGACCAGTCCATTCAGTGCCTGAAGGCGGGCAAGCACGTGCAGGTCGAGATTCCGCTGGCTGACACCCTCAAAGGTGCGGACGAAGTGGCCCGCCTGCAGAAGGAGACCGGACTGGTGGCGATGGTGGGCCACACCCGCCGTTTCAACCCCAGCCATCAGTGGGTGCACAATAAGGTCAAGGCGGGGGAGTTCAACATCCAGCAGATGGATGTGCAGACCTATTTCTTCCGTCGCACCAACATGAATGCGCTCGGCCAGCCGCGCAGCTGGACGGACCATCTGCTGTGGCATCATGCAGCCCACACGGTGGACCTGTTCGCCTACCAGGCCGGCAGCCCGATCGTGCAGGCCAACGCAATCCAGGGGCCGATTCATTCGGTGCTGGGCATTGCCATGGACATGTCGATCCAGCTCAAGGCCGCCAACGGTGCAATCTGCACCCTGTCGCTGTCGTTCAACAACGATGGGCCGCTCGGCACCTTCTTCCGCTACATCGGCGATACCGGCACCTACATCGCGCGTTACGACGATCTGTACAACGGCAAGGAAGAGCAGATCGATGTATCGCAGGTCGCGGTGTCGATGAACGGCATCGAGCTGCAGGACCGCGAGTTCTTCGCCGCCATCCGCGAAGGGCGTGAGCCCAATTCAAGCGTGGCAAAGGTGCTGCCGTGCTACCAGGTGCTGCATCAGCTCGAACAACAGTTGAACGCGGCCTGAGTCTGAGTTGAAGAGAGCATGCCGACTGCAGGTCTGCAGCCGGCTGACCGGCCCCAGCCTTACCGCTGGGGCCGTTTGCATCGTCAAGGAGAGGTCATGAAGCAGCGCAAACTCGGTCCCTTTCAGGTCAGTGCCATTGGTCTGGGTTGCATGAATCTGAGTCATGCCTACGGTGTGCCGCCGTCGCCCGAGCAAGGGGCTGAGGTGCTGTCCCGGGCGCTGGACCTGGGCGTGACCCACTTCGATACGGCTGCCTTGTATGGCTTCGGTGCCAACGAGACCCTGGTGGGCAAGGTACTGTCACCGTATCGCTCGCGCTTCACCCTGGCAAGCAAGTGCGGGATGACCGGCGTGGACGGCAAGCGCGTCATTGACGGCCGGCCCGAGACGATCAAGCGGACCTGTGAGGAGGCCTTGCAGCGTCTGGCTACGGACGTCATCGACCTTTATTATCTGCACCGCTGGGACAGGAAGGTTCCGATCGAGGACAGCGTGGGCGCCATGGCCGAATTGGTGCGCGAAGGCAAAATCCGCAGCATCGGCCTGTCCGAAGTCTCGGCCGACACCCTGCGTCGGGCGCATGCGGTTCATCCGGTCGCGGCGTTGCAGACCGAGTATTCCCTGTGGACGCGCAACCCGGAAATCGCGGTGCTCGATGCTTGCCGAGAACTGGGTGTGAGCTTTGTGGCCTTCAGCCCGCTTGGGCGCGGATTCCTCACTGCTGCGCTGACTGACCCCGCCCAGGTTGCCGCGTTCGACGCCAAGGACATACGCCGTGCCATGCCGCGTTTCCAGGGCGAGCACCTGAGCGCCAACCTGAGCTTGCTGGGCGACTATACTGCGCTGGCCGCCGAGGCCGGCTGCACCCCGGCGCAGCTTGCACTGGCCTGGCTGCTACAGCGTGGTGAGCATGTCCTGCCCATTCCGGGGACGACCCGGCTGGATCATCTGGAGGAAGATCTGGCTGCAGCAGATGTCGTGCTGAGTGCCGACATGGTGGCGCGGGTCGAGCGCCTGATCAACCGCAGCACCGTGTCCGGTCCGCGCTACAACGCCGCCACCCAGACCGAGATCGACACCGAAGAGTTTCCAGCCTGAGTCGGCGCGCTGGCAGCCTTTCAGTCTGGCTGGGTGGGGAATAGCACCTCGGTATAGCCGAAGCGGGTGAAATCACGCACCCGCATCGGGTATAGCGTTCCAGTCAGATGGTCGCACTCGTGTTGCACGACCCGGGCATGAAAGCCACTGACCTGACGATCGATCGGGCTGCCATCGGGCGTATGGCCTTGATACCTGATGGCGGTGTGGCGGGGCACCACGCCACGTAGCCCTGGCACTGACAGGCAACCCTCCCAGCCGTCCTCCAGATCGTCTGTCAGTGGTGTGATCACCGGGTTGATCAGCACGGTCCTGGGCACCGCTTCGGCGTCGGGATAGCGTTCGCTATGGTCGAAACCGAAGATCACCACCTGCAGGCCTACGCCAATCTGAGGTGCAGCCAGGCCGACGCCACCGGCCGCCGCCATGGTGTCGAACATGTCGGCAATGAGGGTGTCGAGTTCGGGTGAGGGGAAGCGGGTGACCGGTTCGGCTGGCGTCAGCAGGCGCGGGTCTCCCATGCGCAAGATCTCGCGTATGGTCATTGCTGTTTCCGGTGGCGGTTCATCATGGTGCCCAGTGTAGCGCTGGTTCGGGCGCCGTGAACTGCTCACTTGACTTGGGTTCGCTTGATAAGGGGGCCCTGACGCTGTCACGTCGGGACGTGCTTCGCACTTGGCTTGCGGAAAACCACAGGCGCGCACCAAGGGGGATGTTTCCTAGAATCCGGGTACAACATGCGCCCCGCGCCACGGGGTGGCAAGAACAATGCCCCGAGGAGACAGAGATGACCCCGTTTGTTGCCCCCGCCGTCAAGCTGATGAACAGCTTGCGTTTTGCGCCGCGTTTTCTCCTGATCGGCGCCGCTGGTGGCTTGCTGGTGGCTGGATTGCTGTTCCAGTTCCTGAGTTCGGTCGGCGAGCGCCTCCGCCTCACCGAGAACGAGTTGCAGGGCGTGCGGCATGTAGTCGCCCTGAGGGCGGTCAGTCAGTTGCTTGATCAACATCTGCTGGCTTCGTCCCTGTATTCCCTGGGTGAGAACGATCAGGCGAGGGAGGCACAAGCCCTGCGTGGACGCCTGGGTGCCGCACTGGCAGCCGCCAGGCAATCCGATGCAAGTGGGCAAGACAAGGTACTGGACGAGGCTTGGGCCGGGCTGGACAAGGAGTGGGACGTGTTTCAGACGGTCATCGGTGCCTCGTCTACCCCGGAGATTCGCGAGCTTCATCAACGGTTTGGCGATCGGCTTGCGGCACAGGCTCGCTTGGCGGCAGATCATGCGGGTCTGCCGCTGGATCCTGAGGTCGATACCAACTACCTGTACGACACGCTGGTCAATCGCCTGCCGCAACTGTTCGATGCGGTGGTGCAGATCCGGCTCAAGGCTGCCTCCATCGCCAGTGTGCAGATGATTGATGGTGCTGACATCGGTCGTCTCGAACGTCTCGTCGCCGACGCCCATGTCCAGCTCACCCGTATCCGGGAGAACACCGAGAAGATCGGCAGGGCCGCACCCGAATACAAGACGGCGCTCGAGGGCGGTCTGGCCGCGGTGCAGGCGGGCATCGACCAGACCCGTCGGCTGATCGACAACAGCCTGATCAACACCGCCAACATCGAGATTCCGTTTGCCGAAGTGATGCAGAAGACCGAGGTGCCTCGGCAGGCAGCGTTGGCGATGGAGCGCAGCATCATTGATGCGCTGGGGGCCAGACTGGAGCTGAGGATCGAAGGGCTGGCTGTGCAGCGCGCACTCAATCTTGCCTTGGTCGGACTGGGCCTGTTGCTTGCCGGCTACCTGTCCATGGGGTCCTACCTGAGCTTGCAGCAAGGTACGGCACGTCTGCTGGAGGGCGGAAAGCGCCTGGCCGATGGTGATCTGGCCTACCGGATCGATATCGGCACACACGACGAACTCGGTGATGTGGCCGACCGTTTCAACCGGATGGCAATGGCCTTTCGCGGCGTGGTCGGGACCCTGCAGACCTCATCCGAAGCTTTGCGTCAGGCCGCAGCCGAGATGACGGGCGCCACCGCCCGGGTGGCAAGTGGGTCGGCCGAACAGAACCGGCTCAGTCACGATACCGCGAGCGCCGCGGGGGAGATGTCGGCCCGGATCGGACAGGTTGCGGCACATGCCGACGAGGTCGACCAGATCGCACGCCAGGGGCGTCAGCAGACCGACGAGGGTTACCAGGGCCTGACCCGGATGCAGGACGAGATCCGCATCGTGCGTACGGCGGTGGAGCAGATCACCCACGCGGTTTCGGCGTTTGTCGCGACAACGCTGGAAATTCGCGGCATGACCGGACAGGTCCGCGACATTGCAGAGCAGACCAACCTGCTGGCGCTCAATGCGGCCATCGAGGCTGCGCGCGCAGGCGAGCAAGGCCGCGGGTTTGCGGTGGTGGCCGACGAAGTCAGAAAGCTGGCCGAGAAGTCAGCCAATTCTGCCACCGAGATTGATCGTCTGACGCAGGCGATCAATGCACGCTCAGATGGCGTCAGCGGTGCGATCCAACGCGGGCAGGAGTCGCTTGCGGCAAGCGAGGGCTTTCTCGCACAGGTGGCCAGCCAACTCTCCTCGGCCAGTGAAGCGGTGGCCCGCACCTCGGACGGGGTGGACCGGATCACCGATGCGATGCGCGAACAGGCTGAGGCGGTTCGTCGCATTGGTGACTTTGTTGGCCAGATTGCCGACATGGCCGGGCAAAACGATCAGGCCGTTGTGGGCGCTGCGGGTGAGGCACAACGTCTGCAACGGCTGTCGGAAGATCTGCGCGGTCTGGTGGCGCGTTTCAAGGTCTGAGCCCGCGCCGGTTCTGGCTGCTTCAGCGCGCGTCTGGGCCGGTTTCGCAACCGGCCATGCAGGCTTCGTGGCGGGTTTCGCACTGCGCCTTGCTGCTCGAGCCGCTTCCGTGCTGACAGGCATACAAGGCATCACCGCAACGCCGTGCGCAGGCGTTCCAGGTTTCCTGACCGAAGGCTGGGGCGCTGAGCGATGGAGACAGATGTCGCGGACAGGACAGCAGGTCGATGCGGCGCGGGGGGCCGGGCAGCAGGCTCCATTCTGCGGCGCCCAGTCCGGAAAAACGTGCCTGCAAGTCGCCGAGGTCGTCCAGCGACATCAGGCCCGAGCGCAACAGACTGCTGCCGGCCCAGCAGTCGGCACGGCGGCTGTCATCGCGGTTGCGCGGCTCGCCAGGGGCCATGCCGAGGTTGAGCCGGGCGCATTCATGGGCAAACAGGAACAGATGTCCCGCCTCGCCCAGTTTGGGCACGACAGCCGGGTTGTAGCGGATCACGGCGCCGTCCGTGCCGGACACGCTCTGCACCGCAACCGCTTGGTCTGGCGCAAGTTGCGCGATGACCGGTGTGCCGCTGGCATCCACACAGCCGCCATAGAACATTGACTGATCCGCATCGGCGGGAGAGGCAAGGCCGACGCCCAGCCAGAGCAGGGGGATCATCAACAAGGTGTTGTGCATGTTCTGTCCGATTGAGCAGGGGAGATTACCCTCATGCCATTGAGGATACTGCAGCTGGGGCATTGAAACAAAGGCGCAAGCGTGCGCAAAGGAAGGTGGAATGCCAAAATGGCGGGCTTTGACATGGAAACTTCGGGGAGTACTTGAGCATCATGATCAACATCCGACCCATGTCGGCGGGCGACATCGAAGCCGTGTTCGCCGTTCAGGCAGAAGCGTATGCGCAAGGGTTCATCGAGTCGCGCGAGGTCATTGGTGCGCGTCTGGCAGCAGCGCCGCAGACCGCCTGGGTCGCCGAAGCGGACGGAAGGGTGGGCGCTTACCTGGTGGCTTACCCGTCCGTTCGCGGCCGCCTGAGTGCCTTGGGCGCCCGGTTTTACCCCTCGACCGAGGCGGACAGCCTGTATATCCATGATCTGGCCGTGCAGCAGCGACTGGCGGGGCAGGGCGTCGGGCCTGCGCTGGTGCGACATGCATGGGCACAGGCCGTGCAGCTTGGGCTGACGCATTCTTCGCTGGTGTCGGTTCAGTCCAGCGTGGCGTTCTGGAAGCGGTTGGGTTATTGCTCGCAGGCGCCGGGAGAGGGCGATCAGGACGCGCTTCGTACTTATCCGGGGCCGGCGTACTACATGCTAGCCAGGCTTGTCGTTGCTCCGTGATGCATGCGGTGAATGGACTCAGCCGTTGTCCCCATCCGGTGTGGCGAGCAGCTTGATCAGGTCAGCGACCGGAATCGGACGGCTGAACAGATAGCCCTGGCCGCCGGCACAGCCCATGCGGGTGAGGATGACTGCCTGTTCCGCCGTCTCGATGCCCTCGACGATGATGTCCATGCGCAGGGATTCGGCCAGTGCAACCATGGCCTTTACAATTGCCGCACCGTCGGGATTGTGCTGCAGGTCGTGGATGAAGGAGCGGTCGATCTTGATGCGGTCGATGGGCAGATTGCGCAGGACACTCAGCGAAGAATAGCCCGTACCAAAGTCGTCGATACTGACGGCAATGCCAAGTTTCTTCAGCTCGCCCAGGATTTCCAGACTGCGGTCGATCGTCTGCAGGGTGCTTTCGGTAATCTCCAGCTCCAGCGCAGCAGCCGGAAAACCGGTACGTGCTAGGGTTTCGCGCAAGGCGTCGATGAAGTCGCTGCGCATGAACTCGCGTGCCGAAACGTTGACCGCCAGATGCAACTGACCGCCAAGCCCGTCCTTTAGCCCGGCCATCTCCAGGCAGGCGTGCTCCAGCACCCAGCGGCCCAGCGCGTCGATGACGCCGCTTTCCTCCGCGATCGGAATGAAGCGGGCCGGTGGAATCATGCCAAGTTCGGGGTGTTGCCAGCGGACCAAGGCCTCGACGCCAACGATCTGGCGGTCCGGCAGGGTCACCTGTGGCTGGAAGTGCAAGGTGAGTTGCCCGCCGTCGATTGCGCGACGCAGGCCTTGTTCCAGATGCAGGCGCTGATTGCTGCGTTCGGCCATGTCCTGGGAGTAGAACTGGTAACGATTGCGGCCTTCAGCCTTGGCCGAATACATCGCGATGTCGGCGGCGCGCATCAAGGCATGGCGATCGACACCATCGCTGGGATAGGTGGCGATACCGATGCTGCCGGAAATGGTGATCGAATCGCCACTCAGCGGCACAGGCTCGCACAGGACATCGAGAATCTTCTGCGCAAGGTCGGCGGCATAACCCGGGTTGTGGCTGCCGGCCAGAATCACGAATTCGTCGCCGCCCAGGCGGGCTATGGTGTCGGTGGCACGCAGGGTGTTGCGCAAACGTTCGGCGACGATGCACAGCAAGGTATCGCCATGGATGTGACCCAGGGTGTCGTTCACCACCTTGAAACTGTCGAGGTCGAGAAACAGCAGCAGGCAGTAGTGTTGCTCCCTACGCGCCAGTTCAAGCGCCTGCTCGAATCGGTCCTCGAACAGCAGGCGATTGGGCAGGCCGGTCAGCGGATCGTGATGCGCCAGATGGCTCAGTTGCTGCTCGGCCGCGTGAATCTCGCTGACATCGGAGAACGCGATGACGAAGTTGCTGACCTTGCCATGCGTGTTGTACACGACGCTGATGCTCTGCCAGGCCGGAAAGCGCTCACCGCTGCTGCGCTGGCATTCGACTTCGCCCTGCCAGTAGCCTTCCTGGCCGGTCGCAAGCTCTTCGAAGAAGTAGACGCCGTCCGCCGTCGCGCGCCGGGTCCGGAGCAGCACGTCGATATCCAGCCCGCTGGCCTGCTCTTCGGTATAGCCGGCGATGCGGGTAAAGGCGTCGTTAACCGTGGTGACCCGACGTTCATGGTCGACAATCACGATGGCTTCTGCCGCGGTGCGGAACACGACGCTGGATTTGTGCAGCTTGTCCTCCAGCAGCCGTCGTTCGGTGACGTCGCGCAGCACGCCAACCACGCGCTGGCCTTCGCCAGGGGTGTGGTACGCCTTGACATTGGCTTCGACGAAATACAACGCTTTTTCATCCGGTGCGGTGCGGAACTCGATCTGTGTGCCTTTACCCAGACTGCGCTCACGATCGAGCGCGGCGACCACTTTCGCACGATCATCGCGGTGTACCCGGGCGAGAAAGGCAGGGCAGGATTCGTCGAGCGTCGCTGACCGTTCGCCAAAGAAGCGGCCCAGATGCCCGTCGCTGCGCAGCAGGTTGCCCTCTGGCCGCCACTCGAACACGCCCAGCGAGGCAGCATCCAGTGCCAGCTTCAGCCGCTGCTCGCTCATCTCGACCGCGATCTCGGCTTCGCGGCGGGCAAGCGCCATCTGTATGGTGGCATGCAGCTCGCGAGCATCCCAGGGTTTTACCAGGTAACCAAAGGGGCGGCTGGCCAGCGCGCGATTCAAGGTGTCGTCCTCGGCAAACGCGGTCAGGTAAATGATGGGCACGGGCATCCGGCGCTGGATCTCGAGTGCGGCCTCGACGCCGTCCATTGCCCCGTCGAGATGAATGTCCATCAGGATCAGGTCGGGTGCCAGTTCGGTGACGCGCTGCACGGCCATCTCGCCGCTGGCCACCGTTGCGCCGACACGATAGCCAAAGGATTGCAACTGGTGCTTCAGGTCGAAGGCCACGACACGTTCGTCCTCGACCAGCATCAGGTTGATAGGCTCGGTTCGATTCATGATCAGATCCTTCTGGACGGATCGCTCGCAAAGCGCAGGGTGATGCAGCATCCGGGGTGCCCCTCGATCGCCAGTTGTCCGCCGATCTGATCCGCCAGCAAGGGGACCAACTGCAGGCCGAGTGAGGTGACATTGGCCATGTCGAAGCCGGCGGGCAGGCCGACGCCGTTGTCGGCCACGCTGAGTTCGATCTCGTCTCCCCGCGTCCGCAACTCAATGCGGATCTCACCCCCCTGCATGCCGGCAAAGGCATGCTTGTAGGCATTGGTCACCAGTTCGTTGACCATCAGCCCGCAGGGAATGGTGCGTTCGAAGTCGAGATACTGGGGGTGTTCCGGCAGTATCTTATGCACGGCAATCTGCTTGCCTGTTTCACGATAGCTGCCAATCAGCAGTTGTACCAGGCGATTGAGGTAGTCGCCCAGGTCGATGCGTGAGTAGTCCTTGCGCTCGTAAAGCAGTTGATGTGTCAGCGCCATGGCCCGGACCCGGCTCTGGCTCTCGCCCAGGATGGCGCGCAACTGGGGGTCGGTGGCATGGAGGGCCTGCAGGTTCAGCAGGCTGGAAACCAGCTGAAGGTTGTTCTTGACCCGGTGATGCACTTCGTTGAGCAGCACCGTCTTTTCCGCCAGTGCGTTCTCGATGCGTTGTTGCGCCCGCCTGCGCTCGCTCATGTCGACGATCGAGGCCAGCACCATGGTGCCTTCCGGCGTGTCGATCGGATTCAGGCCGATTTCGACAGGAAACTCGCTGCCGTCCTGGTGTCGTGCATAAAGATCACGACCACTTCCCATGGGCCGCGGGTGCGGGTTGGCAAAAAAGCCTTCCCGAAAACCGCCGTGCGTGGCGGTATAACGTTCCGGGATCAGGCATTCGACGGTCTGGCCTTGCAGGTCTTCACGGCTGTAACCAAACAGGCGCTCGGCCTGGGCATTGATCAGGGCGATGCGGCCGGAACCGTCGATCAGCACCATGGCGGTCGGTGCCCATTCGACGACACGGCGAAAGGCGTCTTCGCCCAATGCCTGCGTCGCGCCGGATGATCGTGTATCCATGACCGCATTCCAGTCTGAATGACATTGATTCAGCATAGCCGATCGAGTCTCGCCCGCAAGCAGGGTTTTCATCCATGCGATATCGACAGGACGGACGATGACGGGGCAACGGGGCCCACCGGGTCACGACACGGAGACCGGCTACGGACGTAGGAAGGCGCGCGAGCATGAAGCACTTGATCCTGGTCATTTTCTTTCGATGGGGCACGCGTTGTAATCCGCTGACAACAACTTCATTCCCCAGAGAGCAAGATGGCACTGATTCCCCTCGAAGAGCCGACGACGCGGCGCATCGCGCCTGATGTCTTCTCCCTGTTCGCACTTGGCTTCCGGCCTTTCTACCTGCTGGCTGCGCTGTTGGCCGTACTGGCGATTCCGGTATGGGTGCTGGTGTTCGCCGGTGTGCTCGCCACACCGATTCCCGGCATCTGGTGGCACGCGCACGAGATGGTGTTCGGCTTTGCGGTGGCGGTGATCATTGGCTTCCTGTTCACCGCCGGTCGCAACTGGACAGGCCTGGACACGCCCAGTGGTGGCTTGCTGGCCGGACTGGCGGGATTGTGGCTGGCCGGTCGCTTGGCGATGGCCTTCGGTAGCGGGCTGTGGGTCGCCGTGCTCGATGTGGCGTTCCTGCCGCTGGCCGCGGCGGCTTTGTTGCGGGTTTTGATCAAGGCTCGCAGTTGGCGCAACTACTTTGTCGGGGTCTTGCCGGCGATGTTGTCGCTGGCCAACCTGGCCTTTCATCTTGCGGTGAATGGCTGGCTGGCCATCGATCCGCTGGCGGCAGTGTATGTTGCCCTCGGCCTGGTGGTGGTACTCGAGACCATCATTGGTGGGCGGGTGATCCCGATGTTCACCTTCAATGCCCTGCGTGGTGTCCGGCAGTGGCGCAATGCCCGCTTTGACCTGATTGCGGCACTATGCACGGGTCTGGCGCTTGTGCTGTGGGCGGCAGGGGCGGTGGGCTGGGCGGGCGGGGTGTCGCTGCTGGCCGCATTGCTGCAACTGGTTCGCTGGGGAGGCTGGAACCCGTGGGCCACCCGGCGTACGCCCCTGCTGTGGGTGCTGCACCTGTCCTACCTGTGGATTCCGCTGGGCCTGCTGCTGACGGCGCTGGCGCAATGGGGGGTGATGCCGCGCTCGGCCGCGGTGCATGCCCTGGCGATCGGCGCCACCGGTGGGTTGATCATCGGCATGATCACCCGCACCGCGCTGGGCCACACGGGCCGGATGCTGGTAGCGGGCCGCCTGGAGGCGATTGCCTATGCGCTGGTGCAGCTTGCCGCAGTCGCCAGGGTGTTGACCCTGGTCGCGATTCCGGCGGCGGTGGTCGGTGGCATCCATCTGGCGGCAACCGCCTGGACGCTGGCATTTGCGCTGTACTTGTGGCGCTACACGCCTTATCTGCTTTATGCGCGGGTGGATGGCAAGGCAGGTTGATGCCCGGCGGAAGGTGAAGTCTCAGAACTTGTGAATAAATCTACTGCGCGGCTCGATTGCGGTGTTGCTCACTCGCTCACTCCTTGCCTATCCATTTGATATGTCTCGTCGTTCGCATCGCTCGCGCCTTGCACTCGACCCGCTCGTTACGATTTCTTCACAAGTTCTCAGGCGTTGCCAGACTCGAGTTGGGTCAGGTGGCGCTTGAGACGGTTCAGTAATTCAAGCAACTGCATCTTTTCGCCGTGGTCGAGGCCGCTGAACAGTTCGATGACCCAGCTTTCGTGCGACTGGGCCATGTCGCGGAAAGCGCGCTTGCCTGCCGGCGTCAGATGGACTGAATAGGCGCGGCGATCGCGCGGATCGTCGCGGCGTTCGACCAGGCCTTCCTCCACCAGTTTGTCGGTCAGGCCGGTGACATTGCCACCCGTGACCATCAGGCGGCGCGACAGCTCGCGCATCTTCAGACCGTCCGGGTTGCGATCAAGCTGGGCCATCAGGTCGAAACGCGGAAGGGTGGAGTCGAAACCGGTGCGCAGTTGATTGCGCAGGCGTGATTCGACGATATTGGTGCAGGTCAGTAGCCGCAGCCAGACACGCAGCGCTTCGTGGTCGTCGTCGGTGGCACGGGTTTCGTGATCGACGATTTCCGGATCCTGGGCCGAAAGGGCTTCGTATTGAGCTAATGTCATGGCTTCACCTGCAATATCTGAATAGTGCAGCGGGCTGATCCCGCTGGATTTTTCGCTATTCTACTCCTCGAAATCGAGTAAAACATTCATTTCTAAATTGATGCCGATGGCTTGGCGCCGGATAAGCGTGTCAAACAGATGCTGGCAAAGCGCGAATCAGTTCGAGACTCCGTTTGAACAGCGCCGAATGCGGGTCGGCAAAGGCGTCGCACAGGGTCAGGTGATCATGCCCGGGCATCGGTACCGTGCCTTGCCATACCGCAGACCAGCAGTGCGCCAGCAGTGCGAGATGGCGGCGGAACTCGGGGCTCTCGGCACCGCCGACGGCCCCGATCAACGGGGCCGCGGTGGCGGGTGTCAGCCGGATGGGGCTGAGTTGGGCAATGCGCTCTGCGGTGAAATCGACATCGTCGTGCAGCATCGGCACGGCTGCGAGCGGGGCCAGGTCCACCACAGGGCTCAGCGCCACACCCGCCGCGATCATGCGGGCCGGCAGGTCGGCCGCCTGCGCCGGCCAGTGGGTTGCCAGCGCCATGCAGCTAAGGTGACCACCGGCCGAGTGGCCGGAAACCACCAGCCGCCCGGCGTCGATACCGTAGTGACCGGCTTGCCGGTGCAGCCAGACCAGGCTGCGACGGGTCTGGGCGACAATCTCTTCCAGCGGGGTTGAGGGCGCCAGCCCGTAATTGACGATCGCGACGGCAACGCCTTCGGCCACCCAGGGCGGTGCAATCCACGAGAAATCGTCCTTGTGCAGCTTGCGCCAGAAGCCCCCGTGCAGAAACACCAGTAGCGGAGCAGGTCGTGTGTCGGGGGCTGGCAGGAACAGGTCCAGCGTTTCTGCTTCTGTGGGTCCATAGCGCAGGTCGCGCAGTCCTGGCAGGGTGTCGCGCGCCTCGGCGGCGCGGCGGGTCCAGCCCGCCTGGTGGCCGGGCGAGTCCGGTGCCCACTGCCTTACATCGTACTCGTGGGCGAAGTCGGTGCCGGTCGCGGGCTGAAGCGCGGGCGGCAGATCGAAGGGGTCAAGATCAAAGGGGTCAGACACCAAGATAGCGCTCCCATAGTTCGGGTTCGGCTGCCAGCGCAGCGTTGTCGCCACTCCACGGGCTGCGCCCTTTTTCGATGAAGGCGTGGCGGTCCGCCACCCGCATCAGCTCGGCCAGGTACTTGTCGATCACCAGGATGGCCTGCCCGGCTTGCTTGAGCTGACCGAGTACGCGCCAGATCTCCTTACGGATCAAGGGCGAGATGCCCTCGGTGGCTTCGTCCAGGATCAGCAGGTGTGGATTGGTCATCAACGCGCGGCCGATTGCCAGCATCTGCTGTTCGCCACCGGAGAGCTGGTTGCCCATGTTCTGCGCGCGCTCTTCCAGGCGGGGGAACAGGTGATAGATCTTGTCCAGCGTCCACGGGTCACGATTACCGCTGCGGTTGGCGGCGAAGGCCAGCAGGTTCTCCTTGACCGACAGGTTGGGGAAGATCTGTCGGCCTTCCGGTACCAGCGCCAGTCCCATCTGCGCAATCTGCTCGGTCGGGCGGCCATCGATGCGTTCGCCAAGAAAGCGGATCTCACCGGACCACGCGGGCAGTTGGCCGAACACTGCACGCAGCGTGGTGGTCTTGCCCATGCCATTGCGCCCGAGCAGGGTTGCCGCTTCACCCTCGCGGATTTCCATGTTCATGCCGAACAGCACCTGGCTGGGGCCATAGCCGGTTTCCAGATTTTCGATCGAAAGCAGGGCACTCATTGCATGTTCTCCGTGGCGGTCTCGTCCTCGCCAAGATAGGCGGCGATCACCTGCGGGTCATTGCGGATCTCGTCCGGCTGGCCGCTGGCAATGACGTGGCCGGCAACCAGCACCGAAACCCGGTCAGCGAGGCGGAACACCGCATCCATGTCGTGCTCGACCAGGATCAGGGTGTGCTCCTCGCGCAGGCTGTTGATCAGGTCGCCCATCTTCTTTGATTCTTCCGGATCGGTGCCGGCCATGGGTTCGTCGAGCAGCAGCAGGCGCGGCTTGCAGGCCAGTGCCATGCCCAGCTCGAGTGCGCGCTGGCGGCCGTGAGACAGCGTGCCGACGATGTGCTCCATCAGGTCGAGCAGCCCGACACGGCGCGCGGCCTCTTCGGCGCCTTCGTCGAGGTCGGATTCGTCCGCGACCGTGCCGAGGAAGTCGAAGGAGTGTCCGGTACGCGCCTGTACCGCGAGCGCCAGATTCTCGCGTACGGTCAGGCGCGGCAACAGGGTGGTGATCTGGAACGAGCGGACGATGCCCTCAGCCACCCGCTTGTGGATGGGCAGACGAGTGATGTCGCGGCCTTCGAACAGGATGCGGCCGCTGTCCGAGGCCAGCTCGCCGGAGAGTTGCGCCAGCAGTGTGGTCTTGCCCGCCCCGTTGGGGCCGATCAGCGCATGGACTTCGCCGGCGCGGATCTCCAGGTTGCAGTGGTCGGTGGCCACCAGGCCACCGAAGCGTTTGACCAGTTGGTCGACCTGCAGGATGGGTTGGCTCATTGCGCTTTCTCCCCGGCAGCGATTGAAGACTGGGCCTCGGCTCCTCCAGCGGGCTTGCGTCCGAGCAGCGCACGCACCCGCTCGCGCAGGCTCATGACGCCATCGGGCGCGACCAGCACGATGAACAGCAGCAGGGCACCCAATACCAGATTCCAGTGTTCGGTGTGGGCAGAGATGGTTTCCTCCAGCAGCAGGAAGATTGCCGCGCCGGTGATGCCACCCCAGAAATAGCCCGAACCGCCGATGATCACCATTACCATCAGGATGCCGGACTGGTGCCAGGTCAGGGTGTGTGGCGTGACGCCCAGGCTGAGATTGGCAAGCAGCGCACCCGCCAGCCCGGCCAGACCGCCAGACAAGGTGAAGGCCATCAGCTTGAGCCGGTACACCGGATAGCCGATCGCTGCCATGCGCCGCTCGTTCTCGCGGATGGCTACCAGTGCGCGACCGAAGCGCGAGGACACCAGGCGGTACAGCAGCACGAAGGCAAGGCCGGCAGTGAAATACACGAAGTAGTAAAAGCCCAGGTCGCCATCGAGCGGCAGACCGGGAATCACCGAACGTGCCGTCATCGGCAGGCCATCGTCGCCACCGAACTGCGGCAATGAGATGGCGAGGTAGTAGAACAGCTGGGCAAAGGCGAGCGTGATCATGATGAAGTACACCCCACGCGTCCTCAGACTGATCGCGCCGATCAGGCAGGCTGCGGCTGCCGCACACCCGACTGCCACCGGCACCGCAATCCACGCTGCGTCGATGCCGGACTTGGCCAGGATCGCCACCGCATAGCCGCCGATACCAAGGAAGGCCGCATGGCCCAGGCTGATCATGCCGCCGTAGCCCAGCGCCAGGTTGAGTGCGCTGGCCGCCAGCGCCAGGATCAGCACCCGGCTGCCCATGCTGATGTAGAAGTCCTCGCCCATCGAGTTCATCACCAGCGGGTAGATGGCCAGGATGACGGCTACCGCGATCGCGGTCCATGGACCGGGCAGGCCGATCAGCAAAGGGGTTTCGGTGCTGCGGCTAGGTCCGAATCTGGAGATCATGTCGATTACCCCCTTGCCGGGAACAGGCCCTGGGGCCGGAAGAACAGCACCGCCACCATCAGCAGGCTGACCATCATCGAGGCCAGCGTCGGCCCCAAGGTTGCGGCGGTGCTGCCGTCGACCACCAGCTTCAGGCCGAAGGTCAGCAGCAGGCGGCCGACGGTGTCGATCATGCCCACCAGCAGCGAGCCCACCAGCGCACCGCGCATCGAGCCGATGCCGCCGATCACGATCACCTCGAAGGCCGGGATCAGGATCGATTCACCCATGCCCACCGATACCGCCAGCAAGGGGCCCAGCAAGGCACCCGCCAGCGCACACAAGGCTGCACCCAGTGCGAACACGAAGGTAAACAGCGGCTTGATGCGTACCCCCATGACCGCGGCCATCTGCGGGTTGGAGGCGCCGGCGCGCATCCACATGCCGATGCGGGTGCGGTTGACCAGCACATACAGGCCGACTGCCACCACCAGGCCGACGGCAATGATCAACAGGCGGTAAGCCGGGTAGTACAGTTCGTCGGTGACCAGTTCGACCGGGCCGGACAGGCTTGCCGGCATGCCGATCATCAGCGGCTGAGCGCCAAAGATGATCTTGATCGTCTCGTTCGCGATCAGGATCAGTGCGAAGGTGGCGAGCACCTGGGACAGGTGGCTCATGCCCTGCAGCCTGCGGTAGAGCAGGCGTTCGAGGATCACGCCAATCAGTGCCGTGGCGATGATGGCGAGGAACAGCGCGGGGAAGAAGCTGCCCAGCCACTGGTAGAAAGCGGCCGCCAGGAAGGCGCCGATCATGTACAGCGAGCCATGGGCAAGGTTGATGAGATCCATGATGCCGAATACCAGCGTCAGGCCGGCGGCCAGCAGGAAGAGCATCAAGCCGTACTGCAGGCCATTGAGGGCCTGCTCGAGAATCAGATAGAGCATGTCGGATCTGCCTGAGTGAGGGCGACAGAAGTCCCGCCAGACGCCTTTTCAGGCAGTCCGGCAGGCCGGGCACGTAGATCGTTCAGCAGAGGGCCGGGGCCCTCCACCGACGATTACATCTTGCAGTCCTTGGCGTAGGCGTCGACGTGTTCGTCCATGACCTTGCCGACGAACTTGTTGCTGACGCTGCCATCGGCGTTCTTCACCACTTCGCGCAGGTAATAGGCCTGGATCGGATAGTGATTGTTGCCGAAGCGGTACTCGCCGCGGGTGGAGGGCGCCTTGACCGTGGCCAGCGCCTTGCCGAAGGCGGCCTTGTCCTCGATCTTGCCGCCTACGGCCTTGACTGCGGCATCCATCAACATGGCTGCATCGTAGCCCTGCGAGGCATACAGCGTCGGCAGACGGCCGAAATCCTTCTGGAAGTCGGCGACAAAACGCTGATTCACCGGGTTGTCCATCTCGCGGTACCAGTGGCTGGTGTTGAAGGTGCCTTCCATTGCCGGACCGACGGCCTTGACCACATCCTCGTCACCCGAGAAGCCCGGTGCGAACAGGGGCGTGCGCTTGAGCATGCCCGACTGAGAGTATTGCTTGATGAAGTTGATGCCCATGCCGCCGGGCAGGAAGATGTACAGCGCGTCTGCGCCGGATGCGCGGATCTGGGCAATCTCGGCGGCGTAGTCGAGTTGGCCGAGCTTGGTATAGACCTCTTCCGCAACGGCACCCTGGTAGAAGCGCTTGAACCCGGTCAGCGCGTCCTTGCCGGCAGGGTAGTTGGGGGCGATCAGGGCGACCTTCTTGTAACCCTTGTCCTGCACATGCTTGCCCATGGCTTCGTGGAGGTTGTCGTTCTGCCAGGCAACATTGAAGAAGAAGGGGTTGCACTCGGCGCCGGCATACTGGCTGGGGCCGGCGTTGGCGCTGATGTAGAAGGTCTCGGACGCGAAGAAGGCCGGGCCGACGGCCAGCATCAGATTGGAGAACACGACGCCGGTGGCGATATCGACCTTGTCGCGCTTGACGAAGCGCTCGGTGATCTGTTTGGCGGTCTCCGGGTTCTGCGCGTCATCGGCGGTGATGACTTCGGTGTTCAGTCCGCCGATCTTGCCGTCGAGGTGCTTCAGTGCGAGGTTGAAGCCGTCGCGGATGTCGATGCCCAGTCCGGCTCCGGGGCCGGAGAGCGTGGTCATCATGCCGACCTTGATGCTGTCCGCAGCCAGCGCGGTGCCGGCCAGCAGGGTGGAGCAGGCGAGTGCAACGCAAGTCTTCTTGATCATTATTTATCTCCAGAGGTAGGACGTGTTGCAGGCGCGATCTTCTCATGGCGCGCAGCTGCCGGCGACCCGCGAGCGGGCGCAACGGTGCGTGCGGCGGTGGGATCGTTCAGCCGAGGGACTTCAGCCGGAAGCGTTGCAGCTTGCCGGTTTCGGTTCGGGGCAGGGTGTCGACGTAATCGATCGCCCGTGGGTACTTGTACGGGGCCACCGTGTTCTTGACGAAGTCCTGCAAGGTCTTGGTCAGTGCTTCATCACCGGTGAAGCCAGGCTTGAGCACGATGAAGGCCTTGATGATCTGACCGCGGTCCGGGTCGGGCACACCGATCACGCCGCATTCGGCCACCGCCGGATGGGCCAGCAGTGCCCACTCGACTTCGGGACTGGAGACGTTGTAGCCCGAAGTGACGATGATGTCGTCGACCCGCGCGTGGTAGTAGAAATAGCCGTCGGCATCCATGTGGAAGGCGTCGCCGGGCAGGTTCCAGCCATCGCGCACATAGTTCTTCTGGCGTTCGTCGGCCAGGTAGCGGCAGCCGGTGGGGCCCTTGATCGCCAGCTTGCCGACTTCACCCGGCGGCAGCGGATTCATCTCGTCGTCGACGATCATGCCGATGTAGCCGGGCAGCAGCTTGCCCAGCGCACCGGGGCGGTAGTCCTCGGGACCGGAGGCGATGTAGATGTGGATCATCTCGGTGCCGCCGATGCCGTCATGGATCTGGATGCCGGAAGCCTCGCGCCACTTGTCGCGGGTGTCGGTGGGCAGGGCTTCGCCGGCGGAGACGCATTTCTTCAGGCTGGATACATCGTATTTGCCAACCATGCCCGCCATCTGCCGGTAGGCGGTGGGTGAGGTGAAGCAGATCGTTGCCTTGTGTGTGGCGATGGCCTGCATCAGCGGTTCGGGCGCGAGCTTTTCCAGCAGCACGGTGGCGGCGCGTGCCCACAGCGGGAAGCACAGCAGCCCCCCCAGGCCGAAGGTGAAGGCCAGCGGCGGCGTGCCGATGAAGACGTCGTCCTGCGTGGGTTTGAGACAGTGGCGGGGGAACACCTCGCACATTGCCATCACGTCGCGATGGAAGTGGATGGTGCCCTTGGGAATGCCGGTCGTGCCGGAAGTAAAGCCGATCAGTGCCGGGTCGGTGGCTGCGGTGGGTACCGCGTCGAAGTGATCTGCCTTGTCACGCATCGCGGCGGCTAGTTCGCCACCTTCGCCATAGCGCATCAACTGACGCAGCGTGGGGCTGTCGGCACGGGCCAGCTCCAGCTCCTCGGCCAGGCCGGCATCGCACAGCGCATGGCTGATCTGCGCCAGGTGGATGATCTCTTTCAGCTCCTTGGCACGCAGCAGGGGCATGGTGCCAACGGCCACGCCGCCAGCCTTCCACACGGCCAGCCAGCATGCCGCCAGCCAGGGGGTGTTGGCGCCGCGCAGCAGCACCCGGTTGCCGGGCACCAGGCCCATGTCCTCGACCAGTACCCGGGCCAGCAGGTTGACCTGGCGCTGAAGCTCGCGATAGTACCAGTGGATGTCCTTGCCGATGATCGCGGTGCGGTCGCCGTGGCCTTCGTCGATGGCGCGATCGACCAGTTCGACGCAGGCGTTGAGTTGTTCGGGAAACTGCAGTTCCGGCTGCTCGAACAAAAATTCGGGCCACTGCGCTGCCGGTGGCAGGTTGTCGATGACGAAGCGATCGAGGTGCGCACTGCTGCTCATGTTTCTTTCCTCTGCCTGGGGCTGGGGGCCCTGGTTCAATACCGGACTCTGACGGTCCGCTGCAGCCCTGCCTGAGATGCGCAGGATGACGGTGTGAGACAAGTTTTTTCCAATCGGCAGATGAAGTCAATAGGTAAATAGTAGAAAGAAGAATAATTTATAAATGAACTATATGAAATGGAATGGAAAATATACAACTATATGATTTTAAATAATTTGATACTTTTGTCCGCCGACGAGAAATGAGTGCCTCATGTGGCGACTTGCCGTCGTGCCAGGATCCGTTCGACCAGGCGGTCGTGAGGTGCAGATTGCTGGCCTGCGTGCTGGGCGTCCCGATCAGATCGTGACAAGCGTGCAAGACTGGTCTTATCATCGCCCGCCAATGCGCTGCTGTGGCGGCGCGTGACAGCGGTTAAATAGGAAGTGCGGTCGTCGAGCGCGGCGAACTGCACCAGTCGGAGACAGAAAGCCATGGATTTCCCGTCGTTCGCGTTGGGAGCGCCGCCCCGTTCCCGCCCCATTTGTTCGCCTGCGGCCTGGGCCGATGCGGTCAATGCCGGATTCCTGCCGCTGGAGCACACACCACGGCACACCAGTGAGTTCGTTGCGCATATCGATGTCCTCGACCGCATGCCCAGTGTGTTGGCCATGATCCGCACCCAGGCCCATCGCGTCACGCGTACGCCGACGCTGGCTGCAAGGTCCGACGAGGCCTACTTCAAGGCCTTCTGGTTGCTGCGCGGGCGTTGCGAGATCGAGCAGGGTGACAATCGCAGCATCCTGCAGCCGGGGTACTGGACGGTGTACGACACCGCACGGCCTTACTCGGTGGAGATTGATGATGGCAGTCAGTTTCTGGTGCTGCTGATGCCGCAAGGCACATGTCGCGAATGGCAAGCTTTTGCCGATACCCTGTGTGGACGGCCGCTGGAAACCGATACCTGCTCGCGCAGCGCCTTGTTTGCGCTGCTGTCGATGTTCGACGCACCTGCAACCGGCGGTCAGGAAGAGGGTAGCGCGGTGGTTGATGCGGTCGGGCGGATGCTGTCGGCCTCGATCCTCACCCAGGCGTGTACGCATGAGCGTGGTGGCCGTCTGGAACGCCGCCTGCAGGAGGCCAGGCGTTATGTCATGGCACACCTGGGAGATGCCAGGTTGACGCCGGATCGTCTCGCGGCTGCGCTGAATATGTCCCGACGCGCGCTGTACGGCTTGTTCAACGCACTGGGGGTGACGCCGGCCAATTTCATTCTCGAGGAAAGGCTGGAATGCTGCCGCACGGCGCTGTCGGATTCGATACACCGTCATCGAACGATCACCGAAATTGCGCTCGACAACGGCTTTTGTGACAGCGCCCATTTCAGCCGCCTGTTCAAACGCCGCTATGGCGTGACCCCAAGGCAATGGCGGGAGCGCAGCTGAATTTCCGAGCCCCGGCGTGCACGTCGGTACAAGTGCCGGTGCACGGTCGTAAAAGTTAGCGCGGCGCGTGCCTGCCAGACTCCCCATCGCATTCAACAAAACGATGGGGAGACACATGAAACTGCCGTCACGCCTGCACCTCGCCGGTGCCTGCCTGATCCTTCCGCTGGCGTTTGGCGCCAGTGCCGCCGGTGCGCCGGCCGCGGTCGATGCTGCACGGATCATTGCAGCCGATCGCGAGCCGGGTAACTGGATGAGCCACGGCCGAACCTACGACGAGCAACGTCACTCGCCACTCAAAAGCATCAATGATCGCAACGTTGGCGAACTGGGCCTGGCCTGGACCGCCAGGCTTGATATCGATCGAGGCGTCGAGGCAACGCCGATCGTGGTCGATGGGGTGATGTACACCACCGGCGCCAAGAGCATTGTCTACGCCTTCGATGCGCGCTCTGGCACGCTGCTGTGGAAGTTCGATCCCGAAGTGCCCGGCATCCGCCTGTCCGAGGGCTGTTGCGATGTGGTCAATCGCGGCGTGGCGGTGTGGCAGGGCAAGGTTTATGTCGGCGCCTATGACGGCAGGTTGATTGCACTCGATGCACGCGACGGGCGCAAATTGTGGGAGACCGATACCGTGGTCGACCCCGCCCGCAGCTACACCATCACCGGTGCGCCACGCGTGGTCAAGGGCAAGGTGCTGATCGGTAACGGCGGAGCAGAGTACGGCGTACGCGGCTATGTGTCTGCCTATGATGCCGATACCGGCAAGCTGGCCTGGCGTTTTTACACCGTGCCTGGTGATCCGGCTCAGGAGAAGGACGATCGCGCGATGGAAATCGCTCGCAAGACCTGGCACGGTACCGAGTACTGGAAGCAGGGCGGCGGCGGTACGGTGTGGGATTCGATGGCCTACGATCCTGAGCTCGACCTGTTGTACATCGGTACGGGCAATGCGTCGTGGTGGAACCGCCAGGCCCGCTCCGAAGGCAAGGGCGACAATCTGTTCGTGTCCTCCATCGTCGCCCTGCGTCCCGACAGTGGCGAATACGTGTGGCACTACCAGACCACGCCGGGCGACATGTGGGATTACACCGCCACCCAGCACATCATCCTGGCCGAGCTGCCGATCGACGGCAAACAGCGTAAGGTGCTGATGCAGGCGCCGAAGAACGGCTTCTTCTACGTCCTTGACCGAACCAACGGCAAGCTGCTGTCGGCGGAGAAGTTCGCGCCGGTCAATTGGGCCACCCACGTTGATCTCGCCACCGGTCGGCCAGTGGTGGACGAGGAGGCGGCCAACTACCTGAAGGGGCCGAAGGTGATCTCGCCGGCCTTCATCGGTGCGCACAACTGGCACCCGATGTCCTTCAATCCGGCCACCGGGCTGGTGTATATCCCGATGCAGGAGACCGCCGGCATGTTGTCGGCACCTGCCAATCCGCAGCGGATCGCCCACAAGTCGGTGGTCAACCTGGGGGTGGATGTGCCGGACCTGCCGGAGGATCCCGAGGTGGTCAAGCAGATTGCCGCCAGCTTCAAGGGCAAGCTGCTGGCCTGGGATCCGGTCAGGCAGCAGGCGGCGTGGACGCAGGACTATCGCACCATCTACAACGGTGGCACGCTGAGTACCGCGGGCAATCTGGTGTTCCAGGGCACGGCCGACGGTCGGGTCACCGCTTATGCAGCGGACAGCGGCAAGCTGCTGTGGTCGTCACCGGCCAATACCGGGGTCATGGCCGGGCCGGTCACCTATGAGGTTGATGGCGAACAGTACGTGACCTTCATGGCCGGTTGGGGCGGCACCTTTCCGCTGATTCTGGGGCCCTTGTCGCTTGAAGCCAAGGTGCAGCCCGAAGCTCGGGTCCTGACCTACAAGCTGGGTGGCAAGGCGGTATTGCCGCCACCGGCGCAGTTGCCGCAAGCGGTGCCACAACCGCCGGCAGTCACCGCCAGCGCCGAGGACATTGCCGCCGGCCGCACGCTGTACAACGGCTTCTGCGGCAGCTGCCACGGCTTGAATGCGATTTCCGGCGGTGTGCTGCCTGACCTGCGCTACCTCGATGCGCGCAAGCATGCCCAGTTCAAGGACATCGTGCTGATGGGGGCGCGCGCCGCCAAGGGCATGCCACCCTTTGCGGGTACGGTGTCCGACGCCGATGCCGAGCGTATTCATCAATACCTGATCAAGCGTGCGCACGACCTGCGGCAGGAAACGGCCCGTGCTCGACCCTGAATCCCACCGGGGAGCCCCGGGCTCCCCGTTTCTGCTTCACCCACATAACACCGATAACGGAGACGAACCATGAAACAGACCTTACGCGGCCTGGCGGCCCTTGTCGCACTCACGTCCGGCGTGGCTCATGCTGACGTCAAGCCCGATGCCGGCGATTACCAGGCCGCCCCGCCGGGCACTGACCTGCTGTTGCTCTACTATCAGCATCACGAAGCTGACAAGGCCTATAGCCGTGGTAAGCGGGTGGCGGACAAGCTCGATCTCGAGCTTGACGTCGGTCTCCTTCGCTACGTCCATTTCACCCGCTGGGGCGACTACATCGTCGACCCGCAGGTCATCCTGCCATTCGGTCAGCAGCGTGTCGGTCTTGCCGACAGCAAGACGTCCGGCATTGGCGACCTGATTTTTGGCGGTACCTTGTGGACCATTGCTGACTTCGAGCGTGGCGAGCATCTCGGCTGGTCAGTGTTCATTACGGCCCCGACCGGCAGCGACAAGAACAGGGGTTTCGCGCTCAGCCAGAATCGTTGGGCAGCGGATTTTCAGGTGGGCTATGTGCGCAAGCTCGCGCCCAAGTGGTCCGTCGACGCCATTGGCGAGGTCGAGTTCTACGAGGACGACCGCAAGACCGGCAGTCAGCGCGATCCGCTGCTGCAGATCCACACCCACTTGCGCCATCACGTCTCCGATGCGACCCATCTGGCGGTGTCCTACCGTCACAACTGGGGTGCGCGTGAACGCCTGTCCGGTACCACGCTGGCCAGCGAGCGCAACAATGGCAACCTGACGCTGACCTGGGCCTCCTTCATCGCCCCCACCTGGCAGGTTCAGCTGCAGTACAGCCACGACACTCAGGTGCGGGAAGGTCCGCTGACCCGCGGCATCCAGACGCGTCTGCTCAAGATCTTTTGAAGGGGGAGTGCAACATGCGTGAGTTCAACATGATCATCGACGGCAAGGCCGTGTCTGCGGTACGCGGACTCGAAGTCGTCAACCCGGCTTCCGGGCGGCCATTCGCGGTCGTGCCTGCAGCGAGCGAGGCCGATGTCGACCGTGCAGTGGCGGCAGCGCGGGCCGCCTTCCCTGGTTGGAGTGGCACCGTCGCTGCCGAGCGCCAGCGGCTCATTCTGGCATTGGCCGATGCGCTCGAGGCGAACATGCCCGAGCTCATGGAGCTGGTGACCCGCGAGACCGGCAAGCCGCTTGGTGGCCTGAATGGTGTCGGGGCCGGCATGGAAGTCGGCGGCGCCATTGCCTGGACCCGCGTGACCGCCGCACTGGAGCTGCCGGTGGAGGTGATCCAGGACAACGATGAGGCTCGCGTGGAGGTGCATCGCAAACCCTTGGGCGTGGTTGGCTCGATCACGCCATGGAACTGGCCATTGATGATCGCCATCTGGCATGTGATGCCGGCCTTGCGTGCGGGTAACACCGTGGTGATCAAACCGTCCGAACTGACCCCGACGGCCACCTTGCGCTTTGTTGAACTTGCCAATGCCATCTTGCCGCCGGGTGTGCTCAACATCGTCACCGGCGAGCGCGACATCGGCGCGGCGATGGCGGCGCATCCCGGAATCGACAAGATCGTATTCACCGGCTCGACGCCGACCGGACGCAAGATCATGCAGAGTGCCGCAGGCAACCTCAAACGGCTGACGCTGGAGCTGGGGGGCAACGATGCCGGCATCGTGCTGCCGGATGTCGATCCCAAGGCCGTGGCGCCACGTCTGTTCGCTGTTGGCTTTCACAACAATGGTCAGACCTGCGCCTGCCTCAAACGCCTTTATGTGCATGACAGCCTCTACGACGAGGTGGTCAGCGAACTGGCGCGCATCGCCCGCGAAGCGGTGGTGGGCGACGGCATGATGTCCGATACCCAGCTGGGTCCGGTGCAGAACAAGGCGCAGCTGCGGTATGTGCACGAACTGGTCGAGGATGCCCGCGCCCGCGGCGCCCGCATCCTGTCCGGCGGGGAAATGCCGACCGGGGACGGCTACTTCTACCCGCCCACCATCATTGCCGATGCGATCGACGGCATGCGGGTGGTGGACGAAGAGCAGTTCGGCCCCGTGCTGCCGGTGATCCGCTACACCGACCTGGACGATGTCATCGCCCGCGCCAATGACAACGACAACGGCCTGGGCGGTTCGGTGTGGTCCAGTGACATTGACCATGCAACCCGGATCGGCATGCGGCTGGAGTGCGGAACGCTGTGGGTCAACGAGCATGGCGCCGTGCAGCCCGACGCCCCCTTCGGCGGCGTCAAGCAGTCCGGCATCGGGGTGGAGTTTGGACGTTATGGGCTGGAGGAATACACCTCGATCCAGACCGTGAAGGTCATGAAACGCTGACTTGCGCGCAATGCGCAGTCCCTCCTGACCGCCTCGAGATGTGGTGTCGCGGGGTGGTCGTTTTTGTCCAGTGTGGGACAGTGCCGTTCAGTCCGGTCCGGGCTGGACGGCAGGTTTTTTTGAGCGGCGTAGAGGACAAGGCGCGTGCGGGAGACGATGATCGATCTTGATCCGTACAGGTCGATTGACGCGTGCCGAGGCTCTCCGGTACTGCCCCATTGTGGGGCTCCTGGATCACCCGCGCATCGTGCCGAACAAGCGGCGCCAACTGTCGATGCCGCCCGTAGGCAGTGCGCCCAACAGTGCCCCCAGGGAAACGATCACAATGCCAAGCACGGTGGTGATTCCCAGCACCTCGTCCAGAATCAGAACGCCACCCCCCGCCGTGAAGGCCGGAACCAGCGCGAGCATCATCGACGCCTGGCAGGCACCGATCTTCTGGTTGGCGTAGCTGTACATGCCGGCCGCGAGCAGGGCAGCGATGACGCCCTGATACACCGCCTGCAAACCGATTTCGCCCCAGCCCGCCTGGGCGATGTTGCCTGGCAGCCAGAGCAGGTAAATCGGTAGATACACCACCATCGACAGACTGGCGATGCCGAGGATGCCCTGCTGGGGGCGGATCTGCCAGCGACGCATCAACAAACCGAAGATTGCCCAGCTCAACGCGGCAGCCAGGAACAGGACATCGCCGATCCACGCATCGCCCGACGACGGCGCGAGCAGACTGTGAAAGCCGATCAGGACCAGCCCGCTGGTCGACAACAACAGCGCCAGCACGGTCTGGCGTGCAATGTGAAAGCGCGCGAGCGTGGCGACGATGACGACTGTCCAGAACGGGATGCCGCCATTGACGAAGATGCCGGCATGCGCGCTTGGTGCAAAGGCAAATCCGGCGTACACCAGGAGGCCGTAGCCCAGCCCGCCAAACACGGCCAGCACTGCATAGTGTGGCCAATCGCGCATCGGCACCAGTTTGATGAAAAAGGGCAGGGCAAGTGTTCCGGATACACCGAAGCGCAAGGCGGCAAGGTCGAAAGGGGTGAAGCTGGCCGTACTACCGAAGCGGGACACGAGATTGAAACCCGACCAGCAGATGACGACAAGCAGTGCGGCCAGCAAACCCTTGATGGTGTCCGTGCGCTCAATGGGGAGTGGATTCAACCGGGCCTCGTTCCGTGTCTGGCGATGAAGGTGAAAAAGGGGACCAGGCATAGTCGCCGAATGCGTCCAGCGCCGCCAGCAGATCTTGATCCTCACGCAACGAAAAAGCATCGAAACCGCACCGATGCAGGAAGTAAAGCTGGTCGCGCAGGATATCGCCAACCGCGCGCAGTTCTCCGGTGAAGCCGAAGCGGCTTCGCAGCAGGCGTGCGGTGGAGTAGCCGCGGCCGTCGGTGAATACCGGGAAGTGGATTGCAATGAGGCGGATATCGTTGAGGTAGGGCGCAATGGCTTCGGGCTCATCATCCGGGCCGAGCCAGATGCCGATGCGCGGGTGCTGCACCCGGAGCGTTTCCGCATGCTGGCGATAGTGAGCCAGCGGCAGGATCTGCAGTGGTCCGTCCGGTTGCAGGACGACGGCGTCGAGGTCTTCGTTGGACAGTCGTTCCCATTCGTCGGGTACGACCAGGCCACCTTTAATGAGCCTTTTCATGGCGTTCTCCGTAGACAGCGTGCTTGAAGGGGTCGAGTCCGATACGTTCGAGTGTGTCGATGAAAGGCTCTTCGGGGTGCCGCTCACGGACATAGGTCTGCATCAGCTGTTCGATGACATCGGGGATATCGCTGGCGGCAAACGATGGACCGATGACCTTGCCCAACTGCGAGCGTGTTCCTTCGCTCCCGCCCAGCGTGACCTGGTACCACTCTTCGTTGTTCTTATCGACGCCCAGGATGCCGATATGTCCGATGTGGTGATGCCCGCATGCATTCACGCAGCCAGAAATGTTCAATTCCACCGGGCCGAGGTCGAACAGGTAGTCCAGATCGTCGAAGCGTGCCTGGATGGCCGCAGCCACGGGTAGCGACTTGGCGTTTGCCAGTGAGCAGAAGTCGCCACCTGGGCAGCACACAACATCGGTCAGCAAGCCAATGTTGGGCGTCGCCAGTCCTTGTGTGCGGATGATTTCCCACAGCGGATAGAGCTCACGGAGTGGTACGTTGGGCAGGATCAGGTTCTGTTCATGGCTGACCCGGATCTCGCCTGCGCTGAAGCGATCTGCCAGATCGGCGACCAGATCCATCTGATCCGCGGTTGCATCGCCGGGGGGCACTCCCGTCCTTTTAAGCGAAAGCGTGACAATGCCATGGCCTGGATGACGATGCGGTGCGACGTTGCGTTCGACCCAGCGTGCAAAGGGACGATTTTCGGCGAGCGGTGCGACGAAGGCCGCGTCGGTGGCACGGACATCGCCATACATGGGAGGGGCGAAGAAGGCTTCCATGCGCTTGAAGGTGGATTCGGGGATGCGCTGACCCGAGCCCCGTGAATGCTGCCATTCGGTATCGACCTCATTGGCAAAGCCCTCTACGGTCAGATCCTTTACCAGGATCTTGATGCGTGCCTTGTACTTGTTGTCACGTCGTCCGTGGCGGTTATAGACGCGCAGAATGGCTTCGAAATAGTTCAGCAGTTCGGCGCGCGGCAGGAAGGGCATGATGCAGTGGCCGACCATCGGGGTACGACCCAGGCCACCACCGACATGGATCTCGAAACCCGCCTCACCCCGTTCGTTGAGTCGTGCGCGCGCGCCAATGTCGTGAAACCGGACCGCAGCACGGTCTTCCTCACCTCCGGCGATGGCGATCTTGAACTTGCGCGGCAGGAACTGAAATTCCGGCGCCAGCGCGGACCATTGGCGGACGATCTCGCAATACGGTCGCGGGTCCAGAATCTCGTCGTGTGCGACCCCGGCGAACTGGTCGGTTGTGATGTTCCGGATGCAGTTGCCCGACGTCTGGATGGCGTGCATCTGTGCGGTGGCAAGCAAGGCGAGGATGTCCGGCACTTCGGCGAAGCGTACCCAGTTGAACTGAATGTTGCTGCGCGTGGTGAAGTGACCATAGCCCCGGTCCCAGGTACGCGCGATATGCGCCAGGGTACGCATCTGCTGGCTGGACAGCGTGCCATACGGGATGGCCACGCGCAGCATGGGGGCGTGACGCTGCAGATACAGGCCATTCTGCAGCCGGAGCGGGCGAAACTCGTCTTCGTTGAGCTTGCCTGCCAGATGCCGCTGCATCTGGTCGCGGAACTGGCGGACACGGTCGTCGACGAGGCGTTGATCGGTTTCGTTGTAGCGATACATGGCGGTCATGCTCCGTTCAGCGGGGCGGCAGGATGAAGGTGCTTTTCTCTCGGACGGGCTGGCTGCCATCATGCAGGGCCGCAGTGGTGAACTCGATCGCTTGCACACCGGCAAGTTGATCCGTCAGCGGCGCTGACACGGTCAGTGATACCGTTCGCAGGCTGCCGGGCTCTACCGTGAAGGTGTCGGTGCCGTCGATGCGCAGCCCGGGCAGGCCACTGACACCGATGCGGAAACTGCGCTGCGTCTCTTCCATGTTGATGAGCTTGAGTGTGTAGGTGTTTTCGATCAGGCCTTCCGCAGTCTCACGCAGCAAGCTGCCTCGATCACGCAGTACATCCACCCGCAGCAGCACCCGTTCGCTCAGCGTCCACCCCGTCAGGGCGCAAAACAGCAGCAACAGGCCGGCGTAGATCAGCACTCGTGGGCGCAGCAGGTGCCGGCCGGGCGTCGTCGGTTTGCCGGCCACATCGTTTTCGCTCATGAAGCGGATCAGGCCGCGTGGGGCGTCGATCTTGTCCATCACCTGGTTGCAGCCATCGATGCACAGCCCACAGTTGATGCACTGGTATTGCAGACCATCGCGGATGTCGATGCCGGTCGGGCAGACCTGCACACAGACCCCGCAATCGATACAGTCGCCGCTGGTGCCGCCTTTGCCCGAGCGACGCAGTGCGCCGCGGGGTTCGCCGCGAAGCGGGTCGTAGCTGACGCTGGTGGTGTCGGCGTCGATCATCACGCCCTGGAAGCGCGAGTACGGACACATGTGCTGGCAAACGGCCTCCCGCGCCAGGCCGGCCTGCACATAGGTGAACGTGGCGTAGAGGATCAGCCAGAAAGCCTCCCAGGGCCCGGTCTGCAGGTTGGCAACGGCCGGCAGCAGGTCGTGGATCGGAGTGAAGTAGCCGACAAAGGTGATGGCGGTCCAGATTGCGAGCAGTACCCAGATGCTGTGTTTTGCTGCCTTGACCAAGAGTTTGTGTATCGATGCCGGACTGGCATCCAGGCGCTGGCGGGCGAGGTGATCCCCCTCGATGCTGCGTTCGATCCAGACGAAGATCGAGGTATAGACCGTTTGCGGACAAGCAAACCCACAGAACAGGCGACCTGCCAACGCAGTCACGAAAAACAGCGCGGTCGCCGCCAGAATCAGGCAGAAGGCCAGCAGCAAGGCATCCTGCGGCCACAGCACCAGGTCGAAGAGATAAAGTTTTTCATTGGCGATATCGAACAGGATCGCCTGGCGCGTGCCCGTCTCGGTCGTCCATGGCAGCCAGCATGCGCCGTAGAACACGATCTGGGTCAGCCACACCATGGCCCAGCGTGCGGTGTTGAAGCGACCCTCCACCGACTTCGCGTGCACCGTCCCTTGCTTGCGGTAGAACGCCAGCCTGGCTTCCCGCGCCTTGCTCACAGTCTGATTCATGCACCTGCTCCACGTCTGACAATGGCGCGCAGTACATCATTCAGACGAAAATGAGGGCAGATTCAGATTGTGCGATTTTTGATAGGTACAGATTGGAAGGGTGTCTGCCGAAGGACAAAGTCGTTGATGGGTGGGGTTCCGTTTTCTACCAGATCCGGGTGCAAAAAAAAAGGTAAATGGTCAATTAGTCTGTCGTGGAGAGGCTTCGAGAATCGATTCCACCCTACATGTGCAGGATGTTATGTGCATGGTCTTTTAAGTATGATCTGTACATGTTCGGTTAGGTCGATAGCAATTTCCCGAGGTGAGGCAGATGGTTCGTGCAAAAGGGGGGAGAAAGACTTCGGCATGTCGTTTCAGCGTATCAATGGCAAGAAACGTGTTGATCGCGATGTCTATCGTCTCAGTATGGGTGGGGGGCGATCTGCTCAGTGCTGGAAATTCCGGCGTGGGACTGATTGGTATCGGTGCTGGATTGAGCATCTATGGGGTAAGTATCAATCCCGAGAGAGTCGTTCAGCGTTTTGAATGGCGTGCCCTCGTACTTCGGGATCATGAACCAAATTTGGGGGACTTTTTAGGGCATTCGGGTTTTGTTGTCATGATTCTCGGTGTTTTCATTGCAATCTTGGGCGGGTGAATATTATGAGAGAGCTTGCAGTCAAGGATCTGGAAGTGGTTTCGGGGGGTTTGGCTCCACCTACAAACCTACATCCACGGATGGATGCCAGGATTGCTGTGGAGTCATTCAAAGGATGGGGGGTTCTGGGGTCGGCGTTTGGACTGGGGTACACCATCGGCTCGTGGCTCAATGACAACACTCCCGTGCAAGCTTGGATTGCCGATGGGCTCGATGCACTCGCCGGAACCAACTACAACAACCAGGCGGGAGTCAGATATCAAGATTGATTGCGGATCAAATCACCCAGGGTCGCAAGGGCATCCCGCTGTTGCGCGTTTGCGGGGTGGCCGAAGTTCAGCCGCAGGTAGTGGCTGAACTCGCGCTTTGCGGAGAAGAGAGGGCCGGGCGCAATGCTGATGCGGCGCGCAAGCGCGTCCTCGTGCAGGCGCAGGGTGTCGACGTGACCGGGTAGTTCCAGCCAGACGAAGTAGCCGCCCCCGGGTCGGGCAAGGCGCGTGCCTGCCGGGAACAATGCCTCGATGTCGGCCACCAGTTGTCTCTCCTGCGTGGCCAGTTGCTGGCGCAGGCGGCGAAGGTGCAGGTCGAAACCGCCGTGCTTCAGGTATTCAGCCACCGCGATCTGTACGGGAACCGTGGTCGCCAGGCTGGTTGCATATTTTTGCCGCTGTACCGCTTGCGCGTAGCGCCCGGCGGCGACCCAGCCCAGGCGATATCCTGGAGCAAGGCATTTTGAGAACGAGGACACGTGCAGTACCAGCCCGTCATGGTCCACAGCCTTGCTGCAAAGGGGGGCCGAGGCGTCGAAGTGCAGTTCCGCGTAGACGTCGTCTTCGATCAGCGGCACCTGATGCGTGTGCAGCAACTCGATCAGGGCCCGCTTGTTGTCATCTGACACCCGGCTGCCGGTCGGATTGGCAAAGTTGAGCATGAACAGGCAGGCCTTCACCGGATGGTGGCGCAGCGTATCGGCCAGCGCCGCCAGATTGACCCCTTCACGCGGATGGCTGGGAATCTCGATGACCCTCAGTCCAAGCCGCTCGCTCGCCTGCAGGCCGGCATAGAAAGTGGGGGACTCGACTGCGATCAGATCGCCCGGTTGAGTCAGCGCCTGCAGGCAGAGGTTGATCCCCTCCAGAGCCCCTGAAGTGACGATGATTTCCTGCGGTGACACTGACGCACCATGGGCGAGATAGCGTAGCGCAAGCTGCCGGCGTAACGCCTCGTTGCCCGGTGGCAGGTCGGTGACCGTGGCCAGCGGGTCCAGCCGACGCGCCGCAGAGGCAAGGAAGCGCCCCAGCTTGTCGAGTGGAAACAGGTGCGGGCTCGGAAAGCTCGAGCCCAGCGGCACGACGGCCGGATCACGGACGCTGTCGAGGATCTGGAAGATGAAGTCGCTGACCTGGAGCGCAGTCGATCCGCCGACCGGATGGGTCATGTCCGGTTCCGGCAGCGAACTCCCCAGTCGTGCGCGGACGAAATAGCCGGACTTTGGCCGTGCTTCGATCAAGCCTCGCTGTTCCAGCAACTGGTAGGCCTGGGTGACCGTGACCGGGCTGATTGCATTCGACCTGCAGGTCTGCCGGATTGAAGGCAGGCGGTCGCCGGGGCGCAACACGCCGTCGGCAATCAGCCGGGCAGTGCGGTCGGCGAGGTCTTGATAGAGGCTCATGGGCGAATGCTAGCAGTGTGTGGCAGGTGCAGGCAGCGCTTCCATGTAGTCACCGTGAGGGTGTCCATCAAAATGATGCGTGCAGGGGCTGCCGCTGACGCGGGCGCCTAGCTCACCCGCCTCAAGTCCGGACTGCTCAAGGTCATTCCGGCTAGCCAACGGGTCCGGCTGCAGCAGATCCACCGCCACTCATGTCATACTGCATGAAACGTCATTAAGGATTTTTGCAATGCCTGCTACTGTTTCGGTCGATCATTTCCGCCTGGTCAAGGGCGCCCGACAGCATGCCAGCAAAGTGTTCCGCCGCAGGGATCTGGCCGCCTCGCTGTCCAGTGTGGACCGCGAATTGGACCGGGCACTCAAAGCCGGGCTTTTTGCACGAACCCCCATACTTCGTCGACCTGCAGCGCCTGTTAGCCCACCAGATCGGCATCGCGAAGTGGTATGAGGGACTAACAAAACGCGCGATCTTCTGAAAGGAGCTGCCATGAATCCCGCTCGCGTCATCTACGAAGACACCCCGGCCTACATTCCAATCCCGGAGGAGCTTCGCCATCGCAAGGTGGAGGTCATCTTCTGGCCGCTGGAGGGCGCTCAATCGGACAACGCGGACGTCGACACGCCGAAGCCACGGTGGTCGGAGTTGTTTCAGCGCTTTACCCGTAACTCCGACGTCGACCCCAGTTTCGAAAGGGATGAACTCTATGACGACCGTCTGCGTTGATACCAATATCTGGGTCTACGCACTGACACGTCCAACAAGCGGTGATCCAAGCCGGCACGAGCGTGCGCAGCAAGCCATTCAGGCCACCGAGTCAGTGTTGATCACTCCACAGATCATCAATGAACTCGGTTTTGTTCTGCGGCGAAAACAAGGTTGGCAGGATGCCGAGCTTCGTCCATTCATCGAACAGTTGCAATCCGATTGCCGGCTGCATATTCCCTCTGCGCAGTGGCACCTGCTCGCACTCGATCTGCGCAACGCTCACCGCCTCGCCTACTGGGATAGCCTTATCGTTGCTGCCGCCATCGAAGCCGGATGCGATACCTTGCTCAGCGAAGACATGCATGACGGGCACACCTTGCCGGGTATCCGCATCCTCAACCCACTCGTCTGAGTGACTGCCCGCGGCTGGAAATGGAATCGACGCATTGATGACAGGGACGGAGCTTGCTGCCCTGGCGGGACGGTGCCACCCGGACGTGTGGCACCGTCCCACCTCAGTCGATCACCACAGTGCGCCGCGCTCGGCGCGCATCTTGCGCACCATCGCCTCAAAAAACTTCACCGCGAAGCCGCTGTCGCGGATCAGCATCTGGGTCAGGTCGGCGCATTTCTGGCCGATCTCGGCGGGCAGCGGGTTGTCCTCACCGGGGATCATGCCGGCGTGGCACTGGATCTCTGCGGCGCGCTGCACCGTCCAGAGCAGGAAGAAGGTCTTGGCGATGTCCATTTCGCCGACGGCCACGCCGTGGTTGCGCAGGACCAGGATGTGCTTGTCACCCAGGCTGGCGAGCATGCGCACCTTCTCTTCGGGGAACAGGGTGATGCCCTCAAAGGTGTGGTAGCCGACGCGGCCGTACAGTTGGGCACCGTAGAAGTTGTCGTGGCTGAAACCGGCCTTCTTGTTGGCCACTGCCGACACCGCATTGGTGTGGGTGTGGATCACGCAATGGATATCCTCACGGGCGCCGTGAATGGCGCTGTGCAGGGCGAAGCCGGCGGGGTTGGCATCGTAGGGCGAAGGCTCGACCTTGTTACCCTGCAGATCGACCTTCAGCAAGTTGGCTGGGGTGACTTCGGTGTAGTTCAGGCCGAAGGGGTTCACCAGGTAATAGTTGTCGCCGCCGGGCAGGCGGGCGGAGATGTGGTTGAAGATGGTCTCGGTCCAGCCGAAATAATCGACCAGGTGATAGCACTCGGCGAGCTGGATGCGCAGGGCCCATTCTTCATCGCTGCAGTGTGCCGGCTTGACGACGGCCGGGTGGATGGCTGCGTTCATGTCGTGTTCCTTGGATCTGAGAGGGAGGGAGAGGGGAACTCAGGCGCTTGCGGCGACTGCCTGCGGGTCGTGGGGATGCGTGCCGCGGAAACGGGCGAGGTCGATCACCTTGCGGGTAACCGGCATCGGAATGTCGAAGCGTTGTGCCAGTTCCAGTACCGCGTCGCCAATTGCAGCCAGCTCCAGCGGACGGCGGCGCTCGTAGTCCTGCAGCATCGAGGTCCGTACCGGGCCCATGGCGGCACCCAGTTCGACAAAGGTCAGCGGGTCGATCTCGACCCTCGCACCGTAGCTGGCCGCCACCAGCAGCACCTCGCGCATGATGGCAACGACGGTCTCTTTCAGCTCCGGGCGGGTGTAGAGCTCTTCCAGCGTGGCGCCACTGATCACCGACAGCGGGTTGGTGCTGATGTTGGCAATGATCTTGGTCCACAGCTTGTCGCGGATGCGATCGAGCGGACGGGCTTCGATACCGCCACGCTCGATGGTGGCGCACAGTGTGCGCAGGCGGTCGCTGACGCGATGATCCGGTTCGCCGAACATGATCAGGTGCGGATTGCGTGCAATCACATGCCCCGGCTGAGGGGATTCTGCGGTGATGAACACGACACAGCCGATCACATGCCGGCCGGGCAGGGTGGCAGCAAGGATGCCGTCCGGGTCTACTGCATGTACCGGTTCGCCCGCAAAGCGACCGCTGTCGCCGTGAAAATACCACCATGGCACGCCGTTTACTGCGGGCACGACGATAGTGTGTTCGCCGATCAACGGGGTCAGTTTCGGCATCATCGCGGGCAGGTCCTGCGCCTTGGCGCAGACGAAGATCACGTCCTGCACACCGAAATCAGCCTGGTCGCTCGCGCGTACCGGTACCTGGTGGGTGCCTTCAAGGTCGGTCAGGGTGATGCCGTCGCGGCGCAGTGCCTCCAGCGTGGCGCCGCGGGCGAGCACGCTGACATCGAGGCCGGCCTTGGCCAGGCGGGCGGCAATGGTGCCGCCAATGGCGCCGGCACCTGCGATGCAGATTCTGGGACTTCGGTCGGAAGTCATGTTCAGCTCCATGTGAGGCGCACGGGGGTGGCCCATGCGCCGGTTTGCGTCCGCTCCGCCGGGGTATGGCGGGGCGTCGCGTGGGTTGGGTCGGGACGGGTTGCCCGGTGTCTTCGCACACCGTTATCTTGAAGATAGACACGGATGTGACGAAGTGGGCGGTGTCCCGTCTCCTTGCCGTTGTGGGGGCGGTTCAGGGTTCGTCGCCCACGGACTCAGGTTGCCAGCATCTCCTGATGCTTCCCGCCCAGACCGAGGTAGGCCTCGATCACCCGCGGGTCGTCCTTCAACTGCGCCGCCGGCCCCTCCATTGCCACCTGCCCGGTCTCGAGCACATAGGCGTAGTCGGCCACCTGCAGCGCCGCCCGTGCGTTCTGCTCCACCAGCAGGATCGACACCCCGCGACGGCGCAGCTCGGCAATGATCCGGAAGATCTCGCGCACGATCAGCGGCGCCAGCCCCAGGCTCGGCT
>NZ_QKOE01000024.1 GCF_003226565.1 Parazoarcus communis SWub3 = DSM 12120 | reverse complement strand
TCGTCGAGCGCGAGCGCATCGCCGCGGGCAAGCGTACCCGCGAGCGCCGCTACTACATCAGCTCCCTGCCGGCCGACGCCGCGCGCATCGCGCGCGCCGTTCGCAGTCACTGGGAAGTAGAGAACCGCCTTCACTGGTGCCTGGACGTCCAGTTCAACGAAGACCAATCCACCGTCCGTACCGGCTTCGCTGCCAACAACTTCGCCATCGTCCGCCACATCGTGATGAACCTCTTCCGATTGAACACATCACGCAAGGGCAGCATAAAGACCAAGCGCATGCTGGCCGCTACGTCGGACAAATTTCGCGCAGAACTGCTCGGGGTGATGACATGAAGGTGCGATTGCCCTGGTGAACATCCTTGGTTTCTTTGTAGGTCAAATCGCGCTCAAGTTTACCGTTGGGGGAGTTTTCCGCAATTTTGATGTACTCGTCCAGAGTGCGTTTCGCCATGTCCGCACGAATCTTGTCGATCTGGGCGTCTGAAAGCTTTTTGCATGTGGCTGCAAAATATGAGTCTTTCAAGAAATCGAGTGCAGAAAGACCGGTGATGCTATTGCCCCTGGCAACACCTTCAGCCCAGCCTGCATAGTTATAACCTTGGGCGTAGAGTTCGGCGTACACCTGCGCGGCCGCACTGGCTCCCCCGTTTTCGATGGCCTGTCTGTATTGCTGTAGTTGTGCTGTGGTAATAGCGTTTGGCACGAAATAATCCCCTTGAAAAAAATCAATAAAATTTACTTGACCGACAAATGAGGTGATCTGTCAGCGTTGGTCATAGATGTTTCCTTGGCTTCAAAACTCAGAAACAAACCAGTGACGGACTCCTTGATGGTTCGCCACTCTTTCAGGAGTTTGGGGTAGAAGCGCACGGTGACCGCCACTTCGGCTTTGGGCTCAAGACCGAACTCAAGAGCGCATCTTGAAATGCCTCCCGGCACGGACGTTCTGCCGCATTGAATATAGGTATCAACATGGCCTGATGTGTCTCTATGGATATAGATGTCGTAGGTGGAATCACTTTCGCGCGCTGATTTTCCGGTTTTGGGGTCGGTGCCGCTTGGTACATAGGCTTCTAATCCATAAATGTCACTTGGCAAGCGCTCATAGTTATTCCACCAGTACTCGCTGCGCTCCCAAAGTTTTTTTGCGCGCCCTTCACGGGCCTTAGCCCCTAGTCCAGGATAAATCTCACCTGCGTTAATTCCGATGCTAATCCACGGATTCTCTGGGTTGAGATCGTAGGATCTGTATTCATCCCTCGTTGCTTGATTTTCTAGGCCTTTCATATCCGGGAAACGCACATCGATTCCGAAGCTACGCAACCTCGATTCGAATGTGCGTTCAGGAGCAGGCCCTTTGCTCTTCTCACCAAATCCCGGATCGCCGTCGTATTCCACATATTCAGCGTAGTGCCGGGGAATGCGAACTTTCATTCCGCCAAGGTCGCCAATAACATCTTTCGGGGTGTATTGCGCCAGGGCCATTTCTGGCGGCTGAAAGCCAAATAATTGATTTTTTGTCGACTGGAATTTCCAGAAGACATAACCGCTTGCTATTGACAGCCCTATCAATAAATAAGCTATCCAGCGCCATGCCCGCGAACGATTGCTGTATTTGTTTTCGCTGCTCATATTTCCTCCTTCACCAAACTCATATGCATGGCATGCTGCCCCATATTCACCACCTCATCCACTTGCAAGCCCTTGGGCACTTGATGCGTGATGAAGATCATCGTTACCTTGCCTTTGAGCCGGTTGATGGTCTGTGCAAAATGCTCTGCGGTCTGTTGATCCAGATTGGAAATCGCCTCGTCGAAGATCAGCACCTTGGGGCACTTGAGCAGCGCCCGGGCAATCGCAATGCGCTGCCGCTGCCCGCCCGATAGCCCGGTACCGCGCTCGCCGATTTCGGTCTGGTAACCCTGGGGGAGTTTCTCGATCACATCGTGGATTTCCGCGGCCTTGCAGGCGGCGATCACATCCTCGAAACTCGCGTGCGGATGAGCCATGATCAGGTTGTCGTACACCGTGCCGGAGAACAGCACGGTCTCCTGCGGCACCACACCAAAAGTCGCCCTGAGTTCGTTGGCAGCCAGTTGGCGGATATCTCGCCCGTCCAGCGTGATCTGCCCTTCCTGCGGCCAGTAAAAGCCCTGCATCAGCTTGGCCAGCGTGCTCTTGCCACAGCCGCTGGGGCCCATTAGCACGGTGAGCTTGCCGGTGGGGATGGTCAGACTCAGGTTGCGGTAGAGCCAGGGGTGTTGCTCCGAGTAACGAAAACCCACGTCGCGGATGTCGATGCGGCCTTCGCCACCCGCGGCGCGTTGCGGGGTGAGCGTGAAAGGCTCTTGCGGCATGTCCAGGATGTCGCCCAATCGCTTGACGGAAATGCTGGCCTGCTGGAATTCCTGCCACAGCCCGACCAGGCGCAGCAGCGGTTGGCTCATGCGGCTGGCGAACATTTGGAAGGCCACCAGCATGCCCACCGTCATGCCCGCTTCGGGCTGCATCACCAGCCACGCCCCCACGATGAGGATGGCGAGCGTCATCACCTGCTCCAGACCGGAGGCGACCACCTGATAGGTGTTGCTGACCTGCCGCGTCGCAAAACCTGCCGAGAGGTATTGCGCCAGATAGGTGCCGTAGCGCTTGCCGACATCCGGCTCCAGTTGCAGGGACTTCACCGTGGCCATGCCCGCCAGGTATTCGGTGAGGAAGGCCTGATTACGCGCGCCAAGCAGGAACTGTTTGTCCAGCCGCGCGCGGAAGATGGGCACCATGATCAGGCTGGCGAGCACGATGAGCGCGAGGATGCCCAGCACGATCAGCGTGAGCTGCCAGCTGTAGGCGAACATGACCCCGAGGAAGATGAACAGGAATGGCAGATCAAGCACGAGCGTCACCGCCGCGCCGGAAACGAACTCGCGCAACTGCTCCACCCCGTGCAGGCGGGCCACCAGGGTGCCGGTGGGCCGCGCCTCGAAGTACGGTAACGGCAGGTGCAACAGGTGCTTGAGCACCTTCTCGCCCAGCACGGCATCGATGCGGCTGCCGGTATGCAGCACAAGATACTGGCGCAGCCAGCTCATGCCGCTGGTAAAGAGCATGAACACCACCAGCGCCACGCCCAGCACGATGAGGGTGCTTTCCGAATGGTGGGCGATGACCTTGTCGATGATGACCTGGGTAAAAAGCGGCGTGGCCAGGCCGACCAACTGGATGGCAAGGCTGGCCAAGAGCACGTCGCGCCAGATGCGCTTGTGGCGCAGCAGCTCGGGCACGAACCAGGAAAAACCGAAGGGCTTTTTCTGGGACTCGGGCGATTCGACGCGGCTGACGGACTCCGACACCGGAGGGTCGGCCTGCGCCACCAGCAGCAGCACCGGCGCGGCCTGGGCGCGGGCGGCGTCGAGCGCCACGGTTTCCGGCGCCGACTGACCGGGCTTGACCCAGGCCAGGGTGTCGTCGCCGTGCTGGACGATCAGCGCCGGGGTAAGTGTGGTGCGGGATGGATGCTGGGGTGAAACGGTGCTTGCCGGTTCGGCAGAGGTCTGAGAGGCTTCTAAAGCCGGAACAGCCAGCAGCGCCACGGCGGGCAGCGGCAAGGCCGACAGCCCCGCGTCGGGCCAGTGCGCCAACCCGGCCTTGAGGCCGAGCGCGCCCAAAGCCTCGATCAGCGTGGGCAGATCGATCGGCGGCGGAAAACGCTTGATCACCAGCTCGGCATCGAACGGCTGGCGATAGAGTCCGGCCAGACTCGCCAGGAGCCACAGCGCGGCTGGTGTGTCTACGTGCTCTTCCGGATCGGCAACAGTGTCCTGATGCGCTCCCTGCATGCTTTGTTCTTCTTCGTCATGGGTTATTTATGTCAAAATGATTATGTAATTGCAATAATTTGGGCTGCCAATAGCAATATGACATTTTGTCGCAGACATTTTTCAGAAGTGTTGTGCTTTCGATACGGCGGCGTGCGCTCACAGATGCGGGCAAGCGCTCAAGCTGAGGTTGAGTCCGTTCATCCGCTGGCGTACAATTCTGCGCAGGCACTCGCCCGAGTTGTGAGCGACTCAAAAAGGTCTTCCCGTTGCACCCTAAAGTTTTCATCCGACCATTGAGATTCCCACTGTGCTGAATGCGTAATCGCTCAACGCCCCGCGCAGAATTTGGAGAATTTCAATGAAATCCGACTTCAGTTTCCTCGCGTTTGTCGCCCGCCAAAACCTCGTGGCGCCTGGCGTTTTCGTGCCAATTGCATACGCAGCAGTTGCTTGCGGCCAGCCTGGGGTATGGCAGCCTGGCGGTCATCCAGGCATCCACTGAAGAAGCCCCCGGTATCGCTGGGGCAGACTTTGTCATCCTGGACGTGGCAGGCCTGTTCGCCCGGGCAGCCTCCCTCGGCTATGGGGCTGCATCGAATCAAATCACCGATGCGATTGCCTCCGCCATCAAGCGTGATCCTGAGCCGCCAGCCGTTTTCCTGGCCCTGCTCGACTTCATCGAAGAGGTCGCAGCCCGGTTTGCCAATGAACGGGATAGACCGAATCTACAGGTGCCGGGGTCGGGGTACCGGGGTGCCGGGGTGCCGGGGTGCCGGGGTGCCGGCGTCACCGAAGCCGACATCGATTTGGGTCTTGCAGCGTACTCTGGCCAGATCGCCTGCAATCATCACGCGAACGCCACCGTAGCCAGTTTCCTTGCGGATCTCCTCGACCGCGACGGAGGCTGGGTCGAACGCAATGCCGTCGTCGACCGGTACAGCTGCGATGTCCCGGAATACTTGGGCCACTGACCCCAGATCACTGGCACCGAAACCCAACAGATCGGCGTCGCGTGTGGCCCGGTGTGGCATGTCGTACCAGCGCGTGAACAGCAGCGCACCCTAGGAGGCTGTCGGACTTGAGCGATCGTAGCGAGCCGAGGGGGAAAACGAGGACAGATTCGGCCATTTTTGAGGCGCATAGTCATTCTATGCAACGAAAAAACGGGCGGATAAGGACCGTTTCTCCCACTGGCGCAGCAGATCGGCCTCAAGCCCGACCGCCTCCTAGGCATGGCGATCCAGGTCTGACGTGGCAGCTGCGTGGTCAGCTCATGAAACTGCAGCGCCGTAAGCAGGCAGAACACCGCTTGAGGTACCTTGGTGGCGATGGTGCCAAGGCTCTCGAATTCCGAAACCTGTGCATCCGGCAAACGGTACAGGCCTCGCCCCACCTTCGTCAGTAAGTGGCGTACAGGAACGCAAGCACCCGAGTGAGACGCATATCTTACGCGCTGCATGGACCGGGATGCCTTAAACGCACACAACGCGGTATCATCTTCGCTATTAGATCAAATACTTGAGTCATCCCCCAGAATGAGCGCCCGCCACACCCTCGAACTGCTCGCACCGGCCAAGACGGCCGACATCGGCATCGAAGCCATCAACCACGGCGCCGATGCCGTCTACATTGGCGGCCCGTCCTTCGGCGCACGTTCGGCAGCCGAGAATACCGTGGCCGACATTGCCCGCCTGGTCGAGCATGCCCACCGTTATCACGCCCACATCTATGTGGCACTCAACACCATTCTGCGCGACGAGGAGCTGGAGCCCGCACGTACGCTCATTCATCAGCTCTACGACGCTGGCGTGGATGCGCTGATCGTGCAGGACATGGGCCTGCTCGAGCTCGACCTGCCCCCCATCCAGCTGCATGCCAGCACCCAGACCGACATCCGCGACGCGGCCAAGGCGCGCTTCCTGCAGGATGTGGGCTTCTCGCAGATCGTGCTGGCGCGCGAGCTGACGCTGGACGAGGTGGTCAAGATTGCGGCAGCCACCGACTGTCAGCTCGAATACTTCGTGCATGGTGCGCTGTGTGTGGCCTTCAGCGGCCAGTGCTACATCAGCCACGCCCACACCGGCCGCAGCGCCAACCGTGGCGAGTGCTCGCAAGCCTGTCGTCTGCCTTACGACCTGGCCGACAAGGACGGCAACATCATTGCCCGCGACCAGCACATGCTGTCGATGAAGGACAACAATCAGAGCGCCAACCTTCGCCGCCTGGCCGCGGCCGGCGTCAGCTCGTTCAAGATCGAGGGGCGCTACAAGGAACTGGCCTACGTCAAGAACATCACCGCCCACTACCGGCAGCTGCTGGACGAGATCATCGACACCCCCCTGCCCGGCGAGCCAGCCTGGCAGCGTGCATCCAGCGGCCGGTGCAGCTACACCTTCACCCCCCAGGCGGAAAAAACCTTCAACCGCGGGTATACCGACTACTTTACCAACAAGCGCCAGCACGGCATCGAGGCCTTCGAGTCGCCCAAGTTCGTCGGCGAGGCGATCGGCCGGGTCACCCGTATTGACACCAAGAGCCGCAAGTTTTTCGACATCGAGCGCGTCGCGCCACTGCACAACGGTGACGGTCTCACCTGGTACGACCCCAAGGGCGAGCTGACCGGCCTGCGCGTCAATCGTGCCGAACACGATGCCGGCGGCCCGGGCATCGACCGGGTGTTTGCCGCCGACAGCCTGCCCGCCGACCTGGTGCCCGGCACGTCGGTGTTCCGCAACCACGACCACGAATTCGAACGCGCGCTGGAGAAGAAATCCGCTGACCGCCGCATCCGCGTCGATGCGCGCTTCTTTGCGACCGACAACGGATTTGCCCTGAGCCTTCGCGACGAAGACGGCGTCACGGCCAGTGCCAGCATCGTTGCCTCGCACGAGGTCGCCCAACAGGCAGAACGCGCCCTTGCCAGCCTGCGCGAACAGATTGCCAAGCTTGGGAACACGATTTTCCAGATCGGCGACATCGAGCTCGACGTCTCGCCTGCCCCCTTCCTGCCGGCTTCGGCACTCAATGGACTGCGTCGCGACGCAGTTGAACAGCTCGAGCGGGCGCGGCAGAAGGCCCACCCGCGCTTACTGCGCGCGCAGCCGGTTGAGCCGCCAGTGCCCTATCCGCAAGATGCGCTCAGCTACCTTGCCAATGTGCTCAATGACAAGGCTCGTGCCTTTTACGCCCGTCACGGCGTGACGCTGATCGACTCGGCCTACGAGGAGAACGAGGAAAAGGGCGAGGTGTCACTGATGATCACCAAGCACTGCCTGCGCTACAGCTTCAACCTCTGTCCGAAGGAGGTCAAAGGCATCCGCCCCGACCCGATGACCCTGGTCAACGGCAAGGAAACGCTGACGCTGAAATTCGATTGCAAGCGCTGTGAGATGCATGTGATGGGCGAGCTGAAACCCCACGTCGCCCGCCTGCATGAACAGGTCAAGCCTCAGAAGGTCAGCTTCTTTCCGAACAAGGCCGGCAAGGTCCGGGCGCACGATCACGCCGGGTGATAAACGCCATCCGGCGCCGCCCCGCCATCAGTAGTGGGGCGGGATTTCATCCTCTGGACGCCGGGCCTCGCCCGGCTGCACGCTCTGCACCTGCTGGGCAAGCTGGCGGATATGCTGCTGCATCAGGTCAATCTGCTGTTGCTGCCGGTAGACAGTCCGGTTCAGCTCATCGAGCAGATCCTCGACGTACATCAGCTTTGATTCCAGGGTTTCGAGGCGGGATTCCATGGCAGACACCATCTTGCAGGGGCTGAGATTCTATCCGATGCTGTGCACTGCACCGGTACTTGAGCATCAGGCAACACCCACACGGCAGTTCAGTCATCTCCACGATCAGCCCCGGACATGTCAGCAAGCCCTCCCCAGCCCGAGACGCCCCACCCCGTGAGGCTCATCGCAGAACTGCGGCGCTGTCCAACCTGCCAGCGCTGGGCAGGCAGTCGCCGTATTGGCGACGACGGCCACCAGGTTGAACTGGATCCCGCACAGCCACGCGGCAATTGCACGGAAGGGCCCTGGCACGGCAGTTCCCGCGGCCCCCGCAACGCCTGCGGACAATGGCTGAAGTGGGAATGCATCGCCCCCCCGGTTACGGACGACTGCAGCGCCCCACCCAAAGCCTGAGACCCGGCAACCAACGTAGCCGGCAGCGCTCACTCCTCGGTATCGTCATCCACAGCAAGATCCGGATTGACCGGCGTCGGGCCGTTGGCCGCGGCGTCTGCCAGCATCACTTCGCGGGTGGCAGGGGTTTCCAGGCTGATCTGCCCGAGCGCCCCGCTACGGTAGTCAAGCAGCAGGATCTGAGCGGCCTTCTCCAGATCCAGACCACCACCTTTCTGCAGGCAACCGCGACGACGGCCGACCTCCTCGAGCAGGGCCGGTGCATCGAAGCGGCTGGGGTCGATGCGATAACGTGCCGCCAGAAGCTGCGGGTAACGCGCCAGCAGAATGGTGCCGAGAAAGGTCGCCACCTCTTCGTCGATCACCGCATTGCGCCCGATCGCATGGCTGGCGGCAAGCATGAAGCCGTCCGAATCATGGTTGATCTTGGGCCACATCAGCCCCGGCGTATCGGTCAGCGTCATGCCCGGCCCCAGGTCCAGCGTCTGCTGACTCTTGGTCACGGCCGGCTCGTCGCCGACCTTGGCCACCTTACGCTTGAGCAGGGCATTCATCAGCGTGGATTTGCCGACATTGGGGATGCCCATCAGGATCATGCGCAAGGGTTTGGTGCCGTCGTTACGATGCGGCGCAAGTTGCCGGCACAAGGACGGGATGCGTGATACGTCAGCCGGTTTCTTGGCCGACAGCGCCACCGCCTTGACGCCCGGCTGGCGGTTGTAGAAATCCATCCACGCCCGAGTGGCCTCCGGATCCGCGAGATCGGATTTGTTAAGCAGTTTAAGGCAGGGGCGATTACGGAACTGGCGTAGCTCGGCGATCATCGGATTGCTGCTGGCCTCGGGCAGGCGGGCATCGGTCACCTCGATGACGACGTCGATCGCAGCCAGCGTTTCAGCCGCCTTTCTGCGCGCCGAATTCATGTGACCAGGGAACCACTGGATGGGCATCGGAAGTCCGGGATCAATTACTTAAGGGCGAGTATTATCCCACTGCTGACGCGGTCGCGAATCGAATCTGTTGAAGCCTGTGCGGGGCACACGTTCGCCCGAGATAAAAAAGAAGGCGGGCGGCATTAAAAAAAACTACACAAGCCCGCAAAACCGTGTATTCTGGCGTCGCAGTCGATTCAAGCAGTTGTCTTTGTGGTGTCGTTTCCGCGTGTTCGTTCCGCGAACTTTCCGGTTTGATTCCCTCGATACGTTTCTTGATCGTTCCTGCACTCCGGACGATAGTCCACCAACATGTTTTTAAGGAACGCATAAAATGAGCACTCAAACCGGTACCGTGAAATGGTTCAACGACGCCAAGGGCTTCGGCTTCATCACCCCGGAAGGCGGCGGTGACGACCTGTTCGCCCACTTCAGCGAAATCCAGTCGAAGGGTTTCAAGAGCCTGGCCGAAAACCAGCGCGTTGAATTCGAAGTCAAGAACGGCCCCAAGGGCCTGCAGGCGGCCAACATCCGCCCGCTCTGATCAGCCCTCGCTGATCATGCAGAACGCGGCCTGCGGGCCGCGTTTTTGTTTTTGTGGCGCCGGACAGCCATACTGGGAATCCGACCAGACTGCGGCTCGATGCGCCCACCCGGCCACGGCCCCATTACGTTTGATGCCCCATCATGACTGAATCCATCCAGACCTTCGCCGAACTCGGCCTGCCCGACAACCTGCTGTCGGCCCTGACCGCAGTGGGCTACGAAACCCCGTCCCCCATTCAAGCTGCGTGCATTCCGCACCTGCTCGAAGGCCGCGACCTGCTGGGCGAAGCCCAGACCGGCACCGGCAAGACGGCTGCCTTCGCGCTGCCCCTGCTGGCCAAGCTCGACCTGAGCAATGGCAGCCCCCAGGTATTGGTGCTGACCCCCACCCGCGAGTTGGCCATCCAGGTTGCCGAGGCCTTTACCAAGTACGCCCATGATCTGAAAAACTTCAATGTGCTGCCGATCTACGGTGGCCAGAGCATGGTCGTGCAACTGCGCCAGTTGTCGCGCGGTGCGCAGGTCATCGTCGGCACACCGGGGCGGGTCATGGACCACCTCGAGCGCGGCAGTCTCAAGCTCGACACCCTGAAGGCCCTGGTGCTGGATGAGGCCGACGAGATGCTGCGCATGGGCTTCATCGACGATGTGGAGTGGATTCTCGACCACACCCCGGACAGCCGCCAGACCGCGCTGTTCTCGGCCACCATGCCCAACGTGATCCGTGATGTAGCCCGTCGCCACCTGCGCGAACCCGAAGAAATCAAGATCCGCGCCAGCACGGCCACCGTCGCCAAGATCCGTCAGCGCTACTGGCTGGTGCGTGGGGTGGACAAGCTCGACGCCCTCACCCGTATCCTCGACGCCGAAGAAACCTTCGACGCCGCCATCGTCTTCGTGCGCACCAAGATCGCCACCGAAGAGCTCGCCGACAAGCTGCACGCCCGCGGCTATGCCGCCGCTGCGCTCAATGGCGACATGACCCAGGGCCTGCGCGAGCGTGTGATCGAGCAGCTCAAGAACGGTAGCCTGGACATTGTCATCGCCACCGACGTCGCCGCACGCGGCATCGACGTTCCGCGGGTCAGCCACGTCATCAACTACGATATTCCCTACGATACCGAAGCCTACGTTCACCGCATTGGCCGCACCGGGCGCGCCGGACGCGAAGGCTCGGCCATTCTCTTCGTCGCGCCGCGCGAGACACGCATGCTCAAGGTCATCGAGCGCGCCACTCGCCAGCCGATCGAACCGATCGCGCTACCCAGTCGCGAGGAAGTCTCCAACCTGCGGGTCAGCCAGTTCAAGCAGCTGGTGCTCGACACCCTGAGTAGCCAGGATCTTGGCTTCTTCATGGACGTGGTCAACAGCCTGTCGGAAGAGAACGAACTCGAAGCCCATGAAATCGCCGCGGCGATGGCCTTCCTCGCACAACGCGAACGCCCGCTGCAGATCGAAGAGAGCGGTCGCGGCTGGGATCTGGCGACCGCGCCCACCCGCGACGGTGGTCGTCCGCCGCGCGAAGAGCTCTTCACCACCGGCGTCGCTCGCGAACGCGCGCCCCGCCCCAACCGCGACGAAATCCTGACTCGCCGTCGCGCCTTTGCCGATGGCGCACTGGTGCGCTACCGCATCGAGGTCGGCCGCAACCAGGGGGCGAGCCCCAAGGAAATCGTCGGTGCGATCGCCAACGAAGGCGGTATCGAAGGCCGTTACATTGGCCAGATCCACCTGTTCAACGACTTCTCCACGGTGGAACTGCCGGCCAACCTGCCAGAAGACCTGCTCGGCATGCTCAAGCGCACCCGGGTACGCCAGTGCATGCTCAACATCCGTCCGCTTACCGACGAAGAGGCCAGCACCGTCCCGGATCGCCGTCGTCCGCCACGCGAGGAGGGACACCGTCGCGACGAAGGTCCACGTCGCGACGATGGCCAGCGCCGCGAATTCACCCCGCGTCGCGAAGACAGCGGCGATCGCCGCCCGCCCCGCCCGTCTGGCGACAAGCCGGCCTGGGGCAACAAGCCCGCAGGCGGTGGCTACGGCAAGCCCGGCGGTGGTGGTTATGGCAAGCCCGGTGAAGGTGGCTCGGCACGCAAACCCTGGGACAACAATGCACCGCGTCGCGATGATCGTGGCCCGGGACGTTCTGCCCCGTTCTCGGCCGGCAAGCCGAGAAAACAGCGGGACGAGTGATTGTCGCCCACCGATGACGCCGGCACGGCCCCCTTTGCCGGCCTGACCCCGGATTTCGTGCTCGACGCCGTAGAGAGCGTCGGCTTGCGGCCCGACGGCCGCATGCTGGCGCTCAACAGCTACGAGAACCGGGTCTATCAGCTTGGCATCGAAGATGGGCCGATGCAGGTGGTGAAGTTCTACCGCCCCGGCCGCTGGAACGACGACGCCATCCTCGAGGAACACCGCTACACCGCCGAGCTGGCCGAGCGCGAGATTCCGGTTGCTGCGCCGATCTGCATCGCCGGTCTCAGCCTGCATCAGCACCAGGGCATGCGCTTTGCGCTGTTTCCGCGCCTGAGCGGCCGTGCGCCAGAGCTATCCGACCCGGCCACGCTGGAGTGGCTGGGCCGCTTCATTGCACGCATTCATGCAGTCGGTGCGATCAGGCCGTTCAAGGCCCGCCCCGCCCTGGACATCGCCAGCTTCGGTGAAGAACCGCGCCAGTGGCTGCTGGCGCACGACTTCATTCCGCCCGACCTGCTGCCGGCCTGGACCAGCACCATCGATCAGGCACTGGATGGCATCCGCCGAGCCTACGACCGCGCTGGCCGGGTGCGCACGCTGCGTCTGCATGGTGACTGCCACATGGGCAATGTGCTGTGGTCGCAGCACGAAGGCGGCGGACCGCAGTTTGTGGACTTTGATGACGCCCGGACGGGTCCGGCAGTCCAGGATCTATGGATGCTGCTGTCGGGTGAGCGCGGCGAACAGGTGCGCCAGCTTGCGGACATCCTGGCGGGTTACGAGGATTTCATGGAGTTCGACACGCGGGAACTTCACCTGGTCGAAGCCTTGCGAACGCTACGCCTGATCCACTATTCCGCCTGGCTCGCCCGCCGCTGGCACGACCCGGCCTTTCCCGCGGCGTTTCCGTGGTTCAACACCCAGCGCTATTGGCAGGACCGGATCCTGGAGTTACGCGAGCAGATCGCCTTGATGGATGAGCCTCCGCTACCGGCCTGAAGCGACCACCGCAGTGCACCATCGAAGCCGATAGCCGGTAAACTCGGTGGCATCGAATCGAGCCTCTACACCCCGTACATGCAACTCCAAGCCTGGTACCACTCCTGCTCCGCGGGCTACACCCTGCGCGGCGAGCACTCGCTACCCTCAGGCAAACCCGTGCTGCACTTCCTGCATGGCAATGGCTATTGCGGACGTACCTACGAACCGATGCTCGCCCGCCTCACCCCACACTTCGATCTGTTCTTGTCAGACGTCCAGGGGCATGGCGACAGCGATCACGGCGGCCGCTTTCACGGCTGGAACCGCACCGCCGAGTTGTGTCTGGAGGCCTGGCGCGCACGCGGCCGGATCTTTGGCAATGTGCCAGTGTTTGCCGTCGGGCACAGCTTTGGCGGCGTCATCACCAGCCTGATGCTGGCGCGTGCGCCAACGCTGTTCAGCCGCGCGGTGCTGCTCGACCCAGTGCTGTTTCCGCCGGCGATGATCGGCCTGATGGCCTTGTCCGACGTGGTCGGCCTGTATTCGCGCAACGCCCTGGCCAGCCGTACCCGCAAGCGTCGGCATCACTGGCCGGACCGGCTCACCGCCTATCAGGCGCTGGAGGGCCGCGGCATGTTCAAGGGCTGGAAGGAAGAAGCCTTGTGGGCCTACGTCAACCATGCGCTGCGCCCGGCGGCGGACGGCGGCGTAGAACTCAAGTGCAAGCCGGCGCGAGAGGCGGAGATCTTCAGCTCATACCCCAAGCGCCTGTGGTCGCAACTGGACAAGATCCGGACGCCCACACGGGTGTTGCGCGGCGAGGATACCTATCCCTTTGCCGCCAAGGGTATCGCCCGTCTGTGTGCAAGCAACGCCGTGGTCAGCCAGCGAACCATGGCTGGCGGGCACTGCTTCATGCAGGAGGATCCTGCCAGCAGTGCGGACGCCATCCGCGCCTTCCTGCTGGCCCCGTCAGCAACGGACACCTGAAGCAGCCCCCTGACCAAACCGCTCAGTAACGCGGCTCGCCCATCAGCAGTTCGGGCTGAACCTCGACCGTCTCCTGGCCGTTGGTGACCCATACATGCCCATCCTGCAGGGTGAATTGCAGGCGCATGCCGCGGTCGGTCAGGCGCGCCAGCGCCGGCGCGACCTCGGCCGCCAGGTTGATGACCGTCAGGTTGCTCTGGCGGCTCAGCTTGTCACGCATGCCGCCCCACCAGATCGATGCCGCACGTCCGTAGCTGATCACAACCACCTTGTCGGCACGACCGCAAGCCTTGCGGATCCACTTCTCGTCAGGCTGGCCCACATCGATCCAGCGCTCGATCGCACCCGTCAGGTCGCGTTGCCAGAGGTCCGGCTCGTCATCGACGCACAGGCCCTTGCCGAAACTCAATGCCGGGTCGGCGTAAAGGGCAAAGGCCAGCAGCCGCACCATCATGCGCTCATCGGTTTCGGACGGGTGGCGAGCCAGGGTCAGGCCATGATCGCCGTAATAATTGCGGTCCATGTCCGCAATCTGCAACTCGGCCTTGTAGACCGTTGCCTTCAGTGCCATGAAAATCTCAGTGTAAGGTGTCGGAAGGACGGCTGGCACGCTGCCACGCAAGCACGGCCTGTGTGGAGTGCGCCATGACCGCATCGCGGCAATCGGCAGGCAATTCGCGCGACAGTGCCCCGAACAGGGCCTGGGTTGCCTCCTGCGCAATGCCTTCGCTGGCCAGCCCTTCGGTCAGACAGCGGATCTGGATGTGTGCCAGCGCATCGGCCAGCAGCCGCCAGCCGGCTACCGGCATCTCACGCACCAGCGCCAACATCAGGCCACCGAGTTGACCCGCCAGGCGCAATGCCTCATCGCGATCCTCGGCGGCAATCGCCGAGTGCCACAGCGCAAGGTGAATACCGCGACGCAATTCAACCTTGAAATCGATCGCGCATTCCTCGCGCGCACCGAGCGCTTCGAACTGCTGCAGGAAACGCGCATCTGCCTGCGCGTCAAGCCCGGTACGCAAGGCGCCGACCAGTTCGGTCAGACCGGGGATGGCAGTCAAGCCAAAAGCACGACTCCAGGCCAGTCCCCATTGATCCGCACCCGCCAGCAGCATGGCCAGCCGCAGAGCGCCGGCCTCGTCTGCGCCGCCAGCCTGTGCCCAGTTCCGCATCGCCTCGACCAGGGCCGCCACGCCCTCACGACGCCCCGCCTCATCGGCCTCCAGCGTCAGCCGGAAGACCCGGCCGAAAGCATCTTGCGCCATCCGCGCGGCCTGGCGCTGAACGTCGGCGGAAGCGAGCGCCGCCATCGGATCGGCAGGCAGGACAGCTTGATTGGACGCAGCGGACATGATCGGCTCCGGATAAAGGGCGTGTATTGTGCCGGCCCCGGTGCGATCGGGCAAACTCAGGCAAATGACATGCGTGCGCGCAACGGGGTCACCCCCAAGAGCAGCTGCAGTTCAGGAGGCCCAGCGGAATCCCGAACGCGGCTTTTCCAGTGCGGGAACGCCTTCGCGAAAACCTTGCAACATGCGACGCATGGCGCCTGCATCCTCGTCGGTAAAGCCGCGCTTGAAATCAGTCAGGATCAGGCGTGAGCGGCTGAGCCAGTTGCCGGGAGCATCATCGATCGCACACCAGGGCGCGGTGGTGAAATCGGCTTCGTGCTGCGCCAGCCACAGCATGGATTCGCGCTCACGCAGACCGTGCAATTCGGCCCCCTGCTTGGGCAAGACGTGCGGCGTCACCCCGACAACCCGCGGACGGATGTCTTCGGCAAAGCGCGCAACCAGCTTCTGCAGCGAGAAAAGCATGCGCCAGTCAGAGGAGATGACGATGCGGACTTCCTCGAACTCCCGCACCACGGATTCGATCAGCGGCAGGCAGCGGAAATCCTCCACCTCGCCCCAAGGGTGGGTCACCCCGTCGAAATCCATGAAGACATACGTGATTCGGTCCATGCGTCACACTCTTGGAAACACCGCAATGCACAATCGTCACCGCGGGCAGGCTGGCAGCCTTGCCTGAAGGATATACCGGAAACTTTATTTTGTGCACTGCACAACAAAGATTATTCAACTACGTCTAGAATCATAGACAATTCTTGCCGGTCCCATCGTGCACCGCAACCCATTCCTTCACGACTGACTCATATTTGGAGAGCAATATGGCCGCCCCCATCGTCAACCTGGAAGGCAAGATCGGTCTCATCACCGGCATCGCCAACGAGAAATCCATCTCCACTGGCGTCGCCGAAGCCTGCGCCCAGGCTGGTGCCAAGCTGATCATCACCTACCAGAACGAAAAGACCCGTGCCTTCATCGAGCCGGTCATCGCCCGCCTTGGCGTGACCGACGCCTTCCTGCTCGACGTCACCAAGCCGGAAACCATGGATGCAGTGTTCGCCGAGATCGACGCCCGTTATGGCAAGCTCGACTTTGCCCTGCACAGCATGGCCTTTGCCAAGCGCGACGACCTGCACGGCCGCGTAGTGGATACCTCGGCCGACGGTTTCGCGCTGGCAATGGACGTATCGACCCACTCCTTCGTCCGCCTGGCCAAAAAGGTCGAGCCGCTGATGATCAAGGCCGGTGGCGGCTCGCTGGTGACGATGACCTATCTCGGCTCGGAGAAGGTCATTCCCAACTACGGCGTGATGGGCCTGTGCAAGGCCGCACTCGAGGCCGCAACCCGCTACCTTGCGGCCGAACTCGGCGAAAAGAACATCCGCGTCAATGCCGTCTCCCCTGGCCCGCTGATGACCCGTGCCGCATCGGGTATCGCCGGCTTCGACGGCCTGATGGCTGCCGCCGTCGAGCGCTCGCCGATGCACAGCCTGGTGACGCCGGAAGACATCGGTGCGCTGACCGCCTTCCTGGTGTCGGATGCCGGCCGTCTGATCTCGGGAGGCGTACACTTCGTGGATGCCGGTTACAACATCATGGGCTGACGCCCGGAGCACAACCGTGATCGATCTCGCCGAGGCACGCAGCCGCATGGGGCGCGAAGCGGTGGTCCTGCCGGACCCCGTCCCTGCGCATCCCTTGCTGGATGGCAAACCCGAGATCGGTCGCGGCGAATACTCCATCGTGATCGACAAAGGCGACGGCGAGCGGGTCTACAAGATCGTCAGTTCGCCTGCCGACTATTTCCTGTACACCGCAGACGATCGCCCGGCCGGGGAACACTTTCCTCAGGTTTATGCCGATCACGGCATCATCGGCCGCGCCGTGTCCGGCTACCCCTTTCACCTGATCGAGATGGAGCGCCTGTATCCCTTGCCGGATAACAGTCCCGCAGCCGAACTCGCCACCCGCCTGATCGAGGTCTATTGGTCGGCCTGCCAGCAGTGGAGCCAGCTCGGCATGGACATGGGACGGATTGCGCTCTACCACATGACGGTCGACCCACTGGGCGTCGGTGACAGCCTGCAGCAGGCCCTCAAGGCCCTGTCAGACTTCATCGAGGAATACCACGTGCTGCCGGACATCCTCAACGCGAACAACCTGATGATGCGCAAGGACGGCACGCTGGTGTTTTCCGATCCCGTCTTCATCGCCTGAGCGCAGCACTGTCGCACTTGAAGCGGCGCACCGGCGCGCAGTGACAGAGCCGCGCGTTATCATGTCCGCACAGGAGAGATGCATGAGTCACGATCACACCCCCACAGCACGCCCGAGCGGCATCGGCATTCCCCGCAGCGCCCCCTTTGACGCCCCTGCCTTCGAACAGGCCGTATCCGACCTGCTCAAGGCCTGCGGTATTGCACCGCAATCCAGCCATACCGCCCGCACTGCTGAACGCGTTCGTGAGTTGTGGCAGCGGCGCCTGCTGGGCGGCTACGATCTGGACCCGGCCGAAGCGCTGGGGGAAGGTTTTGAGGACAGCCGTCGCGACATGGTGGTCGTACGAGGTATCGCGATCCACGGCGTCTGCCCACATCATCTCGTCCCGTTTCGCGGCTACGCGCATGTCGCTTACCTGCCAGGCGGCAGGCTGCATGGTTTTGGCCGCATTGCCCGTCTGGTGGATGCCATTGGCCATCGCTTTACTTACCAGGAATGGATGACACGTGACATCGCCGATGCGCTCATGCAGCACGGTCAGGCTGCGGGCGCCGCCTGTGTCATCGAGGCAGAGCAGCTTTGCCTGTTGCTCGGAGAAGACCGCCGCGGCGACGAACGTGTGATCACACAGGCTTTCGCCGGCGAGTTCGAACACTCACCGCAGTGGCGCAACGAGTTCCTGCGCGCGATCGACAGCCGGACGGTCTGAACCCCTGCGTCTCGTCTCTGGAAGGAGACGGGTCAGAACAGTGAGCGGACCGTGTTGCGGTGGTGCGAGGCCAGCTCAAGCAGCACCACCTCACGTCCGAGCAGCACGACCGCCCCGCGATGGCGATCATCCCCCGAGTCCGAATACTCAAAATCGTAAGCCCGCCGCACGACCATCCGCCCGTTGTCGTCGCGCGCCAGGCGCAAACCACGCCCCACCACGGTTTCGTCCAGCAGTTGTACGCCCTCCCTGGCACAAGCTGCACGCGCGGCAGCCACACCCGCCTCACGGGCTTTCAGGCTATCGAGCCAGAACCAGGCGCCAAGACAGAGCAGGATGAGGGCAAGCAGTTCGGGGAAGGACATGTCGGCAGTCGCACAAGTTGCACCGTTCGACCGCCAGGCAAGCGGCCGATCAGCTGATCATCATGCCCCGGATCATATAGAAAATCATCGCAGCCATCAGCGCAGACGCCGGCACGGTGATGATCCAGGCCGCGGCAATGCGCAACAACTGCGAACGCTTGACCAGTTCGCGTTTATAAACCTTGCGCAGCCCCTTGCGTTCGACCTTGGAGAAGTTGGCCGGATCCTCGCTTTTCTTCGAGCGCAGTTTCAGGTCACTGAGCATCTCGCCCTTCACCTCGATCGAGGCCTTGTTAAAACGCACCAGGAAGGCATCAATCGCCGCCTGGTCACCTTCGGGGTGATGCGCCTTGATCTCGGCCACCATGCGGTCGTAATTACTCTTGAGATACTCGCGCAGGAAGCCGACACCAAACACCCCACCCACGGCGATATGCGTGGAGCTGACCGGCAGACCGAACTGACTGGCCACGATCACGGTCAGGGTGGCCGCCATCGCGATGCAATAGGCACGCATCTGGTCCAGTTCGGTGATTTCCGAGCCCACCGTACGGATGACCTTGGGGCCGAACAAGGCCAATCCCAGGGCAATTCCCAGGGCACCGATCATCATCACCCACGTCGGGATGCCCGCCTTGTCGTGAATGGCCCCCCCACTACTCACCACATCGACGATCGCAGCCAGAGGGCCGACCGCGTTGGCCACATCGTTTGAGCCATGAGCAAAACTGAGTAACGCTGCAGCGAAAATCAGCGGCACGGTAAACAGCTTGTTGACACCGCTCTTGGTATTGGCGATCACATGGGTTTCACGTCCAAGATGCCGCTTCACCAATACAAACACCAAGAACGCAATGATCAATCCGTAAACGACTGACTCGACGAAGCCCACCTTCCAGATCTTGCTGAGCCCCTTGAGCATCAGATAGCTCGAGAACGTCCAAGCCATCAGACCTACCAGTACTGGTACCATGCGTCGCGCCGCCTGTGCCATGTCCGGTTGATAGGTGATGCTACGCTTGATCAGGTACAGAAAGCCCGCCGCAACCAGCCCACCCAGTATCGGCGAGATCACCCAACTGGAAGCAATGGCCGACATCGACGACCAATTTACGATAGCGAAGCCTTTAGCCGCCACCCCAGCCCCCAGCACCGCACCCACGATCGAGTGCGTGGTCGATACCGGTGCCCCGACCGCCGTCGCGATATTCAGCCACAAGGCGCCGGCCAGCAGGGCCGATAGCATCACCCAGATGAAGGTGTCGGCAGAATCACTCAGCTTGGTCGGATCGATGATGCCGCTGCGGATGGTGCTGACGACCTCGCCACCTGCGATCAAGGCACCGGCCGCCTCGAAGATTGCCGCAATCATCAGCGCCCCCCCCAGCGTCAGGGCACGTGAGCCAACTGCAGGGCCGACGTTGTTGGCAACATCATTGGCGCCAATATTCATGGCCATGTAGCCACCGACCATCGCCGCGATGACCAGGATCATGCTGGCTTCGCCCTGCCCGCGCATGGCGGCGTAGAGCATGACGCCCACGATGAAGATCAGGCCAAGGCCAAAACGGAAAAGCTCGGTGCGACCACGCTCGGTCGCGCGCTCGATTTCACTGATATGTTGCAGTTCCACGCGGGAATATCCGGCAAAAACAAAGGCGCTATTGTTTCAGAAAAGTGACACTTGCCCCAAGGCAAATTTCACCCTTTGCCGGATCCAGGATGTGGAGGACGGTATTCGCGCAACAACCGGCAGCCGTGATCCGTTGCACAGATGTGAAACGATGACGCGGCCGCGCGTCCGGACTATAGACGGTCGTACTTGTCTGCCCGCCCGCGCGCCTTATCTACAGGATAGCGCCCGGCGTTGATCTGCATCTTCCTGCGGGCAGCGTCAGCGAGATCAACCCCCAGCACATCGCTCAGACGGATCAGGTACAACAGCACATCGGCCATCTCGAGGGCAACGGCCTCCCGCGTAGCCTCGTCGAGTGTGACGGATTGCTCCGCACTCAACCACTGGAAGTGCTCGATCAACTCGCCAGCTTCACCAGACAAGGCCATCGCAAGATTCTTCGGCGTGTGATACGGCGCCCAGTCACGCTCGTCGGCAAAACGTCGCAAGGCCAGGCGCAATTCGGTCAGGGCATCGCCACCTGTCGCATCGTCCTTCATTCGATGTGGTGCTCCAGATCAAAACCTGCATCTTCGTCCTGACGCAAGGCCTCCACCAACCAGGGCATCATCGTCTCAAGCCGCTCGGGTAGCACCCAGGGCGGATTGATGACAAACAAGCCACTACCGAACATTCCAAAGCCGTCACGCGGCGCCCCCTTGATCGCCAACCGGACATCCAGCCAGCTTTCTGCGCCCAGCGCAGCAAGGCGCTCCGGTAGCTGACGCGCCTCCGGTCGCGCCAGCAAGGGATACCACAGCACGTAGGTGCCATTGGGAAAACGCCGCATCGCATCGCGCAGGGTATCGACCGCCAACCGGTAGTCATCCTTGATCTCGTAAGGCGGATCGATCAGCACCACCGCGCGGCGTGCCGGCGGCGGCAGCAGGCTGCGCAAACCGGCAAAGCCATCCGCCTTGCGTACCTGAACACGCTCGGTCTCGGTGGAAAAGGTCTGCTGTAGCGAGACGTAGTCGGCAGGGTGCATCTCGAACAGGCGCAGCCGGTCCTGCGGACGGGCAAGGGTCATCGCGAGCGCAGGCGAGCCCGGGTAAAACACCAGACGTCCGTGCGGATTGAACTGGCGCACGGCTTTCACATAGGCGGCGAGCGGCGCAGGCAGATCACTGCGATCCCACAAACGGCCGATGCCATCAACATACTCCGACGTTTTCTCAGCCTGCTCGCTGTCCAACGCATAACAGCCTGCTCCGGCATGGGTATCGATGTAATGCCAGGGCTTGTCCTTGCGATTGTAATAATCGAGCAATTCAAGCAGCACAGTGTGCTTGAGCACATCGGCGTGGTTGCCGGCATGAAAGGCGTGACGATAACTGAGCATGGGCAGAAGGCTTGGGCGAAGGGCAGAATGCTACCACCGCAGTCGGCTCCATGCTGCACCGGGTGACACGTGGACATCACATCTGGAGACATCGGCAACTTTGCCGATACGCTAGAATCGCGCCTTCTGGCGAGTCGATCGCCCATCTGTGGAACTCATCTCATGCTGCGCATCACCGAACTCCGACTGCCACTCGAACACCTGGAAGACGCCCTCCGCCCCGCCGTCGTCAAGCGCCTGGGCATCGCCGATGGCGACCTGCTCGGATTCACCGTATTCAAGCGCAGCTATGATGCGCGCAAGAACAACGCACTGACCTTCATCTACACCATCGACGCCGATGTGCGCGATGAAGCGAAAGTTCTCAAGCACTTCGCTGGTGATCGCCACATCAATCCCGCACCCGACACCCGCTACCACTTCGTTGCGCAGGCCAGCACGCCGCCTGCGCACCGGCCTCTGGTGATCGGCTTCGGCCCCTGTGGCATCTTTGCCGCGCTGATCCTGGCGCAGTCCGGTTTCCGCCCGATCGTGCTGGAGCGCGGCAAGGCAGTGCGCGAACGGACCAAGGATACCTGGGGTCTGTGGCGCAAGAACGTGCTCAATCCCGAATCCAATGTTCAGTTTGGCGAGGGCGGAGCGGGCACCTTCTCCGACGGCAAGCTCTACAGCCAGATCAAGGATCCGAAACACTACGGACGAAAGGTGCTGACCGAATTCGTCAAGGCCGGCGCCCCGGAGGAAATCCTCTACGTCAGCAAGCCGCACATCGGCACCTTCCGCCTGGTTGGCATGGTCGAGAACATGCGTGCGGAAATCGAATCGCTCGGCGGCGAGATCCGCTTCCAGCAACGCGTGGTTGATGTGCTGATCGAGGATGGACATTTACGCGGGGTGGTGCTAGACAGCGGCGAGCAGATCCGCAGCGATCACGTCGTCCTTGCCCTCGGCCACAGCGCCCGGGACACTTTCGAGATGCTGCACGAACGCGGCGTGTTCATGGAGGCCAAACCGTTCTCGGTCGGTTTCCGCATCGAGCATCCCCAGTCGCTGATCGACAAGGCCCGTCTCGGCAAGTATGCCGGCCACCCCCTGCTTGGCGCTGCCGACTACAAGATCGTGCACCATGCGCGGAATGGGCGCGCGGTGTACAGCTTCTGTATGTGCCCGGGCGGCACGGTCGTAGCCGCCACTTCGGAGCCGAACCGGGTCGTGACCAATGGCATGAGCCAGTATTCCCGTAACGAGCGTAATGCCAATGCCGGCATCGTCGTGGGTATCACGCCGGACGACTACCCCGGCGGTCCGCTGGCCGGCATTGCCCTGCAGCGTGCGCTGGAATCCCGCGCTTTCGAACTGGGTGGCGGCACCTACGAAGCCCCTGGCCAGCTGGTCGGCGATTTCATCACCGGGCGGCCATCAACGGCACTCGGCTCGGTCGAACCGTCGTACAAGCCTGGCGTCAAGCTTGGTGACCTTTCGACCGCCCTGCCTGGCTACGCCATCGAAGCCATGCGCGAAGCCCTGCCCGCCTTTGACCGCCAGATCAAGGGCTTTGCCATGCACGACGCCGTACTGACCGGCGTCGAAACCCGGACCTCGTCACCCCTGCGCCTGACCCGCGGCGAGAACTGCCAGAGCCTGAACGTCAAAGGCTTGTACCCGGCTGGCGAGGGCGCTGGTTACGCTGGCGGCATTTTGTCTGCTGGCGTGGACGGCATCCGCGTGGCAGAAGCGGTCGCACTGGCGATCAGCAACGGCCGCTGACCCCCCAGACACGACAAACGGGTCTCCTACCGGCTGCGTCAGAAATCCAGCCTCAAGGAGACCCAATGTCGGGTATGTACGATGCGATCGTCCGGATCTCCTTCCCACTTGAACTCCCCGTGCCTACCGTTGATCGACTGGGCCGTGTAGGCCAGTTCGCCGCGTTGACCGGCAATATTGAAGGGATAGCCCAGACGCATGTCGAAGCGACGGTAGAAATCCACTGCCGTGTTGCGCGTCCATTTCATGCTATCCACCCAGTAGCCCGCCAGGGAAAAATCCACCCCCCAAGGCAGGCGCTGCATCAGCAGCAAGGACGTTGATCTGCGGGGGGCTGACTGCTCGGTCTGCGCCTCGACGCGGAAGCGATCATATATGCCCTCGAGAGTCAGCAAGGATGGATCCGCCAGCGCCGAATCAAGGAAAGTGGAGTCAATGCGGGTGAAGGCTTGGCCAAACATCACCCGAGTCGAATCAAAAGGCTGCCAGCGCCATTGATACTCCAGCCCGCGAATGGTCACACGCTGGATCTCGGTCAAGGTGTATGGCGCAGCACAACCTGCAGTCGGCGGATAGTCACACAGCACCGGTTCGGAGATGAAACGCCTGACCTCGTAAAGACGATTCGGAATACGCTCACGGAACAGACGCACATCCAGGTTGCTGCGCAACGCGCGGAATTCACCCAAATATGCCAATTCAATGGTGTTGATTTCTTCAGGCTTCAGGTTCTCATTGCCGTAATAGAGCCTGCGATACGGATTCGGAGAAGGCAAAGGCGCCCCATTCGTCGTTGCATAAGGCTCAACCAGATAGTTTCCCCGATAATCGAGCGTACTCGCAGTGCGGTAGGCACGAGAGGCGCCGATACGTACGGTATGCTCGGGTGCCAGATGGAAGCTGGTACTGACCCTCGGTGCGAAATTCCGCCCGGCCATCGAGTCGTACTCGCTTGCCGCGCCCAGATTGGTCGTTATCCATCCAGCAGGACGCCATTCCAGGTTGCCGAAAACACGGGCAACCCTGCGATACTCCGTACCCAGGCCATGCAGCATCTGTTCCGATCGGGCGCTATCCAACCGATAGCCGCCTCCCCACACTACGCGGGCATCCTCTGCCAACGCAAACGTATGCTGACCTTCGAGTTCATGACGTGCCCCCAGCCCACCGAATGCATCGACCCTGATGAGCAGGTTCCCCAACGCGACGTCATGGGCTTCCGACCCACGATCTTCCGTGTATGCATAGCGCAACTGGAAATCAGACGAATCGTCCAGTACCCGGCGCCACGAAGCCTGGAAATGAGTGTTCGACTGAGTAAAGTTTCGCAGTGGATTATCCACCTCCTCCTTTCCCGTCAGAACCTCGATCCAGCGCCCGTCAACGAATACATCTTCGGTATCCAGACGCCCGCGACGCGTTACGGCATCCACATGCCCAAGACTAAGCTTGAGCTCATCCCGATGGCTCAGCCAGAAATCTGCACGTAGGGTAAACAAACGCGACCGGAACGAATCCTGCCAATTGAAACGGTCGTTGAGTCCGTCGTCGTCCTTGGACTGGTAGCTCAGACGGAAATCCCCTGCGCTCCCCAAGCGCCCCCCTGTACGCACCATGACATCACGTACCCCCTGGTTACCGTGATTGACGCCTACGGAAGTGCCATGGGTGAGAGCAGGATCCACGGTGATGATATTGATCACCCCCATGAAGGCATTCGAACCGTAGGAAACTGCATTAGACCCACGCACCACCTCGATACGCTCGATATCATCCAGCGTCACGGGCAGCGTAGCCCAGTTCACCCCGCCCCGAAACAATGGCGAGTAGAGGGAACGCCCATCGATCATGACTTGGAGTCGGGGCGAGAACTCATCGTCGGACAAGCCGTGATAGGTTACCCGCGCGGCATCGGTGGTATTGGGGAAGGTCTGAAATCCGGGAATCAGGCGGAAGACATCGTTGAGATCGCGAGCACCACTACCCTTGATCATGTCGCGATCAATGACCGTCACAGAGGCTGACGCATCTTCTACACGCTGTGGCAGGCGGCTGACCGAAGCGACGATCGGCAGATCACTGAAGAACAGGTCATCGTCGGAGAAGGCATGGGCCTCCCCCCCCAGCAGTGACAGCGCCGCAAATAGACCAGACACAGAAAGCCCTGCCTTACGCGGAAATCGCCGCCGGCAGAAAAGCCTGGACACATCGGCAAGCGCAATCTCCCCCTTGCCCACCATCACACATCGCAACGCTTGCACCACCAATTGATCGCCCAGCCTCAGATTTTCCAAGCTTTGGCACCCGCCTCCGGACACCTCCACACATCCCGCCCATAAGGGCCTTACAACAGGCCACAGGAAACAACTGCCCCCGAACCCAGGCATCGTCAAAAAAAGACAGCGCCATCATTGGGGGCTATTACTATAGTAACAGGCTGGAAACGATTGTAACCGGCTTGTATCGCGTGGTGTAAACAGATAAATAGCCTGCCCTGCAGAGAAAGACGGATCACGTCATCATATCGGGAATGACAGACTCGCCACGACGAAAAGCGTCACTGAACCGGTCCAGACCGTGGCTACCGCCATTGACCAGGCGACGGGCGTGACGCAAATCCCCCTCCAGCAGCGCTCGCTTGACCTGAACCTCCTTGTCCTTCAGAAAGGCGGCCAGCAGACGGCCGGCAATCAACGGATCCGAAGCCAGTTCAGGGTTGTCGATCAGGCCCTGTCCCAAACCAAGCTGTTCACTGTATCGCTGGTAGTTGAACCGCCCGGTCAGCTGAATGTAGCCACGACCACGAAAACGCTCCCCATCAGGGGCTCCCCGATTACCCAGATCGCGGCGATTATCGTAAAGATCAAAGGGATGGCCACGCGGCGAAGTGTTGTAACGCGACAAACCCTCTGCCACTGGCTTGAAGCTCTCGGTCTCTGCACGGATCGTTGCCATCGCCATCAAAACCATCGGTTTGTCGGTCAGCCCATATTCGGACAAAGCTGTCGTCACCGGCGGCAGATTCTCGATGATGTTGCCGATGGGCGTAAAGGGAAACATCTGCGAAACAGCTTGAACACTGACGCCAGGCAGCACATCCGGCCAGATGTCAGCAGGTTTGGCCAGTTCGAGCGCAGCGAGTGACCGCGGGCCGGCAATGCCGTCCGACACCAAACCCTCGCTGAGTTGAAAGGCAATTAATGCCGCCTCAGTCCCACCACCGAAATCTCCGTCGACCAATCCAGGATCGAAACCCCGGGCCTTGAGCTGCTTTTGCAGACGCTTGACCGCCGCGCCTTTCATTCCCCGCTTGAGCATCGCCATTGCCGTCCCCTCCCTTGAGCATGACAATCCCAATATAGGTCAGGCGGCAGGACAAATCAGGCAGGTATCGGGCAGAGGTCTCAGAGCATGGAGCAGTGATTCCGCTCAGAAATCGAGGCGCAAACTAACCCACTGACGGGTATCGACAACGCGATCCGCGGGACTGCCGTCCGCCTTGAATTCGCCATGAGCGCCATTGATCGATTGTGCGGTGTAGGCGATCTCGCCCTTCTGCCCCCCGATATTGAAGGGGTAGCCCAGACGCAGATCGAAGCGACGGTAGGCATCCACCGCGGTATTCTGCGTCCATTTCATGAACTCCATCCAGTATCCGGCGATCGACAGATCCACACCACCGGGCAAGCGCTGCATGAGCAGCACAGAGCTGCTGCGACGCGGTGCCGAACGCTCGGTATGCTCATCAATCCGCCCCGCCCTCCATGCCAGCCATGGTGAAGCTGCCAGCGCCTCTGCACGGTAGTCGGATGAGATGTCAGTCCAGGCCTGACTCAGCACAATCCGGGTCGAATCGAACGGCTGCCAACGCAGCTGGTACTCCAGACCGTCAATTTCCAGATCCTGGATCGGCATGGTGGTGTAGGCATTGCCGCAACTCGCAATCGGCGCAACGCCACAGACCTCCACCTGCACATTGAACAGACGCCCCTTGACTCTCTCCCGGTACAGGCGAACATCCAGACTGGCATGTACAGCCGGCCACTCTCCCAGGTAGGCCAGCTCAGCCGTATCCACCCGCTCCTGCGGCAGGTCCGGATCCCCGATGTACGACCGACCCAAGATCACGGGTGAATCCAGCGGGGTACCATCTGCCAATGCAAATCCTCGTACCACCCAGTCACCGCGGTAATCGACAATACCTGCGGTTCGGTACGAACGCGAACCTCCCAGTCGGATCGTATGCGCCGGCGACAGGTGGAAACTTGTGCTCAACCGTGGGGAAAAGTTACGTCCGGCCATCGAGTCATACTCGGTTGCGGCCCCCAGGTTACCCGTAAACCAGGTCAGCGGCTTCCATTCGGCGTTGGCGAATAGTCGCGATACACGACGACTAACCTCATCCCGACCCTCGATGTAGGTATCCGAACGCAGGCTGTCTATCCGGTGTCCAGCCCCCCACACCAGGCGCATCGAATCGATTGGCGAGAACATGTGCTGCCCTTCGAGCTCATGCCGGCTTCCCTGGTCCCCGTAGAGATCGATCGATGCCAGATAATTGACACCGCTCAGCCTACGCCGCTCGACATGCTGCTCTGACCCGCGATCCTGAGTGAAGGAATAGCGCAACTGAACATCCGAATCCACGCCCAGCGCTCTACGCCAGAGCGCCTGCAACTGCGTTGATGACTGATCAAAGTAACGGAACGGGTTTCCGGGAGACTCTCCACCCAGCAGCACCCCGCCACTTTGCGCCAGCCTGCCCAAACGCGTCCGCGCTTCGACATGCCCCAGGCTGAGCATCAACTGATCCGCCGGGGTCAGCCAGAAATCCGCATGCAGGTTGAACAGGCGGGACCGGAACATGTCCTTCCAGTCGAACTGGTCCTCCAGTCCGTCATCGTCCCTGGACTGGTATGTAAAGCGAAAATCACCGCTTTCCCCCAAACGTCCCCCGGAACGGAGGGTCAGGTCGCGCACGCCCTGATTGCCGTAGTTGACGCCCACCGACACGCCCCTGACCAACGCAGGATCAACAGTGATGATGTTGATCACGCCGAGGAAGGCATTCGAACCATAGGAGACGGAATTCGACCCCCTCACCACCTCGATGCGTTCGATATCCTCGATCGCAACCGGCAACGTTGCCCAGTTGATACCATTGCGGAACAGCGGAGAATACTGCGACCGGCCATCGATCAGCACCTGCACCCGCGGTGCAAAATCCTCATCGGTCAAGCCGTGATAGGTCACCCGGGCCGCATCGGTATTGTTGGGATAGGTCTGAAATCCGGGCACCAGCCGGAATATATCGTTCAGGTCACGTGCGCCGCTGGCCTTGATCATGTCACGATCGATCACCGTCACCGACGCCGACGCGTCAGCCAAGCGTTGAGGCAAACGGCTGACCGAGGCCACGATCGGCAAGTCGCTGAAGAAAAGATCATCATCAGCCGCCCAGACCACAGCCTTTGGCCATGCAAGCGCCATGACTGCCACAGCAACACACGCACCTCTGCGAGGGATAGCCAGATCAGGATGATCCGAAACCTTGAACAGTTTGTGTTGGACTTGAGGCTTCACAAATACTCGCAAAAATAATCTCCGGCATCCAGTACCAGCCTGGCACCGTGAAAGCCTGTTTCAATCCGCCCGCCAATGCTGAACACAACAGCCTGCATCAAGACACGGACACGTTTGCCAAAACTATATCAAAAGTAATAGTTACAAACCTACAGGAAAGCAAGATTCAGATGCCGTACCGACCGACTCAAGTTCCCAGCAGGCGACGCAGATTGTTCGGCAAGACGAACTGGGCGCGGTGGATGTCGCCGTTATAGTACTTCAGCCCGTCCACCCCTCGTTCGCGCACACGCTGATCCAGGTTATGTGGTTGACATGCAGCAGGATCCAGGCTTGCCGAAGCCGTCGCCAGCCCCCACAAACTGCCATACAACGGGATATAGAGGAAATAGGGGCTTACCACCGCAAAGGTCGCCCTCAAGGCATTCACCACTGCGCGGACCTGAGCGGGTTGAAAGACGGGCGACCCCAGATGCAGGCTCAACACACCACCAGGTGAAAGCAGACGCGAACACGCCTCAAAAAAGGGCTCGCGATAAAGCGCATCGGCGGGCCCGCCCGGATCGGTCAGGTCGAGCACGATCAGGTCATATGCATCCCCAGTTGCCGCTGCCTCAACCGTCACATGGTGAAAGCCATCGCCGATGACGAGCTCTACCCGGGGATCGTCCAGCGCCCCGCAATGCACGCCTGATAGATGACGCCTGGCCAGCTCGACCACGCACGCATCAAGCTCCACCAGACGAATCTGCTCGATGCTGGCGTATTTCAGCAACTCCTTGGCGGCGCCACCATCACCACCGCCGATGATCAGCGCCCGCCGGACACCGGCATGCGCCATCGCGGGAACATGAACGACGTTCTCGTGGTAGTAGAACTCGTCGGCCTCCGAGCTCATGAAGCATCCGTCAAGGCGAAACAGCGTCCCAAACTGCGGGGTGTCCCACACCTCGTAGCGCTGAAAGCTCGACTGCCCCTGCTCCAGCAGACGTGCCCCCTGCAGAAAGAAGCCCACGTGTTCGTTGAGCCGCTCGATGATCAGCCCCTCTTCGCCCATCCGCTCCAAATCACCCATGTGACTCACCCCGCTCGCCCGTGGACGCTTCCTTGACCGCAAACGCCATGAGTTCAGGATAAAAACGCAGAAAGCCCGCTTCCAGCGCCATCCAGCGCGCCTGATCCAGAGACCCGACGCCATCCCCCAGGGGCACCGGCTGCCGCAGCCGACGCCCGATGCCATCCAGCGCCCGCTGCACATCCGCGACCTCTGCATAGCTGGAGAGCCAATCCTGCTCCGCCATCCGGATCAGCACAGGCGGCAGGGCAGGCGCATGCCCCGCACGACCTGCGTCATAGTCGAACAGGGCCTGATAATGATTGTCCAGAAACGTCCGCATCGGCAGCACCTCGAAACGCGCCCAGTGCCTGCTCAACAGGTGGTCGTAAAGCACATCGACCAGAATGCCCCCATAGCGTCGCCACGGCGCCTCGAAAGCGCGCACCGCCGCACGATGTTCCGGATGCGCATCGGTGAAGCCGTCAATACTCCGGTGCAGGCGGATGCCTGTCGCAATGGACGACGGCAGTGCATCCGGCACGGGCCCCTTGACGAAATCCCCCAGCAGATTCCCGACTGGCGAGGTACCCGTCAGATAAGCCAGATGCAGGTGCGCCAGAAAGTTCATTGCATGCCGCTTCCGCTAAGGCCTGACCAGGCGCGCCAGCTGACGATCATGCAAACGGGACAGCAGCATGATCGCCACCGCAGCCCCCAGAAACGCCATGAACATATCCGACTGCGTATCCCACTCGTCGCCCTGCGTCCCGAGGAACTCATCCGCCCCCTGCCCCATGAACAGCGCAGCCGCCCACTCGATCAGCTCGTACCAGGCACTGATTGCCATGGCAACACAGATCGCCAGAAAGCCCACCATCCGCCGCCCCTGCGCATACGCGCCACGCAGCAGGATTTCGCGTGCGACCAAGGCCGGTATCAGACCTTGGGCAAAGTGCCCGATCTTGTCATAAGGGTTGCGTTCGGTCCCGAGCAGATCCTGCAGCCAGAACCCCAGCGGCACCCTCGCATAGGTATAGGCCCCCCCCAGAATCAGGATCAGAGCATGAACAAAGATCAACGCATACAGCAGTGAAGTCAGTGGATAACGCTCACGGGTGGCAACCAGCACCGGCAGCGCAATCAACACCGGTGCCACCTCCATCAACCAGGTCGCTCTGTCATAGGGCTGGATGCCGGAAACAAGCAGCGCAATCAGGATGACCATTAACGCACCCTTCAGCACCCACAGATCAGGGGAATCCTTTTGATCAACCATGCACGCTCCACACCACGTCACGACACCGATAGAACCCGGAGCATGCCAGTCCCCAACGCAAATGAACATCCGGTACAAGTACACGGGAAAACGCGACCGCAAACAGACTATCGCCGGGTGCGCTTGCATGATCTGGCAACCCGCTCATGATCTGGGCATCAATCAGGCAGAACCCGCATCCGACAGCAACTCGGAGATCACCCCGCGCAACCAGCGATTGCCCGGATCGTGATGAAAACGCTCATGCCAGTGCTGCTTCACCGCATACTCGGGCAAGGGAAAGGGCACCGACAGCATCCTGAAATGCCCCCGTCCGGCCAGGACTTCGCCCAGGCGCTGCGGAATGGTCACCAACAGATCGGTATGCTCGATGACGAATGCTACCCCGAGAAAGTTGGGGATGCGCAACGCGATGCGGCGCTCGATGCCCTGCCGCGCCAGCTCGCGGTCGATGATCAGGTGGCCGGTACCTGACGAGGTCACCACTGCATGGTCGGCGGCCTGATACTGCGCCAGATCCAACGTCTTACCAATACGCGGATGGTCGGCGCTGACCATGCAGACGTAGTTCTGGCGGAACAGCGCCTGCTGATAGAAACCCGCCTCCAGCTGCGGCATGAAACCCAGGGCCAGATCGGCCTCACCCGCCTCCAGCATGCGTCCGGTATCGCTCGACAAAGGGGCAATGTCGATGCGGATGCCCGGCGCGGCCACCCGCAGGCGAGCCCACAGCCGCGGCAACAACACAAGCTGGCTGATGTCGGTCATGCAGATCCGGAAAGTGCGATCGGACGCTGCCGGATCAAAGGTGTTGCGATGCCCGGATACCCGTTCGAGCGCATCGAGCGCCTCGCGCACCGGATGCAGCAATTGCGCCGCCAGCGGCGTGGGCTCCATGCCCTGGGAGGTACGCACGAACAGCGGGTCGGAGAAATGCTCGCGCAGTTTCGCCAGCGCAATGCTGACCGCGGGCTGTCCCAGCCCCATGTTGTCGGCCGCGCGCGTGACACTGCGAGTCTTGTAGATCTCGTCAAACACCGCCAGCAACCTGACATCGAGGGCATCCATAGCATTATTCGATTATTGAATTGAATGGATTGATACCATTGCATGGACCGAATGTCGAGCGATCGATACAGTGCGCCCATCACAAACAAGGCCGCAACACTCTGATCCGGATCAAATTTTTGTCGATTCGGGAAGTGCGGCAACCGATGGAGGAGCACACCATGCAGGAACTCGGTCGCCTGGAAGACCTGCCCGCAGACTATCGCGACGCACTGACCGCTCACAACCTGGTACCGCTGTGGCCCAGTCTGCGCGCGGTGCTGCCTCCCGGCAAACCGGCGCTGCGTACCCGCCCCACCTACTGGGCTTACGAGACCATCCGCCCCCTGCTGCTTCAGGCCGGCGAACTGACCCCGATCGAAAAGGCCGAGCGCCGCGTGCTCGTTCTCGCCAACCCCGGTCATGGGCTGGAAAAGATGCAGGCCAGCGCCAGCATGTATCTGGGCATGCAATTGCTGCTGCCGGGCGAATGGGCACCGGCACACAAACACACCCCCAACGCCGTCCGCATGATTGTTGAAGGCGAAGGCGCCTACACCACCGTCGACGGTGAGAAGTGCCCGATGAGCCGCGGCGACCTGATCCTGACCCCCACCGGGCTATGGCACGAACATGGCCACGACGGTACGGCGCCGGTGGTGTGGCTCGACGTGCTGGATCTACCTCTGGTGTACTACACCGAGACGTCCTACCACAACGAAGGCAAGGCGCAGGACGTCACCGCGACCTGTGCCGAGCGCAACTATGCCCGCGGCGGCGTCGTGCCCTCGCCGGTGTTTTCGCGTGGCAGTTCGCGTCGTTACCCGATGCTGCGCTACCCCTGGGCCGACGCCCGTGCCGCCCTGCTGTCGCTGGCCGAAACCCAGCCCGGCATCGACGCAGTGCAAGTCTCATACGTCAACCCCGAGACGGGCGGTGACTGCGAAAACATCCTCGGTTTCTATGCCCTGATGCTGCGACCGGGCGAAACCCTGCGCCTGCCAGCCCGATCCCCAGCCATGGTGTTCCACCAGATCGAAGGCGCAGCCCGCGCAGAGATCGACGGCCATACCTTCCAGCTGGGCGCAGCCGACACCTGCTGCGCGCCGGGCTACACCCCGGTCACGCTCAGCAATGCATCGAGCACCGAAGCCGCCTTCCTTTTTGTCGCCGACGAGACGCCGCTGCACAAGAAGCTCGGCGTCTACGAAGTCCGCGCCTGACCCCCATCCGAACAGAGAGCCCCCGCCATGAGCCAGAACACCTACCTGTGGAACCCCGCCCCGGTATACTCCCTGCCCGTCCGTGGCAGTGATGCCCGCCTGCCGGTCAAGCGCATCTTCTGCGTCGGCCGCAACTATCACGCCCACGCGGTGGAAATGGGCCGCCCGGTCGACAAGTCGACGATGAGCCCCTTCTACTTCCTCAAGGACGCGTCCACGCTGGTCGAATCCGGCGCCACCGTACCCTATCCCACCGGCACCGCCAATTACCACTATGAGATGGAACTGGTCGTCGCCATCGGCAAGCCCGGTTTCCGCGTTGCCGAAGCCGATGCACACACGCTGATCTACGGCTACGCCGCCGGTCTGGACATGACCCGGCGCGACCTGCAACTGGTCGCCCGCGAACAAGGTCGCCCCTGGGATCTGGGCAAGAACTTCGAGAAGTCCGCAGTGTGCACCGAGATCGTACCTGCTGCTGACCTGGGCGTACTTGAAGCGGGCGCCATCAACCTGCAGGTCAATGGCCAGACCAAACAGACCTCGGATCTGTCGATGCTGATCTGGAACATCCGCGAAATCATCGCTGACCTGTCCAGGTTCTACCACCTTGAACCGGGCGACCTGATCTATACCGGCACGCCGGAAGGTGTCGGCGCAGTCAGCAGCGGCGACCGCATCACCGGCCACATCGACCAGGTCGGCGACATCGAGCTGACCATCGGCAGCGCCGAGTAAGCCCACGCGCGTCCACATGGCCACCGGCTGCCACGTGCAGCCGGCAAGGCCGGCTTCAACCCTCTGATCGAGGAGACAGACATGACCCAAGCACAACAACTTCCCGTTCTGGTCGCTGGCGGCGGCATCGGCGGCCTGGCCGCAGCACTCGCGCTGGTGCGCCAGGGCTTTACCGTCAAGGTGCTGGAACAGGCCCCCGAGATCGGCGAGATCGGCGCCGGCATCCAGCTCGGCCCCAACGCCTTTCACGCCTTTGATGCACTCGGCGTCGGCGACAAGGCGCGCGGTCGTGCGGTCTACACCGACTACATGGTGATGCACGACGCTCTGGATGAATACCAGGTTGGCAAGATTCCCACCGGCGAGGCCTTCATCAAACGCTTCGGCAACCCGTATGCCGTCATCCACCGCGTCGACGTGCACCTGTCGCTGCTCGAAGGCGCCCAGGAAACCGGCCGGGTCGAGTTCCTGACCTCGACCCGCGTCGAGCGCATCGAACAGGATGAGGACAGCGTCACCGTCTACGACCAGCACGGCAATGCCCACCGCGGCCTCGCGCTGATCGGCGCCGACGGCGTCAAGTCCGTGGTGCGCCAGCAGTATGTCAACGACCCCCCGCGCGTCACCGGTCATGTGGTTTACCGCGCCGTGATCGACAAGAAGGACTTCCCGGAAAACCTGCAGTGGAACGCCGCCAGCATCTGGGTCGGCCCCAACTGCCACCTGGTGCACTATCCGCTGCGCGGCGGCGAGCAATACAACGTGGTCGTCACCTTCCACAGCCGCAACAAGGAAGAATGGGGTGTCACCGAAGGCAGCCTGGAAGAGGTCCAGAGCTACTTCCAGGGCATCTGCCCCAAGGCCCGCCAGCTGATCGACCTGCCCAAGAGCTGGAAGCGCTGGGCGACCGCCGACCGCGAACCGATCGGCCAATGGACCTACGGCCGCGCCACCCTGCTTGGCGATGCCGCCCACCCCACCACCCAGTACATGGCCCAGGGCGCCTGCATGGCGCTGGAAGACGCCGTCACACTCGGTGAGGCCCTGCGCGTCAACAACAACGACTTCGCCAAGGCCTTCGACCTGTACCAACGCTCGCGCATCGCCCGCACCGCACGCATCGTGCTGTCCTCGCGCGAGATGGGTCGCATCTATCACGCCAAGGGTGTCGAGCGCCTGGTACGCAACGACTTGTGGAAGGGCCGCAGCGCCGAGCGCTTCTACGATGCCATGGAGTGGCTGTACGGCTGGAATGTGGACAACTGCCTGGCCCGCGACTGAGGACACGATGACGATGAGGCTTTACAACTTCTTCCGCAGCGGCACCTCGCACCGGCTGCGCATCGCACTGAACCTGAAGGGCATCCAGTACGATTACGTTGCCGTCGATCTGCGTACAGAGGAACACCTCGGCACCGCCTTCAAGGCGGTCAACCCGCAGCAACTGGTGCCCGCACTGATGGATGGCGACCTGACCCTGATCCAGTCGCCCGCCATCATCGAATGGCTGGAAGAGCGCCACCCCGCACCGCCACTGCTGCCCTCCGATCCGGACGACCGCGCCCATGTGCGGGCCATGGCCGCCATCGTCGGTTGTGACATCCATCCGATCAACAACCGCCGCATCCTCGAGTACCTGCGCAAGCAACTGGGCCACGACGAAGCGGCCGTACTGGACTGGTGTGCTACGTGGATCCGTGCCGGTTTCGACGCCCTCGAAACGCTGCTCGCCCAGGATACGCGCCGTGGTCGCTTCTGCTTCGGCAACGCGCCCGGTCTGGCCGAGGTTTACCTGATTCCGCAGGTCGAGAGCGCACGCCGCTTCAATGTGGACCTGACGCCCTACCCGAACATCCTGGCCATTGATGCCACCTGCGCCGAACTCGACGCCTTCCGCCGCGCCGCACCCGGTGCCCAACCCGACGCGCCGAAATAAATCCCGCAGCCCCACCCAGAAGAGCCCGGGCGGTATGCATTCCGCAACCGCCCCACCCAGAGAGGAGACATGATGAAGACCCCGTTCCGCCTGACCCTGAAGACCCTGATCACCGCCTGTGCCTGCCTGCTGACGCTTGGCAGCGGCACTGCCAGCGCACAGAGCCTGAAACTGGGCCACATCACCCCGCCCAGCCATGTCTGGCATCAGGTGTCGGAGAAGATCGCCACCGATCTCGAGAAAGCCAGCGGCGGCAAGATGAAGACCGCCGTCAGTCCCTTGCAGAAGCTCGGCAACGAAGCACAGATGATCAATCTGATGCAATCCGGTGCGATGCAGTTGGGCATCTTTACCGTCGGCGGGCTGTCGAATCGCGAGGAGTCCTTCCTCGCCTGGTCGCTGCCCTACACCTTCGACGACGTCGCCGACGCCACCCGCGCCGCCTCCACCCCGGCCGCAAAGGAAATGCTCAAGCGTCTCGAAGCCCATGGCATGGTCGGCCTGGGCTACGCCTTTGCCGGCATGCGCCACGTGCTGTCGCTGGAGCCGGTGAAATCGCCCAAGGACCTCGCCAACAAGAAGATCCGCTCCTTCCCCAGCCCGATCTATAACGACTGGTGGAACGCCAACGGCGCCGCCCCAACCGCGCTGCCGCTGTCCGAAGTGGCCCCGTCACTGACCACCCGTCTGCTCGATGCGGTTGACGTCGACCTCGACGCACTGGTCGGCCTCAAGTTCCACCAGCAGGCCCCAAACCTGACCATGACCAATCACATGGCCTTCCCCGCGGCCATCGTGGTGTCGAAAAAGTGGTGGGACGCCCGCAGCGAGGCTGACCGCGAGATGATCCGCAAGGTCATCGCCGAGGCCGAAGCCTGGGGTTTCCAGCAAGCGATCGCGGCTGACAGTGGCAACCTCGAAAAAGCCAAGGCCGACGGTGCCAAGGTGGTCGAAGCCGACATCGCCGCTTTCCAGGCGGTGGGCGGCAAGGTGCGCGACAAGTACACCGCATCCAACCCGCTGATCGCCGACTTCTACAAGCAAGCCACCACACGCTGATCATGCGGGGTGGCCATATGCCGCCCCACTGAATCAGCCCAAGCAGATCGAGCGCAACGGGCACTGCCCCTGCGCCACCGCCGCCGGCCCCGTCCGGCGGCTTCGCCGTGTTCCGCGTACCCAGAGAGAGACATGTTCATTTACCGCCTGATCCAACACGCCGACGGCTGGCTGGCCGGCGCCGAGCGCTGGTTCGCCATTGCCCTGACGGCGACCATGACCGGCATCATGATGACCCAGGTCGTGCTGCGCTACTTCTTCAGCGCACCGCTGTTCTGGGCAGAGGAAATCTCCGTCCAGCTGCTCGTCTTCATCACCCTGATCGGGCTGTCGCTATTGGTGCGGGCCGGCCAGCTGGTGAGCATCGATTTCCTGCGCAGCGCGCTGTCGGAAAAAGGTCGCCATATTCTTGCGGTGGTGATCGGTCTCGGCTTTCTCGCGTTGTTGACCTTCATTGCCAAGCTGGGCTGGGAGTGGGTCATCCGCCCGGATGTTCAACTCGAGCTCAGCGCCACCACGCGCCTGCCGCGCTGGTACAACTACACCTTGCTGCCCGGCGCCATGCTGGCGATGGCCTTCCATCAATTTGCGGCCGTGCTCCGCCACCTGCATGCGCTCAAGGGGGCACACGCATGATCACCCTCATAGTCTTCTTTGCGCTGTTGTTCTGCGGCTTTCCGATCTTCGGTGCCATTCTTGCCGGCGCGGTGGTGTTCATGGCCAGCAATGATCTGGCCATCCTGTACGACTCGATTCCCATCCAGTTCTATGGCGCGCTGGAAATCAATGGCCTGCTCGCCATCCCGCTGTTCCTGCTGGTCGGCGAGATCATGAACAAGGGCGGCCTCACCCAGCGCCTGATCGCATTGACCGAAGTGCTGGTCGGCGGCTTCCGCGGCGGACTGGCTTACGCCAACCTGTTTACCAATGCCATGGCTGCCTCCATCCTGGGTTCTGCGGTGGCGCAGATCGGCGTCATGAGCAAGGTCATGATCCCGGAGATGGAGAAGAAAGGCTATGACCGCGCCTTCTCCGGTGCCGTCACCGTGTCCGCCGGCCTGCTTGGCCCCATCATTCCGCCGTCGATGCTGATGATCATCTACGGAGTGGTGGCGGTACAGCCCATCGCACCCTTGTTCATTGCCGGCATCGTACCCGGCCTGCTCATTGTCGCCGGCCTGGCTGTGGTGATCTTCTTTGCGGGGGTGTTCGGCCACGCCCTGCCCGAAGGCACCCCCACACAGTGGCGCAAGTCGGTCGGCACCCTTGTCGCCGGCCTGATCCCGGGACTGATTCCAGTCGTCGTCATCGCGGGCATCATGACCGGTGCAATGACCCCGACCGAATCCGGAGCGGTCGCATCGATCATCGCCTTCATCCTTGCGTTTGCCTATCGGGAGATCAAGTTCTCGGATCTGCCTGCGCTCTTGCATACGGTCGCGATCAACACCGCCACCATCACCGGCCTGATCGCCGCCGCCACCGTTTTCAGCTGGGTACTCGCCTTCGAAGGCGTACCCGATCGGGTGGTTGACCTGATTGCCGGTGTCACCGACTCACCACTGGTCTTCCTGCTGCTGGTGATCGTCATGATGCTGGTCCTCGGCATGTTCCTGGAGAGTATCAGCGTGCTCATCGTGGTCGTACCGATCCTGATGCCGGTGGTCAATGCCCTGGGCATCGATCCGATCCACTTCGGTGTGGTGTGCACCCTGGCAACCGTGATCGGCCTGGTCACCCCGCCGGTCGGGCCAGGTCTGTACATCGCGATGATCCAGGCCCATGTACCGATGGGTGCGCTGTTCCGCGCCACCCTGCCCTTCCTCGCCATGGTGATGCTGCTGCTGGTGGCCATTGCCGCGTTTCCGCAACTCTCCATCTGGCTGCCGACGATGACCGCCAGGGGATGACACCCGCGACGCCAACGAGCCCTCGCTACGCCCCGGCGTTCAGGGCCAATCGGCATAGCTGCGGGTGCTCGCCACCTGCAGCGCGGCGGGGCTTGCGTGCGCATTGGCCCGGTAACGTGCGGGACTCAGGCCGCTGCGCACGCGGAAAAAACGGCTGAAGTGGGTGGTGCTGCGGAAACCGAGATCCGCCGCCACCTGCTCGATCGACAGCCCGGAACGCACCAGTCTGAGCGCCGCCTCGTGCACCAGGCGCTCGTGAACCAGCTCAAGCGGCGTACGCCCAAGTGCCCGGGTGCACATATCGTGCAGCCGATCATGTGACACGCTCAAGGCCTTGGCATAGTCAGCCACCCGCCAGTGGTCGCGGAAATGGCGTTCGACCAGATGACGAAAGCGCAACAACACGGTGGCCTGTACGCTCTGCCCCCGTTGGGCGACATCTTCCATACCGGAAAGCCGCAGCAGATGTACCAGCGTGATCGCGACATGCGCCCCCAGAAACTGCCATGAACCGCGCTCGTCTCGCTGCAACTCACGCTCGATGGCACGGAAGGCATGCTCCAGTTCGGCCAGCGTCCCTTCCGCCGCGATGTGACCGACCACCGTTACCCGATCAAGCAGATAACGCAGGTGAATCGACTCAGCCCCTTGCCCGGCGGCGTCACGGGCCAGGGTTTCCGACAGCCCCAGCACCCAGCCCGATGCCCCCGCCTCCAGCCGCAGGAAATGCCCCGCCCCCACCGGCAGGCAGGCCAGCGCCGGCGCTGACAGCGTGACCGGATCACCATCGCCCCCCATCTCGCCCTGCCCAGCCTGTAGCAACACGATCACCCGTTCGCGCTCGCGGGTATCGGCCAGCAAGGGGTAACGGCGGCGCTGCAGCGCACTCTCCAGACGCTGGATCCGGATATGGGCATCGATCCCCGACCGATAGGAAAGTGTGGCGGTGTGCGGCATGAAGGCGTCCCGGAAAGAAAGGGGCAAAAGATCGTCACCACCAATATTAGATATCTTTTCACCAAAAAGCCGCCATCCCTGAATCGCGCAGCAGAAGCCCTGACGCAGGCCGAACGAACAGGATTTCTCATTCGACTTCAAGCAGACGGCGCACTACACCCGACCACGACGAACAGATACATTCAGACGTAAAACCCAAAATAGTTTCATCAATACCCAATTTTTTGCATTGGCTCACCCTCCAGCCCACCCTAAAGTTCAGCACAGGAACACGGCAGGCCTGCCCATGCGGCAAGACCCCGATGTGCCGGCCGGGCCCACCCGGCAAACCAATAACGGAGGAAGACATGAAGACTCGCTTTCTGAGGGCGGCTGCGCTCGCCACCGCCACCCTGCTGCCCCTTGCCATCGCCGGCAACGCGCTTGCGCAGGAGATCAAATCCATCCGCATCGGCGCCGTCGCCCCCAAGACCGGCCCACTTGCCGGCGGCGCAGCAATGACGCAGTGGCCCAACGTCCGCCTGTGGGTGGATCAGACCAACAAGGCAGGTGGCATCATGCTCAGCTCGATCGGCAAGCGCGTACCGGTCGAGCTGATCGAGTACGACGACCGGACCAACAACGAAGATACGGTCAAGGCCGTCGAGCGCCTGGCCACGCAGGACAAGGCCGACTTCATCATCGCCCCCTACGCCACCGGCGCCAACCTGGCGGCCGCACCGGTGTTCGCCAAGTACGGCTATCCGCAACTCGCGGTCAACTCGGTCACCGACCGTGGTCCTGAACTGGGCAAGCGCTGGCCCAACAGCTTCTGGATGCTGGGCGGCGGTACCGAAATGACCACCGACCAGGTCCGGATGCTCAAGAAGCTGCAGTCCGACGGCAAGATCGGCGACACGGTCGCCATGTCCTTCGTCGCGGACGGCTTTGGGCTGGACATGGCCAACGGCGCGCGCAAAGCGTTGAAGGACGCCGGCTTCAAGGTCGTCTATGACAAGTCCTACCCCCTGGGGACGCAGGACCTGTCGCCCATCATCAACGAAGTCAAGGCACTGAACCCGGACGTCTTTCTTGCCTTCAGCTACCCGCCGGACACCTTCGGCCTGACCGAGCAGGCGCGCATTGCCGGCTTCAATCCCAAGGTCTTCCACACCGGCGTCGGCACCCCCTTTCCGGACTACCGCGACCGCTTCGGTGCCGCCACTGTGGAAGGCGTGATGGGCACCGGCGGCTGGGATCCGAGCACGCCCCGCATGCAGGCCTACATCGAGGCGCACAAGGCACTCAACGGCAAGGAACCGGACGGGTGGGCCAGTTCGGTCACCTATGCCAGCCTGGAGATCCTGACTCAGGCAATCGAACGGGTGGGCTCGCTCGACCGCAAGGCGGTGATCAAGGAGTTGCAGACCGGCCGCTTCGACACCGTGCTCGGTGACTTCAAGTTCCGCAACAACATCCGCGAACAGCCGTGGGCCGTGGGACAGTGGCAAGGGGGTGTGTTCCGTGCAGTGGCGCCGCACGACAAGCAGGGTGCGGTCGAGCCGGTAATGAAACCGGCCTGGCAGTAAGTCAGACGCCCACCGGCGCGTACCCATGCGGCACACGCCGGTTCTTGTCCAAATCCCTGGGGGCTGCCCGCCGCGGCCCTGGAGAACCCCATGCTGTTCCTCATCCTGTTTACCAGCCTCCTGCTGGGGGGCGCTTACGCCCTGATGGCAATGGGGCTGACGCTGCAATATGGCGTCGCCCGCATCATGAACCTGTCGATCGGTGAAACCCTGGTCGGTGCCGCCTTCGCCGCCTTCTGGCTACAGACCCAGGCGCAGGTCGGCCCGCTGTGGGGTTTGCTGGTCATCACCCCGGCCGCCTTCGTGCTGAACTGGCTGATCTATCGCCACCTGCTGACCCCGCTGGTACGCCGGGCGAAGAATCGCGGCATGCTCGAGGTCGACAGCATCCTCGCGACCTTCGGCCTGCTGTTCATCCTGCAGGGCGTCATGCTCGCCTTGTTCGGCGGCAACTACTACTCGTACTCCTACTTCTCCGAACCAGTCGAGCTGTTCGGTCACACCTTTGCGCTGAACCGCATCGTTGCCTTTGCAGTTGCCGCAGCTGTCGCGCTGGCGCTCTATCTGGGACTGAACCGCACCCGAACCGGCACCGCAGTGCGCGCGGTATCGGTCGACCCGGTCGCCGCCGGCCTGGTCGCGATCGACGTCGCACGCACCTCGGCACTGGCCTTTGCCATCGGCGGCGCATTGACCGCCTGCGGCGGCGCCCTGCTGAGCATGTTCCTGACCTTCAACGCATCGATGGGCGTGGTGTTTACGACGAAAGCGCTGATCATCGTCATCATGGGCGGGGTCGGCGACCCACGTGGCGCAGTGATTGCAGCCCTGTTGCTGGCACTGGCCGAAACCACCGTCGCCACCCTGGTGGATCCCGGACTGACGCTGGCGGCCACCTATGGCCTGTTCGTCCTCATCCTGCTGTTCCGCCCGCAGGGCATCATGGGGAGGCGCACCGCATGAACACCCGCGAAGTCCTGATCATGGCCGCAAGCGGCCTGTTGCTTGCCGGACTCGCCTGCCTGCCGCTGGCCGACGAGGGCTTCTGGCTGACCCTGGGCATCTCGCTCGCCGGCTATGTGGCAATGTCTACTGCCTGGGCCCTGTTCTCCGGCCCCACCAGCTATGTTTCGTTGGCGACCGCCGCTTTTTTTGGCACGGGCGCCTACGTGGTGGTCAACCTGGGCGAGACCGCGCCCTGGCCTGTGGTGCTGGTGGTGGCCGCGGTCTGCGGCGCGCTGCTGGCGCTGCTCGCAGGCATGGCCACGCTACGCCTGACCGGCGTGCACTTCGTGATCTTCACCTTCGGTCTGGCGGAGTTGATCCGTCAGCTGGTGACCTGGTACCAGACCAACATCGGAGGCGCCGTCGGCCAGTACGTGTTCGTCGACATCAGCTCGGCGCAGATCTACTGGCAGTTGCTGGCGCTGTGTGGTCTGGTGTTCCTGGCCGGCTGGGCAATCAACCGCTCGCGGCTTGGTCTGGCGCTGAGGGTGATCGGCGACGACGAGACCGTTGCTGCACATTCCGGCATCAACACCGCACGGGTCAAGCTGCTGCTGTTCTGCATCAGCGGTGCCTTCATCGCCGTCGTCGGTGCGGTGCTCGCACCACGGTGGACCTATATCGAGCCCTCGATCGCGTTCAATTCGATGATCTCCTTCCAGGTCGTAATCATGGCCTTGCTCGGCGGCTCGCGCCGACTGTGGGGACCGCTGGTGGGTGTCATCCCCTTTACCGTGCTCTATGAGCTGATTTCCGGCCACTTCCCCAACCACACTCATCTGCTGCTGGGCACCGCCTTCCTGCTGATCGTGTATTTCCTGCCACAAGGCGTTGCCGGCCGCATCGAACAACTGCGCCTGCGCCGCACACACCGGGAGACCCACGCCGCCCGGTCGCCAGCCACCCTTGGGGAGACCGCGCGATGAGCAATCACCTGCTATTGTCGATTGCCGGGCTGACCAAGGTCTTTGGTGGGCTGGTCGCGGTCAATCAGATTTCCTTCGACATCCAGGCTGGCGAGGTGGTCGGCCTGCTCGGCCCCAACGGTTCGGGCAAAACGACGCTGATGAACCTGATCTCCGGTGCACTGCGCCCCACCCAGGGCAGCGTCACGCTGGAAGGCCGACGGCTGACCGGGCTCCCGCCCCATCGCATCGCGGCCACCGGCGTTGCCCGCACCTTTCAGCTGGTGCGGGTCCTGCCCTCGCTGTCTGCACTGGAGAATGTCATGGTGGGTGCAGTGTTCGGGCCGGACCAGGTGTCACCGGGCGCCGCCCGTGCCGTCGCCCGCAGCGTGCTGGAACGTGTCGGGCTGGGCGGACGGGAGCATCTGCACCCGGCAGAGATGACCTACATCGACCAGAAGCGCATCGAGTTGGCGCGCGCGCTCGCCGCCGACCCACGCATCCTGCTGCTCGACGAATGGCTGGCCGGGCTCAACCCGACCGAGTTGCAAACCGGCATCGAACTGATCCGCAGCCTGCAGGCCGAAGGCCGCACCGTGCTGATGGTCGAGCATGTGATGGATGCGATCCGCTCGCTGTGCGACCGCTGCGTGGTGATGAGCGCCGGGTCCAAGCTGGCTGAGGGAACACCGGCCGAAGTGCTGGCCAATCCCGACGTGATCCGCGCCTACCTGGGAGACGATCATGCTTGAGATCCGTGATATCGCAGTGCATTACGGTCGCCATCAGGCGCTCGACAAGGTGGCGCTCGACGTTGCCAAAGGCGAGATCGTGGTCATCCTGGGTGCCAACGGCGCCGGCAAGAGCACGCTGCTTAAAACGGTTGCCGGTCTTCAGGCTGCCGTCCACGGCAGCACGGTGACACTCGATGACCATCGCCTCGACGGCTTGCCCCCGCACAAGGTAGTGGAGGCCGGGCTGGCCCTGGTGCCTGAAGGCCGTGGCGTGTTCGGCGAACTGACGGTGGCCGAGAACCTGGCGATGGGGGCCTACGCCCAGCGCGCCCGCGGCGACGAAGCACGCCGTCTGGCGCAGGTGCTGGCGCTGTTCCCCAAGCTTGCCGAACGGCGCGGACAGATGGTGCGCACGATGAGCGGTGGTGAGCAACAGATGGTTGCCATCGGCCGTGCGCTGATGTCCGCCCCCGACATCCTGATGCTGGATGAGCCCTCCCTGGGGCTCTCACCGCTGGTATGCGGCGAATTGTTCGACGCACTGGAAAAGGTACGCGACACCGGCGTGGGCATCCTGCTGGTGGAGCAGAACGCCCGCCGCAGCCTGGAGATGGCCGATCGCGGCTACCTGCTGGAGAACGGACGCATCGTCGGCCAGGGCACGGCCGCCGCACTGCGTGACGACGAGAACGTACGCCGGGCCTATCTGGGCGCGGCGTCGGCACACTGACAACGAGAGGAGAAAACCGATGTTCATTACCCCGCTTCTGATCAACAACAAGGACGTCGCCGCCCACGGTGACGCCACCTTCGACCGCCTGAACCCGATTACCGGCGAAGTCTCCACCCGCTCGGCCGCCGCCAGCGTGGATGACGCCCGCGCCGCCGCCGCCGCAGCAGCAGCCGCCTTTCCGCTGTGGTCGGCAATGGCGCCAGGCGCCCGCCGCAGCGTGCTCAACAAGGCAGCCGACCTGCTCGCGGCGCGCACACCGGATTTCATCGCAGCGATGCGTGCGGAAACCGGGGCCTCCGACGTGTGGGCAGGCTTCAACTGCCACCTCGGTGCCAACATGCTGCGTGAAGCCGCCGCAATGACGACCCAGATCAACGGCGAAGTCATTCCCTCGGACAAACCCGGCTCCTTCGCCATGGGCTTGCGCCAGCCTGCCGGCGTGGTGCTCGGCATCGCCCCCTGGAATGCACCGGTCATCCTCGGCGTACGCGCGGTGGCGATGCCGCTGGCCTGCGGCAACACCGTGGTGCTGAAAGGCTCTGAACTATGCCCCAAGACTCACCGCCTGATCGGTGAAGTGCTGTGCGAAGCCGGTCTGCCGGCCGGCGCAATCAATGTGGTGCTCAATGCCCCGGCCGATGCCGGCGCCGTGGTCAATGCACTGATCGCCCATTCTGCGGTGCGACGGGTGAACTTCACCGGTTCGACCCGCGTCGGCCGGCTGATCGCCGAAGAAAGCGCACGCCACCTGAAGCCCTGCCTGCTGGAACTGGGCGGCAAAGCCCCGCTGGTGGTCCTGGACGATGCCGACATCGATGAAGCGGTGAAGGCTGCGGCCTTTGGCGCCTTCATGAATCAGGGCCAGATCTGCATGTCGACCGAACGCATCATCGTCGATCGCAGCATTGCTGACGACTTCGTCACCCGCCTCGCCGCCAAGGCGGCCACCCTGAAGGCAGGCCTGCCCGGCGCCGCCGGCTGCGTACTGGGCTCGATGATCGGCCAGGAAGCCGTCAACCGCGTGCAGGCCCTGGTGCAGGACGCCCTCTCCAAGGGCGCGACGCTGGCTGTCGGCGGCACCGCCGAGGGCACCATCATGCAGGCCACCGTGGTTGACCATGTCACGCCGTCGATGCGTCTCTACGGCGAGGAGTCCTTCGGCCCTGTGGCGGCGGTGGTGCGCTGCAGCGGCGTAGACGAAGCCGTTTCGCTGGCCAACGACACCGAGTACGGCCTCTCCGCAGCGGTGTTCAGCCGCGACCTGACCCGCGCGCTCGATGTCGCCCGCCGGATCGAATCCGGTATCTGCCACATCAACGGCCCCACTGTACATGATGAAGCGCAAATGCCCTTTGGCGGCGTCAAGGCCAGTGGCTACGGCCGCTTCGGCGGCAAGGCGGCAATTGCCGAATTCACCGAGTTGCGCTGGATCACGATGCAGACCGAACCGCCGCACTACCCGATCTGATCCCGCACCAGCCAGTTGTCAGGGACGGAACTGACGGCACAAGGCCGGACGTCCCTGGCGATGCAAGCCCCTCATCACCTTGCTGCCCGCGACCGACCGACAGTTGCGGGCGCACAACCACATCATCAGGAGAATCCGATGAACCTGAAGGGAAAGAACATCGTCGTCACCGGTGCGGCATCCGGCATCGGCGCCGAAACCGCACGCCTGCTGAGCGCCGAAGGCGCGACCGTGATCGGCGTGGATCGCAACCCACCTGCCCCCGGACTGGTGGCGCGCCACATCGCTGCCGATCTTGGTGAGCCGGGATCCATCGCGATCGCCGCCCGCGAAATCGGCAATGGCATCGACGCACTGTGCAATATCGCCGGCCTGCCGCCGACACGCGGCCGTGTTCCGGTGTTGCGGGTCAATTTCCTTGGCCTGCGTGAATTGACCGAAGCACTGATTCCGCAGATGAACGACGGCGCCGCCATCGTCAACCTGGCCTCACTCGCCGGTCTGGGCTGGCCGGACGCCATTCCGGCGATCAAGTCCATGCTTGCACTACGCGACTTCGACGCCGTCGAAGCCTTGTGCGACACCCATGGCATCGACGACGCCCGCAGCTACTTCTTCAGCAAGGAAGTGCTGATCGCATGGACGCTGCAACAACGCTGGACCTGGCGCGAGCGTGGCATCCGCATGAACTGCGTCAGCCCCGGCCCGGTGGACACCCCCATCCTCGGCGACTTTCTGCAGACACTGGGGGCCCGTGCAGAAGAGGACATGCGCGTCATGGACCGTCCCGGCCGCCCCACCGACATCGCGCCCTTGGTCGCCTTCCTGTGCTCGGACGACAGCGGCTGGCTACGTGGCACCAACATCGCCTGCGACGGCGGCATGCATTCGCATGTGCTTGCCAATCTGAACGGGTTGAGTTGATCGGATAGGAGGAGCCAGCCCGCAATCAGCTGCCCATCATTCCACGGCATGGAGCGCCCCGAGCCTGCAGCTCAAGCATTATTAACCCGGCCCTTGAATGGCGTGTTCCCGTTTGATCTGAGCCTGCCGCAGCTCACACGGCCTTCCACCACGCTCAGGGCACAGAATTGTGGAGCCGGAGTAACAATCGGCAAGACCAACTTGCCCAGGAGATGCTCGGGCTTGGGGCTGATCGACTGCATCCACAGGAAAAGCGCTCCATAGCCGTCCGTTTTTTCGCTGCATGAGTTCATGCGTTCCCGGCTGCTGGAGTTGTTATTCGTCGAAGCGATGCGCTCGGCAACAGCCGGAAGCATGCCTCCAGAGTTTCTGTGGGGACTGGGTGACCAGCGAGAGGCGCGTACCCTGAAACAACCGCACAAACACATTAATCGCGCTCGGACCGTGGGGCAACTGGCGAAGATCGCAACCCTTTCCCGCTCTTCGTTCTTCGAGCGCTTCACACGCATGGTAGGCGTGCCACCGATGGAACACCTGCTTTCATGAGGCCTGGAGATCGCGAGGGCACTTCTTCGAGGGCGAGGGAGAACACATTTTCCTTGGACTGCTCAAAATATAACATCGACATATTAATTAAATTCTAATATCATTTTCCAATCTCAAGTCAGCCTACCCATCTTCATGAACCGCCTCCTGATCACCCACACCCCGCTGGGCGATGCACTGTGGGCCGTAAGCCTGGTCGGGCGCGAGGCGTTGTCCACGCTCTATTACTTTGCACTGCGCTTTAAGTCCGACGTCCCCGACATCGACTGCCAAGCCATGATTGGCGAACTCTGTGCAGTCGAACTCGAAGCCGACCGCGGTGGCAAGCGCTACCTGTCAGGCCAGATGATCAACTTCTCGGCCGCCGGCCGTGACGGGCGCCACTGGGTGTACGAAGCCACTCTCGCCCCACGCCTATGGCACGCCTCTCGCCGCACCGACTTTCGCATCTGGCAGAACCAGACCGTCCCCGACATCGTTCGCCAGGTACTCATACAGCACGGCATCCGCTACGACCAACGTCTCAAGCTCAAGTACAAGACCTGGGAGTACCTCACCCAGCACGGCGACACCGACCTCGACTTCATCTGCCGCCAACTGGAACACGAAGGCATCCTGTTCTGGTTCGAACATGATGCTAGAGGCGAAACCTTGGTGCTGGCCGACCACTTCACCTGCCACCCGAACTTTCCCGGCTACGCATTGGTGCCCTTTTACCCACCTGGCGAAGCCCGCGCAGAGGAAGACCATTTCGACACCTGGCGCCTGACCCGACAAGTCGAACCAGGCCGCTTCGAGCACACCGACTACGACTTCACCAAGCCCGTCACCAATCTCACCACCTGCTCCAACGACCCGCGCGGCCACCTGTTCGACCAGTATCAACACTTCGCCTACCCTGGCAACTACACCGAACCCTCAGACGGCGATCACTACGCAGCCAACGCCCTTGAGCGCCTACAGTGCAAGCAGGAGATCGTCCACCTTGAGGGCCGAGTTCGCGGCGCCGCCCCTGGCTACTACTTCACCCTCACCGAACATCCACGTGCGGATCTAAACCGCGAGCTTCTCACCACCGCCGCCCGCTACGACATCGCCGACAATGCCTACGAAGCCAGCCAGGCCAGCACTGCCAGCCGCTTTCGCATCCGGATTGAGGCAATGCCCGCCAACCGCCCATTCCGCCCCCCGCTGGTCACCCCCAAGCCGCGCACACGCGGCCCTCAGACCGCCGTTGTGGTCGGGCCTGCTGGCGAGGAGATATTCACCGACCGTTACGGCCGGGTGAAGGTCCACTTCCACTGGGACCGCTATGGCAAGAAAGACGGCACCGACACCTGCTGGATCCGCGTCGCCCATGCCAGCGCCGGCGCCAACTTCGGCGCCATCCACATCCCTCGCATTGGTCAGGAGGTGATCGTCGACTTCGAGCACGGCGATCCCGATCGCCCCATCATCACCGGGCGCGTCTATAACGCCGCCCAGATGCCACCCTGGGATCTGCCCGAGAACAAGACCCAATCGGGCATCCTCACCCGTTCGAGCAAGGGCGGCAGCGCCGCCAACGCCAACGCACTACGCTTCGAAGACCTCAAAGGCGCAGAACAGGTCTGGCTCCACGCCGAGCGCAACCACGATATTGAAGTCGAACTCAATGAAACTCACTGGGTCGGCCAAGACAGATGCAAAACCATCGATCGCGACGAGACCACCTACGTCAAGCGCCACCGAACCGAAACTGTGGACGGCAACGAAACCCTCACCGTACTGATGAACCGGACCGAGGCAGTCTCACTCAACGAAACCATCGCCATCGGGCTGAATCGCACCGAATCGGTGGGTGCCAATGAAACCCTCAGCATTGCTGCCAACCGAAGCGTAGCCATCGGCGTCAATGAAACGCGTTCGATCGGTGGCCAGCAACGGGAATCGGTCGGTAGCGTGCGATCTGTATCGGTCGGGCGCTCCGATACGCTCAAGGTCGGTACCTCACGCAGTACGAAAATCGCACGAAACGACACCACGACCATAGGACTGAAAGCCACCGACTCGGTCGGCCTGCTCAAGATGACCAATGTCGGTGCGCTCTACTCGATCAACGTGTCCGGTGCAATGAACACCGCAGTGATGGGCTTCTCCATGGAGGAGGTCGGCGTCACCAAACAGATCCAGGCTGGACGCGAGTTCAACATCAATGCAGGAGAACGCATCCAGATCACCTGCGGCAAGTCGATGATCTCGATGGATAGTACTGGAATGATCAAGATCGTGGGTACGCTGGTGCAACTCGAAGGTCAGGACATCGTGCACGCCGAAGGTGCCATCAGCACAGCTCCACCCACCCATGCCGTAGCGGGCAGCGGCGGTTCGCTGTTATCCGGCTTGGCGTCGAGTGACATCGGCTCGGTCTTGGGCATCGCCAGACAGGTGGCCGGCATCGCCAGCGCAGTCTCAAGTGGCGACCTAGCCGGCGTCCTCGGCAACGCCTCGAGCCTGCTCGGCCTGGGTAGTCCCACGCTCGGCAACGCCGATGCGAACAAGCTGGAACAGCATCTGATCAAGGATCTCTAGACCACGATGACCATTCCGTCCCAATTGAAATCCCGCCCACACAAATCCGCACGGTAACCCCATGTCAAACCCCCGCCGCCCCACCGAATACGTTGCGCTCGACGAATGGTTGCCTTGGCTTCAGAATCTATCCGTGCCGGCAGCAATTGCGCCTTTCATCATCGCGCTCGTCCCCCGCTATGGCGGCTCCCATTGGCTGATGCACGCGAGTGCCCCACGTCAGCGCGACATCGTCCTGGCAGAAATCGATAAACGAAAGCACCCCGCCTGGCGTCAAGCGACGCTTGCAAGCGCGCCTTTGCAGTCCATCGAAGCCGCGCTCATACACGTGCTGGCAAGGCCTTTTCTCGATACGCCCCGAATCTGCCACCTGCCATCCGATTTCATTGTCCAGGCGCTGACTGATGAAGTCGGGGCCAACACCATTGGCGATGCGCTGATAAGGGGAGACGCGCCCGCGATTGCGCGCATCGAGTTGTGGCTGCGCATACCCCACTCCGCTGCCCATGAAGCCGACGACTCGCAGGTCACGCCTTGACCCTGGATGCCGCCCAACTATCCCCTTTGCCCGATTGGGTGGGCAACTATGCATGTTTGCGGCCCAGCCCAGACCATGTACACGCAGCACGTTTCACCCTCCTGGTCTCCCAACTACTGCCCGTCGCTGCACATGGTCTTGAGCCGCCGGAGCGGCACATCGTCGAGGCTCTGCTGTTTGCGCGGCTGATGCTCGATGCCGGCGACCTGCCCGCCGACAGCGCCGCACTCTCCGCACTCGACATGTGGCTAGGCAGCACAGTATTTCGCCATGTTGACGGGTCAAGCACGCAGCGTAGGGCATGGTGGCAAGTCGAGACACTGTCGATCGGCGTCGAGGTTCTATCGCGCTGGACGCAGCGTAACGTGCTGCTGGCCACAGATGAGCAGATCTCGGCACACAAGCCGCAGATTGGACAGATCGTCTCCCACTGGATCGAACTGGCCCGCATGACGCATTCCGCTGGCCCAGAGATCGCCGCGCTGTATGCCCTCGAGGTTTCCGAGAGCCTGCTCGACTGCGCCCATGCTTATGGCTTCAAGCAGGCTCAAAGCCTGCGCGGAGCACGCAGGCAAACCCGGCAAGACACCACCGAGGACTAGAAGCCCCATGCCACACGTAGCCCGCAACGGCGACAAGGGACCAAGAGGCGTCATCGAGACGCAGCGCCGCAGCCACACCAATCTATCCGACAATCGCCACACCGCCACGGTGGCCGACCCGTACCGGTGCACCAAAAAGGGTCACAAGAACACGACGCTCAAGAACGGCTGCTTTTTCTTCAAGATCGACAAACAACCGGTAGCCATGCAATACGCCACCGTCGCCACCTGTGGCTGTCGCATCCTGGAAGGCTCCACGGTCCACCGCTGTTGCCCCCACCTGGACGCCAAGGCCCGCCGACTGGCCGAACGCGAGATCCGGATCGAGGCCGCTCGCGATCTGATCGCCGAAGCCGAACGCCGTCCCGGCGAGAGCCCTGCCGAGTGGACGCGACGCACCGGCCTGCCGATGAACAAGGCGCGCTACGACGCCCTCGGAGATGCCGCCGACGAACTGGAACGGCTCAACCGAGACGTCCGCCGGGCCGAAGCCAGTCAGGCGGAGTATCAGAAACCGGCAGACACCAATGATCCGCGCTTCAGCGGTGGCAACGCCGGGCTGAAAGATGCCGAACACTCCGCGCCGGAAGCGATGCTCAACCTGCGCAAGGAGGAATTCCGCGATCTGGGGATACTGCCGGAGGAGGTCCTGAACGACGATAGGCTGTGGGAGAACGACAAGAGCAACTACTACGCAGCCCCCTACTACGACGAACTGACCGGCGAGACCATCATCGCCTACCGCGGCACCGAAATCGAGGGGGCCCTGAACGACCCCGAGAGCAAGCTGCATAAAGACATGGTGCTGACCAATCTGCCACAAGGCATCGGGGAACAGACCGAACAGTACGATGCGACGATGAGGCTGGCGGCAGCAATACGCAAGTCGGGTGATCGTGCCGACTCGGTCGTTTTCACCGGCCATAGCAAGGGTGGCGGCCAGGCCAGCGCGGCCGGGATCATCGCCAACCGCGCCTTCGTCTCCTTCAACCCGGCCACACTGTCCCCGATGACCCCCTATCGCTTCAGCGAGGGCGAACGCACCATCGAACATGGTGGCCCGCTGGGCACCCGCTACCGCACTCACTTCGACTACGTCAGCGGCCCGCTTGATGCGGGCGGAGACAATGTCAAGCTGCGCCTGGTCGACTGGGTACAGCAACTACTCAAAGGCGACAAGGCTGGGCGGCTCGCCCGCGCCGTCGGCGACACCGTATTCGAATTCCCACCGCAATCGGCTGACACCCACTCCATGCGCGAACTCATCGACGCCATCGAGGCACGCAAGGCCAATGCCTTGGCTGCAATCGATCAGGAACTGGCTGGCGGACGGCCCGGTAGCCGGCTGCCCCCATCGGGAGCGCGCAGTGAACCGCCTCATCCGCCTGCTACTGACCCTGCTCGCCTGCAGCCTGCTCGCTGCCTGTGAAGCCAAACCGTGGGACAAGGATAAAGACATGAACGTCATGCACCTAGGCGCTTTCAAGCTCGATTTGCAGTTGGAGTTTCCTGAATCAAGTCACCGTGCCGTCGTCCTCTCCGCACTGGAAGGACATCTGGACACCTTGAATCTACAGGAAGTGCAAAGCCTGATTGATAAACCCGGCGTCAAGTACTACGTCACGCCACTCATGCTGGCTGTATGGGCGCAAAACATCGATAGCACGACATGGCTACTGAAGCATGGCGCCAACCCCAACTACCGTGCTCCCAAGGGAGACGGCTACCGTAATCCACTCGCAAACGACTCACCCCTGCACTACGCGGTCAATCTGGGCAACCTCAAACTGGCCACCTTGCTCTTCGACTTCGGCGCCAATCCCAACCTGTTCGGGCTGGTCGATCCCATCTTCTTCGAAACCATGGACCTGGGGCGCGGTGACGG
>NZ_QKOE01000023.1 GCF_003226565.1 Parazoarcus communis SWub3 = DSM 12120 | reverse complement strand
ACGACGAGCAACTGGTGGCGACGGACATCTCGCCGATCACGTGGCGCAAGCTGGCTTCGCGCTGGAATCGTGGGATCGCCAGGCCGGGCAAGGGGGTGGATGGGTCGGTGAAGACGCACAGCATCCGCTTGAAGAAGACGGCCGAAGGCAAGCCGCCGGGCTACTTCGTCGAACAGATCGAAGACTGAGCCAGCGTGCTGGCCGGGCGGGTCGGGGGCGTGTAGCCCCCCAGGAACCCGTCCGGCTTCGAGTCGAGTTGTTCGCAATACCCCCTACAGAGAACAGAAATGAGTCAGAACCATAAGGTGACCTTCCGCTTTGCCGACGGTGCCAGTCGTGCGATCGATGTCGGTGACGATCAGAACGTGCTTGATGTGGCGCTGGCGGCCGACGTGCCCTTGATGCACCAATGCCGCTCCGGTAGCTGTTCCAGCTGTGTTGCCCATCTGGTCGATGGTCGGGCTGCGACGCGGGCGGGCGCAAGTTCCACCTTGCTCGCCAGCGAGTACGCGGCAGGTCAGCGTTTGCTGTGTGTGACCCAGGCCCAGGGCGATTGCACGTTCGAGCTGCCTTACGGCAGTGAAGAGGGCGGCGTGGTACCGACCGAGGCTCATGCCTTTGTCAACGCGGTGGAGCCGATTGCTTCGAATGTGGTCAAGCTCTCGCTCGAGCTCGCCGATGGTCAGTGGTTGAGCTTCAAGCCCGGGCAGTTCGTGCAGGTCGAGGTGCCGGGCGTGGGGCAGTTGCGCAGCTACTCCCCGGTGTCCACCGAAGCGGATCTGCCGCAGCTCGATCTGCTGATCCGGCTGTTGCCCGAGGGCGTCATGTCCAGCTGGCTGAGCAAGCAGGCGAAAGTCGATGATGTGGTGAAGCTCAAGGGACCCTACGGCGCCTTCTTCCTGCGTGAGAAGCGCCGGGCGCCGCACATCTTTGTTGCCGGCGGTACCGGTCTGGCGCCTGTGCTGTCGATGATCGACCGCATCCGCCAGCTGGGTGGTCGCAAGCCGCCGATGCTGCTGAGCTTTGGCTGTGCCACTTCGGATGCGCTGTTCTACCTCGATGAACTCGAGTTGCGCCGTCAGTGGTTGCCTGGGCTGGATGTGCGCATCTGCGTCGACCGCGAGCCCGGCAGCTGCTACCACAACGGCAGCCCGGTGTCGGCGCTACGCGCCGAGGATGTGAGCGATCCCGACACCGTGGCCTACCTGTGTGGACCGCAGGGCATGATCGACGCCGCCACCGCCCGCCTGATCGAGCTGGGGGTGGCGCCAGGCAATGTGTTCAGCGAGCAGTTCGTCCCCAGCAACTGATAAAGAAAACGGAGCGCCCCGACCATGACCGAAACCATCCAGCGGCCTTTCTCCGCCGAACAGCAGCAGTGGTACGAGCAGGCTTGTGCCCGCCTGAATCCCGAACGGCTCAAGCAGTTGCTGTTCGCCATCACCGACATTCACAGCCCGACTGGCGCCGCGAGGGCAGCCAGCGAGTTCATGGCGGGACACTTGAGTGAAGCGGGGCTGAAAGCGCGTTACCAGCCCATGACCGACACCAGCGGCAATGTGCTGGCGGAGTACCGTGGCAGCGGTGGCGGTGCGGCACTGATGCTGTATGCGCCGATCGACACCCACCTGGAATGCGACGACGCCGAGCGTGCCTGGACCCGGGGCTGGACCGAGGCCGACATGCAGCCGCGGGCCAAGATGGACGGTGACTGGGTGTTCGGCCTGGGCGCCTCCAACCCCAAGGCGATGGTGGCGACGCTGACCGAGATTGCCACTGCGCTGATCGAATCGGGTGTGCCCATTCGCGGTGATCTGCTGGTCGGCATGGCCGATGGTGGCATGCCGGTAGACGTGTCTGCGCGCCAGCATGCCGGCATGTCGAATGGTGTGCTGCACATGCTCAACCGTGGTGCAGCCGCAGACTTTGCCGTGGTGATGAAGCCGTGGAACTGGGTGTATCACGAGGAACCGGGCATGGGCTGGTTCAAGCTGCGGGTGCACGGCACCCTGGGCTATGCCGGCGTGCCGCGCGGGACCCCCGGTTTTCGTAGTGCGGTGGTGCCGGCCGCAAAGGTGATCGAAGACCTGGAGGCATGGCTGATTGCCTACGCCGAGCGCAATACGTCGGGCGTGGTCGCGCCGCATGGCTGGATTTCCGGCGTGCGCTCGGGTGACCCTGAGCGTGCGGCGTTTCCGTCGGCAGTGACCGAGATCTTCTTCGATGTGCGCATCAACCCGCGTACCTCGCCGGCCGCGGTCAAGGCCCAGTTTGCCGAATTCGTCCGCGACCTGCAGCAGCGCCGGCCGGAACTGGTGCTCGACTGGGAGATGTACGGCTCGGTACCGGGTGGGACCACCGATGAGCGAAATTGGGTGATCCAGTCGGCCAAGCGCGGCTGGGAGCATGTCGAACAACGCCCGCATGGCACGCCCGACCTGCTCGGCGGCCAGACCGATGGCACGGCGCTGCGCCGCTATGGTGTGCCCACGGCGCGCATCGGTTGGCCGTGGCCCGCCCAGGGCTCTCCCGAGGTGCTGGCGGAAGGGCTGGGTGGCATGGGCGCGACCTACATCCCCGACCTGATGCCGTGTGCCCGCAAGATCATGTACATCGTCATCGACACGCTGACTCGTGGCCGTGACGAACTCGGTCTTTAAGCGTCTTTCACCGTTTGCAGGAGTCCGGGCATGAGCAAGAAAGTGAAGATGATTTTTCCCGTTCCGATGAGCGAGGCAACGCGGCCGATGGTGGAGGCGCAACTGCCGCCCGGCGTACGCCGGCCCGACATCGAGGTGGAGTTTGTCGGGGCGGGCCGGGTGATGACCCTGGCGGACAGCTATTACGACATGGCGATCATGGAAATGGCGGTGATCGAGGCGGGCATGCGCGCCGAGGCCGAGGGCTTCGACGCGGTCTGCATCAACACCGTCAGCGACTCCGGCCTCGCGGCCTTGCGTGCGCGGCTGTCGATTCCGGTGCTGGCGCCGGGGCAGAGCGCCTTTCACGTCGCCTGCATGCTGGGCCACAAGTTCAGCGTGCTGACGATGTGGAAGCGCTGGTTTCCACTGTATCGCAAGACCATCAACGAGTATGGGCTGGGTTTGCGGCTGGCGTCGATCCGCGCCATTGAAGTGCGCCCGGACACCGAGGCCTTGCTGACCGGCAAGGAGGAGGTGGTATTCGGCAAGCTCGAGGCGGAAGCCTTGCGTGCGATCGAGGAGGACGGCGCCGATGTGATCGTGCTGGGGTCCACCACCATGCATCAGTCCCACGCCTATCTGGCCAGTCGCTTGCCCGTGCCGGTGCTCAACCCCGGGGTGGTGGCCTACAAGCTGTGTGAGATGTTCCTGGATCTTGGGCTGGTGCAGAGCCGCACGGCCTATCCGGCACCCGAATCGATCAAGGACGAGGCGTTTGCAGCGCCCGGAGCACGTTCATGACAACTGACGTTCATCGTGACCTTCAGCCGCCGGAAAGCCGCTTTGTCACCGTCGATGGTGTGCGCATGCACTACCACAAGGTTTCCGGCCCTGTGGATGCGACGCCAGTGATCTTTACCCATGGCGGCGGTCCCGGCTGCACCAGCTGGAACAATTTCCGCCTGAGCGCGGCCGCCTTTGCCGCGCACCACCCCTGTTATTTCGTCGATCTGCCCCAGTACGGCGGGTCGGACATGGCGTGCGTCGAGGGACCCTTCTTCTCGTGGCATGCGGCAAAGCTGCTGGGGTTCATGGACGCGCTCGGGATCGGGCAAGCCCATCTGGTCAATCAGTCGCTTGGCGGTTGTGTTGCGATACCGCTTGCCGCCCGTCATCCCGAACGGGTGGCACGACTGGTGATGATTGGATCACAGCCGGTGTCACGCGGTGTGCTCAGTCCGCTGATGCTGACCAGCAAACACGGCCGCGGCATCATTTCCGACTACTACCTGGAGGAGGGCGGTCCCAGCCTGCCGCGCATGCGTCGCCTGATCGAGCGGCTCGAGTTCCTGCGCGATGACCGGGTAGACGACGACAACGTACGCCTGCGCTTTGCCGCAAGTGACAACCCCGGCTTCATCGCCTTGCTCAAAACCGCCGGGGCCTTTGGTGAGCGCGAGGATCTGGAGCCGATGCTCGCCCGGGTGCAGTCTCCTACCTTGATCTGCTGGGGATTGCACGACTGGTTCGGTGGTATCGACGTCCCCATGTACCTGCTCAACCGCATGCGGGATGCCCGCCTGCACGTGTTCGGCAAGGGGGCACATCACCTTCAAAGCGAATGCCCCGGTGAATTCAATGCGGTGGCACGCGCATTCCTTCAGGAGGGGACGCAATGACCGCGATCACGATGGAAGACTGGCATTACCTGGAGATCTCCGAGCTTGCGCCGCTGCTCAAGCGGCGGGCCTTGTCGCCAGTGGAGCTGGTACGCAGCCAGCTCGACCGCATCGAGAGTCTGGAAGGGCGACTGCATGCCTATGCCCGGGTGATGGCCTATGAGGCGCTGGAGGCAGCGAGCACGGCCGAGCTCGAGATCGAGCGTGGCAACTATCGCGGACCCTTGCATGGTGTGCCCGTCGCGGTAAAGGACCTGTTCTGGACCCGCGGTGTCGCGACTGCGGCGGGGACCACGATTTACCGTGACTTCGTCCCACAGCAGGATGCCACGGTGGTTCGCCGCCTGCGCGAAGCGGGGGCAATCATCCTGGGCAAACTGCAGCTGACCGAGGGCGCGTTTGCCACCCATCATCCCACCCTGAGCCCGCCGGTGAACCCCTGGGGGGCGAATCACTGGACGGGGGCTTCCTCCAGCGGCTCGGCGGTGGCGACCAGCGCGGGTCTGTGCTTTGCTTCGCTGGGCACCGACACCGGTGGGTCGATCCGCTTTCCCTGTGCGGCCAATGGGCTGACCGGGCTGAAGCCGTCATGGGGCCGGGTCAGTCGTCACGGCATGTTCGAGCTGGCGGCGACGCTCGATCATGTCGGTCCAATCGCACGTTCTGCGCGCGACGCCGCATTGCTGTTCCAGGCGATCGCAGGTCCGGATCCGCTCGATCCGACGTCACAGCTGACCACCGTGGTGCATGACACTGCGTCATTCGACAGCCTTCGCGGCCTGCGCATCGGGCTGGATTCCGCCTGGAATGCGCGCGCCACCGATGGCGAAACCCTTGCTGCGATGGAGAGCGTCGTACGTGCTCTCCAGGCCTTGGGGGCAGAAATCGTCGAGGTGAAAACGCCCGAGTCCTGGCATGTTGCCGGCGAATGGGAGGTGCTGTGTGGCGTGCAGACCGCGGTGGCGCATGCCGACACCTATCCGGCCCGGGCGAGCGAGTACGGACCGGCGCTGAGCCGCTTGATCGATGTCGGACGTAGCGTGGATGGCATGCGCTACCAGCGCGCCATTCTTGAAGGCATGGCCTTCACCGGGCGCATGACGGCCTTGCTCGACACCCTGGACATGCTGTTGGTCCCGGTACAGCCTTTTGCCGCTCCGACCCATGAGCAGTTGGGGGCCCTGGCTCAGGATCCCGAACTCAACCAGCGCCTGATCCAGTTCACCGCGCCTTTCGATGTCAGTGGTCATCCGGCCCTGACCCTGCCGGGCGGGTTGACTGCCGGCGGCATGCCGATCGGTTTCCAGCTGGTCAGCCGCAAGGGTGCAGAGGGCCTCTTGTTGCAGGCTGGTCAAGTCTTCCAGGGCGCGACGCAGTGGCATCGTCGTCATCCCCAACTCTGAGTGCAGGAGCCAATATGAACGATCATTTTCCCGGCAGCTTTGCCGACCTGACCATTTCCGGTGCAATGGCCAGCATCGCCGCAGGCGAGACGAGCTGTGAATCGCTGGTCCGGACTTATCTTGAGCGGGCGATCGCACAACCCGAGTTGAATATCTTCATCACCCTCGATGCCGACGGCGCCTTGCTTGCGGCCCGTGAGGCGGACAAGGCCCGCGTGGCGGGCAAAGCGCCGGGTCCGTTGGCGGGAATACCGCTGGTCATCAAGGACAACATCCATGCAGCAGGCCTGCCGGCCACGGCCGGGACGCCGGCGCTGGCGAAATTCGTGCCTGCCGGGGATGCCCCCACGGTGCAACGATTGCGCGATGCCGGGGCCATCGTGGTCGGCAAGACCAATATGCACGAGCTGGCCTTCGGCGCGACGGGATACAACCATGCCTATCATCACCCGGATGTGGTGGGGGTGCGCAATCCGTATGACCCGTCCCGCATCGCCGGGGGCTCGTCTTCCGGAAGCGCCGCGGCGCTCGGTGCCCGTATGGCGATGGCGGCGCTGGGCACCGATACCGGTGGCTCGATGCGGATTCCTTGCGCCCTCAACGGCTGTGCTTCCTTGCGTCCGTCGTGGGGGCGGTATTCCGGAAAAGGGGTGATCCCGATTTCCAACAGCCGGGATGCAGTCGGGCCAATGGCGTTGTGCATGGCCGATGTTGCCTTGCTCGATGCGGTGATCACTGGCGAGGCAGCGCTGCCGCCCGTCGAACTGGGGCGTCTGAGGCTTGGGGTGGCGAAGGGGTTCTGGGCCAACCTGGATGCGGATACCGACGCATTGACCCGTTCGGCCATTACCCGTCTGGAAGCGGTTGGGGTGCAATTCATCGAGGTTCCCGAGGCGCGATTGCAGGAACTCAACGAGCCGATCGGCTTTCCGGTGGTGTTCCACGAAGCCTACGATGACATGGTGGCCTATCTGCGTGAGCAGGGACCGGGCATCTCGATCGAGGCGCTTTACGAAGGGATTGCCAGTCCCGATGTGAAGGGCCTCTACAAGGATCTGGTCCTGGCGCGCAAGACCTTTGGCCCGAACGGGACGCTGGTCGATGTCGGCCCGGTGTATGAGGAAGCGGTCAAACATGGCAGGCCGGCGCTCAAGGCGCATTACCGGGAGTTGTTCGAGCGTCATGCGCTGGATGCCTTCGTGTTCCCGACCACGCCGATCGTCGCCCCGGTAGCACGTCCCGAAGTGAGCCTGCCGGAGAACTTCCACCTACTGATCCAGAACACCGAGCCCGCGGCCAGTGCCTGCCTGCCATCGATCCAGTTGCCGATCGGTCTGGGGGCGTCAACAGGTTTGCCGGTGGGGCTGGAGCTTGATGGTCCGGCAGGGCAGGATCGCCGCATGCTGGCCATCGGGATCGCCATTGAGGCAGTGCTGGGACGTATCCCGGCTGCAAGGTGAGGCGCTCGTCCGGCTGACACGAGTCGGATCCTTGTTGCGCATCTTGCGACTTGTGCAGGACCCGGAAGCGGGTCCGTCTTGTATTCCTGGAGGGAAGACCGATGCAGTCCTATCCGGATCTTGAGGGAAAGGTGATCGTCGTGACTGGCGGCGGGAGTGGTATGGGGCGTGATGTCTGTCTGGCGCTTGGGCAGGCCGGCGCGCGCGTCGTGCTTGGCAATCGAAATCAGTTGGACGGTCAGGCGGTGGCCGACCAGATCCGGGCGCAGGGGGGTGTTGCCTTGTTCCAGCAGACCGATGTCGCCCGCTCCACGGAATGTGCAGCGCTGGTTGCGCGAGCCGTTTCGCATTTCGGGCGTATCGACGGTGCGTTCAACAATGCCGGTCTGCAACGTGCATTCAATGACATGCACGAGACGCCCGATGAGGATGTCTCGGATGTCATCGACGTGAACCTCAAGGGCGTGCTCTACATGATGAAGCATGCTGCGCGGGCGATGCTCGAAGGCGGCGCTGCTGGCAGCATCGTGAACAACAGTTCGATCTTTGGCCTGAAGGCCATGCCGCGGCTGGCTTACTATGTGGCCGCGAAGCACGGTGTTGTCGGCGCGACGCGTGCTGCGGCACTTGACTATGCGGCCCACGGCATCCGTATCAACGCCATCTGCCCGGGACCGATCAAGACACCGAGTCTGGATCGCGTGACCGGCGGGGACGACCTCATGTATGCCGGCGGGGTGCCGATGGCGCGGATCGGTACGCCCCGGGAGGTCAGTAACGCCGTGTTGTGGCTGCTTTCGGCACAGTCGTCCTATGTGACCGGGACCACGCTTTCAATCGATGGCGGCATGTGCGCCGCCTGACCGCCTTGCGGCAGTGGGTGCTCAGGCCGCAGCAAACCACCGTGCGGCGAAATCGTCGGCGCCGACAGGCTTGCCGAACAGATAGCCCTGGGCTTCACTGCATCCCATCTCGAACAGGCTGTCGGCCTGCTCGGCGTGCTCCACGCCTTCGGCCAGCGCCTTCAGCCCCAGGCTGCGGGCCATGGCGACGACGGTCGCGACAATGCTGTGATCGTTGCGGTCACGCAGCATGTGACGCACGAAAGACATGTCGATCTTGAGCTTGTCTGCCGGAAAACGCTTCAGGTAGGCCAGCGATGAGTGGCCGGTGCCGAAGTCGTCGATCGAGATCGTGAATCCGGCCTTCACCAGTTCGTGGGTGACACGCATCGCGCTTTCCGGGTCGCGCATCATTCCGGATTCGGTGATCTCGAACTCGATCTGGGTTGGGGCAACCCCGGTCGAGCGTGCGATCGCCAGCGCACGCTGAGCAAAGTCGTGTTGCTCGATCTGCTGAGCAGCAACGTTGATGGCGACACGGCCGTTGAGGGTGTGGCCCAAGTGCCGCCACTTCCGCAATTGATGGCATACGGTGTTCAGCACCCATTCGCCGACCCGCGTCATCATGCCGCGACTTTCGGCGATGGGGATGAACTCCGCCGGGCTCATCCAGCCCCAGTCAGGATCGAACCAGCGTAGCAGGGCCTCCGCACCGGTCAGGCGGCCGCTCTCGATGTCACACTGCGGCTGGTAGTGCAGTTGAAGTCGCTGTTCGTTCAGGGCGTCGTTGAAGCGCATGGCGACTTCCAGGCGTCGCGCCAGTTCGTGACCCATTTCGGCACCGTAGAAGCAGAATCCGCTACTGGTGGTCTTGGCCCGGTACATGGCGATATCCGAGTGCTTGAGCAGTTGCCGGCTGTCCTGGCCGTCTTCCGGATACAGGGCAATGCCGATGCTGGCACCCAGGGTGAAATGCTGGTTCTTGGCGGCGATCGGTGGTGCAAGGGTACCGATCAGGCGTTCGGCGATCACGCTGGCGCCAGTGCGATCGGTCTTGTGGGCAATGACCACGAACTCGTCACCGCCCAGTCGCGCCAGGGTCTCGTCCTGGCGCAGTGCGGTCTCGAAGCGTCTTGCGACCTCGGTCAGTACCAGATCGCCGCAGTCGTGCCCCTGGGTATCGTTGATCTCCTTGAAACGGTCGAGATCGATGAACATCAGCGCAACCGGCAGATTGTGGCGGTCTGCATGCGCCAGCGCCTGGTTGAGGCGGTCCTGAAACAGCGCACGGTTGGGCAGGCCGGTCAGGGCGTCGAAGAAGGCGAGTTGTTCGATCTGGTGCTCGGCCGTCATCCGCTCGGTGATGTCCTGGACCGTACCGATTGCACAGATCATCTGGCCGTCATCGTCGAACTCGAGCTCGGCGCGGTTCTCCAGCCAGAGCGCCTGCCCATCCAGCTCGATCCGGTGCTCGACACGATACGGCTTACCGAGTTGGGCATCCCGCCAGGCCTTGTCAACCCGGAGCCGGTCTTCGGGATGAACCCGCGCCAGAAACAGCGGGTAGTCGACCGGCGTATCGAGTGCCAAGCCAAACAGACGGTAGGTTTCGGCCGACCACTCGAGAACGTGTCCGCCGCGACCGTCCGGATGCAGGCTCCAGCTGCCGATGCGGGCAACGGATTGCGCCTGGCGCAGCATGGCCTCGTTGCGCAGCAGGCGTGATTCGGCCTCCCGCCGCAGGCGTTCCTCGGCGCTGATTTCCTCAACGACCAGCAGGATATCCGTTTCGCCCGATCCTGACGCGATACGGCGCAGCGTGACGCGCACTTGCTTGCATAGTCTGTTGGTGACGGTTTCGAGCTGCAGGGGCAGGGCTCGATATTCTGCACCGTGGCGCGCGACCTCATGCGCGCGCTGCTCAAGTGCTGGTGTGGCAATGATGTCTGCAAGCCTGCGGCCGGCCACCTCGTTGCGCGAGAGCGCGAACATATTACGGAACGCACGGTTGGACGACAGTACAGACAAGTCGGATGACAGTACCAGGATGCCGGCATGGATGCTGTCAAAAACCACTTCGGCGTGGTTCTTCAATCCCAGGATGGTCTGGTCGCGTGCCGCGATATAGGTGTCAATTGCCAGGCTGACATCGAACAGCACGATCTTGACCAGCGATTGCGCCGCCGCCATGAAGTCCTGCCCTTTTTCGTTCAGGCGCGTCTGAACCTCGGGAAACAGATCGACCAGATAGTTGGCGTAGGCACCCAGATACCACGATGGTGCCAGCCCCACATGGTGATGCACGCTGCCCACAAGCAGGCGGTCCAGCACATAGTCCCGACCGTAGTCACCGGCAGTGAGACCATCGAAGTAGCGCGCCTGACTGTTCTGCAGTCGTTTGAGTGTGGCGGGGTCGGACAATAGCTTGCCGGTCTCGTCGAACTCGCTCAGATGGCGATAGAAATGCTCGACAAAGGTCGCGGTATGCGCCTTGAGCATTGCATTGAGCTCGCGCAAACGTGCTGCGTCGTCTGTGGTGAAGTTCAGGAAGGCCTTGCGGCGCTCGATTGCCTCGTCATCGAGCCCAAGTGCTGCAGCAACATCGTTCATGTCGAAATGCACGGGTCACATCCTGTCTGCGGCCGGGGAGGCAATCTTGTTGTTCGTGGTATCGAGCGCATCTGATGGTGCTTCTGTCGAATCCGCCAAACCCGTTGCTACCGTTGAGTGGGACTCCGGCGGGCACATACGCTGGAGTTGAGTGCGGAGAGGACAGTGAGAGTGCGATGCGACTCTATATCGTTTGCTATAACCCTCTTTTAAGTATTGTGATTCAGAACGGTGTGCGCGCCAAGCAGAAAATGCTGACTGACTGCATAAATGATGACTTCAGATGCCGCTCCAAGGCCTGCCAGGTGAGTCTGCCGGTGGCGGCGGGGTTGTCACCCGCCCTACGGCGGTGTCGGGCGGGTAGGGCGGGATGAAATCCCGCCGTTGGTATGAATGACAGGAGCCGCCCGGGGCTCCCATAAGGGAGCGCGCCCGGGCGGTGCTGGACTTAGCGTCCGGCAGCCTGCAGGGTCTGCAGGGTGAAGTCCTTCGAGCTCATGCCCGGGACGTTGGTCTTCCACGATGCCGAGTCAACCAGGAACACGGTGGCGTGATTGCGCTGGAAGTCGATGATGGTGCCGCCGGCGCTACGGACGTCGGTGAAGCCGTCTTCCGCCTTGGCCGGGTAGGAGTGGAATTCCATCATCTTCCAGAATTCACCCTTGCGGTTGTAGGCTTCGCCGTAATAGATCCGCGGATACTTGGTATCCACATACAGCACCTTCTTGCTGTAGGGGTGCTCGGACGGCGTGATGGCTTCGATCACGTAGACCTCGCGCGGCTCATAGACGTTGTTGTTCATGTTCCAGAACGGCGCCTTGTTGTCGAGTACCGGGTACTTCTCCTCGAAAGTCTTGCCACTGCGGTTCCACAGCTGCTGCTTGCTGTTGGCCACTGCCAGCACCGTGCGCTTGCCCAGCATCTTGTATTCCGGATACCAGCAGGGGCGGGCGTTGAAGATCTCGAGGTCATCCTGCAGCTGATCGGACGAGCCGACCGGGTCCATCCACGCACCGCCGGACAGGCGGCGAACACGGCGCACGGCCGGAATGTAGGCCCACACGTCCGGTACCTTGGCCGAGTCGTACATGATGGTGAAGGTGCCCAGGCCCTTCATGTCCGACGGTGCCTTGAAGTACAGCAACTGACGGCCGCGCTCGCTGCCGTCGCCTTCGGTGGCGTCGCCAGAGAGTCGCCCCTTCATCGAATAACGGATGAACTCGGCCACGGGTTCGGCATGGACGCCCTTGGTGCCGTCGATCAGCACCTGGGTGAAGAAGGGCGCGTGGGCCAGATCGCCACTCAACTGGCCGAGGTGCCAGTTCCAGATCACCTTCTCGGCGGCCTGGGGGTCCTTCATGTCGATGGTGGGGAAAGGCTGGCCCGCTTCCCAGCCGTCAACCTGACAGGTTTCGGCATTGATCTTGGTCTTGCCCGCATTGGCTTGCGAGGCCTTGACCCACTTCGGATCGAGCGGAATCTCCTTGGCCTTTGCCAGCGGTACCTTCATGCCGCTGTTGCGGATACGCCATTCCATGCGCTCGGTGAGCAGGCTGGCAATGGTGTGGCCTTCGAAGGTGTCGTTCTTGATCTTGTCGATGTTCTCGGCAGAGATCACCGTGCCAGCCGGCAATTCGGCGGCCTGGGCGAGGCTCAGGCTGCAGATGGTCAGGGCGGCAGCAAGCACACCCATCAGGGGCTTTTTCATCATGGTCATTGGGTTACTCCCGTGGGTCAGAACAGATAGGTCAGGCTGGTGTACAGCTGGTCGCGTTTGTGGAAGTAGCCGAACAGGGCGGACTTGTCGCACATGCCGGCATTGGGGGCAGCGCACTTGTTGCCGTTGCGGCTCTCTTCATTCCAGAACTTGTCGTACTCGACCTTCCAGCGCCAGTTCTTGGCCAGCTCGACGGTGACCGAGGGCACCAGGAAGCCACCACCGTTGCTCAGGTCGGTACCGACGACCAGTTCAGGGCGAACGCGGCCGTTGTCATAGCTCATGCTGAAAATACCGGTCAGCAGCACGTTGTGCTCCTTGGCGCGGCCACCCCAGCCGACCGAGTTCAGCAAACGATCATCGCCGTCGTAGTTCTGGATCCACTTGTCGAACAGCTGCACCGAGAAGAACATCGGCTTTTCGGTGCCGAGCAGCGACTGGGTGAATGCAAGGTTCTTGTCCATGCGGATCATCCACGCCAGCACGTCCTTGTACTTGATGCCGTCAAAGCCGGGGGCGACCACCTGTGAGGCCAGTGAGCCGGGGATGGCGGAGAAGTTGTAGGGTGCGTCCTTGACGTAGGCGACTTCGGTGCTGAATACCGCATCGGCCCACTCTGCATAGCCACTGGCGGTAAAGCCGAACACATCAACCGTCGGGTAGATGATGTTGCCAAACAGGCCTGTGGTGTCTGCGCGGCCTTCGGTTTCCACCGGGCTGGTGCCGGGAATGCCGTTGAACTTGCTGGTGCCGTTCATCACCGGGCTGGCCCAGTAGGTTTTCAGGTAGGACAGCGAGTAGTTGATGTCCCCGGCCATGCCGCTCCAGCGGATACCGCCGGTGACGTCACGCACGTCACCTTTCTTGTTCTCGTAGTCGTAGGGGTCGATGTTGCGGAAGTCCACGCCGGCATAGGGCTGGCTGGACCAGCGGCCACCGTAGATCTCGAGTTCGGTTCCGATGTCCTTCTTGCGGTCCCAGCCCGGGCGCACGAAGACTTCCAGGCCGCCGTCCAGTTCGGGGACGTCGATGTTGACCTTGGCCATGATGTTGGCCTTGCGCAGTTCTTCGTTGGCCGGCTCAAGGAAGGAACGCCAGGTCCAGTCGAAACCGTGCACCAGGTCGTTGGCGGCGAAGAAGTCGGTCTCGCCCCAGGCGATCTGCTGCTTGCCCAGGCGTACGCGGGTACGGTCGCCAATGCCGAAATCCACATACAACTCGCGGATCACGTCGCTGATCTCGTTACGGTTGTACAACTCCATGATATCGCCGTTGTGGTAGTTGTGCGCGCCCATCTTCTCCAGATGGCGCAGGAACGGCGTTTTTGCTTCGCCCACTGCACGCAGCTTGGCAACGACCGAGACGTTCTCGGCGGCCTTCCAGTCCAGGTTCAGACGGGCCGTGGTGCGCGCCATCGACAGTTTGCCGCGGTCGTCGTAGCCCGGGGTGTCATCCCAGTCCAGCGTGTTCCACGACAGCTCCTGACGCAGGTAGCCATCGATCTTCAAGCTGCTGTCTGCTGCGTACACCGGCAGGGCACAGCCTGCCGAGACCAGGGCGAGGGTGACTCGCTTCAGCAGTAGGGGCGCGCCTGCCCGGGGTTTTCTCTTGTTGTCCATACTGACTCCCTTGAGTTGGGTGGAAAGGTGCTGCGCGTGAAATGAACGTTGTCAGGCCAGGGCAGGACGGGCGTTTGCCAGCGGCGCCCCTTGCGCCTTGCCGAAGATGAATGCGGGACGGAAGACCTTGATCACTGCGGGCATCACGAACAGTGCCGACATCGCCGAGATGCACAGCCAGATGGCCATCAGCAGGCCCATTTCGGCCTGGAAGCGCAGTGAGGACAGCCACCAGATCAGGGTGCTGACAATCAGCACGCCGGCAGTGACCGCCACCCCCATGCCGGAGGAATGCAGTGCGTTGCGGATCGCCTCGTCCACCGTGCAGCCACGGGCATACTCGCCCTTGATGCGGTCTGCGATGTACACCGCATAATCCACGCCCAGGCCAATGCCCAGTGCGGCGACCGGAACGGTGTTGATGTTCATGCCGATACCCTTCCACGCCATGAAGCTGAAGGTGAGGGTGTTGGAAATGATCACCGGCAACATGAACAACATGCCGGCCACCGACGAGCGGTAGGTCACCATGCACACCACCACCAGCACCACCAGGGCTAGGGCGATCGATTCGATCTGGCTCGACAGGATGATTTCGTTTACCGCGGCGATCACACCAATGGCACCGCCGGCCAGTTGCCACTGACCGTTGGCGAGCGGGTTGTCGGCGATGAACTCCTTGATCCGTGCGACTGCGGTGCGGATGGTCTCGCCCTGGCGGTCGCGGAACATCAGGGTGACCGCACCGTTTGACGCGTCGCCGTCGACAAAGCGATCCATGTCGCCGGGCTCGGAGACGGACTCCAGGATTGCCATCAGGCTGCCATTGATCGCCTCGTCATCGCTCAACTCGAGGTAGCGCGGGTTGCCCTCGCGCAGGGTGCGGTTCATCACTGGCAGCACGTCGGCAATCGACACCGAAGCACCCACTTCCGGCTGCACTTCGATGAAGCGCTGCAGTGCGTTCATCGCCAGCAAGGCTTCGCTGGTTTTCACGTAGCCCTCGTGACCGTCCTTGCCGAGCACGATGAACATCCGGTCCACGCCCTGAAAACGCTGGTTGATGGCCGCAGCGTCCAGGTTGTAGCGCGATTCGGGCCACAGGATGGGCGAGCCCGGCAACGGGTCACCGATCTTCAGGTTCAAGGCGTAGAGACCGGAGCCAAGGATCACCAGCGCGCTGCAGCCCACCACCACGTAACGGAAGCTGGAAGTCCCCATCCACACGCCGAAGTCGAGCACCCGGCGCAGCAGCGGGGTGACGTCCAGACCATGCACGTAGCCGTGCGGGTGGCGGATGAAGGACAGCAGGATGGGGGTCAGCAGCAGCGCGCTGACCACCAGGGTGGAGACCCACACCACGGCCAGCAGCGCCAGCTTCTGCAGCATCGGGATCGGGCTCATGATCACCACCGCAATGCAGGCGGCGTCCGACACCACACCCAGCATGCCCGGCCGCAGCAGGTCACGGATCGAGGCCAGTGCGGCGTCGCGCGAGGTCTCGCGGCCGCTTTCGATGCTGACGATCTCGTCGTTGAAGCGGTTGATGATCTGTACTGCGTGCGACACGGCGCGCGAGGTGATCAGCATCGCCACCACGATCACCAAGGGCTCGAAGGTGATGCCCAGCAGCGCACACATGCCCAGCGCCCAGGTCGCGCTGACCGCACCGGCCACCAGCGGCAGCAACACGCTACGCCAGGTCCGCAGGATGACGAACAGCATCATCAGGGTGACGACGACTGCCAGGGCGATGATCTTCATCGTCTCCGGCAGGTAGTGGTTGACCCAGCCGAACAGGATGGGGTCGCCCACCATGCTGACCTGCACCTTGTCGTCTTCGAAGCGTTCGATCAGGGCCGAAACTTCGTTGAACACCTTGCTGTAGTCCACCTCACGATCGATGAAGTCCACCGTGATCAGTGCTGCTTTCAAGTCCTGTGATACATAGGCGCCGTAGACCAGGGGGTTGCGCAGCACGGCGGCGCGCAGTTCGGCGATCTCTTCGGCGGTACGTGGGGCATCCGGCCACATCAGCGGGCGGGTTTCGATGCCTTCGGTCGAGGCGCGCACTTCCTTCAGCTTCTTGCTGGCCAGCGAGATGATCTGGAAGGGGTTGACTGCAGAAACCTCGCGCAGACCCAGGGTGATGCCGCGCACCTTCTCCAGCACTTCGGGCTGGAAGATGTCGCCTTCACTGGCTTCGACCATGATCGTGACCATGTTCGAGCCGCCGAAAGTGTCCTTGAATCGCTCGTGGGTTTTTACATAGGGATGGCTCGAGGGCAGCATGTCCTCGAACACCGTGCGTACGTCCACTTTCAGAGCAAAGAATCCGAGCACCAGGGTGGTCAGGAAGATCAGCGCCAATACCCAGGCGCGCTGACGTATGCAGAACTGTCCGAATCGATCAATCATGGGTTGCGTCCGCTAGGGATGAGATGCAAGAAAAAGGGCAAGGACCGGGTGTCTTACTCGGCGGGCGGTGTAGTGGGGTTGCTGACGGGGCGCCACTGCTCACCAGTCCACAGGCCGACGTTGGCTCCGGCGAACCAGGTGCCCTCCGCAGTGGGTAGCGCGCGGGTGTGCCAGCTCATGTCGCGGCTGTCGAGCTGGCCGTGGCGGATGTCGGTGACAGAGGCATCGGCGTTGAGCCAGAGCCCCTGGTCGCCGGCCACGATCCAGTGTCCGCGGGCAGCGTCCCAGACCACGTCAAACAGGTGGACGGCGACACCGCTATCGATCGTCTGCCAGGTCTGACCACCGTCCTGCGTGCTCAGCACCACGCCTTCCAGGCCGACTGCCAGGCCATTGAGCGGGTCGCGAAAGGCGATGGCCATCAGGGAGCTTTCGACATCAGCCTGGTGTTCGGTCCAGGTCTGGCCGTTGTCCGTGGAATGCAGCATCTGGCCAAACTCACCCACGACCCAGATCTGTCCGTCGCCCAGCAGAGCCAGATCGTTCCACGCGGTGTCCTGCTCAGGGCGGCGGCGTTCCCACTTCTGGCCGTAGTCGGTCGATTGCAGCAGGGCGCCCATCTCGCCGACAGCCCAGGCTACACCGTCCGCGGCAACCCTCACCCGCACCAGCTTGTTTGCAACCTCGGAGCGGGGGGCGTCGGTGATCTGTACCCAGGTTTCGCCGCCGTCGGCGGTGGTAATGATTACGCCATCGTTGCCGATTGCGATACCACGTCCGGCATCCCAGGCTGCGATGTCCTGCAGTGACTTGCGGGTACCTGTGTCGAGCTGGCGGGTCTCTCCGCTTGGGCTCAGGGCAACGATCTTGCCTCCGCTCCCTGCGAGCCAGAGCCCTTTATCGCCATGGCTGGCAATCCCGTAGTACTGGTCTCGGCGCTCCAGCACGGGCGGGCGTACGGTCTCGCCGACAGGCTGCGGCTTGATGAAGAAGGCTGCCCATAGCAAGGCGGCAATGATCGACCATGGCAACAGCATGATGATCGTGTCGCTCATCACGCCAACCAGGCCACGTTTGGGCACTACGGAGGAGGAGGCCGGTATTGCACTTTTCGGCGTCACGTTTTCGGGGATTCTGTCCATTTGCAAGGGGCTCGTTGGGCTCGTCGTTTAGCCGCCTTTAGGTACGGCGGTTCATAGCCGCAAAGCTAGGCCTTCGCTCCCTGCGGGACTATCCCTTCAACGCACGCCTTATCCCATTCGTGCAAGTGATATCCGCGGTCTGCATTCAGACATGTAAATGCATCGAATTTATTTAACTAGGAACAGTTTGTGCTTAAACAAAATCTGCTTGAGGGTACGGGGAGCTTGTCCCCCCGCATGTAGCGAAGTCAGTGATCTAAAAGCACTTTTCTGCACCGTATCGGCGCATTGATGCACGGTTGTTGTGCATGGGTACGCGGGCATTGATCCCCCTTTGAGAGGGGCCGCTGGGTTCAAAACGAAGAGGTCGTTGCGATGAACGTCGATAAACTTGCACCCTTGCCGGCTGTCGGCGAGCTACTGTCCAGATATGCGCTTTTTCATACCGAGGACATGGACGAGGCGCGTCGCCGCGGGGCGGACGTGTTCTGCGATCACCGCCTTGATTTTGCGGGCTCGAGTCGCGCTTTTGATGCCCGCATGTGCTTCCGTCGCTTGCGTGGCATTGGCGTCGGGCGGATGACGTACGGTGGCGATGTTGCAATCGAGCCTGGACGGCTTGAGGGCTTCACGCTGGTGCAGATGCCCTTGAGTGGGCATGAGCGGATCCGTAGTGGCGACGAGCTGATCGATTCTCACCCAGGGGTGGCTTCGGTGATCAGTCCCCATCGCCCGGTCAGCATGCAGCATCGCGCGGGTACCGAAAAACTTTTCATCCGCATCGATAGCGCGGTGCTGGAGCGCCATTGCATCCAGCATCTCGGCCACGATCTGCGCGACCCCATTGATTTCCGTCTGGACATGAGCCTGGACAGTACGGCCGGGCAACGCTGGATGCGCGCGGTGCAATGGTTGATTGCCGAGGCGGGGCAAGACGATGAATCGGGCGGGGCAATGGCGCTGAGTTCTCCCCTGTTGGCGGCGCAGATCGAGCAGATGCTGATCTCGATGCTGCTGATGTGTCAGCCCAATACCTACAGCGAGCGTCTGCGTGGTGAGTCGCCGTCGATCGCGCCTGCCTTCGTCAAGCGAATTGAGCAGTACATCGAAGAACATGCCGATGAGGCGCTGACCATCGTGGACCTGGCCGAGCACGCCGGCGTCAGCAGTCGCTCACTGTTTGCAGGGTTCCGGCGCTTCCGCGATACCACGCCGATGGCGTATCTGAAGGAGGTTCGGCTGAAGCGGGTGCACGAATCGCTACAGCGGGCGTGCGATGGCAATACCACGGTGACCCGCGAAGCCCTGCGCTGGGGCTTCTCGCACCTTGGCCACTTCACGGCAGCCTACAAGCGGCGCTTTGGCGAGAGTCCGTCGGAAACCTTGGCGCGTGGGTGAGGGCTTCTGTTTTCCACGCAATTTGTTCGGGATAGTCCGTGTTCCACTACTCGAATAGCACAGGTGTGCTACACCGCACAAGCGGTGAGTTTGCACAGGTTTGAGCCGGAGAAACAACGCACCCTGAGGATGCGTGACCGCCATACAGGCCGAAGCGCCAGTTCATGTTTCGCCGGTCCAGCTTTAGCGTTCTGATTCGCCAACAGGCAGGCTGGTCGGTGTGGGGGCGAGCGCCTCTTCCTCCATCAATGGGAAGTCCTCTTCATCTTTCTCGACCTCTTCGTCGTCGGTCGCGATCAGCGACGTGTTCAGAAACACGTTCAGCATGGCATCGGCTTCGGCCAGTGTGTCGAGTACCTCCGCACCCCCTTCGGCCTGCCCGTTGGTTTGCAGCACCCCCTGGGCATAGTCGAACTGCGCTTTGAGGGCGCCCGGTACAGGCTGCATCAGCCCCATGCCCACGGCAATGGCGGCTTGTTCGGGCGGGAGGGTGCCGTCCTTGAGCGTCAGTTCGCCGTTTGCCCGCAATGTCGTGGCCAGCGACACCGGGCCATCCAGGACGTTGGCGGGGGCTGCGACGATCTGCAGGTGGCCCTCTACCGCACCCTGTCCAACTGTGCCTGTCAGCCGGGTAATGCCAATCGACAAACCGCTGTTGATCAAGGTGGTCAGTGCCTTGCGGAAGCTGATGTCGTCTTCGGGGCTGAGGTTCTGCAGACCGGCCGTATCGCTGAACACCCGGTGCAGGGTTTCCAGGCTGGCTTTGTCCAGACCGGTCAGCGAGATGTCGAGGTTCAGGTCGCGCACGCTGACACCGGCGATTTCGCCAGCACGCAGGCCGTGCTGTACCACGCCATCGAGTCGGTCGGCGCGCTCGACAACCTCGGTTGCATGGCGTACACCCTGCAGGTCGATGGCCGAGGAGGCGATGCGCTCAACCTCGATCACTGTCGTGCCGGTGCCGATCCTGGTATTGGTCAGATTCACCGCCATGGTGGCGCCAGTCAGCTCCAGATCATCCTCGGGGCTTGCCATTGCGAGCTTGCCGATGCGCCAGTCCAGCTTCAAGGTATTGTCGGCGACGACGACGCTGCCTGTCGACGGGCCGATGGCAACCCGAGTCTCACCATCGTCAGCGACGATGTCGGACGTGCCGAATTCGGAATGCATGGTGCCATCATGACCCTGCCGGCCAGTGCCTTTGATCTGAAGACTGTCACCGAATACCGGCGTCAGGGTGTCGGCCAGCTCTCCTGTTGGCTGCACTGACCACTCGACGCGCAATCTTGAGTTGGGCAGGATCAGATGCGACAGTGTGTAGCGCACTTCCATCAGCGGTCCGGGTGCAAGCTGGTCGCCCGGCCCCTGGACGAATGCCACACCGAAATGCCCGGATGAGGACAGCCAGCCGCGATCATGCTGCAAGGGCCCAATGATGAGTCCGGTTTCGGAGACCGGCCGGGCGGCGAAGTCGCGGATGGCTTGCTCGGCAAGGCTTGAGCCGTAGACACTGGCGCCCAGCCAGACAGCTGCAGCGACGGAGATGGCGAGGGTGGCACGTTTCAGGGTCTTGCCTGGATGACTCATGGAGGACACCAACTGGAGTAGCGTTACGGGAGCGTGGCGACGGATTCTGCCACAGGCCGTATGCATAATCCCGATTAGTTTTCAGGCTTGGATCGTTTGTTCACGCTTGACGAGTGCATGCGTTCTTCCGGCAGGGGTGGCGGCGGGTCGGCCCATGGCCACCGCCGCCACCCTATGGGTCACCGGTTTGCTGGTTCTCTCAGCTCGCCCACTTCCATTCCATCCGTGTGAGCTCAACCGCCACTCAAGGCCTGGACGATGGCAACGGTATCGCCGTCATGAAGTGGCGTAGTCAGGTCGAAAACACCCTTGCCATTCAAAAAGATGCGCATGTGAGGGCGCATCCGGCACTGTTCGTCGATCATCCGGAAACGGATGCCGGGAAACTGGCGATCGAGGTCGGCGACGAGCGCGGACAGGGTCGCCCCTTCGGCCTGGACATGTCCTTGTCCGGCCGTGTACGCACGCAAGGGCGTCGGGATCAGGATCTCCATCGTCGTGCCTAAGGTGTCAGCAACGCGGTTTCGACTGCGTATATTTCCGGAAGGTGGCGCGCGATGCAGGACCACTGGCCCCCTTCGTCCGCGCTGGCCCACAGTTCGCCACTGGTCGTGCCGAAATAGAGACCGACTGGATCCAGCTTGTCTGCACACATGGCCTGACGCTTGACTGTCCACCATGCCTGCTCGGCGGGCAGGCCGGCGTCGAGTCTTTGCCAGCGCTCCCCGCCGTCGCGTGTTCCCCAGACCGCAGGGCGCCCGTCGGGGCTGGTGCGGGGCCAGACGCCGCTGCCGTCCATCGGAAACACCCAGGCGGTGTCGGGGTCGCGTGGATGCAGCACCATCGGAAAGCCGATGTCGCCGACGCTGGCGGGCATGTTGCGGCCGATGCGGACCCAGGTGTCGGCCGGCCGGTCGATGCGGTAGATGCCGCAATGGTTCTGTTGATACAGCCGGTCGGGCTGGCTCGGGCACATGCGGACGCAGTGCGGGTCATGATAGGTCGGGTCGTCGAGGTCGAAGCCTTCCACGACCTCCAGCCCCTTGAGCAATGGGGTGAATGTCCGCCCGCCGTCGGTGGATTCGTGCACCCCACCGCCCGACATGGCGAAGTACAGGTGCGCGGGGTCGCGTGGATCAACGATGATGGAATGCAGCTTGGGACCATCGGGGGTGCCGTCCTGGGCGGTGCCCATCCACTTGCGGTACTCGGGATCGTCATTGATGCAGGAGCAGGGCGACCAGGTGTCTCCGCCGTCTTCAGAGCGGAACAGCCCTTGCGGGGAGGTACCGGCATACCAGACCCCCGGTTCGTTGGCATGGCAGGGGGTCAGCCAGAAGGTCTGCTGCACGGCACGGCCGCTGCCGTCTGTCGTGCTCGTGAAAGCGGGCGGGCGTCTGGCCTCCTGCCAGTGCTGGCCAAGATCGGTGGATCGGAACAGCGTCGGGCCCAGGTGGCCGGTACTTACGGCCGCCAGCAAGGTGCAGCCGTCACGCGGGTCGAGCACAACGTGACTGACGATGTGCCCGAGGAAATGCGGCCCATCCACGCGCCAGCGCTGACGTGCCGGGTCGCCATGAAACAGCCATGCGCCCTTGCGTGTGGCGACGAGGATCAACAGACGGGCGTCGGATGCCGCGAGTGCGTTGGTTGTGGAGTCGGACTGCGGTAAGGGGGTGAGGGTCATCGCGAGGTCTCCTGGTTTGCCTGGGGTCAAGCTGCCCTGAGGGGGCGGCGTATTGACCCGACGAGCGACCAGGTACCAAATCGACATCGTCACAAAAAAAATCCCGGTCGCTTTCACGACCGGGATTGAAGCCGGCGGGGAGGTCTGGACGAGTCCAGGGAGAGGAGAGGCAACCCCGCCTGGGGCAGAGAGAAGGGTGGGCTTACTGGCCGACCAGGGCCAGTACGCGCAGCGGGCTGCCGGAGCCGTTGCGGATCTTCAGCGGTGCGGCAATGATGATGGTGCCTTGTGGCGGCAGTTGATCCAGATTGGTCAGGCACTGCAGGCCATAGCGATTGTTGCCGTGCATCAGGTAATGACAGGGGAAGGGCGTTTCCCAGGCATAGGACTGACCGGCGTCGGTGTTGATCGATTCGACGCCAAAGCCCAGCACATTGCGCTCGTCGATCAGCCACTGCACCAGGCCTTGAGCCGGGCCGGGGGTGTGGGGACCGTCTTCACGGGCGTTCACGTAGTCCTCGGGCATCTTGCGCTTGGACCAGTCGGTACGCAGCAGCACCCATGAGCGTGCCGGAATCTTGCCGTGCTGCGCTTCCCACTTTTCCACGAAGTCGACAGTCAGCAGAAAGTCCGGGTTGGCAGCGGCTTCGGCACTGCAGTCGATGACGCAGGCGTGGGCGATGAAGTTTTCCACCGGAATCGAGTCTACCGCGTTGTTGGGGTGATCCTTGCCGCTGACCCAATGCACCGGTGCGTCGAAGTGGGTGCCGGTGTGCTCTGACATGGAAAAGTTGTTCCAGTACCAGGCGGGGCCGCGTTCGTCGTAGCGCGAGATCTCTTCCATGCGGAAGGGCCAGCACTGGCCAAGTTCGGGCGGCAGCGTCAGCGACGGAAATTCCGGCGACAGGGTCTGGGTCAGATCGATGACGCGGATCTTGCCGGCCAACAGGTCGAGGGCGAAGCGGGAAAGCGAAGAGGACTCGGTCATGGAAATCTCCCAAAGGATTGAACGATCATTGTCGGTGGCGGCGCGGCAAGGTGAAATCCGAAATCCGCAGCGACCTATCCGGATCGCGCAATTGCGGTGAATCAGGCGGCCCTGGTGATGCGGTTTGCGGCCATGTGGCAAAAAAGCGGGAGAGGCCCGGAGGCCTCTCCGCGCAAGGGCGACCTACACGTCGCACCGTCATGGAACCGTAAGCGGCTGTCGGACTTGAGGCGGATCGGCTGTGCTGAATAGACGATGGTTCAAGTCCGGCGACCTGCTATCTCTGAGCCTGTGCCAGCGGATGGCCGCGGCGCAGCTTGTTGCCAAGTGCGTAGCCCTGAACCTGGGCTGCACGGGTGATCAGCAATCCCTTGAAGTACCAGCCGGCACCCAGCGCAGCCACCGCAGCGGCGGTGCCGGCGGCGATCATCAGCCCGGGCTGAAGCAGTGCGGCTGCCAGCAGGCCGATGCTCAGCAGGCTGCCCACCGGCACCAGCACGCGACCGCAGGCCAGCAGGGCGCGGCGGGTGGATTGCGGCGCGTCGGACGCCAGCATGCGGCGGTTGTAGCGCAGCCAGGTCGCCAGGCGGAGGATGCACAGGGCCAGCAGCACGCTGATGGCCAGCACGTCAGGCTTGCCGGTCAGGGTGCCGGCAAGCACCAGCAACGCACCGCCCTCGGTCAGCCCGGTGGCGATGATCAGCCAGACGATGGTGGGCTCGCGCCAGGCGGGAATGCCGCGCGCCGCACGCAGGATGCGTCCCTGGCAATACAGGAACAGCAGGCCTGCTGCACCTGCTGCCCAGGCCAGCGGTGCGATGCCGGTCAGCAGGGCAGCGACGCTGAGTGCGCCGATCACGCCGGCGACGAAGGCTTCGCGCGTCATCCACGAGGTTTGCGGATGGAACAGCACATTGAAAGCCCGCCACGGGCGGCCGATCTCGGCCCACACGCTGAGCAGTCCGATGCCGATCAGCGCCAGGGCGGCCAGCATCAGCTGCCAGGGCGGTGCCGCCGGAAAATGCTGCGCCACGGCCAGCGCGAGCAGGGCGCTGCCACTGCCGCCGCCGATGAAGTTGACCGCTGCCCGCCAGTCCCAGCTGGTCTGGTGCTGGGTGCCGAAACGACCGGTTTTGGATTGGATCATTTTTCGTTCCAGAGATAGAAGAAGCCGGGGTCGGTACCCAATTCCTCGTGCATGCGGAACCAGGTGTTCTCGGTCAGCAGCTTGGACACATTGCTTTCCGGGTCCTCGAGGTCACCGAAGGTCAGCGCATTGGCGATACAGGCGTTGGCACAGGCGGGTGAGGCTTCCGGATCGATGCCGGGCTTCAGCCCCTTGGCCAGACCGGCATCCACGCGGTCGGAACAGAAGGTGCACTTCTGCGCCACCCCGATGCGGCCTTCGTCAAAGCGGATCGCTTCGGTTGCGGTCGGCGTCTCGCCATAGGCAAAGCGCGCCTCTTCAACCTTGTAGCGGGCCTGGTAGGGGCAGGCCACCGCACAGTAGGAGCAGCCGATGCAGATGTCGTAGTCGATGGTGACGATGCCGTCCTTGCGCTGGCCGGTGGCGGTGCTGGGGCAGACCTCCATGCACGGAGGATCGGAGCAATGCTGGCAGCCGACCGGCATGAACAGGCGGTCGACGTTGGGGTACTCGCCCATCTCGACGTCGAGCACCTTGCGCCACTGCACACCCGGCGGGGTGGCATTGGTGTGCTTGCAGGCGGCGGTACAGGTCTGACAGCCGACACAGCGGTTGAGGTCGGCGACCATTACATAACGGGTCATTTCTTGCTCCCGAGTTTCTTGATCTTGACGAGAACGGCATCGACGGCGGAGCCGGTGCCGTCGACCAGGTCCATGTTCATCGGCACCAGATTGTTCAGGCTGGGCATGTCCAGGTCCTTGGCGTAGGGTGTCTTCCAGTGGCCGAACTGGCCCACCATGACGATGGTGTCGGGGCGAACCCCCTGGCGCAGCAACGCGCGGCCACTGGTGACGCCCACCGGTGAGGTCACCTCGATGCGGTCGCCCTGTTCGATGCCCATCGACTCGGCCACCTTGCTGTTGATCATGATGCCGTCGTGGCCGGCGACGTTGGCGGCAACCTCGCGGATCATCTGCAGGCTGACGTTACCGCCCCACGCGTACTGCATGCTGCGTGCGGTCAGCAACCAGAAGGGGTAGTCCGCGGCGCGGATACCGTAGGCTTTCTCATAGGCATCGGACCACAGCTTGTTCAGGTCCTTCCAGTTCGGCAGCGCTTCGTACTCGTGCAGCTGCTTGTCCCACCAGGTGACGCCCTGTTCGTGCAGGCGGGCGGAGAGCTCCTGGCCAATGCGCAGGATGCGTTCCTGATAGGGCAGCTCGAAGCGCAGGTTCAGGTCTTCCATGCGCGGGTACAGATACCAGTTGATCTTGGGGAAGGGCTTGACCCGGAAGCCTTTCTCCTTGAAATACGCAAGCCCGTCGTCCGCCTGCCCATCGGTGACGTCGGCGCTGGCCGCGCGGCACACCGCATCCCAGGTTTCTTCAACCGAGTGGGCACGGGTGACATCGAGCGAGAAGTCGTACTTGTCGGTCTTCAGCGGCAGGCCGGCAGCGCCCATGTTGATCATGGTGTTGTAGGCCTCGAGCAGGCCGGTGCGCTTGGCCAGTTCGGTGGAGATCCAGGTGAAGTCGCGCGCATCGCCCTGTGGTTTCACCACCGGTTGGCGCAACACCCAGCCCTGGCTGTCCCAGAACTGCTCGAAGTAATGCGTTCCGCCCAGGCGGATCAGCTGCGTGCTCTCGAGGTCGATCGCTTCGGGCAGCACCAGATCGGCGAAATGATTGGTCTCGTCCTGGGTGTAGGAGAAGGCGACGGTGTAGGGGAAGGTCGCCATCGTCTCGCCCATCTTGTCCGTCTCGGAGAACGAGATGTTCGGGTTGCAGCGGTAGACGAACCACAGGTCGGGCGGCTTGGGCTTGCCCCAACTGTCGGCGGCACGGCCCTGCAGGCGCATCCAGGTGAGCACGGTGGAGCCCATTAGCTGACTGGTCAGCCCGCCACCAATGATCGGGATCAGCGTGGTGTGACCATGGCGCACCTGGGGCTGTGCGGCCCACTGTTCCTTGTCGGTGGGGTTGAAGGGGTAGTCCAGGAAGCCGTCGGGGTGCGGCACGACCGAAGCCATGCGGTCGAAGTCCATGCCGGTGATGTGCACCGTGCTGCCGAGCAGGCCACCGGGGACTTCCAGGCCGCCGACCAGGGTCATCAGCACGGTGCGTGCCCACACGCACTCGAACGCGCCCCAGCCGTTGTTCACCCCCTTGCCCAGCATCACCGCCACCGGGCGGAAAGGCAGGGTGCGGCCTTCGAATTCGATGGTCTCGCCGATGCGGGCGTGGTCCACGAACTCGTTGGCAATGCGGCGAATGGTGGCAACCGGAACGTCGCAGATCGCGGTGGCCCATTCCGGGGTGTGTGGCTTGACCAGGGTGCGGGTGTGCTCGAACGCGGTGGTAACGGTGATGCCCTGATGTTCCCAGGTCTTGCCGTCAGCGCCCTGTTCCAGGCCGTCGACGTTGAAGCTGCCAAGCAGGGCAGGATCGGCATCGGCAGTGTCGAAGGGCACTGCGCGTTGCTTGCGCGCATCCCAGATCAAGGGTTTCTTGCTGGCGGGATCACGCACGAAGAAACCATTGGGCCCGATCAGGTAGGGCGAGCCGGTGCGCACCTTCAGGAAGTGCACATCCAGGTCGGTCAGCGGACGCTCGTGCAGCAGCACGTGCAGCATGGCGTACAGGAAAGCGGGGTCGGTCTTGGGACGGATCGGAATCCACTCGCTGGCCGAAGCGCCGGTAATCGACAGATGGGGTTCGATCTGCACCCGCTTGATGCCGCGGGCGCGTGCATCGGCGTGACGGCGCACACTGGTGACGCCGCCGGAGGCATCGATGTTGTTGCCGAAGGAGACGATGTACTCGCAGCGTGGCGTATCCGGGCACACGGTAAACGCGCGGTGCCACAACTCGCCATAGACGTGTTCGGTGTGATAGCACTTCACTGTGCCGCCAGCGCCCAGGCTCTGGTCCACCGGCCCCCAGGCGGCCAGGAATGAGGCAAAGGTGCCCATGTAGAAGTAAGGCGTGGCTGCACCACCAGTGGTGAATGCCACTCGTGGGTAGCCTTGCTCATCGACCAGGCTTTCGGCGCGAATGGCGTTGAGTCGGCCGGCAATGGTGTCCAGTGCCTCTTCCCATTCGATTTCGACCCAGCCTGGATCCTGGTCGCGCCCCTTCTTCGGATTGGTCCGCTTCAGTGGCTTGAGCAGGCGGTTGGGGTTGTAGATCTTCTGCACCAGGCCGTAGGGCTTGACACAGACCTTGCCATCGGCCGGATGCAGGCCGCGAGCATCAAAGTTGGGGGTGACCGTGGTGGCGACGCCGTCCTTGACCTCGACGGTCAGCATGTCGGGGCCATTGACGCACTGATAACAGTAGGTTGAGACCTTCTGGGTACTGCTCATCTCGTTCTCTCCTGGCGAAACCGCGCGGGGCAGGACGCTTGCGGCCGATGCCGGAAGCGATGGACGAGAGCCTATGCACCGGCCTTCATTGCTGCTATCCGAGAGCTGCAGAGGCTGTCCCGGTAATGCAGTTTTAGGTGTGGGGTACGCTGGATGGAGACGAAGCTGAAATACCAATGGACACAGGATAGTTAAGTCTGTTTTAATTTATACATAAATAAAGTTCGTCAATAAGCGGGCAGAACTGGAGGAGATGATGGAGATTTCGCATGGCATGGGGGCCGCCGTTGCGCGTGCCTCACTGGGCAATTTTCCGCTGTTCAGCACCTTCGACCTGGATGAAGCGCGCGCGCGCGTGTCCCGGGTGTTCTGCGAACACAGCCTGAATGTCGTGGGGCGCTCGGGCCGGCTTGGTGCCGAAATGTATTACCGGCCGCTGCGCGGTGTCGGTATCGGGCGCATGCGCTACGGTGCCAGCGTGTCGGTGGATGCAGGGCAACTGGGTGACTTTGCCCTGATCCAGATGCCTTTGTCAGGTGCCGAGACCATTGAGCATGGTGGTCAGACGGTGTTGTCTGATCCATCCTGTGCATCGGTGCTCAGCCCGGGGCAATCGCTGCGCTTCCGCCACGAAGAGAGCACCGAAAAACTGTTCATCCGGATTGATCGCGAGACGCTCGAGCGCCACTGCCGGCAGCACCTTGGTGGAGACCTGCGCCGGCCTGTGGTGTTCGATGCCGCCATGCATTTGCAGTCGCCGCGTGCGCAGGCCTGGGTCCGCTTGCTCAACTGGTTGTGCCAGGAGATCAGCGAGGATGATGCAAGCGGTGCTGGCATGCTTCAGTCGCCGATTTACGCGGCGCAGATCGAGCAGACCGTGCTCACCACCTTGCTGTTGTGCCAGCCCCATAACTATTCGGCTCGTCTGGCTGACGATACTCCGATGGTCGCACCCAGTTATGTGCGCAAGGTCGAGCGGTTCATTGACGATCATGCCGATGAGCCGATCACTATCGGTGATCTGGCCGAGTGCGCCGCGGTCAGCACGCGCTCCTTGTTTGCGGGTTTCCGCAAGTTTCGCAATACCACGCCAATGCAATACCTGAAGGACGTCCGCTTGCGCCGGGTGCGCGAGGCCTTGATCAGCGCCTCGCCAGAATCCACCACGGTCACCGCGGTGGCGATGCGTTGGGGGTTTACCCATCTCGGACACTTCACTGCCGACTACAAACGCAGCTTTGGCGAAAGCCCCTCGGCGACGCTGGGGCGCTGAGTCTTGCAAGGGGGCGCAGTAAACACTGCGCTTCGCGGATAGCGGATGGTGTTTTTCGGATAGTGACGCGCGTTGGCTCGAGTTAGATTGCTTGTGCATGTCACAACAATAGCGGCAGCGATGTTCCATGCCGAAACCATCCAGAGAGTGCGCCCATGATTGATGCCTGTGCTCCGGTGCGTGTCCGCCGCGCCGTGTCCGCTCCTTCTCCCCATGTCGATCAGGAGAACGCGCAATGATGCGGATCCATGATCAGAGACCGGCGTCGCCGGCACGCCGTAGCTTGCTGAAGGCGGGCGGGGGGATGGCCTTGATGGGCGCTTGCACCCCCCTTGCACTGGCCGCTTCGGAGGCGCCGTTGACGGCCGGCGCCAGTGCACTCTGGGAAGTCTGGCTCGATACCCTGGTGCCGGGTGCTGCGCAGGCCGGGGCTGTGGCCTATCTCGACAGCCAGTTGCGTCTGCCGCGGGATCAGCGTGTGCTGTTTCTGCGTTACACAGACTGGTCGGGCAGCCACGCAGCGTTCTATCTTGATGGGCTGGCTGCCGTCGACCGGCTCTCCCGGGCGCTTCATGGGCAAGGCCTGCTTGAGCTGAGCACGCAGGGACGGTTGGCACTGGCTGGTCAGATTGCCGCTGGTGCGCCACCGGACTGGCAAGGGCCACCGGCTGGATTGTTCCATTTTGTGTGCAAGGCGGATGGTGCCGATCTGGTGTTCGGTACCGAACGTGGTATCGAGCGTCTGGGGCTGGCCTATCGCGCGCACATCGCGCCGACCTTGCCCTGGCCGGTGGTGGGGTAAGCGATGAAGACACTGGAAGCGGTCGACGTCGTCGTCATTGGTGCCGGTCAGGCCGGTAGTGTCATGGCCGCCCGGCTGGCTGCTGCGGGCAAGCGGGTGACCGTGTTCGAGGCGGGTCCTGCACGCACCTTGCAGGATATGACAAGTTCGCAGATCTGGGCGCGCCGCCTAAAGGGCACGCCGGATCTGCTTGAAAGCACTGGCGCGCACCCGCTGGGTATCACCTTCAATACCGGCCAGGGTAGTGGCGGTGCAGCAGCGCATCACTATGCGTGCTGGTTCCGCCTGCACCCTGAGGACTTCGACATGCAGTCGCGCCATGGCGTGGCGGCGGACTGGCCGATCGGCTACGACGATCTGCGTACTTCGTATGATGCGGTTCAGGCCGAGGTTGGCATTGCCGGTGATGCGGAAATGGAACGCTGGCGGCCTCCCGGTGCCGCCTACCCGCTACCGCCGATTCCACGTTTTCGTCAGGGCGAGATCCTGGCGCGGGGCTTCGAGGCACTGGGCATGCAGGTGGCTCCCTTGCCGCTGGCCATTGCGACCCAGCCCTTCAAGGGGCGAGCCTCATGCGTGTATGACGGTTGGTGCGATGCAGGCTGTCCCACGGGTGCGTTGGCCAACCCGCAGACCACCTACCTGAAGTGGGCGGTCGAAGCAGGGGCGGTGGTGCATCACCAGCATCGAGTACAGCGCATCGTCACCGATCAGCCCGGGCGTCGCGCCATAGGCGTGATCGTGCGCAATGGGCGGGGTGAGCGCCTGTTCCAGCCCGCCGCATTGGTCGTGGTGGCCGGCTTCGCGCTGGAGACCCCACGGTTGTTGCTGGCCTCGGCCACCGACCGTCATCCGCAGGGTCTGGCCAATGCCTCTGGCACCGTGGGGCGGTATCTGCACACCCACGCTGCGGGCGGGGTGTTCGGAATGTTCGATGAGGATACCGATTGTCAGCTCGGTGTCAGTGGCGGCCAACTGGTCTGCCAGGATCGCTACGCCAAGGCAGCCGCGCCGGGCAAGGACTTCATCGGCGGCTACCAATGGCTGGCAGCGCATTCGGTCAAGCCGAACGACCTGCTCGGCATTGCCTGCAGCCGGCCCGATCTGATTGGCGAGGCATTCAACCGCTTCATGGAAGACGCCGCCAACCGCTTTGCATCTATGACTGCAGTGGGCGAAAGCCTGCCTCTTGCAGAGAACCGGGTGGAGTTCGTGCCCGGCGCAGCCGTCGACGAAATGCCGAAGATGCGTGTCATCCACCGCTTCGACGACAACGCCGTGCGCCTGCATCGGCATGCAATGGAAGAAGGTCAGGCGATCATGAAAGCGGCGGGTGCCAAGGCGGCCTGGCATGGCCCGCTGGTCAGCATGCATCTGCTCGGTGGCACCCGCATGGGCAAGGATCCGGCAAGTTCGGTCACCGACGGATACGGCCGCTGCCACGACCTGGCCAACCTGTTCATCGCCGGGCCTGGGCTTTTCCCGTCCGGTGGCGCGGTCAATCCGACGTTTACGGCGTCGGCGCTGGCGCATCGTAGCGCGGCGCATATCGTTTCGGCCTGGGGGCAGCTGACATAACGCGGAGCATCAAGTCATCGACCCTGCAGGCCTGCGCCGGATCGTCGCGTCGCCACCCTGCAAATGCTTCATGCCCGGAACCGGGTATGAAGCATTTGCAGACACGTGCTCGATATGCCGCTCATTGACTGGCAGGCGTAGTACTTTTTGCTGATCCTGTCCTACACTTGGCGCTGGAGACACCCAAGGGGACGGTATGAAAAGTGTTTTGCTGGTCGATGACGATCGTGTGATTCTCAACCTGCTGGCGGAGGGGCTGCGCGATCTCGGCTATGAAGTGGCAGTCGCGGTTTCTGCGGACGAAGCCATTCAGCGTGTTGGAGAACGTTCGTTCGATCTCGCCGTGCTGGACATGCGCATGCCCGGGACCAGTGGTCTGGAATTGGCACATATGCTGATCGAGCGCAGTGGTCCGCCTTTCGTGTTCCTGTCCGCCTATGGCGACAAGTCCGTTGTGCGCGAGGCGGCTGACGCTGGTGCGATGGGCTATCTGATCAAGCCCGTTGACGTCTCCCAGCTTGTTCCATTCATCGAGGCGTCGATTGCGCGTGCCAGGGAGATTGAAGGCTTGCGCCACGCCAACGAGCATCTGGAAAAAGCCCTGATGGTGGAGCAGAAGACGCGGACGGCGGTCGGCATCATCATGGTGCGCAAGGGACTTGACCGTCAGGAAGCCTTCGATCTGTTGCGTGCCCGGGCGCGTTCGCAGCGACGCAAAGTCAGCGAAATTGCCGAATCGCTGATTCAGGCGGTAGAGGACATCAATCGCCTCCTGCGCGATGAGCGTTGACCCGCATCCGATGTCCCTTCGGTGGTATTCAGTTGTGCCCATTGCTGCGACCCGCCGACCTCTCCACGCATCCGATCCTGACACTTGGAGTACCAGTCTTCACCCTTGATCGGGCACAATACATATCCTGTCGCCCAGCACCTGCGACAAGCGCATCTTTGTCCGGGCCCAACCCTCGCCCGTTTTCATTTCATTTCGTCAGGGTCGGTGATGGTGGGCCTGCGCGTGGTCCACGGGGGGGCGTATGCGTGCAGGATGCAGCCTGAAAGCCAGGCTTGGTTTGAGTTTCTTGTTTCTGCTGTGTCCACCGATCGTGCTTTCGCTGCTGGGTTTGCGAGTTGAGCCGGCGCTGTCGCCTCAGGCCCTGTCGGCATGGCTTTGGGGATCGGTCGTCTTTGAAATACTGATTGCAGTCGCGGTGTTTCGCTGGGTCATCACGGCCGCAGTCGAACACCCGGATGGCGCGCCTCAGGGCACCCCGGGTGAAGGCGGCGTCGATCACTTGCCGAAGACGGACGGTTCCGTGCGCGCAGGTACCGAAGGCCCGCAGATGCACACCGGGGAGGCGGCACAAGCTCCGTATCTGCGCAATGCGCTGACGCAGGAAGTTCATCACAGGATCAAGAACAATCTTCAGGCCGTCGTGGGACTGTTGCGCCGCACTGCGCTCAAGCAGCCGGAAGCACAGGCGGCGATTGATGCAGCGGTTTCTCAGGTGCAGGCGGTTGCCGTCGTACATGGGCTCTACGGCCAGGTGACGCGCCACAGCGTGATGTTGTGCGAGTTGTTACCTGTCATTGTCAACAGCGTCTCATCACTGACCGGGGTGATGATTTCCCTCCGCGGAGTGCAGGCTGCACAGGGGCGTTTGCTGATCAGGGAGAACGAGACCGTTGCCATAGCACTGATCTTGAATGAGTTATTGACCAATGCGGTCAAGCACGCGAGCGTGACGGGTGAGGGGACGGCAGTGGACGTGAACTTCCTGCGGGAAGCAGGTCGCGCCCGTATCTCGATTACCAATCGTGGTTGTCTGCCCGCAGGGTTCGACTTCGGGGTGGGGGCAGGGGCCGGCATGGGGTTGGGGCTGGTTTCGGCCTTGCTGCCGAATCCTGGTGTCGATGTCGACTTCAAACAGGTGGGCGACAAGGTCGAGGTGAGCCTTGACATCGGGCCGCCGGTCATTCGCCTGCTTGAGGGTTTGCCACAATTGAGACCAGATGCACAGGTAGATTAGCATTCATTCCCAATCCGTCGTCCCTATTGGCGGGTCAATGATGGTTGCACAAGACGGGGGGTTGATGAGCATGAAGTCACCACCACCCGTGCCTGAAGATCGTCTCGAAGGCGATGCCGGACTGGATCACGGTGCAGCCTCCGCTGCCCAAGATCGGCAGACTGCAGTCCTTAGCGCAAGGATCGAGGCCCTTCAAGAACAGAATCAACGTCTTGCACACGAAGTGCTGCGTTTGCGCAGAGATCGGGATTACTACCGTCATCTGCGTGAATCCCAGCCGATACCGGAGCAGGCGGAGCGGATGCGGTCCGTACACTTGCGCAATGCCCTCACGGCTGAAGTACATCACCGCATTCGAAACAATCTGCAGGTCGTCATTGGCCTGTTGCAGCGGGAGTCCGTCAGACGTCCGGACGCTGCAGACGCCATCCGAAGCGTCATTTCGCAGGTCAAGACGGTGGCGCTGGCGCATGGTCTTCATGGGCGGGCCGACCATCACCTGATCAGCCTGCAAGAGCTGTTAACCGCGATCGTGGCGAATGTGACGATGCTGACAGGGTGCGTGGTCGAGGCATCCCTGGAGCCTGATGATACGCAGCCGCTACTGGTTCGCGAGGGTGAGGCAGTGGCGCTTGCGCTGATCCTGAATGAATTGTTGATCAATGCGGTCAAGCACCTCAGTGCGCCGGCGGTGCCTTGTCCCCCAAAAGTAAGCCTTGCACGAGGCGGTGACGGCGCCTTGGTCACCATTGTCAATCAAGGGAGACTTCCGGTGGGATTCGATTTCCTGACCGGACGGGGTAGCGGTTCCGGATTGGGTCTGGTGCATGCGCTGTTTTCGACCCCCGGAACCGAAGTCAGATTCAGCCAGATCGAGGACACTGTCGAGGTCCGACTGATCGTGGCGCCGCCGGTGTTGATCGTGGAGCATGTCGGTGGGGTGTAGGCGTTATCACAAAGGCTTATTTCAGACTTGAAATGATTCTTTGTCATTGATTTTTATCCATGCATCAGGCAAATTGATGTCCACATCGCCTGGAGGGTGTTGAAGCGCTCTGGCGTATGTGATTCGGATCAGCCCAACCCCCCGCTGTTCGGATGTCATGGCTTCTTGTGGCGACTGCCATGAGAACGCAGTTTTGGGCCCAATCTCCGCCCCAAGTGTCGTGGAAAGCATTACGTCCAGCTTTCACGTCGATGCGACCGACCACCGTTCACGGGGCCTCTATGATTGAACACGACTTTGCCGCGTTTCACGCAGCGCGCATTTCGCATGCGTGCGCCTTCTGTGCTCGTTCCGGTCCGGGTGGCTGTGACATCTGCCAGGGGGATTGAACCGTGGATTCGGGCGCGACGGAATTCAGCCGTTTCAGTACGGCCCTTGATCTAAGCAAAGAGGGTATTGCGCTTCGGAAGGCCTTCCTCGATTTCGGTGACAAGGACATCGACTGCCTGCGGGGGCTGCACGAGTTGCTCCGGGGCTATGCGCCGGAGTTTGCCGCTGAGTTCTATCGGCATGTGCTGTCATTCGAGGCAACCCGTTCCTTCGTCTCCGACACCGAAACCCTGGAGCGGCTGCAACGCTCGCAGGTGACGTATTTCGAGGGACTGACCGCGGGTGACTATGGCAAGGATTACATCCTTCACCGTCTGCGGGTCGGCATGGCGCATCACCGTGTCGGGCTGGGGCCGTCCTGGTATCTCGGCGCCTACGCCAAGTATCTGGTTGGCCTGTTGCCGGAAAGTGCCCGTCGCTTCGGGGTCGATAACGTCGATTTTGTCGAGACCATGCAGGCCTTGATCAAGATCGTGCTGTTCGACATGGGCTTGGCCATCGAAACCTACATCGAGGCGCGCGACCAGACCATCCAGGGGCTGAGAAACTATGCCGAAATGGTGTTCGAGACCATGCACGACGGGATTTTCGTGCTGGCACATGACTTATCGATCCTGTCCGTGAATCGAGCGGGTTTGCAACTGTTCGAGTTGTCGCTGCCGGGCGTGCTTGGCCTGCAGCTTGGGCAGGTGTTCGACTCTGCGGCGTTGGTCGATGCTGCCGCGCAAGTGATACGTGAAGGTGGCGAGCGGCAGGACCTGCCGTTCTCGCTGAGCGTGGCCGGTGGTGGGCCCGTCAGACAGGCGCGGGTGACACTACGCAATGTCTGTCTGGCTGACGAGGATGGACAGCTGTTGCTGGTCATCGAGCCGCTCAGTGAGGCTGAGCTTTTTCGTCAGCACGCCGAAGTGCAGTTGCAGCAAAGCGAGGCGATGCTGCGTGAAGCGCAGGCGGTTGCCAAGATCGGCAGCTGGCGCATGGATCGCCCGCCCGAAGCGGGCGGTCGGATCGAATGTTCGGATGAAACCTGCAGGCTGCTTGGCATCTGTGCTGGGCGCAGCTTCAGCTCGACGACCTTTTTCGAGCGGGTTCACCCGGATGACCGCGATCGCGTGGTACGGGCTTGGTGGGTCTCCATGCGGGGGGGCGAATCCCGGCTCGAGTACCGCGTCAAGATCAACGGCGAGACCCTATGGCTGGAGCATCGTGTAAAGGTCGCGGTCAATCCGGAAGGTGAGTTCCTCTCGGCTACCGGCACAGTGCAGGACATTACCGAGCGCCGGATTGCCGAGATGCAGATCGAGCAACTGGCGTTCTACGACCCATTGACCGGTCTGCCCAACCGGGCCTTGTTTCAGGACAGATTGATGCAGGCCCTGGCGCTGGCCGAACGTCAGGGTACTTCGCTATCGTTGATGTTTGTGGATCTCGACCGCTTCAAGGAAATCAACGATACCCAGGGGCATGCCTGCGGTGATCTGGTCCTGACCGAGCTTGCACGCCGTTTTCGCGCCGCCCTGCGTCATGACGAGACCCTTGCCCGGCTGGGGGGCGACGAGTTTGTCATCATTGCACATCAGACCGGCCGGTCCGCCGCAACATTGATAGCGGAGCGCTTGCATCGGACGATGCTCGCTCCGGTCGAGGTCGGAGGTTGCTCGTTTCTGCTGGGTGCCAGCACGGGCATTGCCATTTATCCGAACGACGGCGCAGATGGACATGTACTGCTCAAGCACGCGGACATCGCGATGTACAAGGCCAAGGCAGAGGGCGGTGGATATGCCTTCTACAGCCAGGAGATGGGGGAGGATCTTGCGCGTCGCATGGAGCTGGCCCGGCGTTTCTCCCGTGCATTGAGCAACAACGGCCTGCAATTGCACTACCAGCCGCAATGTGACCTCAAAAGCGGAAAACTGACCGGGGCCGAGGCCCTGCTGAGATGGCACGACGAAGAATGGGGTTGGGTCAGTCCGGCCGAGTTCATTCCGGTGGCCATCGAGCGTGGCCTGATGGTGAGTCTGGGCGAGTGGGTTCTGAAGCAGGCGTGCTGGCAACTGCAGTTCTGGGCCCGGGCGGGTTTGCGCCTGCCTGAGCGCCTGGCGATCAATGTCGCGACCGAGCAGATCGAGCAGCAGGATTTTGCGTCAAGAGCGCTGATGATCACACGCGAGGCGGGCGTCTCGCCCAGCGCGATCGAGCTTGAGATCACGGAGTCGAGCATGATGACCGACCCCGAGTCGGCGAGGCGTGTCACGGCAATGCTGGTCGATGCCGGTTTCGCCTTTGCAATTGACGATTTTGGCACGGGGCATTCGTCGCTTTCCTACCTGAAGCGTTTTCCGGCAAGCACCCTGAAGATCGACATGTCGTTTGTGCGTCAGATGCTGACGGATCGCAACGATCTCAGCATTGTCAGCACCATCATCGCCATGGCCCGCAGTCTCGGCCTGAAGACCCTGGCGGAGGGCGTGGAGGAGCTTGCCCAGCTGGACACCCTGCGCAGCCTGGGGTGCGATGAGGCGCAGGGCTATTATTTCAGCAAGGCCCTGTCGCCCGAAATGTTCGCAATCCACTGGCTGGCACCCTCCGGTCCGCCGTCTTGATCGGACGGACCGGAGGGGGGGCGATCGGCAGGCACTCCGCTCAGCGTTTGGCCAGCGCGTTGGCGACGTGAAAGCCTGATGCCCCCGACAGACCAGGGCCGGGGTGGGTGGAGGCGCCGATGTGGTACAGGCCCTTGACCGGCGTGCTGTGATCCTTGACGCCGCGTACCGGACGCCAGAACAGGTACTGGTCGATCGCGCATTCGCCGGAGTACGGGTCGCCGCCGACCAGGTTGATGTTCATGCCTTCCAGGTCGGCTGGCGACACCACCTTGCGGCCGATGATGCTGGCCTGCAGGTTGGGAGCATGCGCGGCGATGCGGGCGATGGCGCGGTCGGCATAGCGATCGGCCAGTTCGGGGGTCCAGCGGCCGTCGGCGGGCACCGGGATCTCGCCTGCAGCGTCGCCACGCACGGTGCGTGGGCACTCGGGCAGCTGGATCCACATCACCCAGCCGCCCGCGGGCGCACGCGACGGGTCGACGGCGCAGGGCTGGCAGACGCATACCGTACCTTCGGCCGGCAGCAAGCCGCGCTCGGCCTCGTTGACCGCCCGTGATACGCCATCCAGCCCGGGGGTCAGGTGCAGGTAGATCACTTCGCCCAGCGCCGGGTCGGCCCATTTGGGACGCTCCGACAAGGCCAGGTGAATCTGCATGTTGGCCTTGCCGTAGCGGTATTCCTGCGCCTGCTTGCGCAGCGGAGCAGGGGCGCTGCCGTTGGTCAGCAGACGGCCGTAGAGCTGGGTCGGGGTGACGTTGCAGATCACCTGCCTGGCTTCGAGCACGCGGCCGTCGGCGGTACGCACGCCACGTACCTTGCCGCCATCGACCAGTACCTCGGCAACATCCGCGCCGGTTTCCAGGCGGCCGCCGGCCTGCTCGATCATCGCGCGGAAGGCGTCAACCGTACGTGCGTTGCCACCCTTGACCAGCGGCAGGCCGACCGCTTCCAGCGTGAAAGCGATCACCTTTGCCATCAGCGCCGACATGGCACTCTCCGGCCCCAGGCCGGTGTGCAGTACCCAGGGGGCGAGCAGGGCGCGGGTCAGGTCGGACTGGAACTGCGTTTCCAGCCAGGCACGGCAGCTTTGCATCGCCGGGCCGAAGAAGGCCAGGGTTTCGTGTGCGCCATGCTTCCACACCCGGCCAAGCATCATCTTGCCGACGCTGGAGCTCCACAGTTCGTTGCCGAGCAGTGAGAAGATCAGTTCCGCATTCTGTTCGACAAAGGCCATGCCTTCGCCGTAGGCCGTGCCGTCGCCCTCGGCCAGTGCGTTCATTGCGGCGATGTTGGCTGCACGGTCGCGACCGAGGATCAGCGAGCGCCCGTCGGGCAGCAGCACGCCGGTCGGGGTGGCGTTGTTGGCGTAGTCCAGGCCGTTGGCGTGCAGCGCGTCCTTCAACTCGGCATAGCCGGGGCCGGTAACGAACAGCGGATGAGCGGTGGACAGGGTGTCGTGCAGGTAGCCCGGGGCGGTCAAGGCCTCGGTGCGGATACAGCCGCCGAGCACCGCTTCGCGCTCCAGCACCAGTACTTTCTTGCCGCGTTTGGACAGCACGCCGGCGCAGACAAGGGAGTTGATCCCGCTGCCGACGATGATCGCATCGTATTTGCTCATGGCTCAGATCTCTGGGGGGTGGCATCCCCTTCAGTCTGCTGCCACCGCCGCGCGGAGAATATCCGTTACCCGCAGATCGGTATCCGCATCTCGCACGCGTGAGGTGGTTCAGTGGCGCACCAGCAGCGTCTGCCGCGGCAGTTCGCCGAAGCGTTCGCGGTAGTAGGCGGAGAAGCGGCCAAGGTGACCAAAGCCATACTCCAGCGCGACTTCGGTGACGCTGACGCCGGGATTGGCCAGCAGCTTGTCGCGGGCCGCTTCCAGGCGCAGGTTGCGCAGCAGGATCATGGGTGCGACGCCGCGGTAGCGATGACACAGCACGTTGAGCGTACGCGGGCTGACCCCCGCCGCCTTGGCCAGATCGGCCAGCGACAGCGGCGCGAACAGGCGGCGGCGGATGTAGTCTTCGAGCTTGGCCAGACGGGTATTGGCCATGGCGCTGGATACGGCCACCTCGGCCAGATCTTCGCCGCCGCGGGTGTCACGTTCCAGCACGGAAGGCTGATGCGCCTGCAGGAACAGTGCAGCGGTCTGCTCGAACTGATTGAGCCAGGCGGGGTGCAACTGGCTCGCATCGTTGGGTGGCAGCAGCGACAGCAGTTGCTGCAGCAGTGCCTGCCATTGGGCTGCAATGCCCGGCTGGATCTTGAACACCGGATCGATCCACGGTCTGCAGTCGGTCGCCACCGAGGGGCAGCGGCTGAGCGAACAGGTCTGACAGGAGACCTGCCGCAACAACTCGGTGGGAATCTTCAGGATCAGCTGTTCACAGCCCGGCTGCCACAGCAGACGGATGCTGCGGCGAGGGGCGACGACGGCCACTTCGCCGCGTTCCAGGCGCAAGGGGACGTCGTCGGATTCGATCTCGGCGACACCGCGCAGCGGCATCTGCACCAGCACGAAGTCCTTGAAGGCGTCGGGCTGCACTTCCACCTCGGCACCATAGCTGAGGATCATCATGCTGATGCGGTTGAGTTCGCGGCGGTAGAGCGCAGTGGAGACTTCTCCACGGCCCCAGCGCAGCTGGTGCTCGGTGATGGCGCGGTTCAGTTCATGGTGGGACTCCACCGCCGAGTGCGAGTGGAACACCGGGTTGTGGTAAATCTTGCTGAGATCCAGTCGGGGCGAAACATCCATGTCCGTCTCCAGAACGTGTTGTTGGATGCCCGGTCGCAGTCTTCGCGTTGGGTGTGGAACAATATTACGAAAATGTTTTAGTTATCAATATAAATAGCGAAGCTTTTTCGGGCTTAAAGTAATTAAGCAAAAATCGCGCCCTGATCAAGATGGCCGCTGCAAGCGCAGATACCCGGCCGGAAACGACACCGCCCGGCGGGTGCCGGGCGGTGTCGTGGGGGAAGGGCCTTGCCTTACTTCATCGGGCACTCACCAGCAAAGTGGTCGGCGTGGGCCGTCAGCACTGTGCCGACGGTGCGGTTGGTGACCTTGCCGTCCGCCGTCTTGACCACTTCACGCATGTACAGATCCTGGATCGGATACTGATTGTTGTTGAAGCGGAAGTTGCCGCGAATGGACTGGAACTCGGCCGCCTTGAGCGCGGCGCGGAACGCGGCCTTGTCCTCGATCTTGCCACCGATTTTCTTGACTGCGCTGTCCAGCAGCAGGGCGGCATCATAGGCCTGGGCGGCGTACATGGTCGGGATGCGTCCGTAGGTCTGGACAAAGTCGGCGACGAAGCGCTTGTTTGGTGCATTTTCCAGGTCCGCGGCCCATTGTGAGGCGTTGTATAGCCCGACGATGGATTCGCCCACCGCCTTGATGGTGTCCTCATCGGCGGAGAAGCCAGGCGCCAGCAAGGCCATCTGCTTGCCCAGGCCTGCGCCGTCGAACTGCTTGATGAAGTTCACCCCCATGCCGCCGGGCAGGAAGAAGAACACCGCATCCGGCTTGGAGACACGGATCGTGGCCAGCTCCGAGGCGTAGTCCAGTTGTCCGAGCTTGGTGTACAGCTCTTCGACGATCTCACCCTTGTACAAGCGTTTGAACCCGTCCAGCGATTCGCGTCCGCCCGGGTAATTGGGGGCAATCATCGCCACCCGCTTGTAGCCCTTTTCGGTGGCGAACTTGCCCATGGCCGCCGGGATGTCCTCGTTCTGCCAGGCCAGCGCAAAGAAGTTGGGGTCGCATTTCTCGGCAGCATAGTCACGCGGCCCGGTGTTGGTGGACAGATACACCGTGTCGTTCTTCAGGATCTCCGGCAGTACCGGCAGCAGCACGTTGGAGAACACCACGCCGCTGACCACATCGACCTTGTCGCGCTTGAGGAAGCGTTCGACGTTCTGGCGCCCGGTCTGCGGGTTCTGGTTGTCGTCTGCCAGATTGAACACCACCGGCAGGCCACCCAGCTTGTCGCCGTGGTGGGTCAGGGCAAGCTTGAAACCATCGCGCACATCGGTGCCCAGCGCGGCACCGGGGCCGGACAGTGTGGTGAGAAAGCCGATCCGGATCTCGTCTGCCGCCAGTGCGGGGGTGCTGAACAGGCCGACGGTGGCAAGGGTGGCTGCAATACAGGCAAGTCTTTTTTTCATGCTGTTGCTCCGGTCTCGTGGGGTTGAGGGTGAGGTGCAAATGATTCTTGGGCAATTGTGCCGGGGCGACTATCCGGAATAGGCAAGGTGGGGCGTGGCGCTGTCCGAATCAGGCAATTGGGCAAGGCTTCGCCATAAACGGACAGGCGGTGCAAGGTGTGGCTATTGCGGGCCCGGCGGAGTGAATAGATTTGGCTTCGCCGACGGGACCCATCCGTCGGCCAGCATTCACGGAGTCTCGCCGATGTCCCTTCTAGAACTTCAGGTCGAACAGGTCGATGCGCTTACCCCGCGCATCCGCCGTCTGATCCTGGTCACGCCAGACGGCTCGCCATTGCCAGACTACACCCCCGGTGCGCACATCGAGCTACATGTGCCCGCCAGCAGTGGCAATCCCTTGCTGCATCGAGCCTATTCACTGGTGCAGCCGGCCGACGGCGGCTCGTGCTACGAGATTGCGGTTCAACTCGAAGCGCAGGGCAGTGGCGGCTCGCGCTGGGTGCATGGCCTGGCGGTGGGCGACCGACTGACCGCGACGGCACCACGCAATCACTTTCCGCTGGTGGCGGACGCGGAATCGCATCTGCTGCTGGCCGCCGGCATCGGCATCACCCCCATCCTGTGCATGGCGCGTGCGCTGCAGCAGGCGGGCGCCGAATTCGATCTTCACTATGCCAGCCGTTCAACCGCGGAAGCGGCCTACTGTGCCGACGTGCAGGCACTGCCGGGGGCGCAGTGCTGGTTTGACGGCGGTGACCCGGCGCGTGGCATGCCGCTGGCGCCGACCATCGGCGCGCCCCGGCGCGGGCGTCACCTGTATGTATGCGGCCCCAAGGGCTTCATCGCGGCAGTGCTCGACACCGCCCGCCAGCTGGGCTGGGCCGATGCCCAACTGCATTGCGAACTGTTCGCCGGCACGCTGGAGGTGGCGGGTGACCGAAGCTTCACCGTAGAGCTGGCCAGCAGTGGCATTACCCTTGAGGTGCCAGCGGGCAAGACGGTGATGGATGTGATGGAAGCGGCCGGTCTGGACCCGATGTTCGACTGCCGCCGTGGCGAGTGCGGCATCTGCACCGCCAAAGTGTTGGCCGGCGAGGCCGACCACCGCGATATCTGCCTGTCGGCGCGCGAGCGTGCCGAAGGCGGTTTTTGTACCTGTGTTTCCCGAGCCCGGTCCGAGCGACTGGTGCTCGAACTTTGACCACCCCGAGGAGAGCCGCAATGACTCTGTCCAACGAAGCGCTTGCCGCCATGGTGCGCCCCGACAGCGTGCACAAGCACGTCTATACCGACCCCGAGATCTTCGCCCTGGAGATGGAGCGCATCTACGGGCAGGCCTGGATCTACGTTGGCCACGAAAGCCAGGTAAAGAAGACCGGTGACTACCACACCACCCGCATCGGCGACCAGGATGTGATCATGGTACGCGCGGCCGACGGCAAGGTGCATGTGGTGTACAACCGCTGTCCGCACAAAGGCGCCAAGGTGGTGCCGGAAGGCGATGGCTGTACCGGGAAGTTCTTCCGTTGCCCTTACCACGCGTGGACGTTCAAGCTGGATGGCTCGCATCTGTCGCTGCCGCTGAAGAACGGTCTGGAGGGCACCTGCTACGACCCTGCCAACCCCGACTTCTCGATGAAGGCCGTGGCCCGCGTCGACAGCTACCGCGGTTTCGTGTTTGCCAGCCAGTCGGCCGCAGGCCCGGACCTGAAGACCTTCCTCGGTGGCGTGGCATCTTCCATCGACAACCTGTGCGAACGCTCGCCGGTGGGTGAGGTGGAAGTGGCCGGCGGCACCTTCCGTGTCATGCAGAAATCGAACTGGAAGGTGTTCTACGAGAACCTGCATGACACCATGCATGCCCGCGTCACCCATGAATCGTCCTTTGTCGCCGCACGTGAGGAAGCCAAGGAGATCGGCGAGATGCCGTTCGAACTGCTGATCATGGACGGCAATGGCGAACCCTACGAGTTCTGGGAAAAGCTGGAGCTGCGCGCCTATCACAACGGCCACGGCTATATGGAAGGCATCTTCGACCCCACCGCCGCCACCCGCGACCCCGTCTCGCGCGATCACTTTGCGGTGCTGACCGAGGCCTATGGTGAAGAGAAGGCCCGTCAGATCATGGGCATGAACCGCCACAACACCATCATCTACGGCAGCGGCTCGCCGCACACGGTGTTCCAGCAGTTCCGGGTGATCCGTCCGGTCAGCGTGGACCGCACCATGATCGAGATCCAGACCTTCCGCCTCAAGGGGGCGCCGGACGCGGTGTTCGACCGTGCGCTGACCTATGCCAACCTGATCAACTCGCCCTCATCCAACGTCATGCCGGATGACGTCGAGGTGTACAAGCGTTGCCAGGAAGGCAACCAGACCCGCGGTGGCGACTGGGTCAGCCTGCACCGCTACCTGGGAACCGATCAGGAAACACCGGACGGCATGGTGTCCACCAACGGGACCAGCGAACTGCCGATGCGCAACCAGTTTGCCGCCTGGAAACAGTACATGCTCAATCCGCCCACTCAGGCGACCCCCAATCAAACCGCATCCACGGAGGCTGGCCATGCAGCTGCTTGATCGAAGCTTTGACGTCTCCACCGTGCCCGTCGCGGGTGCCACTTTATCGGCCGAGGCGCTGCGCGGTGTCGAACAGTTTCTGTATCGCGAAGCCCGCTTGCTGGACGAGCGTCGCTTTGCCGAGTGGCTGGCCCTATGGACCGAAGATGGCCGCTACTGGGTGCCGCGTTTCCATGACCAGGCCAACCCCTTCGAGCAGATCTCGCTGTTCTGGGAAGACAAGATGCTGCGTGAGGTGCGCGTGCGCCGGGTGGAGAACGCGCGCAACTGGTCGCAGCAGCCGCTGACCCGCAGTGCGCACCTTGTGGGCAACATCACCATCGAGGGCCTGGATGCCGCGGGTCACCTGATCGTGCGCTCCACCTTGCAGCTGACCGAATGGCGCATCGAGCAGCGCCAGCTTGCCGGCGCGGTGTTTCACAAGCTGGCCGCCACGGACGACGGTGGCTGGAAGATCGTGCTCAAGCGGGTCAATCTGGTGAACTGCGACGACGTGTTCGCCAATCTGGAGGTGTTCATCTGATGAACCCCTTGCCGATCGTCCTCGCCCTGCATTACCAGAACGACCAACTGCACCCCAAGGGCCGTATCCGGGTCGGCTTGTCGGAGGACGATCCGGCACGGGCACGCCTCATTGCAGCTGCCGGGCGGCTGCTGACGGGGGCGCGCGCACGTGGCTGGCCCATCATCCATGTCCGCATGGCGTTTCGCCCCGACTATGCCGACCTGACGCGCAACACACCGATCTTTCGCAAGACCATCGAGATCGGTGCGGTGCGCGACGGCCACTGGGGCGCGGAGTTCTATGCCGAGCTTGCGCCGATCGACAGCCCACGCGAGTTTGCCTTCAAACACAACCGCATCAGCGCGTTTTACGGCACCGAGCTGGAAATCCTGCTGCGCCAGCTCGACGCCCGCCAACTGGTGGTCGGCGGCATCGCCACCCACTCGGTGGTGGAAAGTACGGTGCGCGATGCGGCCGATCGCGGCTACGAAGTCACCGTTGCGGCCGACGCCTGCGCCGCCGCGGGTGCCGCTCACGACAACGCACTGGCCAGCATGCGGCTGATTGCCGAGGTCGACGATGTCGATCCCTTGCTCGCCAGACTGGATGCGCAAGGAGCGCAATCATGAACACGCAGAACGCACGCCTCAATGGCAAGCTTGCCATCGTCACTGGCGCAACCCAGGGGCTGGGTGCCGACATCGCCGCTTCGCTGGCAGCCAGCGGCGCGCAGGTCGTAGTGGTGGGGCGCGGCCGTGAGGCCGGTGAAGCGGTTGCGGCGGCAATTGGCGCGCAAGCCTGCTTCGTCGAGACCGACATCACCGACGATCACGCCATCGACCGCTGCATCGCCACGGTGCTGGATCGTCATGGCCACCTCGACATCCTGGTGAACAATGCCTGCAGCTACGATGACCAGGGCCTGCCGTCCAGCCGTGCGCAATGGCTCAACACCCTTAACGTCAATCTGGTGTCGGCCGCCATCTTTACCCAGAAAGCCACCGCCGTGATGGGGCCGGGTGGGGTGGTCGTCAACCTGGGCAGTACAGGCGGCAAGTTTGGCGCCGATGGCCGCGCCATCTATCCGGCCTCCAAGGCGGCGCTGCTGCAGATCACCCGCAACTTTGCCGTCGCCCTGGCGCCGCGCGGCATCCGTGTGCTGTCAGTGTCGCCGGCGTGGACCTGGTCACCCTCGGTCGAGCGCATGAGCGGGGGTTCCACCGAGGTCGCCGACGCGGTGGGGGCGCACTTCCATCCGCTGGGGCGGGTGGGGCGGGGCGATGAGGTCGGGCGGGTAGTGGCCTTTGCAGCCAGCGCCGAAGCCTCGTGGATGACGGGTAACGACATCGCGGTGGACGGTGGCTTCTCCATCCTGGGCCCCGACCAGGGCATATCGCCCCGAACCTGGTTCGAGCGTCTTGCAGCGCGCCCGGATTGAGGACGCGCCGGCACGCGCTCAGTCGCAGCGCTCCACCTTTTGGATCCGCTTGAGCGCAGGCGGCTTGACGGTGCCCAGATGCGCCAGATACGCCGCCAGTGCGTCGACGTCCAGCGGGCCGCCCTGGCTGTCGCGCCCCTGGCTGAAGGTGCTGAAACCGTCGCCGCCGGCGGCCAGATAGCTGTTGACCGCAATACGGTAGTCGGCGTCCGCCACCACCGGCCGACCGCCGATCTTCAACGAGCCGGGGCAGACTTCCCGGCTGGCCGGGCCGGGCTGTCCGGGCAACTCACGATAGCGGTAGCTGACGCTGGAGGACACCTGCAGCACCCTGCCACTGGTCCACTGCTGGGCCAGCACTTCGTATAGCTGGCGGCCGCTGAGCGTGGTGATGATCAAGGTGTTGCCAAAAGGCTGAATGCGGAACAGGTCGGCATAGGTCACGCTGCCGTCGGCCGCCGGAAGCAGATCCCCTCGCATGCCGCCCGGGTTGGTGAAGGCGGCCACCGACGCACCGGCCTGAGGCAAGAGCGTTGTCTCCCAGTGGGCGTCGGCAATGACGTTGCCCAGCGGCGATTCGCCAGCCGCGTTGGGGCTGCGCGTCAGTGCGGCGCCAAGCTGCGCCACGGGGCGCCGGGCAATGGGTTCGGCCAATGCGGTATAGGCGGCAAGCAGCGTGGCCGTGCTGGCGTCGGGCAGGATCGGGGTGCGGCTCGGGTCACGTTCCACCACCAGGTTGCGGGCGTCTGCCGCGACCACGTCGCGACTCTGGCGATCCAGCGTCAGGTCGATCCGGGTCAGCAAACGGCCGGCCGAGCCGGCACTGGTCACGGTGACTGGCTGACCGCTGCGCTTGGGCAGGCGGCACACGTAAGCATGGTGGGTGTGACCGGACACCACCAGGTCCACCGCGTCGTCCAGCCGGCTGACGATGTCGACCACCGGGCCCTGCATGCCGGTGCAGTCGTTGATGCTGCCTTCGGTCCGTCCGCCCTCGTGCAACAGCACCACAATGGCCTGTATGCCGCGGCGCCGCAGGTCGGCCGCCACGCTATTGATGGTGTCGGCCTCGTCTTCAAAGCGCAGCCCCGCGACCCCGGCCGGGTTGACCACACGGGGGGTGCTGCTCAGCGCCACGCCAACAAAGGCCACACGGATATCGCCCACCGTTCGGATGCCATACGACGGAAACAGCGTATTGCCGTGCTCGTCACGCACATTGGCCGCCAGAAAGTCGAACAGTGCCCCCGAGAACGGCACCGGGCTGCCCACCGACGCGCCCTGGCAGGTGTGCTGTCCGCCGGGATGGCAGCCACCTCTTTGCATGCGCAGCAACTCGAGCAGGCCGTCATCGAATTCGTGATTGCCCACGGCGCTGAAATCCAGACCCAGCAGGTTCATTGCCTCGATGGTGGGTTCGTCGTGGAAGAAGGCCGATTCCATCGGACTGGCGCCAATCAGATCGCCAGCGGATACCACCACGGTGTCGGGCATGCCAGTGCGCAGTTCGCGCACCAGCCCGGCAAGGTGGGCAATGCCGCCTGCGGGTGCCGTATGGATGCCGTCAATCGGGCTATTGACCATCAGGCGGCTGCCGTCGAGATGCCCATGAAAGTCATTGAAGGCCAGCACCCGCAGCTTCACCGTGTTGGCTACCGTAGCATCGCGCGCCGCGCTCATCAGCGCCGCCGCTTCCTTCCGGCTCAGCACGCCGTCTTCGGCCCAACGGCTGGCCAGGCTGGCCACCGCGATGAAACGCTCGTCCGGCGTTGGATCGCGCCCCACTGCGTCGGCAAGGTGCGCGCTCAGGCAACGGCCATCGAGCAAGCGGTCCGCCACCTGCGGCCCGCGGCTGGCCGCAGTCCCAAAGGCAATGGAGCCGGGGCAGTTGGCCAAGGCGGTCGAACTGGCAAATAGGGTGAATGTGGCGAGCAGGGCGGACAGGCGCATGATCTGTTGAGGGGGTGAGGGGCTGGAATAGTTTGAAACCGGCACGTTGCAGGTCAGTGATGGCGTGCCGACGGCATGGGGCAGTGTGCGCAAACTGAAGCGGGCGGGCAAGGGCTGGTTTGTGGCAAGCAGAAATGTGACGGACTTCAATGCGTTGGGTATGGCTGTCTTTAATCCGCTCTCGTTCAAGGCGGTGTGAGTCAGGAGAAAGTCAGTCGGATAGTCCGCATCAACGCTGTGGGTACGATGGGAATGAATCTTGCGCTGTAGCGATCTGACTGCGGTTTTGCGAGCTTATCCGGGTTCTGATGTCGGATATCGCGCATGAAAAGTGGTTTGAATGCGCGATAAGCGACAGGGTGGCTGGCAGGTCGTGGTTGTATCCTCAATAGATAAAATTCCTTTATCCGACAGGTGAGACTGCCATGAACGAGTTCTACGTAGAAAGACTGGGAAACGAGAAGGACGAGCATCGCGTGCACAGGGGTTCCTGCCCGTCCTTGCCACCTAAGGAAAAGCTCCAGTTCATCGGGGTGCGCAACAATGAAGCGGCTGCACTCCGGGAGGCCGCCTGGCACTGGTATTCGGCATCCAACGCCTGTCCGGAGTGCATGACGGGCTGATCACTGCGTGACAGGTTGATCACTGCGACCAGGGGCAAGTCACCGACGCCCCTGGGTTGCCGATTGGCAACCCGTGCCCTGAGCGCAGTCGCAGGGCAGTCAGCCTGGGCACAGACCAGGATCAAACGGCAACACGACATTCGGCGCTCAGGCTAATAAGGCAGCATTGTTTGCCTGATGATCGCCGTGCGGTTATAAATCCTGTGCCTCGCCAGTCCTGCATCAATCGGGGCGGCGTCATACAGGAGTACGCATCGCATGTCAGACATCCGCTCGATACAGCAACTTTTTGGAATTGAACTGCCCATCATCCAGGCGCCAATGGCGGGTGTGCAGGACAGCGCGCTGACCATTGCGGTATCCCGTGCCGGGGGCTTGGGTTCGCTGCCGTGTGCCATGCTGTCGCCCGAAGCCATCCGCGCAGAGGTCGCCACGATACGTGCGCGAACCGACAAGCCGTTCAATCTCAATTTCTTCTGCCACGCGGACCCCGTTGCCGACGCCGCCCGCAACCAGGCCTGGCAAAGCGCGTTTGCGCAAGACTACGCCGAGTTCGACATCGACCCCGCTTCGGTACCGCCTGGCCCGGTGCGCATGCCCTTCAACCAGCAGATGGCCGATCTGGTCTCCGAATGCCGGCCAGCCGTCGTCAGCTTTCACTTTGGCCTGCCGTCTGCAGCCTTGCTGGATCAGGTCCGTCGCACTGGCGCCCGGGTGTTGTCTTCGGCCACCACGGTTGAAGAGGCCTTGTGGCTGGAAGCCCGGGGCGTGGATGCCATCATCGCGCAAGGGGTCGAGGCGGGCGGGCACCGTGGCATGTTCCTGACCGACGACATCACCACGCAGCTTGGCAGCTTCGCCCTGTTGCCGCAGATCGTACAGGCGGTAAAGGTACCGGTGATTGCGGCGGGTGGCATTGCCGACGCGGCAGGCGTACGAGCCGCGCTTGGGCTGGGAGCGGCCGGGGTGCAACTGGGTACCGCCTACTTGCTATGTACGGAGGCGACCACCAGCGCAGTTCACCGCGCCGCACTCAAACACGCCGATGCGCGTCACACCGCACTGACCAACGTGTTTACCGGGCGTCCGGCGCGCGGCATCGTCAACCTGATGGTGCGCAAGTTCGGGCCGATGAACCCGGCGGCACCCGCGTTTCCGCAGGCCGCGGCGGCATCCGCCCCGCTGCGCGCAAAAGCAGAGCGCCTGGGCCGTGGTGACTATTCGCCACTCTGGTCAGGCCAGAACGCAAGCGGCTGCCGCGAGGTGTCAGCGTCGGTGCTGACACGGGACTTGGCGAACGGTATCCGTTGATCAGTGGATGCTGGAAGCGATCACAACCGAAACACCATCCCGCAGATTTGCCCTGAAATCGTGCCGAGGAGACGTGATGTGCGTGACTTTCTGCCCGACGTATCACTCTGGATATATGTATCATTCATCCCGGAAAAATCGATAGGCATGTCGAAAGGATGAATGGTTCATCCCGGCGACGTTCCCGGGAGTGATCACAGGCATGGCTCGGCGGTATAACAGAAAACGCGATAACGGTCTCATTGCCATCGCGTTGCGTTCGGACTGGCGGGTGTCCGCGGCACTGGCGGCAGGCAGTCTCTTTGTTGGCATCGTGCTGGTTCCGGTATTTCTGGGCAGCAGTGCGATGCTTCGTCCGCTGGCCGGTGTGTTTACGCCGCTTGCCTGGTTGTTTGCGCTGATCTTTGCTGCCATCGCCTTCATGCGCTACCTCAAGTCCGGTTTCGCTGCGTCGGTGGCGGGTTCGTCAAGACGCGGGGCAGGGCGCAATCGCCCAAGTGACCGTCATCCCGCCCCGGGCGACAGTCGCAGCGAGGCTGCCGCCGCGATGACGGTATTCGCCCCCGCACCGCCCATGCCCCCAAAGGCCCCCGCAATCCCACCACCTGAAGACTGGTCGCTGGACGTGCTGGACCGCATCGAGTGGAAGCGCTTCGAGGACCTGTGTTGCGCCTTCTACCGCGAAAAAGGTATCCGCGCCGAAACCACGCCGCTGGGCGCGGACGGGGGCATCGACATCCACCTGTTCCAGGACCAAGCCGACCCCAACCGTGCCACCTCCATCGTGCAGTGCAAGGCCTGGAACAAGCCGGTTGGCGTCAAGGAAGTGCGCGAACTGCGCGGCGTGATGGCCCATCAGAAAGTGGAAAAGGCCTTCTTCATGGCCCCCAATGGCTACACCGTCGACGCCCGCGCCTTCGCCACCGAGAACCGCATCACCCTGCTCGACGGCAAACTGTTCCTCGCCATGCTGCAACGCCTGCCGACGGAAGCAAGCAAACGCCTGCTGGCGTTTGCCACCGAAGGCGACTGGACAACCCCAACCTGTCCAAGCTGCGGCATGAAAATGAACGCACGCAGCAGCAAGCGCGGGCCTTTCTGGGGATGCCCGGATTACCCGAGGTGCAAGGGTAAGCTGCAGATGCGTGGGGCTGTGCGGGCGTGATGGAGGGCTGTCAGTGGTGGGCTTTGTGGTGACGAGGACGACTGGGGGTGTGGTGATTTTGGAGTGATGGCGGGAAATCGGCCACTGCTGCTGTTGGGTATGTGACGAAGCTCAGGCGGCAATGCGGCGGTCAACGGCCGTTCAGCCGCCGAGGCAGGTCAATGACCGCTGGTCACTTCGTGCTACTGCCGGACCCGACCCAAAGCCGCCGGATCAGTCTCTCGTGCTCCATTGGAGGGTATTTAAGTGGAGCAGCCGTCCAAGCGCAAGGGGCGCGGACAGGGCCTCTCCGAAGCTGCAGCTCGAACCCGTGTAACAACAGGGTGTGGATAGCGGTCGCGTTGGCCTACCGCGCCGGTCCGCATTGAACTCATCGAGTGCATCGTGCTGGTTTTGATCATGAACTCTTGCGGGTTTCGGTCAGGCGATCCCTCCTTCGTGGCGCTCAACCCGCACCCTGCAGTCAGCTAGCGTAATCTCTGGTTGATTCTCGCTTCAGTATCCTCCCGAGCAGCTTCCCGCTCATAGGTATCTGTCAGCCTCATAAGCAGTTCGGAAGCCACGTACGGCGATGACATCCGGAGCTGCTGGGCCCACTTTCTGTATTTGTCGGCCAGTTGACGTTCCTGGTCCCTGCCGGGACCTCGCGTATGAACCCCTCGCGAGTTGTACACGCCGGTATGTGCTCCGCGCATCATATCCTCGGACTGGATTTCTTCCATCACGGTTCTCACCGCTTCACAAGGCCAGGCGCCGTCCTTGCCGATCTGTGCCGAGGCAAGCAGTTCTCCAATTACGACATCAGCGATTCCGATGCGCGACAGTTCCGCGCAGGACTTGCGCACAGTTTCGGTCCACTTTGCCAGGCGCTCGGCATCAATGCTCCCTTGTTCGTCGCTTCCAGGGATTCTTTTCATTGCCTGGATGAGCTTGTATCCCCGTTCAGCCATTGATTTGGCCTTTTCTGCTTCAACTCTGAATTCTGGAGGGTCCTCCGCTCGGTCACTGCGTTTGTACGTCCATACGATGGCTTGGACCAGTACTTCAGGGTGGTCCTCGATGTAGCGCTCGAGGTTCGGAATTGCGGACTTGGCACGCCGGTCCCATCCGCGGTCAAGCACGTCTAGGTACGCGAATTCAAGGCCGGCCTTCTGTTCGAGTGACAGTTCGGAAGTCTTGTTGATGCATTCGAAGGCCCGTTCGACGTGGTAGTGTTCAAGCAGGTATTCGCCCGCCTTGTCGTCGCCTTCCTGTGCCATGACCGTGAGAAGTTGGAAGAGCGTGCGGACAGGCAGCTTCTCGGGGTGATACTTGGCGAGTGCAAATGCTGCGCGTGGTCGCCGGGCCTTCATGAGCATGTCGACCGCCTTGGCGATCTCCGCTGTGGAGTCCCGCATCCAGCCGGGAACGACCTCCTTCCAGTACCGCGTTTCAACCTCCTCTCCATATGAGGAGACCAGCGACCAAGTGCCTTCGCCGAAGGGCGCGAGCGCCAGGAAGCGGGCCGCGTTGTCGGGACCAATCGCGGTAATGGCAGAGCTTAAGAATGCTTCGCGTTTTTGGTCGTTGGGCATCACGCCTAAAGCGCCTTGGATCAGCCATTCCGATGCTCGGGCCGCAGACTCACTCTCGCTCCTTTTCTGGAAGGCTTGGGTCACGAGGGCGAGCAACTCTTCGTCGCCCAGCACTCGTTCAGCCACAAGGGCGCCGATGATTCCCGATGCTCCGCTACGGATTGCCGTATCGAGCAAGCCGGTGATGCCGTACTGCCCGTGGATTTCTTTCAGCGCATCGGCCCGCTGCTTCCGGATCCGCGCCTCGCGCTCTTCATAGTCAATATTCTCTAGATCTTCGAGCTCGTCGGCAGACTCTTCGATCCAGGTGCCCTTGAAAAGCCACGCGTGCTTGTCGAGGAGATTGCTCGGTTCAAGCGCGGCATGGATGTGCTTTGCAGCGGCCGCTACACGGGATTGCTTGCTGCTTTTTCTCGCGCGCAGAGTTGCGCGACGGGACAACGTCGAGACTCGAATTTTCTCGCGTAACGCAATCTTGTCGCTGTCGCTTGCGGTCTTCGCCCATGCCTCGACTAGCGCCCATACGCGATCCTGATCAGCATCCGCCAGGTCGTGGAGGCGGTCGATTAGGTCGGACAGCATCGACACCGAGTAGCGTGGCTGGGATAAGGCTAGCTCTATCATTCTGCCCGCGAACTCTAATATCGGCCCCCACGTCGGAAACGGCTCACCGTGGCCGTATCCGTCCGGGCGCCAAGTCGGCTTGTGGCTGTAGTCCCCGACTTGATGGTGGTTGCCGAATTGCGCGACGCAAAGCGTCCAGGCGACATCCGGGAACCTGTTGAACAGGACTTTTACCAGTGCCAGGCGCTCGTCATTATTGGCTGCTGTCTGGGGCATCCATGATCGGAATATCGCTGCCAGCGAATGCGCCGGTTTGTTGACCCAGTTGTCGTTGATCTCTATCTGCGCGAGACGTGCGAGAATCATCACCGTACGAGGAAGCGTCTCCGGATTCCATGCGAGCCCTTCCAACGCCCAGAGCAGTCCAGTGCGGCTGGGACTGCCGAATATGCCGGACCCAGCGGGACGAAGGAGGCCGAAAACTGCCGGACTGCTCGTCTTCAGGTCGCGCTCGATGATCGAGAGAAATTCGGTCGGCGCCGCTTCAGCGTAGAGGGGCAGGTCGCGATCGTTGGCTTCAAGGGTGCGCGTGGTGAGGGGATCACTAAGCAGGTCGCGCACTACCAGGGCCGCCTCGACCTTCGTGTCTATCCCCAAGCGTGCCTTGAAAAGGCCCACGCCGTGAACGGCTAGGAGTACGAGCGTTTCCGAAATGCCCTGACGGAACGCTGGAGAAAATTCCCGAGTCTTTCCGTGAATGGACGCGGCCCATCGCTGATCTTCGGCGAGATCAAGAGACGGGTCGTCCTCGCCCAGCACCATCCGAGCGACGTCGAAATACCGCTTCAGGTCATCGCGGGTCACGTAGCGAGCAATGGCGTAGAGTAGGTCGATCTTCGAGACGACACCGCGATATGTCCCGATGGACCAGAGCGGTGAGTCGTTCAGTTGGATAAGGCGTTGGCAGTCCTTTTCCAGTGCCTCGTACGCGCGGTCGCCTGCTAGCAGGGACAGTCCTGCCTTGTCGGTTTCGTTAAGTGCGTGCCACGCGCCTACCAGCATGAAGGCGATTAGGTATTCCGGGGCGTGTTGCTGTGTTGCCCAAAGTGGCATTCGTACTGCCTCGACGGTCGCGAGCCGGCGGCGCAGAACGGTCAGTGAGCGTCCCGACTCGTTTGCTAGGCTCTTGATCTCGTCCCGGTTCTTGCCGATGCCTTTAAGCGCGGAATCGAATGTTTCGAAACTGACGGGTTCGAGAACGATATCCGGCTCTGCGTTGACGGAGTTCCTTGGGTACACCACGATGGAGTGCAATTGTTCAGCGTACGGCGCGAGTTCAAGTTCGACTTCGCGCGAGTGCACTACTGGAATGAACGGCCTCGTCCCGCCTGCAAGTTTTGGTAAGACACCAGCTTTATCGAAAACCAGGATCTGGTACCGATAAGGTTCCAGTTCGGCACTTCCTTCGGGGCCAAAGCACTGGGCAACAAAGGCCAGCGCTTCGTCGGTGGAGTCCGCTGCGACCACAATTGGACCTTTTGGCCCTTTCGCTAGGCGGGAAGCGAGCTTGCGCTTCGCGCCCTCGATGGCCGAACTAAACAGCGAGCCGGGCAGCGGTGGAGTCGTCACGTTCGCCCAGTCTGTCCAGCACCTGTCGAGCGAGCGGACGCTCTGCGTCGGGGATCCCGTCTCGTTTGCAAACCATGCTTGGCCGGGCAGAGACTGTTCCACCCACTGCTCAAGGTCGCTGGAGTCATAGGCCCGGACGCCTCTCCAGGAACCTTCTTTCTTCTTTTCAGTAACCCAAGCGTTCTTGCCAGCCCATCTGCGAGGAGTGACGAAAACGAATTCCATCAATGCCCTGTCATTTGCATCAGTTGCAGCTACGCTTTTCTTGTAATCTTTGTCCGCCTTCGTCTTAGGATCCTCGTTGGTGCCAAACTCCCAACCCGAGTGGCCAGCGGGCACCCAAGCAGTTCCCTCGTTCGCCACGATTCGACCGTCCCAGCCGGCACGCTGGGAGTCGTCGTTACCCGGGAAGTCGACTTCCGTGAGTCCGCTCCCTGTCGAATGGACCAAGGTTCTCAGGAATACCGAGAACCTGCTGCGAGCGACGATGTTGTGCGAAGCCCAACTCTCTATGTCGTTGGCTTTGATTGCCAGGAACGGGGGGACATACGCTTTCGCGTTTGTCGGGACGCTCTTCTGTTTAGCCTTGAAGGCGTCGTACTGAGCCTGCATTTCGAGCAGATCTTTCCTGGGGAATCCGAATGCCTTCTCGATGCGAGTTGCCATATCGGCAGTGAGCGACGCTTTCCCGTTAAGTAGATTGGAAAGTGCCGGACGTCCGACGCCAATAAGCTCGGCGGCTTTTGTCACGGACATCTTCGCCGGGAACACCTCCAGGGCAATCGCACCTTCATGTCATCACCCCGAGCAGTTCTGCGCGAAATTTGTCCGACGTAGCGGCCAGCATGCGCTTGGTCTTTATGCTGCCCTTGCGTGATGTGTTCAATCGGAGGAGGTTCATCACGATGTGGCGGACGATGGCGAAGTTGTTGGCAGCGAAGCCGGTACGGACGGTGGATTGGTCTTCGTTGAACTGGACGTCCAGGCACCAGTGAAGCCGGTTCTCTACTTCCCAGTGACTGCGAACGGCGCGCGCGATGCGCGCGGCGTCGGCCGGCAGGGAGCTGATGTAGTAGCGGCGCTCGCGGGTACGCTTGCCCGCGGCGATGCGCTCGCGCTCGACGA
>NZ_QKOE01000231.1 GCF_003226565.1 Parazoarcus communis SWub3 = DSM 12120 | reverse complement strand
CTCAGCGGAAGACGACGGTTTTATTGCCATGGACCAGCACCCGATCTTCCAGGTGGTAGCGCAGGCCGCGTGCGAGGACGGCTTTCTCGATGTCCTTGCCGTAACGCACCAGGTCTTCGGGTGCGTCGGAGTGGTCGATGCGGATGACGTCCTGCTCGATGATGGGACCCTGGTCGAGCTCGGAGGTGACGTAGTGGCAGGT
>NZ_QKOE01000230.1 GCF_003226565.1 Parazoarcus communis SWub3 = DSM 12120 | reverse complement strand
CTGTGCCGTGTCTGTTGTGCGTTGCGCCAGTCCTCGAGCCCCTCGAAAACCTCCACCATGTCGGCCAGCTTCCCTATGTCCATCGGTCGCCCAAAAAGACAGGACGCTACACAAAACAAGGGCCTGTAAACAGGGGTGTCGCAAGTGCTTGATCGTGAAAATCATTCTGGAGTGGTCAACGACAAGCGGGTAGCTGCGGTAGCCCTG
>NZ_QKOE01000229.1 GCF_003226565.1 Parazoarcus communis SWub3 = DSM 12120 | reverse complement strand
CGCGAGCACCCGCTCGAAGGTGTCGGGCGAGGCCACGCCGTAGTCCAGCCGCAGGAAACCCCGCAGCCACGGCAGCTTGGCGCGCCCCCACTGCGAGATCTCCTCGAAGTCGTCCGCACCGCTGAGCACCGCACACACCGCCACAGTGAGCAGTTCGCTCAACCTGTGCCGTGTCTGTTGTGCGTTGCGCCAGTCCTCGAGCCCCTCGAAA
>NZ_QKOE01000022.1 GCF_003226565.1 Parazoarcus communis SWub3 = DSM 12120 | reverse complement strand
TGACCAGGCGGTAGCCGGGCACGTATTTCTGCACCTCGTGAATCATGGCGTGGATCGATTCGGTGATCTTCTGCTGGTCCGGTTCGGTCTCGGTCAGGCAGTGCACCGTGTCGCGCATGATCAGCGGCGGCTCGGCCGGGTTGAGGATGATGATGGCCTTGCCCTTTTTCGCGCCGCCGACCTTCTCCACCGCGCCGGCGGTGGTGCGGGTGAATTCGTCGATGTTCTTGCGCGTGCCCGGGCCGGCCGATTTGGAGGACACGGTGGCGACGATCTCGCCGTAGGTCACCGGCTGCACCCGCGACACCGCGGCCACCATCGGAATCGTGGCCTGGCCGCCGCAGGTGACCATGTTGACGTTCATCTCGCCACGGCCGACGTGCTCCTTGAGGTTGACCGGCGGCACGCAGAACGGGCCGATCGCGGCCGGGGTGAGGTCGATCATCAGCACCCCGAGTTCGTTGAGCTTGCGGCTGTTCTCCGCATGCACATAGGCGCTGGTGGCATCGAAGGCAATCTGCACGCCGTCAGCCAGCACCTGCGGCAGCAGGCCGTCGACGCCGTCCGCGGTGGTCTTGAGGCCCAGTTCGCGCGCACGCGCCAGTCCTTCCGAGCCGGCGTCGATGCCCACCATCCACACCGGTTCGAGCACCGGCGAGCGGCGCAGTTTGTACAGCAGGTCGGTACCGATGTTGCCCGGTCCGATCAGGGCGCATTTGATCTTGTTGCTCATCTGGAAATCCTCGTCGCAGAAGAACAGGCAACGCGGCGGCTGGGGAGTGAGATGGAGAGGGAGCTCGCCGCCACGCGCCTGAAAGGTATGAACCGGGCCATTGCCTCAGACAAAGCGCACCGAGCAGCCGCCGATGCCGCCAATACTGACCCGCAGGTTGTCTCCGGCCTGAACCGGGACCATGATCGCAAGCGATCCGGACAGGATGACCTCACCCGCTTTCAGCGGGATGTCGAGCCCGCCGAGCGTGTTGGCCAGCCAGGCGACTGCGTTGGCCGGTGCGCCCAGCGCCGCGGCACCGGCACCGGTGGCGACGATCTCGCCATTCTTTTCCAGGATCATGCCGCAGGTGTTGAGGTCCACCCGCCGCGGGTCGACCAGGCTGTCGCCAAGTACGAAAACCCCGCAGGACGCGTTGTCGGCGACGGTGTCCTGAATCTTGATCTTCCAGTCACGGATCCGCGAATCGACGATTTCGAAGCAGGTCATCACCCCTTCGGTCGCGGCCAGCACATCGGCAGCCGTCACGCCGGGGCCCTTCAAGTCCTTCTTCAGCACGAAGGCAATCTCGCCCTCGGCCTTGGGCTGGATCAGGGTATTCGCCGGTATCGCCTCGCCCTCGTTGTAGAGCATGCCATCGGTCAGGATGCCGAAATCAGGCTGGTACACGCCCAGCATGTTCATGACGGCCTTCGAGGTGACGCCGATCTTCTTGCCCACCACGCGCTCGCCCGCCGCCAACCTGCGCGCGTTCATGCGCTGCTGGATGCAGTAGGCGTCATCGATGGTGATGTCGGGATGGCGTTCGGTCAGCGGCGCCAGCACTTCGCGCTTGACCAGTGCCTGATAAAGCTCGTCACCCAGCTGTTCGATCAAGGTGTTGTCCATTTACGACCTCCAGTTTTTCACTGCGCGGAGCAGGGTCATCGGTCAGGAAGCGGCCGTGCCCAGCCGATCGATTCGACAGGTGCAGCGTCGCGCACCACAGCCCCTTGACCCGCCATCACAGCTTGATGCAGATGTTCTTCTGTTCGGTGTAGAACTCGAGCGAATGCACCCCGCCCTCACGCCCGATGCCGGACTGCTTGGCGCCGCCGAAGGGGGTGCGCAAATCGCGCAGGAACCAGGAGTTCACCCAGACCAGACCGGCCTCGATCTGGCCGGCAACGCGGTGAGCGCGGGCCAGGTCCCGGGTCCACACCGAGCAGGCCAGGCCGTAGTCGGTATCGTTGGCGCGGTGGATCACCTCTTCCTCCGAGTCAAAGGGCTGGATCAATGTGCACGGTCCGAAGATCTCCTCGCGCGCGATCGGCGAGTTGTCATCAAGCCCGGTCCAGATCGTCGGCTGCACCCACGCACCGTTGGCCAATTCACCCGGCATCGGTGGCACACCGCCACCGGTCACGACGGTGGCGCCCAGCGCCTTCGCCTTGGCGTAGTAGGACAGCACCTTGTTCTTGTGCTCCTGCGAAATCAGCGGCCCCAGGCCGGTTGCAGGGTCGTCCGGACGACCGAGCCTGAGGCCTTCGGCACCCGCTTTCAGCGCTGCGACGAAACGCTCGAAGATCGGGCGCTCGACATAGACCCGTTCGGTGCCGAGGCAGACCTGACCGCAGTTGGCGAACACCGAACGCATCGTGCCTTCGATCGCGGCGTCGAAATCGCAGTCGGCAAACACGATGGCCGGGTTCTTGCCGCCCATCTCCAGCGACACTGGCCTGGCGCCATCGGCAGCGGCCTTCATGATCGCGGCGCCGGTTCGGGTTTCGCCGGTGAAGGTGATCGCGTTGACCTTCGGGTGGGTGGTAACGAACTCCCCCGCGGAACCGGGGCCGAAACCATGTACCACGTTGTACACACCCTTGGGCATGCCGACCTCGTTCATCACCTCGCCCAGGAGCGTCGCAGTCTGCGGGGTCTCTTCCGACGGTTTGACCACGACGGTGTTGCCGCAGGCCAGGGCCGGACCCACCTTCCAGGTCATCAGCAGCAGCGGCAAGTTCCACGGGCAGATCACCCCAACCACACCCACCGGTCGGCGCAGCGCATAGTTGAGCGCACCGCGACCGTCCGGCGTCGCCATTTCGAAGAACTCGGTGGGCACACTTTTGATGACGTCGGCAAAGATCTTGAAGTTGGCGGCCCCGCGCGGAATGTCGATGTGGCTGGCAAGACTGCGGGGCTTGCCGGTGTCGGCACATTCCGCAGCGAGAAAGTCATCGAAGCGCTTGTTGATGCCATCTGCGACCGCATTGAGCAGATCAACCCGCTCGGCCACCGTCATCCGCCCCCAGGGCCCCTTGAGCGCGGCCTGTGCGGCAGCCACCGCGGCATCGACCTCGACCCGCCCGGCCTCATGAACCTTGGCAAGCAGGCTGTTGTCCAGGGGCGAGAATTTGTCGAAAGTCTTCGCCGTCGCGACGAACTCGCCGTTGATGAAGTTATGGATCTGTTTCATGGAGTGCTCCGTCAAGCTTCGGTATCGTCGGCGCCGATCGCGAGCAGACCCGCCCGCGCGCACGCCTCGTCCTGTTGTGCAGAGGCACCGGACACACCGATGCCGCCAATGAGTTGCCCATTGCTGTGAATCGGCAGGCCGCCGCCAAACACGACCACGCCGGGCTGAGCAGCAAAGCCCAGCTTCATGCCCTCGTCCTCGCCGCACACGGCCATCCATCTCGCGGTCGGGAAGCCGAAGCCACCGGCAGTCGCGGCCTTGTCGATCGCAATCCGGATCGACTGTGGAAAGGCACCGGGCATGCGCAGGAAGGCCACCAGGTTGCCGGCCGTGTCGGTCACACCGACGTTGATCCGCACACCCAATTCAATCGCTTGGCTGACCGCTGCCGCTACTGCGGCATGCGCCGCCTCCCATGAGATCGTCGCCTGAGGTACTGCAAGCTTCATTGCGCTGCTCCTGATTCAGGCCCCGTTCGTGCTGGCCATTCGATGACGCCTACGATAGGACAGCAATTTATCGACGTCAACACATAATCTCGAGATTTTAACAAATTCAATGCGACGCTTTCCGGGGTCGGATAGAATCGGGGCGTCCGAGATTCCACAGCCCTACCTTCTTGATGAACGACACTGCGCCCCTGCCTGCCCCCGCACCGACCGAGCCCAAGACCCTGGTGGAGGCGGCCTATCACCGCCTGCGCCGCGACATCATCGAAGGCGTGCATGCGCCGGGCGAAAAGCTGCGCGTGGAGCACCTGAAGGACCAGTACGAGGTCGGTGCCGGCACCTTGCGCGAGGCCCTGCTGCTGCTGGTGACCGACGCCCTGGTGACGGGCCAGGGCCAGCGCGGCTTCAGGGTGGCACCGATCTCGCTCGCGGACTTCGAGGACATTACCCGGACCCGCGTACTGCTCGAGACCGAAGCCCTGCGCCAGTCGATTGCGCTGGGTGATGAAAGCTGGGAGGCCGCCCTGGTCGCGGCCTTTCACCGCCTGTCCAGGGCAGAGCAGAAGCTGGCCGACCATGACGTGAGCACCACCGAGGAATGGGAGCTGCGCAACCGTGCCTTTCACGAGGCCCTGATCGCGGCCTGCCCTTCGCGGTGGATTCGCCATTTCCAGCACATCCTCTACCAACAGTCCGAACGCTATCGCCGCATCAGCCTGTTCCGCCAACCGATACAGCGCGATATCCACGCCGAACATCAGGCCATCTTCGACACCACGCTGGCGCGCGATGCCACCCGCGCCACCGCCATCCTGTCCGAACACATCCTGCGCACCCTGGATGCGGTCAAGCGCATGCCGCCCGACTTTTTCAGCGGCAAGGCCGGGCGCTGACCCGACCCCGCCGCCAACGTTCAGGACACCACGGTCAGGAAGCGCTCGTTCAAGGCACGGTCGTGGTAGAAGATGCCGGTGCCAACTTCCTCCCAGGTCCACTTGATCGGCTTCCAGTCGGGATAACACTGGTAGCCGCCGCAAAAGGTCTCGAAGCGGTTGCCTGACGGGTCGAAGGCATAGATCGTGGTGCCACGGGTGATACCGTGACGGGTCGGGCCGATGTCGATCGACACCTTGTTCATGGACATGATGTCGGCCGCGCGCAGCACCTTCTCCCAGCTTTCCAGCAGGAAGGACACATGGTGCAGCTTGCCCGGCTCCGGGTGCCGTACAAAGGCAATGTCGTGCGCCTTGATCGAGCACGACAACCAGATTGCAAGATCAGTCTTGCCGTCTTCCATCACCACATGTTCGACCAGGTAGAAGCCCAGTACCTTGGTGAAGATGTCCTGCACCTTTTCGATGTCCGGCCCGTACAGCAGGCAGTGATCGAGCCGGATCGGCGCAATGCCGCGCTCGGCGGCGTCGGTCCAGGGCGGTGGGTTGGTGTAGGTCTCGGGCGTGCCGATGTCGGTCTTTTCCCAGTACAGCTCGATCTGGTGCCCGGACGGGATCTCGAAGCGCACCCGCTCGCCAGTCTCCAGCAGTTCTCCGGCAGGAATGCGTGAGGTCTTCAGACCATATTCCTGCAGGTCGCGGTCAAGCTTGTCGAGGGTCGCCTTGTCCGAGACCTTGAATGCAAAGAAATCGATACCCGCGCTGTCCGCCTCACGGATGATCACGGAGTTGTGGTCGCGTTCGTCCCAAGCCTTGAAATACACCCGCCCCTGCTTGTCACGCGCCGTCTCGATCAGACCCAGCACGTTCTTGTAGTGATTGATGCCCTCTTCGAGGTCCAGCACGCGGATCTGGGCGTGGCCCGGGCGCAGTACTCCAGTCATAGCCATGGTGATCTCCTCCAGTGATGCGTCCGTCCAGACTTCGTCATGCTGGATCGGAACGGGTTTTTTGAACCGTGCCAGCCATCCACTGCCACGGTCCGCTCATGCCTCGACCGCAGGACATGCGGCTGAGGGATTGTAACGCCAAACTACGAAATTAAATACTAATCTCGAGATTTATAAGTTCAGGTCAGATTCGCTTGAACAGCGGGCTACGTACCTGCTGCACGTCAGCTGCCGAAAAGAACTTCTCGGTAAAGATGTCCCGCTCGAACAGGCGCCCCTGCATCAGGGTGGTGATGCAGGCGTCGATCATCAGTGGCGGCCCACACAGATAGGCCTTGACCCCCCGGAAGTCGCCATCGAAGTGCGAGCGCGCCGCCTCATGGACAAAGCCGCGAAACCCCTGCCAGTCCGATTGCTTGGGCTCGTCCGACAAGGCTGGCACGTAGCGGAAGTTGGAATGACGTTCAGCCAGTGCGAGAAAGTCGTCGTGGTAGTACAACTCGGCACGGCTACGCTGACCGTAAACCAGCGTGATCGGCCTCGCATCCCCCGCCTCGAGCAGGTCGAGGATCATCGCGCGTGGGCTCGACAGCCCCGATCCTCCTGCCATGAACAACAGTCCCTCAGGGGCGGACTTGCGCACGAAGAAGCGCCCGTACGGTCCGCTCAGCTTCACCCGGTCGCCCACCTGCAACTGCTGATGCACCCAGGTCGTCCCCCGCCCGCCCGCTACGATGCGGACGTTGAGCTCCGCCTCACGCCCGCACGACGGGGGACTGGCGAGCGAGAACGCACGGCTGCAGGCACCGCCCTCGATTTCCAGATTGATGTACTGCCCCGCCTGGAAATGGATCGGCTCGTCGAGTTCGATGAACACCCCCTTGATCGTCGGCGTCAGGTCCTCCAGCCGACGCACGGTGCCGGCAAAATCCCGCACCGGAATCGATTCGGCATCGGGCTCCTCCTCGATCTCCGCTTCGATCACGAGGTCACTCTGCAAACGGGCGCAACAGGCCAGCGCCTTGCCTTCGTCGCGCTCAAAGTCCATCAATGCAAAGCTGGAGGCCTCGCCGTGGTCCACTTCGCCGTCCACCACCTGCACTTTGCAGGTGGCGCACAGACCATGGCAGCAGGCATGCGGCAGCCAGATGCCGGCCCGCAAAGCAGCGTCGAGGATGGTCTGGTCGTCCTCGACTTCGAGGGTCTGGCCGAGGGGTTCGATGGTCAGTTCGTAGCTCATGATCTTTGTCCGGAGGGGGTGGAGTTTTGTCTCCCACCCCTTTCAAGGGCGAGAGCGCAAACCGGCATCCTCAACTGCACGACCCTGCGATTCCGTTCAGTCCGGGGGTGCGGAAGCGGATCACGTCCTTGTGCTTCAAACCGTTCTCCGCCAGAGACCGGGAAAAATCAGGCGACCAGGGCTTGCCCGACTTGAACCACTCGGCTCGGGTCCAGTCAATGCGCGCGAAGTCGGGGTGATAGCCGAACGCACCGGGCAGCACCTGATCGATGATGGCGCCGAAGGGCATGGTCGGCGGAAAGGGGAAGGCAAACGGGGCACAGAACAACAGGTGATCTTCCCAGCCGATATAGAGCAACTGGGCACCATGAAACTTGCCAAGCGCGTCGGCGGGTTCGAATTCGTAGGTCTTGACGGCAGCAACAGCCATGTCGTGTCTCCTTGCAGTTTGAGTCGCGGGCAGCGGGTCGAATCGGGACAAAACAAAAGGCGCGCGGTGCGCCGGTCGCCTTCCCCTCAAGAGAAGGCGTGGCACCGCGGCGCGATAGGAACGGATCAGACGTTCTTCGTCGCCATGCCGCGCCAGGTGTCGAAATTCTTCTGGTCTTCCGAGCCCTCGAAGTCGAGGTTGTCGCGGCCGAACTCGAGGTGGTAGTACTGCAGCACCGCGGCCAGCGGGTCGAAGCCTTCGCCCGTCGGGTCCGTACCTTCCGGGAAGCAGTTGCCCTGATAGATCTGGTGCACCGGCAGCCAGGACTGGATGTACTTCTCCGGCTCATGCTCGAAGATCTCTTTGCAGTGGTCCGAGCAGAAGTGGTACTTGTTGTCCTTGTAGTCGACCTCGCGATAGCAGATCTTGGTCGGGTCGCCGGGTTCGGTGAACAACATCGGAATCTGGCAGGTCTGGCACAGCATGGGCAGCGTCTTGTTGTAGAAGCGGTTGCCCTTGGCCGCCTGTTCGCGCCAGTACTCCAGCCGCGGCCGGTAATACTTGTCGAAGCTCTCCGGGTACTTGGCCGCGAGCCAGTCCATTTCGTCCTTCTCCGGCACCCAGGTGTGGAACGCCGCGGCAGCGCCATAGTTGTAGAAGGTGCCCCAGGCCTGGTGCGACAGGTGGTCCTTCTCCAGCGCGATGGTTTCGGCGCACTTGGGCATGGTGATGCCGTAGCGGGCCAGGTCCTTGAACAGCGCGCCGCCGTTCTCCTCGAAGTACACCTCCCAGGCCTCCTTCCAGCTCATCGTGCGCTTGGGCAGCATGTAGTCCATCATCATCGCCACCAGGGTCAGCACGCGGTAGCCGCGCCAGGTCCACTTGTCGATCCAGCGCTGCACGATGGGCAGGTTGGCCGGATCCTGCTCGAGGATGAACTTGATCACCTCCAGCCCCAGGGTCATGTGACGGGCCTCATCCGACTGCGCCGAGAAGCCGAAGGTCATCGTGCTCATGTCGCCGTTGTAGGCGGCACCGGAGACGAAAGGCACGAACAGCAGGTTGGTCAGCACGTACTCGAAGGAAAAGCCGATCGCGACCATGAACTCGAAGGGACCGGCAGTGACCGCGTCGTCAAAGAAGCTCTTGGGCACCGACAGGTACCACACACGGTCATGCATATGACGAAACTCATGCAGACCGTTGTAGTGCTTGTTGTAGTTCGACAGCGCGTGGATCTGGGTCTGCGCGTGGCGGATCTCGTCAAGCGACTGCATCAGGCAGGCTACCCGTGGCCCCGCACCGGGGAACTGCCGGCCGGCATGGGCAAAGCCACGGTGGGCCATGTATTCGAGCGGGCTGACGCCGGTGAGAAAGAGCTTCACCGTATTGATGTAACGCGCATCGGTGACGCTGAGGTGGCCGTTGTTCTGCGCATAGGCGTCGATGATGGCGTAGAGCTTGCGCTCCTTCTCGGCCTGGTACTTCCAGTAGGCATCCATGGTGAGGCGGAAGGGGTCTTCCCACTTGTCCCAGTCGTGGATCTTGATGCCCTCGTAGGCGACATAGGGGTAGATGTCCTCCATCTTCTGATACGACGGCGTCCAGTCCAGGCCGCGGGTCATGACCTGATAACGCTCCTTCAGGCCGAGCTTCTTCTTTGTTGCTTGCATGTCCATGGGGTGTCTCCTCGCGCGCTCAGGCGTTCCAGCTCAGGGTGAGCTCGTCGTCGGTTTCGTCGATGTTGCCGGACAGCGAGATCAGGTTGATGTGCAGCTCCTGCAGGTCGAAGTCGCGCCCGAGCAGGGATTCGATCGAACTGCGGCGCACGGTGAGGGTGCGCTCCGCGTCGATCTTGACCATCGCCGGCTGCTCGTTGAGGCGGGCGTGGGGGTTGTCGGCGAGAATTGCGTCGATGATCGGGCGGGTGTCTTCGTTGGTCTGCAGGGCAATGAATACGGTCGACATCACACGCTCCTCAGATCGCCACGCCGGCCTTGGCCAGGCGGGTGTTGAACTGGACGACGACGTCGCTCATGACGCTGTCGGCGTTATCGGACAGCACCTGCCGGGCGACCGGCAGCAGCGCGGCTGCGGCGCGGTCGCGCCAGTGGCGGGTCCATTGCTCCAGCAAAGCCTTGTTGCCGGCGGACTCGGCAGCCGCGGTCTTCACCGTTGCATCCACCCACTTGCGGGTTTCGCCAAACCAGTCAGTCATGAACTGGGTGAGCATCGCCACCGCGGTGCCGCCGCGGCTCGACAACACGTCGTCGATCAGGGTCTCGAACACCAGTGGATACAGCAGACCGTCCAGCGCCACGTTCTGCGCCACATGGAGTTCGAACGGATCCTTGAGCACGAAAGTGTCCTCGACGTAGCGGCGCAGGCCCTGCCAGGCGTCGTCCTCCATCCAGGCGCGCTTTCCTTCGTCCAGCGTATCGGGGTCGCCGAGCAGCAGGCCGACGCGGGTCAGGTACTGGGCAATGCCAAGCTGGTCCATCGACTGGTAGACACAGGGCTGGGTGAAGGCGGTGCCGTAGCCATATGCGCAGATCGAGGCATTGTTCATGTTCGACCCCCAGGCCACGTGGCGCAGCGGCACCAGCACGCGCAGCACGGCCTCCTTCAGCTCGACCGGCAGCGCCTGGGCGAGACCGCGGCTTTCGACAAACTCGAAGTTGGCTTCGGCGGTGTCCTGCTGCTTCGCCCGCGCCAGGGTGTAGGCGCCGTAATAGAACTGGCGCGGGTCCTTGAACGCATACCAGTCGGCCATGCGGATCGCGGTGCGCCCGGTATCGAAGATCTCGTGCTCGGGATCCCATGTCGGGCGGTAGTGGAAGTTGGCCGTTGCCTGCAGGTCGAAGGTGCCTTCCTGATAGCGGGATGCCGGCTTGTCACCGCCAATGCGGCGCGCAACATGATCGTAGGTGTGGCGCAACGGCTTGATGGTGACCGTACGCAGATCGATATGCATGGAACGTCTCCTCCTTGTTTTATGGGCACTCAGCGAAAGCGCTGGTGTGTTGCCTGATGCAGGCCCCAGCTCCAGTCCGAGCCTGAGGACTCGCCGCGGGGGGCCAGGTGAATCACCGCGTTGTTGCGACAGAAGGTCTCGAAGGCATCGGCGGGCAGCAGCATTTCGGCACACAGCTCAGGCTCGCCAATGGCGAACTCGAACTCGACGAAACCGTCGGTGCGGCGTTCGATCAACCTGACGTACTTGAGACTGACGTCGATTGCGGCCTTGTCGGTGTTCATTTGCCAGCGTCCTCCGTATTGATCCAATGCAGACCATCGCGGAGCACCCTGTATCAAGCTTCGTGCCAGCACCCGAGGAACCGCAGGATTGCTGGAAAAATCAAACTTTCTCGAGATTATTTCCATCAATCACATCCATTTATCACTTCATCAAATGATCAAATCCCGTTTTCAGTTGATCATTTGGTGAAGTCGATTTGCCGCATTGCAGCAGCCTGTCGTACCCGCCCAAACACAAAGGGCCGTTGCGACATGCCGCAACGGCCCTTCTCAAGTTCTCCTCCAGCCGCACGCCTGCGGCCGACCAGGCACGCTCAACCGTGCCCTGTCTGCAAGACTCTGCTCATCTTGCCCACGACACTCAAGGACAAATCGCTGTCCGCAAAGACCCGGCAGGCCAGCACCACGCCGGCCTCTTCCTCTGCGGCGGAAAGGCAGGCCCGGCTCATCTTGCGGGTGTGGTAGGCACCATCGGTGACCCTGACCTTGCACACGCCACATCCACCACCACGGCACCCCACCGGAATACCCCGCCTGCCCAGCGCCTCCATGGCGCGCAACAGGCTCTCCTGGCCATCACAGGCAAACTGCTCACCACTGTCCTGGATCAGGACGCGATACGGTTTCTCCATCTTGGTCGTCTCCTCTGCCGATACCTGCCGGCGGGTTGTGGTTTTCTTCGTTTTGCTCATCCGGTACAGGTGCTGTACCGATCTGCCATGCCTTACAAGAACCATGCCAACATTAACTTAATCTCGAGATTATCAATTCGTGTCAAAATTCTATTCTGCATCTCGAACGGCCTGCACGGGAGCCCGACTCACTTTGCGGCAAGCTGGGGTATGGTTACGGCTGAGACGAGCGGACGACCCCAGGTCGCCCGCCATGCGCCCGTAGAGGCAATGCCGCGATGCCTGCCCAGGCAAGCCGGCACAAGGAGGAGACGTGAAGGAAATCCTGTATCCGGAGAATGCCGACCTGCGGCAGCTGCTCCGTTTTTCAGACAAGGACGGTCTGATCTGGCTGGGTGAGCATCGTATGGTGTTGCTGCATTCGGCCGCCCTGTCCGAGTTGCGCAAGGAGCTGATCGAATCCGTCGGCGCCGAGCAGGCCCGCCGCATCCTGACCCGCATGGGCTTCGCGTCCGGATTGCGTGATGCCGAGCTCGCACGCAAGATTCGCGGCGCCGGCAAACTGGTCGATGCCTTTGTCGTCGGCCCCCAGTTGCACATGCTCGAAGGCTGTGTCGAAGTCGAACCGGTACGCCTGGACATCGATGCCGAAGCCGGGCAGTTCTACGGTGAGTTCATCTGGCGCCAGTCATGGGAGGCGGAAGTCCATGTCCAGCAGTTTGGCGAGGTAGACCACCCGGTGTGCTGGATGATGATTGGCTATGCCTCGGGCTACACATCGGCCTTCATGGGACGCTTCATCCTGTACCGCGAGCTTGAATGCGCAGCAATGGGGGGCGATCACTGCCGTATCGTTGGCAAGCCGGCAGAGGACTGGCCTGATGCGCACGAGCTGACGCCATATTTCGAGCCGGATTCCATCGTCGGGCGCCTGCTGGAGCTACGGGAAGAGGTTGAGGCTATGCGCCAGAGCATGGCCTGCCCCCGCCGCATCACCAACCTGATCGGTACCTCTTCGGGCTTTCTCGCCGCCTACGACCTGGTCACCAAGGCGGCGGCGACCAACGTCACCGTACTGCTGCTGGGCGAGACCGGCGTCGGCAAGGAGCGCTTTGCCCGCGCCCTGCACGAACTGAGCCCACGCAAGGATGCCCCTTTCGTCGCGGTCAACTGTGCCGCATTGCCCGACGAGTTGATCGAGTCCGAGCTGTTCGGCGTCGAGCGCGGCGCCTTCACCGGTGCGCATGCATCGCGCGCAGGCAAATTCGAACGCGCCGACGGCGGCACCTTGTTTCTCGACGAGGTCGGCGAACTGCCGCTATCGGCACAGGCCAAGCTGCTCAGGGTGTTGCAGGAAGGCGAGATCGAGCGCCTGGGCGACGAACGTACGCGCAAGATCAACGTCCGCCTGGTGGCTGCGACCAACGTCGAGCTTCACGCCGCGGTCGAGGCGGGCCGCTTCCGCCGCGACCTGTACTACCGGCTCAATGTGTATCCGGTGACGATTCCCCCCTTGCGCGAACGTGCCTCGGACATTCCCCCACTCGTCGAGGCAATGACGGCACGTTTCTGCTCCCTGCATGCAAAACGGATTGCCGGACTGACCGACAAGGCCATGCTCGCACTCAAGAACCATCGCTGGCCGGGCAATGTACGCGAACTTGAGAACGTGATCGAACGCGGCGTCATCCTCGCAGCACAGAACGGGTGGGTGGAGGTCGATCAGCTGTTTGCCGGCCCCACCCCCTCACCCGGCCAGCATGCATGCATCGACAACAGCGGCAAGCTGGGCGAACGCAAGCGCGACGGTCTGGATCTGCCCGACGCGGTACTCGACGCGGGCGTATCCCTGGAGGCGCTGGAGCAGGACATCCTGCAACGCGCGGTCCATCGCGCCCGTGGCAATCTGGCCGCGGCAGCCCGTCTGCTGGGCATGACCCGCGCCCAGCTCAATTACCGGCTGAAGAAACAAACCCATCCCAGACGCGCTTCGGCATTGTCCGGATGAACATCACGGCAACTGCGGTACGTCTCCCCGGGCCGTGATCCCATCTTTTCCGATTTGCTCAGGACGCAGGCTGCCGCTGTCGCTCGGCCTGCTCCAGCCGGAACACCGACGGCGACACCCCCTGTCTGCGCGCAAAGAAGCGGGAGAAGTAGGCCGGATCGCGAAACCCCAGCGCATAGCCAATACCGGTCACATCCAGATCCGAGTAGGCCAGCAAACGACGCGCCTCCAGCAACAGGCGGTCGTGGATCATCTCCTGTGCGCTGCGTCCAGCCTCGCGCCGGCAGCTGTTGTTGAGTTGCGCAGTGGAGACGCCAAGCCGCTGCGCGTAGAAGGACAGCGGCTGCCAGTCGCGGAAATGGCGCTCGATCAGTTCGACGAAGCGCTCCACCCGGCCATGCATGCGATTGCGCGGCCCCATATCGGTACTGATGGCGCCCGCCCGCGCCAGTTGCACCAGCACCTGCGCCAATACGGCCATCAACACGCTGAGCCGACCGGGCTGATGACCGGCGTATTCGCGCGCGAACTGCCCGAAATGCAGGCGCATCAACGCCAGCGCATCCGCCTGCCTGCCCAGCGGCAGATAGCGGAAGCCATCGAATGCTCCCCGTAACTCGGCGGACAGCACAAACAGCTCGCCAAGCAGGTTCTGCGGCAGGGTCACAATCTCTCCGACCACATCCGACGAGAAGCGGAAACCGTGGATGCGCCGTGGCGGCACCATCAACGCACAGGGCAGCTCGAGTGCCATGACCTGCGTCTCGAGCACCATCTCGGCCTGCCCAGCGTTGAGGAAAACCAGGTGCAGCAGGCTGTCATGGCTATGCGGTGTGATTTCCCAATCGTACAGCGCGCTACGAGCTGCAATGGTCTCGTAGTGAACCGGCTCTGGCGTAGGCCACAGTGCCTGCTCGCCATAAAGCTTGTAGATCGGGACCTTGACGTCTTTCATTGCCGCGCTGCCTGACTTATCGAACACTTGAACGGGAGAATAGCGCGACTTTCGAAAAGTACAAGTATCGCCCCCAATCAGTTCAAGCGCGGCGGGTGTTCTCTACCTATAGTTCAAGCCTGCTTCCCCAGTCTTCCATATAACAGGAGAGAGACATGCAAACCCAAGTCGGTATCATCGGTGGCGGCCCATCGGGCCTGTGTCTGGCCCGCTTGCTGAGCCAGGCCGGCATCAAGAGCATCATCCTCGAGCGTCAGGACCGCGAGTATGTCGAAGCCCGCATCCGCGCCGGCATTCTCGAGCAGGGCATGGCCGACCTGATGCGCAAGGCGGGCGTTGGCGCCCGCATGGACAAGGAAGGCCTGCTGCACGACGGCATCGTGCTGACCTTCGACGGTCGTGAAGAACGCATCAACATGGCAGCGCTGACTGGCGGCCAGCAGGTGATGGTGTACGGCCAGACCGAGCTCACCAAGGACCTGTACGACGCCGTGCTGAAGGATGACAACATCACCGTCATCTTCGAAGCCCGCGATGTGCATCCGGTCGGCTACATGGACGGCAAGCCCAAGCTGGAATTCCACAAGGACGGCAAGCAGACCATCATCGACTGCGACTACATCGCCGGCTGCGACGGCTACCACGGGGCTTCGCGTGCCTCGGTGCCGCGCGACAAGCTCAAGGAATACGAGCGCATCTATCCCTTCGGCTGGCTGGGCCTCTTGTCCGACACGCCGCCGGTGCACGAAGAACTGATCTACGCCAACCACAAGCGCGGCTTTGCGCTGTGCTCGATGCGTTCGCACACCCGCAGCCGCTACTACATCCAGGTTGGCCTGGACGAGAAGGTCGAGGACTGGTCGGACGAGCGCTTCTGGGACGAAATCCGCCGCCGTCTGCCCGAGCACATCGCCGAAAAGATGGTCACCGGCCCGTCGATCGAGAAGAGCATTGCACCGCTGCGCAGCTTCGTCACCGAACCGATGCGCTTCGGCAACATGTTCCTGGTCGGCGACGCCGCCCACATCGTGCCGCCGACCGGTGCCAAGGGCCTGAACCTGGCCGCGTCCGACATGTACTACCTGTCGACCGCACTGATCGCCTACTACCAGGAAGGCCGTACCGACCTGCTCGACCGCTACTCCGAGACCGCGCTGCGCCGCGTGTGGGCGGCGGTGCGTTTCTCGTGGTGGTTCACCTCGATCATGCACAAGTTCAACGAAGACCCGATCGAGCACAAGATCCAGCTGGCCGAACTCGACTACCTGATGAGTTCTACCGCGGGCAAGACCACCATCGCCGAGAACTACGTCGGCCTGCCCTTCGACCCGACGTTCAAGTAATCACCACACCCTCCCCTGTGGTGAACGGGCGCAGCTCACGAGGCTGCGCCCGTTTTCATTTGTGGCCTGCACCGCTATGCTGTCGACCCGCAAGTCCGCCGGCGCCCGCCGTTCCATGTCCGTATCCCCCGCCGCACCGCCCCCGAAGCCCACTCCCGCAAAGCCGCGCTGGCGGCGCTGGCTGGTCGACATCGCGCTGATCATCCTGGTGGTGACCGGTGTTCAGCTATGGCAGTCGCGCAATGTACCCGCCGGTCTCGCACCGGACTTCGACGCAGTCATGGTCGATGGCTCGAGCACCCGTCTGAACGACTGGCGCAGGACGCATCCCGGACAGGCCGTTGGCCTCTATTTCTGGGCCGAATGGTGCCCGGTCTGCAGCGCGCAGCAAGGCAGCGTCGATACCGTGCAGGGCAGCTACCCGGTGCTGACCGTCGCGATGCAGTCGGGCGACGCGGCGGCGGTCAAGCGCTACCTGAACGAACAACAACTGGACTGGATCACCGCAATCGACGCCGATGGCGGTATCGCGGCACAGTATGGACTGCGCGGCGTGCCCGCTTTGATTACCATAGCGCCCGACGGACAGATCCGCTCGGTCGCGATCGGCTACACCACGGAAATCGGCATGCGCCTGCGCCTGTGGTGGGCCGGTTTTGGCCTGTAACCCTGCAACCCGGATTTCGGAGCCCCCAATGAGCCTCCTGGCCCAACTGAAAAAAGATTCCCTGCTCGCCCGCAAGGCCGCCGACGGCGTGCGCGCCACCTTGCTGTCCACCCTGATCGGCGAAGCCGAAATGGTCGGCAAGAATGCCGGCAACCGCGAGAGCAGCGATGACGAAGTACAGCAGACCATCCGCAAGTTCCTGAAGAACAACCAGGAAGCCCTGGCAGTCATCAAGGACGAAGCCCGCCTTGCGGTCTTGCGCGCCGAGTCCGACATCCTCACCAGCTACCTTCCGGCCATGGCCAGCGAAGCCGAAGTGAAGACCTTCATTGCCGACACCGTCGCCGGCCTGGCCGATCGCAGCCCCAAATCCATGGGTGTCGTGATGGGCGCCCTGAAGGCAAAGTACGGCACCAACTTTGACGCCAAGCAGGCCAATGCCTGGGTCAAGGACGCCTTGGCGGGCTAAAAGCCGGCGCAGGGTTTTGACACCATGAGCCGCCGCCACACCGACGCCCATCTGTTCTGGCGCCATCCCGCCCTGCCCTTCATCGAAGCGCGTGCGGTGCAGGATGGGCGCACGGTGTGCTACGACCGCCATTCTCACCCGACATTTTCGATCGGCACCATCACGGGTGGACGCTCGACCTACTGGAACCAGGGGCAGCAATGGCAGATCGCGGCCGGGGCCATCGTGCTGATGAACCCGGACGAAGTCCACGCCTGCAACCCGCTCGACGATCAGCCCTGGTCCTACAGCATGTTCTATCTGGACCCCGGCTGGCTGGCGCGTCGCCAACTGGGCGACGAGCACGCCGACGCAGCAGACTTCCGCCCGGTCACCACTCACTTGAGCATCGACGAAACGCTGTTCAGCGACCTGAACCTGTTGTTCGACACCCTGACCACCCCTGACTGCCCCCTGCTGCAGGCGGAAACCTGTGCCATCGAGGTGTTCGACGGACTCTGGCAACGCCTGGGCAACGGCGGCCACACTTCAGCGCGCCGGATGGTGCCGGACCTGCATCATCCGCGCCTGCAGACAGCAGCCGACTACATCGATGCGCACTGTACCGATGCGTTGCGGCTGGACGACATTTGCGCGGCCTGCGGCCTGTCGCCCTCCTATCTGATCCGTGCCTTCAAGACCCGTTACGGCATGACCCCACACGCCTGGATGACTGACCGGCGTATTCGCTACGCTCAACGTGAGCTCAAGCGTGGCCGACCCATCGCCGAGGTTGCACTCGCGGCCGGCTTTGCCGATCAAGCGCACTTTCAGCGCCAGTTCAAACGTCGGGTCGCCGCCACACCGGGGCAATACACCGCCCCCGCGACGGCCGGCTCGACGGGCGCCTAAAGCAACGCCAGTATGCTGAGCGCAATCACGACAGCCATGGCGCGATTGAAATAGCGCATCCGTCGTGCATCCTGCAGGTGCTGCCGCAGAAACAACCCGGCCCCCGCCCAACTCGCCACCGACAAGTAGCAGACCACCAGATAGATCGCGGCAAACTGCCACAGACGCAAGCCATCACCCTCACCGCAATAGACGCCCACTCCGGCGACAGCCGCCAACCAGGCCTTGGGGTTGAGCCACTGCATCACCGCACCGGCCCAGATCGACGGCCGCCGCACCGTGTTGTCGCTGCCCAGCCGGCCGTCATCAAGTGCCAACCTGCAGGCCATATAGAGCAGAAAGACGATGCCCGCCCACTTCGTCGACACCGCCAGCAGCGGAATCCGCTCCATCAACGCGTACAGACCATGTCCCACAAGCAGCAGCAACAATACGAAACCCAGCGTTGCACCACTGACGTGCCACATCGCCGCGCGAAAGCCGAAACGCACACTGGAAGCCAGCGCCACCAGATTGACAGGCCCCGGTGTAATGGACGCGGCCACGGCGAAACCGGCCATCGATGCCAGCACGCTCATTTCCATCGCTTCCCCCATGCTGGCCAGGTTGGCGGACATGCCAGGTCGCCAGCCAACAATGGTGGCAAGCCGCGGCCCTGAAGAATGCAGCGCGGAAGGGATGACTGAACCATGATGATGAACTCCCGGAATCGAGACAGCGGAAAACGGCATCATCCGGAATGGGATCTGCGGTGTATTGAACAAAACCCCCCTCGCAGACGCGCCCCGCCTTCAAGACGATCAGACTCCGCCCCCCTTCTCACCGGCGGGCAGCAGCGTGCGTCGGCTCGGTCCGGTGGCAATCGCGCCTGACACATGGCGCCGCCGCCATGTCACAAGAACACTTCCAGATTTCTCACACCTGTCATACATTGAACACCCCTAACCGCAGGGTCACGCGTGACACGCATGCAAGCCTTCCTGCTCGAATCCCGCTGGTACGAGATCATCCTGGGTGGATGGCTGTTCTTCGGCTTCATCTACCTGAGTTTTGGTGCGCTGACCTGGCTGCTCACGCGGCATGTGCTGCCACGCCTGGGGCACGGCGGGCGACTCGATCCACGTCCGGTGCCACAAGGGCAGTTGCGGCGCGAATTGCTGCTATCGGCCTCGTCGGTGCTGCTGTTCGGTGCCGGCATGGTGTTTCCCTGGGGTTTGCTGCAGTTGGGCTGGGCGCGGCTGGCGGTCGATCCCCCAGGGTGGCGCATCGTGCTGGAGATTCTTGCGCTGGTGATCTGGAACGAGATCCACTTCTATGCCAATCACTGGCTGCTGCACACCCGATGGCTGCGCCGCTTTCACCTGCCCCACCACCGCTCCATCGTCACCACACCCTGGGCAACCTACAGCTTTCATCCGGTCGAGGCGGCGATGCTGGGCAACATCATCCTGCTGCCCATGGTGGTTCATGACTTCAGCTTTGCCGCACTGCTGGCGGCGCCCTTGTTCAGCCTGCTGTTCAACTGCATCGGCCACTCCAACTACGACTTTTTGCCCGACGCCCACCACGACCGCTGGTGGCTGAACGGTGCCCGCCGGCATCATCTGCATCACGCCTGCTTCCACGGCAACTACGGCTTCATGTTCCCGTTCATGGACCGCCTGTTCGGTACCGCGCTGCCGCCTCAAGCCGCGGCCGAGCGGATTGCACGTGATCTGGCGCGTACCCCGGACCGGCGGGGCCGCCATGTTGCTTGAACGCCGCGACCTGCAAAGCCTGGCCTACATGCTGGCCTTGCCGGCACTGGTCGTCTGGCAATGGATGCACGGCATCTGGCTGCCACTGTATGCGCTGATGCTGTTCCTGACCCTGGGCACCGGCGTCATCCATCACAACCACACTCACCGCAGGATGTGGCGCAGCAAGCGGCTGAACCGCCTGACCGACCTGTGGCTGACGCTGCTGCAGGGCCATCCGACCTATGTGTTCTATCCGGCTCACATCGCCAATCACCACCGCTACCGTCACGGCCCGCTTGATGTCGCCCGCACCTATCGTTTCAATGGCGACACCAATTCACTGTGGGGCTATCTGATTCATCCTCTGCAGGCGGTGACGGTGCTCTACCCCGTATTCCTCCGCTGGCTGCTGGCTCAGCGCCGACGCGGTTCTGGCGCATGGCGTTATGCACTGTGGCAGTACGCGGCGGTGCTGATGCTCTGGGCCCTGACGGCCGCCATCGACCTACAGAACTGGCTATTGCTGGTGCTGTTGCCGCAGTTGCATGGCCTGCACTGGCTGCTCGCCACCAACTACCTGCAGCACGCCCATGCCGATGGCCACTCTTCCATCAACCATGCGCGCAATTTCGAAGGCTGGGTGAATCCGCTGCTGTTCAACATCGGCCTGCACACCGCCCACCATGCGCACCCAAAAGCACACTGGTCGAAGCTGACCACGCTGCATCGCCACTACCGCGAACGCGTTGATCCGCGCCTGAATGCGGGTGGCCTGTTGCCTTACATGTTCCGCACCTTCCTGCTTGCAGCATTCGTGCCGCGCTTGCGTAGCCGCAGCCTGATGAGCCCGGCAAGCGGCGCGCCCCGTGCCCCCGTCCACGCTTCGGAGAACCCCTGATGCCTACCCGTTTCGACCACGTCTATGTCGAGGCCGCTGGCTTCCATCTGCCGGGCCCAGCGATCGGCAACGACGAGATGGACGCCTACATCGCGCCGCTCAACCGCCTCTCTTCGCGGATCAAGGCGCGCATCCTGGCCGAGAACGGCATCCTGCAGCGCCACTACGCGATCGACACCGAGGGCAACACCACGATGTCGCACGCCCGCCTGGCCGCCAACGCGATTGAGGACTGCCTGGGGCGCACCGACATCCGTCTGGATGAGGCAGGTCTGCTGGCGGTCGGCTCCTCTGGTGGCGATGCACTGATGCCCGGCTTTGCCAGCATGATTCACGGCGAGCTCGGGGCGCCCCCCATGGAAACCCTCTCCAGCCAGGGCATCTGCGCGGCCGGGGTCATGGCCATCAAACACGCGGCGCAGGCAGTCGAACTGGGCGGGCACCAACACGCCATTGCAGCGGCAGCCGAAATGCCGTCGCGCATGTTCAAACGCAGCCGTTTTGCCCCGCGTGGCTACGATGCCGACTTCGACGCCCACTTCCTGCGCTGGATGCTGTCTGACGGCGCCGGGGCCTTGCTACTGACCCGCCAGCCGAGTGCAAGCAAGGGCCTGCGCCTCAAGCTGAAGTGGGTGCATCAGCAGAGCTTTGCCGGCGACTATCCGGTATGCATGCAGCTTGGACTGTCGGCCGACCGCAGCCAGTCCTTTCTCGATTACCCCTCATCTTCGGCAGCCGAGGCCGACGGGGCGCTCGCCATCCGACAGGACATCCGCCTGCTGCCTCATCTATTCGACGTTTCGATCCACGAATACGTCAAGCTGGTACGCGAGGGCTGGATAAACTCCGCCGACATCGATCACTTCCTGTGCCACTACTCATCGGCCCGCTTCATCCCGGTGGTGGAGGAACTGCTCGACAAGGCGGGGCTGAGCATTCCGCGCGAGCGCTGGTACAGCAATCTTGCGACCCGTGGAAACACCGGGGCCGCGTCGATCTACATCATGCTGGCAGAGTTTCTCGACACCCACACGCTGCGCCCCGGGCAGAAGATCTTCTGCTTCATTCCCGAATCCGGCCGCATCAGTGCCGCCTACATGCTGCTGGAAGTCGAAGCCGCCGATGCCCCCGGAGCGCCGCCCTCCCGCACAGTGCATTCACCGTCGCGATCCACGCTGGACACCGAACTCCCGCCGCCACCTCATACCGCCGACGATGCCCCCGCACACCTCAGCCACCTGCTGACCCATCTTGCCGGCATCTGGCACGACTATCGGTCGGAGGTCTGGCGCACGCCGGTCGTCCACAAACTGGTCGATGGCCGCTTCACCATCGACGACTACCGCAACTGGACCGCGCAATGGGTACCGCAAGTGCGCGAGGGCAGCACATGGATGCGCGAAGCCGTCGCCTCACTGAATGCGCCCTTTGCCGCCTTGGGTGCGCTGATCGAAACCCATGCCGGTGAAGAACAACGCGACTTCACCATCCTGTATGAAGACTATCTGGCCGCTGGCGGCACCGAAGCACTGGACGCGCTGCGCCGCAACCCTGGCGGCGAGGCACTCAACGCCTACCTGCACGCGCTGGCCGCCGGCCCCAACCCGCTGGGCCTGCTGGGTGCAATCTACATTATCGAAGGCACCGGTCAGCGCATCGTTCCGGCCCTGCTGCCCTTGCTGCGTCGCCAGCTTGCACTGCCACCGACAGCCTTCCGCTTTCTGGAGTACCACGGCACCAACGACCAGCATCACCTGCAACGCTGGCTTGATGCGGTCACGCTGGCCATCGCCGTCGAACCCGACGCGGTACGCCACATCCTGGGCACTGCGCGCCGTACCGCCCAGCTCTACCTGATGCAGTTCCATCACATCCTGGACACCGACGCATGAAGCCCGCGCCCGATTTTCTGACCCACCCCCACGACCCACGCGACCCCAGCCCCTGGCTGGCGCTCTACCTCGACCAGAGCACGCCGCTGGACGACACCGTGAAAGCCGCCTGGCTGAAGGACTCCAGCTCGCGCTCACGACAGTTTGTGCTGCCTTTCGTCCGCCCGCTGGCACGCACGCTGATCGTGCTGATCCAGATCGTCAAGCTGCTACTGCCCAAACGCTGGGCAGCCTCGCGCGCGCTGCATTACCTACTGGCCGAAAGCATGAAACGCTTTGTCTCGCCGGAGGCCAACTGGCTGGTGCTGCGCCACTTCACGCTGGGCGCACAGATTCTGGAATTCATCGCACGCAACTCGCCCATCCCGGTCGAGACCAGCCCAATCACCCCGGTGGCACTCGACGAACTGAAGGACGAACTGTTTCTCAAACATGATCTGAACCTGTTCAACTTCGTCATCCGCCTGAACCAGGCACTGCGCGACCACGGCCGGCAGCTGGAAACCGTCTCCGAGCCCGACTTCAGCATGATCACCGAGCCCGCAGTCCGGCTTGACGCCATGCCGGACAAGGCACTCAACTTCATGGACCTGCAGACCGCAATCGAGTGCTTCACCCCGATCTACCAGCTGTTTCTCACCGATAACGACTTCTGGCGCGCCACCAACTCATTGCAGCTCGATGAAACCATCGGCATCTACGCAGCCACCATCCTGGGCGCCCCCCAGCACCTGATCCTGCTCAACAACAAGCACCCACTGGTCCCCATGAGCACCTTGCGCGCCGGTTACCGTCTGGTCCTGCACGGGCTGTCAACCGAGATGCTGCATGCGCTGCTGATGCGGATGAAGGCGGCCCAGGCTGGCGCCCCGCTCCCAAAGGGCTGACTTCCCGCAACATTGAGTCGATAATTCAGCAATGACGACCCTTCACGGTACAAAGTCAATGGCACGCAATCTTTCGCCCGATGCCGAAACGCTTGCCGGATTCTGCCGACAGCATCACATCCGCCGCCTTGCGCTATTCGGCTCACGCTTGAAGGGCACGGCCCGACCCGACAGCGATATCGATCTCCTGGTTGAGTTCGAGCAGGGACACATCCCCGGCTTGCTGGGCATCTCCGGGCTTGAGATCGAGCTTTCCGGCTTGATGGGATGCAAAGTCGACTTGCGCACTGCAGCAGACCTATCTCGCCATTTCAGGGAAAGTGTCGTTCGCAGTGCCGAGGTCGTGTATGCAGGCTGAGGATCATATTCGTACCTAGGTGGACACCAGCCCGGCAATCCATCGCCCAAGATCGCGCAGTTCCGGCCGGCAGACCTGATGCCCCATCGGGTAAGTTCGCCACTCCGGCTTCAGACCGGCGTCAAGCAGACGCTGCCGCGCGGCCTGACCCATGGCCGGTGAAACCACCGCATCCTCATCCCCATGCGCCACGAACACCGGCAGGTGGGTGTGCTGATCCAGGCAGGTCAGCAATTCAGGACTGGGAATGTAAGTGGAGAGCGCAATCACGCCGGCAAGCGGCGCAGTCCGTCCGAACGCAACGCTGTAGGCCACCGCGCCGCCTTGCGAAAAACCGGCGAGGATGATGCGCGAATCCGGTATGCCGCGCGCCACCTCACGGTCGATCAAGGCTTCGACCGCAGCGCACGATGCCTGCAAGCCAGCAACATCGATACGTCGCTCGTTCGGGCTGAGGCTGAGGATGTCGTACCAGGCGCGCATCACGTAGCCGCCATTGCACGTCACCGCTTGCAGGGGCGCATGAGGAAAGATGCAGCGCAAGGCGACAGTGGACGGCAGCTCGAGCTCCGGGATGACAGGCACAAAGTCGTTGCCATCGGCCCCCAGCCCATGCAGCCAGATCAGGCTATGGCTTGGCTGAGGTGCGGTTTCAAGTTCGATGCACTCGGGCAATTTGGTGTTCATGGATCTGGCGTGATGCGGTGAGTGGGCGACGCAGTCATCATACCGCTTCACGATCCGGGCACGCGGCCCGGTGCGCCAAGCGAGCTCAGGACGAAGACAACAAGGCGCTGAGCGAGGTGCTCAAGCGATCGATGCGCTCGGTGCTCTCCTTGACCAGTTGAGTGATCTCGGTTGCCGACACCGCCGACTGCTGTGCGAGCTTGCGTACCTCGTCGGCAACGACGGCAAAGCCCCGGCCGGATTCGCCCGCACGTGCAGCCTCGATGGCGGCATTGAGCGCGAGCAGGTTGGTTTTCTCGGTGATCGTGTTGATGCTGCCGATGATGTTGGCAATCTGGCTGCTCGACTCCTGAACCAGGCGCATCTCACGGTCGGTGACTTGCGCCGCCTCGAACTTGGCCTGCTCGTCGACACCGTAACTGACGATCCGCTTGATCGTGCCTACAGAATCGGTAATCGGGCACAGCGTCCCGCTGAACTGGACAGGCTTGCCGTCCTTGTCAGGCACGGCGAACTGACGGGCGATCTGCTCACCCTGCAACAGCCGGGAAAAGTCTTCTGCACCGAGGATGTCACGCAGATTCCTTTTGCGCGCGAGTAACTCAGCCCTGCTCTGGTGACCGAGGTGGCGAACCATGTACTCGTTGCCCTCAACCAGCAGGCCGCTGATATCCCACTCGGCCACGCCGTTGGATACGCTGACTGCAGCAAAGCGCTTTTCGGATTCCAGCGAAAGCTCTTTGGTGGAGGTAATGTTTGCCTGAATCGAGATGAAGTGCTCGAGCCTGCCATTTGCATCCAGCACCGGGTTGATTGCAAGGGAAATCCAGTAGGGCTCCCCAGACTTTGCATAGTTCAGGATCTCGTTGTAGATCGGACGCCGCTCCCGAAGCGCATTCTTGATCAATTCGACCGTTTCCCGGCTGGTCGCAGGCCCTTGCAGGATAGGGCCCGGCTTCTTGCCACGGACCTCGTCGAGCGTGTACCCGGTCAGTTTGGTGAAGCCGCGGTTGACGTATTGAACCAGGCCATCGGGGTCGGTAATGATGATGGAGTTATCGGTTTCGTTTGCAACCAGGGAGAGCATCTTGAACTCATTGTTGCGCAAGACCTCCTCGGTGATGTCGTTGGCGAACTTGACCACCTTGACGACCTCGCCGGCCGGGTTGAGGATGGGGTTGTAATTGGCATGAATCCACACCGAACGTCCGTTCTTGGCAACCCGCTCGTACTCTGCTGTCTGGAACTGGCCTGAACGCAGTTTCTGCCAGAATTCAGCATAGCTTTTGGACTCCCGCTGCGCGGGCGGCACGAAGATCTGGTGCTTCTGCCCCCGGATCTCGTCGAGCCGGTAGCCCATCAGCTTCAGGAAGTTCTCGTTGGCATCGAGGATGGTGCCATCGATGCCGAACTCAATGACGGCTTGCGCTCGATTGATCGCCTGGATCTGCGACTCGAGCCTGGCCCGGGCAAGCACCTGGGCCGTGACGTCAGTCGCAAACTTGATGATGCGTTGCACCTTGTTGCCACGGATGATGGGCGTGTAGGTTGCCTGAATCCAGACGGCCCTGCCGTCCTTCGCATGGCGCAGAAACTCCCCACTCTGCGGCGTTCCCGCCCGCAGATCACGCCAGAAAGCATGGTAATCGGGACTGTCCGCCCGTGAAGGGCTCAGGAACATCCGGTGCGGGCGGCCACGGACCTCTTCCAGCGTGTAGCCCAGCAGATCAAGAAACTTACGATTCGCCCGGACAATCGTGCCCTGCAGATCAAATTCGATCACGGCCTGAGTCTGCTCGATTGCCTCGAGGACATCCAGGACCCCGCTCTTGACGAAAGGATTGAACATCCGGCTTGTCCTTGTGGAATTATAAGTATTGAACAATGTACTTTACGGCCGAACGGGCCCGGGCTTTAGGCGCCAAGCAGGGTCTGGTCGGGATGTTGCTGCCGGTTCAACGCACGCTTCGATCACGCCCACCGGACCGTGGTCGCCAGCAGATAGCCCGCACCATACACGGTCTTGATGAACTTGCCGTCGAGCGCCCCCTGTTCAAAGCGCTTGCGCAGGCGCGAAACCCGCAGGTCGATGCTGCGGTCCAGTGCCGAAACATCGCGACCATTGAGCAACTGCTCGCGCGACAGGATCTGATTGGGGCGCTCCAGCAAGGTAAGCAGCAGTTGCGCCTCGGCCAGGCTCAGCGATGTCCGCTCCCCTGTCGGCGAAATCAGCACGTTGCTGCCGCACTCGAAGCACCAGCCCGCAAAATGCGCCACCCGCTGCCCATCGGTTGCAGGCACCACCGGCTGATACCGCCGCAGGATGCTGCGCACGCGGGCGATCAGCTCACGCGGCTCGAAGGGCTTGAGAACGTAATCATCGGCGCCCAGCTCCAGCCCCATCACCCGATCGTGGGTGTCAACCCGCCCGCTGGCGATCAACAGGCCAAAGCGATGGCGGCTGCGCAATTGCTGCAGAACCTCCATCCCATCCATATCGGGCAGGCCAAGATCGAGAATGCACAGCTCGGGCGGCGATATCCGCAACTGGCGCAGGAAATCACCACCGGACGAGAACACCAGATACTGATAGCCGAACCGGTGCAAGGTCTCACCAATCAGCTGGGCGACCCGGGCATCGTCCTCGACGATGTGGATCATCGCCCCGGGCTTGTCCATCGGGCTCATGTCCGCGCTCCGTCGGCAAACGCACGCAGCAACATATCGGCCAGCGCCTGCTGGCTGAAGGGCTTGTCCAGCACTTGAAACGCCGGTTGCTCCAGCGCCGGCCGGCTGGCGTGGGCGTAGCCGCTCATCAACACCACCGGCAGTGCAGGCCGGAAGCGGCGGACAAAACGGGCCAGCGCACGACCATCCATGCCTCCGGGCATCACGATGTCACTCAGCACCAGCTGGATCGCCGGAATGTTCTCGATCATGTCGGCAGCCTCATGCCCACTTTCTGCCTCGAGCACCACATAGCCGAGCGCAGACAGCTGCTTGCGCACCACCTCCCGCACCTTGTCGTCGTCCTCAACCAGCAGCACCAGACGGGATTCGTCAGCCACGTCAGGATTCGATCTGGATGGCGTGCAACGCGTGGGTACCGAAGCCTGCGGCAGCAAAAGGGCAACCGTGGTCCCTACCGCCTGCCGGCTGCGGATACGCACCCCACCGCCAGACTGGCGGATGAAGCCATACACCATGGCCATGCCCAGTCCACTGCCGATACCAAACTCCTTGGTAGTAAAGAAAGGCTCGAAAACGCGCGCCAGGGTTTCGCCATCCATGCCCGTACCATTGTCGCTGACGGCAATCTGGACATAGTTGCCGGGTGCCAGTTCGAGACTGGCGGCTGCGTCCGCATCCAGCGGCTGCAAGGTGCAGTCGATACGCAGCTCGCCCCCCTGGGGCATGGCGTCGCGTGCGTTAAGCGCCAGGTTGAGCAATGCGCTTTCCAGTTGGCACGGATCGGTCAATGCCTCCAGCTCGGCCTCGTGAGTGATGGTAGAGATGGTGATGTTGCTCGGTAGCGAACGCCGGATCAGGCGCGACATGCCATGTACGACCTCGTTGATTTCCACCGGTCGCGGATCGATGGGCTGCTGACGGGAGAAGGCGAGCAGGCGCTTGATCAGTGCTGCACCAGCGGTCGCGGCGGCGATCGCAGGTTCGACATAGGTCGGCACGGCAGGATGCTCACCCAGAGCGTCGGCCAGACCATTGAGGCTCCCCATGACCACGGTGAGCATGTTGTTGAAATCGTGGGCGAGTCCGCCGGTCAGCTGGCCGATGGCCTCCATCTTCTGAGCCTGCGCCAAGGCCTCGTAGGTGCGCCTTTGCTCGGTGATATCGACCGCATGCACATAGCAGCCGACCACCCGGCCATCGACACCAAAATCGGGCAGTAGCGTGCTTCGGGCATAAAGCACCTCACCACAGCTGCGGGTCATCGAGTACTCATAGGTCACCTCCTCGCCTGCCAGCGCTCGGCCGACACTGGCCTCGACCTTGGCAAACACCTCGGGACCAATCACCTCCGCCACCGTGCGCCCGGTCATGGCATCGCTGGTGGTACCAAACCATTCTGCGTAGCGGCGATTGCCGTAGCGGAAGACCCAGTCCCCATCAAAATAGGCGATATGTGCCGGAATCGTGTCAGTGATCTGGCGCAGGCGACGCTCGCCCTGGCTGACATCCCCGGCCATATCCACCGCCGACGGCCCGCCCTCGCGAGCAGACGATCCCATCATCCATTCGCCAGCACCACACACCGCCGGCCTCTGCAACATCCGCCCGGCCTCGCCTGTCGATTCGCCTCGCTCCACTTCGCTCACCACCTGCGTGCACATCCAGCCCCGATTCTATTTCCCCGACTGCGGGATTACAGCGTCGCGGACAAGATTCAGTACATTTTGGCGCTATTCCGGACATGTTTTTTTGCGACCCTTGCGCCCGGCGCGAGGGCGCAGATGCGTATGGAGCCCGCAGGGCTGCGATCCGTGCATCGGTGGAGCAAGCGCCAGCCGGAGTCGCGCAACACGACTCCCGGGCTGCAAAAAACACATAAAGGAGAGGCAAATGGCAATGCAGCGTCCGCATGGTGCGGAACATCCCTACTGGGCCCTCGGCCCGTTCAAGATCCGCCTGCCGTTCATCCACTATCGCTGGGAGTTCCCGGAGATGGTGCAAGGGCTGTTCATGTTCGTGGTCAGCCTCGGCATGATTCCGCTGTTGATGAAGTACCTGGGCATGCCCTATGAGGCCGCGCTGGCTTTCTGCGTGATTGCCGGCATCGGCTATCTGCTGCCGGCCCTGATGGGCGTACCCCTGGTACCGGGCTGGATCACCCCGGCGATTCCCGTGGTACTGCTGTACCTGCAGGCCTTCGAGCCAGGGCCGGAAGCCGTCAAGGCCATGTTCGCGCTGCAGGTCGAGGTCTTCATCATCTTCCTGTTCCTCGGGCTGACCGGGCTGGGCAACAAGTTGGTCAAGATCATTCCCAACTCGCTCAAGTCGGGCATCATCATCGGCGCCGGTATCGCGGCAATGATGGGCGAACTGAAAACCGGTGGCCGCATCGACTCCACCCCGATCTCGCTGCTGCTGGGCTCCATCGTTTCGGCCTACATCCTGTTCTCGCTGTCGTTCAAGCATGTCGTCGAAACCAACCGTTTCGCCAAGATGATCTCGAACTTCGGCATGATTCCCGGCATGTTCGTGGCCATGATCATTGGTTGGGCGGTCAGCGAATACCCGCTGCCCGACATCCAGTGGGGCATCACCCAGCCGGATTTTGGCCTGATGATGAACTACTTGGTGTTCAACGTCGGCATGCCCACGCCGGAGATGTTCCTGCTGGCGATTCCGACCGCGATCATCGCTTACGTGATCGCCTTCGGTGACATCCTGGTCGGCTTCACCCTGTGCAAGCGGGTTGATCACCTGCGTCCGGATGAAAAGATCGAACTCGACGTTACCCGCGTCCACCTGGTCACCGCCATCCGCAACGGTCTGCATGCGCTCCTCGCCCCCTGGCCCGGCCTGGCCGGCCCGCTGTGGACCGCTGCGCATGCCACCGTGGCCGAGCGCTACGCCCTGGGCCGCAAGGCCATGGATTCGATCTATTCCGGTGGCGGCACGTTCTGGATCACCGGCCTGATCGCGATCTTCATCCTGCCACTGGTGTCGGTGTTCAAGCCGGTGTTGCCGATCGCACTGTCGCTGACGCTGGTGCTGACCGCCTACATCTGCATCATGGTGGGCATGGAGGAACTGAAAACCTCCAGCGAACGTGGCGTGGCCGGTATCGTGGCCGTCACGCTCGCCATGCCCGACCCCAAGTCGACGGTGTATGCGGTAGCCATCGGCCTGCTCCTGTACTGGCTGATCGAACGCCCCAACGCCGCCCAGCGCGCCAAGGAAGACCTCAGCATCATCGGTGACAACACCGCCGACATCGAAGCGGGCGACACCCACGGGGTGGGCAAGAAGCGCTGAACATCGCGACTTCACGCCGTTTCAAGTCAATGCCAGGGCCCGAAGCATCGGGCCCTGGCATTTTTGTACGTCCCCAAAGACAGCCCTCCCAAGCCCGTGTCCCGGCTGGCGGCATCCGCATCGGCCCCTGGATCCGTCCCACCCAGGCTTAAATCACCTTCAACAGCATCGCCCGCAACTCCTCGGCCCGGCGGCGCCCTTCACGCGTCAGCACAATGGCGTTGAACCACGGATCGAACTGCTGGCGGAGCGCTTCGTGCGTCTTTGCGGCATGGGCGGCCTCCACAATGTGCAGATAGGCAAACGGACCGCAGAAAGTCTTGAGGGTGTTCTGGATGAAATTGCGCGCCAGTTCCATCTCCTTCGGGTCAGGCGGCTGAGGCACAGGCCGGAAAGCGGTGATCGACGGCAGCGGTTCGTCCGGCATCGGCCCGACGGCCCCATCTTCACCCCTCATTCCGATGACCTCGATGAAACCCGACTCTTCCAGCAAGCCCAGCGTGTGCTGAAGATCGTCGGCATGCAGCATGTCCCGAAGTTCATCCACGGTACGCTTGCCGTCGACCATGATCAGCACCCTGCGCTGACGGGGCGTCAGCCCCCCCGCCCTGCCAGTCAGTTCGTCCTGACCGCTTTGGGTCTTGGCGAATATGACACTCATCGCTTGTCTCCATCCTGTTCTTATAAGCCATCGACAACCCTGCCTGACCACGCAACGTGGGCACGGCCAGGACACTGCACGAGCCCTGTATCGTATCGTCTGGCATAACGCTTGTCAGGTTTGCTGCCGACGACGCCGCTTGCCCGACGCAGTAGCGCCCGGGCCAGAGCGGAGCACCCCCTCGAAACGTGCCGCTGCAACAACGATGCATCCACTTTCAAACCCGCCGCCAACGCCGGAACTCGCCCGCTACCACGCCCATGAACTATAATTTCATACAGCTCAAGAGAAAGACTCCAGCGATACAAGCGTGGCCTCAATCCGACGCCCCCCCACACCCTGTTCGATCTGCCCCAATCCATGAATGCCTACACCTGCGCTAACCTGGTCGACGGGTTTGCCTTTGTGGATATCGAAACCACCGGTGGCCCGGCACAGCACGCGTCGATCACCGAGATCGCGGTCATCGAAGTCGACGCTTCGGGCGTGCGCGAGTGGTCCAGCCTGATCCGGCCGGCGATGCGCATCCCCGAGCATATCGAGCGGCTTACCGGAATCCATAACGACATGGTGGCCAGCGCACCGCGCTTCGAGGACGTGGCCGACGAGCTGTTCGACCGCCTCGAGGGCCGCATCTTCGTCGCCCACAATGCACGCTTCGATCACGGCCACATCAAGGCCGCCTTTCGTCGCATCGGCGTCAACATCCGGCCGCGGGTATTGTGCACGGTCAAACTATCGCGCCGCCTGTTTCCGCAAGAGCGACGCCACAGCCTGGACCACCTGATCGCACGCCACGACCTGAAGGTGGGCAGCCGCCACCGCGCACTGAGCGACGCTCAAGCAATATGGCAGTTCTGGCAGCACATTCACGATACCTTTCCGCCACGGCAGATCGAAACACACATCCGGGAACTGATCGCCCGCCCCGCCCTGCCACCCTACCTGGACCCCACCGCAGTCGATGCCCTGCCAGAAGCACCCGGCGTGTATCTGTTCTACGGCGAGAACGATATTCCGCTCTACATAGGCAAGAGCACCCGGCTACGCAGCCGGGTACTGTCACACTTCAACGCCGACCACCAGAGCGACCGCGAACTGAGCCTCAGCCAGCAGGTGCGACGCATCGACCACATCCGCACCACAGGCGAGCTTGGCGCCCTGCTTGAAGAAGCCCGCCTGATCAAATCCCTGCAACCCATCCTCAACCGCCAGCTAAGACGCAACCGCGACCTGTGTGCCTGGCGGCTCGACAAGGACCTGGCCGGCCCCGCCGGTATCAGCCTGGTTCGCCCCGGCGAGGTGGACTTCCACCACCCCGGCCAGCTGTACGGATTCTTTCGCAACCGACGCGCCGCGGTCGAGCGGCTGCGCGCCCTCAGCGCAGAACACGCCCTGTGCCCACCCCTGCTCGGCCTGGAAAAACACACCCCGGGGCGCTGCTTCAACCACCAGCTGCGCCGTTGTCGCGGCGCCTGCATGGGGCTGGAACCTTATGCCGATCACCACGCCCGCGTCGAGGCCGCACTCGCACACCTCAAGATCGAATCCTGGCCCTACCGCGGTGCAATCGGCATACGCGAAGGCGACGCACTGCACGTGGTCGAGAACTGGTGCTACTACGGGGCCGTTTCAAACGAGGAAGATGCCGGACCGCTGATCGCCAGAGGCAAGCCAGCGTTTGATTTCGACATCTACAAGCTGCTGGTGCGGTGGATGGAGAGGCAGCTTGTAGTTGTACTCAGGCCGGATGGCGCGGCGGGGGATTGAATTGCCCTGGGTTTCCTAGACACCCTGTTGCCTCACAATGGGGCCTTACGAAGGGTCTGCTGGAAACGCAACAGGCACAACAGCGCTTCCCCCAAAGCGTTCACGATTGAAGCGCCCACGCAGGTGACCGGCCGGGAACACCCAGCATCCTTGCTGCCAGTCGAACAGATACCTGCACGCGAACCCCGCCTTGAGCCCGTGGTCTATCCGCCACCTTGTCCGGAGATTCGATCATGTTCGCTCGCGCCCTGCTCCCCGCCATGTTTGCGCTGTTTGCAACGCTGTTGCCTAACACCGTATCCGCACAAGACACAAGCGCTGGAAACGCGCTTTACGCCCACGAGTTGCGGCGTCTGCACTCGGGCGAGGTCGTGCGCCTTTCCGACCGCCTTGCCGGTCAGCCGGTGCTGATCGTGAACACCGCAAGCCATTGTGGTTTTACCAGCCAGTTCCGAGAACTGGAGGCCGTGCATCAGCAGTACAAGGACAGGGGGCTGCGGGTGGCAGGATTCTCGTCAAACGACTTTGATCAGGAAGCCGACAACGAAGCCAAGGCAGCAGAAGTCTGCTTTCTGAATTTCGGCGTCACCTTCGACATGTTTGCGCCGATCCACGTCCGGGGTGCCCAGGCACATCCGCTGTTCCGCGAACTGGCACGTCGCGCCGAGGCACCCGCCTGGAACTTCCACAAGTACCTGATCGATCGCAACGGCCGTGTCGTGGCAACCTTCCCAAGCAAGGTCAAGCCGGATGCCCCTGAGGTACGCAAGGCGATTGAGCGCTTGCTGTGAGACCCTTTGGCGGGCTCACGCCCGCCGCAGCAAACGCTCCCCTTCAGCACCCACGGCGTCGTGCAGCAGGCCCAAGGCACGCAGGCGTGCAGCGCTCCAGCCACTTCCGAGCAGGATCATGCGGGTACTTAACGCAGTCATGAGCGCCTCGTCGGGCGGGCTGGCCAGATCATGGAGCCGCTTGCTGCGGATCTCGGCAAAGCCGAGCGGATGACGCCGGCCCAATGCCTGCCACAAGGCATGTGCGCCAACCGACTGTCGTGCCCCGCTGACAAAACAATCTCCCCTTGCCAGGCCCCACTCATATACAGCCGTAGCGATGCCCCGGCGCTGATAGGCAGCGGCATAACGGGAATGCGGCGCGCGAAAGTGGCGATCGGTGCGGCGATCGAGTTCGACCAGGCGCTTGAAGACGGTGTATCCCGCCAGCCGTCTGCCCAGCACGTCCTCCACGTAAATGTAGTCTTCGCCATCGGCCACCCGATGATGAACGCGCAGGCCGGGAAGGTTCAAGGGCAGCGTTGCACATTGGCTGACCGGATCACCCGGACGGTGCAGCCGCTGGTGAAGCGCGGCCAGATCCTGCTCGATGGTTTCGGGCGCGATGACGACATCGATGCGCAACTCGGCCCGGGGCTCAGGCTTCGGCGATCGGGCCCATCGCGGCAGGACGCTGCCCAACCGCGCGGTGAAGTCGGACAAGGCTGGAAACCCCAGCTGCGGGACCATGGACAGGGCCGGTGCACTCACGTCTCACCGCCTTGTTCGGCAGATGGGCCACTCCACCACCCGCTCATCAGCGCGTCAGGCCTTTGCGGCGCACTGACCCAGGCGCTGCTTTGCCAGTCCTCAACCTGAACATCCAGCCCGGCGAATACCCCATAGCCGTGACCCGCACGGATGCGCACGCCGGCCTGCAGACTTTCGCCGGCACGAATCGCCCCCTCGGCCTCGATGCTGCCGCCCGCCCTGATCCCCCATCCGGCCTCCAGATGCATTGCGCTGCGGACATCCCCACCAGCGGCGATCCCCTGAGCCGCACGAAGGTTGGCGCCGGCCACGATTTCGCCGCCCACGTGCAGGCCCTTGCCGCAGCGCAATTCACCGCCCGCACTCAGGTCCAGGCCGACAAAGGCGCTTCCGTCCAGGCGCAGGCGTCCCGCGCAAACGACGTCCCAGTCGGTGCGCAGTTCGCCGCTACAACGCAGGTCGGACAGTGCCTCCACCCCCCAGCCCGCACGCAGGTCGCCATCCACCTGAACCCGGCCAGCCGCGCGCAAGCGCCCCTCGATTCGCAAATCGCCCCGTAGCAGGACGTCACCGCCGACGCGCACGCCGCCACCGGCGTGCAGGCTGCCGCCGACGTACAGGCGATCGTCGACCTCGACATTGCCCCGTACCTGCAAGGTGCCGGCAAACACGATAGCCTCGGCGTCAATGGAATCAACGGTCCGGACCTCGCCAGTGGGACCAAACTGCTCCAGCAACCAGCAGGCATCGCCAACCCGCCCGGCCGCGACCATCGTATCCAGTAAAGTCTGATAGTCGCCGCCCTCGTCAAAATGGCGGACAAACCAGCGAAATCCGTCGGTGCAGGGCTTCTTGACCCTGACGAAGTGCTTGGTGAGCATTTGTGTGACCTCCATATGCATCCTTCCCGCCGCAGACAACTTGCGGCATGACGTCTGCAGTCCGGATGCGGATGGATGTTCCGGTGGGCACCTGATGTGCCAGCATCAATGCCGGCACGAAGCCCTGGTCGCGGAAATGGAGTCTTGCTTGATGAATCGCATCTCGCCGCGGACTGCACTTTGAACGGGGTGCACATGACGCGCCCCCGGGCAAGGTGCCGTGCGGAGAAGCCGGAAGTCAGTTCCGGCCGGGTCTCCGCACGGCCGGAGAAAGCACGGCCGGAGACCCTGTGACCTTGAAGGCCAGCCCGTAGCCAAGTGCGGGCGGCCGGCGCGAATCCCGCACAGCCAGGCGCACGGCACCACCCGCGTCATGAAACGCGCCGGAGGAGAACTCGCGGTGGCTGGCTGGCATGATGGGAAGAAGCGGACGATGATCTGATCTGAGTTCCGTATGATAAGCCAGTTTCAGCCGGCATCGTCGCCTCGATCCTGCCTGCAGCGTGTTTGATTGACTTTTGCTGCACCGGCATGCACCCACACCATGGAACATGTGCGGTGTGTCAGGTCCGACCGTGTCCCAGCGCGGCATGCAGTAAATGCGCAAGGTGCTGCGCAGGCCGACCGGCGCCGTCGAGGATCTGATGACGGCAACTGGTGCCGTTGGCTACGATCGCGGTATCCGGCGCTGCTCCCCGCACCGCGGGCAACAGGCTGGCCTCGGCCATCGCCATCGACACCTCGAAATGCTCGGCTTTATAGCCAAAGCTGCCGCCCATGCCGCAGCAACTCGAGTCGACGGTTCTGACCTCCAGGCCCGGGATCAAACCCAGCACCTTATGCATGGCGGGCATCACGCCAAAGGCCTTCTGGTGGCAATGCCCGTGCACCAGCACACGTCTGCCGGCTTGATCCGGGAAGCGTAACGTCAGACGTCCGGCATCGTGTTCGCGTGCCAGGAACTCCTCCAGCAGTAGCGCCGAACGTGCAAGTGCCGCCACAGCGCTCCCCAGTCCCAGGGCGTGATATTCGTCGCGCAACATCAGCAGACAGGAGGGCTCCAGCCCGATCACGGGCAGGCCGCGCTCGACGTGAGGCATCAGTGCCTCGACCATCCGGCTGGCCTCTGCCCGGGCCTGTTCGACAAAACCTGACGACAGGTAGCTGCGGCCGCAACAGAGCGCACGACCGCCATCCTGCGGCCGTGCCAGGTGCACCCGATAGCCAGCTGCGACCAGCACGGCCTGTGCCGCCTCGGCCAGTTCGGGATCAAAGTGGTTGCTGAAGGTATCCACCAGCAGCACCACCTCCCCCGCCGTGCCGTCATGCTCGACCGGTGCCCGGTCAAGGAAGGCCTGCTCTGCAGGTCGCGGCAGGCTGCGCGCCGCCGCGATGCCAAGTACACGCTCAAGCAGGCGAGCCGCTCCCGGTATCTTGTCGCGCAGGCGCAGCAGGGATCTGACACGCGCCAGATGGGGCGCTAGCTCGGGCATGCGGGCAAACATCCGCTCACGCAACGGTACCTTGCCCACGGCCTGCCAGCGCCGCGCATGCGCCTCCGCCACCATCAGCGCCATATCGACACCGTTCGGGCATTCCCGCTTGCAGCCTTTGCAGCCGACACACAGCGCCAGCGCCTCGATCATCTCGGCACTGGCGTAAGCGTGTTCGCCCAGGCGGCCCTCTGCGGCAGCTTGCAGGGTCAGGGCGCGATGATGTGTGCTGTGCCGGGGATCCTGTGTCGCCCGGTAGCTCGGGCACATCACTTCGTGCTCGTCACTCAGGCACTGCAGTTTGCCATTGCACGCGGCAGCGGCCTTGCCAAAGCCGCTGCCCGGCTCGACCGGCGCACCAAAGGCATCGCCAAAACCAAAGCCAAAGTCGCTGCCGCCTTCGTAGGCGGACCAATCCAGGTGGGAGTTCATGTCGGTTTCCTGCAGAAGACACGGCATTCATGCAAGATCGATGCCCATGCGCCGGTACCTGGCTGGCAGCAAGTCCGGGCAGGTCGATGCCTTATTCACGCGCATGCACAAGGCGGACAACACATGGTAAAAGTCTGGCTCTGCCACCGAGCGCGCACGACCACCGTCTCCACCCCCCAAGGAGGACGCCCCATGAGTGACCTGAATCTGCAAACAGAACAAGACTGTACAAACACGCCGGAATGCCCCGCGGTCGAGCTGCTCATCCAGCCCCGCGACAAGGACCTGGGGGGATTTTCGGTGCGCCGCACCTTGCCGACGGTGCAGCGCAAGATGGTGGGCCCGTGGATATTCTTCGATCACATGGGCCCGGCAGACTTCGCCGCGGGTGAAGGCATCAATGTCAGACCTCATCCCCATGTCAACATCGCCACAGTGACCTATCTGTTTGAAGGCGAGATCCTGCACCGCGACTCACTCGGCAGCCTGCAGGCGATCCGTCCGGGGGATATCAACCTGATGGTAGCCGGCAGCGGCATCGTGCACTCCGAACGCGAACGCCCGGAGGTCAGCACCGTGCCGCATCGCCTGCACGGCCTGCAATTGTGGCTGGCACTGCCCGAGGCCGATGAGGAAACCGCCCCGGCTTTCCACCACTACCCTGCTGCCGACATTCCCGCGGTTGAAGTGGATGGTGTGCCGGTCAGGGTGATGATGGGTGCCGCCTACGGCGTCTGCTCGCCGGTAAAGGTGTTCGCCCGGACGCTCTACCTCGAGGCCCATCTGCGCCCTGGTCAGCGACTGCAACTGCCCGTGGCCGACGAGCGCGCGGTTTATGTTGCGCAGGGTCGCCTCAGCGTCGCAGGCACGTCCGTTCCGGCACACGCCATGGCCGTCCTGCGGGACCTGCCGGATGTCGTCATCGAAGCGTGTGAGGACAGCCGCATTGCCCTGATCGGTGGCGAATCGTTGGGCAAGCGCTTCATCGACTGGAACTTTGTCTCGAGCCGCAAGGCGCGTATCGAACAGGCGCGGCAGGACTGGAAGGAAGGACGCTTTCCGAAGGTGCCCGGTGACGAGCTCGAATTCATCCCCCTGCCGGAATGAACCCGCCGCCATGAGCACGCCCGCCTACTGGATCCTGCGTTACGAACAACGCATCCTCACCCTGCCCGCCGACGTGACGGGCCCCCTCCTGCCCTTTGGTCACGCTGCCGATTTTGGCCTTGCAGACGAAGGCCTGGCCGCCGGGCAGTTCGACGGACACCCGTGCCGCACGGCCGACATCGCCACCCTGCCGGCACATCTGGCACTGGAGGCCACCCCGTTGCGCGCGCTGTTTCCGCAGGCGGGGGACGAGGTCTTTGCGCTGGCCGGACGTGCCGTACAATTGCTCGACTGGCAACAGCAACACCGGTATTGCGGCCGTTGCGGTACGCCGAACACGATGAAGCACGGCGAATGGGCCATGCAATGCCCCAGTTGCGGCCTGCTGGCCTACCCGCGCGTTTCGCCCGCCATCATGGTGTTGGTGCGCAGTGGCAAGCGTCTTCTTCTGGCACGCAGCCCCCACTTCAAACCCGGTGTGTTCAGCGCGCTGGCCGGCTTTGTCGAGCCTGGCGAAACCCTCGAACAATGCGCCGCTCGTGAAGTCCGGGAAGAGGTCGGCATCGAAATCACGCAGCTGCGCTATTTCGGCAGCCAACCATGGCCCTTCCCCAACTCGCTGATGGTCGCCTTCCTCGCCGAACATGCTGGCGGAGAGATCAAGCCCGACCCGGCCGAAATCGAGGCCGCCGGTTGGTTTGCCGCCGACGCGCTGCCGCTGCTGCCCGACCCGGTCAGCATCTCGCGCCGTCTGATCGAGGCGGCCCTTGCCGGGCACTGAGCTCATGGCTTTGGCGACACGACCTTGGGCATCCTGCTGCAGACCTCTATGCTGAAACCAGACATGTATTGAGGGATGCCCATGTGCTCCACGCCAAGCTTCAACGATGACTACGCCGAAGTCATGGCCAGCATCCGCCACTACAGCACCTTGCGTTTTGCCATGCTGACGGTATTTGTCGCCATTTCTGGCGGACTTCTCAGTGTGCTGTACAGCGACACGGCGCCGGCACCGCTGATCCGGCTGGCCCCACTGCTGGGCGTCGCCGCCGCGTTGATCTTTGGCTGGCTGGAGATCACCCTGGACAAGTACCTGTCAGCTTTTGGCAGGGTTGCCGATGCGCTCAAACCTGACGGACATTGGCGCCAACGCCCGCACAAAGCGGTGCAACGCACCTATATCCCCTTACGCGGCATGTATGTCGTGTCACTTCTGATGTGGTCGTGGCTTGCCGTGGGTGCAACGCCCAGTTAGCCCTGCCTGCGGGGGCAAGATCAGCCACTCAACACGCCGGCGGCCCGCAACCGTGCCTTATAGGCCTTCATGACCGGACGCGAGATGGCCGTCTCCGCCAGCACCCGGTGCTCGTAGATCTCGCTGACCAGGGATTCCCGCTCGCCCGCCCGCGCCCGCTCGATCAAGGCGTGTGCCGCATCATCGAGCAGCTTGCCAGGCAGGTGACGGGTGGCGTCATACAGCAGCGGAATGACGTCCTTGTCGTACGGACCCATCTTGCACTTGCCATCGAGAATCTTGAGCATCACGGTTGTCGTACAGTCGACATCGACAGGCGCGGCAAGGTGCTCCAAGGCCCAGGCGGCAAGCGAATAGGCAGGCATGGCAGTATCCCGAGAAGTTTTCCCAGGCAAGTCAGCAAAATTCACGCCTGGACCGGTGCCAGCTGAGCCACAGCCCCCGCTCAAGATGATGCGGAGACGGAAACGTCGTATACAGGCGCGCTCCGGTAGCCGCAGGGTGGTGTCATCGACACAGACAATCGATCCCGCCTTTCCGATTGGCCTCCATGGCACTGACCGACAACGATTTTTATAGTAGCCTTGCGCCTTTTTCGCCAAGCGGGCGTCGGGTTGCACAATGGCGCAGAGTTTGCCGCGTACGCGTTTGAACACTTCGACGCTGGTCCGGGTACTGGCCGATCTGGCCGTTGCCGATCCTGTCGAGAACCGCCAACCCTTTGCCGAAAGGCTGGGGCAGTGGCTGGACTTTTCCGATTCGCTGGCGCTGTACTCCGCCCTCAATGCGGGCATCCCCACGGTTTTGCCAGGCTTGGCCGCAGATTCGGTTGCCGTCGCCTTGCGTAGCGAGCTGACACGTGTCGCAGGCGGCTTGACCCAGGCAATCGCTGCAGATGGTCTGTCCGGATCGGACAAGGTGCGGATTGCCCTGCCCTGCCCATTGCCCAACGACAGCGTGGAAAGCGCCTCCGATTTCGCCCCCTATCACCGCTACTACCTGAGCCATCAACGTGAGATGAGTCATGCCGTCACCACCCTGCGTGCCAAGGTGCGCTTGGTGCTGAGCGAGCAATCGGCCCCGCTGGCCAGAGTGGCAGCGCTCGATGCGGTGCTGGAGCAGGGCCTGGCAGCACGCGAGCGCACCCTGCTGGCCAACCTGCCCGCCTTGCTTGCGCGGCACTTCGAACGTCTGTATCAAACCCACCGCGAAGCGCTGGCGGCGGATCAGGCGGATTTGCCTGCGCAGTGGATGCGACCCGGCGCTTGGCTGCTGCGTTTTTGCCGCGACATGCAGTCCGTGCTGCGCGCCGAGCTGGCCTGCCGCCTGCAAGCAGTCGAAGGCCTGATCGAAACACTGGAAAACGAGGAACACCCGACTCAATGAACCGACCTTTAACCATGGCGGCCTTTGCCGCCGGCCTCGCCGTCGTGTGCTGGACCGCAGCCGGCTACATCGGCCACAGCCCGGTCGCGCTGGGCGTCACCTTGATCATCGCCGCCGCCTATCTGGCCGGCGCGCTGGAGCTGCTGAGCTTTGATCGCGCGACCCGCTCACTCAGGCAGACCCTGAATACGCTCTCCTCGCCACCCGCCGAACTGGGCGGCTGGCTGGCACAGCTACCGCCCAGCCTGCAGAACCCGGTACGGCTACGCATCGAGGGCGAACGTACTGGCCTGCCTGCGCCAGTGCTGACCCCTTACCTGGTAGGCCTGCTGGTACTGCTCGGCATGCTGGGCACCTTTCTCGGCATGGTGCTGACGCTCAACGGTGCCTTTGTGGCACTCGAGCACACCACCGATCTGCAGGCCATCCGCAGCGCACTCGCAGCCCCGGTGAAGGGGCTGGGTGTGGCGTTTGGCACCTCGATTGCCGGGGTGGCTGCATCGGCCATGTTGGGGCTGATGTCGGTACTGTGCCGCCGAGCCCGCCTGCAGGCGGCGCAACAACTCGAGGCGCGCATCGCCACCACGCTGCGCGAGTTCTCGCTGACCCACCAGCGTCAACAGACGTTCAGGGCGCTGCAGGGGCAAGCAGAGGTGCTGCCGCGGCTGGTGGATGCCCTGCAATCGATGATGGACCAGTTGAACCAGCGCAGCGAGCAATCGGCCACCCAGCTTGCCGCGGCGCAGGCACAGTTCCATGACGAAGCACGCGCCAGCTACACCGGGCTGGCGGCTGCGGTGGATCAGTCGCTGAAGGACAGCCTGTCAGCCAGCGCCCGCCTGGCGGGGGAAGCCCTGCAACCGGCCGTCGAGGCCACCATGCGCGCAATTGCAGCAGAGACCACTGCACTGCAGAGCCAGGTTGCCGACACCGTCACCCGGCACCTGAATGGGGTCAGCGCCCGCTTCGACGACAGCATCAGCCAGGTCAGCGCTCGCTGGACGACGGCCGTCGATGCGCACACCCAGGGCAGCACGGAACTCGTCCGCCAGTTGCAGCATACCCTCGATGCCCATGCCCGGAAGCTCGAGCAGGATGCATCCACATTCCTCGAGTCCATTGGTCACAACCACACCGATCTGTGCAGACAGCTTGCCGAGCGCACCACGGGCCTGGCGCGCGAGACGGGCAAGCAGCAACAACAGCTGATTGCGGCGATCGAGACCCAGCTCGATGCGCTGGGCAAGCGCGTCGATGCCGGCGCGCAGCAGGCCGCGCAAGCCTGGCAGGCCGCTGCCAGCCAGCAGACGCTGACCAACAGCCAGCTGGGCGAACGCCTGGAGGCGACGCTGACCCACGTGACCAACGCGTTTGCCGAGCAAAGCGCACGACTGGCGAACACACTGCATGAACAGGCCCAGAGCCTGCAAGCCGGACTGGCCAGCCGGGACGACCTCCGGCTCGCCACCCAACAGGCCGCGCTGGACGCGATGACCACCGCCGCGCAGCAATCCTGGCAGGATGCCGCAAGCCATGCCAGCGCAGAGCAGAACCGCATCTGCAGCAAGCTGGAGGAAACCGCACAGCGCATCGCCACCCACACCGAAGCCCAGACGGCGGCCACCCTTTCCCAGGTCTCCCAACTGATGCAGACCGCGGCCGAGGCACCGCGCGCCGCAGCCGACGTCATCATCCAGCTGCGACAGGAACTGTCGGCCAGCATCGCGCGCGACAATGAGATGCTAGTCGAGCGCAGCCGCATCATGGAAACCATGGGAGGGCTGCTCGATGCCATCAATCATGCCGCCACCGAACAACGCGCCGCCATTGACGCGCTGGTGGGTACGGCGGCGGATTTGCTGGAGCGCACCACCAACACATTGCAAACCCGTGTCGATGCCGAGGCCAGTCGCATGGGCGAACTTGCCAGCCAGCTGGACGGAAGCGCAGTCGAAGTCGCCAGCCTGGGCGAGGCGATGTCAGCCGCGGTGGAGCAGTTTGGCACGGCAAGCGCGCAGCTGGCCGGCAACCTTCAGCGCATCGAAGAGGCGCTGGACAAGTCCCTGAACCGCAGCGACGAGCAGATGGCGTACTACGTTGCACAGGCGCGTGAAATCATCGACCTGAGCATGATGTCGCAACAACGCATCGTCGATGATCTGCAACAAATCAAGAACCGGCCTGCTGCGCTGGCCGACGAGGTTTGATCATGGAAGAAACCGACGCCGGCCTCGAACATTCGGCCCCGGCATGGGCGGTGTTCGGCGACCTGATGTCCGGCCTGCTGGGTGCGTTCGTGCTGATTCTAGTCGGCGTGCTGGGGTTTCAGCTTGAGCTGGCCTCCAGCCTGGAGGCCGAAATCAACAAGCGCCAGGCAGAGGAACAGCGCCGCATCGCTCTCGAAGACGCCCTTGCCGCCCCGCTGGCAGCTGGCCGGGTGACACTGGACGGCGGACGCATCGGCATCAGCGGCAGCGTGCTGTTTGCGTTGAACTCCGACGCCCTGCAGCCCGAGGGCCGGCAGTTGCTGAACAGTCTGGCACAGCCGCTGACCACTTATCTGGAAGGCCGTGACGAGATCCTGATGGTCAGCGGCTTTACCGACGACCGGCCGATCCGGGACAACAACCGTCAGTTTGCCGATAACTGGGAGCTGTCCGCCCAACGCGCGCTGACCGTGACCCGCGCCCTGATCGAGGCCGGCATTCCTTCCGCCTCGGTCTTTGCAGCCGCGTTCGGGGCCGAACAACCCGTTGCGCCCAATGCTGACGAGGAGGGACGTGCCCGCAACCGCCGTGTGGAAATGGCCCCCGTTCCCCGTACCGCCAGGCAGGCAGCTGCGCCCCATGGCTGAAGTCGACAGCGACGGTCCGATGACGTCGGACGGGCAGACAGCGCCACAGCCCGATGCCTTTGCCGACTTGCGCGCGCGTGGCGCCGAGCGCTTCGATCCAGTCGGCCTGCGCCTGCTCGAGGCGATGTCGCGTCGAACCCAGGGGCGCAGCGAGGCAAGCCAGCGCCTGCTGACCCGCCGGCTGGCGACGCGCATCGACGCCTACCGTGAGCGCCTGGAGCATGCCCGGCAGCAGGCCATCACCCGCATCGCAGCCGAAGCCGAACTTGCCACCACCACCCGCGCGCAACTGAACGCACTGCTCGACACCGGAGATTTTGCTGCTGTGCACCGCAACCTCGATGCCCTGCACAGACGAGCCCCCGTCCGCACGCTTGCCGATCTGCTTGCCCATATCGGTCAGGCCGTACCGGTCCGCACACCCTACGCCTCTGACAACGTGGCCCATGAGGACACGGCACGGACAGAGCTGAAGGCAGTACGCTACTTTCGCCGGACCTGGTCACGCCTCGATACCGATCGCCAGCTTACCCGGGCAATGGCACAGGCACCCGACAACGCGGGCCCGCTCAATGCGCATCATCTGGTGCTGCAAGCCCTGACTCAGTTGCAGCAACTGTCGCCCGCCTACGTCGAACGCTTTCTGAGCTACGCGGATACCCTGCTCTGGCTCGACCAGCTCGACCTTCACGCAACGCAGAAGCCGGCCACCCGTGGCAAACGCAAACCGGCCCGTCGCAAACCGGCCTGAGCACCGCGCTTGGGTCCACACCTCAAATCCGTCAAACTTGCAGCCGTTCCACATTTTTCAAGTGGCAAACCAACGCGCTGTCCCCTTATTCAGGAGCCCCCGATGAAAACCTGGTCCGATACCCAGGCCTACACCGCCGCAATCGGTAGCGGTACCTTGCTGTGGGTCATCACCGGCGTGCTGACAGGTGCCCAGGAAGCCTGGGATGCGCAGGTCTACTGGGTGATCAGCTACCCGCTCGCCATCCTGATTGCGGGTGCAGTCGGTCACTTTGCACCCCAGCGTGCGTGGCGCTGGGGGCTGGCCATCGTGCAGGCTCAGGCCTTGCTGATGCTCGTTTCGATCTCGGACCTCAGCCTGGCGCCGCTGGGCTTGGCGCTGTTTGCCGTGATCTCCATCCCCACCGTGATGATGTCGCTGCTGACGGCACGGAAGCGGCTGCGTAACGACGGCTCAGCCTGAACCCTGTCGGGCCTGGCAGTGGCGGCCCCCGCGCAGGCACCAAGTTCGGGCCTGCGGAAACCGAAACACTTGACCGAGCACGAATGCAGTGCGCCCCGGGGGTGGGAAAGCCCCTATTTCGCGCTCAAACCCATGGCATGAAACTCGCTTGACGGAATCTGACCAAACAGTCAGGTTCCGATCGACAGCGCAAGGAGTCCGTCATGGCGTCCCATATCGTGTTGACCTCGCATCCCCGTACCCGTCCCGGACAGCAGCAGGCCATCGAGTGGGGCGCGCCAAGTGCGCGTGAGCGCGGCCCGCTGATTGCCAGCATGAGCCAGCCCAACCATCGCAATGCAATCGGCACCCATTCCGGCGCCTATTCGCTGTACCGGGCGCTGGCAGTCGCGGCGGGCAACTTGCAGGCGGGGCACCGCCCAGACCTGTCCAACACGGCACCGGCGGTACCGATCGGGCCCTTTCCGCAATGGAATGACCCTGGCGCCATCGTCTCACTCGATCCCTGGGGCCACCGGGCAACCGAGGACTTCGCGCATCTGATCGCCGCCGGCATCGACATCCGACCGACCATTGCGGTGACCAAGGCACACATCAACATGCCAGAACTGGCTGCAGCCATGGCGGCCGGGCGCCTGGTGCCCGATGGCGACATCCTGGCAGCCAATGGCGACGTCAAGGTCACCAAGGCGGCGATCGATCCCGTGTGGTATCTGCCTGGCATCGCCGAACGGTTCGGTATCCGTGAAAGCGATCTGCGTCGCACCCTTTTCGAACAGACCGCAGGCATGTTCCCCGAACTGGTCACCCGGCCCGACATCAAGGTTTTTCTGCCGCCCATCGGTGGCATGACCTTGTATCTGTTCGGCGATGTCACAAAACTTGGCGATCCAGCGACTAAAATTGCCTGTCGGGTTCACGACGAATGTAACGGCTCTGACGTGTTCGGCTCGGACATCTGCACCTGCCGTCCCTACCTCGCCCACGGCATCGAGATCTGCATCGAGATGGCACAGCAAGGTGGCGTCGGCCTGGTGGTGTACAACCGCAAGGAAGGCCGTGCGCTGGGCGAGGTGACCAAGTTCCTGGTGTACAACGCGCGCAAGCGGCAGAAAGGCGGCGACCGTGCGGAGACCTACTTTGCCCGTACCGAATGCGTGGCCGGCGTTCAGGACATGCGCTTTCAGGAGTTGATGCCGGACGTGTTCCACTGGCTCGGCATCCGCCGCATCGACCGCTGGGCCTCGATGAGTGACATGAAGCACGGTGCCCTGGTTGCAGCCGGCATCGAGGTGGTGGAGCGGGTGGCCATACCGGACGCGTTGATTCCGGCTGACGCCCGCGTCGAAATGGACGCCAAGGTGGCAGCTGGCTATTTTTCGCCGCAGGGGACACCCGCCGCGGCAGAACTTGAAATTGCGAAAGGACGAGGTCTGCACGAATGAACCCCGCTTCATTTGCCGCCGAAATGCAAACCGCCACCGGCTGGCATACCCCGGTACCAACCGGTCATCCCGCTGCCAGCTTGCTCAGCGCCCGTGCAGTGCGCGAACGCTGTGCAGTGGTGATGGCAGCGGTGGAGAACGGTCGCTCGTCTTTCTTTCAGTGGAACGACGCGGCGCTTCCCACTGCAGCGGCCTACGTCGCTGAAACCATCCGTCATGATTACCCTGATCTGGACGTGCCCTACCACAGCCGCTGGCGTCACTTCGAAGCCGGTGGTATCGACCGCTGGCAAGCACTGAGCACGCACATCGATGTAAGCGATCCGCTGGAACGCGCCCGCGTGGCCATTGATCTGGTCGTACCCAGCGTGCTGCTCGACGCAGGCGCGGGCCCTGACTGGCACTATACCGAGCAGCGCAGTGGCCAGACCCATGGCCGCTCGGAAGGCCTTGCGCTTGCCAGCCTGGCGCTGTTCGAAAGTGGCGCCCTTTCTGCCGACCCGAGCCACCCGCTACGCAGCGACGCGAGTGCCCTTTCTGCCCTTGCGACCAGCATGTTGGCCGAGGTCTTCCAGGTCAGTGAGCGCAATCCACTGGTTGGGCTGCAGGGCCGCACCAGCCTGCTGCGCCGCCTCGGTGAGGTGATGGCGGCCACACCACGGGTGTTTGGCTCGCCAGCCCGGCTTGGAAACCTGGCCGACTATCTGGTGAACCATGCCAGCTCGGGCGTGATCCAGGCCGAATTCGTCCTCGACACCCTGCTGCGCGCCTTCGGCCCGGTGTGGCCCGGCCGCATCAGCCTTGAGGGGGTGTCGCTGGGGGACTGCTGGCCCCACCCTGCACTGGACGATGGTTTGCTGCCCTTCCACAAGCTGACTCAGTGGCTGTGCTATTCGCTGCTGGAACCCCTTGAGGACGCCGGCCTGCAAGTTGCCGGCATCGACCGCCTGACTGGCCTGCCCGAGTATCGTAACGGCGGCCTGTTGCTCGATACCGGCGTCATCCGCCCGCGCAGCCCCGCCTTCTTCACCACGGAATGGCAGGTGGATTCCCCGCCCATCGTCGAATGGCGGGCGCTGACGGTGATCGGTCTCGACCGCCTCGCCAACGCGGTGCGCGAGGTGCTGGGTGTCGATGCTGCCAGCTTCAGCCTGCCCAAGGTACTGCAGGGTGGCACCTGGTCCGCCGGTCGCCGCATCGCCGCGCAGTTGCGCTCTGGCGGACTTCCACCGTTGCGCATCGTCAGCGATGGCACGGTTTTCTGATCGATCATGCACCAAGGGAGGCCGCCATGCACCTGAACCTGACCGAAGTCGATCATCCCCTGCTGAAGCACAAGCTCACGCTGTTGCGCAACGCCGAGACCACCACCGACAACTTCCGCCGCGTCGTGCGCGAGATCGCCGCGATGATGGCCTACGAAGTGACCCGCGACCTGCCCACCGAAATGATCACCGTGACCACGCCCGTCACCGAATGCCAGGCGCCGGTGATTGCCGGCAAGAAACTGTGCCTGGTGTCCATCATGCGTGCGGGTAACGGCATGATCGACGGCATGATCGAGTTGCTGCCCGGCGCCCGTGTCGGTCACATCGGCCTGTATCGCGATCCGCACACACTGCAGGCGGTGGAGTACTACTACAAGGTGCCCGAGGACATTGACGAACGTCTGGTCATCGTCGTCGACCCGATGCTGGCCACGGGCAATTCGGCATCGGCCGCGCTGTCCAGACTCAAGGAAGATGGCGTCACCAGTCTGAAATTTGTTTGCCTGCTGGCGGCCCCCGAGGGCATCTCGACGCTGGCCGAACACCATCCTGAAGTCCCCATCCTGGCGGGCGCGGTGGACAGCCACCTGAATGATCATGGCTACATCGTGCCAGGCCTGGGCGATGCAGGCGACCGATTGTTCGGCACACGATGAGCCTGCGCGCGATCATCGATAAATCCCTTGGCGACAGGCCTGCCGCCAAGGGCCGCATCCGTCAACGCCAGGAAGGCGCCATCCTGAAGGCGGCAGAAAAAGTCTTTGCCCGGGCCGGCTACCAAGGTGCGACCCTGAATGAAATTGCGGAGACTGCCGGCGTACCCAAACCCACGCTACATTACTATTTCAGCTCGAAAGAGGCGCTTTACCGTGCCGTTCTGGACAACATCCTGGCCCTTTGGCTCGCCGAAACCGACACGCTGACTGTCGATGCCGACCCGGCGGCGGCACTGGAACACTACGTGCGTGCAAAGATGCGCCTCAGCGCCGAACGACCCGATGCGTCGCGCGTGTTCGCCAACGAGATCCTGCACGGCGCGGGGCACATCGGCTACTTCCTGCGAAGCGAGTTGCGTGAGTTGGTCCGTGACCGCGCCGATGTCATTGCCAGATGGGTGGCAGACGGCCGCATCGCTCCGGTGGACGGCACCCATCTGTTCTTCACCCTATGGGCGGCCACCCAGACCTATGCCGACTTCGACAGCCAGATCTGTGCGGTACTCGGCAAGGCCCGCCAGACAGTGGCCGACCATGTCCGGGCCACCGACCACGTACTGACCGTCGTCATGCGCACGTGCGGCCTGCCCTGGCCCCGAACAGACGTCCCACCCACGCTCCCGGAAGCTCGCCACACATGCTCGACCTGATCGTCCGCAATGCCAATCTGCCCGATGGCCGCGTCAATATCGACGTCGGTATCACCGAAGGCCGCATCGTTGCAGTCGAACCCGCCCTTCAGGCAGAGGCCGCCGAGGACTTCGACGCCGCAGGCCAACTCCTCAGCCCGCCTTTTGTCGACGCCCATTTCCACATGGATTCGACACTGTCCTACGGCCTGCCGCGGGTCAACCAATCAGGCACCTTGCTGGAAGGTATCGCGCTGTGGGGCGAACTCAAGCCCCACCTCACCCAGGAGGCGGTCATCGAGCGTGCCATGGCCTATTGCGACTGGGCTGTTGCACGCGGTCTACTGGCAATCCGTTCGCATGTGGATGTGTGCGATCCGCGCCTGCTCGCCGTCGAGGCGCTGCTCGAAGTCAAACGACGGGTCGCCCCCTGGCTCGAGCTGCAACTGGTGGCCTTCCCCCAGGACGGCGTACTGCGCAGCCCTGGCGCGCTCGACAAGCTGAAACGTGCGCTCGACCTGGGTGTGGAGGTTGTCGGCGGCATTCCTCATTTCGAGCGCACCATGAACGACGGCGCAGAATCGGTGCGCATCCTCTGCGAACTGGCCGCTGCACGTGGTCTGCGGGTGGACATGCATTGCGACGAGAGCGACGACCCGCTGTCCCGCCATATCGAGACGCTGGCCTTTCACGCCCAGCGTCTCGGCCTGCATGGCCGGGTGACAGGCTCGCATCTGACCTCGATGCATTCGATGGACAACTATTACGTCTCGAAGCTGATCCCGCTGATCCGCGAAGCCGGTGTCGCCGCGGTGGCCAACCCGCTGATCAACATCACCCTGCAGGGCCGCCACGACAGCTACCCCAAACGTCGTGGCATGACCCGGGTGCCGGAACTACTGGCCGCCGGCGTGCCGGTGGCCTTCGGCCACGACTGCGTGATGGACCCGTGGTATCCGCTGGGCAGCGGCGACATGCTCGAAGTCGCACGCATGGGTCTGCATGTGGCGCAAATGACCGGGCAGGCCGCGATGCGCCAGTGCTTCGATGCCGTTACCAGCACACCCGCCAGCATCCTGGGCCTGGAGGGTTATGGCATCGCCCCGGGATGCAAGGCCGATCTGGTGCTGCTGCAGGCCACCGATCCGGTGGAGGCAATACGCCTTGGCGCGACCCGGCTGCGCGTCTGGCGTGCGGGCAAGGTGATCGCACACAGCCCGCCGGCAAGCGCTACCTTGAACCTGCCAGGCCGACCAGCGCAGCTGGACTGGCGGCTGGCACGCTGACCCATGCACCACACAGGGCTACGACTTGCCAGTGCGCTCCAGGTCCTCAACCACGATGGACAAGGCGTTGGTGGAGATCAACACCTCTACCAGCGACAACACCAGGGAAACCGCCAGCGCGATGATGCTGGCGCCGAACAGCGCCTGACCTGCCGCCTCGCCATGCAGGAACAAGGCCAGCATCGACAGGGCACACAGCAAGAAGCTGAGCACGCCGAAACTCTGCATGTACTGGATCAACTGGATGCGCCGTTTCAAACCCGGAATCTGCCTCATCACCACCCCGCTGCCATGCTCCGGCGAAGCGTGCAACTGACGGATGACCTGCGCCAGGGTCAGAAAGCGGTTGGTATAGGCAAGCAATAGCAGCGAAATGGCGGGGAACAGCAGGGCGGGCGTCGTGAGGTCCATGGACATCGGGTCATTGAGAGCTTCGTCCCGATCAGTTTAACGCTGCCACGCCCGTGACGCCCATCCGCGTCATGCGCCATCCGGAGTGCGCGTCACGACGAGACCGTCGGGCGCCTGCGATGCCTTCGCCCTGGTTTGGGAAACGCGGCAGACCCTCATCCAGCAGGTATAATGCCCGGTTTTCCGCATTATCCCCGGAGCCGTACATGGAAGCCGAACGCAAGAACGCCATCGCCGAAAAACTCGCCGACCTCGCCGCCCGCGGTCGCGAACTCCGGAGGTATCTTTGACTACGATGTGAAAGCATCGAAGCTCGAAGAAGTCAATCTCGCCCTGGAAGACCCGTCGGTCTGGAACAACGCCGAACGCGCCCAGGAACTCGGCAAGGAGAAGCGCCAGCTCGAAGAAGTCGTGCTGACGCTGCAGAACATCGAGCAGCAATCCACCGATCTGAAGGATCTATTCGACCTCGCTGAAGCCGAGGAAGATGATGACACTTTCGAGGCGGTCGAAACCGACCTGGGCGAGCTGGCCGGCGCGGTGGAGAAACTCGAGTTCCGCCGCATGTTCAGCAATCCGATGGATCCGAATGCCTGCTTCATCGAAATCCAGGCCGGTGCCGGTGGTACCGAAGCCCAGGATTGGGCCGGCATGCTGGAACGCATGTATCTGCGCTACGCCGAGAAAAAAGGCTTCACCGTCGAGCTGATGGAAGAGACCGAAGGTGAAGTGGCCGGCATCAAGAACTGCACGATCAAGGTCAGCGGCGAGTATGCCTACGGCTACCTGCGCACCGAAACCGGCATCCATCGGCTGGTCCGCAAGTCGCCCTTCGACTCCAACGCCCGCCGCCACACCAGTTTCACCTCGGTGTTCGTGTTTCCGGAAGTGGATGATTCGATCGAGATCGAGATCAACCCGGCCGACCTGCGCATCGACACCTACCGCGCGTCCGGCGCCGGTGGGCAGCACATCAACAAGACCGACTCTGCGGTGCGGATCACCCACGTACCCACCAATACGGTGGTGCAGTGCCAGAACGACCGCTCACAGCACAAGAACAAGGCCGAGGCCATGTCGATGCTGAAGGCACGGCTGTACGAACTCGAGCTGCGCAAACGGCAGGCTGAACAGCAGAAGCTGGAAGACACCAAGAGCGACATCGGCTGGGGGCACCAGATCCGCTCTTATGTGCTCGACCAGTCTCGCATCAAGGACTTGCGCACCAACTACGAGGTTGGCAATACCCAGGCGGTGCTCGATGGCGACCTTGACGACTTCATCGCAGCCAGTCTCAAACAGGGCGTCTGAGCCCTGGTGCCCGGATCGCGGCGGACGCGGGTGAGACATCCAGCCAAGTCATCGACCCGCGCCGTTGATTCACTGAACAGCGCCGAGCCCTGCCGCGGACCTGCCGCGCGCAGGCCCGGTCTCGCATTCCATGACCGACATCGATCTCACTGCCTTCCTCGCTGACGGCGTCACAGCCGACGATGTCCCCGAACTCGGTCCGTTGATGGCCGCACGCGGCATCGTCGGCACCTTCATTTCACTGTTCCGCGGCTCGGATGCCGAAGTCCTGTTACGCCTTCTGGTACTGCGCGAGATCGGCCAGGAATCCGAAGCGCCACGATGGACGCCGGAAACCCTGCGCCGCCGCTTTGCCTACCTGGATCCGGTCAAGCTCGAGACGGTGCTCAAGCGCCTTCGTGACCATGACCTGCTGGCCTTTGCCGACGACGGCCTGTACCACCTGTCCGACCTTGGCCGCAATGCAGTCGCCGCACTCGGCATGTTGCTGCAGTTCAGCGCAGAAGAAGACGCCGAGCTGGGTTTCCTGACCGCTCAACTCGCGGGGCTGTCCGCCACTGGCAACATCACGCCGGAGGCGCTCAGCCATCTGTTGTCCAAGCTCAATGACCTGACCTGGCATTTCGAAGAGGCCATCGCTTCCGGCTCGGAATTCCGCATCGTCACGGCACGCAGCCGCCTGAAGGCCAACGGTCGGTGGATCGAACGTGGAACCACCCTCCTGCGCGAACTGCTGGCCGACCCGGAAGTCGATTTCGAGATTGCCCGTGTCGCTCAGCGGATCGGCCTTGCACAGTCGCGGCTGGCGCGGGTGGACGCCGCCTTCCAGCGCGCACTCAACAAGATCGAAACCCAGCGGGTCACGCTGGGAGGATCCGGCATCTCCTCGTCCGACGTTGCTGCCTGGCTACGCCAGCAAGACGCATCCCGCCTGGCCGAGCTGGTCGTCGGCGCACTCGATGCCTCGCCTGCCCCCGCGCTGCTTGCAGGCGGACACGAACTGCTGGACCGTGCCGAAGCGGCACTCTCCGGGCAGAATCAACAGACCGCGCTGGACACCAGCCTGCCGGCCGCCGAGAACACCCCGCCGTCAATCGCGCCCGAACACGAAGACCTGCGCCTGCTGGAACACTTCGGCGCCCGCCTCGACAAACTGCAGACAGCCGTGCCCTTGCAACAGATGATCGGCGGCGGTGGATTCGCCCCCGCCAGCTACCGCCTGTCGCTGCTCGCCCTCCTTGCGGACGGCGAAGATGCCAGCCCGGCCGACGGACCGATCGGCGCCTTCATGCGCCTGCCTCTGACCGTGTCGTTCAGCGACCGACTGGTCGAGGTCAACGAAGACGAAATTGCGCTGATCACGGCGGGCGAGGTTTGCCCGACCCTCAGCCCTTCTCCCGCCCCCGACGCGGAGCAATGATGGAACACGAACTGCAAACCCTGACCGCCCGCCTGATCAACCATCGCTGGCTACCACGTAATGATCGTCTGGTGCGGCGAGCCCTGGTGGACGAGACCTTCCGCCAGGACCTGGACCGTCGCCTGGGCGCAGTCGGCCTGCGTCTGCTCGACAACCCTTATGCTGCGCATGTCGCCGTCGGTCTGGCGGCCGACATGCATGAACCGGTCTTTGGCGCCAGCCGTGAATACGCAGCCAGCAATCTAGGCCTGACCCGTGACGAGATCGCGCTGCTGATCATCGTCTGGGCACTGATCGTGTTACCCAAACGCGAACGCCAGGTCACCCGCCGCGAACTCGATGATGATGGTCAGGCCGACCTGTTTGGTACCGACAAGCCGGTCGCACATGGCGACAGTGTCTCCGCCGGACTGTCAGAGGCCTCACTGATTGCCGATTTTGGCGGACGCCTCGGCGGCAAGACCAAGGTGCGCAACTTCATGCTTGGCAAGCTCGCCCGCCTGGGTTTCATCGAGCGACGCAATGGCGTGATCCTGGAAGGACCGCTGCTCGACGTCGCCCTCGATTACCGCATGCTGGCCGACCGCATCATCCACGGCACACTGGCCGACGTCCTGACCGAAGCTGGTCACTCGCTACCGCACGCCAATGCATTCGATCTGGCAGACCACCTGCCCGACGAAGATCCCGAAGACACTGAAGGCTGAGCCACATGTTCCACATCAAGACGCTCGAACTCGTTCATTGGGACTACTGGCGCCGCTTCAGCCTGCCGCTGGATGCGCAGATCATCACCATCGTCGGCCCGAATGGCTCCGGCAAGACCACATTGCTTGACGCCATGCGCACCCTGTTCGCTCTGCGCTGCTCTGGCAAACGCGACTTCCGTCGCTATGTCCGCCGGGCCGATCGCAGCTTTGCCTGGATCCGCGCGGTCGTCGCAAACATCCCGGGCAGCAATGGTCGTCGCCCTTTCTTCCCTTGCCTGCAGGACGAGGTCACGCTGGCCTGCCGCATTCGCAAGGCGGGTGGCGAATGGACCCGCGATTACGCCATCGTTGACGGCAACCTGCCAATCGAGGAGTTGGAGAAAGCCAGTGAGTGGACAGGGCTGCGCGACTATCAGACCCGTCTTGCCTGGGGTGGGCTGACGCCGGCCATTGCCAAGGTACTGTCGCTGGAGCAAGGTGACACCGACAAACTGTGCGAATACTCACCGAAAGCGCTGCTCGAACTGGTTTTCGACGTGTTCGGTGACAAGGAGGTGCTCGACAACTACGACGCCGCCCGCGAAGAACAGAAGAATGCCGAGCGCGAACTGGAGTCACTTGGCGTGGACCTCGACCGCCTGCGCGCCCAGTCCGAAACCAAGCGCCTGGAGGCCGACCGTTTCCTGGAATGGAAGCAACTCAGCGACGAAATCCACTCGCTCGAGGCGGAAATCGTGCCACGGCTGGAATGCGCCGAACTCGCACGGGAGATCGAGACCGAGCGTAGCGAATTGCTGCGGCTGAACCGTGAGCGTGCCGACAAGCAGATCGAACAACGCGAAGCCCGCAGCCGCCTTGACGCTATCCGGGCAGAACAGGACGCCGCCACGGCGGAGCGCACACGTCTGAAGCTGCAGGACAAGGCTGCCGAACAGCAGCACCTGACAGCTCATGACCGCGTACGCGACCTTGAGAAGCTGCTGACAGAACGTGACAACCTGCGTGCTCAGTTAGCCAACGAGCACGGCGCTGATGCGGTGGCACTCGAGAAAGCGCATGAAGAAGCAGATGCAGCGCTGGTCACCCTGCGCCGCAAGGAGCGCGAGCTGATCGCAGCGTTCGAGGACAAGTCCGAGCAGCTTCGCAGCGCGCGCCTGCGGAGCGGCCCCCCGGGCGATGCCGAAGTGAATCGCTTCCGTGTCACCCTGGGCGCCGAAGGCATCGGCCATGTCGGACTTGCCGAAGTCATCGAAGTCATCGACCCCGCGTGGCAGGCTGCCGTCGAGGCCATTCTGCGCCCCTATCGCCACCTGCTGCTGCTCGAACGCGACTCGGACCGTCATGCGGCCTGGGCAGTGGGCGAGCGCGAGCGTTTCCGGCACTTCATCGTTGCCGAGCGCGAAACGGCACCACCGCCCAAACCAATGAGCCTGGCTGAAGTGGTCGATTTCTCTGCCCCGGTACCACGCTGGCTCAGCGATCTTCTCAACCGCATTCGCAGGGTAGAGAGTGCCGAGGCCGCACGCAACCTCCCTCGCGAGCAGGAATGGATCACGCGTGACGGATATCACCGCGAACGCCGTGGTGCCCGGCACCTCGGACGGCCACAGGAGTTTCACTTCGGCGAACTCGCGCGCCAGTCCCGCCTGACTGAGCTGCAAGATGAAATCGCCCAACTCGACAGGCAGTTACAGGCTTTACGCCCAAAGCTCGATCAGGCGGGCGATCACTTGGCCAGCATCCGGCAACGTCTGCTCGGACTCCAGTCGGCACAACTGCTCGCTGCCAACACTGAAAAATACGGTGCTGCCGAAGCAGAACTGCCGCAGGCACGACGGACCTTGACCGACTGCATTGCTTTACGCGCCGAAACCCGGGGGGCGCTCGACGAGATCGTCGAGAAACTGCGTGGCATCGAAATCGAGCTGGATCGTCGTCTGCGCGAGCAGAAATCGCTTGAACTTCGTCTGGCCGACATTGCGCGTGACCATGCCCCGCGCCGGCACGCCCAAGCTCAACGCATCATGAAACTCCGTCGCCGGCGTCGTGGCATGCCTGCACAATGGCTGAACAACGCCGAACTGACCCTGCTTGCTGACAAGTACGGCGATGCGCGTGGCGCGCGACTGCAACTGGACCGCCTCCACCGCCATCTTGACGAGGGTGACTGGGTAACCGACAGCACGGTACTCACGCTAAGGGACAGGCTATCCGCCGATCTCACCAGCCGCGAGCGGGACTACGCCGACCGTCAGGCATACTGCGCAACCGCGCGGCGCCATACCGACGACGCCCGTGCCGCATACATCGCCAAACTTCGGGCAACAGTCCGCCAATATGGCAAGAATCTTAAGGCGCTGGGTGACCTTGCCAACGTCAATGTTGACTGCCCCCCGCCACATCTGGACAACGACGATGTTTCGCTGGGCTCCGCCGGTCTCGAGGTACGCTTTGACTTCGATCGGAAGGGTGCGGTAGGCCTGAACGATGGCGAGGCTTCAGGCGGCCAACAGGTCATGAAATCCCTGATACTGCTGATTGCGCTGCTGATGGACGACGCCCGGCCAGGCGGTTTCGTTTTTATCGACGAGCCCTTTGCCCACCTGGACGTTGCCAACATCGACCGCGTTGGCACGTTCCTGCGAGCCACGCGCGCGCAGTACCTGATAACCACACCAGTCACGCACAACGCGAATGTCTTCGCCCCTGCGCAACTCACGCTCGTCACCCGGAAGAAGCCACCCACAGAAGACTGGGCCCCGGCTATCGGCGTACTGACCCGCGCAATCTAGGCAGGACGTCTGGGCTTTCTGGACAGCACACCCCCGCGGCACTAGTGGGCACGCCTTGACCAGTTCAGCAGATTGCCGAGAGCGAGCACAAGACGAACACATTGTTTAGCCCGAACCCGAAAGCGTTCGGGCTTTTCTTTTTCGGGTGTCTAGCGCCACGCCCGCCACCGCCGGGGATCGCGGCAGGCCGAGATGAGCGAGTGTTTGAAGGTTTCGCTGTGCGTGCGCCGGGTGCGACGCGCGATGACGACGTCCATCGTGTCCACTATCGGGATTGGTGGACACGATCTTCAGCGCACTACCGCGCCGGGGGCAGATGGGTTTGCCGGGCGCTTACGGTTTGCCGGGCGCTTACGTGTATGTTTGATTTCTGAGTGGTAGACGTAAAACACCCCAGTCTGCGTTTGGGCGAACTGGGGTGTTTTGAATGGGTTAAGTCTGACGATGACCTACTTTCACGAGAGCGGATCTCACTATCATCGGCGCGTACCTGTTTCACGGTCCTGTTCGGGATGGGAAGGGGTGGGACCAGGCAGCTATGGTCGTCAGACTTAT
>NZ_QKOE01000228.1 GCF_003226565.1 Parazoarcus communis SWub3 = DSM 12120 | reverse complement strand
TCGACCTTGCCGTACGACACGCACAGGTCCTTCACTTCCAGAACGGTCTTCTTGGTTTCGTTGCTCATCGTCTTCACTCCACCCCGCCCAGATACGCTTCGAGCACCGCCGGGTCCTTCTGCACCTCTTCGGGCAGCCCTTCGGCAATCTTCTCGCCGAACTCCATCACCACCACCCGGTCGACCAGCCCCATGACGAAGTCCATGTCGTG
>NZ_QKOE01000227.1 GCF_003226565.1 Parazoarcus communis SWub3 = DSM 12120 | reverse complement strand
TGACGCTGGGGGCGTTCCAGCGCTACCGGATGGGCAAGCGCGATCAGGCGCAGACGATGGAAGAGGTCTACACGCTGTTTCCGCGGTTGAAGGAGCGTCGCAGCCAGCTGGCGGGGACGCTGTCGGGTGGTGAGCGTCAGATGCTGGCGGTGGGGCGTGCGCTGATGGCCAAGCCCAAGCTGCTGATGCTGGACGAGCCGAGCCTGGGGCTGGCGC
>NZ_QKOE01000226.1 GCF_003226565.1 Parazoarcus communis SWub3 = DSM 12120 | reverse complement strand
CGAGCAGGTTGAACTCGGGGTCGCTCAGGTTACGCGCCACGGTGTGGGCCCAGTCGTCATCGGCCAGGGCTGAGAGCGTGCCGTTGGGGGCGGTGACATCGAGGCGATTACCGGCCGGGTCGAAGCGATAGTCGTGGCGCTGCGCCCCGTGCTGGCTTGCGATGAGCCGGCCCGAGGCATCGTAGGCGTAGGCGATGGCGCGGGGGCCGGCGCCATCGCG
>NZ_QKOE01000225.1 GCF_003226565.1 Parazoarcus communis SWub3 = DSM 12120 | reverse complement strand
ATCCCAACCTGTTCGGGCTGGTCGATCCCATCTTCTTCGAAACCATGGACCTGGGGCGCGGTGACGGCCCACTGTTCCAACTGTTCATCGAACGAGGGGCTGACATCAACTTGCGTCAAGGCCCGATGGACACTTCGGTGCTTGCCTACGCCGTCACCCGCGGGCATTGCAACGCTGCACTGCGCCTCATCGAGCTGGGGGCCGATGTTCACGCCAAAACCC
>NZ_QKOE01000224.1 GCF_003226565.1 Parazoarcus communis SWub3 = DSM 12120 | reverse complement strand
GTGGCATGTACCTGCATCCGACCTATGCGGTGAGCCCGCTGTCACCGACCGGCACATAGGAGCCATTTGATGATCGGCACATTGAGGCCATGCCGTGATCGGCATAATGAAGCCAGTCGCGGATCGGTACATAGGAGCCAGCGCCGGATCGGCGTAATGGAGCCAGTGATGCCCTGACGGACGTCTCGACTTTGAGCAGCCCATCGCTACCCTACCGGGCTTT
>NZ_QKOE01000223.1 GCF_003226565.1 Parazoarcus communis SWub3 = DSM 12120 | reverse complement strand
GCGCGGCTGATCAAAGCCATCCGCCAGCACATCGACGACGATCCGTCCTTGCGCGACAAGCGCCGTTTGCTCGAATCCATTCCTGGCATCGGTGAGCGTACCATCGCGGTGATCCTGGCCTACGACATTGGCCCTGAGCACTTTGCCAATGCCCGCCAAGCCGCCGCTTTCGCCGGGCTCGATCCGCGCCAGCACGAATCGGGCAGCTCCGTTCGCGGGCGCACGCGCATGTCCAA
>NZ_QKOE01000222.1 GCF_003226565.1 Parazoarcus communis SWub3 = DSM 12120 | reverse complement strand
CGCGATGGTACGCTCACCGATGCCAGGAATGGATTCGAGCAAACGGCGCTTGTCGCGCAAGGACGGATCGTCGTCGATGTGCTGGCGGATGGCTTTGATCAGCCGCGCGATTTCATCGTCGAGCCATTGGAGATGGGCGCTGATGCCCGCCTGGACGGCAGCACGCGCCACTTCCAGACGGTTGGCCTCCTGGGTACGCATGTTCTGCAGCGCGTCCAGGCGCAACACCAGTGCGC
>NZ_QKOE01000221.1 GCF_003226565.1 Parazoarcus communis SWub3 = DSM 12120 | reverse complement strand
GCGGTTTCAAGGTGCTCAAGTCCGAGATCGAGATCGGCCCGGTGTATCACCGTCTGCCCGAGCGGATCCGCGCGCACGCGTCGATCTGCTTCATGGCGCTGATCCTGCATCGGGTGATGCGTAGCCGCCTTAAGGCGGCTGATGTGGGCTACACGCCCGAGCGGGCGCTTGAGCAACTGCAGCGCATTCAGCATCACCGCGTGCGTCTGAACGGCGGGGAGCCGGTGACAGGGGTGT
>NZ_QKOE01000220.1 GCF_003226565.1 Parazoarcus communis SWub3 = DSM 12120 | reverse complement strand
CGCCCAGATACGCTTCGAGCACCGCCGGGTCCTTCTGCACCTCTTCGGGCAGCCCTTCGGCAATCTTCTCGCCGAACTCCATCACCACCACCCGGTCGACCAGCCCCATGACGAAGTCCATGTCGTGCTCGACCAGCAAGATGGCCATGCCTTCGGCCTTGAGTTTCTTCAGCAGCGCCGCCAGCGCTTCCTTCTCCTTGAAGCGCAGCCCCGCGGCCGGCTCGTCGAGCAGCAGCAGGC
>NZ_QKOE01000219.1 GCF_003226565.1 Parazoarcus communis SWub3 = DSM 12120 | reverse complement strand
TCGATCACGCTGCGCCGACCCAATCCGTCATACACAAAATGACTGCTGCGCCCAGGGCTGCTCTTGTGACTCACTCCGATGAGCCGGTTCTCCGCGTCCCACTGATAGACACGGATCGGATCTTCCACACGATTGCCGTTGGCGTCGTACACATAGCCCGTCTGCGCAATCCGGTTGGTCACATCATGCGCGAAGACCTGCGAGCCGCCAGGCGCCTCGATGTGCGATACGTTGTCCGCCGCGT
>NZ_QKOE01000021.1 GCF_003226565.1 Parazoarcus communis SWub3 = DSM 12120 | reverse complement strand
CGCCCATGGTCATGATCGGCGCCATGATGCGAAAGCTCATCCATGTGGCCTTCGGGGTGCTCAAGTCCGGCAAACCATTCAATCCGCAGCTTCATAACGCTTGACCTGAATAACAGTATCTACGGCGGATCGCGAGTATATGGGTTGTTCTTGACTTCCTTGGTGGCGTTGACCTATTCGGAGTCGAAGCCGAGCAGTCGTCCGTCGATGATGCGCTGGGCCACGGTTTCGGGAACGTCTTTTTCCCAATCGCCGCGCCCGCGGCGCAGGCTGGCGAGGGTTTCGGCCGCTTCGATCTCGAGGTGGCTTTCGTCCTGAGGTTCGATGGCAACCAGTTTGCCGTTCTCGATCAGGTAGGCAAGCAGATGACGCAGGTGGGGCGGTACCGGGATGTTGGCCAGTGTGGTGATCTCGGCTTCACCATGGCGACGCGAGGGATAGACGTACACATGGGTATTGTCCGGGAACAGCTTGCCAAAGGCTTCGAGAATGCCGCCCTCCAGACCGTCGTAATACTTCTCGTCGAACAGCGCCTGCAGTTCGCGCACGCTCAACACGATGCTGATCGGTTTCTGGGTGTAGCGTCGCAAGTAAGCTCGCAGGCGGAAGAAGCGGACATAGTCCGAGATCATCACGGTGTAGCCTTGCGAGGCGAGCAGGTCCAGGCGGGCAAGGAAGTCGCGACCGTCGATCTCGTCGCCATTGAGTAGCGAGTTCATGGTGATTTCGGCCAGTGACAGGATCTCGTTCTCGTCAACCGCCGAAATCTGGCTGAACTGCTTCTGCCCGCCGCGCATCATGTCGACGTTGACGCAGGTGATCGGCTTGAAGCTGCCGCGGATGACCTGTACCGGCTTGCGGTAGAACAGCTCACCGGGTACCACGACCTCGCCTGCGGGATTGAACACCACTGCGCGGGTCAGCCAACTGCGGATCAGGTGCAGGTTCATCAGACGGTTCTCGACCTCTTCGAAGTAGGGGCCGGAGAAGTGGATCAGGTCGACCTCGATACGTTCGGAGCTGAGGCCATCGGCAAGCCCCTCGACCACCCATTCCGGCTGGTCGTGGTGGAAGAAGGCGCCGTGAATCAGGTTGACGCCAAGAATGCCCAGTGCTTCGGATTGTTGTGCGTTGTCGTTGTCGAGCATGCGTACATGCAGGATGACGTCGCTCGGCGCGGCGCCCGGGTGCAGTTGCAGACGGATGCCGATCCAGCCGTGGCATTCGTTTTTCTGTTTGAAGCTGCGTGCGGTGACAGTGGCGGCGTAGGCGAAGAAAGTGGTGTTCTTTGCCCGTACATGGGTCAGGCGGTCCACAACCTGGGTGAACTCCTTGTCCAGCATCTGCATCAGGCGGGCGCGGCTGACGTAGCGGTCCACGTGGCCGTAAATGTCATCGCTGACCGCCATGTCGTAAGCCGACATGGTCTTGGCAATGGTGCCGGCCGCAGCGCCAACGTGAAAGAAGCGGCGGGCGACCTCCTGTCCGGCGCCGATCTCCACGATCGAGCCATACTTGAATTTGTCCAGGTTGATGGCAAGGGCCTTCTGGTCGGTGCTGAGGGTGTTGTCGCGCTTGCGCATGGGGGCTCCGTGAACTGTTGCCGGTGGGGCGACGGGAACGAAATGCCCACGGCCCATGGCCGCGGGGTGGTACCCGGATTACTTGAGAGAGAATCCGCGTGCGTGCAGGGCGGCCACCAGACGGTCACGCCCGGACATGGACTCGGGGCCGGCAACCCGTTTGGCAGAGTGCACCGCCCAGGTGCCATGTACGTTCATGTTCTGCTCGGTGTAGAACGCGGCCATCGCCTGGTTGTAGGCTTCAATGCCGGCATCCTGGGTTTCGAGCGAATAGCCTTCGTGGTGCAGCACGACCGACTGTGCCGGACGGGGCTTCACGGCAGCCGGTTTGGCTGGGTCCGGGGTGCCCACGCACATGCCGAATACCGCCACGACCTTGGGCGGCAGGTTCAGCAGCTCGGCCACCGCCTCGGGCTGGTTGCGCATGCCGCCGATATACACCGTGCCAAGGCCAAGTGATTCGGCGGCGGCAACCGCATTTTGCGCAGCGAGCGCTGCATCAATGACGCCGGTCAGGAACAGCTCGGTGTAGTCCAGCGCAATGCTGGGGCGATCGACGCTTTGTGCGACGCGTTCGAGGCGGGCCAGATCGGCCAGCCATACCAGTTGCAGAGGTGCTTCACGAACATGCGCCTGACCGCCGGCGCATTCGGCCAGTGCTGCACGCCTGCCGGCGTCACGCACCGCAACCACGCTCCAGACCTGGAGGTTGGACGAATTGGCGGCCGACTGGGCGGCTGCGATGATGGCTGCAAGCTGATCGTCGCTGACCGGCGTTGGCAGGTAGCTGCGTACCGAGGCGTGGCCAAGCAGGCTTTCGATCACCGGGCTCCAGCTTTGCGGTGCCTGCATGACCTCACTGCCATAGCGGGCGTCGATCAGGGCCTGGGGGGTGGTCATGTGGGAGTCTCCTTTTCTTTACCGCGCTCAGGGTTAGGGATGCGCGTCACCAAGGGCGCCAAGTATACGTGCGCTGTGCTTTCACGGGTCTTTCTGACTGTGGGGACGCGCTGACATATCTGTCCGGTGGTCATCGGACGGGATTGTGCGGATTGCATCAATGTTGGGCTGACGTGCGGGACGAAGGCTGTTATAGTGCGCGCCGTGGCGGGTCTCCCCGCATTGCAGCGCGGTGAACCTGGTCAGGGCCGGAAGGCAGCAGCCACAGCCGTTCCCTGCAAGTGCCGGGGGTTGGGCTCGCCACCCCGAATGCCAGACGGCGCCTCTTCCCATGGAAGGGCGCCGTTTTTGTTTGTGTGCGTACAGTAAGGCACTCTTTACCGCTGAGTGTTCCGCCGCAAATGGGACGTGGTGTGGCAGGGCACGTACATCGCTACAGGCACAAATTGGGTGTGAGGCATGGACTTGTGCGGCATATCAGCGAGGGTGGTAGGCGCTGAAGAGCACCGCGAAATGGTTGATTGACCGACTCGTCAAGCTTGAGAGAGTGGTGCCGCTCGGGGGGTACTTACTGCCCATTGCAAGAGCCCTGCTGGGGCAGGGGCATGTGCACAAGAATCAATCAGACTGGCTTATGGTTGGATGAGGATTTTCTTGTATCCTTAATGTCCGTCGATTTGGCACGGATTGTTCAACGCATGTTCTGTTTCAGATGAGGTGTTAGATGCCCACGCTGATTGCACCGCGAGATCTTCCTACCTGGGTGCCGGGGCAAATTGTTTCCGCCAGCGACGGGCTTGGCTGGAAAGACGTTGGGCACAGGGCCTATCTTTATACCGGGCTAGATGTACCAATTCCTGCGATGGACCACTACATGGTGGTGCGCTACCGTAGCGGCCAGACACCCATGGACCGTCGAGTCGAAGGGCGGTGGACGCGCAGACGTTGTGCCCCGGGAGATTTTTCTCTTCTTACCCGGTCTGAGCAGTCGCATTGGCACTGGACTGAGTGCATAAACGTTTCCCACATTTACCTTTCCGAAGGGCTAATGGCCCGGGTGGCAACAGACATCACCGATCGCCCCGTTTCGGAGGTGCGACTCAACGATGTCCTGCAGGCTCAAGATCCGGTGGTCATTGGTATTGTTGATGCGATTACCAATGAGGCGCAACACAGGGAGCTTGGCGGTAGTCTATGTGCCGAGTCTCTGGCGATCCAGTTGGCCGTGCACCTTTTCCGCAAGTACGCTCTGATCAATTTCCGTGACGATGCTCCGGTAGGGCCTCTTTCACCAAGCCGCATGCGTCGCCTCCTTGAGTTTCTGGACGTTAATCTTCACGAAAATATCACCATCGAGCAGATGGCTGATATTGCTGGTCTCGGAGTGTGGACGTTTTCGCGACATTTCCGGGCTACCACGGGAGTATCTCCCTATGACTATGTCACAAGGTGTCGTCTTGAGAGAGCTGTCCGACTATTGTCAACAGGGGCTCAGGCTATAAAGGAGGTCGCGGCCATATGCGGCTTTGCCGATCAGGCTCACTTGACGCGGATGATGCAACGGCGCATGGGAACCACGCCCGCGCGAATTAAGAGGGACGGGGGCTGTTGACCGGTGGTCATGTCTGTTACTTTGCGCTACGTCGGAGGCGGGAAGTGAGTTTTTTACCCCGTGGGCACCGCGAAGATCTCCAGCTTCACGAAAGAAATAATCCATTCAAGTGGCTAAATCAATTGAATTCAATTCAATATGAATGAAGTGTTTTGAAGACCGCTATGTTGGATTGAGTGAGGTCTCAGCCCGTCTGGGGCGCTCGTGGAGAACGGTGGTTATCTTGGCCATGTGCGAGGCAAAAAAATGGCGCATCAGCTGCTACTGATGCGCCTTAGGAAGTCCCGGAAAGTTTAGCTAAAGGCCGTCCTTGCCAGGTTGGGGGGAGATATCGTCATCTTCCTGAAGTGATTTATGTGGCGAGCAGTGCCCGAAGGTTGATGTCGATCTCAGTCACTGCGTTGGCATCGGTTCCGAATAGGGCGAGATGTCCGTCAATGCTGGTGATCGGCCGGAATTCGCTGTTTGGAATGAGCTGTTGTTCAGCCAAGCAATCATTGGGAGGGAAGAACATGTCGTGGCTGATTGGCATCACGAAGGTCTTCGCCGTGATGCGTCCCAGCGCTTGAGCCAAGTCACCTCCCGTATGGCGGCTCACGTCACCCCGTTGCCACTTCCAGGCCATAGATAGCAGGTTATTCGGATCCATAGGGCTGAAGTAGCCGGTCATGAACTGGTCGATAAAGGCGTCCATATCCTCAAAACCCAGTACCCGGTGACGGCCTCCGCGGAAGAACTCCGTGCTCCAGCCCATTACGGTCCACAGTTTCGCGTGCCGACGCAGACCGGCTGCCACCTCGGCTGAATCGGCGTAGGTGCCATCACGAAAGCCGGGGTCCGTGGTGATGGCCTCTACGAGAGTGTCGGTAAAAGCGAAGTCGTGCTCGGTGTTGCACGCGGTGCCAGCGATGGGAGCCGCTCGCTCGACCATGTCAGGGTAGCGCACGGCCCATTCGTAGGTCTGTTGGGCCCCCATCGACCCTCCAACTACCAAGGCGAGCCGCTGGATACCGAAATGCGCTGTAAGCAAACGATGTTGAGCGCGTACGTCATCGCCGATACGCACGCGGGGAAAGCGCGGGCCCGCAATCCGGCTTGGTGCATTGCTGGGCGAGGTGGACAACCCGTTACCGATTTGGTTCACCACGATGATGAAGTAGCGACTCGGATCAAGGGCTCGCCCCTGGCCGATGTAGACTTGTTCCATGATCTTGCTGGTGCCGGAGTACCAGGTTGGCACGAGAATGGCGTTGTCTTTCGCCGCATTGAGTTGGCCGTGAGTGGCAACCGCCAGGGTGCAGTCTTCAAGCACACCACCTTCTTCGAGATCCAGCTGACCGATGCTGATCGTCTTGAATGGACCGTGTATCTGTTGAGTGTAGTAAGGGGTCATTTTTATATCTCCTCCGGGAACGGCCAGCCGCATGGACGGCTGGCCATGGGGGTCAGCGGGCCGTGTAGCCGCCGTCAATCACGAGTTCGGCACCCGTTACCCAGCGCGCTTCATCCGACGCCAGATACACGGCGCCCCAGGCAATGTCGTCAGGGGTGCCGGTGCCGCCCAACGGGTGCAGGGCGTCCAGATGCGCTTTGGCAGCGTCACGTGCAAGCCCGTTATCCTGAACGTAACGGTCAACCAAGGGGGTGAACACGAAGCCCGGGTGAATTGAGTTGAAGCGGATGCGCTCCTTTGCGTAAAGCAAGGCATCGTTCTTGGTCATTGTCCGCACCGCGCCTTTTGCCGCGTGGTAGGGCGGAATGTCCCCACCACCGACGATGCCGTAGATCGACGATATGTTGATGACGGAACCACCGCCTACTTGGCGCAGATGGGGAATCACATGTTTCGTGCATAGGAAGACGGCTGTCACATCCACCGCCATCACCCGGTTCCATTCTTCCAGGGTCAGGAGGTCTGTAGGTATGTTCTCCCCTTCGATTCCAGCGTTATTGACCAGTACGTCGATACGTCCGAAATGGGTGGCTGCGATCCGCATCGCCTCGCAGACCCGTTGTTCATCGGTCACGTCGCCTTGCACGAAGAGTGCCTTGCCTCCGGACGAGCACATGGCGTCCACCACAGCCTGCCCTTGAGGATCGCGGTCAAAGATGACGACTGACGCCCCCTCCTCGGCCATACGCCGGGATATGGCGAGTCCGAGTCCACTGCTACCGCCGGTAACGACGGCTGTCCTGCCGGAAAGTCGATCCATGATGTTCTCCTTTCCGCTCAGCGCATCGCAAAGCCAGGGTAGCCCTTGCTGGCCAATTCGTCGCATTGGCTGTTGTAGTTGCCTACGCCGCCGATGTACGAGATCAGACGGCGCGGCTTGCCGTCCACATTCGAGCCCATGTACCAGGAATCCGTCTTGACCACCAGCGTCTTGGCGGCGGTCTCATCGTGGTGCCGTACCCAGTCGTCCTCGAACTCTTTCGTCGCCTCCACCACCTTCTTGCCGTTCTCGCGGGCATAGGCGATGCAGTCGGTGATCCAGTCCACCTGCTGCTGAAGGCAGGTGGTCATGTTGCAAAGGGCCGCGGATGGAGCGAGGGGGGCTCCGGTGGTGAATAGATTGGGATACCCGTGTACCTGCAGACCCATGGAGGTTCGGATCTCCTTGCTCCACTGTTCCTTGAGGGAGCGTCCATTACGCCCGCGGAAGTCGATTCGGGTCAGCGCACCGGAGCCGGCGTCAAAACCGAGGGCGAGGATGATCACGTCAACCTCGTGCACCTTGCCGTCGGCGGTCTGGATGCCTTCCGGTACGACGCGCTCAATGGGGGCTCTTTGACAGTCCACTGCCTCCACATTGGGCTGCAGATACACCTCAAGGTATTTGTTCTCCAACGGAACGCGGTGGGTACCAAAGCCGTATTCCTGGGGGATCAGCAGATCGCAAAGGTCTTCCCGGTTCTGCAGGCGTTCGCGCATCTTGGCTCGAACGAACTTCGACACTTCCTCGCTGACCTCCTCATCGACGAACATTTCTGGGAAGGACGCCAGCCACAGAGCCAGAGAGCCATCGTTCCACAGGCGTTCAAGAACCTCTGCGCGCTGTTCAGGAGTCTGCTCGTGCCACGGACCGGCGTCGAAGTCATAATCAAAACCAGCAAAGGTCGTGCGGACGCGCTTCTTCAACTCGTGGAAACGTGATCCCCATTTCGCCCAATCCTCCCTGGTGTACTTGGGATTTCGCATGGGAATGACATACTGGGGCGTACGCACGAAGATCTTCATGGAGCCGACGTCGGGAGCGATGGTCTGGATCACCTGAATGCCGGTGGCTCCGGTGCCCACAACAGCTACCCGCTTACCTTTCAGGTCTACCGGTTCCTTCGGCCACAAGCCAGTAATGTAAAGCTCGCCTTTGAAGGAAGCTTGGCCGGGGAAGCGCTCGACAATCGGTGCTGACAGCATGCCGCAGCAGGCGATCAGAAACTGCGCCGTCACGCGTTCTCCATCGGCGGTGGTGATACGCCACACGTCGTCTTGTTCGTCATAGTGCGCCGAGGCGATCCGGGTATTGAACTGGATATCCTTCTTCAGATCGAGCTTGTCGGCAACGTAGTTCAGCCAGCGTTCTGTTTCTGGCTGGGCAGGGAAGCGTTCCGAAGGCTGCCAGGATTTGTATAGCTCCTCGGAGAACCAGTACTGGTAGATCTCTGCCTGTGAATCGAAACGTGCCCCGGGGTAGCGATTCCAATACCAGGTGCCGCCTACTCCGGAGGCGGTCTCAAAGGCGCGGACGTTCATTCCCAATTCCCTCAGGCGGTGCAGTTGGTAAAGACCAGCCACACCCGCCCCAATTACGACGGCATCAAAATGTTTTGAGGGGGTTTGATTCTGAACTGCTGGGCCTTGGCTGTGGGCGATGTTCATATTGTCTCCTTCACATTGTCGAACGGTAGCGTTGCCCGTGGTTTCGGGGCTTGCTCGATGGCACGGACTGACGCTTGAGTAGAAGCGACAGGTTCCGTGTTGTGAGGGAATGTATGGGTGGGGCGCACATTGCATCTTGTCCATTCTTGGCGTTTTCTTGAATGAACGGTGGAAGCCTCCGATATTTCCTTTGGCCTATGGAGGGCATCAACTAGATTTCCATGCGGCCGAGCCCCGGAGTGGACTAATGGCAAGAGAAAACACTTCTGGATGGGGAGGCTGAATTGGAACGATTAGTTGGCGCCATTCCTCGCTGAGTCACCGCCGAGCCTTTCGGTAGAGCAGATCGGATGTGCGCCCCCACCAAAGGAGACATTTCTCGTGAAAAAAATAGCCGTACAGGTATCTGCAGTCAGTTCCTATCCCCGTCTCGCCGCTCGGGTCTGTCATGGCGCCAAGAAACGTTCTGGACGCATCATTGCTGGGTTCTTGCTACTTTTCATGTCACCGCTCGTGTTAGCAGTGAGTGTCGATGCAGGAGACTATGATTACGTGCCTGCAGGCACTCAGCTGGGATTGCTCTACTATCAGTATTCGAGTGGAGATTCTCTATATGCTGGAGGACGCAAAGTTTCTGACGATGCGCGCGCGCGGGCCCAAGTAGGGATCCTGCGGGTGGTCAAGTATTTGGATGTTGGAGGGGTCACGGTTGCACCCCAAGTCCTTCTACCCTTCGGGGCTGTTCAGACGGCAGGCGATCTCGACGGAGCCAGCGTACGTAACGGTATGGGTGATCTGATACTGGCGAGCACGGTTTTTCTCTATAAGGACGATCAGCGGCGAGTGCTTGGGATAACCCCTTGGCTGTGGTTACCTACTGGCCAGTACGACCGAAGCCGTACGTTGAATCCCTTTGGCGAGAATCGGTGGAAGTTTGCGCTTCAGGTCGCGGGGGTGTTGCCACTAGGGGAGTCCGTTACTCTGGACCTCGTGGGTGACGTGCAATTTTATGGCGATAACCGTGACTTCGGCCCGTCAGGCCAGATATTGAGCCAGCGCCATAGTTGGGACTCTCAGGCGCACCTGCGATATCACCTCTCTGCAGCGACGGCCTTCAGCGTCAGCATTTCCCAGTTAAATGGTGGCGAGACCGAACTCGATGGGGTGCGTCAGAACGATAGACAGCGTCGCAGCCGTGTTTCTGTTGGTGCGTCACATTTTTTGACTTCAGGCTGGCAGATCCTTGGTACGCTGGGCAAGGATCTATCAGTCGAAAACGGTGTGCGTGAGGATGTTCGTATGAACCTGCGCTTGCTTTACGTCTTCTGAGGGCTTCCTGGTTGAACTGGGGTTCGGCGCCTGGTTTTGCCCGCTTCAGTGAAGAGCGCTATCGAAGTCCCGACGGTAGCGCGATTCCTGAAGCCGAGCGTGTGGTGTGTAATCGTTCCCGATGTGAGGAGGCTGGTCGGAAACGCTCCGTTGTGGCCACGTGCTCACCCGCCAAGCACCGTGTCCATCATCATCATCGTAATGAAGCCGACCATCAGGCCGCCGGTGGCCAGGGTTTCGTGACCGCGGCGATGGGATTCCGGAATGATCTCGTGGCTGACCACGAACAGCATGGCACCCGCTGCACCTGCCAGCCCCCAGGGCAATATCGCGGCTGAGACCGATACCATCATCGAGCCTGCAATGGCTGCGATCGGCTCCATCAGGCCAGTGACGGCGGCTACCGCGAAGGCAAACAGGCGGCTGTATCCGGCCGTGACCAGCGCGATCGCCACAATCAGGCCTTCCGGCACATTCTGCAGCGAGATGCCGGTCGCAACTGCGTCACCATTACCAGCGCCCGTACCGTTCATGCCTGCGGCGACGCCGATCGCGAGCCCTTCCGGAATGTTGTGTACCGCAATCGCGAATACGAACAGCCAGACGGCAGTGCTGCTGCGTGAGCCATCCGGCGAATGGTTGTGGGGCAAGGCGCGGTCCATGCCAAGTAGCAGGGCGGCACCGACGGCGAGGCCGACTGCGACCAGCATCGCCGCACCCGTGTCACCCATGCCCTGTTCCTGCGCCGCAGCGAAGGCTGGCAACAACAGCGAGAACACGCTGGCAGCCAGCATCACGCCGGCCCCGAAACCGAGCAGCATCCCTTGAGCGCCCGCACTGATCCGGCGCATCACCAGCAGTGGCAAGGCGCCTAGTGCGGTTGCCGCTGCGGCCATGGCGCCGCCGGCGATGGCGCCATCCATCGCCTGATCGAACCCTTCCAGCTTGCCAGCAAGTTGTGCGATGAGCAGGGCCAGACCCGTCAGCACGATCAGCCAACCGCTGAGGGCGCGTAGGGCACCGACCGGGCTCGCTGGTAGGAAATGCAATTGGGCGACTTTGGCAACCATGACTCGACTCCTGTGACAATGTCGTTTCGCGCATGATGCGAATGACCTGAAGTCAGTATGGCGTGGGTTGTGGAATAGTTCTAATTAAATGAATCTAATAAATTGATAGTTTTCTGTGTAGCGGAGACATGCCCGGCGCGAGCGTTGTTGCGCTGATCGCTTTTCGGTGGCCTGTGTCACGGGCGCAGGTAACCACCAGGTACGCCACGTGGTGACAGCACGATCTGCCAGAGCTGATTGCTGCGTGCTCGAAAGGTGCCTGCGCAGGCCAGCAGGTAGTAGCGCCACATGCGATGGAAGCGCTCTCCATAGCGTGACTCGAAACGGGGCCAGGCGGTCTCGAAGCGCTCGTGCCAGGCCATCAAGGTGCGATCGTAGTCGGCGCCGAAGTTATGCACATCCTCGATCACAAAGTGGTCCTCGCTGGCATCGGCAATCTGGCTGAGCGAGGGAAGGTCGCCGTTGGGAAAGATGTAGCGGTCGATCCACGGGTCGGTGGGGGTGCGACGCACGTTCTTGCCAATGGTGTGCAGCAGGAACAATCCATCGCTCTCGAGGCTGCGCGCGGCAACTTCGAAAAAGGCGGGATGATTCTTCTGGCCGACGTGCTCGAACATGCCGATCGAGGCAATCCGGTCGAAGCGTTCGCTGCCGCCACGGTTGAACGGGCGATAATCCTGCAGCCGGAAGCTGATCGGCAGGCCGGCGCAGCGTTGTTGACCGTACTCCGCCTGTTCGCGCGAGATGGTCAGCCCTACGCAGCTGACGCCGTAATGTTCGGCCGCGTATTTCATCAGGCTGCCCCAGCCGCAACCGATGTCGAGCAGGCGCATGCCTGGCGCCAGACCAAGCTTGCGGCAGATGAGATCGAGCTTGGCGGCCTGGGCGTCCTCCAGGGTGTCAGCCTCTTTCCAGTAGCCACAGGTATAGGCCATATGACCGTCCAGCATGGCTTCGAAGAAGTCGTTGCCAAGGTCGTAGTGCAGTTCGCCAACCTGCCAGGTGCGGCGCAGGTTCTGCAGGTTGAACAGGCGGGCACGCAGGCCCTGTACCAGCAGGGCCGTGCCGCCGACCTTTTCGTCCAGGCGGGCGATCAGCACGCGGGCGATGAATTCGTCCACCCGGGGGCAGTCCCACCAGCCCTCCATATAGCTCTCACCCAAGCCCAGACTGCCCCGTGCCAGGATGCGATCAGCAGTCTGGGGGTGATGGACGGTCATGTCCCATGGGCGACCGCCTCCGATCTCGATGTCGGCTTCGGCCAGCAGGGCCGCAATCGCTGCGAGTGCCGGGTCGCGTGTATCGGTCCGCTCGCGAACTGAGGGCGGGGACGGCAGCGATTTCGATCGGTGCTGGGGCGGGGGCATGCGGCGCTCCTGGTCAGTGGGTGAGTGTCTCCGTGGTTCTGGGGTGCGGCCGTGATTGGCGGTCCCGCACATAATCAGAAGTTGTAGGTGAATGCTGCGCAAAATTCGCAAAGCAGTTCGAAGACCGAGTCCTGTGCAAGGTTCGACATGATTCATGCTCCCCGAAGATGGAGGTGGGTGTTGAATCCAGCATAGGAAATCGGCTTTGATAGCGCCAATTGATAGAGCCAAACTCCCGTATTGGTTTTTTTGATTGAGGGCCTCGATGGTCTCCGGCTTGGTGCGGGGGCTCTGCTAGAATGCCGGCCATGAGCTATCAGGTTCTCGCACGCAAATGGCGGCCCAGATCATTCGGCACGCTGGTGGGGCAGGAGCACGTGGTCCGCGCGCTGTCTCACGCGCTGGAAACGGGCAGGCTGCACCATGCCTGGCTGTTTACCGGGACGCGGGGGGTTGGCAAGACGACAATCTCCCGCATCCTGGCCAAGGCGCTCAATTGCGAAACCGGCATTACTGCCGAACCCTGCGGTGTGTGCGACGCCTGCAAGGCGATCGATGCCGACCGCTTCGCCGACTATGTCGAGATGGACGCCGCTTCCAACCGTGGGGTGGATGACATGGCGGCCTTGCTGGACAAGGCGGTGTATGCGCCGGTACAGGGGCGCTACAAGGTCTACATGATCGATGAAGTGCATATGCTGACCGGGCATGCCTTCAATGCAATGCTGAAGACGCTGGAAGAGCCGCCCGAGCACGTCAAGTTCATCCTGGCGACCACCGATCCGCAAAAGATTCCGGTCACCGTGCTGTCGCGCTGCCTTCAGTTCAACCTGAAGCAGATGCCGCCCGGGCATATCGTCGATCACCTGTCGCGCATCCTCGAAGCTGAGGCGGTGCCGTTCGAGGCTGGGGCGCTGCGGCATATTGCCAAAGGGGCCAGCGGCTCCATGCGTGATGCTTTGTCCCTGCTCGATCAGGCGATTGCCCATGGTGCGGGCAAGGTACTGGAGGAGCAGGTCACTCACATGCTGGGTACAGTGGGTGACGATCATCTGCATGCGGTGCTGGATGCGCTGGCGGCAGGTCAGATGGACGCGATGCTGGCGGTGGCCGATGCGATGGAGGCGCGAAGTCTGTCCTTCGATGCCGCCCTGCAGGCTTTGGCGTCCTTGCTTGGGCGGGTGGCGCTGGTGCAGTTTGCGCCGACGGCCGTTGCTGACGAGGTCGAGCGTCAGCGTTTGCTGGCGCATGCAGCCCAATTCGACGCCGAGTTCCTGCAGCTGGCTTATCAGATTGTCATTCATGGCCGTGACGAACTGGCGCTGGCGCCGGATGAGTACACCGGCTTTGCGATGACCTTGCTGCGTCTGCATGCCTTCCGTCCGGAACAGCCGCCGGCCTTGGGCTCGTCAGGGGGGGCAGCACCGCAGGGTGGCACGACGATGGCTCGCAAGCTTCCTCCATCGGCCAGCGCGTCCGGTCGGGCTGCGGTCTCAGGTGAGGCGTCGAGCCGAGCTTCGGTCGGTCTTTCTTCCGCCGCGGCGGGGAAGGCGGCGGTGCCTGCAGCATCGGATAGCGCTCGGGTCGCCTCTGAGGTGGCCTCACCCGTGGCGGCGTCTGCCTCGCCGATGCCGGGCCCGTCGCGCGACGTCGCGCCTTGGGAGGATCTTCCGCCTGAGGCACTGCTGCAGGATGACTCCTACACAGGGCAGGTGGGCGCACCGGACGAGGTTGTCGAAGAGCCTTCGCAACTCCCACGGCAGCCAAAACCCGCCGAAGCGTCGCGTCAGCCACTCGGGCCGCGTGACGGCGGCGCGCTGCGGACCTTGACTCCGCCTGCAACCGGCGCGTCTGCCGAGGTGGCCGGGTCGGGGCCCGATACGCCTGCGCTCCGTCAGGCATTCGACCGGGCCGACTGGAGGGGGGTGATTCGTGCGCTGGGGCTGGGTGGCCTTGTTCGTGAGTTCGCCCAGCATTGCGAGTGGCTTGGGTTTGCCGATGACCAGCTTGATCTGCGGCTGTCGGAAACGCATCGTCATCTGCTGGAGATGAATCGGGCTGCGGTTGACCGGGTCCAGGACATGCTTTCGGCCGGACTGGCTCGTCCGATCCGTGTGCGTATTGCAACTGGAGCCATCGCCGGCGAGACGCCGGCGCAGCGTGACGAGGTCGAGCGCCGGGCGCGCCATGCCGAGGCTGTGGCTGCGCTGGAGTGCGATCCTTTTGTACGCGAGTTGATCGAACGTTTCGATGCCACCCTGGTTGAGGCTTCGGTCCGACCGCTTTGAATTCTTCGTTCTTGTTCATTGTTCTATTGGAGTTGTCATCATGATGAAAGGCGGTATTGCCGGCCTGATGAAGCAGGCCCAGCAAATGCAGGAAAACATGAAGAAGATGCAGGACCAGCTCGCCAGCGTCGAGGTCGACGGTCAGTCTGGTGCTGGCATGGTCAAGGTCGTGATGACCTGCAAGTACGACGTGCGCCGGGTGTCGATCGACGAGTCGGTGATGGACGACAAGGAAATGCTCGAGGATCTGGTGGCTGCCGCCGTCAATGATGCGGTTCGCAAGGTCGAGTCGACCACGCAGGAAAAGATGGCAGGCTTTACCTCGGGTCTGAACCTGCCGCCGGGCTTCAAGCTGCCGTTCTGAGATGAAGTGCTCTGTATCCGCGGGGCTGCAGTTGCCGTCAGTGCCGGAAGGCGGGGCGGAGCGCGTCTGAAACATGTCTCCCTCCAGCCTTGATGAACTGATCGAAGCATTGCGCTGCCTGCCAGGGGTTGGGCCCAAGTCTGCTCAGCGCATGGCGTATCACCTGCTGCAGCGCGATCAGCGCGGTGCTGCCCGGCTGGCGGTGGCGATGCGTCGCGCGCTCGAGGTGTTGCGTCATTGCGAGCGCTGCAATACGTTCTCCGAAGACGCCATCTGTCCGCGTTGCGTCAATCCGCGGCGCGACGCCGGCTTGCTGTGTGTGGTCGAGATGCCGGCCGATCTGGCCATGATCGAACAGACGCAGAGCTACAACGGTCTTTACTACGTGCTGATGGGGCGGGTGTCGCCGCTCGATGGCGTAGGGCCGCGTGAGCTCAAGCTTGACAAGCTGCTGGCGCGGGCGACCGATGGCAGCGTTCGCGAGGTGATCCTCGCCACCAATTTCACCAATGAAGGCGAAGCGACCGCCCATACGCTGGCGACATTGCTTGCTGCTCGTGGTATTGCGGTCAGCCGACTGTCACGGGGGGTTCCGGTGGGTGGTGAGCTTGAGCACACGGATATCGGTACTATCGCGCAGGCGCTGGTGGAGCGTCGCTCGCTTTAGATGTTTCATGCTGCGGCGCAAGATTGCGCCGTGTCCTGGCTTGCATGCTTCCCGGGCAAAGCCTTGTCGGCTCAAGGTTTTGGCATCATCAGCTTTCTCTGCTGCAGCGAGTCCGCTATAATCCTGTGGTTTTTGTATCCAGGTCTTTCGTTTTCCATTTTGGGAAGAGGGTCATGAGCGTTGATCAAAAGATGGACAGCGGCCGCCGCACATTGTTGCTGGCGACGTCTGCCGCAGGCGGGGTTGCCGCCGTGGCGACGGCAGTGCCGTTCGTTGCCAGCCTGACGCCGTCCGAGCGTGCCAAGGCTGCCGGGGCGCCGGTCGAAGTAGACGTGGGCAAGCTCGCGCCGGGCGAGATGATGACGGTCGAGTGGCGCGGCAAGCCGGTATGGATCCTGCGCCGTACCGAAGACATGCTGGCTTCGCTCGACAAGGCGGAAGACAAGGTCAGCGATCCGTCGTCGGACAAGCCGATGCAGCCGGCTTACGCCAAGAACAAGCATCGCTCGATCAAGCCCGAGTTTCTCGTGGCGGTCGGTATCTGTACCCACCTGGGGTGCTCTCCGTCCGAAAAGTTCAAGCCGGGTGCCGAGGGTGGCATGAGCGCCGATTGGCCGGGCGGCTTCCTGTGTCCCTGTCACGGTTCGATGTTCGATCTCGCCGGTCGTGTTTACAAGAGCATGCCGGCACCGGACAACCTCGAGATCCCGCCGCACCAGTACCTCGCGGATACCACCATCCTCGTCGGTGAAGACGGAAAGGCCTAAGTCATGACGACCAAAACCCAAGCCTTGCTGAACTGGGTCGACGAGCGTTTTCCGCTGACGTCGTCCATCAAGGGTCATCTGACCGAGTACTACGCGCCGAAGAACTTCAACTTCTGGTACTTCTTCGGTTCGTTGGCGCTGCTGGTGCTGGTGATCCAGATTCTGACCGGTATCTTCCTGGTCATGCACTACAAGCCGGATGCCTCGCTGAACGCAGCAGGTGTGCCGGTGGCCTTTGCGAGTGTCGAGTACATCATGCGCGAAGTGCCGGGTGGGTGGCTGATCCGCTACCTGCATTCGACCGGGGCGTCGGCCTTCTTTGTCGTGGTGTATCTGCACATGTTCCGTGGCCTGCTCTACGGTTCCTACCGCAAGCCGCGTGAGTTGATCTGGATCTTCGGTACGCTGATCTTCCTGGTGCTGATGGCTGAAGCCTTCATGGGCTATCTGCTGCCGTGGGGGCAGATGTCGTTCTGGGGTGCTCAGGTCATCGTGAACCTGTTCTCCGCCATTCCGATCATCGGGCCGGATCTGTCGCTGGTCATCCGCGGTGACTACGTGGTGTCCGACGCGACGCTGAACCGCTTCTTCTCCTTCCACGTCATCGCTGTGCCGCTGGTTCTGATCGGCCTTGTTGCCGCGCACATCATTGCGCTGCATGAAGTCGGTTCGAACAATCCGGACGGCGTCGAGATCAAGAAGAAGAAGGACGCCAACGGCATTCCGCTGGACGGCATTCCCTTCCATCCCTACTACACGGTGAAGGATATTGTCGGTGTCGTGGCTTTCCTGTTCTTCTTCAGCGCAGTGGTGTTCTTTGCGCCTGAGGCAGGTGGCTACTTCCTGGAGTTCAACAACTTCCTGCCCGCAGATCCGCTGACCACGCCGCCGCACATTGCGCCTGTCTGGTACTTCACGCCGTTCTACTCCATCCTGCGCGCGGTGACCTATCCGCTCTTTGGCCTGGATGCGAAGTTCTGGGGTGTGGTGGCCATGGGGGCGTCGGTGGTGATCATCGCCTTCCTGCCCTGGCTGGACCGCAGTCCGGTGAAGTCGATCCGTTACAAGGGGCCGATCTTCAAGTTTGCGGTCGTCGTGTTCGTGATCTGCTTCTTCATCCTTGGCTACCTCGGTGTGTTGCCCCCGACCCCGGGTCGCACCCTGGTGTCGCAGATCTGCTCGGTGCTGTATTTCGCGTTCTTCCTGGCGATGCCGTGGTACAGCAAGATCGACAAGTGCAAGCCCGAACCGGAAAGGGTGAATTTCAAATGAGCATTCGAGTCATCAACTTCATTAAGCGTGCGGCAGCGGTGCTGCTGTTCGCTCCGGCGGTGGCGTTTGCAGCCGGTGCTTCCGTGCATCTGGACAAGGCACCGGTCAGCACTGACCCAGCTGCCCTGCAGCATGGTGCGAAGCTGTTCGTCAATTACTGTCTGAACTGCCACAGCGCCTCGTTCGTGCGCTACAACCAGCTGGAGAACATCGGGCTGTCGGAGCAGTTGATTCGTGACAACCTGTTGTTCGCGGGCGAGAAGACAGGCGATCTGATGAAGATCGCAATGCGCCCGGACGAGAGCAAGGTGTGGTTTGGCAAGGCGCCGCCTGATCTGACCCTGGTTGCGCGTGCGCGCGCATCGGGCGATGGTTCGGGCGCAGACTGGCTCTATACCTATCTGCGTCAGTTCTACCGTGACACCGAGCGTCCGACCGGCTGGAACAACGTGATCTTCTCCAACGTCGGCATGCCGCACGTGTTGTGGGAGCTGCAGGGCGAACAGGTGGCCAAGGTCACCCAGAACGCCGATGGCACGACCACAACGACACTGGAGCTGGTCAAGCCTGGCAAGCTGTCGCCTGCCGAGTACGACAAGGCGATGGCCGATCTGGTCTCCTTCCTGGTCTGGATGGGTGAGCCTGTAGCCGAAAAACGCAAGTCGATCGGTGTTGTGGTGCTGATCTTCCTGGCTGGCCTGTTTGTCCTGTCCTATGCTCTGAAAAAGAACTACTGGAAGGATATTCATTGATTGGAGCAGTGATGGGCCGAAAGGCCTGACACCTGTTTCCGTCAGACGCACCGCGCAGTGATATGCGTGGTGCGCTTTTGTTTTTGTATCCGGAGTCGCAACATCATGATGAATCTGTATTCCGGCACGACCGATCCCTTCAGTCACCGCTGCCGGATCGTGCTCTTCGAGAAGGGCATGGATTTCGAGGTGATCGATGTCGACCTCTACAACAAGCCCGAAGATATCGCGGTCATCAACCCATACAACCGAGTACCGGTTCTGGTTGATCGCGATCTGGTGCTGTACGAGTCGAACATCATCAATGAATACATCGACGAACGTTTCCCGCATCCCCAGTTGATGCCGCCTGACCCGATCATGCGTGCGCGTGCACGGCAGTTGCTGCATACCTTCGAGCACGAACTGTTCTCGCACATCGAGGCGCTGGAGGCGAACCAGAAGGGTGTGGACAAGACTCGTACGCATGTGCGTGATCATCTGACCCAGTTGGCGCCGATCTTCACCAAGCAGAAGTTCATGTTGGGTGATGAGTTCTCGATGCTGGATGTGGCGATTGCACCGCTGCTTTGGCGTCTGGAGCACTACGGCATCGAGCTGCCCAAGGCAGCTGCGCCGATGATGAAGTACGCCGAGCGCATCTTCAGTCGTCAGGGCTTCATCGATGCGCTGACCCCGTCAGAGAAGGTCATGCGTCGCTGATCTGGCCGTTGTCATGGGCCGGCGTGCGGGTCTGACTCGCCGCCGGTTGATCCACAGGTGAAGAGGTAGACATGGTCTCCACCAAGCCTTACCTGGTCCGGGCCATCTACGAGTGGTGCATGGACCAGGGTTTCACGCCTTTCATTGCTGCACGGGTCGATGCCAATACCCGGGTTCCGCCCGGCTATGCGCGAGATGGTCGGATCGTACTGAATGTCGCGCCCGATGCGACTCATCAGCTGTCGATGGATAACGAGTTGGTGAGTTTCCAGGCACGCTTCAATGGCGTAGCGCATCACTTGTCGATTCCGATGGGCAACGTGGTGGCGATCTACGCACGTGAGAACGGCCACGGTATGGCTTTCGAGCCTGATCTAGAGGATGGAGCCGCGCCGGAGGATGTGCGGGATGACGATGGGGCTCTGGTTGAGGAGCCCCCCCGGTCAGCGGCGGCAGAAGGCCACGAGCCAGAGCCGCCGGCGAAAGGAAGTCACCTCAAGGTCGTCAAGTAAGGCTGTCAGGCGGGATGCAGGCGTCCTCGGGCCGCCTGGTGATTGCTGATCCAGGATCCGTAAAGTTCCACCAGTCGTCCACTGAGCGTCTCTGTCCGCCACGTTCTGGCATATCGTCGCGCCTCGCGCCCCAGTGCTTGCAAGGTGGCCTGGTCCTGTAGCAGTTGACCGACCACGGTAGCGAACAGCGCAGGATCGTCCGGTGCAATGCGGCACCCTTGCTGGGACTCGAGGATGTCACGTGTTCCCATTGCGGCGAGTGCGACCACAGGCGTGCCCAGGGCCATTGCCTCCAGCAGCACCAGCCCCTGGGTTTCGGTTCGGGACGCAAACACGAAGAGGTCGGCTGCACGGTAGCAGTCGTGCAGTTCGCTGTCCCGGTCCAGGTAGCCCAGGAAGCGTACATGCTCGTCCAGTGCAGCCTGCTGTACCTGGAGCTTCAACCCGTCGAGTGCGGGCCCCTCGCCGGTGATCAGCAGCAGCGCCTGAGGTTCGCGCTGGCGCAGCATGCTCATCATTTCGATGAGAAAGCCAATATTCTTTTCATGCGCGACGCGCCCAACGAACAGCAGTAGTTTGCGCTCTTTCGAGATCTGGTAGCGTTGGCGGAAGTGGCACCCATCGCCGCCATGAAATTGCTGCTCCGAGAGGCCGGTGGGCAGAATATGTACGGGCCGCTGCACGCCGTAGTCCGCCAGTGTGCTTGCCATCGCGCGTGAGGGAACGATCACTGCGTCCAACTGGTTGCACTGGCCGCGTGAGAAGCGCCGGGCCAGTCCCTTGAGCCAGTCCTTGGGCAGGAAGGGGATGTAGTGGAACAAATACTCTTCGAAGAAGGTGTGATAGGTCGCCACGCAGGGCACGCCGAGCTTCCTGGCCAGTTCGATGCCCGCATAGTGGGCGACGAACGGGGTGTGAATATGAACCAGGTCGAAACGTCGCTGGGTCAGGGTTGCATCCAGGCTGCGGATTGCGCTGCGCCGCATCATCCTGTCTTCCGGGTCGAGGGGGACCTGTCGTGATGGCACGCGCAGCAGGGTTTCGCTGTCCGGTGATGTGCGGTTGGGATAATCAGGGGCGATCAGCGTGCTGTTCACGCCAAGGTTATGTAGGGAGTTGCGGAAGGTGTCGATCGATGTGCTGACCCCGTTGATGCGGGGAAAGAATACATCGGAGATCATCAGGATATTCATGGCAGGACCGGACTTCAGGTTCAGCCAATGTAGGCCTCCGGCATGACGCGCGTGTTGCAGCGGTACGGGGGGCTTGATGTCCATCATGTCGCCGCTGCAGCGTTTACGCTATAAAGCGGGCGAGTCGGGTATCGGAAGTCTTACAGGAGAGTGGTGCATGGCGCAGATGCAATGGACGGAGCAGCTTGAGCTGGGTTTGGGCCGGATGGACGATACGCATCGCGAGTTCGTCGATCTCTACAATCAGGTTGCCAGTGCGCCTGCCGAGCAGTTTCTGGCGCGACTGGATGCGTTTATCGAACATACCGAGGCCCATTTCGACCAGGAAAATCGCTGGATGGAAAAGGTCAATTTCCCTGGCTGTCATCGTGCCGAGCACGATCGGGTAATGGTGGTGCTGCGTGACGTGCGCAATCGTGTCGAACGCGGCGACGGTTTTCTGGGCCGACGCTTGATTGAGGAGTTGCCCGCCTGGTTCGACAATCACGTGGGCGGCATGGATGCAGCGCTGGCCTTTCACCTGGACAGTATCGGCTTCGATGTCGAGACGTGCGAAATTCGTGGCGATGCCGCTGCAGCGTGCGCAGATGGACGCACGTCAGGCGGTTGTGCGTGTGCGACTCCCTCTGCCGAAGGCGTTGAGGCTGCAGTAGCACAGGGCTGATCCACTCGAGTGACTGGCAGGCCGGCAGTATGGCCAGTCGGTTCAACGTGGCGCCAGCACCGGGAAGGCCGGTACCGGCTGTTGATGGCTGCCCATCAAGGCGCTGAGGACTTGCGCTGATCCGCAGGCCAGGGTCCACCCTAGTGTGCCGTGGCCTGTGTTGTACCAGAGATTGAGCAGGCGACTCTTGCCGATGATGGGCAGGTTGCTGGGGGTGGCAGGGCGTAGCCCTGCCCATAGTGTGGCTTGGCCTGGGTCGATGGCGCCGGGCAGGCACTGTTCGACCCAGTCGAACAAAGGACGGCCGCGCGCTGGGTCGATGGCTGGATTGTAACCGTTCAGTTCGGCTGTGCCAGCAATCCGCAGCCGCTCTCCTAGGCGTGAACAGACAATGCGCCGCGATTCGTCCGTGAGGCTGACCTCGGGTGCATGCGTCGGGTCGGCGACCGGGGCGGTGATCGAATAACCCTTGACCGGATAGATCGGCAAGCGCTCGCCCAGCGGGCGCACCAGCAACGGGCTGTAGCTACCCAGGCAAAGTACGTAAGCATTGGCAGTCAGTGTACCGGTACGGCCTTCACGGTCGCTGACTTCCACCCCCTCGATCAGGCCGTTGCTGCTGCACAGCCGTTTGATTGTTGTGCCGAGATGGAAGGTGACGCCTTTTTGTCTTAGTACTGCTGCCAGTGCCTGGGTAAATTGCATGGCATCGCCTGACTCGTCGTTCGGCGCGTAGAGTCCGCCAGCCAGGTGGTGTGCGCGTGCAGCCAGTGCAGGCTCGATGGCGATGCATTCTTCCCTGGTGCAGGTGCGTGCAGCAACACCGAGTTCGTTCAGGATGCTGGCGCGAGTTTGGGCGTGGGCAAAGTCGGCGTTGCTGAAGAACAGGTGCAGGATGCCCTGCTGGCGGGCGTCGTATTGAGTTTCGATGCCAGCTTCGCGGCGCACGAGCTGCAACTGGCGCTGGCTGTGCAAGGCCAGGGCGGCAATCGCAGCGGTATTGCGGCGCGCACGCCAGGGCAGGCATTCGTGCAGAAAGCTCATTGCCCAGCGCCACTGACGAATGCTGGCGCGGGGGCGGAAGCGCAAGGGCGAGTCCTCCCTGCCCAGCCAGCGCAGGACGAGGAAAGGCGTTGCCGGATTGGCCCAGGGTTCCGGGTGGCTGACCGAGATCTGACCGCCATTGGCAAAACTCGTTTCCTGGGCGGCTGCGTCCTGACGGTCTACAATGCTGACATCGTATCCGGCCTGTCTGAGATACCAGGCAGTGGTGACACCGGTAATGCCGGCGCCGAGAACCATCACATGCATATGCGGGGCTGTGCTCGAATTGGGTACAGTGGTACGAGCCTGCGCCGGGGCAAGAGTTCCACAAAGCGCAGGATGATAACCGCGGATATGTGTATGCGTGCAACGGGGCGTGCGCATTGTGTCAGGAATCCGGATAATCCGGTCTGTTCAGGCTGTTTCAACTCATTTATCAGCGCTCGGGAGTTCACTCAATGCGTCGTGTCACCCTAACCCAGTTTCTTATCGAGCAGCAGCGCGCCGGCCGCGTCTCGGCCGATTTGCGTTTGCTGCTTGAAGTCGTTGCCCGTGCGGTCAAGGCGATCAGCGTCAATGTATCGAAGGGCGCGCTTGCGGGTGTGCTCGGCGAGGCTGGTACGGACAATGTTCAGGGCGAGGCGCAGAAGAAGCTCGACGTGATTGCCAATGAAATTCTGCTTCAGGCCAACGAGTGGGGGGGGCATCTGGCTGGCATGGCGTCGGAAGAGGTTGAGACGGTGCACCAGATTCCCTTCGATTATCCGAAGGGTGGCTATCTGTTGTTGTTCGATCCGCTTGATGGCTCGTCAAACATCGACATCAACGTTTCGGTGGGGACCATCTTCTCGGTGCTGCGGAATCCGGAAGGGCGCACCGATGTGACCGAGGACAGTTTCCTGCAGCCCGGCAGCGAGCAGATTGCAGCGGGTTATGCAGTGTACGGGCCATCCACCCAGTTCGTCCTGACGGTGGGGCACGGCGTGCATGCCTTTACGCTCGATCGTGAGATGGGTAGTTTCATCTATACCCATCCGTTCATGACGGTGCCGGACGAGACCAGCGAGTTCGCCATCAATGCCTCCAACGCGCGCCACTGGGAGGCGCCCGTCAAGCGCTACATCGACGAGTTGCAGCAGGGCAAGACCGGGCCGCGCGGGCGCGATTTCAACATGCGCTGGGTCGCGTCGATGGTGGCCGACGTGCATCGTGTGCTGACTCGGGGAGGTATCTTCATGTATCCGCTGGACGAGAAGTGCCGGGCGCAAGGCGGCAAGCTGCGTCTGATGTACGAGGCGAATCCGATGGCCATGCTGATCGAGCAGGCAGGTGGTGCCGCAACCACCGGCCGCGAGCGCATTCTCGATGTGGTGCCTGGCAAGCTGCATCAGCGTGTGCCGGTCATCCTGGGTTCCAGGGCCGAAGTCGAGCGGGTGACGGCCTATCATCTTGAGGGCTGAGTACTGCGCCGGGGCGCGCAGTTGCTTGCTTGCGTGCCTCTTTGCGTTTTGCTCGGGAGCGCTTCAGGCTCAGACCGGTGTCACGGTTGCGCTGGAGGCTCCTGCCTCTGTGCGCCCTTTGTTGACCCAGCACCTCCGCTTGCTGCGGGAGGCGACGGTGGACGTTCCCGAACTTGCGGCGGATCGTCTTGCGCTGGTGCGTCGTACCCGGCGTGAAGTGACGGACCTGCTTGCAACCGAAGGGTTTTTCAGTCCGGAGGTCAGGCTCGATCGCAGTGAGCAGGGCCGCTGGTTGCTCACTGTCGAGCCGGGTGAGCGTGCCCGCATCGATGCCGTTGATATCCAGTTTGAAGGCGAACTGGCGCACAACGAGGCTGACACCGCATTTCGCGATGCCTTGCGTCAGGCGTGGGGGCTGGGGGTGGGGCAGCCGTTTCGACAGGCAGATTGGGATCGCGCCAAGCAGCAGTTGCTCGACAGCGTCAGCCGGAAGAGATTTGCTGCTGCACGTTATGCGGCCACCCGCGCCGAGGTGGATGCCGAGGCCGCCCGCGTCAGGCTGGCATTGGTGGTCGATAGCGGTCCGGTGTTCCGGCTGGGTGAGTTGCAGGTCAGCGGCCTGCGTCATCTGCCGCTGGATCTGGTCGAGCGCTACCGTCGATCGAATCCGGGCGACGAGTATGATCGCGACGCCCTGCTGGCCTTTCAGAGCGAGCTTCAGTCCGCACCACAGTTTGCGTCTGTGATCGTCGACATCGATCGTGATCCGATGCGCGCATCCGCAACGCCGATTCGCGTCCAGGTGTCCGAGGCGCAATCCAGGCGGCTGGGCTTTGGTGCCGGCCTTTCGAGCAATACCGGCTATCGGGTTGAAGCCAGCTATCGGGACGTCAATCTGCTCGACCAGGCCTGGGAACTCTCTACTGCGCTGAGGCTGGAGCAGCGCCGTCAGTCGCTGTTCGCCGACGTGTTTCTGCCGCTGGAGCGTGCGCGCCATCGCGACAGCTTTGGTGTGTTGTTCGATCGCAGCGACCTGGAAGGCCTCAAAGTGTCGAGTCAGGCCATCGGTGCGACGCGGACCACCATACGCGGTGACATCGAGACGCAGCTTGGCCTGCGATTGCAGCACGAGGCCCTGCGGCCTGATGGTGCGGACCCGAGTTCGCAGAATACGCTGACCGCGAATTGGGGCTGGGTACAGCGCGCGGTGGATGATGTGCTGGATCCACGACGTGGTTATGTGCTCGAGGTCCAGGTCGGTGGCGGCGCCAGCGTTGCGCTGGCCGAACAGGATTTCGTCAGGGTCTATGCGCGCTATCAGCATTACCTGCCGGTGGCCGAGCGGGATGTGCTGATCTTGCGCACCGAGGCCGGCGCAACCCTTGCTCCGTCGCGCGATGGCATTCCCCAGGATTTCCTGTTTCGCACCGGTGGAGCGCAGTCGGTGCGTGGCTACGCCTACCAGAGCCTGGGGGTGAAGGAGGGCGAGGCAACCGTAGGTGGGCGCTACCTGGCGACTGCCAGTGTGGAGTATGTCCGCTGGTTCGCGCCGGACTGGGGGAGCGCGTTCTTCATTGATGCGGGTGATGCCGCTGATTCACGTGAGAGCTATCGCTTGCGCACCGGCTACGGCGTGGGGGGGCGCTGGCGCAGTCCCGCCGGGCCGCTGGCCATTGATCTGGCCTGGTCTCATGAGGACCAGCGCCTGCGTCTGCACTTTGGCGTGGCTGTCGCGTTCTGAGTGCGTAGCGTGAGATGAGGCGGGGGTGCCTGCCGATTTTGTCGTTCCCGCCAGGTTGGGTTCGCTGCGCACAATGTTGATTCAATATCTTCGCCAGCTGGGGCCAGCTGTCTATTGGCGGGTGCTTGGGGTGAGGGGCCTGATCGGCACATCGTTGCTTGCTGAGAGCGGGGGCAGACACGAGCAGTGCGAGACGTTCAACGTGGGCTGTGATAAAAATTTCTCGTGATGTGGCACTTGAAATCGCTTATGCCCGTCCCTATTATTAGCACTCGTTGGCAGTGAGTGCTAACAAGCCTGGAGCCGCTCCAGGTCACTGCGAATTTTTCACGGCGAACACTGTTCGCCAACGTTGAACTGAACCAAGGAGTGAACTCGATGAAGATTCGTCCCCTGCACGATCGCGTGATCGTCAAGCGTCTGGAAGCCGAACGCAAGACCGCCAGCGGTATCGTGATCCCCGACTCCGCCGGTGAAAAGCCCGATCAGGGCGAAGTGCTGGCTGTCGGCAACGGCAAGATCCTGGACGACGGCAAGGTTCGTCCGATGGCCGTCAAGGCGGGCGACAAGGTGCTGTTCGGCAAGTACGCCGGCCAGTCGGTCAAGGTCGATGGCGAAGAGCTCCTCGTGATGCGCGAGGAAGACATCATGGGTGTGGTCGAGGCCTGAGCCTCCCCCGTCCTGCATCGATCCACATCTGAATAATCTAGGAGTTTCACAGCATGGCTGCTAAAGAAGTCAAGTTTGGCGATTCCGCGCGCGAGCGCATGGTTGCTGGTATCAACATCCTGGCCAACGCGGTCAAGGTTACCCTCGGTCCCAAGGGCCGTAACGTGGTGCTCGAGCGCTCGTTTGGCGCCCCGACCGTGACCAAGGACGGCGTGTCCGTCGCCAAGGAAATCGAACTGAAGGACAAGTTCGAGAACATGGGCGCTCAGATGGTCAAGGAAGTGGCTTCCAAGACCTCCGACATCGCGGGTGACGGCACCACCACCGCCACCGTGCTGGCGCAATCCATCGTCCGTGAAGGCATGAAGTTCGTTGCCGCCGGCATGAACCCGATGGATCTGAAGCGCGGCATCGACAAGGCTGTCGTCGCCACCATCGAAGAGCTGAAGAAGCTGTCCAAGCCCTGCTCGACCAACAAGGAAATCGCCCAGGTCGGCTCGATCTCGGCCAACTCCGACGCCGATATCGGCGGCATCATCGCCAACGCGATGGAAAAGGTCGGCAAGGAAGGCGTGATCACCGTTGAAGACGGCAAGTCGCTGAACAACGAACTGGACGTCGTCGAAGGCATGCAGTTCGACCGCGGCTACCTGTCGCCCTACTTCATCAACAACCCGGACAAGCAGGTTGCCATCCTCGACAACCCCTTCGTCCTGCTGTTCGACAAGAAGATCTCCAACATCCGTGACCTGCTGCCGGTGCTGGAGCAAGTGGCCAAGTCGGGCCGTCCGCTGCTGATCATCGCTGAAGATGTCGATGGCGAAGCACTGGCCACCCTGGTGGTGAACAACATCCGTGGCATCCTGAAGACCTGCGCCGTCAAGGCTCCGGGCTTTGGTGATCGTCGCAAGGCCATGCTCGAAGACATCGCCGTGCTGACTGGCGGTCAGGTGATCGCCGAAGAAGTCGGCCTGACCCTCGAGAAGGCAACCCTGGCTGAGCTGGGCCAGGCCAAGCGCATCGAAGTGGGCAAGGAAAACACCATCGTCATCGACGGTGCTGGCGACGCCTCGCGCATCGAAGCCCGCGTCAAGCAGATCCGTGTGCAGATCGAAGAAGCCACCTCCGACTACGATCGCGAGAAGCTGCAAGAGCGCGTGGCCAAGCTGGCCGGCGGTGTTGCAGTGATCAAGGTGGGTGCGGCGACCGAAGTCGAAATGAAGGAAAAGAAGGCCCGCGTGGAAGACGCCCTGCACGCCACCCGCGCTGCAGTGGAAGAAGGTATCGTCCCCGGCGGCGGCGTTGCCCTGCTGCGTGCCCGTGCCAATCTGGCTGGTCTGAAGGGTGACAACCACGACCAGGACGCCGGCATCAAGATCGTGCTGCGCGCCATGGAGCAGCCGCTGCGCGAGATCGTTGCCAACGCTGGCGACGAGCCCTCGGTGGTGGTCAACAAGGTTGTCGAAGGTTCGGGCAACTTTGGCTACAACGCCGCGACCGGCGAATACGGCGACATGGTCGAGATGGGTGTGCTGGATCCCACCAAGGTGACCCGCACCGCGCTGCAGAATGCTGCTTCCGTTGCTGGCCTGATGCTGACCACTGACTGCATGGTCGGTGAGCTGGCTGAAGACAAGCCCGCCGGCGGCATGCCGGGTATGGGCGGCATGGGTGGTATGGGCGACATGGGCATGGGCATGTAATTGTTGCCTGACCCAGCCTGAGAGAAACCCCGTGGAAACACGGGGTTTTTTTACGTCTGTGTGTCTGGATTGGCGCTTTCGACTCGCTAGCAAGGGCTGGGGCGAGCACGCGCTGTCGTCTTCGGTCGTGGCATCAGCAAACGCTAACGCGGTAGATCGAAGGCGTGGAATAATGAAGGGCTGGCGAAAAGGCGGCAGGGAGCACCACCGCACGCAGCAGGCGATGCTCCCCGGAGCGACGTGGCACGGATGCCGGGGTCGCTCCCGAAGACCGAGTAAAAGGAGAACAGCGGAGCTGACTCTAATGGCGTCCGCTTACATTGAACTTACATCCGGAACCCTATGCGCATCCTGCTTGCAGAAGATGATCCAGTCATTGCTGACGGGATTTGCCGGGCGCTCAAGCGCGGTGGCTACGCGATCGACCATGTTGCAACCGGGAGCGACGCCGATGCCGCGCTGGCCTCGCAACCCTACGATTTGCTGATCCTTGATCTGGGCTTGCCCAAGCTGCCGGGCATCGAGGTGCTCAAGCGCCTGCGGGCGCGCAAGTCTGCCATTCCCGTGCTGATCCTGACGGCTCAGGACGGGGTCGAGGACCGCGTGCGCGGACTGGATGCCGGGGCCGATGATTACATGACCAAGCCTTTTGCCTTGCCCGAGCTTGAAGCACGGGTGCGGGCGCATACGCGCCGCGGTACCGGTCAGCCACGTTGCATCGAGATCGGCAACCTCAGCTACGATCAGGCCGATCGTGTGGTCAAGATCAATGGTCAGATGATCGAACTGTCGGCACGTGAGGTCGGCTTGCTCGAGGTCTTCATTCTTCGTGTGGGTAGACTGGTCAGCAAGGATCAGTTGGTTGACCACCTGTGCGGTTGGGGTGAGGAGGTCTCGAGCAATGCAATCGAAGTCTATGTACACCGTTTGCGCAAGAAGCTCGAGGATAGTGGCATCCGCATCGTGACGGTGCGTGGCCTGGGGTACTGCCTGGAAAACCCCGATGTTCTCCAGACTGCGAAAGTCTGAACGTAACGCCAAGGGGCAGCGTGCCACCGGACAGCCCAATTCGCTGTTCGGTGAGATTCTCGACTGGATGCTGGCGCCACTGTTGTTCCTGTGGCCGATTTCCATCATCGTCACGCACAACGTCGCTGACAACATTGCCAATCAACCCTATGACCGTGCAATGGCGGACAGCGTGCGGGCGCTTGCAAGACTGGTCACCGTGGAGAACGACCAGGTCGTGGTGCATTTCCCGGCGCCGCCGCGGGCCCTGTTCCGCGCCGATCAGGACGATACGGTCTACTACCAGGTGGCGGATCAGTCTGGTCAGCTGATTACCGGTGACCGCGAGATTCCATGGGCACCGGCGCCGGCAACCGTGCTGGCAGAAGAGGTCAGATACCGCGATGAGGTGATTCATGGCGAGGAGGTTCGGGTCGCCTATCAGTTCGTGCGCGTATGGCCGGAGCCTGCCAGTCCCTTGGTGCTGGTCCAGGTCGCCGAGACTCGCAACAAGCGTTCGGATCTGGCGTCGCGGGTGGTCACTGGCGTGTTGTTGCCACAGTTCGCGATCATTCCACTCGCAGTGGTACTGGTGTGGGTTGGGCTGACGCGCGGCATTGCACCGCTGAATCGGCTGCAAAGCCTGATCCGCAGGCGTCGGCCGACCGATCTCTCGCCGATTGTGCCAGCCAGCGTGCCGGAAGAGGTTCGCCCGCTGATCATTGCCTTCAACGACATGATGGCTCGCCTGGAGGAGAACCTGCAGGCACAGCAGCGTTTCATCGCCGATGCCGCGCACCAGATGAGAACCCCGCTGACCGGGCTCAAGATGCAGACCGATCTTGCCTTGCATGAGAGCGATCCCGAACAGTTGCGGCTATCGCTGACCCGGATTGCAGACAGCACCGAACGTGCCAGTCATCTGATCAACCAGCTGCTCTCACTGGCACGTGCCGAGGCCAGCTTCGAAAAGCTTTATGTGGTGGAGATCCTGGATGTCGAGGCGGTCGTGCGTGAGGTCGCGCAGGATCTGTTCCCACGGGCGTTGGCCAAAGGCATCGACCTGGGTGTGGAGGGAAGCGGTCAGGGCATGCTGGTCGAGGGGAACCCCGTACTGCTGCGCGAGATGATCAAGAACCTGATGGACAACGCAATCAAGTATACGCCGCGTGGCGGCAGCGTGACGGCGCGCACCCGGCATGCTGGAACGCCCATCCTGGAGATCGAGGATACCGGCGAGGGTATTCCCGATGCGGATCGTGAGCGGGTGTTCGAGCGCTTCTATCGAGTGCTGGGGAGCGGTGCCGATGGTTCGGGCCTGGGCTTGCCGATCGTCCGGGAAATTGCCGACCTGCATCGTGCGACCGTCACCCTGTGCCCCAACCCTGCGGGGCAGGGGACGCTTGCGCAGGTGGTGTTCCCCCGCAGCCAGTTGCAGCCTCCACCGCCTGTACATGGGGATTTTTATCCGCTCGGATAAATTATGCTTGACGCTCCGTGTAGGTCCGCTATAATGCGCACCTCGTTGGCCAGTTAGCTCAGTTGGTAGAGCAGCGGATTGAAAATCCGCGTGTCCGTGGTTCGATTCCGCGACTGGCCACCAAAAGACAAGAAAATGCAAAAAGCCTGGTCGAATAGATCAGGCTTTTTGCATTTTTCTTTGTGTCTCTGGGTGTGGTGTCCATTCAAGAGTCAGCGCGTAAGGCCAATCACGCCCAGTTCCCGGTAGATGCCTTCCGCCATGCGCGCATAGCCTGCCGCGTTAGGATGTATTGGATCTGCACGAAGTTCTGGCGTTGCCAGTGTCTCGGAAAATACGCCCGGAATGAGTGGCGTGCCCTCCTCTTTGGCCAGTTCGGCATAGAGCGGGGCGTCGGATGGGCGCTGAGCGACGATGCTCAGCAGTGAGGCTGCGGGTACGGCAATCAGTACCGCGTGGGCGCCTGCAGCCTGGGTGGTGCGAATGATCTGGCGGATGTCTTCCTTGACCGCGCTTGCGGGCCGGCGGCGGATGAAGTCGTTGCCGCCGATCTCGATGAGCACCAGGCGGGGCTGGTGTTCGGTCAGCAGACTCTCGATCCTGTGCTTGCCGGCTTCTGCCGTGTCACCCGGGATGCCTCCATTGATGATCTGCCATCCTGTACGGTCGGCCAGCAAGCTGGGCCAGTCTTCGCCACGACTCGCGCCGGTGCCGAAGGTGACGCTGTCGCCAAATGCCAGCACGGTTTCGCCCGCAGGAAGTACTGGCAGCTTAGGACGCTCCGAGCAGGCACCGAGTGCTGCCAGGGTCAGCGACAGCAGGAGGAAGTTTCGGCGTTTCATCGGTATCTGCTTGTGGTACGGGGGTGAGGGTTGAAGAATCTGCAAGGTTCTCCCGAAGCCTTGAATACTTCCTTGCTGGGTTCGATCCGGCTTTTGAAGCCCAGCGCCTGACATCCGTAGGGTTGATCTGGATGGTGAGTGATGAAGTAATGGGCGCAGCGATGACAGCGTATGTCTGCGGGTGTAGAGGCCGTCTGCATGGTGTGTCAGGAAACGCTCAGGAGTCCATATTGTGCCCTTACGCGGTTCGTTACGGCTATCCGGGCTGAATGCCATGATCGGGGTAGGGGCTGTGACGGGCGGGGTGGGGGAGGGGGCGAAATGAGGTGTTCCTGCTGTGAAGGTGGCAAGTCTGCGGCTTCTGCGGGCGTGAGGGGTATAATCACCGGCTTATCCGGATTTCCGACCGCTGATGCAGCTTTACGCCCTTGGACTGAACCACCACACCGCACCGCTTGCGATTCGCGAGCGTGTGGCGTTTCAGCCTGAGCGGCTGGATCTGGCGCTGCACGACCTGACGCGTGGCTCGGCGGTTCGCGAGGCGGCGATCTTATCGACCTGTAATCGCACCGAGCTCTATTTTGCTGCCGAGCAACCGCAACATGCGGCTGACTGGCTGGCTGGCTTTCATCAGTTGCCGCTCAATGAGGTTGCGCCTTACCTATATGCGCACCCTCAGCGCGACGCGATCCGGCATGTGTTCAGAGTCGCCAGCGGACTGGATTCGATGGTCCTCGGCGAGCCGCAGATCCTGGGGCAGGTGAAGGATGCAGTGCGGCGAGCGGAAGAAGCGGGCACGCTGGGGACCTTGCTGCACAAGTTGTTCCAGAGCACCTTCGCCGTCGCCAAGGAAGTGCGTTCGACGACTGCGATCGGTGCGAACACCGTGTCGATGGCCGCAGCGGCGGTCAATCTGTGCGCGCGTATCTTCGAACGGGTGTCCGATCAGCATGTGCTGTTCATCGGTGCGGGCGAGATGATCGAGCTCTGTGCGGCGCATTTTGCGGGCGCCGGGCCCAAGTCAATGACCATCGCCAATCGTACCGAAGCCCGCGGGCAGGCGCTGGCAAGCCGATTTGGTGCGCAGACGATGCGTATCGACCTGGTGGGTGACATGCTGCCCCGGTTCGACATCGTGGTGTCCTGTACGGCCGCGCCCTTGCCCATTGTCGGCCTGGGTATGGCCGAGCGCGCGATCAAGGCGCGCCGTCATCGGCCCATGGTGATGGTGGACCTGGCGGTACCACGCGACATTGAGCCGGAAATCGGCAAGATGGACGATGTCTTCCTCTATACGGTGGATGATCTGGCACAGGTTGTTGATGCAGGCCTGGAGTCCCGCCAGCAGGCGGTGATTGAGGCTGAGGGCATCATTGATAGCCGGGTGGATGGATTCCTGCACTGGATGCAGGCGCGCGACTCGGTACCGGTGATCAGGGCCTTGCGTCAGCATGCCGAGAACGTGCGCGAGGCGGAGGTCGAGCGCGCGTTGCGTCTGCTTGCTCGGGGAGGGGATCCTCAGCAGGTGCTTGAGGCGTTGTCGCATGGGCTGACCAACAAGCTGATGCATGGCCCCACCCGTTACCTGAATCAGGCCGAGGGCGAGCAGCATGCCGATGCGGGACGCATCGTGCGGCAGTTGTTCAACCTTCCGCCTCAACAACACTAGCCGATACGGCCGCCGCGCCGTGGTCGGCCATGGCGCGGTGCATTCCCCGATCCAATGAAGCAGAGTATCCGCGACAAGCTAGAACATCTCACCGGCCGGCTCGACGAGCTCGACCGCGAGCTCGCCTCTTCCGACGCCGCGCAGAACATGAACAGCTTTCGCGAGCGGTCGCGCGAGCGTGCGGAAATCGAGCCGGTGGTGGTGCTCTATGAGGCTTATCGTCAGGCTGAGGCGGACTGCGCGACTGCACGCGAACTGCTTGACGATACGGAAATGGCCGAGCTGGGCCGGATGGAGCTCGAGGCTGGCGAAGTGCGCATTGCGGAACTTGAGGAGGCGCTGCAACGTGCGCTGTTGCCGCGTGATCCCAACGATGAGCGCAACCTGTTTCTGGAAATCCGTGCGGGTACCGGGGGGGATGAAGCGGCCCTGTTTGCCGGCGACTTGTTGCGGATGTACTCGCGGTATGCCGAACGTCAGCGCTGGCGCGTCGAGATGGTGTCGTCCAGTGAGTCGGATCTGGGCGGCTACCGGGAAGTGATTGTCCGCATTGTCGGGGTGGGCGCCTACTCCCGCTTGAAGTTTGAATCGGGGGGGCATCGGGTGCAGCGTATTCCTGTCACCGAGACCCAGGGGCGTATCCATACTTCGGCATGCACGGTGGCCGTGATGCCGGAGGCTGACGAGCTCGATGCGATCGAGATCAATCCCGCGGATCTTCGTATCGATACCTTTCGCGCTTCGGGTGCAGGCGGGCAGCACATCAACAAGACCGACTCTGCGGTCCGCATTACCCATGTTCCGACCGGCCTGGTCGTGGAATGTCAGGACGATCGCTCGCAGCATCGCAACAAGGCGCAGGCCATGGCCGTGCTGGCGGCGCGTTTGCACGACATGCAACTGCGTCAGCGTCAGGCGGCCGAGGCTGCAACACGCAAGAGTCTGGTTGGCAGTGGCGACCGGTCGGAGCGTATCCGTACGTATAACTTTCCTCAGGGGCGTGTCACGGATCACCGGATCAACCTGACGCTGTACAAGCTCGATGCCGTGATGCAGGGCGAGATTGACGAGTTGGTCGATGCCCTGACGCTGGAGCATCAGGCGGATCTACTGGCGGCCCTGTCCGAGGAGCAGGGGTGAGCGAGCAGCCCGACATCGCCGGCGCGCTTGGCTGGGCCCGGCAGCAGATCGATCAGCTGGATGCCCGTGTGCTGTTGCGTCATGTGCTGCAGTGCCCACCGTCCCGTCTGGTCGCCTGGCCGGAGCAGAAGCTTGATGCCGAGGCCTGGCGGGTGTTTCGAGACCTGGTGGAGCGGCGTCGGGCGGGCGAACCCGTGGCGTATCTGACTGGCGAGCGCGAATTCTATGGACGTCACTTCATGGTGACGCCCGCCGTGTTGATTCCGCGTCCCGATACCGAACTACTCGTCGAGTTGGCTTTGGCGCATTTTTCCAGTGTTCCCAGGGCGCGGGTGCTGGACATGGGGACAGGGTCGGGCGCGCTTGCGGTCACATTGGCGCTGGAGCTCGACGCGGCAGATGTCACTGCCCTCGATCGTTCGCGTGAGGCGCTGTGGGTGGCGATGGCCAACGCTGCACGGTTGGGAGCGAGTGTGTCCTTCGTCCAAAGCGACTGGTTCGCCGGCCTGGGCGAGGAGCGTTTTCAGCTGATTGTCGCTAATCCTCCCTACATCGCAGCGGCAGATCCTCATCTGGAGCAGGGCGATCTGCGCTTTGAGCCCCGGACCGCCCTGGCTGCGGGGTCGGCAGGGCTGGACGATCTGGTGGAGATCGTTGCGGGCGCGCCCGCGCATCTGGAGCCGGAAGGCTGGCTGCTGCTGGAGCATGGCTACGATCAGGCTGCATCGGTGCGGGGTTTGCTCGCCGATGGCGGGTTTGCCTCGATTACGTCCTGGAAGGATCTGGCAGGCATCGAGCGCGTGTCCGGCGGGCGCTATCTGGGCCGGCGCTGAAGCATGGAACGCTGTTTGCTTGATGTTGCCTGGCTTGGCAATATTGACGGAGTCTTGTGGCAGGCCTAGAATTTCCCGACTAATTCACTCGGTTTATTGGATACAGAAATGGACATTCAGGACGTCATTCGCGAGCAGGTGTCGAGCAATGCGGTGGTGCTTTACATGAAGGGCAGCGCCCAGATGCCGCAGTGCGGTTTCTCGTCGACGGCGGTGCAGATTCTGAAGGCGTGTGGCGTGACCGATTTCGTCACCGTCAACGTACTGGCCGACGAGGCCATCCGTCAGGGCATCAAGGCGTTTTCCAACTGGCCGACCATTCCTCAGCTTTACGTCAAGGGGGAGTTCGTCGGCGGTAGCGACATCATGCGCGAGATGTATCAGAGCGGCGAGATGCAGCAGTTGCTGAAGGACGCAGGCGTCGTTGCCTGATGTCCTGACTGTTGCGCCCAGATGGTGCGTGTGTGCTTGAAATAGGCGGTCAGGTGTCGAAGTTTTTTACACTTGGCCGCCAGTTATTTCCAGGGACCTCGCCTGGAAATTTCAAGTGCTTGAAAGCAATCAATTTTATTTGATTTATTTGCCGGGCTCGTTTTTTGCTTGATAAGCGTGAGTGTGATTGTTTTCCTGTACTCTTGTGTGGCGGCAGCGCATATTCACAGGCAATCGCGAGTGTCTCCTTATTGAGGTTTTTATGTCATCCCCCGTGCAAGCGCATACCGAACAGCGTAGAAAACTGATCAAGGCCGCAGCAGGCGCATCAGCCGTGTTCACGCTGCCCAGCGGGGCTGCACTTGCCAATGTCAGCGCAACCTGTGATCAGAAAAGCCTGAAGTTGTATCAGGATGCCGCCAAGCCGACGGGCTTCAGTGCTGCTACGGACGGCTGGATGCGGGTAAAGCTGCAAAAGTACAACGTAAGGGCCAAGCTTCCGGGTGAGACCAGCAATACGACTGGCGCCGGATTCAATTATGCTGGCAAGTGGTTCAGGGTAATCAGCTCCACTACGGGCGGTAACAAGGCGGTCGAGGTTCTGCCGGTTAACACTACGATCGTAAGTAACGAGTTCTTTTATGGGCTGGTTCACTACGACACTAATGCAAAGATGGGCAAGCTTGTGCTTGACCAAACGGCAGAAACTGTAAACCCCATTGCAGGCGCCTCCTGCTGGAATTCCCTGACGGGTGCGACCCTCAATAGCAATACAATCATTCCTTGAGATTTGATCCACCCGCAACGGGCGCAGTCTCTGATGAGACTGTCCTGATGCGTCGGCTGGGCGACGCGGCAGTCGTGTTCGATGGCCGAGACGGGCAAACCCATGTCCTGCCGCCTGAGGCGGTCGCGGTGGCCGATTGGGTCGCTGAGTTTCAGCAATTGAACGGGCGGGTCTCGATTGAAGTCTTGAACGCCCGTTTGTGCGAAGAGTTCGGCATCGATGAGCATGTGACCGGTTATCGGGATCTCCTGAACATGTTGCAGGAGATCGGTGTCCTGCGCGCATGACGGCTTCTCCTTTGTTTTTTTCCGATGCGACTCCAGATCGAATCGATGCCGCGCTTGCGTCAGATGGGCTGTGGCTGTCTTATGGTGCGTGTCGTGTGCGGGTGCGTGCAGAGGCCTCGGGCTTCGCCAGGATACTGCAAGACGTCTACGGGGCGTTTCCGTTTCAGGATCAAGGTGAGTTCGCCGACTTTCACGTGCGGCTCGAGCGTGGGAGAGGGCTGCGGCGATTGGTGAAACCGCAGGTACGGTTCTCTATTGATGGTGTCGAGCCTTTCGAGCCTTTCCCCGTTTCCAATGCCTTGCCTTTGTTTGAATGGGGCGTCAACTGGTGCTTTGGGCAGCGCTTCAATCAGTATGTGCTGCTCCATGCCGGTGTGTTGGGACTGAACGGGCGCGCCCTTGTCATGCCTGCGGTGCCGGGTTCCGGCAAGAGTACGCTGACAGCAGCGCTTATGTTGAGTGGCTTCCGGCTGCTGTCTGATGAATTCGGCGTGCTCAGACCGATGGATGGTCGTCTGCTGCCGATGCTCAAACCCGTGGCGCTCAAGAACGAATCAATTGAGGTGATCCGCCGTTTTGCACCCGACGCACGCATGGGGCCCGTGTTTGCGGGGACACGCAAGGGCGATGTCGCACATCTTGCACCCAATGCTGAAAGCGTTGCTGAGCTCGATTGTGAGCTTGCACCGGCACTGGTGTTGTTCCCGCGCTGGGAGGCTGGGGCTGCCTTGTCGCTGCTGCCGCAGGCTCCGGAGCAGGCATTTGCCCGTCTGGCATTCAACAGCTTCAACTACGGTTTGCTTGGCGCACGCTCGTTCAATGCAGTAGCGGATCTGGTGGAGCGCAGCCAGTGTTACCAACTGGTCTACAGTCGCCTGGACGAGGCTCTGGACTGCATACGGTGCTTGATGACTGATGAGGACGTTTGAGGTCATGCCCGGAAACAAGGCACATTGGCACTTGCTGTCATTGTTGCGGGATGTGGATCACGTTCGGCGGATGACGCTGGCCGACTGGGATCTGACCCTGCGCCTGGCCCGACAGGCTCGCCTGCTGGGTACGATTGCGCATCGAGTGGCTGCGAATTCTGTTCTTTGGCGTTTGGTGCCGCCTGAGGTGCAGGGGCATCTTTGTTCGGCGCTGGTCTATGCGGATCACCGTGCAAGGATGGTCCGGCTCGAGCTTGGCGCACTGGCTTCGGTCATTCCATCATCCGTACCGGTCGTGCTGCTCAAGGGGGCGGCCTATGTGGCCGAGGCGCAGCCTTTTGCAGCTGGACGGTTGCCGGGCGATGTCGACATCATGGTGCCACGTGACCGGTTGGACGAGGTTGAGCACGCCTTGCTCGATGCGGGCTGGAAGTTCGAGTCGGTGGACGACTATGATCAGCAGTACTACCGGCAGTGGAGTCACGAACTGCCTCCAATGCGATATCCCGGACATGCACTTGAGGTTGATCTGCATCATACGATCACGCCGGTGACCAGTCGCACGCGTGCGGATACGGGTTTGTTGTTCCGCGATGTCCGCGCTGTTACTGCAAGTCGTTATCTGGTTCTGTCGCCCGCAGATCAGATCGTGCACGCGGTGATCCATCTGTTTCAGGATTCCGAACTTGACGTTCGTTTGCGTGACCTGGTTGATATCGATGCCTTGCTGCGTGCATACATGCAGGCCGATGCAGATTGGTGCCAACTGGCGACGCGTGCCCAATGCCACGGCGCCTCGGGGTTGCTGGCTTATGCGCTGAAATACTGCGGGCTTTGGCTCGGGACGCCGGTGCGCGAGGTTGTTGCGCCGCCGATGGGCCTGGCGTGCCGTGGCATGGACTGGTTGATGTCGGCGACGATGTTGCCGCATGATCCGGATACTGTCCCTGGCTTGAAGCGCCGCATGGGGGGGTGGGCTGCGCAGGTTCGGTATCACCGCCTCCGTATGCCGCCGGGCTTGTTGATCCGCCATCTGTCGACGAAGATGGGGCGGCAGCTTGCGCATGCCGTCCGCTTCCGTGCCGCATCAAAGGTTCGCGATACGGGCGCTGGCCAGAGACAGCCGGGTGGATAACACCTCGAGGAAGGCCTTGTAGAAGTGCATCCTGCAGGTGTCGGATGCGCGCTGTAGCGCGCGGGCGCGAATGGTGATGACGTCGACCTCGGTATTGGCTTCGACAGAGGCTGACCGGATCCCGCCACCGGCAGAAAACAACGCCATCTCGCCGAAACACTCACCGGCGGTCAGGATGTTCAACAGCTTGCCTCTTTTCTTGACCTGGGCTTCGCCGTTGGCCAGAAAGCAGAAGTGGTCTCCGGCTTCGCCTTCTTTCATGATGACGGTGCCTGGTTTGAGGTGGCTCCATTGAGCCAGGGTGATCACCTCCCACAGTTCGGCATCGGCGAACTCGCGGAAAAAGGCAATGCTGCGCAGGGTCTGAAACTTTTCGGCCTCGGGCAGGGCATGACGGTCGAGCGCCACGCTGCGGTTGCGGAAGGCCAGGGCGAGGTCATGCGAGAACTCTGCCCAGCTCTGGTAGCGGCGGTCGAGCTCCTTTTCCATTGCGCGGCGTACGATCGCGTCTAGCGCCAGAGGGATCTCCGGCCGCAGGTCAATGGGGGGGACCGGCGTTTCGTGGGCAATACGGTAGATCAGTCCGTAGTTGTTATCGGCTTCGAACGGCAGGCGACTGGTCAGCAACTGGTACATCACCACGCCCAGTGAGTAGATGTCGGTGCGGTGATCGAGCGGCATCTCCCGCACTTGCTGGGGTGACATGTAGGCGGGTGAGCCGATGCCGGTAATCTGGGTGGTGTCGCTGGCAGTCTGCAGCGCCGCACCGAAGTCCGAGATCCGGATGTCGCTACCGCCGGCCGCAGTCAGCAGGATGTTGGCCGGCTTGATGTCACGGTGGGTGATGCCTTGGTGAAAGGCGTAGTCGAGCGCGCGGGTGCACTTGAAAATGATTTCGATCAGGCGCTCGAACGGTAGCAATTGACCTGGGCGGGTCAGTGGCTCGAGCGTCCCGCCAGGGACATACTCCATGACCACATAGGCATCGTTGTCGCTGATGACCGCATCGTAGATCTGCACGATGTGTGGGTGAGCGAGCTTGCCGGCAAGCGCGGCCTCGTTGAGCAGCAGTTGCCGGTACAGACGGCCTCGCTGCTGGTCGCTGACGACTTCAGGGAAGAGCTGCTTGATGGCTACATCACGCTGGCGGAAGGGGTCCCAGGCCAGGAAGACAGCACTGGTGGCCCCTTCGCCCAGCAGGCGACGAATCTCGTACTTGCCGATCCTGTTCGTCGCCATGTCCGATCAGGCCAGTCGTTTGCGTGCAGCAGCAACTGCGGCACGGACGCGTTCCGGGGCCGTGCCGCCGACATGACTGCGGGACGCGAGCGAGCCTTCGACGGTGAGCACCTCGAATACTTCCGGTCCAACGCGCTCTGCCGCGCCGGGGACATGTGCCATGGCCGCCCGTAACTCTTCGAGGCTGAACTGGGGCAGGTCGCAGCCCCGGCCTTCTGCCGCGCGCACCGCAAGCGCAACAGCCTCGTGCGCATCACGGAAGGGCAGGCCTTGTTTGACCAGGTAGTCGGCCAGGTCGGTTGCCGTGGCATAGCCCTGCGACAGTGCGCCGCGCATGGCGTCGGCCTTGACCTTGATACCGGTGATCATGTCAGCGTAGATGCGCAGGGTATCGATGACCGTGTCGGCGGTATCGAACAGGGGTTCCTTGTCCTCCTGGTTGTCCTTGTTGTAGGCCAGCGGCTGACCCTTCATCAGGGTGAGCAGGGCGATGAGGCTGCCGTTGACGCGCCCGGTCTTGCCGCGGACCAGTTCCGGTACGTCCGGGTTCTTTTTCTGCGGCATGATCGAAGAACCGGTGCAGAAGCGGTCCGCCAGGTCGATGAAGCCCACGCGAGGGCTCATCCACAGGATGAGCTCCTCCGACAGTCGCGACAAGTGGGTCATCAGCAACGCCGCTGCAGCGCAGAATTCGATGGCAAAGTCACGGTCGCTGACCGCGTCGAGCGAGTTGTAGCAGACCTCGTCGAAGCCAAGTTCGGCTGCGACGAACTCGCGATCGATCGGGTAGCTGGTGCCCGCCAGGGCCGCACTGCCCAAGGGCAGGCGATTGACGCGCTTGCGGCAGTCAGCGAAGCGCTCGGCATCGCGGCGGCTCATTTCGTAGTAGGCCATCAAGTGGTGGCCGAAAGTCACCGGTTGGGCCACCTGAAGATGCGTGAAACCCGGCATTGGAGTGGCAGCATGGGCTTCGGCAACATCGAGCAGCTTGCGCTGGAACTCGCCGATCAGGATCAGGATCTGGTCGATGGCGTCGCGTAGCCAAAGGCGTATGTCGGTTGCAACCTGGTCGTTGCGGCTGCGGCCGGTATGCAGGCGTTTGCCTGCATCGCCCACCAGGGCGGTGAGGCGCTTCTCGATGTTGAGGTGGACGTCCTCGTCATCAAGGCTCCAGACAAACTCGCCACGCTCGATCTCCCCCAGTATCTGGGCCATGCCTCGTTCGATGTCAGCCAGATCGGCCGCTGCAATGATGCCCTGGCGGGCCAGCATCTTCGCATGCGCGAGCGATCCACGGATATCCTGCTGCGCCATGCGCTGGTCAAAATACACCGATGCGGTGTAACGCTTGACGAGATCCGAGACCGGCTCGGAGAAGCGTCCGGACCAGGCCTTGCTGGTGTTGGCAGAGTCGATGTCGTGGGGCTGGGGCGCGGCTTGATCTGTCATAATGCCTTAACTGAGGATGATGTCGCGGCGGGCATGTCAGGCCCGTTTCGCGGTAGTGCTTGCTGACGGAGTGCTACTTGTGCGAGAGCCTGCTGTGCTGCCTGCTCCGAGATGAAAAGTATAAAGCAAAAGCCTCGTACGCCTGCTGCTGCGCCCCTGCCGGATTTCCGCAATCTTGGCGTGATGCTGCGCGCCATGCTGTTGGTCAATCTGCTTGCGGTCTTGACCGTGCTGGTGCGTGTCGATGTGCCTGCCGACTTGATGTCAGAACTGTTACTGATGGCGGGTCGTGTCGAGCTGCCGCTGTTTCTCGCAATGCTGACTTTGTATGGGGTGGCGCCGGCGCTAAGCAAGATGGCGTCTCGACTGGCTGCGCTGGTCGTTGCCGGCGTGGCCCTGGCGTCGGTGGCGCTGACCTGGCCGATTCTGCAGGGCAGTGAGAATGGCAGCCTTGTGCGCTGGATGAGTTGGGCTCTGGGGGCGGCGCTAGTGAGTCTGATGTACTTCGACTATCGCAGCCGCTTGTTCTCGCCCGCGCTGACAGAGGCACGGCTGCAGGCCTTGACCGCACGGATCCGGCCCCATTTTCTGTTCAATACCCTCAATGCCGTGCTCGGGGTGATCCGCTCCGATCCGCGCCGTGCCGAGCGTGGCCTGGAGGAACTGGCCGAGTTGTTTCGTGCGCTGATGCGGGAGAATCGAAACTTGGTGCCACTGGGTGAAGAGCTTGCCTTGTGTGAGCGTTACCTGGGGCTGGAGCAGTTGCGCCTGGCCGAGCGACTGGAGGTGCAATGGCAACTGGAGGGGGATGTGGCGGCCTTGAAGCGCATTCTGGTGCCGCCCCTGCTGCTGCAGCCCTTGCTCGAGAACGCGGTGTATCACGGCGTCGAGCCCTTGGCCGGAACCGGTGTTGTCCGGGTCCGGATCCAGCGGCAGGGGCGGGATCTGCTGCTCGAAGTCGAGAATCCGGCGGCGCCAGGTGGGTCGCATCATCATGGGAACAACATGGCGCTTGAGAACATTCGCGAGCGGCTGATGCTGTTTTACGATCTGGAGGCGAGGCTTGAGATCGATGGTGGGGCCGATCGCTACCGCGTACGTATTCATCTACCGGTGAGGATGTCTGCAGAATGAGCCATGTGCCGTTGAATGTGCTGATCGTCGACGACGAGGCTCCGGCCAGGACGAGGTTGCGCGATCTGTTGGGTGACCTGGCCGTCAGTTGTCCGACCCGAATTGTCGGAATGGCGGCAAACGGGGTGGAGGCCTTGCGCCTTCTGGAGGCGACTGATGCCGATGTGGTACTGGCCGACGTCCGCATGCCGCTGATGGATGGTGTGGAGCTCGCCCGCCATCTGGGGGCGCTTGCCCGCCCGCCTGGGGTGATTTTTACCACTGCTTATGACGAGTACGCCGTCCAGGCCTTCGATGTGGCAGCGGTGGACTACTTGTTGAAGCCGGTGCGGGCCGAGCGGCTTGCTGCGGCGTTGGGTAAGGTCAGGCGCGAACCGCTGGATCGTCAGGTGCTCGAGTCATTGGCGACCGGGCGACGGCAGCATTTCAGTGTCAGTGAGCGGGGGCGGATCCTGCTGGTGCCGGTCGATGCGGTGCTTTACCTACGCGCCGAGCAGAAGTATGTCACTGCGCGGACGGGGGAGCGGGATTACTTGCTGGACGAGACGCTGGTGCAGATCGAGCACGAATTTGGTGAGCGCTTCCTGCGTGTGCATCGCAACTGCCTGGTAGCACGCAGCGCGGTTGCAGGCGTGGTGCGGGCCGGTGAGCACGAGGGGGAAGCGCATTGGGCAATCCTGCTAAGGGATTCCGATGAGCAATTACCTGTCAGTCGCCGGCAATGGCCGGTCGTCAAGCAGGCTCTCGGCGTCTAGGACAGGGCGCATTGCCAGCCCGGAGTCCGGGCCGGCTGCGTCATGCGTCGTGGTCAGCCGCTGTTGCGAAGGCCCGCGGCCACTCCGTTGATCGAGATATGGATGCCGAGGCGGATACGCTCGTCGTCACCTTGTTCGCGGTGTCGCCGCAACAGTTCGACCTGCACATGATTGAGCGGATCCAGATAGGGGAAGCGGTTGCGGATCGAGCGCTTCAGCAAGGGGTTGTCAGCCAGCAATTCCGCCTGTCCGGTAATGGCAAGCAGCGCATCGACCGTTGCCTGCCATTCATGGCGGATGCGCTCGAAGATCGAGGTCCTTAGCGCGACGTCCTTGACCAGGGCGGCGTAGCGTGACGCGATGGCGAGGTCGGTCTTGGCCAGTACCATGTCCATGTTCGACAGCAGGGTGCTGAAGAAGGACCAGTCGCGGTACATGGCTTGCAATTGCGCCAGTCCGTCATCCGGATGGCTGGCGAGCCACTGCTTGACTGCCGATCCGAAGCCATACCATCCTGGCAGCATCAAACGGCATTGTGACCATGAAAACACCCACGGAATGGCGCGAAGGTCTTCGATGCGGGTGCCTTTCTTGCGCGACGCCGGGCGCGAGCCAATGTTCAATCCGGCAATTTCAGCGATGACGGTCGATTCCCAGAAGTACTGTTCGAAACCGGGTGTCTCGTACACGAGGCCGCGGTAGCTCTGGAATGCGGTATCCGACAGTTGCTGCATGGCGTCGATGAACGTGGCCGGCGTCGGTTTGGCGCCGTCCGCGCGCAGGCTGCTTTCGATCGTCGCTGCGACCAGCACTTCGAGGTTACGTCGACCCACCTCCGGGTTGCCGTACTTGGCGGCGATGACCTCGCCTTGTTCGGTCAGCCGGATCTGGCCTTGTACCGCGCCTTCGGGTTGGGCCAGGATGGCCTGGTAGCTGGGGCCGCCACCGCGACCCACCGAGCCACCCCGGCCATGGAACAGGCGCAGGCGGATACCGTGACGTCCGAAAACCTCGATCAGTTCGCCTTCTGCCTTGTAGAGCGCCCATCCTGAGGTGAGGAAGCCGCCATCCTTGTTGCTGTCCGAGTAGCCCAGCATCACCTCTTGCGAATCGTCACGCGATTCGCTCAACAGGCCGCGATAGAGCGGGATGGAAAACAGCCGGTCCATGACCGCGGCGGCGTTGTCCAGGTCGCCGATGGTCTCGAACAGCGGAATGATGTTCACGTCGAGTGCGTTCTCCAGCGGGCGCAGCAGGCCGGCCTCCTTCAGCAGGACAGCCAGTTCAAGCAGGTCGGAGACGTCGTCAGTCTTGGAGATGATGCAGTTGCGGATGGCGGCCTGGCCGAAACGCAGGTGTGCGGCACGGGCGGCGCGGAAGATCGCCAGCTCGGATTCGGTGTCTGCCGAATAGCTGACGTGGGGCGAGGCCAGCGGGCGTGCAGTGGCCAGTTCGTTGAGCAGCAGTTCGCAGCGACCGGATTCGTCCAGTGAAAGGTAATCGGTGCCGGGCTGAGCCAGCGCGAGCAACTCGGCAACGACGCGTTCGTGTACGTCGGAGTTCTGGCGCAGATCGATGGGTGCGAGGTGAAAGCCGAACACCTTGAGTGCGCGGCGCAGTTGCCGCAGCCTGCCTCGTGCCAGGGCCGCGCTGCCATTGGCGACCAGCGAGCGATGAATGGTGTCGAGATCAGCCGCGAATGCATCCACACTCGGATAAGGCGCTGCGTCGGCAACCGGATGGCGTACCGGGTCGGTACCCAGCAGTGCGCGGTGAGTGGCTGACAGCCGCGCATAGATGCCGGAGATGGCCCGGCGGTAGGGTTCGTCGCTGCGATGGGGTGAATGATCGGGCGAGTGGTCCGCCAGTGCGAGCAGGGCGTCCGATGCGCTGACCAGACCCAGCGCCAGCGACAGTTGCGAGCCCAGGGTGTGCAGCTCGTCGAGGTAGTAGCCGAGCGCGGCGCTGGCCTGCATTGTCAGCGCGCGCTCAAGCACTTCAGCGGTGACGAAGGGGTTGCCGTCACGGTCGCCACCGATCCAGCTGCCGACCTGCAGAAATGCCGGCAGTTCGTGTCCGGCTAAGTTAGGGTCAGCGGCTGCGAGGCGATCTTCCAGCCCGGCGTAGAGACGCGGCAGTTCGCTCAGGAACGTGGTCTCGAAGTAGGACACGCCGTTGCTGACCTCGTCAATGACCGACAGTCGGGCGGGGCGCAGCATGCGGGTCTGCCACAGGGTGAGCACGGCGCGGCGCAGTGCGTCCAGGTTTGCCGCAGACTCTTCAGGCGTCAATTGCATCCGGTCGCGTTCGTCGAGCAGACGGGCGATGACGGTCTGACAGTTGAGGATGCTCTTGCGCTGGACTTCGGTCGGGTGGGCGGTCAGCACCGGCGAGACCAGTGCGGTGTCGAAGAAGCTGCCCAGTTCGGCCGGGCTGGCAATGTTGTTGTCCAGCACGTGGGCGATTGCGTGGCTGAGGCTGCCTTCGCGCGGCGCGGAACCTGCCAGCAAATGGGCGCGGCTGCGTCGGATATGGTGCTGGTCCTCGGCAATGTTGGCGAGATGGGAGAAGTAGCTGAATGCCCGGACGACCTGGATGGTCTGTTCGCGCGACAACGCATCCAGGGTGCCTTCGAGTTCGCGGCGTGCGGCAAGGTCGTCGTCGCGCCGGAAGCGTACCGAGGTCTGGCGGATACGCTCGATCAACTCGAAGCTGGCTTCGCCCTGCTGATCACGCACGGTGTCGCCGAGCAGGCGGCCGAGCAGGCGGATGTCTTCGCGCAGGGGCGCGTCCTTGTCTTGGGTCATGATGATGGCTGGCAGGTTATCGGGGTTTTCAGCGTGATTCGAGGCGCTTGCGGGCGTCCATGATGGCGTTGTTCAGGTATTGTCCATAGAAATCTGGCAGGCGCATGCCGATGATGGGGTCTCCAAGCTCCCGTCCATCAGCGTCATACAGGACAACAGTGGGGGTCAGGCTGGCCTTCTGTGTCCGGGCAAAGGCGCCATGGTTGCTGCGCCGACCCGCGAAGTCCGTCATTGCTGTCTGTGTGTCGATGTCTACCTGCCGGAAGATCGCGAGGTCGCGGCTTTCCCTGGCGGTCGACATGGGCACCAGGTAGCGCCTGGCCTGATCGCACCAACTGCAGTCCGCACGGCTGTACAAGATCACCATGGGCTTGCCATGCTTGCGCATGTCTGTTGCATCGGCGGCCAGGTCGCCTGCCTTGGGCAGGGTCGTGGCCGCACTCAGCGTCATGGGTACGCATGCTAGAATCACGGCCATCTTGCGCGCCATTGGTGCCAACCCTGATGCTGCGATGCCGCAAAACACTGCATTCAGCCGCATGAACTTCGATCTCCCTGCATGAGTTCCTCTACCGTGAGCACTGTCTACCCTGGGGCCAGCGCGCCCGTGCCGCCCGAGCGCATTACCATCGCCACGCGTGAAAGCCGTCTTGCGCTGTGGCAGGCCGAACATGTCAAGGCACGTCTCGAGGGATTGTATCCCGGCTGCCGGGTGGAGTTGCTTGGCATGACGACACGCGGTGACCAGATCCTTGATCGGCCGCTTGCGAAGGTGGGGGGAAAGGGCTTGTTCGTCAAGGAACTGGAAACGGCCCTGCTCGATGGGCGTGCAGACATCGCCGTGCACTCGATGAAAGATGTTCCCATGGTCATGGGTGACGAATTCACGCTGGCCTGCATCTCGGCCCGTGAGGTGCCGCTCGATGCCTTCGTGTCAAATCGCTACGACTCGCTCGCCGATATGCCGCCTGGGACGGTGGTGGGTACCTCCTCGCTACGGCGTGAGTCCCAACTGCATGCGATGTACCCGTTCCTGGGGGTCACCAGTCTCCGGGGTAATCTCGACACCCGGCTGCGCAAGCTCGACGAGGGTCAGTACGATGCCATCATCCTGGCTGCCGCAGGCCTGATCCGCCTGGGGCTGGCGGATCGCATCCGCAGTACCTTGCCGTCCGAGGTTTCGTTGCCGGCCGCGGGGCAGGGCGCGTTGGGAATCGAGTGTCTGTCGTCGCGGCGCGAGGTCATCCAGTATCTGCAGCTGCTCAACGATGCCGACACTTCGGCTTGTGTGCGTGCCGAGCGGACGGTTGCGCGGGCGCTTGCCGGTAGCTGTGAGGTACCGCTGGGCGCCTATGCCGAGATTCGCGGTGGAATGCTGTGGTTGCGTGGTTTTGTCGCGCTGCCCGACGGTAGTCGCATCATCCGGGCCGAACGCGAGGGGAACCCCTCCGCCGCCGAGGAAATCGGCCGCGCGCTTGCCGATGATCTGCTGGCCCAGGGCGCGGAAGGCATCCTGGCCGAGCTGGGCTGAGAAACCGCATCGCGATGACCGCGCGCGGGGGCCATCTCGCGAGTCGTGCTGCCACCGTCCTGAAGGACCGGTTGATTGCGGTGACGCGACCCAGGGAGCAGGCCGGGAGCCTTGTGCAGGGCATTGAGGCGCTCGGTGGGCGTGTGTTGTTGTTTCCGGTATTGGACATAGCGCCGGTTTGGGCGCCGGATCGCTTCGATGACGTGGCTGCGCGTCTCGGTACCTTTGATCTGGCCTTCTTCGTCAGCCCAAATGCCGTCAGGTATGGTCTGGACGGCCTGCTTGCGCGACGTGACTGGCCGGGCAGTCTGGCCGTTGCGACGGTTGGCAAGGGTAGCGAGCGGGCGCTGGCTGAACGAGGCTTTGCTCGGGTCGTGGCGCCGGCGAGTGGCTTTGACAGCGAGGCGGTGCTAGCTTTGCCTGAATTTGCGGCAGATGCCGTCCGTGGAAGGCACGTGCTGGTGTTACGTGGCGATGGCGGCCGCGATCTGTTGGGTGAGACGCTACGTGCCCGCGGTGCGACGGTGGAATACCTGAGCTGCTATTGTCGCAGTTGCCCGGTCATTGATCCTGGCATCATGTTGCAGCCCGCCCGCGAAGGGAGACTGGATGCCTTGGTGTTGACCAGTAGTGAAGGTGTCCGGAACCTGCGGGCCTTGGTCGGCGATGAAGGCATCCATCTATTGGCCGAGGTTCCTGTTTTTGCAAGTCATCCGCGTATTGCGGCTCAGAGCCGGGATTGTGGTTTTGGCCACGTGGTCGAGACTGAAGCCGGCGATGAGGGCATCCTGCGCGCGTTGACTCGTCACTTTGGTTAAACTCTCGGCATGAAAGAAGAAACGCCCGCCCTTACGCTTCCGTCTCCCTCTCCCGCTGCGGAGCAGGTCGAGCCCTCAAAGGATACCGCGACCGCCAGTGTTGCCGGTGCCGCGTCCCTACCGTCTGCGGATGTTCCGCGTAGTGGAGCTCTGCCCGGTTGGGCGCTGTTGCTGGCCGTGATTGCTCTGGGTGGCGCCGGTGTGGCCGGTTGGCAGGCGTGGTCCGTACGCGGCGAGGCCGATGGACTGCGTGCGGAGTTGGCCCGTCGATTGACCGATAGCGATCTGCAGGTTTCCGAGGTGAAGGCGCTGGCACGCCAGCAGCAGGATGTCATTGCCTCGCTGCAGGGCAAGCTGGCGGTGGTTGAGTCCAAGATGGAGGCTGCCGAGGGGCAAGCGGCGGCGCTGGAGTCACTGTACCAGCAGTTTTCCCGTTCACAGGATGACGGTGTGATCGCCGAAGTGGATCAGGCTGTCACGCTGGCCGCGCAGCAGTTGCAGTTGGCAGGCAACGTCGAGGGTGCTCTGGTGGCCCTTCAGTCGGCTGAAGCGCGCCTTGCGGTGCATGACCGCGGACAGCTTGCGCCGCTACGTCGGGCGCTGGCGACCGATATCGAGCATCTGCGTCGGCTCGCCGTGGTGGATGTGTCGGGTATCGCCCTGCGCCTGGAGCGCTTGCTTGACCGCGTGGATGTGCTGCCGCTGACTTTTGCGGGAGAGGTTGAGGCAGTGCAGCCCGAGGTGTCCACACCGCTTGTAACCGAGGGTGGGTCCAAGGTGCTGGATTTCGCCGCTCAACTGGCGCTGGATGTGTGGCACGACCTGCGTTCGCTGATCCGGGTCGAGCGTCTCCAGCAAGGCGCTGAGCCGGTGTTGCTGGCACCGTCGCAGAGCACCTATCTGCGCGAAAATCTGCGCATCCGTCTGCTGACTGCCAGATTGGCCTTGCTGGCAGGCGATGGGCGAAGCTATGCCGTTGACCTCGCTGAGGCGCGTACCTGGATCGAACGGTTCTTCGATTCGCGCGATGAGGGCGTGCAGCTTGCGCTGGCCGAACTGAAGGCGCTTGAGGCCATGCCGGTCAAGGTCGAGCGTCATGATCTGGCTGCCAGCCTCTCTGCCCTTCGTCTCTTTCAGTCACGAGGGGGGCGAGAGCCGCAGGTTGAGCCGCCCGAAGCCCGTCCGTCCGACGCCAGGCCCGAAGCGGGCGGTGCTCGCGGCGCAACCGTGAACCCCGGTTCCTGAGGGACGATCGATGCGTGTATTGATCTGGTTGATCGGGATTTTTGCGCTGGCAGCGGGCGTGGCCATGCTGGCGGGGCTGAACGAGGGGTATGTATTGGTGGTCATGCCGCCATGGCGTGCTCAGTTGTCGCTGAATCTGTTGATCGTCCTGCTAGTGGTGGCCTTTCTGGTGGGCTACCTGCTCGTCCGCCTGGTGCGCCGTACGCTGGCTTTGCCCGCAGTCGTGGGACAGTGGCGTGAGCGGCGGCGGCGTGAGCGTGCCGGACAGGCTTTGCGTGATGCGCTGCGAACCTTGTTTGAAGGACGTTTTGCCCAGTCGTTGAAAGCTGCGTCTACGGCATTTTCGGCGGGGGACAGTCCGGCGATGGCTGCCTTGGTCGCTGCACGTGCCGCTCATGCAATGCATGACGACACACGCTATCGCATCTGGATCGGCCGTGCCGCCGATCAGGGTGAGGAGTCAAGGGTCGCGCGCTTGATGACCGAGGCCGAGCTGGCGGTGGACCACCGGCGGTTTGCCGAGGCCGAAACCTTGCTCGAGCAGATCAAGGCTGCGGGTCATCGGCATATTGCCGTGCTGCGGCTTTCGCTGCGTGTTGCCTCTGCATTGGGGCGGTGGGATGAAGTGCTGCGTCTGACCCGGCAATTGCGCAAGCACAAGGCCTTGTCGGATGATCAGGCGCTACCGCTGCTAAGACGAGCCCATCTGGAGCGTTTTCGCGAGCGGGCCCGTGATGCGGCAGGTCTGGAGCAGTTGTGGAACGAGATTCCGTCTGCCGAACTCGATGACCGGCGCCTGGTCGAGCGTGCGTTGCCGGTGCTGGCCGAGGCGGGGCAGGGAGCGCTGGCCCGACGAAACGTCGAGCGCATGCTCGACGCCGAATGGGATGAGGCACTTGCCCGTCTGTATGCCCATTGCGGCGAAGGTGCTGGGGATGCGATGTCCTGCCTGGGGCGGGCCGAGAACTGGTTGAAACTTCATCCGCGCGATGCCGGGCTGCTTTTCTCGTTGGGGCGTCTGTGCATCGTCGCGCAACTGTGGGGCAAGGCGCAGAGCTATCTTGAAGCCTCGCTAGGATTGGCGCCCGCGGTGGATACGCACCTGGCGCTTGCCCGCTTGCTCGAGCAGCTCGATCGGAAGGATGAGGCGCAGCGGCACTATCGTGCCGCGGCAGAGCGGGTGACCGGGCAGCGCGCTGCGCTGCCACTTCATCAGGTGTAGGCGACTTCCGGCTCGTGCCCGCCGATGCGTTGGGCGCGGATCAGGGCTTCGGTGATGTTGGCGGTCACGTTGTCGTCACCCAACTGCTCGAGGAAACCCGAGCGGAACACCAGCGAACCGGGCTGAGAGTTGAGCCCGCTCAGCACCAGCGAGGCGCCACGCTTTTGCAGATTGCGATGCAGGGTCTGCAGGATATCCAGTCCGGTGGTGTCGATGTTGATGACCTTGTCCATGTCCAGGATCACGACATCCGGGTGTCCGTCCTGCATCAGCAGCAGGTTCTCCAGTTTGTTGGCGGCGCCGAAGAACAGGCTGCCGAACATCCGGTAGGCGAGGATGCGCGGGCTGCCATCGTCCCTCGTCAAGGCCTGGACGCCGTAGAAGTCCTCGAGCGGGATGCGCTCGATGCGGGTCAGGTCCGACATGCGGTAGATGAAGAACAGGCTGGCGAGCACCATGCCGAGCTCGACTGCCAGCGTCAGGTCGAAGATCACCGTGACGACGAAGGTGCCGAGGAGGACGGTGCGGTACTGTAGCGAGTAGCGCGCCAGTTCCTTCAGCGAGAAGGCATGCCATTCCCCCATGTTGATCGACACCACGACGACGATCGCCGACAGCGTCGCCAGCGGGATGCTGCTGGCCAGTGGCGCCAGCGCCAGCACGATGGCAAGCAGCACCAGGGCATGAATGATGCCCGCTACTGGGGTGCGTCCGCCGGTGCGGATGTTGGTGGCGGTGCGGGCGATGGCGCCGGTGGCGGCAAAGCCCCCGAACAGGGGGGCCGCCACGTTGGCGATCCCCTGGGCCATCAGCTCCTGGTTGGGGTCATGCCTGTCGTCGATCTGACTGTCGGCGACGCGTGCCGACAATAGGGATTCGATGGCGCCGAGCAGGGCAATGGTCAGGGCCGGTGCGATCAGCTTGCCCAGCGTGCTCAGGCTCAGTTCGGGCAGGCCGATGTTGGGCAGCTCCTGCGGAATGCCGCCGAAGCGACTGCCGATGGTGTCGACCGGTAGTGCCAGTACGGCGTTGATCGCGGTGGCGATGATCAGCACCGCAAGCGGTCCGGGCATGCGCCGCATCCATGCCACTTTGCTGGCTTGACGATTCCATAGCAACAACACAGCAAGTGAGCTGACCGCAACCGCGATGGTCGGGAGGTGCAGGCTGGGGAGCGCCTGATAGAGCGCCTCGAGCTTGGCGAAGAACTCGCCCGGCAGGTTGTCGATCTTCAGTCCGAGGAAGTCCTTGATCTGGGACATGAAGATGACGACGGCGATGCCATTGGTGAAACCGATGACCACCGACAGTGGAATGAAGCGGATCATGCTGCCGAGCCGGAATGCGCCCATGGCCAGTAGCATCACGCCGGACATCATGGTGGCGATCAGCAGGTTCTGCACGCCGTAGTCGACCACGATGGCGTAGATGATGGGGATGAAGGCGCCGGTTGGGCCCCCGATCTGGACGCGCGAGCCACCGAGCAGGGAAATCAGCAGGCCGGCGACGATGGCGGTCCAGATGCCCGCAGTCGGCGATAGTCCGCTGGCGATCGCAAAAGCCATGGCCAGCGGCAGTGCAAGTACGCCGACCGTGATGCCGGCAGAAAGGTCCTGGGTGAAGGACGCACGTCCATAGTCGGGCAGTGTGTCCAGAAGTTTGGGGCGAAAGCTGATCTTCACGTCGTCTCCGTATGCCTTTATGTGGGTGAGTTGCGTGCCACAGGGGTTACGGAGATCGACGCCCTCGGCCGGCGCGCGTGAGTGCGATCCAGCGTTTTGAGGGCGTCAGCGGCATGATCTTACTTGACCCGCATGCCCGGGGTGGCGCCATCGTCTGGCGCCAGGATATACAGCCCGGCGGTCGTGCCGTCCGGGTCAGAGGCGGCCAGTACCATGCCTTCGCTCATGCCAAATTTCATCTTGCGAGGAGCCAGGTTCGCAACCATGACGGTCAGCCGGCCGACCAGCGTGACGGGATCGTAAGCTGACTTGATGCCGGCAAAGACCTGCCGGGGTTTCGGGTTGCCCGCCTCGTCGCATTCGCCGATATCGAGTTGTAGCCGGATCAGTTTGTCTGCGCCTTCCACATGCTGGGCATCGACGATGCGCGCGATGCGCAGGTCGATCTTGGTGAAGTCGTCGATCGAGATGTGGGGTGACGTCGTCTCTGCTGCCTGTACTGTGTGTTGTTGCTTCTCGGCATGGCGCTGCGGCGAGGCCGCGACGGCCTTCGCTTGCGGCTGGGCCGTGCTTGGTGCGAGGGATTCGCGGTTGGCTTCGAGCAGGGCATCGATCTGCTTGCGCTCGATTCGGGTCATCAGGTGACTGTAGGCCTCCACCTTGTGGCCGGCAGGCAGGGGCGCCCAATCACCCTGCCATTGCAGGGCGGGAACGCCCAGGAAACGTTCGACCTGGCTGGCCAGTGACGGCAGCACTGGCTTCAGGTAGCGGGTCAGGTCGCGGAACATGGTCAGTGCCGTGCTGCAGACCTGATGCAGCCGGGCGTCCTGCCCTTCCTGCTTGGCCAGCTCCCAGGGCTTGTGGTCGTTGACGAACTGGTTGGCGACATCGGCAAGGCGCATGATTTCGCGCAGCGCACGACTGTAGTCACGCTCTTCATAGGCGCTGGAGAGACTGTCGGCCGCCCAGGCAGCGGCAAACTCGCTGCAGGCCGTGACATCGGTTTCGCCCAGCTGGCCGTCGAAACGCTTGGTGATGAAGCCGGCACAGCGGCTGGCGATATTGACGAACTTGCCAACCAGGTCGGAGTTGACCTTGGCGATCATGTCGTCGAGATTGAGGTCGACGTCTTCCATGGTGCCGTTCGACTTGCCGGCAAAATAGTAGCGCAGCCACTCGGGGTTGAGCTTCTGCTCCACGTAGGATCGCGCGGTGATGAAGGTGCCGCGGCTCTTCGACATCTTTGCGCCATCGACGGTAAGGAAACCGTTTACGCACAGCTGGCTAGGGGTGCGGTAGCCGGCAAACTTGAGCATTGCCGGCCAGAACAGCGCGTGGAAGTAAAGGATGTCCTTGCCGATGAAGTGCACCATCTCGGTGCCGGCGGCCTCACTGCGGACGGCGTCGGTGTAGTCCTCGACCGCGATATCGCCGCGCTTGTCCGCCAGATTGCGGAAGCTTGCCAGGTAGCCGATCGGGGCGTCCAGCCACACATAGAAGTACTTGCCGGGTGCTCCTGGAATTTCGAAGCCGAAGTAGGGTGCGTCCCGCGAGATGTCCCAGTCGGATAGTTTGTTTTCGCCTTCTTCGCCCAGCCATTCCTTCATCTTGTTGGCAGCTTCGGTCTGCAGGCGCCGGCTGCCGGCTGCATTGGTGCCGCGTGTCCATTCGCGCAGGAAGGCCACTGCACGGTCGTCGGAGAGGCGGAAGAAATAGTGCTCCGAGGTCTTCAGTACCGGTTTGGCGCCGGAGACTGCCGAGTAGGGGTTCTTCAGCTCGGTAGGGGCGTAGGCAGCGCCACAGGCCTCGCAGTTGTCACCATATTGATCCGCTGCGCCGCACTTGGGGCATTCGCCCTTGATGAAACGATCGGGCAGGAACATTTCCTTGACCGGGTCGTAGTATTGCTCGATCGAGCGGGTGTCGATCAGCCCACCGCGACTGAGCTTGCCGTAGATGTCTCCGGCGTAATCGCGGTTTTCGGGGCTATGGGTCGAGTGGTAGTTGTCGAAAGCAACCCCGAAGTCGGTGAAGTCACGCAGATGTTCGCCATGCACCCGGTTGATCAATTGTTCGGGCGTGAGACCTTCCTTCTCCGCACGCAACATGATCGGCGTGCCGTGGGTGTCGTCGGCACAGACGTAGTGGACCGTGTTACCCCGCATGCGCTGGAAGCGCACCCAGATATCGCCCTGAATGTAGCCGACAAGGTGGCCTAAATGAATGTCGCCGTTGGCATAGGGCAGTGCATTGGTGACGAGAATCTTGCGGGGCATGATGGGCTTTGCGTGAATCGAAAGCCTAGAGTTTAACAAAGCCCGGGGCCTCTCCCGCAGTTCGATGTCGGGCGCACCTAGGCGTGAAACCCCGGTGCGTCCGACACAGCCGCTGACGGCAGCGCGTCAGACTGGATCAGCGATCCAGGGTAAGGACGATTTCCACCCTGCGATTGCGTGCGCGGCCCGCTTCACGGCCGTTGTCTGCAATGGGTTCGGCCTCGCCCTTGCCATCCGCGCTCAGGCGGGCGAGCACGATTCCACGGCTGCGCAGATGCTCCATGACCGCCTCACCACGTTTGATGGATAACTGCAGGTTATACATCTCGCTGCCGACGCTGTCGGTGTGACCGACGATGTGGATCAGCACCTTCGGGTGGTCGTTGAGTGGTGCGACCAGACTATCCAGTACTTGCACGAGTGTTGGTTTGAGCGCGGCGCTACCGGACGCGAAGCCGTCGGAAACCGGTATGCGCAGATGAAGGCCGTTACCTGCTGTCGTCGTGACTTCCGCACCCGGGATCTCCGCTAGTGCCCCGGACAGTGCCTGCTGCAAAGGCGCCCAGTCGTACGCGGGTGTAGCGCCAACAGTGGTGGCAGGGGGTTCGGCACTCGGTTCGACGTGTCTGCCTTGGGTGGCACAGCCCGAAAGCAGCAGTGCGCTCAGGGCGAGGGAGTACAGCACGGAGGGGGATGTGGTAAGACGGGACAGTCGCATCGGGAGGGTCCGGTAAGTGATTAGGCGAAAAGCATATTATCCGGCATTTTCAGCGAATAGAAACCCCTGTGCGGGCGAGGGTGAGTGATTGTGCATCGTCCGGTATGATCCGTGTCGTGCCGCCAGACCGCGGAAGAACCGATCTCGAAGGAACCCGATATGAGCATTACCCAGGAAGTCATTACCGATGCGCTGAAGTCCGTCATTGATCCGAACACCGGTAAGGATCTTGTTTCCGCGCGCTGCATCCGTAACGTCGTGATCAACGGTTCGGATGTCGGCTTCGAAATCGAATTGGGCTATCCGGCCAGGAGTCAGCATGATCTGATCCGGGATCTGGCCTGTCAGGCGCTGGCCGCTGTGCCAGGCGTTGGCGCGTTGAAGGTCGAGGTTCGCAGCAAGGTGGTTGCGCATGCGGTGCAGCATGGCGTGAAGCTGTTGCCTGGGGTGAAGAACATCATTGCCGTTGCCTCGGGCAAGGGTGGGGTCGGCAAGAGCACGACGGCCGTGAACCTGGCTTTGGCGCTGGCTGCCGAAGGGGCTCGTGTCGGCATGCTCGACGCGGACATCTACGGCCCTTCGCAGCCTCAGATGCTGGGCATCGGCGACCGCCGGCCCGAGTCGCTCGACGGCAAGACCATGGAGCCGCTGGAGGCTTATGGTCTGCAGGCGATGTCGATCGGCTTTCTGGTCGATATCGATACGCCGATGGTGTGGCGTGGCCCGATGGCGACACAGGCCCTGACCCAGATGCTGAAGGAAACGCACTGGAAGGATCTGGACTACCTCGTCATCGACATGCCGCCGGGTACGGGCGATATCCAGTTGACGCTGTCGCAAAGCGTGCCGGTGACGGGGGCGGTGATCGTCACCACACCGCAGGACATTGCCTTGCTGGACGCACGCAAGGGGCTGAAGATGTTCGAGAAGGTCGGAGTGCCCATCCTGGGGGTGGTGGAGAACATGAGCATCCACATCTGTTCGAAGTGCGGTCACGAAGAGCACATCTTTGGCCAGGGTGGCGGTGAGACGATGTGTTCGGACTACAGCATTCCTTTCCTTGGGGCCCTGCCGCTGGACCTGCAGATCCGTCAGGAGGCCGATCGTGGTGCGCCGACCGTGGTGTCGGATCCCGACGGCCGGATCGCGCAGACCTATAAGTCGATTGCGCGCAAGGTGGCCGTCAGCATCGCTGAGAAGTCCAAGGACATGACGCATAAGTTTCCCAATATCGTGATCCAGAATACCTGATCGATCGGGGCAGGCGCGGCTGACTTTCACTCACGCCGTGCTTGCCCTAAACTACGCGGATTTTTCGCGGCCGGAGTTCCCGGCCCACCGCACAGGAAGCGCTACTCATGTCCATCAAGTCCGACAAGTGGATCCGTCGCATGGCCGAAGATCACGGCATGATCGAGCCGTTCGCGCCGGAGTTGGTGCGGACCAACGACAGTGGGCGTATCGTCTCTTACGGAACATCGAGTTACGGTTACGATGTCCGTTGTGCGAACGAGTTCAAGATCTTCACCAATATCAACTCCACAATTGTTGATCCCAAGGATTTCGATGCGCGCAATTTTGTGGATTTCACTGGTGATGTCTGCATCATTCCGCCCAACTCTTTTGCGCTCGCCCGCACGGTGGAGTATTTCCGCATTCCGCGTAGCGTATTGACGGTGTGTTTGGGAAAAAGTACTTATGCGCGGTGCGGCATCATTGTCAATGTGACGCCGCTGGAACCCGAATGGGAAGGGCATGTGACGCTGGAGTTTTCCAACACGACACCCTTGCCGGCCAAGATCTACGCCAATGAAGGGGTTGCGCAGATGTTGTTTTTCGAGTCCGACGAGGTCTGTGAGACGTCTTACAAGGATCGTGGCGGCAAATATCTTGGCCAGACTGGCGTTACGCTGCCGAAGATCTGAGGCGGGCGTCCGGTTTTCTTGAAGTACGGGGCCGCAGGACGGCCCTTTCGTCTTTTTCGATCTATACCGGTAACGATCGGGCAACGATCCCCGCGTAAGATTCCTTTTTTGCCCTTGCGTCGCGTTGGAGACCTGAAGGATGCGCTTCCATTTTCCCATCATCATCATCGACGAGGATTTCCGCTCGGAGAACACCTCGGGGCTGGGTATCAGGGCGCTGGCAAAAGCCATCGAGGAAGAGGGTATCGAGGTGCTGGGGGTGACCAGCTATGGCGACCTGACCTCGTTCGCGCAGCAACAGAGCCGCGGCTCTGCCTTCATCCTGTCGATCGATGATGAGGAGTTCTCGTCGCCCGAAGCGGCGGCGAAGGCGATTGCCGATTTGCGCGCCTTTGTCGAGGAGATTCGTTTCCGCAATGCCGATATTCCGATCTTCCTGCATGGTGAGACGCGCACGACCCGGCACATCCCCAACGATGTACTGCGAGAGATGCACGGTTTCATCCATATGTTCGAGGATACGCCGGAGTTCATTGCCCGCTATGTGGTGCGCGAGGCAAAGAACTATCTCGAGTCATTGTCGCCGCCATTCTTCAGGGCCTTGGTGCACTATGCTGCAGACAGTTCGTATTCGTGGCATTGTCCCGGACATTCCGGTGGTGTCGCCTTCCTGAAAAGCCCGGTCGGGCAGATGTTCCACCAATTTTTCGGTGAGAACATGCTGCGTGCCGATGTGTGCAACGCGGTGGACGAGCTTGGGCAGCTGCTCGACCACACGGGGCCAGTGGCGGCCTCGGAGCGTAACGCGGCCCGTATCTTCAATTGCGATCACCTGTATTTCGTCACCAACGGTACGTCGACGTCCAACAAGATGGTGTGGCATACCACGGTCGCGCCAGGCGACATCGTCGTGGTCGATCGTAACTGCCATAAGTCCATCCTGCATTCGATCATCATGACCGGTGCGGTACCGGTGTTTCTGACGCCGACGCGCAATCATTACGGCATCATTGGTCCGATTCCGCTGGAGGAGTTCTCGATGGAGACCATTCAGCGCAAGATCGAAGCTAACCCGTTCGCACGTGAAGCCAAGAACAAGAAGCCCCGCATCCTGACCATTACCCAGTCGACCTACGATGGGGTGGTGTACAACGTCGAGACCATCAAGGAGATGCTCGATGGTGAGATCGACACCCTGCATTTTGATGAGGCCTGGTTGCCACATGCGGCATTCCATGATTTCTACGGCGACTATCACGCCATCGGCGAAGGGCGGCCGCGTTGCCAGGAGTCGATGGTGTTTTCGACCCAGTCGACGCACAAGTTGCTTGCTGGCTTGAGTCAGGCGTCTCAGATCCTGGTGCAGGATTCGGAGACGCGCAAACTGGATCGGGATATCTTCAATGAGGCCTACCTGATGCACACGTCCACGTCTCCGCAGTACGCGATCATCGCGTCGTGCGACGTGGCTGCGGCGATGATGGAGGCGCCGGGCGGTCCCGCACTTGTTAACGAATCGCTCTCCGAAGCCGTCGAGTTTCGTCGTGCGATGCGCAAGGTGGATGCCGAGTTCGGGGATGCTGATTGGTGGTTCAAGGTGTGGGGGCCGGAGTACCTGGCGGAGGAAGGGCTGGGCGAACGTGAGGACTGGATGCTGAAGGCGGGTGAGCGCTGGCATGGATTCGGCGATCTGGCACCTGGTTTCAATATGCTCGATCCGATCAAGGCCACCATCATCACGCCGGGGCTGGATGTGGATGGCGATTTTGCCGACCATAACGGTATCCCGGCTGCGATCGTGACCAAGTATCTGGCCGAGCACGGCATCATCGTCGAGAAAACCGGCCTGTACTCGTTCTTCATCATGTTTACCATCGGTATTACCAAGGGCCGTTGGAACACCATGGTGACTGAGCTTCAGCAGTTCAAGGATGACTACGACCGCAACCAGCCGTTGTGGCGGGTGATGCCCGAGTTTGCTGCGCGCTTTCCGCGCTACGAACGGGTTGGTCTGAAGGATCTTTGCAACCAGATCCATTCGTTCTACAAGGCGCACGATATTGCACGCCTCACGACCGAGATGTACCTGTCGGACATGGTGCCTGCCATGAAACCGGCGGACGCCTTCGCAAAGATGGCTCACCGAGAGATCGAGCGGGTTTCGATCGACGAGCTTGAGGGGCGCGTGACGGCAATGTTGGTGACGCCTTACCCCCCAGGTATCCCGCTATTGATCCCTGGTGAGCGTTTCAATGCCACGATCGTCCGCTATCTGCGGTTTGCGCGTGACTTCAACGCAGCCTTCCCCGGGTTCGAGACCGACATTCATGGTCTGGTGAAAGGTGAGGATGGGCGCTACTGCGTTGATTGTGTGCGTGCAGAGTAACGGGATGTAATTGGTTGGGTATGGATGATAACGGGGGCGATGTCCCCCGTTGTCATTTCTGGAGGTGTGGTTTCAACGACGGCGCTGGTACTCGACGAAGTCGAAGTCGTGGTCGTTGTCCGCGTCGGCAGCATGATGTTCGCGGGATACTTCGACGAAGTGCTCCGGAGAGAACTCGGGGAAGTACGCATCTCCGGAAACGTCCGCCGCGACCTCGGTGAGCATCAGACGGTCGGCGTGCGTCAAGAGCAGGCGGTAGATCTCCGCCCCCCCGATCACGAAGATGCGATCCTGCGTTTGCATGGCAGAGAGTGCCGCTTCTTCACTGGTGAATGTCTCGGCACCTGTGGGCGAGTAATTCGTGTCACGGGTCAGAACCAGGTTTTGGCGCCCGGGAAGGGGGCGGCCGAGTGACTCCCAGGTCTTGCGCCCCATCAAGACCGGATGTCCCAGCGTGACTCGCTTGAAATGGGCAAGGTCAGACTTCAGTCTCCACGGAAGGGCATTGTCGATGCCGATGACGAGGTTACGCGCAAGGGCGGCGATCAGGACGATCTCGGGCTTCTTGCTCATATGGCGACTGGTGCCTTGATATGGGGGTGAGGGTCGTAGCCGCTCAGCGTGAAGTCTTCAAAGCGGAAAGCAAATAGATCGTTGACTGCAGGATTCAATGTCATGGTTGGCAATGGACGGGGGGGGCGAGACAGTTGCTCGCGTGCCTGGTCCAGGTGGTTCAGGTAGAGGTGGCAGTCGCCGCCGGTCCAGATGAATTCACCGGGCTCATAGCCGCACACTTGCGCAACCATCAATGTCAGCAATGCATACGATGCAATGTTGAAGGGAACGCCAAGAAAGATGTCCGCACTGCGTTGGTAAAGTTGGCAGGACAGCTTGTTGTTTGCAACGTAAAACTGGAATAGCGCATGGCAAGGCGGAAGCGCCATCGCGCCAACCTCTCCCGGGTTCCAGGCGGATACCAGGTGGCGACGGGAGTCGGGGTTGCGCTTCAGCCCATCAAGCAGCTGAGAGATCTGGTCGATGGTCTGACCATCCTTCGCTTCCCATCGGCGCCACTGTTTGCCGTATACAGGCCCCAGGTCGCCATTTTCGTCTGCCCACTCGTCCCAGATCGATACGCCGTTCTCTTTGAGGTAACGGATGTTCGTGTCGCCCTGCAAGAACCATAGCAGCTCATGAATGATCGACCGGGTATGCAGCTTCTTCGTCGTCAGCAACGGAAAGCCATCCTGCAGTCGAAAGCGCATCTGCCAGCCGAACACCGACAGCGTACCGGTTCCCGTTCGGTCTGTCTTTGGGTCGCCATGTTCAAGGACGTGGCGCATCAGATCGAGGTATTGGTTCATGGCGGTTTCCGGGTAAAGTTCGAAATTCTAACGCTTGCCTTGGTCGTCAGCGTATTCTGTGCGCCTGTCATGCACAATCACTCGTGCAAGCAATTTCTGGCAAAGTGCTGTCCTGATCGGTGAGCCTGCGGTTGATTGAATCGGAGAGGGTAGTGAAGCGCAAGGGAGATGTTTTCGACTTTACGTCAGCGCATGGTGCGGCCGGTGGGCAGGATGCGCTGGTGCGTATTGACACGGCTGCCCGCTTGTTGACTGTTCAGCTGAGTGCTGACTCACGGCTTGGTGCAGAGACTCCCAAGCAGTTGGCTGCACTGGATGTCTTGCTTGCAGAGATTCACGCCTCGATGCCGGGCGCCTTGGGTGGCGTAAGTAGTGAGCCTGATCGTGCGGCGTGGCTGGAACTAGTCCTGGATCGGCTGCGAAATACGATTCCGTTGCTGGAACATGCTCTCGAAGATGCACACTCCGCCGCGTTGGCTGAAGGTCTGGCTAAACTTGCTTGTGAATGTGTGCGTTGGGAGCTCGTGGCCAAGCGGGTACCGGATGTTGATGTCTGGAGGGTGCTAGGTCACGGTTTCGCGACCGGGGGCGATTCGTCTCTTGCCCGGATTGATGAGCGTTATGGGGGCGTGGCGAAAGAGTATCTGCGTGCGATTGCCTACCATTCTGCCGGTGTGGATCTGTTGACGATAGAGCAGGCGGCTGCGGTTTGTCGTCTGGTTGATTTGCTGCTTCCGAGATTGACGCTGAATCGAGGGGCTGGTGCTTTTATCCTTTATGTCGTTGATCCACCTCAGTCGCCCGTGCCGGTGAGGTTGTCACGTGCATCAGGCATGACCTCCGGTTGGGGTTTCTCCCCGGGGGGCGCGATCGAAGTGCTAGCGGAGACGCACGGCCAGTTGCTGCGGGGAGATGTGCCGAGCGGGCTGACTGGATGGGAGCCCGGGACGCTACGCGATGCTGCTGCGCATTTGCGACGGCTGTGGTCGCATCGTCCTCCTGTGCGGAGATTCCGTCGTCACGGAGCAGATGGCAAGCTTCTCGTGGTCAAGGGGTACGGTGACATCAAGGCGCTTTTTCAGGCGAAGTCAGGTCTTGAGTTCCGGGGATGGAGAATTGCCGATCTGAGTCGAGGAGGCGTCGGTGCGCTGTTGATGCCCAAGGATGGTGGGCCCGTCCCTGATCATGGTGCGCTGCTGGCGTTCCGTCCGCATGATGGAGTGAACTGGCATCTTGGATTGGTTCGCCGAGTCAGGCTGGCCAAGGAGTGTGCTGAGGTGGGTATCGAGACCTTGTCCATTCGCCCGGAACTGGTCAGGGTTGACGACGGACGTGTCCCGTCTGAAATGTTGTTCTGCGACCCGGTCCTGAAGGGAGAGGCTGTCAGGGTTGTGGCGGGTGTGGGGGCATTTCGGGAGGGGGCGTCGTTGTTCGTCAACGTGGAAGGGCGTCTGAGCAAGCTGAAGCCTCTGGGTGGCATGTTGCAGGGTGAGGACTATGAGTTGCGTGTGTTTCAGGTGGTGTAAGTAGGATTTCTGGTTTTTTTGATTTTCTACTTGCAAGATTCTCTGGGGTGTCTATAATGCGCACCTCTTCACCGCTGCAGTGCAACGCAGCGATGCAGGAAGCGGCAGGATGTCAGGAGTTGCCGGGTGTTCTCGGTGGTTTGTGACGGTTTTG
>NZ_QKOE01000218.1 GCF_003226565.1 Parazoarcus communis SWub3 = DSM 12120 | reverse complement strand
TCGATCACGCTTCTCCGACCCAATCCGTCATACACAAAATGACTGCTGCGCCCATGGCTGCTCTTGTGACTCACTCCGATGAGCCGGTTCTCCGCGTCCCACTGATATACCCGCCTGGGATCTTCCAGACGATTGCCGCTGGCGTCGTACACATAGCCCGTCTGCGCAATCCGAATGGTCACATACTGCGCGAAGACCTGCTAGCCTCCCGCCACCCCGATGTGCTATACGTTGTCCGCCGCGT
>NZ_QKOE01000217.1 GCF_003226565.1 Parazoarcus communis SWub3 = DSM 12120 | reverse complement strand
TCGATCACGCTGCGCCGACCCAATCCGTCATACACAAAATGACTGCTGCGCCCAGGGCTGCTCTTGTGACTCACTCCGATGAGCCGGTTCTCCGCGTCCCACTGATAGACACGGATCGGATCTTCCCGACGATTGCCGTTGGAGTCGTCCACATAGCCAGTCTGCGCAATCCGGTTGGTAACATAATGCGCGAAGACCTGCGAGCCGCCAGGCGGCTCGATGTGCGATAACTTGTCCGCCGCGT
>NZ_QKOE01000216.1 GCF_003226565.1 Parazoarcus communis SWub3 = DSM 12120 | reverse complement strand
CCCGCGCCTACACCGTGCTCGGGCAACTCTCACGCAGCGCACTGGCTACACCCCACGCCGCCCCCCTGATCCGCGAATACGCTTACGACGCCCATGCGCATCTGGCCTCGATCCGCCAGCGCGATGGCGCCGGCACCCGCGCCATCGCCTACGCCTACGATGCCTCGGGCCGGCTCATCGCAAGCCAGCACGGGGCGCAGCGCCACGACTATCGCTTCGACCCGGCCGGTAATCGCCTCGATGTCA
>NZ_QKOE01000215.1 GCF_003226565.1 Parazoarcus communis SWub3 = DSM 12120 | reverse complement strand
CCAGCTGGGCCACATCGGCCACCCGCACCCCGGCGCTGCGCTTGGGCGGCTCGGCAACCTTCAGCGTGCTCAGCCGCGGGGCCACATCCACGCCCAGCTCGGCCGGCTTGACGGTGTCCAGCGGCTTCTTCTTGGCCTTCATGATGTTGGGCAGCGTCGCGTAGCGCGGCTCGTTCAGGCGCAGGTCGGTGGTGACCACCGCCGGCAGCTGGATCGACAGCGTCTCCAGCCCGCCGTCGATCTCGC
>NZ_QKOE01000214.1 GCF_003226565.1 Parazoarcus communis SWub3 = DSM 12120 | reverse complement strand
ATCCAGGGGCGGCTGACGGCCAAGGAGCTGGCAGATGGAAGTCGGACGAGCTATGCCTATGAGGCCGGAGCAGGGCGTCTGCGCACGCGCACGGACGCTCTGGGTCAGGTCCGGACGCATACATATGCGCTCGACGATCGCCTGATCGGGCTGTCGTACAGCGGTGCAGTGCATCCGACGCCGGCAGTGGGTTACACGTGGGATACCGAGTTCGCCCGGCTGGTGTCCATGACGGACGGAACTGGT
>NZ_QKOE01000213.1 GCF_003226565.1 Parazoarcus communis SWub3 = DSM 12120 | reverse complement strand
AAGCCACGCTGGCAACGCTGTTGCGCCCGTTGCTCGATCAGGAGCTGTCGATCGTCTTCTACGACCTGACGACGATTCGCGCCGAGGGCAGCACGGAGATGAGTGAGGAATTGCGCCGCTTCGGCTTGTCCAAGGAAGGCGACATCGCCCGTCAGGTGATGCTGGGCGTGGTACAGACGGCAGACGGTTTGCCGATCCACCATGAGGTGTTTGCCGGCAATACCGGCGAGACCACGACGCTGATCCCGA
>NZ_QKOE01000212.1 GCF_003226565.1 Parazoarcus communis SWub3 = DSM 12120 | reverse complement strand
GGTCACCATCAACGTGCCGGGAATGCGGTCAGCCAGCTATTACTTGATTACCACCCTAACGGATTCGACACGCTATAGCGCCGCTGAACTGGCTGATCTCTACCGCCAGCGTTGGGATGTGGAACTGAATCGCCCCGGGTTCCGTGGAGGCCGGTTGGTTTAAGTCAGGTCGCGATCGCGGCCTGACTGGCGAGCTGCCTGTAGTAGTTTGCCTCAGCTTCTGCGGGCGGGATATACCCGATAGGTTCA
>NZ_QKOE01000211.1 GCF_003226565.1 Parazoarcus communis SWub3 = DSM 12120 | reverse complement strand
GGCCTTCATGATGTTGGGCAGCGTCGCGTAGCGCGGCTCGTTCAGGCGCAGGTCGGTGGTGACCACCGCCGGCAGCTGGATCGACAGCGTCTCCAGCCCGCCGTCGATCTCGCGCATGACGCTGGCCTTGCCATCAGACAGGGTCAGCTTCGACGCAAAGGTGGCCTGCGGCCAGCCCGCCAGCGCCGCCAGCATCTGCCCGGTCTGGTTGGCGTCGTCGTCGATCGCCTGCTTGCCGCAGATCACCAGCG
>NZ_QKOE01000210.1 GCF_003226565.1 Parazoarcus communis SWub3 = DSM 12120 | reverse complement strand
ATGCTTGTCCGTATCTGGCCACTTCGTTCTTCCGTTATCGCCCTCGAGTTTCAGATTCTATCGAGGCGACAACCATCTTGACCCAGAGGGTATGCCTCGCGGCACGCAGGCGGATTCGGAGTGGCTGTGCATGTCGCGAGGGATAAACCTTGTTGGACTGAACCGCCGGGAAAGCGGTGCTACTGGGGATTCTACGCCCGGCTCATGCGCACTGGAT
>NZ_QKOE01000209.1 GCF_003226565.1 Parazoarcus communis SWub3 = DSM 12120 | reverse complement strand
CACCTTCCGCTACGATCTCGCCGACAACCTCACCGACGAGATCGGTTTCGACGGGCGCCACCAGCGTTACTGCTACAACGCCGCGGGCGAGCTCACCCATCTGGTCGAGGCCGGGGGCTCGGAGCTGCCCTCTGGGTCAAGATGGTTGTCGCCTCGATAGAATCTGAAACTCGAGGGCGATAACGGAAGAACGAAGTGGCCAGATACGGACAAGCATTCAAGGACAAGGCGGTAGCACGGTTGTTGCCCCCGGA
>NZ_QKOE01000020.1 GCF_003226565.1 Parazoarcus communis SWub3 = DSM 12120 | reverse complement strand
CGCGGTGCCGGCGAGGTTGTGGCTGAGGCTGGCGAGCGCGCCCTGGGGGCTGTAGCCGTAGCTGGTGGTGGTGCCGTTGCCCAGCGTGACCGTGGTGCGACGGGAGAGGTCGTCGTAGGCGTAGGTGCCAGGTTGGTCGTGCCCAGTTCCTTGATCGCGCTCGGACGGTTGAGCGCGTCGTAGGTGGTGGTGACGTAGAAGCTGGTCTCGGGCCAGGTCAGACGGGTGCGGTTGCCCGCTGCGTCGTAGGTGAAGGCGATGCTCAGGTTGAGCTTGCCCGTGCCCGCGTCAGCCACCATCGTTTGCGGTACGTACATGTTGGCCGCGTTGTAGGTGATGGTGACCACCGTCCCGCTGGCGGTGTAGTCAGGCGCACCACGGTCAGGTCGTTTACCCAAACCGTGGTGCGTCCTCTATTTCCGGCTGTTACATTGAAAACTTACGGGAGTTCTATGGCAAATGGTTCATCGTCAGTGAATCGCGCATACGTAGTCACGACAAGCTGGGCTGCTGACCATGTATCACCACGCCATACTCTCTGCCCTCGCTTTACCCTAATACCGGGTAATCGATGTACCCCTTCTCTCCACCGCCATAAAACGTATGGGTATCGAAGGGGTTGAGTTCGGCCTTCTCACGCAGGCGACGTACCAGATCGGGGTTGGAGATGAAGGCCTTGCCAAAGGCAACGATGTCGGCACGGCCTTCGGCAACAGCCGCTTCGGCCAGAACCCGGTCGTAGCCATTGTTGACCATCCATGCTGCATTGCCCCCCGCAGCTGCGTAGACCGCCCGAAGCGTGGCGTAGTCGAACGGCGCATCGCCTTGCTGGAAGTCGCGGGCACCACCCGTCGCACCTTCGATGACATGAAGATAGGCCAGCGGCCAGCGTGCCAGTTGCTGCACCACGTGGTTGAACAATGCCTGCGGCTCCGCGTCGGCAACGTCATTGGCCGGCGTGACCGGCGAAATGCGGACACCCGTGCGCCCGGCACCGATCTCGGCCGTGATTGCCTCCATGACCTCGACCAGCAGGCGGGCACGATTCTCGATGCTGCCACCATAGGCATCGGTACGCAGATTGCTGCTTGAACGCAGGAACTGGTCAATCAGATAGCCATTGGCCGCATGCACTTCGACGCCATCAAAACCGGCTTCAATGGCAGCCCGGGCCGCACGGCGGTAATCCTCGACAATGCCGGGAATCTCGCCAAGCGCGAGGGCGCGCGGCTCGGACGTGGGCACGAAGCCCCCGCTACCATCCGGATTGATCACATACGTCTTGGTCCTGGCAGCAATCGCCGATGGCGCCACCGGCGCGCCACCGCCAGGTTGCAGTGAAGTATGGGAAACACGACCAACGTGCCACAACTGCACCACGATCTTGCCGCCCGCTGCATGTACCGCCTCCGTCACCCGCTTCCAGCCGGCAAGCTGCTCGGGCGCATACAAGCCTGGTACGTGCGCGTACCCCTGACCCTGATGGCTGATCGCGGTCGCTTCGGTGATCAGCAGACCCGCGCTGGCGCGCTGAGCGTAGTAGCGTGCGGTGATCTCGGCGGGAATCGCGCCAGGCGCACGGTTGCGGGTCAGCGGCGCCATCGCGATGCGGTTGCTCAGTGTCAGGTCGCCCGCAGTGATCGGATCGAACAGTGTAGTCATGCAGTTTCTCCGTAAGGGTCGTGGAGGCATCAGAGTTCCTGGCCAATCTGGCGCAGGAACGCGGCGATGGTGTCGTCGTTGCGTTTGTAGAACACCCATTGGCCGATACGCCGGGTGCTCACCAGACCTGCACGCTGCAACACCGCAAGATGAGTGGAGACGGTCGATTGCGACAAGCCGCAGCGGGCAAACATACCGGCACAGACACCGACCTCAAGCGGGTGTGCCTGGTCAGCAAAGTGCTTTTCCGGCTCTTTGAGCCACTGCAGTATTTCGCGCCGGACCGGGTGGCCCAACGCCTTGATGACCTCATCCAGATCCATGGCAAGCCTGTCGTGCAGGGGGTACGGAGCGATGTCCAAAGGTGTTCATCGCCAGAACTCGAACTATATATCTAAATTTAACGAAATATCAATCGCTTTATCCAGATATGCGTTTTCGATTATTTGAGTCACCGAGATGCTATTCATATTGCATTGTTTATCACATGGGAATAATCTTCGCCTTTGGCAATACGGACGAACCTTTCAAGGAGAGCAGCCATGGCACAGCAAAAATGGATGAGTAAGTGGACGTCACTTGGACTTGCGGTCGGCATCGCAATGACGGCACCGGCCGCGCAGGCTGCGTCCGAATGGCAGATCAACACATCTGGCACCGGGGCCAGTGCTGCAACCCCGATCACACAACTCAACATTGCCGGCGGGGGCTTTGTCCAGATCATTCCCGACTTTACCGATCCGACACGCTTCACCTTCATCGAACACGGCGCTTATCAGGCGGTTCAGGCCGACGGAGAAACGCCCTTCGGGGGAAGCGACCTGACCGTGGTGTATCAGGTCAGTGGTACCGGCAGCTTTCTGGACCCCTACAGCCTGAACTTCAGTACCGGTCTCGTGACCCTGTACTCTGATCCAGTCCATGATTTCGGCACTGCTGCCGGAATCTACGGCGCCAACAACGGAACAGCATTCGCCACCCTGGCGGTGACCGCGGGCGGTCTGGACCCGATTTCCGGTCTGGTCTCGGTCACGACCGTGATCACCCCTGGCGGACTGGCCCCAGGCTACCTCTTCGACTCGACAGGCAAGGACCTCAGCCTTACCACAGGCACGAAGCTGCAATTGGGCATTTTCAATCAGCTCAGCAACCCTGACGAACTGTTCGTCTCGGAGATCGTCTGCGAACTGTCAGGGTTTTCCGGCGCAGGCTGCGACGGCACGCCCTTTGCAAACTCCCCCCTGAGCTTCACCGTTCAGGATGGCGGCTTTGTGCTGATGCAGCCGGTGCCCGAACCGCTGGCCGTGCACATGACGCTTGGTGGACTTGCGCTGCTTGGCTGGGTGGCACGGCGCCGGCGCAGGGAACATGCAGCACTGCAAACCGGCAACTGAGAACATCAGGAATCGATCCGGCATCACCCGCAGCGCTGTTCAGCACAAGGTTTCGGGTGATGCCTGCATGCTGCCTACTTGGTCTTGAAATCGTCATGGCAGGACTTGCAGCTGTCGTACACCTTGGCGTACGCCGTCTGCACCTGTGCCTGATCGCGTGTTTGCGCCGCTGCCGCCAACGCATCCGTCCGCTCGAAGAAATCCTGCCTTTCGCGCTCAAACGCCTCTGCGCGGTCCCAGACCGCAGCTTTTGCTTTTGACGGCGGGTACAAGGTATCCGGCCCAAAGTGCTCCCAGGGCGCATCGCGCCGACTGATCAACTCACTGGCCAGTTGAGAGAACGCGTCGGGTTGATACTGATTGGTCCGCAGCATCGTGCCCATGGGCTCGAAGCTTCGCAGCATCGCCTTGAACGCCTCCTGGCGCTGCTTGACCGGTTGGCCGGGTCGAGTGTCCTCCACCACCTGACTGCAGGCAGCCAGGGCAAGAATGGACAGCGAGGAAACAAGCATCAGTCGGGTCATTTCAGTGAGTTTCGCAGGTGAGGGTTGCAGGAGTGACGGTTCATCCGGACAAGGAAGAACCGCATGGCAGTGTATAGGTTGTTCCCGACACACAAGGTTCCCGACAAGACTCCCGGAAAGAACGTGTTCAAGAACACACGCCTGATTATCGACCGGGCCCCTGAATGGAGTGCGCCCGTTGGATCCAAGCCTGCCGACGCCCACAACCCTTCGACTCCGCTCAGGGCACGGGGGTGAGGGCCGGCGTATTAAGGCAGCACGACCCGGCCCTGCATCAAGACAGCCCCCCACCCTACGTCCGCGCAGCCCTGCATCAGCAAGGGCGTGTTGCCGGCAAGCGGCGAGGGCGAAACTGCTTCGTATCCAGGTAGTAGGCCTGCTGCTCGTTGTCCGATGTCACCCCGGGGATGCCAAGCAAAGGCAAGGGACGCCAACTGGCCGGCGATAGTGCATTCGCGTGAGCCCTCAGGTGATCCGCCAGCCAGGCATCCGTATCGGCCAGCCGGGCAGCATGATCCAGTGCCAGCCATGACTCATCAACCACGCGATAGCATGCCTTCGCGCACAAGCCAGGAAAAGGATCGCGCAGCAGGTCCCAGCTTGCGTGGCCGAAAACCATGAACTGACTGCGCGCTATCAAGCGCTGGCGAGCAGCCCAGAACACCCCCATCCATTCATGTGCGGCAAGCCCGGCGGCCAGATCGGCATCTGCCGTGACCACTACCACACCACATTCGTCAAACTGAGTCATCGCATCGCGCTGCGAACCGCGCCCGGACAGGCCGGCAGTCTGTCTTTGCTGCAGGATATCGACATGCAGGCGATTCAGGGCCTGCTTGCTGCGCGGCCAGGCCAGCCAGGCGAGTGCGTTGAAGTAATCATGCCAGTCGTCGGCGCGCGTCGGCACCTCGCCCGTGGCATGGATGTGCGACTCGTAGCCATCCAGTCCCTTCGGTGGCCGGACAAAACACAGGGGAGCACCGCTCCCGCTCTGCAGACCCGGCACCCACTGTTCACGCATGGCATTGAGTGCTGCGATGTCAGGCACGCCGGGCTGCGGCGCTGCAGCAAGAAAGCGCGCGATCGGGCTGAACAAGATGCGGTGTCGATAGGCGGCTGGAGCAGTCGGGAGTGCACTCATGCGTACAGAAAGAAAACGACAAGGACAGGCGTGTGGCTGCAGTCGGCCACCAGCCCTGTCAGAATATCAGCCCGGAAGCATCCACAACACGACGACACCACATCCCCGGAGGTCAAGATGTCCGAACACCACCGCTGCCGCTGGGCCAATGGCGACCCCCTGATGAGCGCCTATCACGACGACGAATGGGGCGTACCGGAATACGACAGTCGGGCGCTGTGGGAAAAACTGATGCTCGACGGCTTTCAGGCCGGCTTGTCATGGCGCACCATCCTGTACAAGCGCGATGCCTTCCGTACGGCCTTTGCCGGCTTCGACCCTGAACGGGTTGCCCGTTTCGACCACACCGATGTCGACCGTCTGATGCAGGATGCAGGCATCGTCCGCGCCCGCGCCAAGATCGAGGCCACCATTGGCAATGCACGGGCATACCTTGCGATGCAGGCGGCGGGCGAAGACTTCTCCACCTGGGTCTGGGGCCAGGTTGGCGGCCAACCCATCGTCAACCTGGGACCAATTCAAACCCAGTCCCCGCTGTCCTTGCAGATGTCGAAGGCCCTGAAAAAACGTGGCTTCAAGTTCGTCGGCCCGGTCATCGTCTATGCCTGGATGCAGGCGGTCGGCATTGTGGACGACCACGAACCAGGCTGCTTCCGGCGTACCGGTGACTGAGACCGTGTCATGAACCTCTTCGACATCCTGGCCGAGCAGCGCATCGCCGAGGCCTTCCGCCGCGGCGAGTTCGAGCACCTTCCGGGCGCAGGCCGCCCCCTGATGTTCGATGACGATCCCTTGTTGTCGCCCGACACCCGGATGATGAACCGGATACTGAAGAACGCTGGCTTCGCGCCAGCCGAAGTCGGTATGCGTCGGGAACTTGCCACCCTGAGCGCCGAACTGGCTGCCCTGCCGGCCGGTACGCAACGCGACAGACTGATGCAGCGACGCAATCATCTACTACTGCAGCTTGCCCAAACGCCACGCAACTGACGCTGCCGTATTTGATCCGGAACAAATTCCTCGACGAAAACCCCAAACAGATCACGGCAAACGCCAGCGCTTGCGTTAACCTGAATGCCACAGTGCGGTCGCGAACAATAACAGAGAGAATCACATGACCCTTCTGGCAGCAGCGACCTCTCCTTCGCCCTGGTATCAGGCGGGTGCCTGCTCGACCGCGAGCGGCGCTCAGCGGGTGGCCGACTCGCCCCCTTGCATGCCCTCCTGCGCATTGTTCGACACAACCCTGGCCTGAACATCATGCCGTCGGCGCCTGCACCCTCCTCCACGCAGCCGTCCCGTCACGCCGGACGCAAGTTTGCGCGGATGGCGCTCGACTACTGGAACGATGGCAACAAGTGGGCGGTGCGCGGCGCGGTCGTGATGCTGGTGGCGCTGACGGTGGCACAGGTGCTGCTCGCGATCTGGGTCAGCTACTGGCATCGCGACCTGTTCGACGCCCTCGAGGCCCGCTCGATGGCCGAACTGACTCACCTGATCCTGATCTTCATACTGATCTTTGCCCTCACCATGGGCGTCACCGCGCTGCACCTGCATATCAAACGCTGGTTGCAACTGGACTGGCGACGCTGGATGACCGAGTTGCTGCTGGACCAGTGGATGACCCGTGCTCACCACTACCGCCTGCAACTGTTCGCCGGTGAGCACGACAACCCCGACGGGCGCATTGCCGAAGACATCCGCATCGCCACCGAGGCCGCTGTCGGGCTGGCGCACTCGCTGCTGTTTTCGCTGTTGGTCATGGGCAGCTTCATCGACATCCTGCTCAGCGTGTCGGGCAGTGCGCCGCTACCCGGCACTTCCATCGCGGTTCCTGGCTACCTGGTGTTGATGGCCTTCCTGTACGCAGGCGTGGGTTCCGTCCTCGGACTGATGCTGGGGCGCCCCTTGATCCGTACCACCAACTGGCTGCAGACGGTAGAGGCCAATCTGCGCTTTGGCCTGGCGCGCAACCGCGAGCATGCCGAGGCCATCGCGCTGCTTCACGGCGAGCCCCACGAGCGCCGTCAGGCCGACCGCCTGTTCGCCGATGTCGGCCACGGCTGGAACCGACAGACCATCGCCTATCTGGGCATCGTGTCCTTTTCGACCGGCTATGGCACCCTGCTGCCGGTGTTTCCGATCCTGATCGCGGCCCCTCAGTACATCGCCGGCATCATGAGCCTGGGCCTGCTGATGCAGGCGGCACAGGCCTTCCAGCGCCTGACTTCGGCACTGTCCTGGCCGATCGACAATCTGGGCGAGATTGCCCGCTGCCGCGCCTCCATCGACCGCATCATCAGCCTGCACGAGGACATGAAGATCCTCGATCGTGAAGACCGCGAGGACGATCACGGCGAAAGACGCATCGAACTCCACCACTCGACGCGGCCCGAGCTGGAAATCCGCAATTTGCAGCTCACCTCGCCCAGCGGTCAGGTGCTGCTGGACGACTTCAACCTGCATGTGCGCCACGGCGAGCGTATCCTGATCACCGGCGATCCGGCAGTGACGGTGGCGCTGTTCAAGGCCGCCGCCGGACTCTGGCCCTGGGGGCGAGGCGAAGTGTTCCTGCCTGCCGGCCGCGACGTGATGTTCATCCCGCAGCGCCCCTATCTGCCCGCCGGCAGCCTGCGGGCGGTACTCAGCTATCCGGACGATGACGCAGCCTACACCACCGCCTGCCTGCACCGCGCACTGGAGTGCGCCGGCATTGCCTGGCTGCAGCCGCGGCTGGACGACAATGAGGACTGGACACGCGCCTTGCCCCTGCGTGCCCAGCAACGCCTGGGCATCGCCCGCCTGTTCCTGCAGCAGCCCGGCTGGGTGTTCATCGAAGAAGCCACTGACGCCTTCGACACCAAGGACGAGGCAGACACCATCGAACTGCTGCACCACGAGTTGCCCAGCGCCACGCTGCTGAACATCAGTCGGCATAACGGCATGGATCATTTCTATCACCGCAAGCTCGTTCTCAGCCTTCCGACAGCCTCCCGCTGAGGTATTGATCCACTCCCTGCGCGAACCATTTGGCCAAATACGGTACTACACCCAGGACGCGGGGCAAAAAGCCGCCGCAAGCGCCAGGGAAGGATGACCGCAGATGCCACTCCACAATCAGATCCAGCTTATCGCCTACCCCGACCGGATCGGTCGCAATCTGGCCGACCTCACTACCTTCGTCAACGATCATCTACGGGATGCGATTGGTGGATTACACATATTGCCGCCGTTTCCGTCCAATGCCGACGGGGGCTTCTCACCGCTGACCCATCGCGAGATCGATCCGGCGTATGGCAGCTGGCAGGACATCGAAGCACTTGCCACCCGTTACGACCTCTGCCTGGACCTGGTACTCAACCACGTGTCCGACCAGTCGCCCGAGTTTCTCGATTATCTGCAGAACGGCAAGGCCTCGCCCCACGCCGCCTTGTTTGTCGATGTCGACGCTTTGGGTGAGATCAGTCCCGACGACCTTGCCCGCATCCATATCCGCAAGGAAAAGGAACCCTTTCGCGACATCGTCTTTGCCGACGGCAGCCGGGGCCGCGTGTGGTGCACCTTCACCGAGCACCAGATCGATCTCGATTACACCTCCCCCGCCACCTTCGCGATGATGGCCGACACCATGGTCGCCCTCGCAGGCCATGGTATCCGGATGTTGCGCCTGGACGCTTTCGGCTACACCACGAAGAAGATTGGCAGCAGTTGCTTCCTGGTTGAACCGGAAGTGTGGAACATCCTCGAATGGTTTCGGGACACCGCCTCGCGCTGCAGCCTGGAGATCCTGCCGGAGGTGCACGACCATCACAGCTACCAGCATGCAATCGCCCGCCGTGGCATGTGGGCCTACGGCTTCGCCCTGCCGCCGCTGATGCTCTATACCCTGCTCGACGCCAACAGCCACTACCTGAAGGCGTGGCTGCGCATGTGTCCGCAACAACAGGTCACTGTCCTCGATACCCACGACGGCATCTGCATTCCCGATGTGGAGGACATCCTGCCGCGCTATCACATCGAAGCCATCATCCAGAATGTTTCCAGCCGCAGTGCCGACCCCATCCTGCGCCGTTCAGCCGCGAACACCCATAGCGTCGGTGCCATCTATCAGCTGACCTGCACCTTTTATGAAGCCCTGCAGTGCAATGACGACGCCTACATCGCTGCGCGGGCCATCCAGCTGTTCGCTCCCGGCATTCCACAGATCTACTATGTCGGCCTGCTGGCCGGGCAGAACGATACAGCGCTGATGGCGCAGACCGGTGAAGCCCGCGACATCAATCGCCACTACTACACGCTGGATGAAGCCGCCGCCGCACTCGAACAACCTGTGGTGCGCCGCCTGCTGACGCTGATGCGGCTACGACACAGCCATCCGGCCTTCGGCGGCGGCTTCGAACTGCACTCATCGAACGACTCCAGCCTGTCGATGGGATGGCGCAAGGGCGAACACGCCTGTCATCTATTCGTCGACCTCAACTTCCGCACCGTCACGATCACTCACACCGAAGAAGGCCGCGAAGAGCGCTTCCGGGCATAGCACAGGTCAGGCGTAGCGTGCCGGCAGCCATCCCCGTTCCACCGACTCACGGAAGCACCAGGCCGGCGTGGTCTCGGTCTTGTAGCTCCAGAAGAACCAGCCGTACAGCTTTTCGAAACTCAGCAATTGCGCTGCGGCATAGCCCCGGTAGGCAACATGCTCCTGGAACGCATCCATATGTTCCAGGGCATGGTTGTATGGCCCTTCGGCCCACAGCGACACCACCTTCAGATCCAGCCCCAGGCTCCATTCCCCGCATACCGCGGGCAGGCCCAGTGCGGCATTGATCGAATCCGCCTCGTCACGCCATTCGCCACTGGCCTTGTGCATGTGTTGATAGATGTCGCTGTCGATGTCGCGACGATCAAAGCACTGGTAGCGGTGATAGTCGAAGATCACGTTCTGCCAGGCCGGTGCCTGCATGAAGCCGAGAAACTCGCGGTAGGAACGGAAACCATCGTGGAACACTACTGCGACCCGCTCCGCCGGGCAGTGCTTGCGGATGCGGTCGTAGGCCGCGAGGTAGTAGCGCTTGAGGTATTCGGTCGGCACATCCCAGCGCGGCTCATTGAGCACCTCGATCGCGTACAGAGCCGGATGCGCACGATAGCGCTCGGCCAGACGCTCCAGCACCACCAGCGAGTGTTCAAGGTATTCCGGCCGGGTGTGCCACTCGACCACGTCCTTGATACCCCCATTGTCGAAGCCATTCTGACAGCCGGGTGCGGCATGCAGGTCGAGCATCACCTTCAGACCCAGGCGTGCTGCCCAGTCCATCGCCTTATCGAGCACATCGATGCCACCGGTGACGAAGGGGTGAGGATTGCTGCCGTATTTGGGGTGATAGGGATAGTCCGGCCCGAAGATCCAGTGTCCCACCGGAATCCGCACCGCGTTGAGCCCACGCTCGGCAATCCAGGCAAAGTCTTCGTAGGTGACGAAACGGTTCCAGTGCGCACGCAGCTTGTCGGCCGCTGCCGGTCCCAGCTCCGCACACCAGGTGGTTTCGTCCGTGGCCTCGAGCCCCTCGAACAGGCTCGGCACCATCCATTTTTCCAGCAGCAACCAGCTGCCCAGGTTCACGCCACGCAATTTGTTCGGAGCCGCAGCCATCGCCTCGCCCTCCCGCAAGGATTGTCGTCAGGCACCATGCGCAGGGCCATCGCACACGACGCCACCACAACGATAGATTACGCCTGTGCGACCCGGACGGGGTATCGCCGCAGCAAAAATGTCGATGTGTCGTGCATCGTCACGCAAGACCACATCGTGATACCCGGCAACGCCCTCTGGATTTTCCTGCCCAAATTCAGTGCACCTCACTCAAGAAATCTCGGAAAAGCCAGGATCTTCAATTAATTCAATCATCTGCTCCGCCCCTCATTGGTGCGGCACAGCATACGGATGCACCGAAATAGAAACATAAATTTCAGAGTTGTGTTTCTGAAATTTATGTTTTAAATTGCAATCAAGCGGGCAGAAATGCACATCCTTTCACCACTCATCCATGCAGGAGCACCCAATGGCCTTGACCGCAGTCGCACTGCGCATCGAACACATTGGCCGAGCGGTCAACCGCGTCGTCGAATGGTCATGCGCTGCGTTGATCGCCGCCATGATCCTGGTTGTGTGGCTGGGAGTGAGCGGGCGCTATCTGACCGAATCCGGTTTCAGCTGGACCGAAGAGCTTGCCCGCTACCTGATGATCTGGGCTGCCTTGCTGGCCGTATCCTGTGCCGCGTGGTGGCGGGAGCATGTCGGCCTCGACCTGCTGCCCTCGCGCTTGCCGCCCGCGCCACGCAGACTGCTCAAGCTCGTCATTGATGGTGCGACGGTCCTGTTCTTCGTGTTCATGTGCCTCTACGGAATCGACATGACGGTCGAGGGTCGCACCCAGTTCTCGACCCTGTTCGGGCTGTCCATGGCGCTGCCGTTCGCCGCCGTACCCGTATCGTCCGCACTTGCCGCCTTTCAGTTTGGCGTGCGCCTCATCACCGACCTTTCCGAGCTGCCGCGTACCGAAGTCGCAGCGGCACCCTACTGAGGCCCCAACCATGTGGATGGTCGCAATCGCATTTTTCGGACTGATGCTGCTCGGCATGCCGATCGGGGTGGTCCTGGGGGTATCGGGCGCAATCGGCCTGCTCCAGCTTGGAGACCCCTCCTTCCTGGCAATGGCCCCCAAGCGCTACTTCGAGGGCCTGGACATGTTCACCTTCATGGCCATGCCCTTCTTCATCCTCGCGGGTGAGTTGATGAACGCTTCCGGCATCACCCAGCGTCTGATCGCCTTTGCAATGTCGCTGGTCGGTTATCTGCGCGGCGGCCTGGCCCATGCCAACATGGTGGCGTCGGTACTGTTCGCCGGCATGACCGGGGCTGCGGTGTCGGATGCCGCAGCAATGGGCAATACGCTGGTACCCGCAATGGTCAAGCAGGGCTACAGCAAGCCCTTCGCCTGTGCGGTGACCGCGGCAGGCTCCATCATCGGCCCCACCATCCCACCGTCCAACCTGATGGTGATCTACGGCTCGCTGATGGGGGTCTCGATCGCCGGCCTGTTTGCTGCCGGCATCGTGCCGGGACTGTTGATCTGCGCAATCTGCATGGCAGTGATCGGCGCACTGGGCAAGAAGCTCGGCCTGCCAAAAGGCGAAGGCCGCCCCAGCCTGGGCAACATCCTGGCCAGTTTCAAGGACAGCCTGATCGGCCTGACCATGCCCGCCATCATCCTCGGCGGTATTCTGGCTGGAATCGTGACGCCAACCGAAGCGGCATCGATCGCGGTCGCCTACGCCCTGTTCGTCGGCTTTGCCGTCTATCGCACGCTGACCCTGAACCAGGTCGTGGTCATGCTGATCCGCACTGCCCGCATTACAGGGGCCGTGTTTCTGATCATTGCCGCGGCGTCCATCCTGTCGTGGTGGCTGACCTTTCACCAGATTCCGCAGATGATCGCGCAAGCCATGCTGTCGATCACCGACAGCAAGGCCGGTGTGATCGGCATGATCCTGGCGCTGCTGCTGATCGTCGGCATGTTCCTCGACATCACCGCGGCGCTGATCATCCTCGCCCCGGTGCTTGGCCCACTGACGCTGGCCGTCGGTATCGAGCCGGTACACGCCGGCATCATGATCATCCTGGCGCTCAATCTCTCCTTGATGACCCCACCGGTGGGCGCCTGCCTGTTCGTGCTGTGCTCGGTCACCGGGGAGAAGCTCGAGCGCATCGCCCGCGCGCTCACTCCCTTCCTCATCGCCGAGGTCGCGATCCTGATCCTGATTGCCTACTGGTCCGACCTCACCCTGTTCGTCCCTCGCCTGTTCGGTTACATCAACTAAACCCGGAGCCCGCCACCATGAAACTGAAGACCCTGCTCACCTCTGCTGCCATTGCCCTCGCTTTTGCGGTTGCCCCCGCCCACGCACAGAAAGTCATCAAGCTGCATCACCTGAACGTGGACGACCCCTTCGAGAGCACCACCGGCGCCATGGTCACGGTATTCAAGAACCTGGTCGAATCCGGCACGGGTGGCTCAGTCACCGTACAGACCTTCCCCAACGGCCAGCTTGGCAAGGACAACGAGGTGCTCGGCCAGGTCAAGGCCGGGCTGATCCAGTCGGGCGTGTTCTCGGTGGGCGGATTTGCCAGTGCCTATCCGATGATCGGCGTGCTCGACGTGCCCTTCGTCTTCCCTGACATTTCCGCTACCTACACGGTGCTCGACGGCCCCTTTGGCAAGAAACTGGGCGCCGACATCGAGAAGAAGACCGGCATGGAAGTACTCGGCTTCGGCGACTCGGGTGGCTTCTTCGCCATCACCAACTCGAAGAAGGCGATCAAGACCCCGGATGACATGAAAGGCCTGAAGATCCGCACCCAGACGCTGGAATCGCACAAGCGCGTGATCTCGAGCCTGGGCGGGCAACCCGCGGCCATCGCCTGGGCCGAGGTCTACACCGCCTTGCAGACCGGCGTTGCCGACGGCCAGATGAACCCGATCCCGATCATCACCATGGCCAAGTTCAACGAGGTACAGAAGCACATCACGCTGACCGACCACCTGTTCGCACCCTATGTGTGGGTCATCAACCGCAAGTTCTTCGACAGCCTGACGGCGGAAGAACAAGTGGTGGTGCGCAACGCAGCCAAGAGCGCCATCGTTGCCAACCGTGGCATCAGCCGCATCATCGAAGCCTCCGCCAAGGGCTTGCCGACGCTGGCCAAGAGCATGACCGTCACCACCCTGACCCCGGCCGAGAAAGCGGCCTTCCGCAACGCAGCCCAGCCTGCGGTCAAGTCCTACATCGTCGACACCTTCGGCAAGGAAGGCGAGGACATGCTTGGCGCGCTGCAGGATGCCGTCAACGAAACGCTCAAGTAAGCACCGGGCCAAAGTCACAACGGAAACACCTATGCTCAACGCCACCTCGCTCCTGGGCGAACTGGCCGTCCTGCCGCTGGCGCACTGCGCCGGCCGGCCGGCCAGCGGTCCCTACCCGGACACCCTCAAGCCCATCCTCAGCCTCGCCGCCCACGCCGAGGCCATCACCGAAATCACCGACTGGCCCGGCTACGCGCCCACGCCGCTGGTCGCCCTGCCCGGACTGGCACAAGCCGCTGGCGTGGCCACCATCCATTACAAGCACGAGGCCGACCGCTTCGGTCTCGGCAGTTTCAAGGCCTTGGGCGGCGCCTATGCAGTGCTGCGTTTGCTGAAGAAGGAGATCCTGCGCCGCAGCGGCCACCAGGCCAGCAGCCGCGAACTACTCGAAGGCCGGTTCAAGGACGTGGTCGCCGACATCACCGTCACCTGCGCCACCGACGGCAACCACGGACGTTCGGTGGCCTGGGGTGCGCAGCTCTTCGGCTGCAAGTGCGTCATCTACATCCACGCCACCGTATCCGAAGGCCGCCGCGCCGCCATTGCCCGCTACGGTGCCGAGGTGGTGCGCAGCCCCGGAAACTATGACAATGCAGTACGTGCTGCCGACCTCGCAGCCAGGGAGAACGGCTGGTTCATCGTCTCCGACACCTCCTACCCCGGCTACACCGACGTGCCGCGCGACGTGATGCAGGGTTATTCGGTAATGGTCGAAGAGGCCTTGCGCCAATGGCCTGAAGCCACGCCGCCCACCCATGTGTTCATCCAGGGGGGTGTCGGCGGGCTTGCCGCCGCGGTGTGCGCACATCTCTGGGAGCGCCTGGGTGATGGGCGCGGGCGCTTTGTCGTTGTCGAACCCGACAAGGCAGCCTGCCTGTATGCCTCGGCCCTGGCAGGCACCCCTACTGCCGTGCACGGCGATCTCGACACCCTGATGGCAGGTCTGGCCTGCGGCGAAGTCTCGCTGATCGCGTGGGAAGTGCTCGAAGCCGGCACATCGGACTTCCTGACCATTCCCGATGCCGCCGCGGTGGCCTGCATGCGTCTGCTGGCGGACGCACCCTATGGCGACACCCCGATTGCCGCCGGTGAATCCGCGGTGGCCGGACTCGCCGGCATGTTGATGGCGGCTGTCCGCCCCGAGACCGCAGCCACGCTCGGACTGGGCGCAGACAGCCGGGTGCTGTTGTTCGGCAGCGAAGGCGCCACCGACCCGATGCTGTACGAACAACTGGTCGGGCGTCACGCCGAAGCCGTCGAGGGCGCCACACCATGAGTGCTTCCGCCCCCCCCAGAAAAAGGGCTGCGCTCACGCCCCCCGGGGAGCGTGAAGCAGAGACTTCGCGGAATACTGCTCTGCGCATCAATGGTGCCCGCCTGCAGCAGCGTATCGCCCAACTTGCGGAGATCGGCGCCATCGACGGAGGTGGCTGCGCCCGGCTCGCACTGACCGATGCCGACCGCGCCGGCCGCGATCAGGTCTGCGACTGGATGCGTGAGCTTGGCCTGGCGGTGACGGTGGATGCCATCGGCAATGTCGTCGGCGTACGTGCCGGACGTCAGTCCGGCGCGGCGGTGATGACCGGCTCTCACATCGACACCGTGCGCACCGGCGGCCGCTTTGATGGTAACTACGGCGTGCTCGCCGGGCTGGAAGTCATTGCCACCCTCAACGATGCCGGCATCGTCACCGAGCACCCGCTCGCGGTAGCCTTCTTCACCAACGAAGAAGGTGCCCGCTTCGCCCCCGACATGATGGGCAGCCTGGTCTACACCGGTGCCCTGCCATTGGGTGAAGCGCTCGCCACGCGCGGCATCGACGGCACCACGGTGGGCGAAGAACTGCAGCGCATCGCTTACGCCGGCCCCGCGCCAGTGCCAGCCGCTGCGCCGCGTGCCTTCATCGAACTGCATGTGGAACAGGGCCCGGTACTCGACCGCGAGGGCACGCAGATCGGCGTGGTCGAATCGGTGCAAGGGATCTCGTGGACCGAGATCGAGATCCTCGGCACCTCCAACCACGCCGGCACCACGCCAATGGCCCTGCGCCGCGACGCCGGCTGGGTAGCCGGGGCCATCATCCACTTCGTGCGCGAACTGGCGCAGGAACTGGGTGGTAACCAGGTCGCCACCGTCGGCCGCATCGAGTTCTTTCCCAACCTGGTCAATGTCGTGCCCAACCGCGCCGTGCTCACCGTGGACCTGCGCAACACCGACGAAGCCCGCCTGCAGATGGCCGAAGCGCGCCTCGCCGCCCATCTGGACGCACTGCGCGACGCCGAAAAGGTGGACATCGCCACCCGCAGCCTCGCCCGCTTCGCCCCGGTACCCTTCGCTGCGCAAATGTGCGACCGCATCGAACACCACGCCCGCACACAGGGCCTGTCCACCCGACGCATGCCCAGCGGTGCCGGCCACGACGCACAGATGCTGGCCGCAGTGTGCCCGACCGCGATGATTTTCGTTCCCAGCGTCGATGGCGTCAGCCACAACGTACGCGAACACACCCACCCCGAACACATCGAAGCCGGTGCCAATGTGCTGCTCGCCGTTCTGTGCGAACTGGCTGGCGCGACCCCACCGGCAGGAGCCCTCGCATGACACGCAAAACGCTCGTAGGCGCCGCCCAACTCGGCCCCATCGCCCGCAACGAATCGCGCACTCAGGTCGTCGCCCGCATGCTTGAACTGATGCGAGAGGCCAGGGCCCGCGGCTGCGACACCATCGCCTTTCCCGAGCTCGCACTCACCACCTTCTTCCCGCGCTGGTATGTCGAGGACCAGGCCGAGATCGACAGCTGGTTCGAGCGCGAGATGCCCAGCCCCGCCACGCTGCCGCTGTTCGAGGAAGCGAAGAAGCTCGGGATCGGCTTCTACCTCGGCTACGCCGAGCTCGCCGAGGAAGCCGACGGCACGCATCGCTACAACACCGCCATCCTGGTGGACAAGACGGGCGTCATCATCGGCAAGTATCGCAAGGTGCACCTTCCCGGCCATCGCGAGCACGAGCCCTGGCGCGCCTTCCAGCACCTCGAGAAGCGCTACTTCGAGCGCGGCAACCTCGGCTTCGGCGCCTGGCGCGCCCACGTCGGCGAGTGCGAAGTCATCCTCGGCATGGCGCTGTGCAACGACCGCCGCTGGCCCGAGACCTATCGCGTGCTCGGCCTGCAAGGCGTGGAGATGGCCTTCATCGGCTACAACACCCCCATCCACTACCCGCCCGTACCGGAACACGATCACCTGCAGGGCTTTCACAACCACCTCGTGCTGCAGGCCGGCGCCTACCAGAACGGCATGTGGATCGTCGGCATCGCCAAGGCCGGCAAGGAAGAGGGCTGCGACCTGCTTGGGCAGAGCTGCATCATCGCCCCCACCGGTGAAATCGTCGCGATGTGCTCTACTGTGGAAGACGAGCTGATCACAGCCAGCTGCGACCTCGACCGTTGCCGCGAGCTGAAGGACAATGTCTTCAACTTCGGCCTGCACCGGGAACCCGAAACCTACCGCCTGATTGTCGACACCAAAGGTCCGGTGCTACCCGCCTGACCGACCGCTTAGCTGACCGTTACCACCGATGCCGCCGAAACCTGCCAGACGATTCAAGCCCATTGATGAACGCATCGAGGCGCTGACCGAGGTCCTGCCGGACTCCGAGCGCAAGCTGGCCGAACTGCTTACCGCGCAGCCAGCACTGCTTGCGACCCATTCCGCAACCGAACTGGCAGCGATCGCCGGCAGCTCGAAGGCCGCCGTAACCCGATTCATCCAACGCCTGGGCTACGACGGCTTTGCCACTGCCCGGCGCGAGGCACGCGAAGCGCAGCGCTGGGGTGCCCCCAACTTCCAGGCCGCGGCAGAACTACCCGCGGCGGCGGAAGAGGCCTTCGGCGAGCACCTGCGTCGTGACCTGCAGAACCTGGCCGTCACTTTCGAGCGACTCACCCACGGGGTAGTCGAGCCCGCGCTCGCCACCCTGGCCCGCGCCCGCCGCGTCGGTATCGTCGGCTATCGCAACAGCCACGCCCTGGCGCAGTATTTCGCCCGCCAACTGGTGCTGCTGAAAGATCAGGTGGTGCTGCTACCCCAGGCCGGCCAGACCCTGGGCGAAGACCTTGCCAGCTTCGGCCCGGACGACATGCTGATCATCCTTGCCTTCCGCCGCCGCGTACCCGTAGTGGCGCAGATCGCCCGCCTCGCCAGAAAAGCCGGTGTGCCGGTCCTGGTGCTGATCGACGCCACCACGCCGACCAGGGAGGTCGATGCCACCTGGCGGATCGCGTGCGAAACCAGCGGATCGGGGCGCTTTGACTCCTATGCGGCAGCAATGAGCGTGCTGAACCTGCTGGTGTCGATGCTGGCGAGTGCCCCGGAAATTCAGGCGGGGAACCGGCTGCGAATGGCCGAGCGCTGGCACGAGGACCTGGAGGAGCTGTAGTCCAGGGAAAAAGTCCTCCGCCCTTGACCGCCCGCTTTTGAAGCGAGGATCGATACGACCAGTCCGTCACTCCGGGCCTCCATGCCACACTCGCCGGATGATGCCTTTGCAGGCATCAAGCATATGGCATGAATCCTGAAAATTAGAATACAATGATTCGCGTGATGCATCCCGCATTACGTCTGCTGTTATCCCAGCCAGCCAGCGACACGCGCGCAAGCCAGCCAGAACCCGCCTCCCGGAGGATTCATGCCGCGCGCCCGTCTGACACCCATTGCCCTAGCCCTTGCATTGTCGTGGCCCAATGCCCACGCTGCCGACCGCGAACTGAGTGAAGTCACGGTTGGCAGTGGTCGCTCCGTCGGTAGCAAGCCCATGCTCCGGGACGAGATCATTACCACCGAATCCTTCAGTGCCAGGGATATCGAAAAGAGCGGTGCAACCACGCTGACCGAGGCCATCGACAAACGCCCGGGCCTCTCGGTGCAAACCGAGTGTTCGATCTGCAACGTCCGCAACATCGTGCTGAACAATCTGCCGGGTCGCTACACAACGCTGCTGATCGATGGCATCCCGATCTTCTCTTCGGTCTCGACGGCCTACGGCCTGGATAGCGTCAGCCTGGGCGGACTCGAACGCATCGACATTTCGCGAGGCGCGGGAACCAGTCTGATTGCACCGGAAGCCCTTGCTGGTTCGGTCAACATCGTCACCCGCCGTCCGCTCGAGAACGAACTGATGATCAACCAGCAGTTCGGCAGCCACGGTCATGCCAACACCGAACTGTTCGGCGCAAGAACCTTTGACGGCGGGGCGCTGACCGCGAATTTCAACCACAACCGCCACAATACGGTCGACGACGACCATAACAAGGTCTCGGAGTACTCCGGTTACAAACGCAGTATCGGTGGCATTGGCTATTTCATTGACGACCTTGGCGGGTTCAAGCTCAAGGGCCGTCTCGACATTGTCGACGAAAAGCGCATGGGCGGAGCCATGGGCTCCAACTACAAGCGCGTCAAGACCGACGGCACCGGCAACCCTTTCGACTGGAGCCGGGGCAAGCATGCCTCGCCCGACCCCAGCGGCTGGATCGACCCTTCCAGCGGCACCGTCATACCTTATGACGATGGCCGCGCCGGCATGTCGGAAATCATCTTCACCGACCGCAAGCAATTCATCACCAGCGCAACCCACAAACTGGGCGAAGGCAACCTGAGGCTGGCAGTGGGCTACGCTCACCACAAGCAGGACTCCTTCTACGAAAAAGCCCTTTACAAAGCCGAACAGACCCAATATTACTTCGAAGCCAGTACCCAGCAGCCTGTCGGCGCCACGCTGGTCACCGCCGGCACCAACTACCGCTACGAAGACCTGGAAAGCACCGGCACCGATGCAAGCGGCACACCAAACGACGGTATCGACAACTACAAGTACCGTACCCCAGGCGTGTTCCTGCAGGCCTATCATGCCTTCCTCGACGGTGCCGTCGAGGTCAACGCCTCGGTGCGCTACGACAACCATAACGTATTCGGCGGCATCACCAGCCCACGACTGAACGTACTATGGACACACAACCATGAGTACAGCAGCCGTTTTGGCGCAGGACGCGGCTTCCGCGCCCCGACCTCGTTCTTCGAGCAGGATCACGGCATCCTGGATACCTCGCGCATCGTCCGCCAGATCGACAAGGCAGAGGTCTCCGACAATGTGTCGTACACCTTGTCCTATGCCAGCGATCGACTGGCCTGGGCGGGCTCGCTGAACTACAACCGCATCAAGAACATGGCGCTGCTCGACTCAGGCGCCACCGATCCGGACACAGGCGACGCAATCACCCTGTTCACCGCAGCCAGAAGGCCGGTGACAGTGGCCGGAGGCGACATCACCATCACCTACAAGCTGACGCCGCAATGGGAAACCACGGTTGCAGCCGAACGCTTCAACTACCGCTTCTCCGAGCCCGGCACCCTCGCCTTTGCCCGTCCGGAAACCCGCGTCTATCTGCGCCTGGACTACGACAACGGCCCATGGACTGGCATGGTGCGCGCCACCTGGACCGGGCCGATGGACCTCGCCAAGTTCTACGATTACGCCAACAACCCGCGCTACAACATGGACGGCACCCCCAAGCGGAATACCAGCCCCGCCTACTGGATTGCCGACCTGCGGGGCGAATATCGGATCGACAGGCAATGGAGTGCCTTCCTCGGCATCGACAATGTGTTCGATTTCAACCAGGCCGACAAGGAAAGCATGCTCTGGATCGACGGCAGCGGCGCACTGGACGTCACCCAGATCTGGGGGCCGAACCGGGGGCGCTTCGTCTATGCTGGGGTGAAGTTCGCACTGTGACACCCGCTCGCCACCTATCCGTGTGCAGCATGCTGATTGCCCTGTGGGCGAGCAGCATGCCGGCACACGGCGCCGGGGCATCCCCAACAGCGCTCGATTTCGAACTCTCCGATGGACAACGTTTCGTCCGCCTTGCCGAGTTGCCACCACAACCTACGGTGGTCAACTTCTGGCGCTACGACTGCCCCCCCTGCCTGCGTGAAATGCCTCTGCTTGCCACACACGCGGCACACGGCCAGGTACGCGTCATCACCGTCGCACTGCACCGGCCCGCCGAAACAGCCATGGCACCATCCGGCGTCCGCCAGGCCCTCAGCTCGGTCATGACGCTATACGCGCCGAGCACGCCACAGGGCGTACTCGCGCGCTTCGGCAACCCGCACGGCGCGCTCCCCCACACGGTCGTGCTCGCGGCGGATCGTAGTCTCTGTGCCCAGCACACAGGTGAGATCGACAGCGCATGGCTGGCGCATGCAACCCAAAACTGTTCGGCCCACAGCACACCGACCTCGGCAGCTGTTGCGCGCTAAGCGGGCTTGCGTGCCCCGAGTGATTGCCTGCCTTTATCAAGACGGTCGCCCTTGGTCTGTATAAAGCAGACAAAAGGCGACCGGGCGCTCAAGATACCGTCAGAACCGATGCCGAACACCGATATTGACCGAACGGTCGGCACCCGCAACAATCGCAGCGTTCTGCCCATTGCCAAGACTGAGGGCCGGGTTGTTATGGGTCACCATGTGCGCATAGACGCCGTAGAGATCGGTCCGCTTGGAAAGTGCATGCACATAGCCTAGTGCCCACATGTCGGCATCACGATCCGCGGCATCCTTGTCATCCTCCCGCACCCAGGACGCAAGCAGTTTACCGCTGCGACCCAGCGGCGCACTCAGGCCAAGCAGGTACTGATTGGAGTCCGCGCCGCGGGTCGGAACCGCAGCTTCGACATCACGGTCTGCCTGCGTCATCGCATATGCCCGCACCAGACCAAAGTCATAGCTGATGCCGAGCTGGAACTTCCGGCCTGTAACCGTATCCGCCTTGTCGCGCATGCGCTCAAACGAGAAACCTGCCTCAAACGGCCCCTGCCCGTACTCAAGCGCACCAGACAGGTATACCCCTGCGCGCGTTGAGCCCGCCACCTCACCGAAACCGTACACCAGTGTCCCGGTGACCCCGCCTATCTTCGGGCTGACATATTTCACCGAATTGTCCGCCCGAATCGCCATGGCTTTCATGACATTGCCTGCATTTCCACCGCTACCATGCTCGAAAGGGTCGAATCGGGCATTGACGCCGTCCTCCGGCGCGTACTGCCGGCCCAGGCCAAGGCTGCCAAAATCGCCCGCCAGCGCGAGGTAGCTCTGCCGCCCCCAAAAGTTGTTGGCGTGCTGTGGCTGACCGGTATCCGTCAGAATCCCAGCCTCTATCACCCAAATCGCTTTGATCCCATTACCCAGGTCCTCCACACCGCGAAACCCCAGCCGACTCGAACTAAGCATGCCGCTCTGGATAGCTTTGACGTCCTGTCCCGTACGACTGTTGCGTTCGTAGGCAAAACCCGCATCTATCAGGCCATAAACGGTGACCTTGGACTGGGCCCAGGCCCCGCTGCAAGCAAACGCACCCAACGTCATGCATAATGTTTTTTTCATATTTCCTCCTTGGTGTTGCTCTCGTTGTATTCAGGTGCGTGTCTCCACACCAGTGCTGTGGTAAATCACATTGCCCGCCCCATCAGCGCCGGCATGTCGATGGCCCGGATCAATCGTGTCTCCTGAGCGACGATCAAGTGCTCGGAGGCCGCCAGATACGCGGGAAAATCGGGGTGACGGTCGCGCGCCAGACTGCGCTGCTCGTAGTCCGCGAGGCTTTCATAGGCCCATAGATGGACAAACTGGTTGAGCGGCCCGACCTGGCTGACGTAGAAGCCCAGCGGATGACCCAATGTGTTCAACAGAATGGGCATCGCCAGCCGGTTGAAGACGTCGATGAACTCCGGCATCTTGCGCAAGCGGATGGTGTAGATGCGGTGATCGATTAGCGGCTTAGGCGACATGAGCACGCACCTCGTGAACATCCGTCACTGGCGCGGCCGCAGTGGCCCGGTCCGCACCGGCGATATGCCGCCCGGTGATATAGCCAAAGGTCATGATGGGCCCCAGCGTGATGCCGGCGCCTGGGTAGTTGCCGCCCATGATGCTCGCACGGTCATTGCCGACCGCATAAAGTCCCGGGATCGGCTGACCGCCATCGGCCAGGACCTGACCGGTCACATTCGTGCGGATGCCGTCAAAGGTGCCCAGGTCCCCCATGACAACCTTCACCGCGTAATAGGGGCCTTTGCCAATCGGCGCGACGCATGGGTTGGGCTTGTTGCCCGGGTCGGCCAGATAACGGTTGAAGGCAGTACTGCCGCGACCGAACTGTAGATCCACCCCGCGCACGGCGCCGACGTTGTAATCCGCGACCGTGCGCACCAGCATCGCAGCATCGATACCGGCTTTTTCCGCCAACTCGGCAAGAGTGTTGCCCTTGAGCAAGTAGCCGTTTTTCAGAAAGCGGCCAACAGGCATCGGCGCCGGCTTGACATATCCCAGCCCGTACTTTGCCAATGTGGTCTGATCACACAACAGCCACATCGCCGTCTCCGGCTCATCAGCGCAGGCACGGATCATTGCCGCGCCAACGTCGTGGTAGGACTCCGACTCGTTACAAAAGCGCACGCCACGCCGGGTCACACCGATGATCCCCGGTTTGTATCGGTCCAGCAGGTGCGGAAAGACGCCGGTCCGACCATCACCCAACGGTACGCTTGACACGGGCATCCACGCGGCACTATCGGGGTAGCGGATATCAACCCGACTACCCACGCTTTCCGCCATTTTCAAGCCATCACCGGTGTTGCCTGCGGGTACCGGCGACAAATGCCCGCCGCCACGGCGCAAATGCGGATACGCCTCCTTGGTACGGGCAGCGTCATGCGAAAACCCCCCGCAAGCCAGCACGACGCCACGTCGAGCGAGGATCTGGATTTCCCCGTCCTTGCCAGCGACCACCGCACCACCAATTCGGCCATCACTTTCCAGCAGTTCGCGCGCTGCGTAGCCGGTATGAATTGGAATGCCCAGGTCGAAGCACGATTTCGCCAAGCGGGCGGCAAGCGCGTTGCCACTGGTCACGTTGATGCCACGCCGGTAGCGCAGCAACTCCTTCAGATGCGTCGCAAGGCGCTTGGCGACGTAAACGAAGGACTTGAGCGAACGGGTTGCATTGAAGAAGTGCTTCAGGTCGGCGTTGGACGAATTGAACATCATGCCGATGAAGGTGATCGTCTCCAGCGGCGGACGCAGGCGAGACATGTTTTCGCCCAACGCTCGAATATCGTATGGCGCAGCCAGAATACTGCGCCCCAACTCCACCCCTCCCGGTACGGTCGGGTGGTAGTCGGGATACAACGTGGGGACGAACCTGACAGCGGTCTCGCGCTCGAAGAACTCGACCATCTCCGGAGCGCTGTCCAGAAAAGCCTCAATTGCGGCCTCATCGAAAAAGGCCCCGGTTTCGTTACGCAGGTATTCACGCGCGGCTTCGCGGCTATCGAGCGCACCATTGCGCCCTGCATGGGGGTTGCCCGGAATCCACAGCACCCCACCGGAAAATGCGGTAGTGCCACCAAAATGTTCAGCCTTCTCAACCACGATGACGTCGAGGCCATGCTTCCTGGCGGTGATCGCGGTAGATAGTCCACCCGCACCGGCGCCTATGACGAGCAGGTCGCAGTCGAGCGAGGCGTGCGAGGGTCTCGCATCCATATCTGTCTCCTTTGAGATAGGCGGCCGATACCCACCGGCCGCGCGAATGAGGAACGGGGGTAGCCTCAGCGGGGCGCGTGGCCCATATCGTTAAAACCAGGTCGTGGCACCAAGTCCATGAGCATGCTGCTCATGCCACCGTCGACCATGATTTCGGCGCCATTGACATAGGCGGCGCGCTCGCTGATCAGAAACGCCGCGACATTGGCAATGTCAGCCGGCTCACCAATCCGTCGGCTGGCGGTCACCTCGGCCCGGCGCTGCTCAAGGCCAGGCTGTTCATAGAACTTCGCCGACAAAGGGGTTCGAATCATGCCGGGACAGATAACGTTGCTACGGATGCCCGCCTCGCCCCACTCGACAGCCATCTGACGCGACATCAGCAGCACGCCAGCCTTGCTCGCGCTGTAGGCACCACTGCCCGTTTGAGGAAAACGTGACGCAATCGAGGCGACATGAACGATGCAACCGCGCCCCACCTCACGCATCTGGGCAGCAAACACCCGGGCACACAACAGATAACCCGTGAGATTGACCGCCAGCACGGCATTCCACTCCGCCAGACTGACCTCATCCAGGGCTCCTGGGCGCAACATTCCAGCGTTGTTCACCAGCGCATTGGACGGACCGAAGGTGTCTCGAACCTGCGCCGCCGCGGTTCGTACGGACGCTTCGACGGCAATGTCGCATTCCACACCGAGCGCGACTCCGCCGCGCCGACGCAAAGCGTCTGCCACGCTTTCCGCTCCAGCGCCATCGCGGTCAAGCAAAGCAACCCGAGCGCCGGCAGTCGCCAGCACATCCGCCACAGCCGCGCCAATCCCACTGGCAGCGCCGGTCACCACACAAACCTGCCCCTCCAAACCCAACCACGACACACAACCCACGTTCCCTCTCCTGTTCTTTGCATGCAACCATGATAGGGAGAGCGTGATGCGACAAGAATCGACAATTCGGCCAGTGAACAGGATAATTCGTGCATTCAAAACATCTGCAAAGCACTTCATGCCCACCCTGCCAAAGTACGACCTCTACGGCTCGGAGGCAAAGCCGTCCTGGCTGGATTCCTTCAACTTCGAGTGGATACCCCAGCGCTCCCGGCCCTTCAATTGGGAGATCGAGCCGCACATTCACGACGGCCTGATCCAGGTCCTCTATGTGCGTAGCGGGAGCGGTGAGGCATTGATTGATGGCACCAGAAGACGCATCGAGCCTCCCTGCCTGATCGTCATTCCGGCACGTACGGTACATGGGTTCCACTTCACCCCCGAAGTCGACGGCCCCGTCGTGACCGCACCACAGAGACCGCTGGAAGCCCTGGCGAGCACCGCCAGACCGGAACTACTGAGCTATATCCGAACCCCCGCCGTCCTGCCCGTACAAGCGGGTTCGCGCCATGATCAGAAGCTTGTGCCGCTTTTCGATGCGCTGGCGCGCGAGGCGGCGGAGTATGAGCCGGGCCAGACCGCCGCCGGTTCTGCTTTGCTGCTGGCCGCCTTCGTCATCATGGAGCGGGTGGATACCGGTATTCAGTCTCCCCGCGTCGTCACCCGCTCGCGCGGCACCGCAAAGGTGGAGCGATTCCGCGCGCTGGTCGAGCAACACTACAAAGCCCACCTGCCCATGGAGTCCTATGCGAGTGAGCTGGGCGTATCGCCAGGGCAATTGGCCCGTCTGTGTCGCGAAACCATCGGCATGTCGCCACTGGACGTGATCAATGCCCGACTCATCCACGAAGCGCAACGCGAACTGGTCTACTCGCAACTGAGCGTCAAGCAGATCGCCGGCGCGCTCGGTTTCGAGGACGAAGCCTATTTTGGCCGCTTCTTCAAGAAGAACGCCGGCTCTACCGCACTTGCCTTCAGGGAGATGGCGCGAGCGCAGCTCGCGCGCGCAAGTGGCGAGGTCTCATCGGGAAGCTGACCCCCGCGCAATCCGGTGACAAGGGGCGATGCCCCCTGCCACCAGACGCGAGCGATCAATTGGAGTGTTGCCGGACAAACGCCGCCGCAGCGGCGTGCAAGGCCCGACCGTCGACGCCCTTGGCCGACACCTCCTTGATCCACTCTTCCGCCACCCCGCTACTGGCTGCACGCCAACGCTCAACCTCGGCAGCGGGAATGGCATACACGGTATTACCACGGGCCACGACTTGATCATGGGCCAACTTTCCGGCGGCATCCAGCTCAGCGCCAGCCAGCCCGGACACATCGCGGCCACGGTTATTGTCGATCACCCTCCTGAGATCGGCCGGCAGACTGTCATACTTTGCCTTGTTCATCACGAAGATGGTCGTGGCCGTGCTCAGTGCGTACTGACCACTAGCTTCGGCATGGAACTTTGTCAGCTCATGGGTCTTGGTCGGGGGCACGGCCTCCCATGGCAAGAGCGCCCCATCAATCACCCCCTTGGACAAGCCCTCCGCCATTTGCGGAGCGGGCATTCCCACCGGGGTTGCGCCCAGGGCGGATAACAGCTTGTTACCCAGGCGCGAGGGCGCCCGCACTTTCAGCCCCTTGATGTCGTCCAGCGACAGCACCTGCCGATCCCGAAAATGCAGTGCGTAAGGCCCCGCCGTCCATGTCGCGATCGGCACCAAGCCCGCGAACTCACGCTTGGCGTGCTGCTCAGTGAAATCCCACAGCGCGCGTGACGTCGCCTCGTAAGTCGTGCTGAAGAAGGGAAGTTCGAACACTTCGGTTAAGGGAAAGCGCCCCGGCGTGTAACCCGGCAAAGTCCACGCGATGTCTGCAACCCCGTCGCGCACTTGGTTGAGCAACTGCGACGGCGTGCCCCCAAGCTGGTTGGCCGGGTAGATCTGGCAGCTCAACCGGCCTTGCGACTCAGCGGCAATTTTCTCGCACCATGGCACGATGAATCGCGTATGAGCGGGTGTCGTCGGAGTCAGGAAATGCGCAACCTTGAGCACGATTTCCGCCGCCTGCGCAGCAGCGGGAAAAATGGCGGCCACGCCAAAGGTAAGTGCCAAGCGCTTGAACGTCATGTTTTGTCTCCAGATTTGATTGAACGGTTTCAGGCTGGTCGAGCGCCACCCTATCCACGCACCATGATCCAGAGCTCCCGGTTCGACCGAGGCCCCCTATGCGGAAGAGCACCCAGGCCTGATGAAAGCAGCCCGACACAGCACGCGAAACCGCTTTGCCATCGTAGGCGCCAGCGCGGGCGCACAGAATCGACAATTCGTTTGATTAGAAGGACAAAACGTGCATTTCAAGACTTACTTCAACCCCCTCCAGCCCACCCGCCCCACCCGGAAGCCGGAGCGAGCGAACTCCAACACTTTGAACTCATCCGGTTTCACGCAAAGCCAGACCCTCTTCCTCAAGCTGCCAGACATCGGTCAATGCATTGCAAAGGGCTCGAATCACCGGATCGTTCGCCCGGCTCCGCAAATAGGCTAAGCGCAGCGTGATGGTCGGCAACGTCATCGGCAGTACATGCATGCGCCCCTCCCTGGCAGCCGCCTCGACCTCTGTACGGCGCATGATGCCCAGCCCCACCCCTGCGGCCACCATGGCCTTCATCGCATCTTCCTGGTCCGCGAGCATCGTCTTGACCGGCGTACAACCGTGGCCGTCGAACAAGGACTGCATCAACCGGTAATAAGCACAATCCGGCGAGGTATAGACCCACGGCAATTGGGCCAGCGCGAAAATATCAGGCGCCACGACCTGATCGCGCAAAGCGTGCGGCACCGCAATGGCCAGTTCTTCCTCGCGCAGCACATGTGATATGAGCAGCGGCTCATTACAGTCGCCACTGATGAAAGCGGCGTCAAGCCGGCCGATGCGCAGGGCCGGAATATTTGCTCCGGTACGGCCGGACAGGAACTCGATACCCAATTGCGGATGGCGCGCGCTCAGCTTCGACTGCAACTCGACCAGGCGCAAGAATTCGGCGTCGGTGTTCAGCCCGATCCGGACACTGCCGAGAACCTCGTCATGCAATCCCTTCGCAGCATGCATGAAGTCACCCGCAGCAGCGAGTGTGCGTTGGGCACGCTCAAACAGCTGCTGACCAGCTGGAGTCAATTGCATGCCTTTCGGGGTTCGGTCAAACAAGGTCAGCCGCAGCTCTTCCTCCAGCGCCTTGATATGGGCGCTGATCGCCGGCTGACTGGTAAACAGACGCTCCGCCGCACGCGTAAGGTGCTGCTCCTCCGCCACGGTGACGAAGGTCCTGAGGTGATAGAGCTCCATGCATTTTCTCCCTTAACTGCATCCTCCGTGCAAGTAAAGCGCAGATCCGGGAAGCTCGCCATCACATTTCCTGAACGGAGAAATCCCGAAAAACGATTGGATTGGCTGCCGTCCATCCGCCAGGCTTTCATCACACCCAGCGAGGAGGCCGGCATGGCACAGACAGGACGTCATTCGACAGCAAGCGCACCGGACCGGCCACTGCCGACGCCCCCCCTTGCCCAACGGGTCGGGCATCTGCTGTTGCGGTTACAAGCTTGGCGGACGCGCGCCAGGCGGGCTCGCGAGCTGCGCGAGATTGACGATGCGACCTTACGCGACATCGGCATGAGCCGAACTCAAGCCAACTTTCTTGCCGAACACCCACATGGAGGGTCGCGAGGCCGGACTTGAGACCCCCACGCTGTTTCCGTGTCTGGCGTCAGCCCGGATCACGTCACCCCTGGCTTCGCGCCAACAATGCAGGCACGTCGTCCGCAGCCACCGCGGGGCTGCACAGGAAGCCCTGGTAAACATCGCAGCCATGACGCCGCAAGAACTCGAGCTGTTCGACGGTCTCAACCCCCTCGGCAACCACCTTGAGCTCCAGTTCGGCGGCGATGCCGATCACCATGCGCACAATGGCTGCATCGTTGGCGTTGTGATCGACATCCCGCACAAAGGCGCGATCGATCTTGATCTTGTCGATGGGAAAACGCTTCAGATAAGAAAGACTGGAATAACCCGTTCCGAAATCATCGATCGACAACCCCACACCCAGGGCTTTCAGGGCCTGCATCAACCGTACCACCCGTTCCGGGTCCTCCACGATCACGCTTTCGGTGATCTCAAGTTCGAGGTACCGTGGGGCCAGGCCGGTTGCCTTCAAGGCCGTATCCACAATGTCCACCACATCGGCACCGTGGAACTGTAACGCTGACAGGTTGACCGCCACCACACGCGGCGCCATGCCGGCATCCTGCCAGGCCTTGTTCTGGCGACAAGCCTCCTCCAGCACCCAGGCACCAATCGGCAGGATCAGCCGACTTTCCTCCGCCACAGGCACAAACACCGCCGGCGACACCTTGCCCAGATCAGGATGGTGCCAACGCAGCAGGCTTTCGAAACCGACGATCTCGCCGCTGAGCAGGTCGACCTGCGGCTGATAGTGCAATTCCAGCTCACCACGCCCGAGCGCTCCACGCAGATCGCTCTCGATGCGCAGCCTCTCGGCCATGCGTTCATTCATGTCAGCCGCAAAGAAGCGAACGCAGTTCTGCCCGGCACCACGCGCATGACGCAAGGCCGCATCCGCGTTGCGCAGCAGCGTGGCCATCTCGCGACCATCTTCGCCCAGCACGCAGATGCCGGCACACGCCGTCAGCACCACATCGCTGCCCTCGATACCGACCGGCTTGGCAATGCTGTCGAGCAAGTGCCGCACCACCACATCTTCGGTCTTGATCAGCCCGCCTTGGTCCAGCAACACGCCGAACTGATCGTTACCCAGCCGTGCAAGGATGTTTCCTTCACCCAGGGCACGATTCAAGCGCGCAGCAAGCCGGCGCAGCACGGCATCGCCCGCCGCATGCCCAAAGGCATCGTTGATGCGCCCAAGCTGGTCGTCCAGCTGGAACACTGCCAGTACCCCGGTGCGCCCGGCCTGCAGCCACTGCTCGACGAGACGGCCAAAGCCTTGACGATTGGGCAAACCGGTGAGCTGGTCGAAATGGATCAGTGCATCGATACGTGCCTCGACCGCCTTGCTATCGCTGAGGTCGATGACAAACACCGACCAATTGATCACCTCACCGCGATCATCGTGAATCGCGCTGATGCTGCAATCGACCGGCAACAATCGCCCATCCTTGCAACGCACCTGCAACTCACCCTGCCAGCGCCCCTGCAAGGACAGAATCTGCCGCATGCCCTCCAGCCAGGCAGGATCCTGCCCACCTTCGATCAACGCGCACGGCGTGCAGTCCTTGAAATCCTCCAGTGCATACCCGCTGGCCTCAGTGACCGCCCTATTGACCGTCAGCACCCGAAAGGCCGCATCCAGGATCATGACTGCATCGCTGGCATGGTCGAAGAAATGGGTGATCAGACGCTGGCGTTCCTCGGCCTCGAAACGCTCGCTCAGATCCCATGCCACGCCCGTCAAACCACGAATCTCTCCATCCTCGCCGTACACCGGTACTCGCAGGAACTCCAGCGGGCGCAACCGTCCATCGAGTTGCAGGCGCACGATCTGTCGCACCGGAGCCCCTTTACGATAGGCCTCGACCTGACCCTCACGAAGGTTGCGCGCCTCGTCAGGCGGAAACAGCGCTTCGACCGTGTGCCCGACGATCTGATCCATGGGCCGCCCACGATAGCGGCAAAACGCTTCATTCACCGCGACAAAGCGTCCATCGTTGTCCAGTAACCAGGCCGGATCAGGGATGGAGTCGAGCAGGGCTCGAGCCTCGAGCGCCTTCTCGGCATAGGCCTGGCTCATCTGGGTCGCCAACTGCTCGGCCCGCCGGTAGCCCCTGCTCCAGGACATCATCAACGCAAGCAGGGCTGCCAGCAACACAACGCCCAACACGCCATAGATGGTCGCCCGACGCTGCCATTCCAGCAGCACTTCATGTTGATCGAACCCGACCGTGATCACGAAAGGATAGCCCTGGACCGCGCGATAAACGAACACACGCGACCGACCATCGAGCTCTCCCTCGCGGCGAAAGCTACCTTCGAGTTCACCCGCCGCGACACGTGCTGGAATCGGGCTGGTCTCGACCCGGCGTCCCTGCCCCACGGCCAATCGAGGCCATCGTGCAAACAGCTTCATGTCCCGGCTCCACAAAGCGATGATGCCTTGTTGCCCGACCGCCAGCCCTTGGTAATAACGTTCGTAGTAATCGGCGCGCAGTACCGCGAACACGACACCGCCAAATTGCCCCTGACGATCCTGCAGGCGGCGGGCAAAAACGATTCCGATCTCGCCTGTGGCTCGAGACACCACCGGTTCTGAAATCACCAGGCCTGCTGACGGGTTGTCCCGCAAATGGATGAAATAGTCGCGATCGGCAACAGAGGCATCCGTCTGCAGCCCTGCTGCGTCATAGACATAATGTCCCTTGGCATCGACAACGCGGAAACTGTACAGCTCGGGGAAGCGCTCAAGGTACTGCCGCAAGATCGGGTCGATACGCTCACGTGGCAGCCGGTCGGCTACGTCGTTCTGGAAGCCCCGAACGAAATCGGAAAGGTGGTGATCGACCTGCCGGCTCGTCGCCTGAAAGTGGCTCTCCAGCAGGCGGGCCAGGGTACTGCCCTGCTGCTCGGCAACCTGCAGCTCACGCTCGCGGGACTGCAGCAGATCGAGCGCAACCCAGCCCAGCAACGCAAAAAAACCGAGCATGACAAACACGGCGCCCGCACGCCACGCCTTGTTGCTTGTCATTATTGATTCCACCTTCCATGCCAACTGCAGGTCGGTACTCTACCACGGCATATGCCATTCCTCACATTCGAGCCGCCTCCCTTGCCCCGGGGGCCAACCCGTCTTGAACGCGGCACGCACCCGAGCCATGACATCGGATGTTGATGAACGAGGCCGTCAGTAAACAGGCCGTGTCATGGATCAGCCTCGCCTGCTACACAGCCGCCCTCTCACCCCGCTGACGGGCCGCCAGCCAGATCAGGGCAATCCCGATGATCGCGACGGCTGGGATCGAGCCCAGGTTCAACAAGGTCCAGCCTTGCGTGGTCACCAGCGCCCCCGACGCGAAAGACGTCACCGCCATGGTGGCAAACACTGCGAGATTGATCGCCGCCTGCGCCTTATCCTTCTCCTCCGGGCGATAGGCCGCCATGGCCAGCGTGGTGCTGCCGGTGAAGAGGAAATTCCAGCCCACACCCAGCAGGAACAATCCAATCAGGAACTGATGCAGGTCCTGCCCCGACAAGGCAACCGCAATGCAGGCCGCATTGAGCACCACCCCAACACCCATGACCTTCAGCACCCCGAAACGCTTGATCAGATGACCGGTGAAGAAGCCGGGTGCAAACATGCCGATTACATGCCACTCGAGCACCAGCGCGGCGTCGGAGAACGGCATGCCGCAGACATCCATCGCAAGCGGCGTTGCTGCCATCAGCAGGTTCATCACCCCGTAACCCAGCGCGGCCCCCAAGGTCGCCACGATGAAGACCGGCTGGCGCACGATCTCGCCAAGCGGACGCCCACCCTCGCCCTTGCCACCACGGGCCGGCTCTGCGGGAAAGCGGATGGCTGCCATGATGGCCATCGCCAGCAAGGCCACTGCGGCCAGTGCCAGATAGGATCCCAGGAAAGGCGCAGCCAGCGTTTCACGCGTGAAGCTGGCCAGATTCGGGCCGACCACCGCGCCGATCAGGCCGCCTGCCAGCACCAGGGATACCGCCTTCTCACGAAAGGACGGCGGGGCCAGTTCACCCGCAGCAAAACGGTAAAGCTGACCATTGGCGCTGTAGTAGCCGGCAATCACCGTCCCCGCCACCAGCAGCCAGAAACTGCCGATCGACAACGCAAAGGCGCAGAGCAAGGCCGTCAGGAAGGCCACCAGCAAGCCGAGCTGAAATGAAACCTTGCGCCCCCAGCGCTGCTGGCTGGCCGCCACCAGTCCGGTGGACAAGGCTCCGCCCACCACATAAGCCATGACCGGCAGCGTCGCCATCCACGCCACAGGAGCCAGCCGCAAGCCAACCAGCCCGTTGATCGCGATCAATACCACGTTGTTGGTCAGGAACAGACCCTGCGCAATGGCCAGTAGCCAAAGGTTCTTTTTCATCTGGATCATCAATCAGAAATCACGTGATCAGAAGCACGTGGCGAACTCAGGAGGGTAGCAAACACCCGAAGCGGTCAGGCGCTGTCGTCCGCAAGCACCCAGCGGCAACGTCCACCCGCTTTGGCGCGATAGAGTGCGGCATCGGCGTCGGCAAGCAGACCGCCTGCAGCGTCGGGCGCCTCCGGTATGCGGCTGACGGCTCCGACACTGACCGACACATGGGCCGCCACATCGGATGCAGCATGCTCGAGCGCCAACACCGACACCGCCTCCACAACCTGTGCCGCAATCAGGCAGGTCCCCTCGACGTCAGTGTCGGGCAACAGCACGGCCAGCTCCTCACCGCCGTAGCGCGCAACCAGATCCGTGGTGCGGCGCGTGGCCTCGGTCACGGCGCGTGCCACTGCCTGCAGACAGGCGTCCCCGGCCTGATGACCGTAGGTGTCGTTGTAACGCTTGAAGAAATCGACATCGATCAACAGCAGGCCCAGCGGCGAGCGGCGGCGAAACGCGCTGGCGCAGAGATCCTTGAAGCGATCATTGAAATAGCCCCGATTGGCAATATTGAGCAAGCCGTCGGTACGTGAAAACGCTTCAAGCCGGATATTGGCCTCACGCAGATGCTGATTGGCTTCGGCAAGCTCAGCGGTACGCTGGGCGACACGTTCTTCCAGGCTGGCGTTGGCATGGCTGAGCGCAGTATTCTGGATCGACAGCACGTGGTAAAGATTGCCGATGACCTTGAGCAAGGCCTGGGTGGCCTGATCATGCTCGTGCGCCTCTTTCTCCAACGCGGCCTCTGGGCTCATACCCCCGCGGATGGCGGTGATCTGTCGCGCCATCGACTGATCAATGCCAAGAATGTGCAGCCCCAGCCAACCGGTGAGAAAGCCAACGACCGTCTCCGGGTGATCGACCAGCACCGCACGCTGGTTGCGCATACCCTTGACCTGTTCGACAAACTGTTCATGCAGGCTGCGATGCATGTTGATGTGCCGCGGCGCCAGACCTTCGGCCACCATCATGCCCTCCTCGTCGGAGAAGTGGTAACGGGTGTAGTCGATGACCTTCTCGAAGGTCTCCTCGAGCACCGCGTCCCGATTCGCATCGACCGACATCAAGGTGTCGTTTAGCTTGTTGAACAGGTCGACCAGGATGTGGTGCTGCTCGTCGACCTGGGCGAACCCGGTCAGAAAATTTTGATCCCAGACAAAAGCGCCCATCGAGGCAATCCGTGTTTTCGGCTATTCGGACATGCGAGTATGCCTGACAACGCACACCCCCAACCGACTTGTCGGGCGATACGTCCTCGAGCCCGTCACGACTCGAGGCGCGGCTCGACCTAAGCGGCTGCGCTCAACAGTTCGGAACACTCGAGGCCCAAGCTCGGCAGCCTGTCGGGATCGAGGTCCAGCACATCCAGGCAAGCCGATCCCAACTTGAGCCACTCGCAAGTCTGCCCCTGACCGGTCTGTGTCTGGACCAGGTACTCCGCCAACTGTGCGAGCGCCACCATCAGGCATCCGCGCGGCGTCAGCCCTTCAGCCTCACCCGTCAGGTGAGCGACATCGTGATGATGCTCGATCGCCAGCACCATCTCCTCCGGCAACCCCCACTCAACCGCCAGCCTGGCGCCCATGACCGCGTGGTTCATGCCCAATGCCGCATTCTCGACATCGGTAAATGCGCAGTCGCTTGCCGCATTGGCCGCCGCCAGCACTGCACGATACTCGGGAAAGGGGCCCATCAACAGCGGAATGCCGCAATCCCGGAACAGCCCGAAGGTATAAACGTCACCCGAACGAACCCGCCGCTGCAGGTCTAGCCGCTGCACCAGCCAGCTGGACACACGGGCCACTGCGGCCGAGCTGTCCCAGAAACGCTCCATGCCCGGCGAATACCGGAACACTCGCTGAAGCACGATGCCCGCAACAGTCTGCATCACGGGGCTGAGACCAAGCAGCACCACGGCCTCGGAAATCACGCCAACCTTGCGGCTCAGGCCGAAAGCCGGTGCGTTGGCCGTCTTGACCACTGCGGCAGCCAGGGCGACATCCGAACTGATCAGATCAGTCAGGCGCTTGAAGTCCGGCTCGGGTTTGGCACGCTCCCGGTCAATCTCCTGCAGCACGCTGGGGCGTGGCGGAATACCAATCTCCCGAAGGGAGATCGTCACCTGTTCGCCGACGACAGAGGAAGAGAAAGCTTGAGGCCCGACCACAGGGGTTTCCGTTACAAGGTTCGACAAAGTCAGGATTCGCCCAATATTTTAAGTGAAGAGTTTAGCGTCCGTGCCGTCGTTCACGCGTGACGGAAGTCCGGGCAACCGTGCGTTCCAGCGTCCCACGTCGTGCCATCCCCTGGCATCGAATCTGCTTATCAAGGCAATGCCCCGCATGGAACACCGCATTTTGTCGCGCTTTTGTCGCAAAACTTACTCTGGAGAACACCGTGCCTGCATTGGTCGAAAACACCGTTTCGATTGAACTGAAAACAGCCAAACCCACCGGACTCAGCATCACCCAACTCGGGGTGCCCGTGAGTGAAAGTACTTCTGTCAAGAAAGGCAAACTGCATGAGCTCATTCAGTTGCTCGACGATGGCAGACCCGGCCGCCGTTTCCAGAACATCCGTATTACTGGCGTAAAAACCTGTGAAGGCGGCATCGAAAGCGCCAAGCTGTTCGTCCAGCTCGAAGCGTTTGGCGACGACAACGTCCCGGTCGCCAACAACAGCGGCTTTGCCGTGACACCAAGTGAGACGGCAAAGCCACTACAGGCGCTACCGGTCACGACGCTTTTCCTGCCCTATGCTCGCTACTGGTTTGAAAGTCAGTCCGTATTTGAAATTCCACTCGATGTCTTCGATCGCATGGACAGTCTGAATTTCACCGTGCTTGCCGACCAGGTTCGCATGATCTGAGGCCAATCAAGACTGCGGCCCGATGCGCTGGGCCAGCACATCCGCCGCAGCGGAGATATCAGCAACACGCCGGCGCATCAAGGCCAGCATCTCTCCCAGCAGGATTTCGGGAGCTGCCTCGACGACACCTTCACCAATCAACCAGCACGCCAACGCCGCCTCATCCCGCCCCAGGGCCCGCGCAGTATCACGCTGCCAGTCGCTACCAAAAAGCAGACGAGCAGCGTCACGAAACCACTTTCGCGCCAGTGCATCAGCATCACCTTCGGGCACGGTGGGCTCGGCCCCCGGATCCGGCGGCGCTTCCTGCATGGCTTCGGCCAGACGACTCAACTCCGGCAAGATGGATCGCACCAGTTCCAGCCCTGACAGCGGCACCAGCCAGCAGCGCTGGCGGGCGCTCCAGCGCGCCTTCGGCGCCCAGCGCAGCAGACGCTCGATGGTGTCGGTGTACTCCGCCTTGATCACGATGGCCTGATCCGTGGCATAAACCCAGGGATTAGGTGGCAAGGGGTGGATCAGCAGGCGGGCTCGAGCCTCGTCATCAGATAGCATGGTGTTTCCCAGCAAGGCAGCTGTCACAGCCGCAACCCCCGGGACCAAGCATGGATAATGCCACCTCAGGCGCTCAGCCAGCCCACACCTTCACGCGATCACGCCCGCTTCCCTTGGCGATGTAGAGAGCCTCATCGGCGCGCCGCAGTGCAAGCTTGGCCGCGCAGCCATCGACTTCACTCAGACCGATGCTGACACGCACCGTGATCGCCCCCTCATCGGTCTGTGCCGGCGTGGACGCAATAGCCGCTCGCAAACGCTCCGCCAATCCCCGTGCCCGGTCAATCGAGGTCCGCGGCAACAACACAGCAAACTCCTCTCCCCCCAGCCGCGCCGCCAAGTCATCCTCGCGCAGTGAGGCACGGATCAGTTCGGCAACATGCTGCAGCACGCGATCGCCAACCGGATGGCCGTAGCGATCATTGACCCGCTTGAAGTGATCGATGTCCAGCATGAGCAAGGTACCGGGACGCGATGGATCCTCACCGGCGCCGGCGCTCATGCATTCCAGCCCGGTCATGAAGGTTCTTCTGTTCGGCAAACCGGTCAGCGCGTCGGTCGTGGCCAGCCGCGCCAGGATACGCTCGCGCTGCTTGCGCTCACTGATGTCGCGCACCAGCCAGACGTGCCCCAGATTCTCCTGCGCACGCTCGATCGGCACGCGGTCGATCTCCAGGGTGCGCGCCTCCCCAACACTAACCTCGATCGAGCACCGCATTTCAGCCCCCGTCTCCTGCCCGCTGGACGGCGAACGCAACCAGTCGAGCGATACAGCCCCCGCACGCGATGCCAGTTCATCCGGCGTGCGGCCCACCAGGCTATCGGCGCGGACGTCCAGACCCAGCAGGTCACACAGGGTCTGGTTGGCCAGTGTGATGCAATTGCCGGCATCGACCATCAACACACCGCCAGGAAAACGCTGCAACAGGGTGGTCAAGCGCACACGCTCCGCCGCCAGTTGCTGCTCGGCGAAATAGCGTTCGGTGATATCGACCAGGGTCCAGATCACGTCCCCTTCCGGCTGATCCGGATCCAGCAGGGTGCCATCGATGTCGAACCAGCGCACCTGCCCATGCACATCGCGCAATGGATATTCGATGCGCAAACGCCCGGTTTCCCTCAAATCAGGGTAATGATCGGCAAATGCCTCGTAGTAGTGCTCGTCCACATGCACGCCTCGCAGGTCAGCCCCTACCAGACTCTGTCCCGGCAACGCAAAGAGTTCTGCCGCACGCCCGTTGAGCTCCTGGATGCGACGCTCCCGCGACGTCAGTACGATTGCCGCCGCACTCTGGTCGAGCAAGGCCCGGCGCAGGCGCGCCTCGGCGACACGGGTGCTGATGTCGGTGTAAGTGCCAATCATGCGGGTCGGCCGGCCATCCTCCCAGTCAACCAGACTGCCGCGCCCCTCAACCCACAGCCAGGCGCCCTCAGCCGTGCGCATGCGAAAATCATCATGTGCAACCCGTTCCGGGTGCAGGGTAATCTGCTCGTGCAACCCCGCCAGGGTACGCTCACGATCCGCGGGATGCAGCAACTCGGTCCAGCGTTCGAAGCTCATCGGAATGCCGCCATCGACATGACCGAGCATTTCATAACAGCGCGCATCCCAGTGCAGCGCACCGGTACGCATGTCCCACTCCCACAGGCCGTCCTTCACCGCCCCGACGGTCAGGCGCAGGCGCTCCTCGCTGCGCGCCAACGCTTCCGCAGCCAGGCGCTCGGCAGTCACATCATGCAGATAGCCGTGCCACAAGGTTGAACCATCCTCGAGGCGTTCGGGATTGGCCTCGCCAGACAGCCATCGGACCTCGCCTTCGCCGTAGCACACACGATAGTCACAGCGCCAGGTTTCCAAGCGCTCGGCCGACTGCTGGATGGAGAACGTGACACGCACGATATCCTCAGCGTGAATCAGCGCGAACACCGGCTCAGCCGACACTGCCAGCGATGCGGCGTCGCTGCGATACACCTCGGTCACGCCAGGGCTGACATAAGGAAAGCAACTCGTCCCATCAGGGCGCAACAAATACTGATAGACCATGCCCGGCACGTGAGCGACCAGCTTGGACAGGCGCTGCTGCCACGCCAGCTGAATGGCCTCGGCCTCCTTGCGGACGCTGATGTCCAGGTGGGTACCGACCATGCGCAGTGGGCGCCCTTGATCATCTCGGCTCATGACTCGCCCGCGATCGAGCACCCACACCCAGTGTCCATCACGGTGGCGCATGCGGTGTTCGGTCTCGTAGTACGCCGTTTCGCCACGGAAATGCGCGTCCAGTGCAGCCTGGATCGCTGGCATGTCATCCGGGTGAACCAGTGTCTCCCAGCTGGAGACATCCGGTGCCACTTCGGACAAGTCGTAGCCGATCATTTGCGCCCACCGGGTATTGAAACGAACGCGCCCACTCGGCACATTCCAGTCCCATGATCCCAGGTCGGCCCCCTGCATCGCCAGCGCCAGACGTTCCCTGCTGTCGCGCAACAACTGGCCCTGCCTGAAGCCCCGCAGATACAGCCAGGAGATACAGGCAGCCGCCAGTATCAGCAATGCCGAGCCGATCAGGTTACGCTGGATGCCACCGCGCATCGAGGCGTCGACCGATGCAATGGCAGCCGCCCGTGATAGCCCCAGCACCACCACGACCGGATAGGACGGCACCCTCAGTGCAGTGTAGTAGCGCTCAACCGGATCCGGCCCCAGCGTCCGGGTCATCGCACCAGACTGACTGCCGATACGCAAGCGCTCCAGCCCGGCTGCATCGACCCGCTGGCCCAGAACCTCGTCTCCACGATGGGTACGCGCAAGATAATGACCGTCATCCCGCAGCAGGGCCACCACATCCCCTGCATCCGGGAACACACGATGTAGCGAGCGCGCGATGTAATCCGGTGACAATGACAGCACGATCACGCCACTGACCTTGCCTCGGCTCAATATCGGGCGTGAGAACTGAATCGACCAACGCCCAGACAGACGCCCCTTGATCGGATGGCTGATATACAGGCTCGGTTCGGCCGCAGCAAAATGCACTTTGAAATGGTCGCGGTCCGCAATCGACAAGGGCTCGGCGGGCCGCCCCTCATCCGGCTCGAGACTGGAAAAGACAACCTGCCCCTGCCCGTCCACCACGGAAACCTGCAACAACGCCCCTGCCGGCAAGGCCGCCTCGACCACCTCGGCCGCACGGCGAAAATCCTGCGGCGACACCTTGAGCCCGAGTTCGGACAGATGGCGCGCCATGTAATCGACACCACCGATCAGCGCCCCCACCTGCATGGTCAGCGCTTCGGCCGTCTGCGTCGCACGCAAGCGGGCCTGATCCTCGGCCAACACAAGCTGCTCCCGGTGCGACTGGTGCAGGAGTACCCAATAGCCTCCCAACGCACACACCAGCAACAACCACCCCAGAGCCAGCCGGATCAGCCATGGACGCTTCGTCCTGCCAGCCCCGGCTGGCTCTGCGGCCGAAGACGCACCCCCCATGCTCCGCTCCCTACCGTCAAAAATCACATGGTATCAAGCGCACCAGTAGTCCGTAAGTGATAAAAGTCAAGGCACTGAGCAAATACGCCCCCCCAATCATCGGGCACAGAAGCACATTACTTCAACGCCGCGAGATGGTCGGCCACGGCATCAATATTACTTTCGCCCAACTGCATGACCGCCGCCGTCATCGGCGCATAAAAACGCTCGCCGGTCTGCTTCAGGTAGCGGTTCAGACTGATCCGCAGGTATTCCCGCTGCTGGCCGGCCAGACGCGGAAACGCCTCGCCGCCGCGCGCATCGTCCTGATGACAGCGTGCACAAAGCTTTGCGTACAAGGCAGCACCCTCTGCCGCCCTGGCGCCCGGCTGCGCGACAGGTGTCACGGGCTCACTGGCGTAGTACAGCGAGATTGCCGCCTTGTCATGCTCGCTCAGCACTTTCATCAGGCCTTGCATGAAGGGATCCTTGCGCTTGCCAGACAGAAAGGCCTCGATCTGGTTGAGCACATACACCGGGTTCTGTCCGGCAAGGTTCGGCACTTCGGGATAACGGCTGACACCGGTCTCGCCATGACAGTTGGCACAGAAGAATGCTGCCTTGCGGCCCTCATCCCGGACCGCCGGCAAACCCGCTGGCGCGGCCTCGAGCCGGGCAAGCATCGCCGCGGCGGTTTCCCCCGCTGGCGCAGCAGAGACAAGCGCTGCACCCGACAAGGCCACGAGCGCAACAGATACGTTCAGGAATGTTCTCAGCATCATCATGCCTCTCCATCAGCTGACTTTGGCGCTTGAGTGACATCGCCCGGTTACGGCCGGCAACAATGACACACGCTCGGATATGACAAGCATGCTACCCCTTAACGCCCCGGGCATCACCTGCGGTAACTACGAAGGGGCCTCACCAACCGCATTTTTCCTGCCGACCGTGCGACGCCACTGAAAGGCAATCGAAAGCCCACCCCCCTATCGTCCGCCTCCATGCAGGAAACCAGACCCAGCCCTGCAGCCATCAAGAACCGGAGGAGATCACCATGATGCTTAAAAAAACCCTCGTCGCCGCAGCCACCGCAGTTGCCGCCACCCTGATCACTGGCCTGGCCCATGCTGAGCCCGCCAAGCCGGAGTGCATTGCGCCGGCCAAACCCGGAGGCGGCTTCGACCTGACCTGCAAGCTGGCACAAAGCGGCCTGCAGGATGCCAAGCTGCTCAACGCGCCGATGCGGGTCACCTACATGCCGGGCGGCATTGGTGCCGTGGCCTACAACACCGTGATCGCGAACCGTCCGGCCGAGGGCGGTACCATCGTGGCCTATTCCGGTGGGTCCTTCCTGAACCTGGCGATCGGCAAGTTCGGCAAGTACACCGAGGACGACGTCAAGTGGCTGGCCGCCGTCGGCGCCGACTACGGCGCCATCATCGTCAAGGCCGACTCCCCCTACCAGACCCTGAAGGACCTGATCGAAGCCACGCGCAAGGAGCCGGGCAAAGTCGTTTTCGGTGCTGGCGGCTCGGTCGGCAGCCAGGACTGGATGAAGTCCGCACTGATTGCCCGCGAGGCCGGCGTTGATCCCAAGTCCATGCGCTACGTCGCGTTCGAAGGCGGCGGGGAGGCCATCACCGCACTGATGGGCGGTCATGTTCACGCCTACTCCGGCGACGCCTCGGAAGTTCAGGGCCATCTTAAGGGTGGGCGCATCAAGGTGCTGGCCATTCTCGCCCAGGAACGCCTGAAGGGTGATCTGGCAGGCATTCCGACCGCGATCGAACAGGGCTACAACGTGGATTGGACCATTACCCGCGGCTTCTACATGGGGCCGAAAGTGTCCGACGCCGACTACCAATGGTGGCTTGCCGCATTCGAAAAACTGCAAGCCTCGCCCGAGTTTGACCAGTTGCGCACCGAACGTGGCCTGTTCCCCTACAACCTGAGTGGCGCCAAGCTGACCGAAAGCGTCAGGAAGGAAGTTGCCCGCTACAAGGTACTGGCCACCGAACTCGGCCTGACGGCCCAGTAAGCCCCCTGCCTCTCAAGGCCCCGCACCCATCACGATGCGGGGCCATCCTCGCTGGAGCATGACATGAGCGAAAAAATCCTGGGCGGCGTACTGCTGTTCATCAGCCTCGCCGGTATCTGGCTGGCACGGAGCTTCGAAGCCCCGTTTTCATATGAGCCGGTCGGGCCACGTGCCTTTCCAATGTTGATTCTTGCACTGCTGGGCATCAGCGCCATCGCCCTGATGCTGGAAAAGAAAAGCGCCGTCACCTGGGCAGCCCCGGCCACCCTGCAGCGGATCGGCGCGTTGTTCCTGATCGTACTGGCTTATGCATGGCTGTTCGACAAGCTCGGTTTCATCGTCGCCACGACCTTGATGGTGGTTCCGGTCGCCCGCTTCTTCGGCGCCAGCTGGAAGCAGGGCGCGCTCGGTGGCGTCGGGCTCGGCGTGGGCCTTTTCATCCTGTTCGACCGCCTGCTCGACGTCGCCTTGCCGACCGGGCTGTGGGTCGCCAACATCCTGGGGTAAATCATGGACAGCACCCTCTCGCTGCTGATGCAGGGCTTTGCCGTCGCCGGCACGCCCGAAAACCTGATGATTGCGCTGATCGGCTGCTTTCTCGGCACCGTGGTCGGCCTGCTGCCGGGCCTGGGCCCGATCAACGGCGTCGCCATCCTGCTGCCGATCGCCTTCGCAATGAAACTGCCCCCCGAATCCGCGCTGATCCTGCTTTGCGCCGTCTATGCCGGCTGCGAATACGGCGGCCGCATCTCGGCGATCCTGCTCAATGTGCCGGGCGACGCCGGTGCAGTCATGACCACCCTCGACGGCTATCCGATGGCCCGCAAGGGGCTGGCCGGGCCAGCACTGTCGATGTCGGCGATGGCCTCGTTCTGTGGCGCGCTGGTCGCCACCCTGGGCATCGTGCTGTTTGCGCCGCTGCTCGCGGAATGGGCGATCGCGTTTGGCCCGGCGGAGTACTTCGTGCTGATGGTACTGGCGCTGTGCTGCCTCGGTGGCTTGGTCGGCGACTCGCTGCCCAAGGCGGCCATCGCCTGCCTGATCGGCCTGCTGCTCTCGACCGTCGGTATCGACTCGAACAGTGGTGTCTATCGCTACACCTTCGACGCGCTGCACCTGCAGGACGGCATTCCCTTCATCGTCATCGTCATCGGCCTGTTCGCTGTCAGTGAGGTCATGCTGATGCTGCAACACGCCCATGCCGGCGTTGCACCGATGACGATCACCGGCCGCCTGATGTTCAACATGAAGGAGTTCATGCTGGCCAAATGGACCATGCTGCGCTGCTCGCTGGCCGGCTTCTTCATTGGCGTGCTGCCCGGCGCAGGTGCCACCATAGCCTCTGCCATGTGCTATGCCAGTGAACGCCGCATGGCGGGCAAGGACCATCAGTTTGGCGAAGGCGATGTGCGTGGCGTGGCGGCGCCGGAAGCGGCAAACAATGCGTCTGCCAATGGCTCGCTGGTGCCGATGCTGACGCTGGGCGTACCCGGCTCGGGCACCACCGCGGTGATGATGGGCGCACTCACGCTGTACAACATCACCCCTGGACCGACGCTGTTCCAGGAACAACCTGCCATCGTATGGGGCCTGATCGCCTCGCTGTTCATCGCCAACGTCATGCTGCTGGCACTGAACATTCCGCTGATCCGCGTGTTCGTGAAGTTCCTGTCGATCCCCAACTGGCTGCTGGTGCCGGGCGTGGCCGCCATCTCGATGGTGGGCGTGTATGCGGTACATGGCAACACCTTCGACCTGGTGCTGGGGACGGTGATCGGCGGCCTCGGCTACCTGCTGCGGGTGATGAACTTTCCGATTGCCCCCTTCATCCTTGGCTTCGTGCTCGGCGACATGATGGAGCAGAACCTGCGCCGCGCACTGTCGATCAGCAACGGCGAGGTCGGCGTGCTGTTCAACAGCCCGATTGCCATCGCCTTGTGGGTCGGCGCTGTCGCGATGCTGATCGGCCCGCGCCTGATGAAGATGCTGGCCGAACGCAAGGAGCGCGTCGCCGCCTGATGAAGACCCGCAAGCCCGGGTTCCGGCACTCTCCTCCCACGAGGCCGGAACCGGACGCAGGCGGCGGCACCGTCCCTGCCCGCAGCCTGCTTGAAGACACCTCCGGGTGTCTTTTTTTTAAGCGTGCTGCGCGTCGTCGCCCTGCCGGACCGGCAACTCGATTTCCACACACAGACCGCGCCCCTCCTCGCCGTCACGCAACGCCACCTTGCCACCATGCGCCCAACAGATCTCGCGCACAATCGCCAGCCCGAGGCCACTACCATCGGAGTCGCCCTGACCGAGGATACGGTAGAAGCGACGGAATACGTTCTCGCGTTCGGCCTCCGGAATGCCCGGCCCCTGGTCGGTGACACTGATCACGGCCTCACCACCGAAAACCGCCACCGCCGCCGTCACCTGGGCATCGTCCGGGCTGTAGCGGATCGCGTTGTCGATCAGATTGGCCACCATCTCGCGCAGCATCGGCGCATTGCCCTCCACCACCACGGGTGTGCTGGGCCCCTCGAACGCCAGATCGATACCCTTGTTCAGCGCCAGCGGTACCAACTCCATCGCCACATCCTTGACCATGCCGGTCAGATCGACCGGCGCCCGCTCATCCATCAGGCCATTGACCGCCTCCGCGCGCGACATCGTCAACATCTGGTTGGCCAGCCGGCGAGTCGCCCGGATGCTGCGCAGAAGGCTGGCAAAGGTACGCAGCATCTCTTCCGGCTCGGTCTGGCGCAGGCCGTACTCGGCCTGTGTCGTCAGCACCGCCAGCGGGGTACGGATCTGGTGTGCGGCATCGGCCAGAAAGCGTCGCCGCGCCGCCAGCAGCGCCGACAAGCGTTCGGTATGGTGATTGATCGCGTCGATCAGTGGTCCGACCTCGCTTGGCACGTTGGACGCCGGCACCGGCGTCAGATCTTCGTCACCCCGCTTGCGGATGGCATCCCGCAACTCGATCAAGGGCCGGAAGGCACTGCCCAAGGCGAGCACGATCAACACCGCGCCGACCCCCAGCAGCAGCAACTGGCGACGCAGACTGTCCAGGAACAGGTCTCGGGCCAGCGTCGTGCGCGACCCGGTGGTCTCGGCGAACACGATGTACACTGCATCGCCACCGGCGAGGGCCGGATCGTAAAGACGCTTGCTCATCGCTCCCAGGCGAATGGGCTCACCGCGGTACCGCGCATCGACAATCAGCACCTCACCGGAATCGTTCAGCGCGCTGGGTAGCGGCAGGTCCGGATACCCCGTCAACAAATCCCCCTGGGTGTCGATCACCGCGTAGTAGACCCGCTCCTGGGCTTTGTCCTCGAACATCTCGAAAGCCGAATACGGAATGTCGATATGGACCCGCCCTGCAATCGAGTGGGTCTGCTCGGCCACGGCCTTGATCGACGCGGTCAGCGAGCGGTCGTAGGCGCGATTGACCGCCTCCAGCGCCCCACGGTAGGACAACCAGGCGTTGACACCGACCAGTATCGCCAGTGGCGGCAGCAACCAGGCGATCACCCGGCGGCGCAGGCTGAAACGGGGCGTCATCGGCCGCTCACCAGCCCCACCGTTGCGGCACACCCACGCTCACTGCGCGACCTCGGCCAGCAGGTAACCGAGCCCCCGCAGGGTGTTGATCGCCACGCCAGAACCTTCGAGCTTCTTGCGCAAGCGTGAGACGTAGATCTCGATGGCTTCGACCCGGGCATCGGCATCGAAATCGAAGACCTTCTCGAACAGGGCTTCCCGCGACACCGGCCGGCCGATGCGCGACATCAGCGCTTCCAGCACCGCAAGCTCGCGCGGGGTCAGCGCCAGCGGTTGACCGGAAACCGTGGCCATACGGGTGTTGGTATCGAACTCGAGCAGACCGATGCGGACGGTAGGCGCGACATTGCCGCTACGTCGTAGCAAGGCCTTGATACGGGCTTCAAGCTCGCCGAGATCGAAGGGTTTGGGGAGATAATCGTCCGCCCCAAGATTGAGCCCCTTGACCCGATCCTCGGTACTCCCGCGCGCGGTCAGCACCAGCACCGGGGTGGGTACGCCCTTCTCTCTGGCGCGCAAGCGGCGCAGGACGTCCAGCCCATCCATGCCGGGCAGCGAAAGGTCGAGGATCACCAGATCGTAGTGCTGGGTCAGCAGTGCATGGTCGGCATGATCACCGCGATCGAGCACATCGAGCACATAGCCCGCATGGCGCAGGGTCTTGGCGATCCACTCGGACAGTTCGCGATGATCTTCGACAAGCAACAGGCGCATGGCAGTGAAAGCGAATCGAAAGCTGGGTGAAGGATTATTCTCTCAAACGACGCAGGACGCCATCACGAGCACGTCCTGCCACCCTCTGGAGGAGTAAGGATGCGCGGGTTCCGAAGCCTGCTGGCTTGCGCACTCGGCCTGGCCACCCTCTCGGCCTGGGCCCAGATCACCCCCGACCGGGTGGCGGTCGCACGCGCCGAGGGTAGGGTCGTGATTTATGCGGCCACCGATCAGGACATCGTCCAGCCCCTGATCGACGATTTTGAGCAACGCCACCCGGGCATTCGGGTGGAATATCACGACATGCAGTCAGGCGACCTCTATCGCCGCATCGTAGACGAGGCACGCAGTGGCGGTCGCGCCGACGTGGTCTGGAGCTCTGCCATGGACCTGCAGGTGAAGCTGGTCAATGATGGCTACGCGCAGGTGCACCGTTCCGCGGAAACTGCAGCCCTGCCCAGTTGGGCCATCTGGAAGAACGAGGCCTTCGGCACCACCTACGAGCCCGCCGTCGTTGTGTATCACAAGCCTTCGTTCAGCACCGAACAACCACCGGACACCCATGCCGGGCTGATCGAAACACTGACCCGACAGCCGACACGTTTCGACGGCCGGCTCGCCAGCTACGACCCTGCCCGCTCGGGCGTCGGCATGCTGCTGCACACCCAGGATGCCCAGTCCAATCCCATCGTATTCTGGCAACTGGCCCGGGCGCTGGGCGACAGACGCCTGATCACCTACCCGACCTCCGGCGAAATGCTCGACGAGGTGGCACAGGGCAAGGTGCTGATCGGCTACAACGTGCTCGGCTCCTACGCGCTGACGCGAGCCCAGGCCGACCCGGCAATCGGCGTGATCTGGCCGCGTGACTACACGCTGGTCTTGAGCCGGGTCGCCTTCATCACCCGTCAGGCCCGCCACCCCCAGGCCGCCCGGCTATGGATGGACCATATGCTGTCGGTGCATGGGCAGACCGTGCTTGCCCGCAGTGCCGGCCTGTTCGCAGTGCGGGAGGATGTCTCCAGCGAAAATGCCATCGGCCTGCGCCGGCAACTCGGCAGTGCCTTCCGTCCAATTCCCATCGGTTCGGGCTTGCTGACCTATCTCGACCAGGCCAAACAACGCGACTTCCTGCGCCAGTGGGATCAAGCCACCCAGCGCCGCTGACCACCCTCTCATGTCAAACACCTTGCAAGGGATCGCCGCCCACGGGCGGCAGGTCCTGCCCACCCTTATCCTGGCCCTGCTCGCGGCCCTGCTCGCTCAAGCGGCAACACTGCCACTGCCGTGGATGATCGGTCCGCTGTTCGCGGTGGCTGGCGCACGGATGGCGGGCTGGCGCCTGTCTGCACCACGCGGCGGGCGACAAGCCGGTCAGTGGGCCATTGGCGCCGCACTGGGCTTGTATTTCTCACCCTCGGTGGTCGCCGAACTGACACACCACGCCCCACTGGTGGTCGGCGCTGCCGTCGCCTCTCTGGTGCTTGGCGTCGCCTGCGCATGGATCACGCTGAAGCTTGCACGCGTCGATGCGCCCACCGCCTTCTTCGCTGCACTGCCCGGCGGCGCCTCGGAGATGGCTACGCTGGCCGAACGCTGGGGTGGGGCGGTGGACCGGATTGCCGCAGCACATGCACTGCGGGTGATGATGGTGGTCTCGCTCGTCCCCCTGGCACTGACGGTGGCTGGCGCGCATGGCACGGATGCCTACGCCCCGCTGGCGCGTGAGGTGGACCCGCAGCGCATTCCCCTGTTGATCGCCGCCAGCCTGGTCGGCGTCTGCATCTTCAAGGTGCTGCGCATCGCCAACGCATGGGTGCTCGGCCCCCTGCTTGGCGTCGGCGTGGTCAGCGCCATGGCGATCCCCTTGTCAGCGCTGCCGGCCTGGGTGATCAACGGCGGTCAGCTGTTGATCGGCTGCTCGCTGGGCAGTCGTTTCTCACGCGAGTTCTTTCACGCAGCGCCCCGCTTCATGGCGGTGGCGGCCCTGTCCGCGCTGTTGTCCATCGCACTCGGCTTCGCGCTGGCCCTTGCCATGGCACAGTTTGCCGACGTTCCGCTTGCAACCCTCGCTCTGGCCACGGCCCCCGGGGGCGTGGCCGAGATGTGCATCACGGCAAAAGTGCTGCAACTGGGCGTCCCGCTGATCACCGCCTGCCATGTCCTGCGGGTGACCGTACTCACGCTGGGCGCCCAGCGCGCCTTTATCGCGTTCCGGAAACTTGTTGGCTGACCTGGCCGTCTCAGACGGTCATGAAGACCTTGATCGCCTGCTTGTTGGGGATGTTCGCCATCTCGGCCGTCCATGCGGAGGCCGAGTTGTGGGCGGCCTTGCGCGATGGCCACCATGTGGCGGTGATGCGCCATGAACTGGCCCCGGGCGTGGGGGATCCCGAGGGTTTCCGGATCGACGACTGCAGCACCCAGCGCAATCTGTCGGCCCTCGGACGCGAACAGGCCAGCGCCACCGGTGAGCGTTTTCGCGCCAGAGGCATCAGCCGGGCAACCGTGTATTCAAGCCGCTGGTGTCGCTGCCTGGACACCGCCACCCTGCTCGGGCTCGGTCCGGTAAACCCGTTTGCGGGGCTGGACTCACTGTTTCGCGATCGCGATCAGGAAGCCTCACGCAATACCGAAGTACGCAACCTGATCCACAAGCATGCCCAGACCGGGGGGCCCCTTGTGCTGGTCACGCACCAGGCCAATATCACTGCACTCACCGGCGTGTTCCCTGCCTCGGGGGAAATCGTCGTGCTGCGGGTGAGCGATGATGGCCTGTCCGTCGCCGGGCGCATCCCTCCCGCCACCAACCGGTAAGACAGCCCGATGGCTGGCGCCACCGGGCGAATCGCCGTCAGGATCTGACCTCACCCATCGAGGGCGCAATCACGCGTGGCCGGCCACCCTGATCAAGGGCGACAAAGACAAAGGTCGCATCGGTCACCTTGACTTGCTCCTCACCGTCGCGTGAGCGCCGCCAAGCCTCGACCTGCAAGGTCATCGAGGTGCGTCCGATACGGGTAATCTCGGCATACAGGCTGACCTCGTCGCCGATATACACCGGCTGCAGGAAGGTGATGCGGTCGACCGACACGGTGGCGCAGCGGCCGCGCGCACGACGTGCGGCGACGTTACCCGCCGCAAGGTCCATCTGCGCCATCAACCAGCCGCCAAAGATATCGCCTGCGGGGTTGGCATCGCCGGGCATGGCAATGGTGCGGATCGCGGGCTCGCCGCTGGGGGTGGGGATCGGTTCTTTCATTGTATGGACTCGTCAGGGGATGGGTCGGACACCGGTTTGCGCGTTCATGCCCCGCAAACCGGCCAGCACACAGAAAGCGCTCAGCTGACGAAGCGGCAGCGTGAGGCCACGGTTCTCGTGTCCATATTGCGACCGCGGTTGAGATGATCGTCGGCCTCGGCGGCGCAGCCTAGCATGCGCGCATAGAGGAAGATCGAGAACGCAGCCGCCTCCAGCGCGCTATCCGAAATCTCGCCGGCACGCCATGGCTGCCACGTCAGCTTGAGCAGCAACGCGGCGATCACCGCATCGATGTTCACGCAATACACCGTGCGTGACACGCCGGTGTCGCGCAACACCTGCACCAGCACACGATAGAAATCGTGAAAGACGTTGGCCTCGCCGCGCCCCTCCATCAGTTCGCGGATGAACACCTCGCGCGGGTCGAGGTTGACCGGCTTGTCCTTGAACACCGGATGATTCACCCCCGGGATCTTGCGGATGTCGAGGCTGCCGAGCGACTTGGCACCAGCCTTGTAACGGCCGTAGTCTTCGGCATAGCGCCGCGCCAGCGCCTTCAGATCGACACCGTGCGCCGGGTCGGCCGGGTCCTGCAGGCCGGAGTCACGGAACTGCTCGATCAGGAACTGCACCCCCTCGAAGCCATTGCCGCCGTGCGCGTAGCCGGTGTGGGAGAGGAAGCCGGTCAGCGCCTTGTTGAGCTGTACCCGCTGCGGGGTCTCGGGGCCATCGCTGGAGACCGCACCCTTGGCGCCCTGGGCGGAGATGGTGCCAGGGCCGTTGGTGAGCAGGATGCCGACCAGGGTTTGGAACGCGAACAGGTCGGACGCTTCCGGCGCACGCCCGAGCAGCGCGTGATAAGCCACCTCGGTGATCGATGCACGACCGAGCAGGTCGGCGGTCGCAAAGCCGTTGAAGCCGTCCGGACGGTGCGCCTCGGATTGCGCCGAGGCGCCGATGACGGTGCCGAACAGCCGCATCCACCATGGCAGGGTCTCGACCGTCAGGCGCGACACACGCTTGCGCATCAAGGGCCCCCAGGCCAATGTGGTCGTGATCGCGGCGAGCACCGCGTCGGCGCTGACATGACCAGGCTGGTCGCGCAGGTAGCGCACGAACACCGAGCGCGTACCGCGCGCCTCGAGACCCGCAAGCATCGCAAGCGCGCGCGGGTCGGGTTCGACGCTGCTCACCAGGATGGCGAGTGCCGTGTCGGCATGAACTGCGGTGAGATCGACCTCTTCAGCCAGCGCATCGCGGATACCGGCCTCTGCAAAACGCTCGATCAGCGCCGCGACAATGCGTCCGGCGTTTTCTGCACGACGCGGACCGACGATGGAGATCGCCGCCGACAGCACGCTGTTGGGCGCATTGCCGGCCTCACGCGCGGCCTGCGCCGCCGCCAGCTCGGGGCTGCCGTACAGATTGATGCTCGCACCAAGCGCCACATTGACCAGCTTTCGGTCATTCTCGCCCCCCGCTTCGCGCAGCAACGCCAGACTGACATTGGCTTCCAGCGGCAGGCAGGCGGCCTCCAGCACGCGGGTGCCGTACAGGCTCGAGACCTGGGTCGCCGGATCCATCTGCGACGCCCCGGAGGCGTCCTTCAGCGCCTCGCGCGGGAACACCGCGCCAACCTGTTTGGCCAGCAACGCGACCTGGCTGCGATAGGGCTCGGGGCTCTCGACCACCGGCAGGTCGAGCGGCGCCGGCAGGGTCAGTCCCATGTTCGAACCGAACCAGGGCTTGAGCTCCATCGTGCCTTCGGGGGCGAAGTCCGGCAGTGTGGCATTGGCGCGCATCACCGCGGTCAGCGCTGCCGGAATATGGGCGATATTGGTGACCAACGCGCCCTTGGCCGAGAACACCGGATGTTCCGGGGTAAAGATGTCGTCGACGCCGAACTTGTCCTTGAACCACTGCTCCTTGGCTGCCGCATCGTCGTGACCACCCGCCATCGCGCCGGCATGGCCGACCGCGCGGGTCAGCTTGGCCTTCCAGCGCCCGACCACGCAGGCCACCACCGGTTTGGTGAAGTCGGCGTCGCGCTCATAGTAGCCACCGGGTTCGCAGTACAGCACTGCGGCCTTGCTGCGTGCATCATTGGCCAGCGCAAACGCGAACTCGGGCGCAGCGTAATGGATGTACACGTCCTTGCCGCTGGACACCAGCGTGGTCGTGCCCCAGCCCGCCATGCGCAGGTACTGCGCGATGGTGGTGGTGAAACCGCCGGAATTCGACAGGATCGCAATCGAGCCGCGCTTGAGCGTGTCGCCGGGATGGTCGCCGCCGAGCGCGCCGCCAATACGCACCTGGTTCCACGAGTCGGCCACGCCCAGGCAGTTGGCACCGAAGATGTCGATGCCGGCCTGCTGGCCCATGGCACGGATTTCTCGAGCGTCATGCACCGAGATCTTTTCGGTGATGATGAAGATCTTCTTCAGCTCGGGATTGACCCGGATCAGCTCGGCCACGCCGTCTCGCGCCGCCGACGGCGGCAGGTAGACCACTCCGCAGTTGAAACGATGGCCGTCGTCCAGCCCTTCGCGCACGCTGTTGTACACCGGGATGTTGCCTAGCTCGGTCTCCAGCACCTGCCCACGACGCCCCGGCGAAGTGCCGAACACCACATTGCCGCCCGACCAGGCGTGGCCGACCGGGGTCACTTCGCTCGACTCGCCGCCGAGGATGTTGAGCACGCACACCCGATCGTCGCGGGTGGCGATCTGCGCCAGGGAGCTGATCCCGACGTAGTACTTGAAATCACCTGCACCTTGTTGATACATCGCTGTCTCCTGTTCTTGTCCGGTACCGATCGATCAAACGGTCGCCGTGGGGGCAATACGCAAACGGGCTGCAACCGCCTCGCGCCCCCCGGCCTTCATCCACTCGTTGACCTCGCGGGCGTAGTCGACCACCTCACTCATCGCCGAGTCGAAGCCGAACAGGCGATAGGGCAGGCCGAGCGCCTCGCAGGTGTCGCGCAGCACGCCCATGCCACGCACCAGGTTGGGTCCGCCGCGGCCGACGACGACGTACAGCGGGGTCGGGCCGTGGGTACCGAAGTGCTCGCGCAGCGCATCGGCCATTGCGCGGAAGGTTTCGAAGATGTCGGTGTTGTTGGACTTGCCACCGATGATGAAGAGCACGTTGGATTGGCGCAGCCAGTGCTTGAAGCAGATCGAAGCGACCGACTTCATCTTCTCGTAGGGCGGATTGCCGCCAAAGTCCGAGGAGATGATGGCGTCGTCGCCGAGCATCTCGGTGACCAGCGAGTTGGCGCCACCGCCGAAGGTCGGCGCCAGGATGGTGCCCTGGTCGTTGATCACGTACACATCGCTCTGACCCTGATGGGTACGCAACTGGTTGATCTCCTGCTCGAAGTCCGAGTAATCGGCGGCGAACAGATGCGCCGGCAGGTTGAGCCGGTGCCAGCGCGGATCATCGCGATCAAAACCGCACTTGAAATCGCAGGCCACCGGCGTCAGCCGCCCGCGGCGATCCGGACGCATGCGGATCGGGTTGAGTTCGAGGGTGTTCATGCCGAAGTCGTGATACAACTCCCACAGGCGCGGCAGGTGCTGCACCAGGGGCGAGATGACCTGCTTTGGCGCGCCGATGTCGGCGAGCGCATTGGCGACGACGAAAGCCTTCAGACCCGTCAGCGGATCGAACGGAATGCGCGCGATCTGGGCCTTGTCCAGTTCCTCGATGTCGACCCCGCCCATGTGGGTCAGCGTCATCGTCGGCGCGCGGAACTCGGTGGAATCGGTGATCGAGAAGTACACCTCATGCTCGGCCGGTACGGCGCCCTCGAAGGTCACCCCGTTGGCCTTGGCCACCTGGTTGCCGTGGCGATGCTCGACGAAATACAGCCGCTCCTTCTCCGCCAGTGCGGTCTTGAGGTCCTTGGCTCGCCCGATCAGACCAGCCTTGCCTTTCTTGCCGACACCGCCCTTGAACAACGGCTTGATGAACACCGAACCGTGACGCTCGATCAAGTCCTTGATGGCCTCCTCGCTGGCGTCGGGGCCAAGGATCTCGGCGGTGGGAAAGTCTGCGAACTGCAGCAGTCGCGATCCGTGCAACATTCCGGTTATCTGCATGGTTCTGTCTCCTTTGTTGTGGGGCTGTGGCAGGAGGCACCTTAGGCAAATGGGCTTTCGGAACGCTTTCGTTGCACTGCGCAATGACGCAAGCCAGGCCACCGGCACCGGCCTCGCGGCACACATGCCGCGATCACATGCGGAACGCACGCCCGACAAGAAAATGGCCTCAACCCGGCTTCCCGGTCGAGGCCCAATGCGCACCCGTCGTGACTGCCGGGGCGACTAGAGGAGGGTTGCCGCGCAGACGCGCGGCACCATCAACAGATCAGAACCGATGACGGATACCCGCCATGACGACACTGATCCGGTCGCCGGCATCCGGCGTCAGGTTGAAGCCGTAGTTGGCATCGCCACGGTTGTTGAGTTGCGAGTAGGCGGTGTACAGCGTGGTGCGCTTGGACAGGTTGTGCATGTAGTAAAGCGAAACGCCGCTTGCATCCTCGGTGTCGGCCTCACCACTTTCGTTACGGCTGCCATAGGACACGGCAACGGTACCCACCTTGCTGACCGGAATCTCGGCGCCGACCGCGTAGCTGCGCGCCTTGCCCGATCCTTGCGAGCCATGCTCCCTGTCCTGCGTGTATAGCGCGTACAACTTGGCCACACCAAAGTCATACGCACCTGCGATACCGTGGGTGGAGGCACGGCCACCGGTCGCGTTGGTGATATAGCTCTGCGTCGTCACCGAAGCCGCGAAGGGACCGTTCTTGTACATGCCGGTCAGGCCATAACCCCGCCCCTGGCGGCGGACATCGCTGTCGTCGCTGGCATTCTCGGCCCCCGTCCAGTAGCCGGCATCCACCGAGAACCCGGCCATCTCGGGCGAACGGTACTTGATCATGTTGTCAAAGCGCACCTGATAACCGCGCGCAACCGAACCCGTCTTGCGATGCAGCAGGCCGGCAGTACGATCAGCCCCCCCCGTGGCCTCGAACGGATCCAGCGCCACGAAAGCCGGTGAATACTGGCGGCCTGCGGTGATCCGGCCCCACGAGCCTTCCAGCCCCAGGAAGGTCTGGCGCTGGAAACCGGCACCGTCCATTCCGCCGATATCCAGCCGCACCGCAGTCTCCAGCGTATAGATCGCCTTCAGTCCGTTACCCAGATCCTCGCTACCGCGGAAGCCGAGGCGCGAGCCGTTGAGCTCGCTCACATCCATCCCGCTGCGTTTGAGGCTGCCTGCGCGCTCGTGCGCCACGTTGACATCGAGCAGGCCATAAATGGTGACACTGGACTGCGCCTGTGCCAGCGCCGGGGTGAGACAGACAGCGGCCAGGGTGGCCAGCTTGATCGCGTGCTTCATGGGTGTTCCTCCGTTGTTTTGGTGTGGCCTGCGGCCGGCACGGTGCGTACCGTCGGGCGCAACGGATTGAATCGAAGACGGCTTTCGAAGTGCTTTCAGTCCGCTCGTGGAACACCGGGGCAGCGCCGAACCCGATCAGCGCACATCAGCAAAACCTGTTGGACTCTGGGACAATACCGCTCCGTTGAACCCGGAGCCCATGATGCGCACCGACACCCTGCTGGTCTTCACCAACCTGCCTGACGCGGAATCTGCCCAGCGCCTTGCTGCGCATTTGGTCGAATCACGCCTGGCGGCCTGTGTGAACATCCTGCCGACATGTACGTCGGTCTATCGCTGGCAGGGCGTCATCGAATCGGCCAGCGAGGTGCCGCTGCTGATCAAGACCGGCGCCGAACGCTACCCGGCACTCGAGGCCGCGATTCGTTCGGCCCACCCTTACGAACTTCCCGAGATCCTTGCAGTCCCTGTCCAGTGTGGCCTGCCCGCCTACCTCGGCTGGGTCGCACAGGAAACGACTGCGGACGACTCCGCCCCCTGAAGACCGAATCCCCATGACGCAACGCCTGCTGATCCTGCTCGCCGTCCTCGCGAGCCTGCTTGCCCTGCCCGCACGGGCCAACGACCCGATCGCCCCTGAACAAGCCTTCGCGATGAGCGCACGCGTGCTCGATGCGCAGACGGTGGAAGTCAGCTTCAAGGTCGCCAAGGGCTACTACCTGTACGGCGACAAGTTCCGCTTCGACGCCGAACCCTCCGGGTTCGTGCTTGGCACGCCGGAGCGTCCGCCCGGCAAACTCAAGCAGGATGAGTTCTTCGGCGAGGTGGAAACCTACCGCGGCACGCTGACCATCCTGCTGCCGGTCACCGCGCCACCGGGCCAGAGCCGGTTCACCCTGCATGTCAGCAGCCAGGGGTGCTGGGACGGTGGCATCTGCTATCCGCCCACCCCACAGAGCGCCGAAATCGACCTGACCCAGGTGGCCGTCACCGGCGGAGGTCTGTTGCAGCGTGCGCTGGAGCAGACCTCCAGCACCGGGGCAAGCAACGGTGGCACGACCGAAGCCGGCGCTGACGAAAGTGGTCGTATCGCCAGCCTGTTGAAAGACGCCAGTGGGCCACTGGTGCTGCTCAGCTTCTTTGGTTTCGGCCTGTTGCTGGCCTTCACCCCATGCACCTTTCCGATGATTCCCATCCTGTCGGGCATCATCATCGGCCACGGTCACCATATCTCGCGCAGCCGGGCCTTCCTGCTGTCGCTGGTGTATGTGCTGGGGATGGCCGTGACCTATGCCCTGGCGGGTGTGGCGGCCGGACTGAGCGGCACCCTGCTGGTGGCCGCATTGCAGAACGTGTGGGTGCTGTCGGCCTTCGCGCTGGTGTTTGTCGCGCTTGCCTTGTCGATGTTCGGCTTCTACGAGCTGCAATTGCCCAGCGCACTGCAGAGCCGTCTTGCCGACAGCGCCAGCCACAAGAAAGGCGGCCAGCTCGGTGGCGTTGCGGTGATGGGCGTGCTGTCGGCGCTGATCGTCGGTCCCTGCGTGGCCGCGCCGCTGGCAGGCGCATTGCTGTACATCGCGCAGACCGGCGACGCGGTACTGGGCGGGTGGGCACTGTTCGTGATGGCACTCGGCATGGGCGCCCCCTTGCTTGCCGTCGGCGTGGCCTCGCGCTCCCTGCTGCCCAAGGTCGGCCCGTGGATGGAAGGGGTCAAGAAGGCCTTCGGCGTGATGCTGCTGGCAGTCGCGCTATGGTTGCTGATGCCGGTGATCCCCCCCCTGGGCGCCATGCTGGGCTGGGCTGCACTGCTGCTGTTCCCTGCGATCTTTCTCCATGCACTCGACCCCCTGCCGCCTCAGGCCAGGGGTTGGCAGCGGTTCTGGAAAGGGGTGGGCGTGGCCATGCTGATTGGTGGCGTGGCCATGCTGGTCGGCGCGCTGGCCGGTTCGCGCGACCCCTTGCAGCCGCTGGCAGTGCTGCGTGCCGAAGCCGCCACCCCGGCTCAGCAACCCGCTTTTGAAAGGATCGGCTCCGTCGCCGAACTCGACGCCCGCCTGGCCTCGACCGACCGCCCGGTGATGCTGGATTTCTACGCGGACTGGTGCGTGTCATGCAAGGAGATGGAACGCTACACCTTCACCGACCCACGGGTGGCCGAACGGATGGGGCAGATGCTTCTGCTCAAGGCCGACGTCACCGCCAACAGTGAAGCGCACAAGGCATTGCTGAAGCGCTTCGGTCTGTTCGGCCCGCCTGGCATCATCTTCTTTGATGCAACGGGTAAGGAGCACGACGGCCTGCGGGTGGTCGGCTTCATGAAAGCGGAGCCGTTTGCCGCAGTGCTGGCGCGCGCGCTGTAACGGATGTGTGCCGGCAAACGCGCCGAACGCCCGTGTTTCGCCTACAATCCTGCCTTTCCCCTTTTCGATCAGTGCCTTCATGTTCTCCGGCATCGTCGCGGCAGTCGGCCGCATTGAACAGATCGAGCCCCTCGCCGACGGCGTGCGGCTCACCGTCAACACCAACGGTCTCGATCTCGAGGACGTCATCATTGGCGACAGCATCGCCAACAGCGGCGTATGCCTGACCGTGATCGCGCGCGACGGTGACCGTGTCCGCTTCGACGTCTCGCGCGAAACCCTGAACTGCACCGTCGGTCTCGACCAGGCAGGTGGCGAGGTCAATCTCGAAAAGGCGTTGCGCATGGCTGACCGCCTCGGCGGCCATCTGGTGACCGGCCATGTGGATGGCGTCGGTGAAGTGGTCCGCTTCGACCCCGTCGGCGAAAGCCACGAACTGGTGATCCGCGCACCGGCGGCCATCGCCGGCTATATCGCCAGGAAAGGCTCGATCACCGTCAATGGCGTCAGCCTGACCGTGAACCGTGTCGAACATCGCGACTTCTCGATCAACCTGATCCCGCACACGGTGGAGGTCACCAACCTCAAGCACCTGAAGCCGGGCTCCCGGGTCAATCTCGAGATCGACCTGATTGCACGCTATGTCGAGCGCATGCTGGCATGGCGTACCGAAGAAGAGCAGGCAGCACAAGCCTGACACGCCCACCCCAGAAAGGAAAACAGCACATGAGCGCACTGGCTCCGATCACCGACATCATCGCCGACATCAAGGCCGGCCGCATGGTGATCCTGGTAGACGAGGAAGACCGCGAGAACGAGGGCGACCTGGTGATGGCCGCCGAATTCGTCACCCCGGAAGCGATCAACTTCATGGCCAAGTTCGGCCGCGGCCTGATCTGCCTGACGCTGACCGACGAACGCTGCCGCCAGCTCGGCCTGCAGCAGATGGTGCGCGACAACCGCACCCCGCATGGCACCGCCTTCACCGTATCCATCGAAGCTGCCACCGGCGTCACCACCGGCATTTCGGCACATGATCGTGCCCGTACCGTGCAGGTCGCGGTAGGTCGTCACGCCAAGCCCGACGACATCGTCACCCCGGGCCACATCTTTCCGCTGACCGCCCAACGCGGCGGCGTACTGATCCGCGCCGGCCATACCGAAGCCGGCTGTGACCTGGCGCAACTTGCCGGCCTCGAGCCCGCCTCGGTGATCTGCGAGATCCTGAAGGACGACGGCACCATGGCACGGCTGCCCGATCTGATCGAGTTCGGCAAGGAACACGGCCTGAAGATCGGCGCGATCCGCGACCTGATCGAATACCGCGCCGCCACCGAACACCTGGTCGAACAGGTCACCGAAAAGGAAGTCGACACCCCGCACGGCCGTTTCCGCCTGTCGGCCTTCGAAGACAAGACCTCTGGCGACGTGCATTTCGCACTCAGCCGCGGCGAGATTTCGCCCGAGCGCGAGACCCTGGTCCGCGTCCATGAGCCGATCTCGGTGGTGGACTTCCTCGACCCGGCCAGCGGCCGCCACAGCTTTCCGGTCAACGAAGCGCTGGCTGCACTCAGTCGTGCCGAAGCCGGCGTCATCGTACTGCTCTACCGTCCGCAATCCGGTCGCGAGTTGCTGGCCAATCTCAATGGCACGCATGATCGCCCGGTCAAATGGGATGCCCGCCTGTTCGGCGTCGGCGCCCAGATCCTGCGGGCCCTCCAGGTCGGCAAGATGCGGCTGCTCGCCAGCCCGCGCAAGATTCCCAGCATGGCCGGTTTCGGTCTCGAGATCACTGGCTTCGTGGACAAGGCCTGAGCGCCCGTCCCCCTCACACTCAATATCCGAATTCACACCATGGCACGTTTTGAAAACATCCACGAATACGACATCGACCTCGACGGCAAGGGCCTGCGCGTCGGCGTCGTCATGAGCCGCTTCAACCAGGACGTCTGCGAGGGCCTGCTGTCGGCCTGCACCGACGAGCTGATCCGGCTGGGCGTCTCCCCCGAGCTGATCCGCATCGCCACCGTACCCGGCGCGCTGGAAATCCCGCTGGTGCTGCAGAAGCTCGCCAATAGCGGCAAGTTCGATGCGCTGGTCGCCCTCGGTGCCGTCATCCGCGGCGAGACCTACCACTTCGAGCTGGTCTCCAACGAAATGGGCGCTGCCATCACCCGCGTCGGCCTCGACACCGGGGTGCCGATCGCCAATGGCGTGCTGACCACCGAAGACGACGACCAGGCACTTGCCCGCATGCAGGAAAAAGGCAGCGACTGCGCCCGCGCCGCCGTCGAGATGGCCAAACTGCTGAAGGTCCTGCCATGAGCAGGATGGCGCGACACCGCGCACGCGAACTCGCGCTGCAAGGGGTGTATCAATGGTTGTTGTCGGGCAATTCGATGACGACCGTCCAACGCCATCTCGAAGCCGAGACCGAAGAGTTCGACAAGGTCGACCGCGAGCTGTTCGTCAGCTTGCTGCACGGCACGCTGGACAACGTCGACACGCTACGCGCAGCCTTTGCCCCGCTGCTGTCGCGCCCGACCAGCGAGCTGTCACCGATCGAACATGCGATCCTGCTGCTGGGCGCACACGAACTGCGCCACAGTCTGGACACCCCTTATCGGGTCGTCATCAACGAAGCCATCGAACTGGCCAAGGCCTATGGCGGCACCGACGGTCACCGCTTCGTCAACGGCGTGCTCGACAAGCTGGCCGCCAATCTGCGCCCCGAAGAAGTCGAAGCCGCCCGCGCCAGCCGCAAGGGCTGAAGCGCCTCAGCGCCGACGCGCCGTCAGCTGGCGGCCGTCGGCAGCATGCAGCCGCAGGGCACCCTCATCGCTCAATTCAAAGCGGATCACGTCCGGCAGCAAGGACAGGAAAGCCTGCTCCTGCTGCATCAGGGCGGGCGGGCAAGCCATCATCGTTGACGCCAGGCGGGAAAAGCTCAAACCCTCTCCAGTCAGGGTATAACCCCCATTGAAGCGATTGCATGAAGCGTGGCCGGACACCCGCCCATCGACACCAAATTCGAGCGTCATCTGCGAGCGGTCCACAATGCCTCGCCCGTCCAGATCCTCTACTTGCCACACCCCCTGCAGCAAGCTGGCGGGATCTCCGCCACACCCCTCGTAATGACGATTTTCAAACGCGACCCGCACCGTTTCGGGATAGGGCATGCCGGTCATGGAGTCGGCGCAGCGCCGCGTCTGAATTTCCACCAGCAGATCCGGGCCACCGTCCCGGCTGAAGTAGCGCGTCGTGTCGGTGCTGCGCATGGCAGGCGGCAGAGGCCGCTCGATATGGCGCGCGCCCATCTCCAGCGTCAGGCGCAGACGTTCCTGCCCCAGCTCCAGCAACCATGCCGGCTCGTTACCCTGCGCCCGAAAGGCTTCGGGTAAAGGCGGCAGGGGCTGTGTGAGCTCGACGCACTCAGGAAACGATGTTCCGCGCACACTCAGTTGCGCTTTCGTCCCCTTGTTCCAGAACTCGGTCGCCGGATCATCCACTCCGACATAGCGCGCGCCAGAGGCGCTGGGCGCGATGCGCAGCTCATGTGCCTCGCCTCGTGCCAGCAAGCGCATCGACGACTCGGCAAACCCAAGCTGGATCTCGAGCTCACCGCAGCGCATGCGACGACTGAGCTCAACCTGCACCACCTGACGCATCAACAACGGCCCCAGATCCTGTGACAGCCGTGCGGGCTCGATCGGCACCGCCTCGCTGACCCAAGCGGGACGCCCCGCCACCACCACACCCGCACGCACAGCGGGCACCACGCCTGCAGGAATCCGCGCAGGATCGACCTGAAGCGCAAAACCGATCGGCACCTGCTGCCCGCGCAGCACAATACGCTGCTCAGCCAGCACCCGCCCCTGCCCGGCGGGCGTCTCACGTAACTCGATCACGGCCAGGCTGTCGGGCGGGAGCGCGATACGCTCGCGATACAACAAATGCCCACTGATGACCTGACGCGCAGCCTTTGCATCCTCGAGCTCCGCAGCAACACCCGCGCCAGCAGGCTCAGGCGGTACAGGCAGGTTGGAGCAAGCCGCCATCAGCACGCCAAGCATGAGCACCAACCTTCGTGACGCGCGCATGAGCTTTCCTCCCTTGTGGCCCGCCAGCCGCGTACTTAGTTACCCGCCGGCAGCGACGGCGGCTGCATCGTGCCGCGCACCAGGCGTGCAGCGACATACTCCGTCTTGACGCCGGCCCCGACCAATCCATTGCCAAAAGCCACGCCCCAGGCCTTGTAGTTGTAGTTGGGACTCTCGGTTGATGACCAATACTTGCTCACCGGCGTCGCGGGGAAAACCGAATCGAGTATCGCAGGCTGACGGAACCCACCCTCGCAGGCGCCACCCGCCCCCTCCGGATCACGCGCAAACCGCCGCCCCGAACTGCAATAGACCAGCGTATAAAGCTCGTCCCGGGTCGGCAGGCGCCAGTCCGCATGACCGGCCAGCACAAAGCCCTCACTGGCCTTCAAGGCCTGATGCCAGCTCAGCTGGCTCACCTCACCCGAACAAGCCTGACCCACCCAGGTCTGCCCGATGCTGCAGCGCATCCAGGTCAGGCCGGTGACCGTATCGGTCGCGGTTCCGTCTTCATGCGCCTGAAAACGTGTCGCCAGGACCTGCTCGCGCGCGTCGCGCTGGCGCTTCTCTTCCTCGACCATGGCTTCGCCAGCGGGTGTCAGGTGTTGGGTCAGGCGCAACACAAGCGGTGGGGTCGGCTTGTCGTCGACATGATCCACCTCGACACGCCCGACCAGATCCATGAACTCATCAACCGGCTTGCGCGCTTCAATCAGGTATTGCCCGGCAGGCAAGCGCAGCATCAACACCGCCCCCGCCTCAGCCGGGCTGCGCCCGTGGGGCTGACCATTGACCACGATCTCGGCATCACCAGGCTCAGTCAGCAACTGCAACACGCCAGGTTCGGCAGTCGGCCCAGGCAAGCTGACCTCCTGCTTGCATGCCTGCAGCGCCATCGCCGCAATCAGGATCAGTGGAAGACGAAACCAGCGGACAGCCGTGTGTGTCATGCGAGCAACCCAAAACAAGCAAAACGTCATTGTCCCGCCATTTGCGCCCCAGGCAAACCGTGTGCGGTGTCTGGAAACAAAAAATCCCGCCGAAGCGGGATTTTTCAACAGCACATACGGACCTGACAGGATCAACCGCGCGGACCACGCTCACGGCGATCGCCATGACTGCGATCACCACGAGCGGATGCGTGACCATCACGACCACCAAAACCACCGCCGGGGCGACGATCAGCACCACCAGGACGGCCATAACCGCCACCACTGCCAAACCGGCGGCCATTGCCACCCGCCGGACGCGGGCCCGACGGACCCGGGCGACGGGGTGCCGGCTCCATGCCCGGAATCGTATGCACCTCGAGGCGATCACCGGTAAAGCGTTCGATCGCACGGATCAGACCGGTCTCACGCGGCCCCGACAGCGTGATTGCCACGCCATCGCGACCCGCACGACCGGTACGGCCGATACGGTGAACATAGTCTTCGGCCTGACGCGGGGGGTCGAAGTTGATGACATGGCTGATACCGGCAACGTCGATCCCACGAGCCGCAACGTCGGTCGCCACCAGCACGCCGATGCGGCCCTGACGCAGACGGTCCAGGGTGCGGGTGCGCTGGGTCTGGTGCATGTCGCCATGCAGTGCCGCGGCGGCGAACCCCTTCTCCTGCAGGCTGAGCGACAGTTCGTCGGCACTCTTCTTGGTGGCGGTGAACACCACAGCCTGCTGCAGGCCGTCAGTTGCCAGCAAGGCCTCGAGCAGACGGCTCTTGTGACCCATATCGTCGGCAAACATCAGGCGTTGCTCGATCTGGCCACGGTTCTCCTTGGCCACTTCGATCTCGATACGCAGCGGATTACGCGTCATGCGCTCAGCCATCGCACCGACCACGCCCTCGAGCGTTGCCGAAAACAGCAGGGTCTGGCGCTTGGCCGGAGTCGCCGCGACGATGGCATCGATATCTTCGGCGAAGCCCATGTCCAGCATGCGGTCGGCCTCATCGAGGATCAGCACCTCGATATCGGACAATTTGAGCTTACGGCGATTCAGGTGGTCGAGCAGACGGCCTGGCGTGGCCACAACCACATCCACCGGGCGCTGCAACTGCTTGGCCTGGGCAAAGAACGGTGCGCCGCCGACAAGGCAGGCAGTGTTCAGCCAGCGCAGCGATTTGCCGTAGGTCTGGACGGCCTTCTCGACCTGCTGCGCGAGTTCGCGGGTCGGGGTCAGCACCAGAACGCGGGGACCGGCACCGGGGCTGGGGCGACGGTCAATCAGCTTGTGCAAGGCAGGCAGGGTAAAGGCAGCGGTCTTGCCGCTACCGGTGTGGCTGGACACCAGCAGGTCCGAGCCGCCGATCACGGCAGGAATTGCCTGCATCTGGACCGGAGTCGGCGTGGTGTAGCCGGTTTGTTCAATGGCTTTGAGGAGTTCTTCGGCAAGGCCGAGGCTCTGGAACGTCATGGTTCTTCCTGTGTTGCTTGCCGGCTTGTGGCCGGACGGATTCGGGCCCGGCTGAAGCCGGACCGCATGGCATCGCGCCGCTCCGTTTCGCGGATAGACGAAACGGGGCGCCGGGGCGACAAGCGCGCGATGGGCGTGGGCCGATCGCCAGGCGAACCTGAACGATCGCGCATCGGCACCAACCGGTTGTCACGATGCCAGACGATCGGAAGAGCGAATGGAGTTCGGCGGGAGGTCGGGGGCGATGGGGCTGTGATTACAGTCCCTGGGGCCAATTCGGCGGATCAATTCCGCTACGAAGGATTCAGGCCCTGCTGCTGCATTGCACAACTGGCCGGATTATAGAGGCTTTTTACCGGGCTGTCGCGAAATAGTTGACAAAGATGTTCAGGAAAATAAAAAAAGCGGCGGCTCCTGTCTGGAGATCCGCCGCTCTGGCAAGGGCGCAAGACGCGCCGGCCTTGCCGCCTGACGGGCAATTACTTGCCGTTGACCGATGCCTTCAACGTCGCGCCGGCAGTGAACTTCGGCACGTTGGATTCAGCGATCTCGATGGTCGCGCCAGTCTGCGGGTTGCGGCCGGTACGGGCAGCGCGCTTGGACACTTCGAACGAGCCGAAACCGGTGAAGGCCACCTTCTCGCCCTTGCCGAGCTGTTCGGCAACGATGTCGAGCACAGCCGACAGCGCACGATCAGCTTGGGCACGGGAGACATCCAGACGGTCGGCCAGGGCTTCGACGAATTCACCTTTGTTCATGCTTTTCCTCGATTGTATTGGTGTGTGCAGAATGTAAAACTCGATCTACTCGGCGGATTCTAGCACTGTCGCGGGCTGCGGCGCATACGGTAACAACCCGAAAAGGGTATCTGCGTACTGCAGCAGGGCTGGACGGAAAAATATGGGCGGGAATCCGGGCCTGTTTATGTCTTTTGTCCATCCCTGTGCAAGCCGTCCCACGCTCAACTCTCGGCGCGATACGGCCCCGCGCCCAAGCCGATCGGCGCAGGCGCCGCAGCCACGAGTTTCGAGAAGATGCGCTGGAAATCCTCGTGGGTCGTCGGCTCGCCGGTTCCGCCCATCGGATCGGGGTCATCCCGGAAGCCTGCTGCGGCTTCCGCCCAGTCTTCCGCGGTAAAGTACTTCACCACCAGCGGCAGGACTTCACGCTCTTCCAGCATCATGTGGCTACGGTAGAAATCGGCAAAGCGTTCAAAAGCCTGGGTGAAGGCGTCGAACCCGTCACGCGCACCACTGGCGTACTGATGCAGGGCGGCCTCCAGCGCCTTGATGCGCTCGTCGCCCACCGCATGCTCTTTTTCCAGCCGCTCGATGGCCGCCGCGCCCTCGTCGGTACGCTTCTTCAGCAACGCGAACAGATAGCGGTCTTCCTTGGGGTGATGCTTCTTCTCCGGGTAGGCATCGAGGTAATGCACCATTGCGCGCAGCAACTGAAAGTCGGGTTGCAACCGGCCTGCTCCGATCTCCTTGTTCATGTGGCGGATGGCGTGGAGGATTGCTGCCAGTGACTGGTGTTCGTCCTGAATGATGCTGAGTGCTTCCATGGCGTATGTCCTTTGCTGTCGTTCCGGATCGGCTGGTGACTCAGGTCGCCAGCATTTCCTGATGCTTCCCGCCCAGACCGAGGTAGGCCTCGATCACCCGCGGGTCGTCCTTCAACTGCGCCGCCGGCCCCTCCATCGCCACCTGCCCGGTCTCGAGCACATAGGCGTAATCGGCCACCTGCAGCGCCGCCCGTGCGTTCTGCTCCACCAGCAGGATCGACACCCCGCGACGGCGCAGCTCGGCAATGATCCGGAAGATCTCGCGCACGATCAGCGGCGCCAGCCCCAGGCTCGGCTCGTCCAGCATCAGCAGCTTGGGCTTGGCCATCAGCGCACGCCCCACCGCCAGCATCTGACGCTCACCACCCGACAGCGTCCCCGCCAGCTGGCTGCGACGCTCCTTCAACCGCGGAAACAGCGTGTAGACCTCTTCCATCGTCTGCGCCTGATCGCGCTTGCCCATCCGGTAGCGCTGGAACGCCCCCAGCGTCAGGTTGTCTTCCACCGTCATCTCGCCAAACAGCTCGCGCTTCTCCGGCACCAGGTTCATGCCCCGCGTCACCATCCGCTCCACCTCCGGCACCGCCTCGATGCTGCCATCGAACGCCACCTGCCCACGCGAGCCCAGCACCCCCATGATCGCCGACAGCATCGTCGTCTTGCCCGCCCCATTGGGGCCGATCACCGTCACGATCTGCCCTTCGCCCACCACCAGGTTCGCGTTGCTCAGCGCCTCGACCTTGCCGTACGACACGCACAGGTCCTTCACTTCCAGAACGGTCTTCTTGGTTTCGTTGCTCATCGTCTTCACTCCACCCCGCCCAGATACGCTTCGAGCACCGCCGGGTCCTTCTGCACCTCTTCGGGCAGCCCTTCGGCAATCTTCTCGCCGAACTCCATCACCACCACCCGGTCGACCAGCCCCATGACGAAGTCCATGTCGTGCTCGACCAGCAAGATGGCCATGCCTTCGGCCTTGAGTTTCTTCAGCAGCGCCGCCAGCGCTTCCTTCTCCTTGAAGCGCAGCCCCGCGGCCGGCTCGTCGAGCAGCAGCAGGCAGGGGTCCGAGCACAGCGCACGCGCAATCTCCAGGATGCGCTGCTGGCCCAGCGCCAGGCTGCCCGCTTCGTCGTAGAGGTGATCGGCCAGGCCCACGCGTTCGATCTGGCGCGCTGCTTCGGCCAGCAGCCGCGCCTCTTCGGCCCGGTCCAGGCGCCAGGCCGCGCTCAACACGCCCTTGTCACCGCGCAGGTGACCCCCGATGGCCACGTTCTCGAGCACGCTCATCGTCGGCAGCAGCT
>NZ_QKOE01000208.1 GCF_003226565.1 Parazoarcus communis SWub3 = DSM 12120 | reverse complement strand
AAGCCACGCTGGCAACGCTGTTGCGCCCGTTGCTCGATCAGGAGCTGTCGATCGTCTTCTACGACCTGACGACGATTCGCGCCGAGGGCAGCACGGAGATGAGTGAGGAATTGCGCCGCTTCGGCTTCGGAACAAGTCAAGATAGTTGTCGCCTGATTCATGCAACCAACTGCGCTATATCTTCAGCATTCACCTGCTCGCGCACGACTGCGTCGCGCTCCGGATTGAGCGTGACCGCGCCGACCGGCGTCCAG
>NZ_QKOE01000207.1 GCF_003226565.1 Parazoarcus communis SWub3 = DSM 12120 | reverse complement strand
AACAATTCAACGCCGCACTTTCCACCACAACCGCAAAACCGTCACAAACCACCGAGAACACCCGGCAACTCCTGACATCCTGCCGCTTCCTGCATCGCTGCGTTGCACTGCAGCGGTGAAGAGGTGCACATTATAGACACCCCAGAGAATCTTGCAAGTAGAAAATCAAAAAAACCAGAAATCCTACTTACACCACCTGAAACACACGCAACTCATAGTCCTCACCCTGCAACATGCCACCCAGAGGCTTCAGCT
>NZ_QKOE01000206.1 GCF_003226565.1 Parazoarcus communis SWub3 = DSM 12120 | reverse complement strand
CGCCCAGATACGCTTCGAGCACCGCCGGGTCCTTCTGCACCTCTTCGGGCAGCCCTTCGGCAATCTTCTCGCCCAACTCCATCACCCCCACCCGGTCCTCCAGCCCCATTCCGAAGCCCTTGCCGTGTTCGACCAGCAAGATTCCCATGCCTTCGGCCTTGCGTTTCTTCAGCACCGCCGACAGCGCTGCCTTCTCCTTGAAGCGCAGCCCCGCGGCCGGCTCGTCGAGCAGCAGCAGGCAGGGGTCCGAGCACA
>NZ_QKOE01000205.1 GCF_003226565.1 Parazoarcus communis SWub3 = DSM 12120 | reverse complement strand
CGGGGTGAGGTTGTCGGAGAAGCCGATGTGCTTCAACAAGGAGACGATCTCGTGCTGGTACCACGGTTTCACGTTCGATCTGAAGGACGGCAAGCTGTCGACGATCGTGGCCAATCCGCACGACAAGCTGGTGGGGACGACGGGGATCACCAGCTACCCGACCGAAGAGGTGGCGGGGATGGTGTTCGTGTTCGTGCGTGAGGACGATTTTTCGCTGGATGACGTACCGCCGCTGTCGCAGGACCTGCCGTTCCG
>NZ_QKOE01000204.1 GCF_003226565.1 Parazoarcus communis SWub3 = DSM 12120 | reverse complement strand
CGCTGGTGATCTGCGGCAAGCAGGCGATCGACGACGACGCCAACCAGACCGGGCAGATGCTGGCGGCGCTGGCGGGCTGGCCGCAGGCCACCTTTGCGTCGAAGCTGACCCTGTCTGATGGCAAGGCAAGCGTCATGCGCGAGATCGACGGCGGGCTGGAGACGCTGTCGATCCAGCTGCCGGCGGTGGTCACCACCGACCTGCGCCTGAACGAGCCGCGCTACGCGACGCTGCCCAACATCATGAAGGCCAAGA
>NZ_QKOE01000203.1 GCF_003226565.1 Parazoarcus communis SWub3 = DSM 12120 | reverse complement strand
ATCTGGCTGAGGAGCTGTTCAGCTACCACATCGACGACAAGGCGAAGCGTCTTGCCGAAATGATGGACGGCAAGCTGCTGCTGGTGACCAACGCCGAGGGGCTTTCCGCGCAGAACGTGATTCAGCGTTACAAATCGCTCGCCGATATCGAGCGCGGTTTCAAGGTGCTCAAGTCCGAGATCGAGATCGGCCCGGTGTATCACCGTCTGCCCGAGCGGATCCGCGCGCACGCGTCGATCTGCTTCATGGCGCTGA
>NZ_QKOE01000202.1 GCF_003226565.1 Parazoarcus communis SWub3 = DSM 12120 | reverse complement strand
GCAGCCCAAAAGACCCAGCAGCGCAACGAGCGTATCGACGCGCTGACCCGGCAAGCGGATCAATGGACGGGCAAGCTTACCGATCAGGACGAAGGCGTGAAGCACCGGGGTCGCAAGCTCTCGGACATCGGCGCCAAGGCGCGCTTCTACCATGCGGTCAGCGAAGCGCACCTGTCGCGCATCATCAAGGTGGATCTGGCTGAGGAGCTGTTCAGCTACCACATCGACGACAAGGCGAAGCGTCTTGCCGAAATG
>NZ_QKOE01000201.1 GCF_003226565.1 Parazoarcus communis SWub3 = DSM 12120 | reverse complement strand
AGCTGCTGCCGACGATGAGCGTGCTCGAGAACGTGGCCATCGGGGGTCACCTGCGCGGTGACAAGGGCGTGTTGAGCGCGGCCTGGCGCCTGGACCGGGCCGAAGAGGCGCGGCTGCTGGCCGAAGCGGCGCGCCAGATCGAACGCGTGGGCCTGGCCGATCACCTCTACGACGAAGCGGGCAGCCTGGCGCTGGGCCAGCAGCGCATCCTGGAGATTGCGCGTGCGCTGTGCTCGGACCCCTGCCTGCTGCTGC
>NZ_QKOE01000200.1 GCF_003226565.1 Parazoarcus communis SWub3 = DSM 12120 | reverse complement strand
TCAGCGCCATGAAGCAGATCGACGCGTGCGCGCGGATCCGCTCGGGCAGACGGTGATACACCGGGCCGATCTCGATCTCGGACTTGAGCACCTTGAAACCGCGCTCGATATCGGCGAGCGATTTGTAGCGCTGAATCACGTTCTGCGCGGAAAGCCCCTCGGCGTTGGTCACCAGCAGCAGCTTGCCGTCCATCATTTCGGCAAGACGCTTCGCCTTGTCGTCGATGTGGTAGCTGAACAGCTCCTCAGCCAGAT
>NZ_QKOE01000199.1 GCF_003226565.1 Parazoarcus communis SWub3 = DSM 12120 | reverse complement strand
ATGGAAGATGAGGGTAGGTCCCTCGGAGTCGGCTTTCAGGAGCAGGCTTCAAACCACCCCAAGCTGCTGCGGTCAAGAGCCGTCGGTGGTGAGCGTTGGGGTCAAAGCGTCGGGGCCGTACCCCGAGCAGGTAAGGATCAGAGAGACGAACGAAAGTGAACCCTCGATGACGCGTCGTTATCCAGAGAATTGTCGTCAAAACCAGGGGCGTTTCCATCTCCTGGGACAAGCTTGCCGGACACCTGATTACTGGGC
>NZ_QKOE01000001.1 GCF_003226565.1 Parazoarcus communis SWub3 = DSM 12120 | reverse complement strand
ATGCTTGTCCGTATCTGGCCACTTCGTTCTTCCGTTATCGCCCTCGAGTTTCAGATTCTATCGAGGCGACAACCATCTTGACCCAGAGGGGCTTGTCCAAGGAAGGCGACATCGCCCGTCAGGTGATGCTGGGCGTGGTACAGACGGCAGACGGTTTGCCGATCCACCATGAGGTGTTTGCCGGCAATACCGGCGAGACCACGACGCTGATCCCGACCATCGAGAAGGTGCTGGCGCGTTACCCGATCAAGCGGGTCGTTCTGGTGGCTGACCGGGGGCTGCTTTCGCTCGACAATCTCGAGGCCGTCAGCCAGATCCGCATCGGCGCGCAGCCGCTCGAGTTCATCCTCGCGGTGCCGGGGCGTCGCTACAGCGAATTCGACACCGTGCTGGCGCCGTTCCATGAAGGTCAGTGCAAAGCGGCCACCGAGGAGATCGTCAGCGAGCACGCCTGGCAAGGCCATCGCCTGATTGTGGCGCACCGCCCGGACCTTGCCGCCGAACTGGGCGCCGCCCGGGATGCGCGGATCGCCGAACTCGAAACCGATGCGGCGCGCTGGGCGGGAAAGCTCGATGGCCAGGAGGCCGGCCAGTTGTACCGGGGGCGAAAGCTCTCGGATGCCGGGACCACCGCGCGATTCTACAAGGCGGTCAGCGATGCCCATCTGGCCAACATCATCCGCGTTGATCTGTCGTCGGCCGAATTCACCTACGATATCGACGAGCGCGCGCTCGCACATGCACGCATGATGGACGGCAAGCTGGTACTGGTGACAAACATGCCCGACCACACCCCGGTCGAGATCGTTGCGCGCTACAAGGCGCTGGCCGACATCGAGCGCGGATTCCGTGTGCTCAAGAGCGAAATCGAGATCGCCCCCGTCTATCACCGCTTGCCCGAGCGCATCCGTGCCCACGCCTTCATCTGCTTCCTCGCACTGGTGCTGTACCGCGTGTTGCGCATGCGACTCAAGGCCAGCGATCAGCGGCTGTCGCCCGAGCGGGCACTCGAGATCGCGCGCCGAATCCAGTATCACCAGATTACCCTGCACCGACAGCAGACCGCCACCGGACTGACCTCACTTTCCACGGAGCAACGCGACCTCTTCGACGCCATCGACCTTCCCGAACCCGCCGTCAAAAAGCTGTAGTGCCAATTCTGAACGCGTGATCTACGCATAATCAGTCACTTACGAAAAAAATGTCGAACTCGGGGGCGCAAAGCGTACCAGGAGGGTCGGCTCGGCGTGGCGGCCTTTCTGCCGGTGACCGTCGCGCCCGCAACGGCACCGATCTGAATTGGATTGCAGGAACGCAATAGCTTTTGAAGGGCGCTTCAACGCGTGAGTCAAAGCGCCCCCGTCATATCAAAGCAGATTCATCCGCTTTGCACTCTCCCGCAGTTCAGCACGGAAGTCCGGATGGGCGATGCCGATCAGGGCTTCAGCGCGCTGCTTGGCCGTCTTGCCGCGCAGTTGTGCCACGCCGTATTCGGTGACCACGTAGTTGATGTCGTTCTTGCTGGTGGTTACGTGGGTGCCGGGTGACAGTACCGGGGCGATGCGCGAAACGGTGTCGTTCTTCGCGGTCGAGGGCAGCACGATGAAAGCTTTGCCGCCATTCGAGCGGTTGGCCGCACGCACGAAGTCCACCTGGCCGCCGGTGCCGGAGTAGGGGGTGTGGCCCAGGCTTTCCGATCCACATTGGCCGAGCAAGTCGATCTGCAGTGTGGCGTTGATGGCGCACAGCTTGTCGTTGCGGGCGGCGACATAAGGATCGTTGGTGAAGTCGACCGGGTGCATCTCCAGCATGGGGTTACGATTCAGGAAGCGGTAGAGCTTGCGCGAACCCAGTGCGAAGGTAGCGACCATCTTGCCCGGCATGAAGGTCTTTTTGCGGTTGGTCACGGCGCCGCTGTCGATCAGCGACAGGATGCCGTCGCCGATCATCTCGGTGTGAATGCCCAGGTCGCGCTTGTGCTGCAGTTGCATGACGACTGCATCGGGAATGCCGCCGTAGCCGATCTGCAGCGTCGAGCCGTCGTCGATCAGATCGGCGACGTATTTGCCGATGGCTTCCTGTACCGGGCCGATGGCCGGCAGGCCGACTTCAAACAGTTCTTCGTTGCTCTCGACCAGGCCTGCCACCTGCGAGATGTGCACATGGCAGTCGCCGTTGGCGAAAGGTACATTGGGATTGACTTCCAGCAGGATGACGCGCGCCTTGCGCACGGCCGCCATGGTGTAGTCGGGCGCCAGCGAAAGTGCGAAGTAGCCGTGCTCATCCATCGGCGAGGCCATGGAGACCACCACGTCGGCCGGCGTCAGGCCGCGGTCGATGAGCATCGGCAGCTCGGAGAAATAGGCAGGAACGAAGTCTACCCAGCCGCTCTGACCGCCCGGGCGCGTTGCGCCGCCAAAGAAGTAGGCGTCGTGGCGGATGTTGGCGCGGGTTTCTGCGTCCAGGTAGGCGAACTTGCGCAAGGGCAGGATCTGGCTGACGGCAACGTTGCGAAGCTCGTGACGACGCTCGGACAGCGCTTGCAGCAAGGCAGGCGGCTCGCCGACGCCAGTGGGGACGACGATGGCGTCACCGTTGTGAATCAGGCTGACGGCGTCGGCCGGGGTCATGCGTTTCTGTTCGTAAAGCGACTGCAGACTCATCCTCTCTCTCCCGCTCTCAACAATCAAATGCATTTATAGGTGTATATCCCTGCGGATTATACCTAGGTTCCATACCGGTGCGTATGGGGTGGCGGGAAATGCGGCAAGTCTTCCAGCATCCGGCCGCGGCTCAAGGCATTTGCAGCTGCGTGGACGTGAGTCGGGTAGCGATGTCGGGATCGTGGGTCACCAGCACCAGCGCGCAACCGTGGGTTTCCGCAGTGTCTGCCAGCAAGGTGAGCGTCTCCTGTTGGGTGAGGGGGTCGAGGCGCGAGGTGGGCTCATCGGCAAAAATGACGGCCGGCTTGAGCAGCAGGAGGCGCGCCAGTGCAATACGTTGCAGTTCGCCACCCGAAACCTGTCCTGGCAGGCGCTCCAACAAGCTGGGTGACAGCCGAAGACGGGTCAGGAGGGGGCCGAGTTCGCGGCCGTCCAGACGGTGCAGGCGGATCAGGTCGCGCAGTGCCTGCCCCAGCGACAGTCGGGGGGCGAAGGCGGCAGCGGGATCCTGGTAGAGCTTTTGCAGTCCTTGCCTGGGTAGACCAGGTGCACGGAGCACTTCACCGTGATCAGGGGCAATGAGGCCCAGCAGGATGTTGCCCAGCGTGGTCTTGCCAGAACCGCTGCCTCCCTGGATGGCCAGGCGTTCGCCAGCGTGGATGTGGATGTCCAGTTGCTCGAACAGTAGTCGATGGCCGAAGCGTTTGCCGAGCTTGCGTCCCTGGATCAGGCATTGGCCTATTTGCGTTGGTGGGCGGTCCGGCCAGCGGGCGGGCTCTGCCGCCAGAAGCGCGCGGGTGTAGGCGTGCGCGGGTGCATTGAGCACGGAGGCGGCGTCTCCTTGTTCGACGATCTGCCCTTGCTGCATTACCGCGATGCTGCCGCCCAGCGCGCGGGCGACCGCGACGTCATGGGTAATGGTCAGCACTGCACCGCCCTCGGCCAGTGTCTGCTGCAGCAGGGCGACGACGTCGTCGCGCAGCGCGGCATCGAGCCCCTTGGTGGGTTCGTCCACGATCAGTAGTGGCGCAGCGCCAGCGTGTACTGCTGCAAAGGCAACGCGCTGCGCCATGCCGCCAGAGATCTGGTGAGGGTAGTGGTCTCTGGCGTGGGCCAGGCCGATGGCGTCAAGGTCGTGTGCGGCGCGGGTGCGCGCCTCGGGCCAGCGCACCGCGGTCACCAGGGCGTGGGTTTCGGCGACTTGATCGCGAACGCGCATGGTGGGGTCGAGGGCCAGCCAGGGCTCTTGGGGCAGCAGCCCGATCTGGCGCCCCCATAAGGGGCGACGCTTCGCGCCTTCGCCTGCAGGGCTGGTGTGTTGGCCGACTCGAACCTGTCCGGAAGCCCGGAGGCCTGAGGGAAGATTGCCCATGATGGCCTGTGCCAGCAGGGATTTGCCCGCACCGCTTTCGCCAAGCAGGGTCAAGGCCTCGCCTGCCTTGAGGCTGAGCGAGAGGGCGTCGATCAGGACATTGTGGCCCGCCCGGACTTGCAGTTCGTCGACCTGAAATGCGAGGCTCATTGCATGGAGCTCCGGTCTCGACCGACCAGGGCCAGTCCGAGTACGGTCAGCGTCAGCAGGCCTATTGGGGCGGCAATCAGCCACGGGGCCTCCTGATAGTACGGTAGTAGCTCGATCATCATGACGCCCAGTTCAGGCGTGGGTGGGCGGATGCCGACGCCGACAAAACCGAGCGCAGCCATGGCCAGTACGGCCGTGGCTGCGCTGAAGCTCATCAAGGTGCCCAGCATGGGGGCCAGTTCTGGCCACAAGTGGCGGCGCACGATATAGAGGGGACCGAACCCGAGCAGGCGGGCCGATTCGATCTGTGGGCTGGCAAGCAGGATGTGCGAGCGGGCGCGCACGACACGGAAATACTCGACCCAGAAACTGAGTGACAGGCCAAGGTAGAGCGGCCAGAAAGCCCCGGGCGCGAAGGTCGCCAGCAACAGCACCAGCAGCAGGCCGGGCAGGGCCAGAACGGAATCGGCGATGACGACGCTCACCCGCTCGACCCAGCCTCCACGCCAGGCCGCCAGGATGCCGAGCGCCGCGCCGGGAATCAGCGCACTGGCGACCGATAGCAGGGCCAGCCACAGCGACAACTGGGCGGCATGGGCCAGCCGTGCGAGCATGCTGCGGCCGAGGTGGTCGGTGCCGAGTGGGTTGGCGGCGTCGGGCGCGGCCAGGAAGTTTTCCAGGTCTTGTGCAACGGGGTCGGAGCCGCTGAGCGTGGGGCCGAACAGTGCGAAGGCTGCGACCAGTACAAGCAGCGCTGCGCCAACGCTACGGGAGCCAAAGTACGCACGCACGGGTTTGGGCTGAATGCTGAGTGCCGCGGGCAGGGAGGATTCGGAGGCGGGATTCATGGCGGGGCGGCGGGGCTTAGTGACGGCGGCGGGGGTCGAGCGCCAGGCAGGCGAGATCTACCAAGGTATTGAGGGTGACGAACAGCAGCGCAAAGACCAGCACGCAGCCTTGGATCATGGGCACGTCGCGCCAGAAAATGGCGTGAATCAGGGCATGGCCGATGCCAGGCCAGGCGAAGAGTGTTTCCAGGATCACCACCCCCTCGATGATGAAGACCATCTGCATGCCCAGGTAGGCGACGATGGGAACTGCCGCGTTGCGCAGGCCGTGGCGCAGCAGCACTTGGCGGTCGCTCAGGCCCTTGGTGCGGCCAAAGGCGTAATAGGGCGAGTTGACCACCTGGCTGAACGCATCACGCGCGATCCGGCACGATCCGGCGGCAAGGCCAAGCGCCAGCGTCAGCGCAGGCAGGACCACGCTGGTGGCCTCTCCGTGGCCGGCGGCAGGCAGGTAGCCGAGGTGTACTGACAATCCAAGGATCAAGAGGATGCCGAGCACGAAAGGGGGAAAGGCGCGTAGCACGGTGGCGCCCAACAGGGTGATGCGGTCGATGGCGCCGCCAGGGCGCAGACCTGCAAGGATGCCGAGTGCGGGGCCGATCAACAGCGACAGCGCCATGGCGCAGAATGCCAGGAGCAGCGTGTGTCCGAGTTGATGGGCGATGTCGTCGGCGATGGCGTGGCCTGTGACCAGCGAGGTGCCGAGATCGAATTCAGCCAACTGTGCCCACCAACCGACTAGGGCGAGGTACCAGGGTTGATCGAGGCCAAGTTCGACACGTACCGCCTCGGCTGCGGCTGCACTGACCAGGTCGTAGCCGTAGCGTCCGGCCGCGATGCGATAGGCAGCATCGCCGGGCAGCATTCGCATCAGAAAGAAGCTCAAGGTGCCGACCAGCGCAGCAACCAGCAGGGCCTGCAGGCCACGGCGGCCCAGGACGCCGGCGACCGGAGAAATGCCTTGGATATTCATGATGACTTCAGCGGCTCCATTGCATGCGGCTGAGGCGGTAGCTGCGCTCCAGCGGATCGAGACCGGCGCTGTTTACGCGCGGATGCAGTGCGGCCGAGTGGCGATACCAGGCGACCGGTATCACCGGCAGCGCTTGGTGCAGGATCTGCGCCGCCTGCGTACGCAGGTGCTGGCGCGCGCTGGCGTCGCGGGTGCGCTGAAGTGCGTCCAGGGTGGCGTCCAGGGCCGGGTCATGCCAGCCCATCGCGCCCCAGTCGCCACCACTGGGACCGAAGTCCTGCATCAAGGTCAGCAGCGGATCGGGGGCGACGGCGAAGTTGCGTGCGCCCAGGGCCAGTTCCAGGCTGCCGTCGCGGTGGCCGGCGGGGATGTCGCTGGAGTTGCCCAGCGACACGGTGACGCGGATGCCGAGTTGGCGGAGTTGTTCCTGGACTGCGGTGGCGACGATCGGCAGTTCCGGGCGGTCGGGAAAGGTGCGCAGGTTCAGGCTGAAGACTTCGGTTTGGGCCCCATCGCTGCGGAACAGCATGCCTTGGGCGTCGGTGTGCCAGCCAAGTTCGCGCAGTAGCTGGCGGGCCTGAGCGAGGTCGTGGTGCAAGGGTGGCAGTGCCGGAACGTGCCAGTCGTCCAGCGTGGGGGGAAACAGCTGGCTGGCAGCCAGACTGCGCTCACGCAGGACGGCATGGGCAATGCCGCTGCGTTGCAGCGCCAGACTGATCGCCTGACGTGCGCGCGGATCGGTCAGCCAACGGTGACCTGCGTTGAGCTTGAGGTAAATGGTGCGCGGAATGACGACCGATTCCACCTGCAGGGTCGGGTGACCTTGCAGCCGCTGCAGGCTGGCGGGATCGAGACCAAAAACGAGATCGGCCTGTCCGCTCTCGGCCATCAGCGCACGTGTCTCACCGCGCCCGACGGCCAGGTAGGTTGCCCGCTCGATAGCGGGCGGTGGGCCGTCCCAACCTGCAAAACGTTCGACCTCGAAGCGCTGGGGGGGCTGCAGGTGGGTCAGGCGGAAAGGTCCGCTACCGATCACGCCACGTACGACGCCGTCCGGGTCATAGCTGGCGGGTGCCAGGATCTGGGTGCTGCTGTGTGCGAGTGCAGCGGGCAGGGCTGTAAAAGCATGTTTGAGCCGGATCCGCACCTGATCCTGGTGGGCATCGATGCGTTCGATCGGAACCAGGCCAAGAATGCCGGGCTTGGTGCGTGCCAGGTTCAATGCGTGTACGACGTCTGCGGCGCTCACCGGACTGCCATCGTGAAAGCGGGCTTGTGGCCGGAGTTGCAGCAGCCATTCGCGGCCGTCGGCGCTTTGCGTCCATCGTGCAGCCAGCCCCGGGAGGGGGCTGCCGTCGTCTGCCGCATCGAACAGGGTTTCGGCGATTTCCATGCGCGAGAACATGAAGCCTGCGCGCGAGGGATCGAGCCCGGTCAGCTCCCAGGGACCCACGATGCTGAGGACGCCGGGAATCTGGTTTGTGGCCGGCAGAGGATCATGGGCGTGATCACCGTTGGGGTGGGCGATGACAGGTCGTGGCAATCCGAGCCCGGCAGCGAGGCCGCCAAGTGCCAGCTGGGTGGTGAAACGCCGGCGCGAGGGGTTGTGGCGACCGCGCATCAGAATTTCGCCTGAAGGCCTACGGTTATCACACGTGCGGTACCGGGCGTGATCCACCAACGATCGTATGAGCTGGCGTAAAAAGTACGGTCGAACAGATTGTCAACGTCGAGCGATACGCGCAGTTGATCGCTGATGCGCCAGTAGGCGAGCAGCTTGGCGGTGGTGTAAGACGGTAGCTTGAACGTATCCAGTGCGTCGCCAGCGCGTTCGCCGGCATAGCTCAGCCCGCCACCAATGCCGTAACGGCTGCCATCGGTCAAGGGGGCTTCACGTACGGCAAGAAGGCTGGCGCTGGTGCGCGGCACGTTGAGCAGGGGCTTGCCCTCGAGTTGCGGATTGTTGTCGCGGGTGACCTCGGCATCCAGGTAGGCAAAGCTGGCCGTGACCCGCCAGAAACGGTCGATGCGTCCAGAAAGGTCGAATTCCAGTCCGCGGCTGCGTACCTCTCCGGCGGCGACCGAGTAGTTGCTGTCGACCGGGTCACGCGTCAGCACATTCTTTTTGCGGATGTCAAAGATGGCAGCGTTGGCGCCCAGGCGGCCATCGGCGCTTTCGTACTTGATGCCGGCTTCCAGCGCGCGGCCGGTTTCGGGGTCGAACGCCTGGTCGAAACGGTCGATGCCGGTATTGGGACGGAAGGTCGTACCTGCGCTGACATACAGGCTCCACTGCGGGGTAGCGAGATAGCTCAGGCCGATGCGAGGGGAGCGGGCAAGGTGATCCTGCTTGCGCACGGTATTGTTGCGATGGTTGTCGATGCGTTGGTCGAAATGGTCGATACGCAGGCCGGCGAGCAGCTTCCAGCGTTCGCTCAGGCTGATCTGGTCCTGGATGAACCAAGCCGTATTCAGCTGGCGTTCCGAGGTGTCGGTATTGGGTGCCAGTGGTGGCGGCGTCTGTCCATAGACGGGGTTGAACACGTCAATGCCGTAGGGGCTGCCGTTGACCCGCTGCATGCGTTGATCAAGGTCGAAACGGTAGGTCTCGAAGCCGGTGAGCAGGTCGTGGCGGAGTGCGCCGGTGGTGAAGCTGCCGATCAGTTCGGCCTGCAGGCTGAGGTCTTCGGAGGCATAGTCGCGATAGCGGCGCTGGCGGGTCAGTACGCTGCCGTTCAAGGCGGGGCGGGCTTCGGTGGAGTAGCCGTCCAGCGTGCCGGTTTTGTACGCCAGGCCGATGCGGGTGCGCCACATGTCGTTGAGTTGATGGTCGAGGCTGAGCTGATGGGTGAGGTTCTCGATCAGGATGTCACCATCGTTTGGCTCGCCCAGGAAGCGTGTGCGCGAGACGGTATCGAAGCGACCGCCGATGGCGATGACGCCGCGGTCCAGCGGTGCCTTCTGTCGCAGGTACTCGGCTTCGTAATTGAGTACGGTCGCGGCGCCCAGTACCCAGGTCAGCGCGGGGGCAAAGAATTGCCGCTCGCTGTCGATCTTGTCGCGGAAGCTGCCACGGTCTTCCACTGCGGCGTTGATGCGATAGGCCAGGCTTTCTGTCAGTGGGCCGGTAGAGTCGACGGCCAAGCGGTACAGGTCATAGCTGCCAATATAGGTTTCCACCGAGTGCGCAGCGGAGAATCGCGGCTTTTTGGTCACGATGTTGACCGTTCCGCCGGGTTCGCTGCTGCCATACAGTGCGGCCGCCGGGCCTTTCAGGAACTCGATGCGTTCGACGTTGGCAGTGTCGCGCGGTGCGTTGAAGCCGCGGTTGCCGGCAAAGCCGTTGAGCAGGAAACCCAGGCCAGTGTTTTCATTGCCGGCCAGGCCCCGGATCGCGAAGTTGTCCCATTGGCCGCCGAAGTTGTTTTGTCGTGACACACCACTGACGTAGTCCAGGGTGTCGTCCAGGCGGACTGCGCCGATGTCGTCGACCAACTGTCGTGGCATGACGCGTACTGCCTGTGGAACCTCGCGCAAGGGTGTGTCGGTGCGGGTGGCGCCTGAAGATTCCTGTTGGTGGTAGTCGCCAGACTGGCCGCGGCCCACGACTTCGACTGCCGAGAGCTCCGTGTCGACGGCAGCAGTGGCGAGCGAAGTCGCACTTGTCAGCAGCAAGGTGGTGAGCAGGATCAATACGTATCGGTTCATGGGGGCGGAGGTGGATGGGCGGTGAGCGCGGATACTATTGAAATCAAATGATAATGTAAATTGATATCTATATATTCATTGTTGCGTTAGTTAAATGGGGTGGAGCAGGGGGTGCTTTGCGCCTTCTGTGACTTGTGTGGCGGCCTTGCATGAGTGGCGATGCGCCGTCGACTGCTTATCGGTCAGCGTGTTTTCTGCCATCCGGGGTAAACTGCGGTTCTGCCCGCTTGCGTTCGAGGAACGGTGCCCGACATGTCCCATGCTTTCTCCAGTACCGAAATTTCAGCGGTTTATCGCGCAATTGCAGAGCGCCGAGACATGCGCCATTTTCGGTCTGACCCGGTTGATCCAGCCTTGCTGCAGCGCTTGCTGTGGGCAGCGCACCAGGCGCCGAGCGTGGGTTACATGCAGCCCTGGCGCTTCATGCGGATCACCGATGGTGAGTTGCGCGAAGGCATTCACGCCCTGGTCGAAGAGGAGCGGGTGGCGACGGCGCAGGCGCTCGGCGAACGTGAGGATGCGTTCATGAAGCTCAAGGTCGAGGGGGTTCGAGAGGCGGGCGAGGTGTTGGTGGTTGCGCTGACCGACGACCGCGAGAAACATATCTTTGGGCGACGGACCTTGCCTGAGATGGATCTGGTATCGGTCGCGTGTGCGATCCAGAACATGTGGCTGGCAGCGCGGGCGGAGGGTCTGGGAATGGGCTGGGTGTCGATCTTCGACCCGCTCAAGCTGGCGGCCTTGCTGGGCATGCCAACCGGCGCCCGGCCGGTGGCGGTGCTGTGCATCGGCCATGTGGAGGCCTTCTATCCCAAGCCCATGCTGGAGATCGAGCACTGGGCCGAGCGTATGCCGCTTGATACGCTCGTCGCGGAAAACCACTGGCCAGCGCAAGCCTGAGCGCTTGCGCTGGCGCAGTGTCAGGGCATGACCGGTCGCGGCATGCCGATGTGGTAGCCTTGCACGTAGTCGATGCCCATGTCCTTGAGCATGTCGAGGATTTCTTCGGATTCGACGAATTCGGCAATGGTCTGGATGCCGAGCTCCTTGCACAGGTTGGCAAGATTGCGGACCAATGCGCGGTCGATGGCCGAGTCGACAATGCTGCGTACGAAGGCGCCGTCGATCTTGACGTATTCGAAGTGCAGTTCGCGCAGGTAGTGGAATGAGTTATAGCCACTGCCGAAATCGTCAAGCGCGAACGAGAAGCCCTTCGCGCGCAGGTTGGCCAGAAACTTGCGCATGTTGGTCATGTCGCCGATGGCGTCGCGTTCGAGAATCTCGAAAATCACCAGTTCTGGCGGTACGTGAAGGCTGTGACAGAGTTCTTCGGCATAACCGAGGATGCCGCGACCCTGGATCTCTTGCGCTGACAGATTGATGAACACCCTCATCGGTGGCAGGCCGGCTTCGCGTCGAGCGACGATGGCCTGGAAGGCCTGACGGATGATGACGCGATCGAGTTCGCGCCCGAGGCCGTATTTCTCGATGGTGTCGATGAAAGCGCCTGCGGCAATCGTCTCGCCGTTCTCCTGCTTGAGTCGGGCGACGGTCTCGCAGGCGAAGGGGGCGCCATCCAGGCAGCCAACGATGGGCTGGAAATAAGGCACCATGCGCTCTTCACGCAATGCAGTGCGAAGTTGTTCGGCGAAGTCCCGGGTCACCCGCGTCGCCTTGAGCTGGCCGGGCAGCGAGGCAAGTGTGCAGGCGCTGTCCTTGCCCAACTCCTTGGCGCGATACATGGCGATGTCGACGCCGGCCAGAAGATCGTGTTCAGTGCGTGCGTCACGTGGATAGACGACGATGCCGATCGAAGTGGTGATGTGGAACTGCTTGCCGTTGGGGGCGGAGAAGCGTGCTTCGCGCAAGGCCGCGCCCAGTTTTTCGGCGGCTGCCACCGCGCCGTCGGTGCCGGTTTCCATCAGCAGGATGGCAAATTCGTCGCCTCCGATGCGAGTGGCGAGATCACCCTTGCGTGTACTGTTGCGCAGTATCTCGGCGACGCCGACCAGCACACTGTCGCCGGTGGGGTGTCCGTACGAGTCGTTGACGTCCTTGAAGTCGTCGAGGTCGAGCAGCAGCATGGCGAATTCGTGCTGATGTCGCTCGGACCTGCCAATTTCGTACTCCAGCATATTGTTGAAGTGGCGCCGGTTGTGCAGGCCGGTCAGCGGGTCGTGGGTGGAGTAGTACTCCAGCTCACCCAGCGTGCGCGACAGCACCTTGCTCGAGCCGACCACCATCACCATCACGGCGAGGATGGAGCGGATGACGCTCTCTTCGCGTGGATTGAGCTTGCGTGACGACAGGAAGGTCACGCCAAGCAGGCCCGCCAGTTGCGAGGAGTGCTCGGGCACGCGCACGGTGATCATCTGCTCTGGACGGACCTGCTGGATCCTGTGGCCCTGCAGGACGTGGAACTCCTCGTAGTCCAGCGACGAGTCCGGCGGCAGGCCCAGGTTCTCGATCATCTGCAGGGCGAGTTCCTGACGCGTCTTCAGGCGGTAGGCCTCGTCGGTGTCGCCGAAGTAGTACACGTTCAGCATCAGACCGTTGTTTTCGGCCAGCGCAACGAAGAACAGGTCGAATGGGAAGATGCTGTGGAAGTCGTTCAGGATGGCCTGGACAAAGGCTTTCCACTGGCCGATGCGTTCGTGCGACAGGATGATCTGTTCGAGTACCTGGCTTTGACGTTCGAGCAGTTCCCGCTCGACCAGGGTGTTCGACAGCAGGGAGAACATGTCGTCGAAATCATTGATCGTCCGACACAGCGCATCGTGGGTGGCGTTCCATTGACGGGAGCGTTCGGCAAGCAGCAGGTCGAAGCTGGTGCCCAGGCGTTCGGTGATGCGGCCGGCTTCGGCGATCATGTCGAGTAGCCCGGGTTGGCCGATGGCACCCCCTGCATGCTCGAGCATGCTGACGATTTCGCCATGCATCGAGCGTGTGAGTTGCCCCAGGGTTTCGCTGAAGCGGCGGGTACGCCCTTGGTCTTCGAGCAGACTAGCCAGTTCGCCGATGACGCGCAGGCGATGATCGGTCAGGCTGAGGTCGGTCCGGCTCAGAGCGCCTTGCGGAGAAGTCGTGTCCATGTCCGGTCAGGCCTTGCGGAAACGCCCGCCGGCCTGCAACAAGTCGATGCCACACTCCAGTTGGCCGAGCCAGGCCAGGAAGTCCTTGACCGCTTGACCACGATAGATCGGGCCGTGCTGTGGGGCGAGCATGTCGATGTCGAGATCTGCGATGGTATCGAGCCAGCAGCGTATGGCCTTGTTCGAGCCCATGTAACGGCGGTGAAAGCCCTCGATGTAGGGCAGGTGCGCACGAAAGTCGTCAACGAAGGGTTCGTCACGTTCAGGCGGTAGCATGGCCGCGCCAATGTCGCCGGTAAACAGGATGCGTGAGACAGGATCGTACAGATTGATCTGGCCTTCGGAATGCAGGAAGTGTGCAGGCACGATGCGCAGATCAAAACCGGGTTGCACGGTCCATTCCATGCCTTCGTCCGGCACGCCACGGAAACGGCTCATGTCGCCCAGGCCGTAGTGCGGCAGGAAGCGCATCCAGATACTCGAGACGAACACTTCCGCCGGTGTCAGTTCAAGCCACGTGGATAGCCCGCCAACGATGTCGGGGTCTTGGTGCGAGAGCATGATGGCGCGAATCTGCTCAGGCTTGGCGTGGCGCAGCATCTCCGCCAGCACGCGAGGCATGACGCCGAAGCCGCCGGGGTCGAGCAGGACGCCGCAACCCTCGTGAATGATCAGGTACTGATTGGAGCGAACGCCGTCTTCTTCACCGGGTTCGCTTTCGTTGAGCAGCACGAATTTATGCTCGGCCTGGCCGAACAACTCGATGTTACGCATGCAGGGAGACTCTCCGTAATTCGCTGGCGGACGACGCGCACGCGTGCAGGTTGCCGCGCCCAACTGACTGGGGAGAGACCATATCTGTTTAGGGGGATTTTTTCAATTGTTCGAGACTGCATCGTGAGAAGTATATCTAAAGTGATAATAATGGGAAAAATGCGGATTCCCTTGAGGCCGTCAGGGTATTGAATAAATAAGAGAATAATTATATATTGATGGCCGTTCCGCTACGATTTCCCGGAGAGCTCTCATGCTGCGTTTCGATCTGGCACCGGTATGTTCAAACGCATACCGTTTTCAGGCTGCGGTGACCTTTTTGGTCAGCGCGGTGTATCTCTTTACCCCTTATCAGTGGCTGGCGCTGATACTGGCCGTCGGTGGGTTGATCCGAGGCTTCATTTCGCCTCACAAGTGCCCGTCGTACCGGATGTTCGCCGCGCTGACGACGAAGGCGGGTTGGGCTCGCAAGGTCAACGCCGGTGCGAAGATGTTTGCCGACAAGCTGGTGGCGATTGCTGGCGGCGTGATGGTGACAAGCTGGGCCATGGGTGCCGAGATCGGCATGATTCCCGCCGCGGTGTTGCTGGTGTTCTCATTCATCGACCTCACCGTTGGATTCTGCGCGGCCTGTTGGGCTTACGGCCTGTGGTACAAGCTGCGTGGGGCGGCCTGACTGCAACTGTTTGACGCGTGTACTACAAAAAAAGACCGTCGCGAGACGGTCTTTCTTTGCCAGTAGGTGGTGGCGTGCGCCTTGGCTTGTCAGCGCTTGGGGCCGGATGGCTTGCCGGAGAAGAGCGCGGCACGCTGGGGGGCCGGGTTGCGGGTTGCTGGCGCCCGGTTGCCGTCGACTTCGCGTCGGCTGCGGTTGTCCGCCCGATTGCCATTGGGCTCGCCGCGGGCAGGCGTCGCCCGATTGCCGTCAACTTCGCCTCTTGCTTGTACTGGTTGCCGGCTGCGGTTGCCGTCGACTTCACTGCGCGGGCGCTGTGGTGAGCGGGCCGGCGCTTGGCCGCTTCTTCCTGCAGGGCGTTCGCTGCGTGTCGGGCTTGAGTTTGTAGATCGACCCTGCGGCGCCCGGCCGCCGCGACGCGGCATCGGATCGCGGCGCAGATCCTCGTCGTGCGAGATCTCCGCCGTGGCACTGGGCACAAAGCCTTCTGCCGTGACGCGGTCGATCTTGCGTCGCATCACGCGCTCGATGGCGGTCAGCAGCTTCATCTCTTCGGCGTCGACCAGTGAGATGGCGTTGCCCGCGGCACCGGCACGACCGGTGCGGCCGATGCGATGCACATAGTCTTCCGGGACGTTGGGCAGTTCGAAGTTAACCACCTGTGGCAGTTGGTCGATGTCCAGGCCACGCGCGGCAATGTCGGTTGCAACCAATACCGGCAGCGAGCCGTCCTTGAACTGGCTGAGGGCACGGGTACGCGCCGCCTGGCTCTTGTTGCCATGAATGGCCGCAGACTCGATGCCGTGCTTGGTGAGGTATTCCGCCAGCTTGTTTGCGCCGTGCTTGGTGCGGGTGAAGACCAGGGCCTGGAACCACTGACGTTCCTTGATCAACCAGGCGAGCAGCTCACGTTTTTGCTTCTGGCCCACCATGTAAGCAGATTGATCGACGCGCTCGGCGGCGGTATTGCGTGGCGCGACTTCCACGCAGCCAGGGTTGTGCAGCAAGCTGTTGGCCAGCTCGCGGATCTCGTCGGAGAAGGTCGCGGAGAACAGCAGGTTCTGACGCTTTTTGGGTAGGAGGGCGAGTACTTTGCGAATGTCGCGGATGAAGCCCATGTCGAGCATGCGGTCGGCTTCGTCGAGTACGAGGATCTCCACACCCGACAGATCGAGCGTCCGCTGGCCGGTGTGATCGAGCAGGCGTCCCGGAGTGGCCACCAGGATGTCCACGCGCTTCTTCAGGGCACTGATCTGCGGGTTGATGTTGACCCCGCCGAACATCACCATCGAACTGAGCGGCAGGTGTTTACCATAGGTCTTCACCGACTCTTCGACTTGCGCCGCGAGTTCACGGGTGGGTGTCAGGATCAGGCAGCGCGGCCGGCCCGGCGGATGAGGATGGACATGGTTCTGCGACAGCAGATGCAACAGGGGCAGGGTAAAGCCAGCCGTCTTGCCGGTGCCAGTCTGCGCGGCAGCAAGCAGGTCGCCGCCTGCCAGCACCAGTGGAATGGCCTGGGCCTGGATCGGCGTGGGCGTGGTATAGCCGGTTTCGGAAATGGCGCGCAGCAGTGGCTCGGCCAGGCCGAGGCTGGCGAAGTTGGATTCGGTGTTCATGTAGGGGCAATGCTCCAGCGACGGCCTGCCATCCTGGTAAGGATGGCTCCAATCGAGGCGGGCGGAATTCGTGACCGTGAGGGTCGTTGAGGGGCTGCGGCCGATTGGTCAGGCGCGCAGCAGGCCTACACTGTAGACGCTTATGCGGAGGAAAGCGAGCTCAATACATCGCCATAGGTGGCGTTGTGCATATGCCTTTCGTTCAATATCTCGAAGCGCGCTGCAAGCGTATACTTCGCTGGATTTTGCAGCCAATGCAGGAGTGGTGCGTGATGGAACGACCTGGTACCCGCTTGTTCGCGCTGCGCCCGCAATTGGCGAGACGTCTGGGATTGATCGCAGCCGGAGGGCTTGCTGCGGTGTTATTGACCGGCCTGCTGGCACTGGCAGGTGCGGTGAAGGCCCTGGGGCACAGCTGGTCTTCAGTGCTTGAAGGGTCGCCCTTGCTGGCTGCTGGGTTCAGCATTTCTGCAGTTTGCCTGACCATTGTGGCCGCCCGCTTGCTGGCCGTGCTCTGCCTGGCCGCTCCCGAGGCCTCAGGGGTACGCGTGACGCGTGATGTCGTTCCTGATTTCTACAAGCTTCTCGATGGTATTGCCCGGCGTATGGGCGCGTGTCGTGTGGATCGTGTCTGGGTGACCGGCGACATGAATGCCATGGTGATGCAGCGTCCCAGATGGGGATGCGTTGGGCGGATCGAGACCCATCTGGTCATTGGCCTTCCACTGGTCCATAGTGTTTCGCGCTCGCAGCTTGCCGCCGTGCTGGCGCACGAATTTGCGCATCTGGCGGTACAGCGAAAGGGGGTCGGCAAGCTGGGGGCGCATCTTCGTGCCTGGTGGCTCAGAGTGCTCGATGCCTTGTGTGAAATCCTGCCTGCGCTTGAAGGCCTCGCCAACCGCGGGCTGCGTCGCTTCTATCGTGACATGCTGCGGTTGTCGCGCATCGAGGAGTTCGAGGCCGATGCCATTGCGGCGCATTACGTTGGGGCCGGGCTACTGGGCGAGACCCTGGTCGAGGTCAGTCTGAAGGAGCGCTTCCTGAGGCAGGACTACTGGCCCAAGGTGATGGCGCAAAGTGCGGTGCGGGCTCGTCCGTCGATCCGTCCGTATCGTGAAATGGGACTGGGCGTGGAGGCAGGCTTCCTGCGGCCGGCCTCGGTGCGGGATGCCACCGAGTTGCTGCTCGAAGACGATGGCGATGTCGACGAACTGCCGCTGCACCCCAGCCTGCTGGAGCGCTTGCGTGCCTTGCAAGTGCCGCTGCGCGCGGCGAGTGCGGATCGTCCTTCGGCTGCGGCTCATTATTTTGCCCCTATCCTGCCCACGCTGGCCTGGGTGTTCGATCGTGCGTGGTGGCAGGATATCCGGCCTGGTTGGCGGGAGACGTATCGAAACATGCGCCGGCGCTGGCGTGACTAGAACGCCTCTTTCTCCGCCTCCAGGTAGGCAATGCTGACGTATTTGCCGATGTTGGATTCGAAGCCCAGGGTGTCGGCGGCTCGCGAGGAGACGCGCTCGTCCTTGAGAACGCGTGCTCGTGCCTGCTCCATGGTCTGGCCATCCTTTACGGCTTCGAGGCAGTTCTGATAGATGCCTTCGAAGAGGCTGCGGTTCCAATCCAGCACCTGTCGGCTCGGCAGGCCGTGGCCCGGTACCCAGATCTGTGGGCCGGTTGCGCTTTCGAGCTTGTCGTAATACTGGAAGGTGCCGACGTAGGAGCCGTCATCCATGTTGGCGATGCGTCGGTCCATTGCGATGTCGCCGACAAAGGTCAGTCCGTCTTCCACGACCTGGATGCAGATGTCTCCAGGTGTGTGTGCGGTACCGTAGTGGTGCACGCTTAGTGTTACGTCGCCGAACTTGAAGCTGTCACCGTGGGCGACGACCCGATTGGGCGGGACGATGCGGGTGCCTGCCGTGGCTTGGTTGGTCCATCGCTCCATCAGGCTGCGCCATAGATTGCCTTCGACGCCTTCGATCTGGCGCTTGGTCACGGCGTGTGCATAGATCGGTAGTGTGTCGCCGAAGGCATCGACACAGGCATGATTGGCCAGCCAGTGGTCGCCGTGATAATGGGAGTTGAATACTGCAATGACGGGTTTGTCTGTCAGTGTGCGTACCTGGCGCAGGGCCATTTCCCCGATCTGCAGCGAGCCGCCGGGGTCGAGGAAGATCACACCCTCGCGGCTGATCACGAAGGTGATGTTGCTCATCATCCCCTGGTTTTCGGGGGTGGGAAAACCATCCTTCGAGTAGATCATCCAGACATGTTCGGAGAGTTGCCTGGGGGCGATGTCGGGTACGGGCGGGCCCTTGATGAAATCTTGCAGTTCGCCGGCGAATGCGGCAATTTGGGGGTAAGCGGTGCTCAGGCCGATGCCGGCTGCAAAACCGATGCCGACGCCGATAAAACGGCGGCGTGAGGGCTGGGGGGAGGGCAGTGAGTTCATTGCAGTGTCTCCAGGTTTTTCTATGAATAAGCAGAATATTAACGAAAACTGATCTATTGGGTGGCGGTCGCGCCACAATGTGACTTCTGAATGATTCTTCGACCGCCCCGGTTTCTCCGCCCATTCATCCGCCGTGTCCGTCGTGTCATGAAGGGGAGGCTTGTGCACGCTGGAGGTGCGCTTGCACACCATGTGCTGCGATGGATGCCGGGTGCCGTCGGGTTGGCGGTGTATGGCAGGCTGCTGCGCTGTGATGCGGTGTTGCCGGACAAGATGGTGTTCAAACTGGCCGAAACCCGGGAGGAGCTCGAGGCCTGCTTTCGACTGCTGCATGACGCATATGTCGATGCAGGCTTCATGGTTCCGGATCCGTCGGGGTTGCGGGTGACGGTCTATCATGCACTGCCGACTACATCGACGCTGATGTGCCGGGTTGGCGACAAGGTGGTGGGTACCCTGTCGCTGATTCGGGAGAGTGCGCTGGGTTTTCCGATGCAGAAGATTTTCGACCTGACCGCCGTGCGCCAGGTTGGTGGCAAGGTGGCCGAGGTCTCTGCGCTGGCGATCGATCCGCGCTTCCGTTCGTCCAGTGGCAGAATCCTTTTGCCGCTGCTGAAGTTCATGTATGACTACGCGGCGCGCCAGTTTGATACTCGTCATCTGGTCATCGCGGTCAATCCGCGACACATCGGGTTTTACGAATCCGTGCTGTGTTTCCGCCGACTCAAGCAGCGGCCAGTGGCGCACTATGATTTTGTCAACGGCGCGCCGGCAGTCGGTGCCCATCTTGATCTGATGCGTGCGCCCGAGGCTTTCCGGCGACGCTATCGTGGCCAGCCCGATGGCAAGAATCTGTATCGGTACTTCACCGAAGTGCAGGTGCCGAATATCCATTACCCGGAGAAGCGCTTCTATACCACCACCGATCCGGTGATGACGCCTCTGTTGATCGACCACTTTTTCAATTGGCGTACGACGGTATTTGCCAGCCTGCGTCCGCGCGAACTGTTGCTGCTGCATTCGATTTACGACCTGCCCGAATACAAGCATTGTTTGCCGCCGATTCCGGAGGATACGCCACGTACTGAGTTGCGCCGTCGTACGCATCGGCGGTTCTCCGTGATGTGCCCAGGCAACCTGGTCTGCAGGCAATTGGGCATGCGCAGACGATTAGAATTTACCGTTTTTGAATGTTCGGAATCCGGATTTCGCGTCCGTGCGGAAAAGTCGCTACCGGTGGGGGTAAGCGGCATCGTGTCAATCGATCTGGGGGCTAATGACCGCAGCGTGATGCGGGTGACGGTGCTCCGGCAAAGTGCGCAGGATCCTCATATAGCGCTGCTGCGGATCGATGAGCGCGATGAGGCCTGGTACAAGTTCGTGATGGCGTTGGGGCAGGCGCGTACTCATGATGAACTTGAGGACGCCACCCGCTTCATCTGAGCGCGGCGCCTGTCCGTTTCGCGCGCGCCTGTTCGAGGAGTTCGCAGAGCCGTGAGGCCCCGTCGAGAATCCGTGGTGTGTGGCGTTGGATGATGGCTGGTGGGATGAAAAACAGATTGTCTGCCCGTGTCGCGTGTAGCTCGGGCCAGCGACGCCATTGGTCCAGCCACTCAGGCCGGGCTTCGCCCATGCCGCTGGCAACTACTGCTTCCGGGTTGGCTGCCAGCACTGCTTCGGCGCTGACATTGGGGGCGAGTTGGCCGAGTTCGGCAAAGATGTTCTCTCCGCCGCACAGGCGGATTACATCGCCAATCAGGTGTGCGCCATTGATGGTCGTCAGTGGCCTGTCCCAGACCTGATAGAACGTTCTGACAGGTGCCTGCAGCGTGTAACGCTGGCGCAGTCCGCTCAGTCGCTCGCGAAATGCGCGTGCGGCCTCTGTTGCCGTCTGGTCGCTGCCCGCAAGGTGACCAAGGGCTTCGAGACTGCGTGCAACGTCATCAAGGCTACGGGGCTCGTTGATGTACACCGGTACGCCCAGCGTGTTAAGGCGGTCAAGATGAGCGTTGCGGTTGCCGCTCTTCCACGCGACGACGAGATCGGGCTGCAGTGCGGCGATCGCTTCCATGTCGATATTCGTATAACCGCCGACTTGTGGCAGCTTTGTGGCCGCTTCCGGGTAATCGCTGTAGGACACCACGCCAACCACGCGATCACCTGCACCCGCAGCAAACAGCAGTTCGGTGATGTGGGGTGCAAGGCTGACGATGCGTGTGGCGGGTTGTTTGAGTCGAATCTCCTTGCCAGCATCGTCCCTCACGCTGACTTCTGCAGCGAAGATCGGCTGGGTGGCGAGCAGCAGACAGATGGCTAGGGTGCGGAGCAGGGCGGTCATCGGGTGTCCTTCAGGTTCAGTGCTGCGAGCGCGGCGTCGAGGCGCTGCCATCCGGCTGAATCGGACGGTAGGCCGAAACGCAGGCTGGGTGGCCGGTCGAAATGGCGGATAAGGATGCCCCGATGCGCCATTTCACGATGAATGTGTGCAGCGTCGGGATGCCGTACCCATTTGAACAGCGCCGGGCCGCGCGGGTCATCGAAGCCATGTTGCCGCAGCAACTGTTCGAGTCGCGTACCGGCGTGCGAGAGCGCGTGGCGGGTGGCTGCTTGCCAGGTCTGGTCGCGCAGGGCTGCGGCAACGACGTGCCGAGTCGGACCGCTCAAGGTCCACGGGCCCAGTTTGTCGGCCAGCGCACGCAGCAGGTCGTCAGGACCCATGATGAAGCCAGCGCGGGCGCCCGCCAGGCCAAAGAACTTGCCGATCGAGCGCAACACCACCAGACCGGGGCGCCCCGCCTGGTCAGCAAGGCTGTGTTGCGGGGCGCAGTCAATGAAGGCTTCGTCGATCACCAGCCAGCCATCGCGGGCCGCCAGCCGGTGATGCCAGTCAAGCAGTTGCGCCCGCTCGAAGCAGGCTCCGCTCGGGTTGTTGGGATGCACCAGCAGCAGCACATCGGTATCGTCGATGCGGGCCTCGATATCGGCTGCGCAATCGGAAACCGTCGTCAGAACGCGCTCGTGCCACGCGTGAGGATGTTCGGCATAGGTGGGGGACAGCAGGGTGACCCTTGCCCCTCCGATCAGTTGGGGTAAGGCCTGAATCGCGGGTTGGGACCCTGCGACCGCCAGCAGGGAGGCTGTACCGTAGTAGTCCTGCGCGGCAGCTGCCAGACCGTCGTCGTCTTCGGGCAGCCGATGCCAGGCGCTCAGCGGAATGTCCGGGACCGGATAAGGGACGGGGTTGATGCCGGTGGACAGATCCAGCCAGTCAGCCAGTGCAATACCGTAGTCGCGTGCAGCGCGGTGCAGACGACCGCCATGTTCAAGCATTCAGCCACTCGATGACGAAGGCCGTACTGGCCACGCAGATCAGCCATAGCATGATGCCACGTCGGACCAGATCGATTGCGCCGCGGATGGAGCTTGCGTCCGGTGCATGGCCCAGACCGAGTGGAGGGCGTGGCTCCAGTCGGCCATGGTAGATGGCGGCACCGCCCAAGGCGACGCCCAGCGCGCCCGCGCCAGCAGCCATCACCGGGCCGGCATTCGGGCTGTCCCAGGCGGGGGCCTGGCGGTGCCAGCAGGTCAGCGCCTGACGAGTATGGCCCAATAGCGCGTAGGTGAGGGCGGTTAGTCGGGCAGGCAGGGTGTTGAGCAGGTCATCGAGGCGGGCGGCGGCCCAGCCAAAATGCAGGTAGCGAGGGTTACGGTAGCCCCACATGGCATCCAGGGTATTGGCAAGTCGAAATAGCAGCACGCCTGGCCCGCCCGCAAGCAGGAACCAGAACAGGGCGCCAAATACCGCATCGTTGCCGTTTTCGAGAACGGTTTCGGTCCCGGCTCGGGCCACGCCCTCGGCATCGAGTTGGGTCGTGTCGCGACTGACGATCCAGCCAACCCGGCGTCGGGCTTCACTCAGGTCGCCGCGCTCCAGTGGTGCAGCAACGGCTTCCGCGTGCTCGGTCAGGCTGCGACCGCCGAGCGCGAGATATAACAGCAGGATGTCTACTGGCCAGTGTGCGAGCGGATGCAGCCGGCGCGCAACAATGGCCAGCACGACCCAGGGTGTGACAGCCAGCAACCAGGCCAGCAGCCCGTCAAGGCGCCGATCGCCAAGCTTCCGGACCCGTTTTTCCACGCCCTTGGCCCAGTTGCCGAAGCCCACCAATGGATGAAAACTCCGTACCTCACCCAGCAAGCGGTCCAGCAACAGGCCGGCGGCGAACTTGAGCGCGATCAGGGTGAGTACGGACATGGGGTACGGCGTGATGGTCGGAAGCGGGCCAAGAGGTTACGCCATGCGCAGGCGTATTGGCAAAGGGAATGGCTCGGGAAGTGGATCCCAGCGCCGGCAAAAAAGCAAACGAGCGCCGTGGGCCGATGCCCACGGCGCTCGTACTGCAGTCCTTGGGGCTGCTTAGCCGATCATGCCTGCGCCAACGGTGTTGTTGGTGCTTTCATCAATGATGATGAAGGCGCCCGTGGCACGGTTGCGCGCATAGGCGTCGGCGACGATGGGCTGCGCAAGCTTCAGGGTCAGGCGGGCGATGTCGTTCATTGCCAGGCTGGTGACCGTCTGCTGTTCCAGCGTATTGACGTCGAGACGGTAGTCGATCTTGGCAATCTTGGCCTTGGCTTCGCGCGTGGTATGGCGCACCAGATAGGTTCGGGCCGGTGACATCGGGGTTTCCGACAGCCAGCAGACGGTTGCGTCGATCTGCTTGACCGCTTCAGGCACTTCGGCAGCCTTCACGATCATGTCGCCACGGGAGATGTCGATTTCGTCCTCGAGCAGCAGGGTGACTGACTGTTCGTGGATGGCACGCTGCAGTTGCTGACCGCCAATTTCGATCGCCTTGACTTTGCTCGATGCGCCCGAAGGCAGCACGGTAACGGCATCGCCGACTGCAATCTCGCCCGATTCGACCCGGCCCATGAAGCCTCGGTAGTCGTGTAGTTCGGGGTTGGCAGAGTCCTGAGGACGGCAGACATATTGCACCGGAAAGCGGAAGTCTTCTGCCTGCTCGGTGTGGGCGGCTGGTGCTGCCTCAAGAATTTCCAACAGCGTGGGGCCGTCGTACCAGCTCAGCCGGTCGCCGCGGTCGACGATCATGTCGCCGGCCAGCGCGGAGATCGGGATGAAACGGACGTCCTTGATGCCGAGCTGGGCGGCAAAGGCCAGGTAGTCTGCCTTGATGCGTTCGAAGGCGGTCTGGTCGTAGTCGACGAGGTCCATCTTGTTGACCGCGACCAGCAGGTGGGGGATGCCTACCAGACTGGCCAGGTAGGAGTGGCGACGGGTCTGGGTGAGCACGCCCTTGCGTGCATCAATGAGGATGATGGCAAGGTTGGCGGTGGAGGCCGCGGTCACCATGTTGCGGGTGTACTGCTCGTGGCCGGGGGCGTCGGCAATGATGTACTTGCGGGTGCCGGTCGAGAAGTAGCGATAGGCAACGTCAATTGTGATGCCTTGCTCGCGTTCGGCCTGCAGGCCATCGGTCAGCAGCGACAGGTCGACTGCGCTCATGCCACGTTTGGCCGAGGTCTTCTCGATCGCATTCATGGTGTCGGCGAGAATGGTCTTGGTGTCGAACAACAGACGGCCGATCAGGGTGCTCTTGCCGTCGTCCACGCTGCCGCAGGTCAGGAAGCGCAGCAGGCCGTTGTCGATTTCGGGCAGGTTTTCGGGGGCGGACATTTTCATTTTTCCTTCAAGCTTTCAAGAATTCGGTTGCCGAGTGGGCTGGTAAGGTGCCTTCGATTCGCCAGGGCTGCGCCGGGTGTTCCTTCCGAAGGCTGTGGAACTCGCCCTGCGGGCTCGGACAGTCCTCGCCTTCTGCAGGAACACCCGGCACATCCCTGGCTGTCCGTGTTCGCGTCTTGCGCCCCACGCCCTGCTTCTTCTCGGTGTGCCGCCCAAGGTTCCCGGACGTGTGCGGGGCATTCCTGGAGAGGCGAGGACTGTCCGAGCGTAGCGAGTTCCGCAGCCTCGGAAGGAATGCCCCGTGCGCGTCCTTTGCGAGGACCGTCGGGTGCACCCCGGAAACAGTCAAAAATACCCTTCCTTCTTCCGCTGCTCCATCGAAGCCTCGGAAGTCTGGTCGTCCATCCGTGTCGCCCCGCGCTCGGTGATCGTGGTGGTCGCGGTTTCCGCCAGGATCTTCTCCAGCGTGTCCGCATCCGACTCCACCGGTGCCGTGCAGGTGATGTCGCCGACGGTGCGGAAACGCACCAGCACGTCTTCGATCTGGTCGCCAGGCCTGGCAGGGGTCAGTTCGGTCACCGGTTGTAGCAGGCCATTCTTGCGTACCACCGGGCGCACGTGAGCAAAGTAAATCGACGGCAACTCCAGCTGCTCGCGGGCGATGTACTGCCACACGTCCAGCTCGGTCCAGTTGCTGATCGGGAAGGCGCGAATGTTTTCGCCCTTGTGGCTGCGCGCGTTGTACAGGTTCCACAGCTCCGGACGCTGATTCTTGGGGTCCCACTGACCGAATTCGTCGCGGAAGCTCATGATCCGCTCCTTCGCCCGAGCCTTCTCCTCGTCGCGGCGGGCGCCGCCGATACACGCATCGAAGCCGAACTCCTCGATCGCCTCAAGCAAGGTGACCGACTGATGCTTGTTTCGCGACTCGTCCGCCGACTTCAGCACCACGGTGCCGCGCGCCATGGAATCCTCCACCGAGCGCACGATCAGGCGCTCGCCCAGTTCGGCTGCACGCTTGTCACGGAAATCGGTCACTTCCTTGTAGTTGTGGCCGGTATCGATATGCATCAGCGGAAAAGGAAAACGCCCCGGGCGGAAGGCCTTCTCGGCCAGGCGCAGCAGGCAGATCGAATCCTTGCCGCCAGAGAACAACAGCACCGGATTGGCGCACTGGCCGGCGACTTCGCGCAGGATGTGAATGGCTTCGGCCTCGAGCCAGTCGAGGTGGGACAGCGTCTGTTTGGTCAGCGTGGACATGATGGCGTGTTACCGGTTCGGATGCTTGACGGGGTGCGGGCGCAACGCACGAAGCGCCGCGCGTAAACCTGCGCGCAGGGCGCCCAGGCGGTGTTGCAGGCTGCGCCGGGGGGCGCCGATCGGCGTGCCGTGCGCAGCGTTGGCAGGATGATGGTGCATGACTCAGTCCTTCTTGACGTGAAGCCCGCATTCCTTGGCGGTGGGGTCTTCCCACCACCAGCGGCCGGCGCGGATGTCCTCGCCAAGCGCGATTGCGCGGGTACAGGGTGCGCAGCCGATGCTGGGGTAGAACTGGTCGTGCAGGTCGTTGTAGGGCACATTGTTGAGGCGAATGTAAGCCCACACCTCGGTTTCGCTCCAGTCCGACAAGGGATTGAGCTTGTCCAGACCGTTGCCGGCGTCGAACTCGCGCAAGGGCAGGCCGGTGCGGGTGGTCGACTGGGCTGCACGCAGGCCGGTGACCCAGGCCTTCTTGCCCGCCAGCGCACGCCGCAGCGGTTCGACCTTGCGAATCTGGCAGCAGGTCTTGCGCAGTTCCAGCGAGTGGTAGAAGGCATTGATGCCCTCGGTCCGCACGTAGTGCTCTACCGAGCTGGCATCCGGAAAATACACCTTCAACCGGGTGTGATAGTGCTGTTCCACATCACCCATCAGCTTGTAGGTTTCTGCCGGCAGGCGGCCGGTGTCGAGCGAGAAGATCTCGACCGGCAGCTTGTTGCCCAGGATCAGGTCGGTCAGCACCATGTCTTCGGCGCCAAAGCTGTTGGCAAAGGTCACCTGACCCTGGTCGCCAAGTTCCGTCACCGTGGCTTGCAGCAGTTCGATTGCGGCACGGGTTTTGGTTGCAACCGTGGCACGCAGCGCCTCGCTCAGTTCGGGGTGGGTCGCCGGGTTACGGGGTGCCTGGGCACCGGCTGGCCTTAGCATGGACACGGAGATGTTCATGCGGCCTCCTTGCGTGTCTGTCGGCGGAACAGCGGCTCTGCGCGGTCTACCGCCCCCTGGTAGGGTTCGGAGAAGTCCTTCAGGCTGGCCAGCGCAGCCTCGAGCTGGGCACGGCTGTACTTGCCTTCCTTCGGCTGCAGGCTGTCGAAGCCACAGCGGGTGTAGAAGAAGAACTGGTCGCGCAGGACGTCGCCAATGGCACGCAGTTCGCCAGCGTAGCCAAACCGTGCGCGCAGCAAGGTGGCGATCGAGTAGCCCCGGCCATCGGCAAACTTCGGAAAGTCCACCGCGATAAGCTGCAGACGCAATAGATCGCCGGCGAGCGTGGCAGGGTCTTCAGTGCCAGCCAGCCATACGCCGACGACACCCGCTTCCGCACCGGCCAGCAAGCTGTCGCGTCGCGCCAGCCACAGCGCCAGCGGCACGATCACACGGCCAGCGGGCAGTTCGAGCGCGGCGAGATCCTCGCCCTCGACGACGCGCACTACCGTCCAGTCGTCCGTGTGCAGGGTGCCGTGCTTGATGATGTCAGACATGAGCTTGCTTCCTTTGCTCGCGTTCAGCATAGACGCGGGTCTTGAACGGTTCGACGCCAACGCGGCGCACGGTGTCGATGAAACGTTCGTCAGGGTGACGATGTTCAGTGTAGGTGCGGATCAAGGAGCTGACCACATCCGGCATCTCGGCTGCGGCGAAGGATGGACCGATGACCTTGCCAAGTGCGGTGTCGTTGCCCTGGTCGCCGCCGACGGTCACCTGGTACCACTCTTCACCGTTCTTATCGACACCAAGTACGCCGATGTGACCGACGTGGTGGTGACCACAGGCATTCATGCAGCCGGAGATGTTGATCTCGATCTCGCCGATGTCGTGCAGGTAGTCGAGGTCGTCGAAGCGCGCCTGGATGGCGTTGGCGATGGGGATCGACTTGGCGTTGGCCAGGGCGCAGAAATCTCCCCCCGGACAGGCAATGATGTCGGTCAGCAGGCCGATGTTGGGTGTGGCAAGGCCGGCATCACGGGCGCTTTCCCATACGGCGAAGAGTTCGGACTGGCGCACATCGGCCAGTACCAGATTCTGCTCGTGGGTGACGCGGACTTCGCCAAAACTGTAGCGTTCTGCGAGATCGGCGACGTGGTCAAGCTGATCGGCGGTGATGTCTCCAGGCGCAATGCCCGTCTGCTTCAGTGACAGCACGACGCTGGCGTAGCCTGCGAACTTGTGCGCGCGGACATTGCGCCGGGCCCAGGCTGCGAAGGCCTTGTTGCCAGCGAGCTGGGCGGCGTAGGCAGCATTTTCGGCGGGCAGGGTTTCCCGCACAGGGTCGACGAAGTGGCGTGCGACGCGGGCCACTTCTGCCTCGGTCAGGGTAGCGGGGCCACCCTTCAGATGCGCGAATTCAGCTTCGACCTGGGCGCGGAAGGCGTCGATGCCGAGTGCCTTCACCAGGATCTTGATCCGTGCCTTGTAGGCGTTGTCGCGGCGGCCGTGCAGGTTATAGACACGCAGCACTGCTTCGCAGTAGCTGAGGATGTCCTGCCACGGCACGAAGGCAGCGATTTCCTCGCCGAGGATGGGGGTGCGGCCGAGGCCACCGCCGACCAGTACCCGGAAGCCGATGTTGCCGCTTGCGTCGCGTTTCAAGTCCAGACCGATGTCGTGTACCTGAATGACGGCACGGTCATCGGTCGCACCGTTGACTGCAATCTTGAATTTGCGCGGCAGATAGGCGAATTCCGGGTGGAAAGTGCTCCACTGCCGCACGATCTCGCACCACGGACGAGGGTCGATCTGCTCGTCGCCAGCGACGCCGGCGAAGGGGTCGGAGGTGACGTTACGGATGCAGTTGCCCGAGGTCTGGATGGCGTGCATCTGCACCGTGGCCAGTTGGGCCAGGATTTCGGGCACGTCTTCGAGCTTGGGCCAGTTGAATTGCAGATTCTGGCGCGTCGTGAAGTGACCGTAACCGCGATCATAGGTGCGTGCGATGTGGGCGAGCATGCGCACCTGCTTGGCGCGCAGGTTGCCGTAGGGCACGGCGATGCGCAGCATCGGCGCATGGCGCTGGATGTAGAGGCCGTTCTGCAGGCGCAGTGGGCGGAATTCGTCCTCGCTCAATTCGCCGGCGAGATAGCGGCGCGTCTGGTCGCGGAATTGGGCGACCCGTTCATCCACGATCCGCTGATCGTATTCGTCGTATTGGTACATCGCTTCTCTCTGTCTGCGAGCGGTCGTGTGATGCAGCGCGGCCGCCCAGGCGTCGGACTTGGGGCTGGGTGTTCGTGCTGACGAACACCTGCTCATGGTGCAGTGCATCCTAAGCGGGATGTTTAGGCATAAAAAGGGGGTTTGCGTTAGACTTTAAGAAGAATTGGTTATTAAGGATGCGAAAATGAACCTGCAGCAGTTACGTTACATCCATGAGGTGGCGCGCCGCGGTCTGAATGTGTCCGACGCTGCGGATGCCTTGTTTACCTCGCAGCCGGGGGTGTCAAAGCAGATCCGCTTGCTCGAGTCCGAGTTGGGCGTGGAAATCTTCGTCCGCCACGGCAAGCGCCTGGTGGGGGTGACCGAACCCGGGACGGCCGTGCTGGCCATTGCCGAGCGCATGTTGCGTGATGTCGATAACCTGCAGCAGGTGGGTGAAGAGTTTGCCAACGAGAGCGCGGGCCGGTTGTCGATTGCGACGACCCACACCCAGGCGCGTTATGCCCTGCCGACGGTGATCCGTGACTTCATGCGGCGTTATCCGCAGGTCAAGCTGGAACTGCATCAGGGCAATCCGCAACAGGTCTGTGACATGGTGCTGGATGGAACTGCCGATATTGCGATCGCCACCGAGGCCATTGCCGAGCGCGAGGACCTGGTGATGCTGCCCTGCCACCAGTGGAACCGTTGTGTGGTGGCCTCTCCCCGTCATCCCATCCTCAAGGAGCAGCCACTGACGCTGGAGGCCATTGCACGGTATCCACTGATTACCTATGACGACGCATTTACCGGGCGGGGTTTGATCAACAAGGCGTTTCTGGGGCGGGGGTTGAAGCCCAATGTCGTGCTCACCGCGATCGACTCGGATGTGATCAAGACCTATGTGGCAATGGATCTGGGCATCGGCATCCTGGCGCGGATGGCCTATGACCCCGCCGTTGATCGTGATCTGGGCATGATCGATGCGGCACACCTGTTTGAATCGAGCACCACCCGCATCGGCTTGCGTCGGCGGGCCTGGTTGCGTGGCTATGTCTATGCGTTCATCGAAGGTTTTGCGCCTCATCTGACGCGCCGGATGGTCGAGAATGCGCTATCGGGCGGCGGCGAGGATTACCAGCTTTGACGGGACGTCAGTCCAGCGGGCGGTCGTTGGGTTTGCGGAACAGGGTGCGCATGGTGTCCGAGAGTGGAAACTCCAGGTTGATCCCGTGCGGTGGAATTGCCTGTGTAAACCATTTTGCATAAAGCGATTCAGCCTCGCCGCTACGCATCATTTTTGTGATGGCCTGGTCTACGACCGCCTTGAAAGCGTCGTCGTTGCGTTTGAGCATGCAAGCATAGGCTTCAAATGACTGGGGCTCACCGGTGATCCGCCACTGCTGCGGGGTGTGCGCTTTGGCGCGCTCGCCATACAACAATGCGTCGTCCATGACGAAAGCGGTGGCACGTCCAGCCTGCAGTGCCAGGAAAGCATCGTGATGATCGCCCGCGGAAATGATAATGGCGGGTTCCGGCTGTTGATTGTTCAGTCTCCGTAGCAACTGCTCGGAGGTTGTTCCGGCCGTGGTCACCACCCGCACGGCGCCGAGATCCTTGAAGCCCCTGATCGGGCTGTCGGTACGTACCATCATTCGCGTTCCAGCGATGAAAAAGGTACTTGAAAAGCTGGCGAACTGCTCGCGTTCGCGGTTGTGTGTGGTGGACCCGCACTCAAGGTCGATGCTGCCGCCATCGATCAGCAGGAAGCGGTTCTGCGAGGTAATCGGTACCAGTTCGATACCGAGATGCGCCAGACCAAGGTGCTTGCGGATGGCTTCGACAATGCCCAGCGCAAAGGCGTGCGCATAGCCGACGACTTGCCCGTCCGGCAGCACGTAAGAGAACGGTACCGAGGAAACCCGGTAGCCCAGGTGCACAACGCCTCGTTCTCGAATGCGGTCCAGCGTTCCAGGGGCAGCATTGGCGGGGACGGCAAGAAGCGCAGCCAGCGTGAGGGCGAAAAAGGTGATGATTGCGCGTGCGCGACTCAGGTGAAACCGGTGCATACCCTGCGTTGATCCAGGCGAGGCGTGTAGTCTAACAGGGTGCGTTGCTGTTTCAGGCGCGTGGTGCGGTCAGCACCTCCGGGCGCAGCACGCGCTCCAGTGTTTCCTGGTCTGCCAATCCGCGCTCGAGCACCAGTTCGGCCACGCTGCGACCGCTGCGCAAGGCTTCGCGCGCAGCCCACGTGGCATTCTCATAGCCGATGACCGGGTTCAGCGCGGTCGCCAGCCCAGCGGACGTGCGTACGCGTTCGGCAAGCAGGTCGCGGTTGGCGGTAATGCCCCGTATGCAGTTTTCGGTCAGTGTCCTGCAGCCGGCTTCAAGGTGCTCAATGCTCTTGAACAGTGAATGGCCGATGATGGGCTCGAAGGCGTTGAGCTGAAGCTGACCACCTTCGGACGCCATGGTGATGGTGACGTCGTTGCCGATGACTTCGAAGGCGATCTGATTGACCACTTCCGGAATGATCGGGTTGACCTTGCCGGGCATGATGCTGGAACCGGCGGCGCGTTCTGGCAGGTTGATCTCGTTGAAACCGGCCTGCGGGCCGGACGACAGCAGGCGCAGGTCGTTACACACCTTGGACAGCTTGCAGGCAATGCGTTTGAGCACGCCGGACAGTTGCACGAAGGCACCGGTATCCTGGGTAGCCTCGATCAGGTTCTCGGCCGGAACCAGCTTGACCCCGGACAGCTCGGACAGGAACTCGGTTGCCATCCGGGCATAACGGATGTCGGTGTTGATGCCGGTGCCGATCGCCGTGGCGCCAAGATTGACTTCCTGGATCAGGGCGATGGCCTCGCGCAGTCGGGCGATGTCTTCGCTCATCATGACCGCATAGGTCGAGAACTCCTGCCCAAGCGTCATCGGCACGGCGTCCTGCAACTGGGTACGACCGATCTTGAGGATGTCCTTGAACTCCGCCGCCTTGGCCAGATAGGCCTGGCGCAGGCTCTCCATGGCGTTGAGCAGGCCCTGGATGGCAAACACCACGGCCAGCTTGAGCGCAGTGGGGTACACGTCGTTGGTGCTCTGGCTCATGTTGACGTGGTTGATCGGATGCAGCTCCTTGTAGTGGCCGCGGGGCCAGCCGAGCTTTTCCAGTGCGAGGTTGGCGATGACCTCGTTGGCGTTCATGTTGGTCGAGGTACCCGCACCGCCCTGGATGACATCGACGACGAACTGCCCGTGCAGCCTGCCGTCGGCAATCTCGCGACAGGCGTCTTCGATGGCACGGTGTCGGGTGTCGTCCAGCTGGCCAAGCTGGTGGTTGGCGCGTGCTGCAGCCTGCTTGACCAGTGAAAGTGCCTTGACCAGTTCGGGATAGGAGCCGATGGGTTTGCCAGTGATCGGGTAGTTCTCGAGCGCACGCAGGGTATGGATGCCCCAGTACACATCCGCAGGGACTTCGCGCTCGCCAAGCAGATCGTGTTCGACGCGAACCGGACTGTGCATGATCGTCTCCCGTTTGGGCGGCTGCGGTGTTGCGGCCGCATGTTCTGTCGTGATTGTGTGCCTTTGATCCGAACTTTGCGCTTGGGGTTCTCCCTTGGGGGGCTCAGGCGTGAAATGCGTTGATACGGCGTTCCCGCTCCACGTCCAGCAACCGGCCCGCCGCCTCGGGGGGGAGGCCGAGCGTTTCGAGGACCGAGCCGGTCAGCTGCAGGCTGGATTCCAGCGTTTCCGGAACAACCCGGTTTGCGCCCGCTTCGCGCAATGCAAGGGCGTGCTTTTCGTCGCGTGCCCGGGCGATGATGTGGATGCCGGGCAGGGTTCGGCGGATGCCATGTGTTGCGTGGATGGCGGCGGCGACGTGATCCATGGTCAGCACGACCGCTTGCGCCTGGTCGAGCCGGAGTCGGCGCAACAGTTCGGGGCGGCTGGCGTCGCCGTAGATCAGCGGGATGCCTGCCTGGCGCTCCCGTGCGACGACTTTGGCATCGCTCTCGATGGCGACATAAGGCACGCCTTGTTCTGCCAGCATCTGGCCAACCAGACGGCCGACCCGGCCATAGCCAGCAATGATGACATGTCCGTGCAAGCCCTCGAACTCGGTGTTCTCTGCGAGCGGTGCTGCGCCCTCGCGGCGCTCCATCATGGCTCCGACCGTACGTCCGACCCGGGCGACCAGTGGTGCAGCCAGCATGCTCAGGCCGACCACCAGCAACATGAACTGTCCGATATCACGTGGCAGGATGCCGAAGCTCAAGGCCAGGCCGATGACGATGAACGCAAATTCGCTGCCCTGACCAAGCAACAGGCCGCCTTCGGTGGCGCGTCCCCAGGATAGTCCGAATGCGCGCAGCAGCACGATGATCACGACAGCCTTGATCAGGATGAGCCCAACGACCGAGAGTGGTGTCCAGAGGGGCTCGGCGACGAGCGCACGCAGGTCGATACCCATGCCGACGGACAGGAAGAAGAGACCCATCAGCAGGCCCTTGAAAGGCTCGATGGTGACTTCGACTTCGTGACGGAACTCTGTTTCGGCGATGATCAGGCCCGCCAGCAGTGCGCCAAGGGCCATCGACAGTCCGGCCGCCCAGGTCAGCGCAGCAACGCCGAGTGTGGACAGCAGGGTCAGCGCCATGAAGGTATCGGGTTGCCGGCTGGCTGCGATCTGGTGGAACACCGGCCGCACCACTCGGCGGCCAATCAGGTAGATCAGTCCAACAGTGATCAGCCCTTTGCCCACGGCAAGCCCCATTGTGGCGGCGAAGCTGCCCTCGCCACCCTTCGCTCCGAGGATGGAGATCAGGACCAGAAGGGGAACCACGGCCAGATCCTGCAGCAGCAGGATGGCGAACGAGGTCTGCCCCAGCGGGCTGCCCAGCTCTTTTTGCTGGATCAGCAATTGCATGACGATGGCTGTGGAGGAGAAGGCCAGCGCGAGACCCAGCACAACCGATGCTTCTACCCCATGGCCAAACCAGGCTGCGATCAGGCCGATGAGGCTCGCGGTTACCGTGACCTGCAGGCTGCCCAGGCCAAATACCAGACGGCGCATCGACCACAAGCGGTCGATGGACATTTCCAGGCCGATCATGAACATCAGGAAGATGACGCCCAGTTCGGCAAGCGCCTGTACGCCCTCGTCGCGGGAGAAGGTGATGTAGCTCAGCTTGGGCCAGGTGTCCGCAAGGCTGGCCAGGCCATAAGGGCCCAGAAGGGTGCCGACCGCGAGAAAGCCCAGGACGGCGTTGATCCGCAGGCGTGCGAGCAAGGGGATCAGGATGCCGGTCAGGACCAGGAAGAGGATGGTTTCCTTCAAGAACGGGAAGGCGCCGTGTGCGTCCATGACCTATACCCTGTGTCTAATCGGTGGAGGAGTGTACTCGATCGGCCCGGGCCGCACCTTGTGGTGATCCAGTGGGTGTTGTCCGCACGCGTCACGCGATATGCCTGCGTGCCGTCCATGCACCCCGTAGAATATGATGCTTCGGATCCGTTATCGTGAGACGTCACTGGATGAGTGTGTTCGCCCGTCAGCGCTGGATGAGCATCGGCCTTGCATTGGTCGGCACGGTGCTGTCTGCGTTCGTGCTGGTGTCCGGGCGTCTGGTCGAGGAGCGCTTGCAGGAGCGTTGGCGGGCGGAGAGCCTGTCGGAGCTCGCCGGTCTGCGTGCCCGGCTTGAGGGTGAGATCAATGGTGCGACCAATCTCACAGCCGGCTTGATCGCAGATGTCGCGGTCAGCGGCACGATCGCGCCGGCGCGCTTTCAGTTGTTGGCGCGTGAGCTGATGCGGACGCATTCCTTGCTACGCAACATCACATTGGCACCCAATAACGTGATCGAGATGGTGTACCCGCTGGAGGGTAATCAGGCTGCGCTTGGGCTGGATCTGCTCAACCATCCGGTTCAGGGGGCAGCCACCCGCCGCATGCTCGAGACGCGGCAGCCGGTGCTGGCTGGACCGGTCGATCTGGTTCAGGGTGGCAGGGCATTGATCCATCGCGTACCGATCTACCTTGCTGACCAGGGTGTCGCTCCCCGAAGTGGTTCTTACTGGGGCTTGATGAGTACGCCCATCGACTTTGATCGCTTGCTGGCTTCGGCGGGCCTTGTCGAGCCGGAAGGGCGCTTGCTGCTGGCGTTGCGAGGTGTGGATGGCAGTGGCTGGAAGGGTGCCGTGTTCTGGGGCGATCCCGCGCTGTTCGATCGGCCGGATCGTATCGAGCTCGATGTCCGGGTACTCGATGGCGGGTGGGGGATGGTCGCAATCCCCCGGTATCCACCTCCCGGGCTGGATGCCGTCCGAGGCTGGACGCGCGCAATCGCTCTGGCTTGTTTTGCCGTGGCCTTGGTACTGGCCTGGTATCTCGACCGGACGGGGCGCCGCCTCGAACAGTCCGAGGCCCAGGTCCGCCAACTGGCGCTGCATGACAGCCTGACCGGGCTGGCCAACCGCGTGTTGCTGGAAGGGCGCTACCGCCAGGCCACCGAGGTCGCAAGGCGGGAGGGACATCGGCTGGCGCTGCTCTATCTTGATCTGGATGACTTCAAGCCGGTCAATGACCAGTATGGCCACGAAACGGGTGATCATGTACTGCGTGCGGTCGCCCAGCGTCTGGGCGGAGATCTGCGCCAAAGCGATACCGTTGCCCGTGTGGGCGGAGACGAGTTCGTCGTGTTGTTGGGGCGGGTGTCGTCACCCGATGATGCGCTGGGCGTGGCCGAGAAGATTGTCGAGCGCTTGCAGCAGCCCTTTGTCATCGATGGTATCGAGTTCGTCATCGGGGCTTCGATTGGCATTGCGCTGCAACCCGATCATGCCGATGAGCTGTCGGCGCTGATGCGCTGTGCGGATCAGGCGATGTACACGGTCAAAGGTGTAGCGGGCGGTAAGGTCGCGATTGCCGATGCGGCAGGCTGCGATTCGGTGAAGGAAATGGCATCGGCGTGAGCTCAGGGACGATTTAACGGACCACGATTGGTCGCGTTCATATAATTCGTTTCCGTATCACCTCACGCTCGAGTGCTTGAACATGAACAGTCGTCTCTACCGTTACCTGCGCATCCTCGCGTGTGTGCCGCTGCTGGCAGGCGGGGGGCATGTCCATGCCGATGCGGCCAAAGCGGGTCGGTTCTATGAAGATGCATTGGTTCGCTTCCAGGGCAACGATGTGCCTGGGGCGATCATCCAGCTAAAAAACGCACTCCAGCAGGACCGCGACATGCTCGCGGCCCATCTGCTGCTGGCCAAGGCATACCTGTCGAGCGGCGATGTCGGCCCGGCTGAGGTTGAGTTCAAGGAGGCATTGCGCCTTGGCGCCGACCGGGAGGTGGTGGTTGTGCCGCTCGCTCAGATCTATCTGATGCAGGGTCGGTATCAACTGCTGATTGACTCGATCAAGCCGGACGGATTGTCGCTTCCTGCCAAGGTGGATGTATTGAGCCTGCGCGGCACAGCTTTGGGCAATGTCGGCAAGTCAATTGATGCAACACGCAGTTTCGAAGAGGCTAGGGCGCTGGACTCCCTGTCGCCTGTGCCACTGCTGGCCGAAGTGCCGCGGCTGATCGCCGGTGGTGAGCTGGATGTGGCGCGTGTTCGTGCTGAGCGAGCGGTGGAGTTGGCGCCGGATCTGGCAGCTGCGCACAATGCACTGGCGTCGGTGAAGCATGCTGCGGGTGATCTGGCTGGGGCGTTGGCAGGCTATGAAAAGGCGATCTCCTTGCAACCCGGCTTTGTCGATGCGGTGGTGGCGCGTGCGGGGATTCTGATTGATCTTTCCCGCGACGCCGAAGCAGTCAGCACCTTGGCGGTGCTCGACACCGCGTCCGAACCCAGGGCCCGTTACCTGCAGGCATTGCTTGCGACACGTCGCGGCGATGCAGCTGCGGCCTCACGATATATGGAGGAGGCTGCCGGCCTCGTTGATGCGTTGCCGTCGGAGTGGCTGGCGACCCAAGAGCAGATCCTGATGGTCGGTGCGCTGGCGCACTACTCGGGGCGTCAATATGAAAAGGCGCGCAAGTATCTTGAGGCGTTGACGGGGCGTTACCCGCGCAATATTGGTGCGCGTCGCCTGCTGGCTGCGGTGTTGGTCGACATGGGCGAATATCCGCGTGCAGCGACTTTGTTGGATCAGGTGCTGCGCGATCTGCCCGATGATCCGCAGACCCTGCACCTGCTGGGGCGGGTTCAGCTTGCACAGAAGCGGTATGCACGTGCTACCGAGTTGTTCGAGCGTGCGCTTGCCGCGGGCGGGCGTTCCAGCGAGTTGCAGGCCTCTCTCGGTGCGAGCAGGCTGGGACAGGGGGAGCGCGCCGCTGGCATCAGTAATCTGAAAGCGGCCTTTGAACACAACCCACAGGACCTCGGTGTAGCGGTGACCCTGGCCAATTTGCTGGTCCGGGAGGGGCAAAAGCCGGACGCGCTCGCAGTGGCCATGCGCGTTGTAGAAGCTTTGCCCGATGATCCCTCCGCACTTAATCTGCTTGGTTTGATCAAGGCTTCAACTGGCGATGCTGAGGGAGCGCGGCAGGCCTATGTTGAGGCGGTGCGCAAGTCGCCCGGCTTCATGCCTGCCCAGCTCAACCTGATTCGCGCCGATATCGAGTCGGGGCGACTGGATGAGGCGCGCAGCCTGCTTGATACCTTGCTGCGCAAAAACAAGCGGGATGGCATCGCGATGTACGAGATGGCGATGCTTGAGCAACGGGCGGGCCGTCATGCTGAAGCATCGCGCTGGTTTGAGCGGGCGGCTGCCGAGCGCCCCAACGATGTACGGATCGTGCTGGGTCTGGTCGAGTTGCGTTCTGCGGCGGGTGACAGGGTGGGGGCACGAGAGGCTGCGTATGGGCTGGCCTTGCGGCGCAAGGGCGATCTTGGCGTGATGGCTGCGCTGGCCAACACGGAGATCGCCGCGGGCGATTTACGTTCGGCGCAGCAAACCTTGCGTGAGATGACGGCGCTGGCCGAGTTTGATGCCACGGCATTGGTCAGGATAGGGTACTTGCAGCTTGCTGCTGCGAATCCTGATGCGGCAGTCTATGCCGCACGCAAGGCCATGCAGGGGCGTCCCGCTGACCTGGCTGCGATGGCGCTGATGGTGCAAGCGGAGCGCATGCGTAAGGACAGTCCAGCGGTGGATAGCGCGCTTCAGGCGCTGCGCAAGCAGCACCCCGGTAGTTCCATTGGCATGAGGTTGGCGGGTGATGTGGCGATGGACAGGGGGCAGCCTGCGCAGGCGGTGGAACGCTATCGACAGGCGTTCGAGTTGCAACCCGATTTTGATCTGGTGACTCGTCTTGCAAGTGCGCATGTGCTGCTGGGTAAGCCAGAGCAGGGTGCTGTCTGGGTGCGTCGTTGGTTGCAGCGTGCGCCTGACGACATGAGTGCTTACTCCGTGCTGGCGGAGTTGGAAATGCGTAAGGGTGATTGGGTTGCAGCGCGTCGCGGGTACGAAAAGGTCGTTGCGTCCGGAAGATTTGATGCAAGGACACTGAACAACCTTGCGAATGTGCTGATCCATCTGGGGGAAGGGGATCCGGTGGCCCTTGCGCAGCAAGCGTTGGCGATGGCGCCGGGCGATGTAGCCATTGTTGATACCCTGGGCTGGGCGTTGGCACGGGCAGGGCGCTACGATGAAGCGATACGGCATCTACGTGACGCACGTCTGCGTGCGCCGCAGGATGCCGAGATTCGCTGGCATCTCGGATTTGCGTTGGCACGCCAGGGGCGGGCAGATGAAGCCAGGGCTGAGTTGCAGGCTGCGCTGCAAGATGGGGCGCAGTCAGCCTGGACGGATGAGGCGCGTGAATTGCTCAAGAAGTTGTAATGCTGTCGGTAAATTTGACAGATTTGCTTTCCATGCGGCTTGATGTGTGTTTAAAGTACTGTTTTTGAACGATTTAAAATTCAGGCCTGATATTTGCTGTTCTATGTCTAAAGTTATTTTTCGGGTGTACTGACATGATTACTCTACGCAAATTCGCAGTGGCTGCTGCTTTGGTGGCTTGTTCGTTTTCAGCCTCTGCCGCGACGACTTGGGCATTGACCAATTCAGCGGCAAACGAGCCCTTGGTGACCGGTTGGAGGGCGTCGGGCAATACCACTATGCTCGCGACAACCACTGTTGGCTATTGGGGGGGCTCGGGAATCGGGATCGGGCCTGAAGGCTCGCCGGAGCATTCGCTGGACAATGCGAATGGCTACGAGGTTGCGGTGCTCAGTTTTGATGATCTGGTTCGGCTGGATACGGTGAAGGCTGGTTGGTGGTCCAATGACTCGGACATCTTCGTGATGGCTTACACCGGCGTGGGTACGCCGACCACTACGAGTTTGCAGAACCTGACCAGCAGCGGCTGGACGCTGGTTGGAAATTATTCGAACATTGGAACGACGACAGTTCAGTTGGGGACTGACGAGAATCTGTACTCAAGTTTCTGGCTGATCGGAGCGGGGGGGTTTCAGGCTGGAGTGGGAGTGACCTCGGGTGATCGGAGTTCGACGGGGTGGCGTACGTTGGGAACGACTTACGGCAAATACGACTACGTGAAAATCGCGGCAGTAGGTGGTGTCACCAAGCCCGATACGCCCCCGGGTAAGGTGTCGGAGCCTGGCCTGCTGGGTTTGCTGGGTATCGGTCTGGTGGGCTTGTTCGGTCTTCAGCGTCGGCGTGTTCGCTGAGCATTGCGAAGTGATTCAAGCAAATATGGCGCTTTCGGGCGCCATATTTGTTTCAGCAGCATCATGTTTCGGCGTCGAGTGCGTTTTGCTGCTGGCTTTCCCACATCTGGGCGTAATCGCCTTTTTGTGCGATCAGCTGTTCGTGAGTGCCGCGCTCGATGATCCGTCCGTGCTCCATCACGATGATCTGATCCGCATTCATGATCGTTGATAGGCGGTGAGCAATCACCAGGGCTGTTCGCCCGGTGGCGGCGAGTTCGATCTGCCCCTGTATGGCTTTCTCTGTTTTCGAGTCCAGTGCGGATGTCGCCTCGTCGAAGATCAGGATGGCCGGGTCTTTCAGTAAGGCACGGGCAATGGCAACGCGCTGCTTTTCACCGCCCGATAACTTCAGTCCGCGCTCTCCGACACGGGTTGCGTAACCGTCTGGCAGTTGCTGGATGAAGGCCTCCAGTTGGGCGGCGCGGGCGGCAGCCTCTGCCTCCTCCTTGCTGGCGTCCGGGCGCCCGTACTGGATGTTGTAGAGCAGGGTGTCGTTGAACAGCACGGTGTCCTGCGGCACGATGCCGATTGCACTGCGCAGGCTGTCCTGGGTGAGCTGGCGGAGGTCGTGGCCATTGATACGGATGCTGCCGCCCGTGACATCATAAAAGCGGTACAGCAGGCGGGCCAGCGTCGACTTGCCTGAGCCGGAGTGGCCGACGATCGCAACAGTCTGCCCAGCCTCGACCGTGAAGTTGATGTCGTGAAGGATCGGGCGCTTGTTGTCATAGGCAAAGTTGACCGCGTCGAACCGGATCGATGCCGGGCCGGTGGGCAGGACATGCGCATCTGGAGCGTCTGCAATCTCCTGGTGTTCATTCATCAGGCCGAACATGCGCTCGATGTCGGTCAGTGCCTGGCGGATCTCGCGGTAGATCACCCCAAGAAAGTTCAGCGGGATGTAGAGCTGGATCATGAAGGCATTGACCAGCACGATGTCGCCCAGTGTCATCGCGCCCGAGGCGACGCGCGTCGCGGCCTGCCACATCATTAGTGTGACGCCAACCGAGATGATGGCCGCCTGGCCGATATTCAGCGCAGAAAGTGAATACTGGTTGCGGACTTGTGCCTGCGTCCACTTTCCCAGTTGTTCGTCGTAGCGACGGGCTTCGTAAGCTTCGTTGTTGAAGTACTTGACCGTCTCGAAGTTCAGCAGGCTGTCGATGGCGCGTGCGTTGGCGGCAGAGTCGAGCTCGTTGGCGTGACGTCGCAGCGCGGTGCGCCAGTTGGTGACGACCACGGTGAATGTGATGTAGATCGCCAGCGTGCACAGCGTGATCACGGCGAACACCGCGTCGTACTGCACAAGCAGGATGCCGATGACGAGGCTGATCTCGATGAGGGTGGGCAGGATCGAATACAGCGTGTAGCTGATGAGTGAGCCGATCGATCGTGTGCCGCGCTCGATGTCGCGGGTCAAGCCTCCGGTCTGACGCTCGAGATGAAAGCGCAGGCTGAGTTGGTGCAGGTGCTTGAAAAGACGCAAGGTGATTTCGCGCACGGCTTGTTGCGTCACTCTGGCGAAAATGATTTCGCGCAGCTCAGTGAAGAGCGAGGTCGAGAATCGCAGCACGCCGTAAGCAAGCAGGAGTGCTGCGGGTACCACGATGAAGGCTTGCTCGTTAGAGATCGACAAGCCGTCAATCAGATGCTTGAACGTAATCGGGACGGTGACGTTGGCGCCCTTTGCGGCGATCAGACAGCCCAGCGCCAACAATACGCGACCTTTGTACGCCCAGACAAAAGGCAGGAGTTGGCGGATGGTCTGCCAGTCATGTCTTTGTCCGGTGGGTGGAGCGGGAAGGGTGGTGGATGCGCGTCTCATCATGCGTCTCGGTGTCAGAGTGTGGTGCGGTCAAATGCGAGCCGCAGCGCAAGGGCGAGCAACAGGCCGCCAGTCATCCGGTCAAGCCAGATGCTTGCATGTTCGTGGCGGGCGAGTAATCCGCCGATCGTGCCAGACAGCAGTGCGATGGCGCCAAACACGATCAGTGTTTGAACCGAAAACAGGGTGCCGAGGGCAATGAGTTGCAGGCTGATCTGCGTATCGCCCTGCTGAGTGAACTGGGGCAGGAAAGCGAGAAAGAACAACGCCACCTTGGGGTTGATTGCGTTGGCGACGAAGCCCCGGCGTACGTGGGTTCCCCAAGTCTGTGCTGACTGTGCGATTGAATGTGAATGTACTTGAGCGACACGCGCATTGCACAGCGCCTGAATGCCCAGCCATGCCAGATAGGCGGCGCCAGTCACCTTCAACAGGGTCAGCAGGGTCGGCTGGGCCGCCAATGCGGCGCTGACCCCCAGGCTGGCCCAAAGTGTATGGGTAAAGCAGCCCAGGGCGCACCCGCAGGCGATGCCCAGTGCTGAGCGTCGTCCGCCAGAAAGGCCGTAGCTCAACACCATCAGGTTGTCAGGGCCTGGGCTGAGTGTAATCAGCACGGAAATGGCCAGGAAGGTGGCGAGCGTATCGAAGGGGGGCATCAGTGCATATCGGGTTGGCAGCGCAGCATTCTCTGGCGTGAGCGCGGTGGGCGTCAAACTTGCCTGGCTGCGATCAGCTAAGGCCTCTGTTCGAAGTTCTGAAGATTTTTTCGAAAACGTTTGACAGGTCCGATGTTGACCTCTATAGTGCGGGGCTTCGCGCTTGGAAGCACATTAGGTGCTGTGGTTTTGCAGCACCAGTAGCGGTAGTAGTGAATCGGCTGAAGATCGTTTGAAGTGCGCGGGTGTAGCTCAATGGTAGAGCAGAAGCCTTCCAAGCTTATGACGAGGGTTCGATTCCCTTCACCCGCTCCAGCTTTAAGTAGTGCCGGTTTCGGCGCCCTTGTAGCTCAGTGGTAGAGCACTCCCTTGGTAAGGGAGAGGCCACGTGTTCAATCCACGTCAAGGGCACCACTTCCATCTGCCTCGTCCTGTGTGACGGTGTCGGAGTCATCGGTTCTAAAATTCTGATTCTGATTAAAGGGTGTCGATATGGCTAAGGGTAAGTTTGAACGTACGAAGCCGCACGTAAACGTTGGCACGATTGGCCACGTTGACCACGGCAAGACCACGCTGACGGCAGCGATCACGACGATTCTGTCGAAGAAGTTCGGTGGCGAGGCGAAGGCCTATGACCAGATCGATGCGGCGCCGGAAGAAAAGGCGCGTGGTATCACCATCAACACCGCGCACGTCGAATACGAGACCGCAGCGCGTCACTATGCGCACGTTGATTGCCCGGGTCACGCTGACTACGTCAAGAACATGATTACCGGTGCGGCGCAGATGGATGGCGCGATCCTGGTGTGTTCGGCTGCTGACGGCCCGATGCCGCAGACTCGCGAGCACATCCTGCTGGCTCGTCAGGTGGGTGTTCCGTACATCATCGTGTTCCTGAACAAGTGCGACATGGTCGATGACGAAGAGCTGCTCGAGCTCGTCGAGATGGAAGTGCGTGAGCTGCTGTCGAAGTATGACTTTCCGGGTGACGATGTGCCCATCGTCAAGGGTTCGGCACTGAAGGCGCTCGAAGGCGACCAGTCCGACATCGGTGAGCCGGCGATCTTCCGTCTGGCTGATGCGCTGGACAGCTACATTCCGACGCCTGAGCGCGCCATCGATCGCCCTTTCCTGCTGCCGATCGAAGACGTGTTCTCGATCTCGGGTCGTGGCACCGTGGTGACCGGTCGTGTCGAGCGTGGCGTGGTCAAGGTTGGTGAGGAAATCGAGATTGTCGGCATCAAGGCGACGGTCAAGACCACCTGCACCGGCGTGGAAATGTTCCGCAAGCTGCTGGATCAGGGTCAGGCTGGCGACAACGTGGGCGTGCTGCTGCGCGGCACCAAGCGTGAAGACGTCGAGCGCGGCCAGGTGCTGTGCAAGCCGGGTTCGATCAAGCCGCACACCCACTTCACGGGTGAGGTGTATGTGCTGTCGAAGGAAGAGGGTGGCCGTCACACGCCGTTCTTCGCCAACTACCGTCCGCAGTTCTACTTCCGTACGACGGATGTGACGGGTGCGATCACGCTGCCGGAAGGCACAGAGATGGTCATGCCGGGTGACAACGTGTCGATCACTGTCAAGCTGATCGCTCCGATCGCCATGGAAGAAGGTCTGCGTTTCGCCATCCGTGAAGGTGGTCGCACCGTTGGTGCCGGCGTCGTCGCCAAGATCATCGAGTAATCGCAGTAGCGATTGATCGATATGGAGCGCGCCTGAAAAGGTGCGCTTTGTAGTCTCTGCTGCAGGGGTATAGCTCAACTGGCAGAGCGTCGGTCTCCAAAACCGAAGGTTGGGGGTTCGATTCCCTCTGCCCCTGCCACATTTTTTCGGAAGTCATTGCCTCGATGGCCGATAAGTTGAAGTTCGCGCTGGCTCTGGCACTGGTTGCGGCCGGCGTGGTCGGCTTTTACCTGCTGTCCGAGCAGGCGCTCGTGCTACGTGTATTGAGTGTGCTCGCAGGTCTGGGTGCGGGTCTTGCGGTTGCCTGGCAGTCCGAGCCTGGTCGTCGTTTTGTCGAGTTTGCTCGTGAGTCGGTCACTGAAACCAAGAAGGTGGTGTGGCCGAGTCGAAAAGAGACCGTACAGACGACCGGTATTGTGTTCGCCTTCGTCGTGGTGATGGCGATTTTCCTCTGGTTGACCGACAAGAGTCTGGAATGGGTGCTTTACGACCTCGTTCTGGGCTGGAAATGAACATGACAAAGCGCTGGTATGTGGTGCACGCTTACTCGGGTTTCGAGAAGTCGGTGCAGCGCGCTCTGATCGATCGCGTCAATCGTGCTGGCATGCAGGATGCCTTTGGGCAGATTCTGGTGCCAGTCGAAGAAGTCATCGAAATGAAGGGCGGTCAGAAAAGCATCACGGAACGCAAGTTTTTCCCTGGCTATGTGCTGGTGGAAATGGAAATGAACGACGAATCCTGGCATCTGGTGAAGTCCACTCCAAAGGTCACTGGGTTTGTCGGTGGCACCGCGACCAAGCCTTCGCCGATTTCGGAAAAAGAAGTCGAGAAGATCATGCAGCAGATGCAGGAAGGGGTGGATAAGCCTCGTCCGAAGGTCTTGTTCGAAACGGGCGAAGTGGTTCGGGTCAAGGAAGGTCCGTTTACCGATTTCCATGGTTCCGTTGAAGATGTGAACTACGAGAAAAGCAAGCTGCGGGTGTCGGTAACGATCTTTGGTCGTGCGACGCCGGTAGAGCTGGATTTTGCTCAAGTCGAAAAGACCTGAGTAAAAAAGCGGGCGCTTTGCGCCCGCTATAGCCCGTTTACTTGGGCAACACGAGGAGCGCCTTGTGGTTGGCGCGCTATCACTCAATACAGGAGTAAGCCTAAATGGCAAAGAAAATCATTGGCTACATCAAGCTGCAGGTGCCGGCCGGCAAGGCCAATCCCAGCCCCCCGATCGGCCCGGCGCTTGGTCAGCGCGGCCTGAATATCATGGAGTTCTGCAAGGCCTTCAATGCCAAGACCCAAGGTCTTGAGCCCGGCCTGCCGATCCCGGTGGTGATCACCGCTTTCGCGGACAAGAGCTTCACCTTCATCATGAAGACGCCGCCGGCGACCATTCTGATCAAGAAGGCTGCTGGGATCCAGAAAGGCTCGCCGAAGCCCCATACCGACAAGGTGGGTTCGATCAGCCGCGCCCAGGTCGAAGACATTGCCAAGACCAAGATGCCCGACCTGACCGCTGCCGATCTGGAAGCTGCCGTGCGCACCATCGCTGGTTCCGCTCGCAGCATGGGCATCACCGTGGAGGGCCTGTAATCATGGCGAAGATTTCGAAGCGAGTTCAGGCCCTGCGTGCCAAGGTCGACCGCAATAAGATTTATCCCGTTGCTGAAGCGCTGGCGCTGGTGAAGGAATGCGCGACTGCCAAGTTTGATGAGTCGATCGACGTCGCCATCAACCTGGGTGTGGATGCACGCAAGTCGGATCAAGTCGTGCGTGGTTCTGTGGTGCTGCCCGCCGGTACCGGCAAGTCGGTGCGTGTGGCTGTGTTCGCTCAGGGCGAGAAGGCTGAAGCTGCGCGTGCGGCAGGTGCTGACGTTGTTGGTTTCGATGATCTCGCCGAGCAGGTCAAGGGCGGCACGATTGACTTCGACCTGTGTATCGCGACGCCTGACGCAATGCGTGTGGTGGGTCAGCTGGGCCAGATCCTCGGTCCTCGTGGCCTGATGCCGAACCCGAAGGTTGGTACCGTGACCATGGATGTCACTACCGCGGTCAAGAATGCCAAAGCCGGTCAGGTGCAATATCGTACCGACAAGGGTGGTCTGGTGCATGCAACCATCGGACGGGCGTCGTTCGGTGTTGATGCGCTGCAGCAGAACTTGAATGCTTTCGTCGAGGCGTTGGTCAAGGCCCGTCCGGCTGCTGCCAAGGGCGTGTATCTGCGCCGCATCGCGGTGTCGAGCACCATGGGTGCCGGTGTTCGCGTCGAAACCTCGACCGCCGCTTAAGCGCGTCAGGTAAAAAGAACTTTGAGCCGTCCGGCATTCGGTGTCGGGCGGATCGTCAAAGACCGCAGGTGCAGGGCTTCGGCCATTGTTTAATCGTCCTTCGGGATGGCCTGCGCAGACGGTGTGCTCAGAACAGGATTCAGGCTGTTTTCAGCCCTACTCCTGATCCAGGTCGCCGTGGGTGCGTTTCACCCCAAGTGAAGCGCGTGTTGACTTGAAAGGAGGAAAGGCCTGTGGGTCTCAATCTCGATGACAAGAAAGCCGTAGTGGCTGAGGTGTCGGCACAAGTTGCCAGCGCCCAGACAATCGCGGTGGCCGAGTACCGCGGAATCGCAGTGGGTGATCTCACTGCGCTGCGTGCCAAGGCCCGTGAGTCTGGCGTTTATCTTCGTGTGCTGAAGAACACCCTGGTACGTCGTGCGATCGCCGATACCCCGTTTGCCGACCTTGGCGACCAACTTGTTGGCCCGCTGATTTACGGTATCTCGGAAGATCCGGTTGCCGCCGCCAAGGTGTTGAACGATTTCGCCAAGGGCAATGACAAGCTGGTGCTGAAGGCCGGTTCCTATGCGGGCAAGACGCTCGACAAGGCTGGTGTGCAGGCGTTGGCGTCCATTCCCAGTCGCGAAGAGCTGCTTGCTCGCCTGCTGGGCGTCATGCAGGCACCGGTCTCCGGCTTTGCCGTGGCGCTCGCCGCCCTCGCCAAGAAGCGCGAGGAAGAAGGCGCAGCTGCCTGATCGACCAACACTACTGTTTTCTACAAAGTTTGGATTTTGGAGTAATTTGAAATGGCAATCAGCAAAGACGACATCCTCGAAGCCGTTGGTTCGATGACCGTTATGGAACTGAACGACCTGGTCAAGGCGTTCGAAGAGAAGTTTGGTGTTTCCGCTGCCGCGATGGCTGTGGCTGCTCCGGGCGCTGGCGCTGCCGCTGCCGTGGTGGAAGAGAAGACCGAGTTCGACGTTATCCTGACCGCCGCCGGCGACAAGAAGGTTGAAGTCATCAAGGTTGTCCGTGCCGCTACCGGTCTGGGCCTGAAGGAAGCCAAGGACGTCGTGGACGGCGCACCGAAGGCCGTGAAGGAAGGCGTGTCGAAGGCTGACGCCGACGCGCTGAAGAAGCAACTGGAAGACGCTGGCGCCAAGGTCGAGATCAAGTAATTCTCGCTTTCGCCTCGGGGCTGGTGCTCGTCATGAGCGCCAGCCCTTTCGTGCTTTCTATTCAAGTACGAGGCCAGAACAAAGCGTCCCCGAATTTTCGGTGGATTATGGTGTCAATAGTGCCCGAATGTGGGCGCTGTGTTCTGTCTTCCCGACGTTCGACCTCTAGCCGGAGCATCCATGGCGTATTCCTACACTGAGAAAAAGCGTATCCGCAAGAGCTTCGCCAAGCGCGCGGCCGTGCTCGATGCGCCTTTCCTGCTCGCCACCCAGATCGAGTCGTTTGCGGCTTTCCTGCAAGCGGAAACCCTGCCCGAAAGGCGCATCAATAATGGCCTGCAGGCAGCCTTCACCTCGATCTTCCCGATTTCGAGCCATAGTGGCAATGCCCGGCTCGAGTTTGTCCAGTACATGCTGGGCGAGCCCGCCTTCGATGTGAAGGAATGTCAACAGCGCGGCCTGACCTTCGCATCGCCGTTGCGCGCGCGTGTGCGCCTTGTCATCATGGATCGCGAGGCTCCGAAGGAGACCATCAAGGAGGTCAAGGAGCAGGAAGTCTACATGGGCGAGATTCCGCTCATGACGAATACGGGTTCCTTCGTCATCAACGGCACCGAGCGCGTCATCGTGTCGCAGTTGCACCGCTCGCCGGGTGTGTTCTTCGAGCATGACCGTGGCAAGACCCATTCTTCCGGCAAGCTGTTGTTTTCGGCGCGGATCATTCCTTACCGCGGTTCCTGGCTGGATTTCGAGTTCGATCCTAAAGATCATCTCTATTTCCGCGTTGACCGTCGCCGCAAGATGCCGGTCACCATTCTGTTGCGTGCCATCGGCATGTCGCCGGAAGAAATTCTCGCGACCTTCCACGATTTCGACGCCTTCCACCTGTCTGCCGAGGGCGCACACTTCGAGTTGGTGCCTGATCGCCTGCGTGGCGAAGTCGCCCGTTTCGACATCACCACACCGGATGGAAAGCTCATCGTTGCCCGCGACAAGCGGATCACTGCGAAGCATATTCGCGAGCTTGATCAGGCCGGTGTCAAGACCATGTCGGTACCGGACGATTTCCTGCTCGGCCGGGTGATCGCACGTAATGTCGTTGATCCGGAAACGGGCGAACTCGTCGCGCGTGCCAACGACGAAATCACTGAAGACCTTCTGGATAAGCTGCGTGACGCGGGTGTCGTCGATCTGCAGACGCTGTATGTCAACGATCTGGATCGCGGTGCCTACATTTCCCAGACGCTGCGAGTGGATGAAACGGTTGATGCGTGGACGGCAAAGGTCGCAATCTATCGCATGATGCGTCCGGGCGAACCACCAACCGAGGATGCAGTAGAGGCCTTGTTCCAGGGCTTGTTCTACGCCGAGGAGCGCTACGACCTGTCCACCGTCGGTCGCATGAAGTTCAATCGTCGTGCATACCCGGAAAAGATCGACGAGCGTACGCCGGACTGGCTCAAGCGTTTCTATGATGCAGTTGGCCCACGGGGTGAAGAAGGTGCCGGCGTCTTGTCCAATGAGGACATCCTGGCGGTTGTTGGCGTGCTGGTTGAGTTGCGCAACGGACGTGGCGAGATTGACGATATCGATCACCTCGGTAACCGTCGTGTGCGTTCGGTTGGCGAACTGGCGGAGAATCAGTTCCGCGCCGGTCTGGTGCGTGTCGAGCGTGCAGTCAAGGAGCGTTTGTCACAGGCCGAGTCGGACAACCTGATGCCACACGATCTGATCAACGCCAAGCCCATTTCTGCGGCGATCAAGGAATTCTTTGGTTCCAGTCAGCTGTCGCAGTTCATGGACCAGACCAATCCGCTGTCCGAAATCACCCACAAGCGTCGTGTCTCTGCGCTGGGGCCAGGCGGTCTGACGCGTGAACGTGCGGGCTTCGAGGTTCGCGACGTTCATCCGACGCACTACGGTCGTGTATGCCCGATCGAGACCCCGGAAGGTCCGAACATCGGTCTGATCAACTCGCTTGCAGTTTACGCCCGTACCAATCGTCATGGTTTCCTCGAGACGCCTTACCGTAAGGTGATCGACAGCAAGGTCACGGATCAGATCGACTATCTGTCCGCGATTGAAGAAGGGCAGTACGTCATCGCACAGGCCAATGCCGAAGTCGATGCAGAGGGTGCCTTGGTGGGTGACCTGGTGTCCTGCCGTCACAAGGGCGAATTCGCGCTGGTCACCGCTGATCAGGTCCAATACATGGACGTGGCGCCTGGTCAGATCGTGTCGGTTGCCGCTTCGCTGATTCCGTTCCTCGAACACGACGACGCGAACCGTGCATTGATGGGTGCGAACATGCAGCGTCAGGCGGTGCCTTGCCTGCGTCCGGAGAAGCCGCTGGTCGGTACCGGTATCGAGCGTACCGTGGCGGTGGACTCGGGAACGGCCGTGCAAGCCACGCGTGGCGGTATCGTCGATTATGTCGATGCACAGCGTATCGTGATTCGGGTAAATGATGATGAAGCACAGGCGGGTGACGTCGGTGTCGACATCTACAACATGATCAAGTACACCCGGTCCAACCAGAATACCAACATCAACCAGCGGCCGGTGGTCAAGGTGGGTGACAAGATTGCCCGTGGCGACGTGATCGCTGACGGCGCATCCACTGACCTCGGCGAGCTTGCGCTTGGGCAGAACATGCTGGTCGCGTTCATGCCCTGGAACGGCTACAACTTCGAAGACTCGATCCTGATCTCTGAACGCGTGGTCGCGGACGACCGTTTCACCTCGATCCACGTCGAGGAACTGACCGTTGTCGCGCGTGATACCAAGCTCGGACCAGAGGAAATCACTCGCGATATCGCGTCGCTGGGTGAAGCGCAACTGGGTCGTCTGGATGAGTCGGGCATTGTTTATATTGGTGCCGAAGTCGAGGCCGGCGATGTGCTGGTCGGCAAGGTCACACCGAAGGGTGAAACCCAGCTGACTCCGGAAGAAAAGCTGCTGCGCGCGATTTTTGGCGAGAAGGCGTCCGATGTGAAGGACACCTCCTTGCGCGTGCCGTCAGGCATGACCGGTACCGTCATCGACGTGCAGGTATTTACCCGCGAAGGCATCGAACGGGACAAGCGTGCGCAGTCGATCATCGATGACCAGTTGCGCTCGTTCAAGACCGATCTGGCAGACCAGATGCGTATCGTCGAGCGTGATGCATTCGCCCGTATGCAGCGCATGATCGTTGGTCAGAAGGCCAATGGCGGCCCGAAGAAGCTTGCCAAGGGCGCCGAGATCACCGTGGAGTACCTGGAGACGCTGGAGAACTATCACTGGTTCGACATTCGTCTGGCAGACGAGAACCTGGCGATCCAGCTTGAGGCGATCCGTGAGGGTCTTGAGAATACCCGCAAGGATTTCGATCAGGCGTTCGAGATCAAGAAGCGCAAGCTGACGCAGGGCGACGAACTGCCGCCGGGTGTGCAGAAGATGGTCAAGGTGTACCTTGCCGTCAAGCGTCGTCTGCAACCGGGCGACAAGATGGCCGGCCGCCACGGTAACAAGGGTGTGGTATCGAAGATCGTTCCGGTTGAAGACATGCCTTACATGGCCAACGGTACTCCGGTCGACATCGTGCTGAATCCGCTCGGCGTGCCGTCACGGATGAACATCGGCCAGATTCTTGAAACCCACCTGGGCTGGGCAGCAAAGGGCCTGGGTCAGAAGATCGACAACATGTTGCGCGCAAACGCCGCCGCAGCGGAGATCCGTGGTTTCATCGAGGAGATCTACAACGGCAGCGGCAAGCCGGAAGATATCGATCAGCTGGACGACGGTGATGTGGTCGAGCTGGCGAGGAATCTGGTCAAGGGCGTGCCCTTCGCCACCCCGGTGTTCGATGGCGCCAAGGAAGAAGAAATCCAGAAGATGCTCGAACTGGCCGGCCTGCCGGTTGGTGGTCAGGTGACCCTTTTCGATGGTCGTACTGGCGAGGCCTTCGAGCGTAAGGTGACCGTAGGCTACAAGCATGTGCTCAAGCTGCACCACCTTGTTGATGACAAGATGCATGCACGTTCTACAGGGCCGTACTCGCTGGTGACCCAGCAGCCGTTGGGCGGTAAGGCTCAGTTCGGTGGTCAGCGTTTCGGTGAAATGGAAGTGTGGGCGCTTGAGGCCTACGGCGCTGCCTACACCCTGCAGGAAATGCTGACGGTCAAGTCCGATGACGTGACCGGCCGGACCAAGGTGTACGAGAACATCGTGAAGGGTGAGCACAAGATCGATTCCGGCATGCCGGAGTCCTTCAACGTGCTGGTGAAGGAAATTCGTTCCCTGGCGATCGACATCGATCTGGACCGCGGTTGAACCGGCGACTTTGCGCGATCCGCAAGTCCCTGGATGGAGTGATACATGAAAAGCCTGCTCGCTGACCTGTTCAAGCAAACCCTGCCGAATGAGGAAGAGTTCGAAGCCATCACGATTGGCCTCGCCTCGCCCGACAAGATTCGGTCGTGGTCCTATGGCGAAGTCAAGAAGCCCGAGACCATCAACTACCGTACGTTCAAACCTGAGCGTGATGGCTTGTTCTGCGCCAAGATCTTTGGCCCGGTCAAGGATTACGAGTGCCTGTGCGGCAAATACAAGCGTCTCAAGCACCGCGGTGTGATCTGCGAGAAGTGCGGCGTCGAGGTGACCCTGTCCAAGGTGCGCCGCGAGCGCATGGGACACATCGAACTCGCTTCGCCGGTTGCCCACATCTGGTTCCTGAAGAGCCTGCCGAGCCGTCTCGGCATGGTGCTCGACATGACCCTGCGCGACATCGAACGCGTGCTGTACTTCGAAGCCTTCGTCGTCGTCGAGCCGGGCATGACCCCGCTCAACCGTGCGCAGTTGCTGACCGAAGATGACTACCTCGCCAAGGTCGAGGAGTACGGTGACGATTTCGATGCAGTGATGGGCGCAGAGGGTATCGGCGAGTTGCTGCGTACGCTCGATGTCAGCCTCGAAATCGAAAAGCTGCGTTCGGATCTGGAAACCACGGGTTCCGAAGCCAAGATCAAGAAGTACTCGAAGCGTCTTAAGGTGCTCGAGGCCTTCCAGCAGTCCGGCATCAAGCCGGAGTGGATGATTCTGGAAGTGCTGCCGGTACTGCCGCCGGACCTGCGTCCCCTAGTGCCGCTGGATGGCGGTCGTTTCGCGACCTCCGACTTGAACGATCTGTACCGTCGAGTCATCAACCGTAACAACCGACTGAAGCGGCTGCTCGAACTGAAGGCGCCGGACATCATCGTGCGCAACGAAAAGCGCATGCTGCAGGAAGCTGTCGACTCACTGCTCGATAACGGTCGCCGTGGCAAGGCGATGACGGGTGCCAACAAGCGCCCGTTGAAGTCGCTCGCGGACATGATCAAGGGCAAGGGCGGTCGTTTCCGTCAGAACCTGCTGGGTAAGCGCGTCGACTACTCCGGTCGTTCGGTGATTACCGTTGGTCCTCAGCTCAAGCTGCATCAGTGCGGGTTGCCGAAGCTGATGGCGCTCGAGTTGTTCAAGCCCTTCATCTTCAACAAGCTCGAGTTGCTGGGTCTCGCGACCACGATCAAGCAGGCGAAGAAGATGGTCGAGGCGCAGGAGCCGGTGGTGTGGGACATCCTCGAGGATGTCATCCGCGAGCATCCGGTCATGCTGAACCGTGCGCCCACGCTGCACCGTCTGGGTATTCAGTCGTTCGAGCCGGTGCTGATCGAAGGCAAGGCCATTCAGCTGCATCCGCTGGTCTGCGTTGCGTTCAACGCCGACTTCGACGGCGATCAGATGGCGGTCCACGTACCGCTGTCGCTCGAGGCGCAGATGGAAGCCCGCACGCTGATGCTGGCCTCCAATAACGTGCTTTCGCCCGCCAACGGCGAACCCATCATCGTGCCGTCGCAGGATATCGTTCTGGGTCTATATTATGCGACCCGCGAAGGTATCAACGTGCCGGGCGAGGGCATGCTGTTTGCCGACGTTGGTGAAGTCAAGCGCGCCTATGAATCCGGCCAGATCTCGCTGCATGCGCGTGTCACCGTACGTCTGAAAGAAGCTGAGCTGGGTCCGGACGGTGAGCGTATCGAACACATCAAGCGTTATGACACGACTGCCGGTCGCGCCATCCTGTCTGAGATCCTGCCTGCCGGCCTTCCCTTCAGCGTTATCGACAAGCCGCTGAAGAAGAAGGAAATCTCCAAGCTGATCAACGCCTCGTTCCGTCGCTGCGGATTGCGCGCAACGGTGATCTTCGCTGACCAGCTGATGCAGTTCGGCTACCGTCTTGCAACCCGCGCCGGTATCTCGATCGCGGTCAAGGACATGCTGGTGCCGAAGCTCAAGGAAGACCTGATCCGCGCGGCTGAATCGGAAGTGAAGGAAATCGCCCAGCAATACACCTCGGGTCTGGTGACCGATGGTGAGCGCTACAACAAGGTCGTGGATATCTGGGGTCGCTGCGGTGACCAGGTAGCCAAGGCGATGATGGAGCAGCTCGGCCAGGAAGAGGTGGTGGACCGCGAAGGCAAGACGGTCAAGCAGGAGGCGTTCAACTCCATCTACATGATGGCGGATTCGGGTGCGCGGGGTTCTGCAGCGCAGATTCGCCAGCTGGCCGGGATGCGCGGCCTGATGGCCAAGCCGGACGGCTCGATCATTGAGACGCCGATCACCACGAACTTCCGTGAAGGTCTGAACGTTCTGCAGTACTTCATCTCGACGCACGGTGCTCGTAAGGGTCTGGCCGATACCGCGCTGAAGACCGCGAACTCCGGATACCTGACGCGTCGTCTGGTCGACGTCACCCAGGATCTGGTGGTTATCGAGGACGACTGCGGCACGCGTGAAGGCTTCAATATGAAGGCCCTGATCGAAGGCGGTGAAGTGGTTGAGCCGCTGCGTGAGCGTATTCTGGGCCGTGTCTGTGCCGAAGACGTGGTCAACCCTGATACGCAGGAGACGGCGATCGAAGCCGGATCCTTGCTTGATGAGGATGCCGTCGACCTGATCGAAAGTCTTGGCGTCGATGAAGTCAAGGTCCGTACCCCGCTGACCTGCGAAACGCGTTATGGTCTGTGCGCCAAGTGTTATGGGCGCGACCTCGGGCGTGGTTCGATGGTCAACTCGGGCGAGGCAGTTGGTGTCATTGCTGCGCAGTCGATCGGTGAGCCGGGCACGCAGTTGACGATGCGGACTTTCCACGTCGGCGGTGCGGCTTCGCGAGCAGCGTCGGCCAGCGGTGTCGAGGCAAAGTCGACGGGTACTATCCGTTTTGCCGGCAACATGCGCTATGTGTCGAGTGCAAAGGGTGAGAAGGTCGTCATTGCCCGTTCGGCCGAGGTCGTGGTTGCGGATGAAATGGGTCGTGAGCGTGAGCGTCACAAACTGCCCTACGGTGCGATGCTGCTGGTGGATGATGGCGCACCCGTCAAAGCCGGCGCTCAACTCGCAACGTGGGATCCGCATACCCGTCCGATCGTGACCGAATACGCCGGTACGGTGAAGTTCGAGAACGTGGAAGAGGGTGCAACGGTTGCGAAGCAGATCGACGAAGTCACCGGCTTGTCCACGCTGGTTGTCATTGACTCCAAGCGGCGGTCGTCGACGGGCACCGCCAAGGGTGTGCGCCCGCAGGTGAAACTGCTCGATGAGAGCGGGGAGGAGGTGCGCATTGCCGGGACGGACCATGCGGTAACCATCACCTTCCAGGTTGGTTCGCTGATCACCGTGAAGGACGGCCAGCAGGTCAGCGTGGGTGACGTGCTCGCACGTATCCCGCAAGAGTCCGCCAAGACCCGTGACATTACCGGTGGTCTGCCGCGTGTTGCCGAGCTATTCGAAGCCCGCTCGCCGAAGGATGCCGGTCTGCTCGCCGAGTACACCGGTACGGTTTCGTTCGGCAAGGACACCAAGGGCAAGCAGCGTCTGGTGATCACCGAGCCCGACGGTACGGTGCACGAGTTCCTGATCCCGAAGGACAAACACCTGATGGTGCACGATGGTCAGGTGGTGAACAAGGGCGAACTCATCGTCGATGGTCCGGCCGATCCGCACGATATCCTGCGTTTGCAGGGCATCAACGAACTGGCACGTTACATCATCGACGAAGTCCAGGACGTGTATCGTCTTCAGGGTGTGAAGATCAACGACAAGCACATCGAGGTGATCGTCCGCCAGATGTTGCGTCGTGTGGTGATCACCGATTCGGGCGATTCGCGTTTCATTCGAGAGGAGCAGGTCGAGCGTTCTGAAGTTCTGGACGAAAATGACCGTCTGGAGGCTGAAGGCAAGTTGCCGGCACAGTATGAAAACGTGCTGCTGGGTATTACCAAAGCATCGTTGTCGACCGACTCGTTCATCTCGGCGGCTTCGTTCCAGGAAACAACCCGCGTGCTGACGGAAGCCGCCATCATGGGCAAGCGCGATGAATTGCGCGGCCTGAAGGAAAACGTGATTGTCGGCCGCCTGATCCCTGCGGGCACCGGTCTGGCGTATCACCGCAGTCGCCGCGCCCAGGCCGCCGGCGAGGATCTTGGATCGGGTCATGCCTGGTTGCCGGAGGAAACTGTCGCAGAAGTGCATCACGACACTGAAGCCAGTTGACTTCTTTTGTAGTCTCGGACTAAACTCCGGCCTCTTTTTGTGGACCGACCAATCGTAGTCGGTCGCAGCCGGAATAAACCGCCCGAGGCGGCCCGTGGTGGGCTGCCTCGGTTTTTTGGGAATTCTCAAGCTATGCCAACAATCAATCAGCTCGTTCGCAAGCCGCGTCAGCTGGAAGTGACCAAGAGCAAGGTGCCTGCGCTCGAGGCCTGCCCGCAAAAGCGTGGTGTTTGTACTCGTGTTTACACGACCACTCCGAAGAAGCCGAACTCGGCGCTGCGTAAGGTAGCCAAGGTTCGTCTGACCAACGGTTTTGAGGTCATTTCCTATATCGGCGGCGAAGGTCACAATCTTCAGGAGCACTCTGTGGTCCTGATTCGTGGCGGCCGGGTAAAGGATTTGCCTGGTGTGCGTTACCACATCGTTCGTGGCTCCCTCGATCTTCAGGGTGTCAAGGATCGGAAGCAGTCGCGCTCGAAGTACGGCGCCAAGCGTCCGAAGAAAGCCTGATAGTCGACACCAGAATATTTTCGAGAGGTTGTCATGCCGCGTCGTCGTGAAGTACCCAAACGTGAAATCCTGCCGGATCCGAAGTTCGCTTCGCAGGATGTCTCCAAGTTCATCAACGTGATCATGCAGTCCGGCAAGAAGTCGGTTGCTGAACGCATCGTCTATGGTGCCTTTGATCACATCACCACCAAGGCCGGCAAGGATCCGCTGGAGGTCTTCGCGTCGGCAGTGGCGAATGTCAAGCCGGTGGTCGAAGTCAAGAGCCGTCGTGTTGGTGGCGCAAACTATCAGGTTCCGGTCGAAGTTCGTCCTTCCCGCCGTATGGCGCTGTCGATGCGCTGGTTGCGTGAAGCGGCTCGCAAGCGTGCCGAGAAGTCGATGGCTCAGCGCCTTGCCGGTGAGTTGCTCGAGGCGGCTGAAGGTCGTGGCTCGGCGATGAAGAAGCGTGAAGAAGTGCACCGTATGGCTGAAGCCAACAAGGCCTTCTCTCACTACCGCTTCTGATCCTGATTGGTAGCGGTAATTCGAGCCCTGTGAAGGGCTCGATTGTTTTTAACGAAACGAACGGTTCATCGCGCCACGAGCGCGACCAACACAAGGCAGGTATAACGTGGCTCGCAAGACTCCTATTGAGCGTTACCGCAATATCGGTATTTCTGCTCACATCGACGCCGGCAAAACGACGACGACCGAGCGTATCCTTTTTTACACCGGCGTGAATCACAAGATTGGTGAAGTTCACGATGGCGCAGCCACCATGGACTGGATGGCGCAGGAGCAGGAGCGCGGGATCACGATTACCTCCGCTGCAACCACGTGCTTCTGGAAGGGGATGGAGATGAACTTCCCCGAGCACCGTTTCAACATCATCGATACGCCGGGACACGTCGACTTCACCATTGAAGTCGAGCGTTCGATGCGTGTGCTTGATGGTGCCTGCATGGTCTACTGCGCGGTGGGTGGTGTGCAGCCTCAGTCCGAGACCGTTTGGCGTCAGGCGACCAAGTACAAGGTGCCGCGTCTTGCCTTCGTGAACAAGATGGACCGTTCGGGTGCCAACTTCTTCAAGGTTGTTGAACAGATGAAGGTTCGCCTGAAGGCGAGCCCGGTGCCGATCGTGATTCCTATTGGCGCCGAAGATACCTTTGCCGGTGTCGTGGATCTGATCAAGATGAAGGCGATCATCTGGGATGAAGCATCCCAGGGTATGAAGTTCGACTATCGCGACATCCCTGCCGATCTGGTTGATACCGCCAATGAATGGCGTGAGCAGATGGTCGAGGCGGCTGCAGAAGCCAACGAAGACCTGATGAACGAGTATCTCGAGAACGGCGAGTTGTCGGAAGAGAAGATCAAGGCGGGTCTGCGTCAGCGTACGCTGGCATGCGAGATTCAGCCGATGCTGTGCGGTACTGCATTCAAGAACAAGGGTGTTCAGCGCATGCTCGATGCTGTCATCGAGTTCCTTCCTTCTCCTGTGGATATCCCGCCGGTTGTGGGTACCGATGACGATGAGAAGGAGACTTCGCGTCGTGCGGATGATGGCGAAAAATTCGCTGCGCTGGCATTCAAGCTGATGACCGATCCGTTTGTTGGTCAGCTGACTTTCGTGCGTGTTTACTCCGGCGTTCTGAATTCCGGTGAAACGGTACTGAACTCGGTCAAGGGCAAGAAGGAACGTATCGGTCGTATCCTTCAGATGCATGCCAACGAGCGCGAAGAGATCAAGGAAGTTCTGGCGGGTGACATCGCTGCGTGTGTTGGCTTGAAGGAAGTGACCACTGGTGAAACCTTGTGTGACCCCAGTGCCCCGATCGTGCTTGAGCGCATGGTCTTCCCCGAGCCCGTGATTCACGTTGCGGTTGAACCGAAGACCAAGGGCGACCAGGAAAAGATGGGTATCGCGCTTGGTCGTCTGGCGGCAGAGGATCCGTCGTTCCGCGTGCGTACCGATGAGGAGTCTGGTCAGACCATCATCTCGGGTATGGGTGAGCTGCACCTCGAGATCATCGTCGATCGTATGAAGCGCGAGTTCAACGTCGAAGCGAACGTGGGCGCTCCGCAGGTGGCTTACCGCGAAGCGATCCGCAAGGCGGTCGAGCAGGAAGGCAAGTTCGTCAAGCAGTCCGGTGGTCGTGGTCAATACGGTCACGTCTGGATCAAGCTTGAGCCGAACGAGACCGGCAAGGGTTATGAGTTCGTCGATGCGATCAAGGGCGGTGTGGTTCCGCGCGAGTACATTCCGGCGGTGGACAAGGGCCTGCAGGATACGTTGCCGAATGGCGTGCTGGCTGGGTTCCCTGTGGTTGATGTGAAGGTCACCTTGTTCGACGGTTCGTATCACGATGTCGACTCGAACGAAAACGCATTCAAGATGGCGGCTTCCATGGCGTTCAAGGACGCGATGCGCAAGGCCAATCCTGTGCTGCTTGAGCCGATGATGGCGGTTGTCGTTGAAACGCCGGAAGACTACATGGGTAACGTCATGGGCGATCTTTCCGGTCGTCGTGGCATTGTCCAGGGTATGGATGACATCCCGGGCGGCATGAAGGAGATCAAGGCTGAAGTGCCGCTGGCCGAGATGTTTGGCTACGCAACCCAGCTGCGCTCGCTGACCCAGGGTCGTGCGACCTACTCGATGGAATTCAAGCATTATTCGGAAGCGCCCAAGAGCGTTGCCGAAGCAGTGATCAACAATCGCAAGTAATCAACGATCTGAAGCGAGGATTTAGGAATGGCTAAGGGTAAGTTTGAACGTACGAAGCCGCACGTAAACGTTGGCACGATTGGCCACGTTGACCACGGCAAGACCACGCTGACGGCAGCGATCACGACGATTCTGTCGAAGAAGTTCGGTGGCGAGGCGAAGGCCTATGACCAGATCGATGCGGCGCCGGAAGAAAAGGCACGTGGTATCACCATCAACACCGCGCACGTCGAGTACGAAACCGCAGCGCGTCACTATGCGCACGTTGATTGCCCGGGTCACGCTGACTACGTCAAGAACATGATTACCGGTGCGGCGCAGATGGACGGCGCGATCCTGGTGTGTTCGGCTGCTGACGGCCCGATGCCGCAGACTCGCGAGCACATCCTGCTGGCTCGTCAGGTGGGTGTTCCGTACATCATCGTGTTCCTGAACAAGTGCGACATGGTCGATGACGAAGAGCTGCTCGAGCTCGTCGAGATGGAAGTGCGTGAGCTGCTGTCGAAGTATGACTTCCCGGGTGACGATGTGCCCATCGTCAAGGGTTCGGCACTGAAGGCGCTCGAAGGCGACCAGTCCGACATCGGTGAGCCGGCGATCTTCCGTCTGGCTGATGCGCTGGACAGCTACATTCCGACGCCTGAGCGCGCCATCGATCGCCCTTTCCTGCTGCCGATCGAAGACGTGTTCTCGATCTCGGGTCGTGGCACCGTGGTGACCGGTCGTGTCGAGCGTGGCGTGGTCAAGGTTGGTGAGGAAATCGAGATTGTTGGCATCAAGGCGACGGTCAAGACCACCTGCACCGGCGTGGAAATGTTCCGCAAGCTGCTGGATCAGGGGCAGGCTGGCGACAACGTGGGCGTGCTGCTGCGCGGCACCAAGCGTGAAGACGTCGAGCGCGGCCAGGTGCTGTGCAAGCCGGGTTCGATCAAGCCGCACACCCACTTCACGGGTGAGGTGTATGTGCTGTCGAAGGAAGAGGGTGGCCGTCACACGCCGTTCTTCGCCAACTACCGTCCGCAGTTCTACTTCCGTACGACGGATGTGACGGGTGCGATCACGCTGCCGGAAGGCACAGAGATGGTCATGCCGGGTGACAACGTGTCGATCACCGTCAAGCTGATCGCTCCGATCGCCATGGAAGAAGGTCTGCGTTTCGCCATCCGTGAAGGTGGTCGCACCGTTGGTGCTGGCGTCGTCGCCAAGATCATCGAGTAACATCGTTTTCGCGGGGCCCTTTGCGGGCTCCGCTCTTTCGCTCTTTGGGAACTATCATGCAAAGCCAGAAAATCCGTATTCGTCTGAAAGCCTTCGACTACCGTCTGATCGATCAGTCCGCGCTCGAGATCGTTGATACCGCCAAGCGTACCGGTGCTGTCGTTCGTGGTCCCGTGCCGCTGCCGACCCGCATCGAGCGTTTCGATCTGCTGCGGTCGCCGCACGTCAACAAGGCGTCGCGTGATCAGATGGAGATTCGTACTCACCAGCGTCTGATGGATATCATTGATCCGACCGACAAGACGGTTGATGCATTGATGAAGCTGGATCTTCCGGCGGGTGTGGATGTGGAAATCAAGCTGCAGTAATCGGATTGCTTGCATTTCTTTCGATAGGGCCGGTATAATCCGGCCCTTGTGCCTTTTGGTGCAATTTATTTGTTCGACCCCCGGTCAATCGAAACCGGGAATCAGGAGAAAAACATGAGTCTAGGCCTTGTAGGGCGCAAGGTCGGCATGACTCGCATTTTCGCCGAGGATGGCAGGACCATTCCGGTGACTGTGCTTGACGTGTCCGACAATCGCGTGTCCCAGATCAAGACGCCTGAAACCGACGGCTATGCCGCGGTTCAGGTTGCAGTTGGTAAGCGTCGCGCCAGTCGCGTCGTGAAGTCCCTCGCAGGTCATCTGGCCAAGGCGGGTGTTGAGCCTTGCCGTATCCTTCGCGAATTCCGTGTTGAAGCCGACAAGCTTGCCGAAATGAAGGCGGGTGATGTCGTTGGCGCGGACCTGTTCGCCGTTGGTCAGAAGGTTGACGTTACCGGTGTCACCATCGGTAAGGGTTTCTCGGGTGTCCAGAAGCGTCACAATTTCGCGTCGAACCGGGCGTCGCACGGTAACTCCGTGTCGCACAATGCGCCTGGTTCTATCGGTATGGCGCAGGATCCCGGTCGCGTGTTTCCCGGTAAGCGCATGGCTGGTCAGTACGGCAATGTTCAGCGCACGACTCAGGGTCTGGAAGTGGTTCGCGTTGATGTCGAGCGTCAGCTGCTTTTGATCAAGGGTGCTGTGCCGGGCTCGAAGGGCGGCGACGTGGTCGTCAGTCCTGCGGTCAAGGCTTGAGGGGCGATACGCAATGGAACTGAAACTCTTGAACGAGCAGGGCCAGGCTGCATCCACGCTGCAAGCGTCTGATGTGCTGTTTGGTCGCGAATACAACGAAGCGCTGATTCATCAGATCGTGGTCGCCTATCTGGCGAATGCACGTTCGGGTAATCGTGCGCAGAAGGGTCGCTCGGAAATCGCCAAGTCGACCCGTAAGCCGTTCCGTCAGAAGGGTACGGGTAATGCTCGTGCCGGTATGGCGTCCTCGCCGATCTGGCGTGGCGGCGGCAAGATCTTCCCGAACAAGCCCGACGAGAACTTCTCGCAGAAGGTCAATCGCAAGATGTACCGCGCAGGTGTTGCGTCGATTCTGTCGCAGCTGGCTCGTGAAGATCGTCTGGCGGTTGTTGAAGACTTCAGCGTCGAGGCGCCGAAGACTCGCATGCTGGTGCAGAAGCTCAAGGGTATGGGGCTGGATTCCGTGCTGTTGATTACCGATGGCATTGACGAGAACCTGTTCTTGTCCTCGCGCAACCTCAATGAGGTGCTGGTGCTCGACGTCAACGAAGCTGATCCGGTGTCGCTGGTGCGTTTCCCGAAGGTGCTGGTCACCAAGGGTGCGCTGGCCAAGATGGAGGAAGCGTGGCAATGAGCGCTATTAGCCAGGAACGTCTGCTGCAGGTGCTGCTCGCCCCGCAGATCTCCGAAAAGGCAACCTATGTTGCCGAGAAGAACGAGCAGGTGGTTTTCAGGGTTGCCTCCGATGCGACCAAGCCTGAAGTGAAGGCGGCTGTTGAGCTGCTGTTCAAGGTTCAGGTCGAGTCGGTGCAGGTTCTGAACGTCAAGGGCAAGGTCAAGCGCGTGGGTCGTACCATCGGTCGCCGCAAGGACTGGAAGAAGGCCTTCGTTTGCCTCAAGCCCGGCCAGGAAATCAACTTTGTGGCTGGGGAGTAATCAATCATGGCACTGGTAAAACTCAAGCCTACCTCCGCCGGCCGTCGTGCGATGGTCAAGGTGGTGAATCCCGATCTGTACAAGGGTCGTCCCTTTGACGGTTTGATCGAGAAGAAGACCAGCAAGGCTGGTCGTAACAACTCGGGCCGCATCACTGTGCGTCACCAGGGCGGTGGTCACAAGATGCACTACCGCGTCATCGATTTCCGTCGCAACAAGGACGGTGTCGTTGCGAAGGTTGAGCGCATCGAGTATGACCCGAACCGTTCCGCCAATATCGCACTGCTGTGCTATGCAGACGGCGAGCGTCGCTACATCATTGCGCCCCGCGGCGTTGTGGTGGGACAGGCCATTGTTTCGGGCGTGGAAGCGCCGATCAAGCCGGGCAATGCATTGCCGATCCGCAATATTCCGGTGGGCTCGACCATTCACTGCGTCGAGATGATGCCTGGCAAGGGTGCTCAGCTCGCCCGCGCAGCGGGGACCTCGGTTCAGCTGCTGGCTCGTGAAGGTTCGTACGCTCAGCTGCGTCTGCGTTCCGGTGAGATCCGTCGTGTTCACGTCGAATGTCGCGCCACGATCGGTGAAGTCGGCAACGAAGAGCACAGTCTGCGCAAGATCGGCAAGGCCGGCGCAAACCGTTGGCGCGGTATTCGCCCGACGGTGCGTGGCACCGCGATGAACCCGGTTGACCACCCGCATGGTGGTGGTGAGGGTCGTACCGGCGAAGGCCGTGTAGCGGTCAGCCCGTGGGGCACGCCTGCCAAGGGTTATCGTACCCGCAGTAACAAGCGGACCGATAACATGATCGTGCAGCGTCGTCATAAGCGTTAAGGGGTAACAGATGGCACGTTCTATCAAGAAAGGCCCGTTCATCGACGCTCACCTTCTGAAGAAGGTCGACGCCGCGCGGGCGAGCAACGACAAGCGTCCGATCAAGACCTGGTCGCGTCGTTCCACCGTACTGCCTGACTTCGTCGGTCTCACCATCGCGGTCCACAATGGTCGGCAGCATATTCCGGTCTATGTGTCCGAGAATATGGTCGGTCACAAGCTGGGCGAGTTTGCGCTGACGCGTACCTTCAAGGGTCACGCAGCCAGCAAGAAGGCGAAGAGGTAAGCGACATGGAAACCAAAGCTATTCTCCGTGGCGTTCGCCTGTCGGCACAGAAGGGTCGTCTCGTGGCTGACCTGGTGCGCGGCAAGCCGGTCGCCCAGGCCCTGAATGTCCTGACTTTCTCGCCGAAGAAAGGCGCAGAGATCATCCGTAAGGTCGTTGAGTCTGCTATCGCCAATGCCGAGCACAATGACGGTGCTGACATCGATGCGCTGAAGATCAAGACGATTCATGTGGAGCAAGGCACCACGCTGAAGCGTTTCACCGCACGTGCGAAGGGCCGTGGAAATCGCATTTCCAAGCCCACCTGCCACATCTACGTGACCGTCGGCGAGTAAGGGAGTACATATGGGTCAGAAAATTCATCCCACCGGATTCCGCCTCGCCGTCACGCGTGATTGGGGTTCCCGTTGGTACGCCTCGAGCCAGGATTTCTCGAAGATGCTGCACGAGGATCTCAAGGTTCGTGATTATCTGAAGAAGCGCCTCGCGCATGCTTCGATCGCACGTGTCGTGATCGAGCGACCGGCCAAGAATGCACGCATCACCCTGTTCTCGGCACGTCCGGGCGTTGTGATTGGCAAGAAGGGCGAGGACATCGAGGCGCTCAAGCGTGACCTGCAGAAGATTGTTGGCGTGCCGGTGCATGTCAATATCGAAGAGGTTCGCAAGCCCGAGATCGATGCCAAGCTGATTGCTGATTCGATCGCTCAACAGCTCGAAAAGCGCATCATGTTCCGTCGTGCGATGAAGCGTGCGATGCAGAACGCCATGCGTCTTGGCGCGCAGGGCATCAAGATCATGAGTGCGGGTCGTCTGAATGGTGCTGAAATCGCGCGGACCGAGTGGTATCGCGAAGGTCGTGTGCCGCTGCACACCCTCCGTGCCAACATCGATTACGGTGTCTCGGAAGCGAAGACCACCTATGGGATCATTGGCATCAAGGTGTGGGTCTACAAGGGTGACATGCTCGGTCGTAACGAGCAGCCGGTTGCCGCCGAACCTGAAGCCGACAACCGTCGCGGTCGTCGCGGTGCGCCGCGCAACGACGGTGGCGAAGGCCGTCCGGGTCGTCGTCCCGCCCGTCGTGATGGGCGGCAAGAAGAAAGCAGGAGTGAATGATGCTGCAACCGACGAGAAGAAAGTATCGTAAGGAGCAGAAAGGCCGCAACACGGGTGTTGCCACCCGTGGTGCCAAGGTCAGCTTCGGTGATTTCGGTCTGAAGGCAGTGGGGCGTGGTCGCCTCACCGCACGTCAGATTGAATCGGCGCGTCGTGCGATGACGCGTCACATCAAGCGTGGCGGTCGTATCTGGATCCGTATTTTCCCGGACAAGCCGATTTCGCGTAAGCCGGCGGAAGTTCGTATGGGTAATGGTAAGGGCAATCCCGAGTACTGGGTCGCTGAGATTCAGCCGGGTAAGGTGCTCTACGAAATGGACGGCGTGGATGAAACGCTCGCTCGCGAAGCTTTCCGGCTGGCTGCAGCCAAGCTTCCGATCGAAACCGTGTTCGTCACTCGCCTGGTGGGGTAAGCATGAAAGCGAGTGAACTCCGCGCCAAGAGCGCAGATGAATTGAATAACGAATTGCTCGAGTTGCTGAAGGCGCAGTTTTCCCTGCGTATGCAGCTGGCTACTCAGCAGCTGAGTAATACGAGCCAAATTGGTAAGGTGCGCCGTGACATCGCGCGTGTCCGTACGCTTCTTCGCGAAAAGGCGGTGTGAGATGAGCGAGCAAGTTGAAAAGGTTCGCCGCGCGCTCGTCGGGCGTGTCGTCAGCGACAAGATGGATAAGACGGTGACTGTTCTTGTTGAACGCCGGGTCAAGCACCCGCTGTATGGCAAGATCATCACCCGGTCTGCGAAGTACCATGCGCATGTCGAGAACGGTGCGGCCACCCAGGGCGACCTGGTGGAGATCGAGGAGTGCCGTCCGATTTCGCGTACCAAGACCTGGCGTGTCACTCAAGTGCTCGAAAAGGCACGAGTGATCTGATCGGGTTGGTTTGCAATTTTTGTTAGAACAGCTTGGCACTCGCGTGCCAAGCTGTTATACTTTCAAATCTTGCTCCGGGATTCGTCGGGGCATCCTACCCTGACGGGTTCCAATACTGACCGCGCAGCGGGATAAGTTGGAGATAAATTCATGATTCAAATGCAGTCCAGGCTCGACGTGGCCGACAACACCGGCGCGCGCTCGGTGATGTGCATCAAGGTGCTTGGCGGCTCGAAGCGTCGCTATGCCAGCATTGGTGACATCATTAAGGTTACCGTGAAGGATGCTGCGCCGCGCGGCCGTGTAAAGAAGGGTGATGTTTATAACGCCGTTGTGGTTCGTACTGCCAAGGGTGTCCGTCGTCCCGATGGTTCGCTTGTCAAGTTCGACAATAACGCTGCGGTGCTGCTGAATAATAAGCTCGAGCCTATCGGTACGCGTATCTTCGGGCCGGTCACGCGCGAGCTGCGCTCCGAGCGGTTCATGAAGATCGTTTCGCTGGCGCCGGAAGTGCTCTGAGGAGTCAATGAGATGAACAAGATCCGCAAGGGTGATGAAGTCGTGGTGCTGACGGGCAAGGACCGTGGGCGTCGCGGTGTCGTGCTTAGCCGCGTTGGCGACGAGCGCTTGGTGGTCGAGGGTGTGAATCGGGTGAAGAAGCACGTGCGTCCGAATCCGCTCAAGGGTGAGGTGGGTGGCATCGTCGAGAAAGAGATGTCCATCCATATTTCGAACGTTGCGCTGTTCAATCCTGCGTCTCAGCAAGCTGATCGCGTTGGGATCAAGGTGCTTGAGGATGGTCGCAAGGCTCGCTTCTTCAAGTCGAACGGCGAGCTCGTGGACGCGTAAGGAGTGGCAATGGCTCGCTTGCAACAGATTTACAAAGAAGCCGTGGTGCCGGAGCTGCTGAAGCAGTTTGGCTACAAGTCGGTGATGGAAGTGCCTCGAATCACCAAGATCACCCTGAATATGGGTGTGGGTGAGGCTGTTGGCGACAAGAAGGTTCTTGAGCACGCCATCGGCGACATGGCCAAGATTTCTGGTCAGAAGCCGGTTGCAACCAAGGCTCGGAAGTCCATCGCAGGTTTCAAGATTCGCGACGGCTATCCTATCGGCTGCATGGTGACTTTGCGTGGCGAGAAAATGTATGAGTTTCTCGATCGCCTGGTGACCATCGCGCTGCCGCGCGTTCGCGACTTCCGTGGTATCGCTTCGAAGGGTTTTGATGGTCGTGGAAATTACAACCTCGGCGTGAAAGAGCAGATCATTTTCCCCGAAATCGAATACGACAAGATCGATGCGTTGCGCGGTATGAACATCAGCATCACGACGACGGCCAAGAGCGACCAGGAAGCCCGCGCGCTGCTGGGTGCGTTCAAGTTCCCGTTCAAGAATTGAGGGTGATATGGCGAAACTGGCTCTGATCAATCGTGAAGAAAAGCGTCGCAAGACGGTCGAGAAATTCGCTGCCAAGCGTACCGCACTGATCGCGCAGATCAACGATACCAAGCTGTCGGACGAGGAGCGCATGACTGCACGCCTCGCGCTGCAGCAACTGCCGCGTAATGCCAGCCCAATTCGTGGGCGCAATCGTTGCAGTCTGACCGGACGTCCGCGTGGCGTGTTCCGCAAGTTTGGTCTGTGCCGCAACAAGCTGCGGGAGCTGGCCTTCCGTGGTGAAGTGCCTGGCATGACCAAGGCGAGCTGGTAAGGAGAATAGAAAGATGAGTATGTCCGATCCGATCGCCGACATGCTGACGCGCATTCGCAATGGGCAGCAGGCCCAGAAAGCGAACGTGAGCATGCCCTCGTCGAAGCTGAAAGTGGCGATCGCCAAGGTTCTGCAGGATGAAGGCTATATCGATGGCTATGCCGTTCGCGAAGCGGAAGGCAAGGCGCAGCTCGATCTGGTCCTGAAGTATTACGCGGGTCGCCCCGTCATCGAGCGTATCGAGCGTGTGAGTCGCCCCGGTCTTCGTGTCTATAAGGCCAGCGATGATTTGCCGCGCGTGATGAATGGTCTGGGTGTCGCCATTGTGTCGACGCCTAAGGGTGTGATGACTGATCGCGCTGCCCGTACAAGTCGGGTGGGTGGCGAAGTCATCTGCCTGGTCGCGTAATAAGGGGGATTCCATGTCTCGTGTAGCAAAGAATCCTGTGGCCATTCCGGCTGGCGTAGAAGTCAGCATCTCGGCTGCAGAACTCGCGATCAAGGGCCCGCTGGGTACCGTGCGTCAGGCTCTGAACGGTGCGGTGTCCGTCGAGCGCGAAGGTGACACGCTGGTATGCAAGGCGCGCGAAGGTGTTGCCAACTCGCACGCCATGTCGGGTACCGTGCGCGCGCTGGTAAACAACATGGTGATCGGTGTTACCAAGGGCTTCGAGCGCAAGCTCAACTTGGTTGGCGTTGGTTACCGTGCTCAGGCTCAGGGCGACAAGCTGAACCTTTCGCTGGGTTTCTCCCATCCGGTGGTGCATCAATTGCCCGCTGGCGTGAAGGCTGAAACTCCCACTCAGACCGAGATCGTGATCAAGGGTATCGACAAGCAGCAAGTCGGTCAGGTTGCGGCCGAGGTACGGGCATACCGCTCTCCCGAGCCCTACAAGGGTAAGGGCGTCCGTTATTCGGACGAAGTGGTTGTGCTCAAGGAAACCAAGAAGAAGTAAGGCGGTTCGTCATGAACAAGAAAGAAACTCGTCTTCGCCGCGCGCGCAAAACTCGCGCCAAACTTGCGGAGCTCAAGGCGGTGCGCCTCACCGTGTTCCGTTCCAACAGCCACATGTACGCCCAGGTGATTTCGGGCTGCGGTTCGCAGGTGTTGGCATCTGCCTCCACAGTGGAGCCCGCGGTCCGTGCTCAAGTCGCCAACGGCGGCAACAAACAGGCAGCAGAAGTGGTCGGCAAACTCATTGCCGAGCGCGCCAAGGCTGCCGGGATCGAGACGGTCGCTTTCGACCGCTCGGGCTTCCTCTATCACGGCCGCGTCAAGACGTTGGCTGAGGCCGCCCGTGAAGGCGGTCTTAAGTTCTAAGCGAGGATTCGAATGGCTAAGCAACAGAGCAAGCGCCCGCAAGCCTCCGAGGAGCGCGACGACGGACTGCGTGAAAAGATGGTCGCGATCAATCGCGTGACCAAGGTCGTGAAGGGTGGCCGTATTCTCGGCTTCGCCGCGCTGACCGTGGTTGGCGATGGCGACGGTGGCATTGGTATGGGCAAGGGCAAGTCCCGCGAAGTTCCCGTGGCTGTGCAGAAAGCGATGGATGAAGCTCGCCGCAAGCTGGCTAAGGTTCCGCTCAAGAACGGTACGCTTCATCACACCGTGATGGGCAAGCATGGCGCCGCATCGGTGCTGATGCAGCCTGCACCGGTTGGTACCGGCATCATTGCTGGTGGTCCGATGCGTGCCGTTTTCGAAGTCATGGGCGTTACCGACATCATCTGCAAATGTATCGGTTCCACCAATCCGTACAACGTCGTGCGTGCGACGATCAACGGTTTGTTGGCGGTCAACACCCCGGCGGCAATTGCAGCGAAGCGCGGCAAGTCCGTCGAAGAACTCCTGGGGTAAGCGATGTCCGACAAGAAGATCAAGGTCACGCTGGTCAAGAGCGTGATTGGTACCAAGCAGTCTCATCGTGCGACGGTCCGCGGTCTGGGCCTGCGTCGTTTGAATCACTGCGTCGAGTTGATCGATACGCCGGAAGTTCGCGGCATGATCAACAAGGTCTCCTATCTGGTGAAGTGCGAGGGTTGATATGCGCCTGAATACCATCAAGCCTGGTGCTGGGTCCAAGTCGCCTGCGAAGCGTGTTGGTCGCGGCATCGGCAGCGGCCTTGGCAAGACTTGCGGTCGCGGTCACAAGGGGCAGAAGTCCCGTGCCGGCGGCTTCCATAAGGTCGGTTTTGAAGGCGGTCAGATGCCGCTGCAGCGTCGTCTGCCGAAGCGTGGTTTTGTTTCGCTGACGCGTGCTCGCAATGCAGAGGTCCGTCTGTCCGAGCTGGCTGCGCTGCCGGTGGATGAGGTCGATCTGCTGGTGTTGATGCAGGCTGGCATTGTTCCGGCTGATGCCTTGTCCGCGAAGGTAGTGCTGTCTGGCGAGATCACCAAGAAGGTGGTTCTGCGCGGCGTCGGTGCTACCAAGGGTGCGCGAGCAGCAATTGAAGCTGCTGGCGGCTCCGTGGCTGCTGAGTAAGCACGAGTACGATTGTGGCCAATCCCGCAGCTACCGTGGGAAACCCCGGGCGATTCGGCGATCTGAAAAAGCGCTTGCTGTTTTTGATCGGCGCTTTGATTGTCTATCGCCTGGGCGCTCACATCCCGGTCCCCGGTATCGATCCTGAACGTCTGGCTGAGCTGTTTCAGTCGCAGGCGGGCGGCATTCTCGGGGTGTTCAACCTGTTCTCCGGTGGTGCGCTGTCGCGTTTCACGATCTTCGCGCTTGGGATCATGCCGTATATCTCGGCATCGATCATCATGCAGTTGATGACTGTTGCGGTGCCGCAGTTCGAAGCGCTGAAGAAGGAAGGTGAGGCTGGGCGTCGCAAGATCACTCAGTACACACGTTACGGCACGCTGGTGCTTGCGTTTGCGCAGTCGCTCGGTATCGCGATCGCGCTGGAAGGTCAGCCAGGTCTGGTGCTGGATCCGGGCTTGATGTTCCGCTTCGTCACGGTTGCGACGCTGGTCACGGGGACGATGTTCCTGATGTGGCTGGGCGAGCAGATCACTGAGCGCGGTATCGGCAACGGTATTTCAGTCATCATTTTCGCGGGTATCGTGGCAGGTCTGCCGAGTGCGTTGGGTGGGTTGTTCGAACTGGTACGCACCGGTGCGATGCATCCTTTCACTGCTCTGGTGATCTGTGTGCTCGTGGTGCTGGTGACGGCGTTCGTGGTGTTTGTCGAGCGTGGTCAGCGCAAGATTCTGGTGAACTACGCCAAGCGACAGGTGGGTAACAAGGTGTACGGCGGTCAGTCGTCGCACCTGCCACTGAAGTTGAACATGTCGGGTGTGATTCCTCCAATCTTCGCATCCAGCATCATTCTGTTTCCGGCAACGCTGGGGCAGTGGTTCGGCGCATCGGAAGGGATGGGGTGGTTGCGCGATATCGCATCTACGCTGTCTCCGGGGCAGCCGATCTATGTGATGTTGTATGCGGTGGCGATCGTGTTCTTCTGCTTTTTCTACACTGCGTTGGTATTCAATGCACGGGAGACGGCAGATAACCTGAAGAAGAGTGGCGCCTTCGTGCCCGGGATTCGTCCTGGGGATCAGACGGCACGCTACATCGACAAGATCCTGATGCGTCTGACGCTTGCGGGTGCGGTCTACATCACGTTGGTGTGTCTGTTGCCTGAGTTCCTGATCCTGAAGTGGAACGTCCCGTTCTATTTTGGCGGTACCTCACTGCTGATTATCGTGGTGGTGACGATGGACTTCATGTCCCAGGTCCAGGCGTACGTGATGTCGCATCAATATGAAAGTCTGCTGAAGAAAGCAAACTTCAAGGGCGCGGGTCTCCCGATCAGGTAAGCGATGGCGAAGGAAGACGTAATCGAGATGCAGGGAGAGGTCACCGAGAACCTTCCCAATGCAACGTTCAGAGTCAAACTCGAGAACGGCCATATGGTGCTCGGACATATCTCCGGGAAGATGCGGATGCACTACATCCGCATCCTGCCTGGCGACAAGGTTACCGTCCAACTGACCCCGTATGACCTGACGAAGGGCCGGATTGTGTTCCGGACCAAGTGAAAGAATAGAGAAACAGGAGCAAATCATGAGAGTCCAGGCTTCAGTAAAGAGGATCTGCCGTAATTGCAAGATCATCCGTCGTAAGGGTGTCGTCCGTGTGATCTGCACGGATCCGCGACACAAGCAGCGCCAGGGTTGATCTTGTCAAGCCCAGGTATTAAAATTTAATGTTTAGCGTTTTGGGGTAAACGAATGGCCCGTATTGCTGGGGTAAACATTCCCAACCACAAGCATGCCGAGATCGCGCTGACCGCTGTCTATGGGATCGGCCGTTCGCGTGCTCAGAAGATTTGCGATGCTGCTGGTATTGCTCGTTCGGCGAAGATCAAGGATCTTACCGAAGCGGACATGGAGAAGCTGCGCGATGAAGTGGGTCGGTTTGTAGTGGAAGGCGACCTTCGTCGTGAAGTCACCATGAACATCAAGCGTCTGATGGACCTGGGTTGCTACCGTGGTGTCCGTCACCGTCGTGGTCTGCCGTGCCGTGGTCAGCGCACCCAGACCAATGCTCGGACCCGTAAGGGCCCGCGCAAGGCGATTGCCGGCAAGAAGTGATAGGAACCGATAATGGCTAAGACTGCAACCAAGGTCCGTAAAAAGATCAAGAAGAACGTGGCGGAAGGTATCGTCCACGTTCACGCCAGCTTCAACAACACCATCATCACGATCACCGATCGTCAGGGCAACGCCCTGTCGTGGGCGACTTCGGGTGGTGCCGGCTTCAAGGGTTCGCGCAAGAGCACCCCGTTTGCTGCCCAGGTGGCTGCAGAAGCGGCCGGCAAGGTGGCGCAGGAGTGTGGCATCAAGAACCTCGAAGTACGCATCAAGGGGCCTGGCCCCGGGCGTGAATCTGCGGTTCGTGCGTTGAATGCACTGGGGATCAAGATCTCCAGCATCACTGACATCACGCCGATCCCGCACAACGGCTGCCGTCCGCCCAAGAAGCGCCGTATCTGACAAGGAGTTGAAACGTGGCTCGTAATCTCGACCCGAAGTGCCGTCAGTGCCGTCGCGAGGGTGAAAAGTTGTTCCTGAAGGCTGAGAAGTGCTTCACCGATAAGTGTGCCATCGAGCGTCGTGCCTATGCGCCCGGCCAACATGGTCAGCGCTCCGGTCAGCGTCTTTCCGGCTATGGCGTCCAGTTGCGCGAAAAGCAGAAGATCCGTCGTCTGTATGGCGTGCTCGAGAAGCAGTTCCGCCGTGTGTATGGTGAAGCTGACCGTCGTCGCGGCCAGACTGGTGAGAACCTGCTGCAATTGCTCGAAGGTCGCCTCGACTCGGTCGCTTACCGCATGGGTTTCGGCGGTTCGCGTGCAGAAGCCCGTCAGGTCGTTCGTCATAATGGCGTTCTGGTCAACGGCAAGCGCGTGAATATCCCGTCCTATCTGGTTCGTCCGGGCGATGTGGTGGAAGTCATCGAGCGTGTTCGTAGCCATCTGCGTGTGAAGGCAGCGATGGAAGCGGCTGAATCGCGCGGCTTCCCGGAGTGGATCGAAGTCGACGTGAAGGCTGGCAAGGGCGTTTTCAAAGCGTACCCGCAACGTGCCGAGCTGCCGCCCACAATCAATGAAGGTCTGGTTGTGGAACTGTACTCCCGTTAATCGGGGGTCGTGCTTCTAGTTCCGAGGAAATGTTGATGCAAAGCAATGCACTGCTGAAACCGCGCATCATCGACGTCCAGAGCATCTCGCCGGTTCAGGCGCGGGTGACGATGGAACCGTTCGAGCGGGGCTTTGGCCATACCCTGGGGAATGCGCTGCGGCGCATCCTCCTGTCTTCGCTGCCGGGGCATGCCGCGACGGAAGTGACGATCGAAGGCGTGCTGCACGAATATTCGACGCTTGACGGCATGCGCGAGGACATCGTCGATCTGCTGCTCAACCTGAAGGGTGTGGTTTTCAAGCTCCACAACCGCACTGAGACGATACTGCGTCTCGTCAAGTCGGGTGAAGGCGTGGTGACGGCGGCGGATATCGAGACCGGACATGATGTGGAAATCATCAACCCGGATCACGTGATCGCGCATCTCGCTCCGGGCGGCAAGTTGGACATGCAGATCAAGGTCGAGGAAGGCCGGGGCTATGTGCCTGGCAACAGTCGTCCGGTCAATAGCGAAAGCAAGGCCATCGGTCGCGTTGTGCTGGACGCGTCTTTCAGTCCGGTGCGTCGGGTGAGCTATCTGGTAGAGAGCGCTCGCGTTGAGCAGCGTACCGACCTGGATCGTCTGGTAATCGATATCGAGACCAACGGTGCTGCCGATCCTGAGGAGGCGATTCGCTATGCGGCTCGTGTGCTGATGGATCAGCTGTCGGTGTTCGCGGACCTCGAAGGCACGCCAGCGGTCACGACGACCGTGGTAACTGAGAAGATTGATCCGGTGCTGCTGCGCCCGGTTGATGATCTCGAGTTGACCGTTCGCTCGGCCAACTGCCTGAAAGCCGAGAACATCTACTACATCGGCGATCTGATTCAGCGTACCGAAACGGAGCTGTTGAAGACACCGAATCTCGGTCGGAAGTCGCTGAATGAAATCAAGGAAGTGTTGGCCACTCGTGGGCTGACCCTGGGGATGAAACTGGAAAACTGGCCGCCGGCCGGGCTTGAGAAGCTCGGTTGATTGGTTTCAGTGAAGTGAGGAATTAATATGCGTCACCGTAATGGTCTTCGCAAGCTGAACCGGACCAGCAGCCATCGTCAGGCGATGTTCCGTAATATGGCCAACTCCTTGTTGCGCCACGAAGTAATCAAGACGACCCTGCCGAAGGCAAAAGAGCTTCGTCGAGTCGTTGAGCCGATGATCACGCTTGGCAAGAAACCGAGCTTGGCCAATCGTCGTCTGGCGTTCGACCGTCTTCGTGATCGTGAGATGGTGGTCAAGCTTTTTGACGAGCTGGGTCCGCGCTACGGCGCTCGCAACGGCGGCTATCTGCGTATTCTGAAGTGCGGTTTCCGTGATGGCGACAATGCACCGATGGCTTTCGTCGAGCTGCTGGATCGTCCGGATTCGGATGTGGTTGTTGAAGAGGAAGCAGTTGCCGCGTAAGGCGCGTCTGAGTAAGATGCGTTAGGCATAGAAAAGGTCGGGCGTGCCCGGCCTTTTTTTTGGTCTTCTGTTTCTCTTGGACTGATTGGGGTGGTGGATGGGTGTGTTTCTTGTTACCGGAGGTGCGGGCTATATCGGATCGCACACTTGTCTCGCACTGCTTAGAAGTGGTCACGACGTAGTGGTCGTCGACGATTTTTCGAACGCCTCTCCGCTTGCCCTGGATAGAGTGGAGGGATTGGCTGGACGCAAACTGCTCGAAGTTGCACGAGCAGATGTGCGCGACAGTGTGGCACTTGACCGTTTGTTCACCCACTTTCGGTTTGACGCAGTGATCCATTTCGCCGCGAAGAAGGCGGTTGGTGAGTCTGTACGCTTGCCGCTCGATTACTATGCCAACAATCTGGGTGCGCTTTTCTGCCTACTCGATGCAATGGCGAAACACGACGTCCGGCGCCTTGTTTTCAGCTCGTCAGCGACTGTCTATGGCGATCCGGCTCGCGTTCCGATCACTGAGGATTTTCCTACTGGTGCAACGAATCCCTACGGTCGTACCAAGCTCATGGGTGAAGAGATCCTGCGCGATGTCGTTTTAGCCGATGAGCGCTGGAAAGTTGTGTTGTTGCGTTATTTCAATCCGGTCGGCGCAGATGAGAGTGGTCTGATCGGTGAGGACCCCAATGGTCTTCCGAACAACCTGATGCCCTATGTCAGTCAGGTAGCGGTAGGGAAACTCTCTCAGTTGCAGGTGTTTGGAGGTGATTACCCTACACCGGACGGGACGGGTGTCCGGGATTACATACACGTTGTCGATCTGGCTGACGGCCATGTCCGTGCGGTAGAGCAGTTCGATGCCTTATCCGGGGTGACAACCATCAATCTCGGGACTGGGCGCGGGTATAGCGTACTCGAGGTCGTGTCCGCATTTGAGAAGGCTTCAGGGCGTCAGGTTCCGTACAAGATCGTTGAGCGGCGGGCTGGGGACATCGCTGAATGCTGGGCCAATCCTGATCTGGCCAGGCAACTGCTGGGTTGGTCGGCGATACGGGGGCTCGATCAGATGTGTCGTGATGCCTGGCGCTGGCAGCAGGCAAACCCCCAGGGCTATCGGCAGGATTGAGCTTCCGTTTCTACCAGGCTCGACGAATCCGGTTTCGATACTGGACGTCGTGTGGCAGGTTGTTTTGCTGTGCCTCCAGATGCTGCCGAAAACTGGCACTTGCGTGTTCGAGAGCGTCAGGCGGTAGTTTTGCGATTTCTCGTGGTCGTGCCGTCATTGCCGCCAGTTTGTCGAACGCCTGTTTGCGTGCGGTCTCGTCCGCGGGCAAGTACACGGCAAGTCCCGCATCGGAGAGATTCTTGAGAAAGCGGATGCGGCGGTCGATGCGCTGCAGGAATTGCTCATAGGCGGGGTTCTCGGAATCGCTCATGATGCACTCCATTCAGTCTTAAGTCGTAGTGCTATGGTGTTGCGCCCAGCGCTTTCATACAAGTGGGTTGATTGGTTCGAATGTAAGCAGGTGTGGCAGGTTTGGGTTAGCGCAGCACGGGGCGCAGGAAATGACCTGTATGGCTGGCGTCGCAGGCAGCAATTTCTTCTGGCGATCCCGCGCAGACAATCGTGCCGCCCCCGGCGCCACCTTCCGGCCCCAGGTCGATGACCCAGTCGGCGGTCTTGATGACATCCAGATTATGTTCAATGATCACTACGGTATTGCCTTGGTCGCGCAGGCGGTGAAGTACCTTCAGCAAGAGTTCGATGTCGTGAAAATGCAGGCCGGTCGTCGGTTCATCGAGTATGTACAGGGTCCGGCCCGTGTCGCGCTTGGAAAGCTCCAGGGCCAGCTTTACCCGTTGTGCCTCACCCCCTGACAGGGTGGTGGCGCTTTGTCCCAGGCGTATATAGCCCAGTCCGACTTCGATCAGGGTTTCAAGCTTGCGGGCAACAGAAGGTACCGGCTTGAACACGGTCAAGGCTTCTTCCACGGTCATCTCGAGTACATCAAAGATGGTCTTGCCCTTGTATCGTATCTCCAGTGTCTCACGGTTATAGCGTGTCCCGTGGCAGGTGTCGCAAGGCACGTACATGTCCGGTAGGAAGTGCATCTCGACCTTGATCAGACCGTCCCCCTGGCACGCCTCGCAGCGACCGCCCTTGACGTTGAACGAGAACCGACCCGGGCCGTAGCCCCTGGCGCGTGATTCAGGCACGCCCGCAAACAGTTCTCGGATCGGCGTCATCAAACCGGTATAGGTTGCGGGGTTGGAGCGTGGGGTGCGGCCGATGGGTGACTGGTCGACGTTGATGACTTTGTCGAAGGCCTCGAGGCCGTCAATCTGGTCATGAGCTGCCGGATCCGTGTGGCTGCCGTAGAGTTGCTGTGCTGCCACGGCGGCGAGCGTGTCATTGATCAGCGTCGATTTGCCCGAGCCTGAGACGCCTGTCACGCAGGTCAGCAGGCCGACGGGCAGGCTGACAGAAACATTTTTCAGATTGTTGCCCCGTGCGCCGATGAGCCTTACCTGACGTGCAGGGTCGGGCTGTTTGCGTGTTGCGGGCACAGGGATCTGTCTGCGACCCGCCAGATAGGCGCCAGTCAACGAGGCTTCTGCAGCGAGGATGTCTTGCGGCGTGCCGTGTGCGATCACCTGGCCGCCGTGCTCGCCTGCCCCGGGGCCCATGTCGACAACGTAGTCGGCGCTGCGTATCGCATCTTCATCGTGTTCGACGACGATCACGGTATTGCCGAGGTCGCGCAGGCGGCGCAGGGTTTCAAGCAGGCGGTCGTTGTCGCGTTGGTGCAGGCCGATCGAGGGTTCGTCGAGGACATACATGACCCCGGTCAGGCCCGAACCGATCTGGCTCGCCAGGCGGATGCGCTGAGCCTCGCCGCCTGATAGCGTATCGGCCGAGCGGTCGAGCGACAGGTAATCCAGTCCAACATTGATCAGAAAGCTCAGGCGGTCGTGAATCTCCTTGACGATCTTGTCGGCGATCTGCGCGCGCTGCCCACTCAGCACCAGCTCGCTGAAGAAGTCACGACAGGCTGCCAGGGGGAGGCGGCTGACCTCATGCAGTGGCCGATTGCCGACCAGCACATGACGGGCCTCGGTACGCAGGCGTGAGCCGCCGCAATGGGTGCAGGGCCGGGTCGTACGATATTTGATCAGCTCCTCGCGTACCGCAGCGGAGTCGGTCTCGCGGTAGCGCCGCTCGAGATTCGGGATGATGCCTTCGAACGGATGCTCCTTGGCCACCAGTCGGCCGTTGTCCGCCATATAGCGGAACGCGATTTTCTCGCGTCCGGAGCCGTGCAGCACCAACTCGCTGATTTTTGCTGGCAACTGCTCGAATGGTGTCTCGATGTCGAACCCGTAATGGTTCGAGAGGCTGGTCAGCATCTGGAAGTAGAACTGATTGCGTCGATCCCAGCCGCGAATCGCACCTGCGGCGAGTGACAGTTCCGGATGCGCGACGACACGCACCGGATCGAAAAAGTCGATCTGACCCAGGCCGTCACATTTCGGGCAGGCGCCCGCCGGATTGTTGAACGAGAACAGGCGTGGCTCCAGCTCTCCCAATGCGTAACTGCACACAGGGCAGGCGAAGCGCGCAGAAAACAGATGTTCGGTGCCGCTGTCCATCTCAACAGCTATCGCCCGGCCGTCGGCATGGGTCAGCGCAGTCTCGAACGACTCTGCGATCCGTCCGCGCAAATCCGGGCGTACCTTGAAGCGGTCGATGACCACCTCGACGGTATGGCGGCGGCCTTTCTCGAGGGGCGGCATGGCATCGAGTTCGAGGACCTGGCCATCGACCCGAACCCGCACGAAACCCTGGGCGCGCAGTTCGGCAAACAGCTCATGCTGCTCGCCTTTGCGTCCGGCAACCACGGGAGCCACGATCATCAGGCGAGTCTCTTCGGGTAGCGAAAGCACGTGATCCACCATCTGCGCCACGCTTTGTGCTTCCAGTGGGTGTTCAGGGTGGTCCGGGCAGTGCGGTGTGCCGGCACGTGCATAGAGCAGACGCAGATAGTCGTGAATCTCGGTGACGGTGCCCACGGTGGAACGCGGGTTGTGGCTGGTGGCCTTCTGTTCGATCGAGATGGCAGGCGACAGGCCTTCGATCAGATCGACATCAGGCTTCTCCATCAGCTGAAGGAACTGGCGGGCGTAGGCTGACAGGGACTCTACATAACGGCGCTGCCCCTCCGCATACAGCGTGTCAAAGGCCAGCGATGACTTGCCCGAGCCGGACAGGCCGGTAATGACGGTCAGCCGGTTGCGCGGCAGGTCGAGATTGACGTTCTTGAGATTGTGGGTGCGGGCACCGCGGATGCGGATTTCGTCCATGGCAGGCAACACGGAAGAGAACGTTGCACTATATAAGAGAGAAGCGTCTTCGGGCCAATGTTAGAATCACCTTCTTTTTTTGCCGCCTCCGCATGTCTTCCCCGAAACGCGATCCGATGACCCCCGCCGAGCGCCGCGCTGGCGTCAGCCTGGCGTCCATATTCGCGCTGCGCATGCTGGGCCTGTTCCTCATCCTGCCGGTCTTCGCCGTGCACGCCCATTCGATTCCTGGGGGCGACAACCTGACGCTGGTCGGCCTGGCGATCGGCGCCTATGGTCTGACGCAGGCTTGTCTGCAGATCGCGTTTGGTGCCGCCTCTGACCGCTTCGGGCGCAAACCGGTCATCCTGTTCGGCTTGCTGTTGTTCGTGATCGGCAGTGCGGTGGCGGCAATGGCCGATAACATTTACGTGATCATTGCCGGACGGGTATTGCAGGGCGCTGGAGCGATCTCTGCCGCGGTAACCGCATTGGCGGCTGACCTGACCCGCGATCAGCACCGGACCAAGGTCATGGCGATGATCGGGTCAAGCATTGGCCTGGTGTTTGCGGCTTCCATGGTTGCAGCACCCCTGTTGTACTCGGCCATCGGCATGGCGGGCATCTTCTGGTTGACTGCAGCGCTGGCTGCCGGTGCCATGGTGGTGGTGGTGTGGGTGGTGCCCGAGGCGCCGCCGGTGCCGCGCGCAACGGCTGGCCGCTTCGTCGACATCCTGCGCGACAGCCAGTTGATGCGTCTCAACTTCGGCGTCTTTGCACTGCATCTGATCCAGACCACGATGTGGGTGATGGTGCCTGCTGCACTGGTTTCCAAAGGGGGGCTGGCGCTGGCCGAGCACTGGAAGGTCTACCTGCCAGCGGTGCTGCTCTCGTTTGTGGTCATGGTGCCTGCCATCATCGTGGCTGAGCGTCACAACCGCTTCAAGCAGATCTTCAACACTGCAGTTGCCTTGCTGGTGGTGGTGCAGTTCGGCTTGTATGCGTGGGCAGATGGGTTGATGTCAATTGCATTATGGCTGACACTCTTCTTCGTTGCCTTCAATATCCTCGAAGCGACGCAGCCCTCCTGGATCTCGCGGATTGCGCCGCCTGCATCCAAGGGGACGGCGCTCGGGGTGTACAACACATTGCAGTCCTTTGGACTGTTTCTCGGGGGTGTGCTGGGTGGCTGGCTTGGCCAGCACTTCGGCAATGGTGGCGTGGCGCTCGCCTGTGCCGTGCTGGCCTTGCTCTGGCTGGCGCTGTCGGCGACGATGACGCCGCCCCCGATACGCAAGGCCGCGGTCGCGGCATCGAATTGAAACGAACACACAGGAGAACGGGATGGCATCCCTGAACAAAGTCATTCTGATCGGCAATCTGGGCAAGGATCCGGAAACCCGCTATGCGCCGAGCGGCGATGCGATCACCAACCTGACGCTTGCAACCACCGAGACCTGGAAGGACAAGGCGTCGGGCGAACGTCGCGAGGCGACCGAGTGGCATCGTGTGGTGTTTTTTGGTCGTATTGCCGAAGTTGCTGCGCAATATCTGCGCAAGGGTAGCCAGATCTACGTCGAAGGTCGGCTGCAGACGCGTAAATGGCAGGATAAGGACGGACAGGACCGCTACACCACCGAAATCCGCGGTGACGAGATGAAGATGCTCGGCAGCCGGCGTGAGGGTGGCGATGCGCCGATGCGTGGCGGTGATTCCGGTAACTACGGTGGTGGGGGCTATGACGCGCCGGCCGCAGCGCCCTCGCGCCCCGCGGCCCAGGCGCCGGCTGCCAAGCCTGCACCGGGCGGCTTCGGGGACTTTGACGACGATATCCCGTTCTGACCGGGCAATGTCAGCCCGTATCCTTCCTGTTACGGGCTGACCTCGAAGCGCTTCAAGGTGTCAGCGCAGCGTGCATTCGTTTCAGTGCCTCATCCAGCGTCGTGCTGGGGCAGCCGAAGTTCAGTCTGACGAAACCGGGCATGCCGAAAGCCTTGCCATCGGACAAGCCGACGCCAGCTACCTCAAAAAAGCCTGCCGGGTCGTCCAGTCCAGCTGCGCGGCAGTCGATCCAGGCCAGGTAGGTCGCTTCGGGCGAGCAAGTCTGCAGGCCCGGCATTGCCGAAACCGCTTCCAGTACGCGTTGACGGTTTTCACGCAGATACGCCAGCAGTGCAGTCCGCCAGGGGCCACCTTCGCGGTAGGCCGCTTCGGTGGCGGTCAGGCCCAGCACGTTCACCTGCGGAACGATCCCGCGCATTGCACGTTTGAAACGTGCGCGCAGACTGGCATCGGGAATGATCGCAAATGCGCAATACAGCGCGGGGATGTTCCAGGTCTTTGACGGCGCCATCAGCGTGATCGTGCGTCGGGCGACGGTGTTGTCGAGCGCGGCAATCGGGATGTGCGGATGGTAGTCGTCCAATACCAGGCCGCAGTGGATCTCGTCGCTGCAGATGATCAGGTCACGCTGTTCGGCAAGATTTGCGATCCAGCGTAGTTCGTCGCGGTCGAATGCGCGCCCGACCGGGTTGTGCGGATTGCACAGCATGAACAGGCGGGTGCGTGCGTCCATGGCTGCGGCGGTGGCATCCCGATCCCACAGCCAGCGCTGGCCGTCGAACGTCAGTGCGCAAGTCTGCAGGCGGCGGTCGCTATTTTCAGGTGCAAACAGGAATGGCGGATAGACTGGCGTGGCGGTGAAGACCCCGTCACCGGCTTCGCCCACGGCGCGGCAGGCCAGGTTGAAACCGCTGACGACACCGGGCAGCCACACCAGCCAGTCGGGCTCGATCAACCAGTTGTGGTCGCGAGCGATGCCCGTTATGACCGCTTCGATCAGGCTCGGCCACGGATCGGTGTAGCCGAAGATGCCATGATCCAGCCGCGCCTGCAGGGCCGCAAGGACCGGCGGTGGCGCTGTGAAGTCCATGTCGGCGACCCATAGCGGCAGAATGTCACGGCCCGCGTAGCGTCCCCACTTCTCGCCGGGAACATCGCGGCGATCGGGCTGTCGGTCAAAATTGAAGTCCATGCGAACAGATCGGGTCTTTGGTTCGCAGAGTGTAACGTGTCGTATGCCATATATCACCCTGTCAGGGGTATGGATACAATTGCGCAAAATCATCAAGAACAAGACGGGAGACTCAAGGTGCAGAGCATCGTTACCTATCCGGACGGCATTCATGCAATCGATTCGGGCTATGGCGAGCGTCCTCACGTAGCCGCCATCCATCTGATCATTGATCAGGGCCGTGCGGCGGTTATCGACACCGCCAGCAATGCGTCGGTCCCGCGTATCCTGGGGGCGCTTGCCGGGCTGGGTGTGGCGCCGGAAGCGGTTGATTGGGTGGTCCTGACCCATATCCACCTCGATCATGCAGGAGGGGCTGGCAGTCTGATGTGCGCCTTGCCCAACGCGCGCCTGGTCGTGCATCCGCGTGGGGTGCGGCACATGATCGACCCCGCCCGCCTGTGGGACGGGGCTGCAGCGGTCTATGGCGCCGAGCAGACTTTCCGGCTCTATGGCCGGCTGGCGCCGGTCGAGGCGGGGCGTATCGTTCCCGCTACCGAGGGGCTCGAGTTACCGCTGGGGCAGCGCCGCCTGCGGGTGCTGGATACCCCGGGGCATGCCAGACATCACATCACGCTGTGGGATCCCGTGGCGCGCGCCTGCTTCACGGGTGATGTATTCGGCGTCTCCTACCGCGACCTGGACGTCGACGGTCGTGCCTTCATCTACCCCACGACCACACCATCGCAGTTCGACCCCCACGCCATGCATCAGTCCATCGATCGCCTGCTTGCGCTCGAGCCTGACGCGATGTATCTGACCCACTACAGTCGGGTGACCGAGGTCGAGCGGCTCGCGGCTGACCTGCACCGGCTGGTCGATACCCAGGTCGCGGTGGCGCAGGCTGCGAGGGGAGATGGCGTCGCCCGCCACGTCGAGATCCTCGCGGGCCTCGAGCAGATTGTGCGCGAGGAGACTGCCCGTCAGCAGTGGGCGCTTGACGAGGATCGTGCGCTTGAACTCATGCGCCTCGATCTGGAACTCAACGCCCAGGGCTTGGGCGTATGGCTGGACAGCCTCAAGATGGAAGAGGTTGAGGTCGCCTGACCTTCTTCTCCAGGAGCCCGATCGCCCAAGGGGTTGAGGCGGGATTGGAGCAGGCCGGTAACGGGCAGGGGGCGCCAGCAGCAGCGGCAGACTTTGCGCTGCTGGCTGCTAAACTCACGACCCCTTGCACATGATTGGTCGCATCACGATGTCCGAACCGTTGCCTGAATCGTCCCCCACCCTGCCGGATGTCGATCTCACCCGTCGTTTTGGCGGCATGGACCGGCTTTACGGCGTCGGTACGGTTGATCGTCTGCTTCGCGCCCATGTGTGCGTGGTCGGTATTGGCGGGGTAGGTTCCTGGGTGGCGGAGTCGCTTGCACGTAGTGGTGTCGGGCGCCTGACCCTGATCGACCTCGATCATGTTGCAGAGTCCAACATCAACCGTCAGGCGCATGCCCTGGACGATACGCTGGGGCAAGCCAAGGTGCTTGCCATGGCGGCACGTATCCGCGCGATCAATCCGCTGTGTGACTTGCACCTTGTCGAGGATTTTCTGGACGCTGACAATGTGGCCGGACTGCTGGGCACATTCGACGTTGTTGTCGATGCGATCGACAATGTCCGCGCCAAGGTTGCGATGGCAGCGCACTGCCGTGCCGCGGGGCTGACCTTGATAATGTCGGGTGGGGCAGGTGGCAAGACCGACCCGACGCGTATCCGGGTGGCCGATCTCTCTGCGACGGAACAGGACCCCTTGCTGGCCAAGGTTCGAGCTCAACTGCGCAAGGCGCATGGGTTTCCACGCGACCCCCGGCGCAAGTTCGGTATCGAGGCGGTGTATTCCTGCGAACCCTTGCGTCTGCCGGTGGTCTCTTGCGAAACGGATGCAGGCCGTGGTCCTCAGGGGCTGGCGTGTGCCGGCTATGGTTCGAGCATGGCGATGACGGCCAGTGTTGGATTGTTCGCTTCCGCCCGGGTACTCGAGCATCTTTTGAAAGAATCTTCATGAATCCTGCCGCGACACAAGGCTGTTGCGTGCCTATCGACTGGAAGCATCATGGAATCTGCAAACAAGCCTGAACGTCGTGGCGTCATCCTGTTTGGCCATGGCGCAAGAGATCCGGAGTGGGCAGGGCCGATGCAGCGGATGCGTGCGCATTTGCTGGAGAGCGATCCCGGGCTTGCGGTCGAACTGGCCTTTCTCGAGTTCATGAGCCCGACGCTGGAGCAGGCGGTTGATACGCTGGCGGCTGCAGGGGCGACGAGGCTGGCGGTGGTGCCGGTGTTTCTGGCGCAGGGTGGGCATCTGAAGCGTGACGTGCCGGTGCTGATTGATGCGGCCCGAGCCCGTCACCCCGCGTGCGATATCCGTCTGGCGCTGGCGGCTGGCGAAGCGCCCGGTGTGGTTGGGGCCATTGCAGCATACGCAAGGGATGTGCTCGAAGCCGATTGAGCAAGGTGCTCGAATCGGTTCATCAGCAGCTTGAGGGAGGCAGTATCGCTTGACGCTTCTTTGTATAAGAATATACTTATATATATGAAGCCAATCAGATTCTGTCTTGCTGCGTGTGCCGCCTTGCTGACCCTGTCAGCCTGGTCCGGTGACGACATTCCTACCTTGCGCATCGAGTCCCGCGCGACGGCCGCATCACACCCGACCGAGGCCACCATCGAGGCCGTTCGTCAGGCCACGCTGGCAGCCCAGGTCTCCGGTCGTGTCGTAGCGCTTGCCGTCGACGCCGGTGATCGCGTACGACGTGGCGAGCTGCTGCTGCGCATCGATGCTGCCGAAGCCACCCAGGCGCTCGCCGCAGCCGAGGCGGGGGTGGCCCAGGCCGCGGCCGCACGGGTCAAGGCACAAGCCGATTACGAGCGTGCCCGCAGCCTGCATGAGCGCAAGTTTGTCAGTCAGTCGGTGCTCGACCAGGCCCGTAGTGGCTTCGAGGCGGCCGAAGCGCAATGGCGCGCGGCTCAGGCTGGGCGGGGGCAAGCGGGTGTGGTGCAGGATCATGCCCGCATCCAGTCTCCGCTCGATGGTCTGGTTGCAGCCCGCCATGTCGAGCAGGGCGAGATGGCCCAGCCCGGTACACCCTTGTTGACGGTCTACGACCCCGACGCCCTGCGTGCCGTCACCGATGTGGCACAGCAAGTCATTGCCGGTTTTGGCAACGCGCCGTTGCGCGCCCGCATTGAACTGCCCGACAGCGGGCGCTGGCTGGAGGCTGCTGCGGTTACCGTGCTGCCAGCTGCCGATGCGCGTACCCACACCGTCCGGGTGCGTATCGATCTGCCCGCAGGAACGGTGGGGGTGGTCCCCGGCAGTTTCGCCCGCGTGCATTTCATTGCGGCCGAACGTGCGCAGTTGAGTGTTCCCGTGCAGGCCGTGGTACGCCGGGGCGAGCTGACGGCGGTATATGTGGCTGAAGCGCAGGGCGGATTCTCGCTGCGACAATTGCGTCTCGGTGAACGCCTGGCCGGGGGGGATGCGTATGCGGTGCTTGCGGGGCTGCGCGACGGTGAAATCGTCGCGCTGGATCCGGTGCGCGCCGGCATTGTCGGCCGCACCCCGTCGTCCGCGGCAAAACCCTGAAGGGGGCTGGCATGAAGGCTGACCTTGGGGTATCCGGCCGCATCGCTGCGGCCTTTCAGCGCAACGCGCTGACGCCGTTGATTGCGATCGTGCTGCTGCTGTCGGGGATTTTTGCCACCTTGGTGACCCCCAAGGAGGAAGAGCCGCAGATCGACGTCACCATGGCCAACGTCATCGTTCCCTTCCCGGGGGCTTCGGCACGCGACGTCGAAGCCCTGGTGGCGCGTCCCGCCGAGCAGGTGCTGTCGCGCATGACCGGGGTCGAGCATGTGTACTCGGTTTCCCGCCCAGGAATGGCCGTCATTACCGTGCAGTTCGAGGTCGGCGTGCCCAATCAGACGGCGCTGGTGCGACTTTACGATACCGTGCATTCCCACGCCGACTGGTTGTCGCCGCAACTGGGGGTCGGTACCCCATTGATCAAGCCCAAGGGCATTGACGACGTCCCCATCGTCAGCCTTACCCTATGGACTGCCGATCCGGCGCGTGCAGCCTTTGAGCTACAACAGGTGGCGCGGGCTGCAGAGCTCGAACTCAAGCGCATTCCCGGCGCACGTGACGTGGTTACCATCGGCGGTCCGGGTCATGTGATCCGTGTCGATCTCGACACCGAGCGGATGAACGCGCACGGTGTCACTGCCCAGGATCTGCGTGCGGCCCTGCAATTGGCCAATGCGTCGCAGCCTGCGGGCAGTCTGGTCGCCAACAACCGTGAAGTGCTGGTACAGACCGGCACCTACCTGAGCTCGGCCGAGGATGTGCGCAGTCTGGTGGTGGCGGTGGCGGACGGGCGCCCGGTGTTCCTGCGCGATGTCGCCCGGGTGACCGACGGGCCGGATCAACCCGGCAACTATATCTGGTTCGGAAGCGGTGCAGTACGAGGCGGTGAGGCGCTGGGTGCGCAGCCGGCAGTGACGCTGTCGATCTCGAAAAAGCCGGGGGCCAATGCCGCCGACGTCGCCAATGGCGTCATTGCCCGTATGGAGGGTCTCAAGGGGACCATCGTGCCGGACGGCGTCAATTACACCGTGACCCGCAACTACGGCAAGACGGCCAACGACAAGGCGCAAAAGCTGATCGGCAAGCTTGCCTTTGCCACTGCGGCGGTGGTGGCCTTGGTGTTCTTTGCCCTCGGAAAACGTGAGGCGGTCATCGTCGGCGTTGCCGTGAGCCTGACTCTGGCAGCCACGCTGTTTGCCTCCTGGGCCTGGGGCTTCACACTGAACCGGGTCAGCCTGTTTGCCCTGATCTTCTCCATTGGCATCCTGGTGGATGACGCCATCGTCGTGGTCGAGAACATCCATCGCTGGCATGTGCTCGAACCCGATACGCCGCTGTGGCAGCTGATCCCGAAGGCGGTGGACGAAGTGGGTGGCCCCACCATCCTGGCCACCTTCACCGTGATCGCGGCGCTTTTGCCGATGGCCTTCGTCACCGGCTTGATGGGCCCCTACATGAGCCCGATCCCGATCAATGCCTCGATGGGGATGTTCATCTCGCTCGCCATCGCCTTCATTGTCACGCCGTGGCTGGCACAGAAGCTGATGAAGTCGGTTGATGCGCATCATCACGAAGGCGAGGACAAGCTTACCCGCAAGCTCGATGGCCTGTTCCGCCGCATCATGACGCCGATGCTCGACGCTGCCACCGGGGCACGCGCCCGGCTCAAGCTGTGGTTGCTCGTAGTGGCGCTGATTGCGGCCTCGGTTGCCCTGCCGGTGGTGCAATTGGTGGTCATGAAGATGCTGCCTTTCGACAACAAGAGCGAGTTCCAGGTGGTGCTCGACATGCCGGTGGGAACGCCGGTAGAGGAAACCGCGCGCGTGCTGCGCGAGATCGGTGCCCATCTAGCGAAGGTTGAGGAGGTCACCGACTGGCAGGCCTATGCCGGCACGGCCAGTCCGATCAACTTCAACGGTCTGGTCCGTCAATATTACCTGCGCAGTGCCCCCGAGCAGGGCGACCTGCAGGTCAATCTGGTGGACAAGGCGCACCGCAGTCGCCAGAGCCACGAGATTGCCGTGTCGGTGCGTGACGCTGTGACCGAGATTGCCCGACGCAATGGGGGCAATGCCAAAGTGGTCGAAGTCCCGCCTGGTCCTCCGGTGATGTCGCCGATTGTGGCGGAGATCTATGGGCCGGACTACGCCGGCCAGCTCGAGGTCGCCCGCCGGGTACGAGCGGCATTCGAGGCCACTGCCGACATCGTGGGTGTTGACGACAGCATCGACGAGGCCGCGCCGAAGTGGGTGCTCAAGGTCGATCAGGCCAAGGCGGCACGTATGGGGGTGGCCCAGGCCGACATCGTCGAGGTCGTCCGTCTGGGCCTGAGTGGCGAGGACGTCACGCCGGTGCACGGTGGCGTTAACAAGTACGAGATTCCGGTGCGCATCCAGTTGCCTGCCGAGCGTCAGTCCGATATCGCCCATCTGCTGGGCCTGAAGGTGCGCGCACGTGATGGAAGCCTGGTGGCCATATCGGAACTGGTCGTGGTGCACGAAACCGGGCGCGAGCAGGTGATCTACCGCAAGGATCTGTTGCCGGTCGTATATGTCACCGGTGATATGGGAGGCAAGCTGGATTCGCCGCTGTACGGCATGTTCGACATCCGCAGCAAGATCAGCGGCATGGCGCTCGAGGGCGCCCCTGGCCTTGCCGGTACCCTGGGTGAATGGTTCATTCGTGCACCGGTCGATCCCTACGATGGCTACCAGCTCAAGTGGGACGGCGAATGGCAGGTCACTTACGAAACCTTCCGCGACATGGGCGCGGCCTATGCGGTGGGCCTGATCCTGATCTACCTGCTGGTGGTGGCCCAGTTCCGCAGCTATCTGGTGCCGCTGATCATCATGGCGCCGATCCCGCTGACCCTCATCGGTGTCATGCCCGGCCATGCCTTGTTCGGCGCCCAATTCACCGCGACCTCGATGATCGGCATGATCGCGCTCGCCGGAATCATCGTGCGCAATTCCATCCTGCTGGTGGACTTCGTCAATCAGCAGATACGCGAAGGCGTCGAGTTTGGCGAGGCGGTGATCCGCGCCGCTGCGGTGCGGGCCAAGCCGATTGGTCTCACCGGGCTGGCGGCAATGATCGGTGCGGTGTTCATCCTGGATGATCCGATCTTCAACGGCCTTGCGCTCAGCCTGATCTTTGGCGTGCTTGTCTCTACCCTGCTGACGCTGGTCGTCATCCCCGTACTGTATTTCGCTGCGATGCGAACCCGTCTCGCGCAACTGAAGGAGGATCTTGCATGAAACTCACCACCAATCAGTTCGTCCGCATCTTTGCCGGTGCCTTTGTGCTGATCTCGCTGGCGCTCGGTGTTGAGGCCTCGCCAGTATTCGTCAATGCCAACTTTTTGTGGTTCACCGCATTCGTCGGGGTGAATCTGTTCCAGAGCGGCTTCACCGGGCTGTGCCCGCTGGAGAATATCCTGCGCAAACTGGGCGTCAAGGACCGCTACTGACTCCGGCGCGCTACAATCGGGCTATTCCCTTCGTCAAGGGCAGGCCCTTCATGAACGATCGAGCTTCAATGCCGGAACGCCGGCTAGACCGGCGCATTCCCCTTGGCTGTGCCGCCTCCATCCTGCTCACAGGCGGCCGCACGGTCGCAGCCGAGTGCATCGAACTCAGCATCAGCGGCATGACGCTTCATGCCGCCTATGTGCCGGGTGAGGCCGAGGTGATCGAGGTTCTGGTTGCGCCGCCCAGTGAGCGGGTCGAACGGCCGCCACTGGTGACCCGGCTCAAGGTCACTCGCTGTCATGCGCTGGGTGATGGGCGCTACGAGATCGGTGGCGCCATTGTCCGTGTCGTGGGCTGACGTCGGCTCAGCGTCCACCGCGCCTGAACAGCAACCAGCCGGCCAGGGCTGCGATCAGCACAAAATTGACCAGTGACCAGTTCGCGATCGACAGACCGAGAAAGGTCCAGTCGATCGCGCTGCAATCGCCCGCACCGCGGAACAGCATCGGCAGCACCTGCGTCAGCGGAAAGCTCTCCATCAGGTATTCCAGGCCTGGACCGCACTCGGCCAGGCCGGGCGGATTCAGTTGCAGGCGGGTCTGCTGTGCCGCAACTCCACCGCCGGTCAGCGCCAGCAGCCCGATCAAGCCGGCGTAGATCCGCGTACCCGTCCGCCCTGGTCCATGCAGGCCGCCGACCAGTCCCACCACGCCCACCGCGGCCAGCGCGTAGCGCTGCATGATGCACATCGGGCAGGGCTCCAGCCCCTGTACATGCTGCAGATACAGACCAAAACCAAGCAGGCCGACACAGACAGCGAAAAGACCGAGAAACACGGTACGACTGGAAAGGGTGTTGAGCATATTGTGTGCTGCGTGAAGAAGTTGTCAGGCAGGTTCACCTGCTGGAGACCGGTGTGGTGGGGAAGCCCCGCTCCAAACCGGATTCGCATTGGTGCCGGGCTACGGGAGGATAGCCGGGTCAAAGCGGGATTATCCACCTCCCACGGTGATCCGGATACCCGCGCTCAGGCACCCGTGCAGACATTAAGTTCCGTGGGCTGCTGCAACGCAACCAGCAACATGTCGATGAAGGCGCGTGTCTTGGCGGGCATCAGCTTGCGTCCGGGAAACACCGCCCAGGCCGTGTTGGCCGGCAGACACCAGGCGGGCAGCACGCGGCGCAACTCGCCGCGGCGCAGCCACTGCGATGCAAAATAGTCTGGTACGGCAGCGATGCCGGCACCGGCCCGGACCATGCGGATCAGCAGTTCAGGCGAATTCGCGACCGTCCGGCCGGGTGGGTCGAGTTCGAGACGCTGCTCACCCCGTAGCAATGTCCATCGCAGCGCGTCACCATTGCGGCCGAGCAGGCGCAGGGCCTGATGGTGTTGCAAGTCGTCGGGCGATTCGGGCTCGCCATGCTCGGCCAGATAGGCGGGTGAGGCATACAGCCCGTTGGCGAACACCGCCAGCTTGCGTGCTGCCAGCAGGCCGTCGTCGGGCAGGTCACCCATGCGGATGGCGAGGTCGAACTGCTCTCCCAGCAGGTCCACCCGGCGTGGGGACAGGTCCAGTTGCAGCCGGATTGCCGGATGCAAGGCGACGAAGGCGGCCAACATGTCCACCAGCAGCAGGTTGGCGAAGTCACTTGGCATGGATACCCGCAAGCGGCCGCTCGGCTGGGCCTGCCGCGAGTCCGCCAGTGCAGCCACGGCATCCACCTCACTGGCGACCTGCCGTGCGTGATCGAGCAGGACCTCGCCAAATTCGGTGATCTGCAGACGGCGGGTCGTACGCAACAACAGGCGCTCGCCCAAGCGCTCTTCCAGCACACCGATACGGCGCGATACGGTGGATTTTGGCAGGCCAAGTTGCTCGGCGGCACGGCTGAAACTGCCTGCTTCCGCCACTCGGGCAAAGATCAGCAAATCGTTGGCGTCGTATTGTTCCATTTTTGGAATTATCTAAGCAGTAAAACCCGATTATCAATAGCATTGTGCAGGATTAAAGTGTGCTCCATGCCCACCCCAACCAGGAGCCTCAACATGAACATCCTTCAAATCAATGCCAGCGCCCGCAGTGCCGGTGCCAATTCCACCCGCGTGGCCGATCTCGTCGTTGCCCGCCTGCAGGCAGCCGATCCGGCCGCCTCGCTGGTCGTGCGCGATCTGGCAAAGACACCGCATCCGGTGCTGGACGAAGCCGCGCTTGGCGCCCTGTTCACCCCGGCTGATCAGCGTACGCCGGAACAGGCCGCCCGGGTTGCGCTCGACGACGCCCTGATCGCCGAACTGCAGGCGGCCGATGTGCTGGTGCTGGGCGTGCCGATGTACAACTTCGGCATCCCGGTGCAACTCAAGGCCTGGGTGGATGCGGTTGCCCGTTCCGGGGTCACCTTCCGCTACACTGCGAGTGGTCCGGAAGGCCTGCTCAAGGGCAAGAAGGTCTATGTCGCGCTGGCCCGTGGCGGCCGTTACCGTGGCACCGAGCTGGATTCCCAGGTGCCGCATCTCAAGACCTTCCTCGGTTTCCTTGGCATGACCGATGTGCAGTTCATTTATGCCGAAGGTTTCGCGATGGGCGCAGAGGCCGCAGAGCAGGCGATTGCCGATGCGCAAGCCGAGATTGCCGCGGCGATTGCCTGATGACCCCCTGCCGGCAGGACGCGCTGCCGGCACCATGACCAACGGTGCGGGGACCGGTGATGTGCGCCTTGTGTGCATGCATGATCCGCTCCCTGGCCACATGAGGAGACGTCCATGACCCCCCGCCTGCAACATGAGTCCGTGCTTCACCCACGCAGTGTGGAGTGTCTGGTCGTCGGTCGGCCGACCTCCGACGGTGCAGGGGTCAAGCTGACCCGGGTATTGAGTCAGAACCTGCAGCGCCGGCTCGATCCCTTCCTGATGCTCGACGCCTTCGGCAGTGACAATCCCGACGATTACATTGCGGGCTTTCCCGACCATCCGCACCGGGGTTTCGAAACCGTCACCTACATGATCGCCGGACGCATGCTCCATCGCGACAGCGGGGGGCATGAAGGACTGCTGGAGAACGGCGGCGTGCAATGGATGACTGCCGGGCGCGGACTCATTCATTCCGAGATCCCGCAGCAGCAGGACGGCGTGATGGAAGGCTTCCAGCTGTGGCTCAACCTGCCTGGCAAGGACAAGCTGTGCGCACCCTGGTACCGCGACTTCGCCGCGGCCGAGTTGCCCTCATTCACGACTGAGGCCGGCGTTGCCGTCACCGTGATTGCGGGCCACAGCCATGGTGTTGCCGGCGCCGTTCAGCGCGAAACCACCGTTCCGCTTTACCTGGACCTGAGCTTGCCTGCGGGCAGCCGCTTTGCTCAGGCTTTGCCCGCCGATCACAACGCCTTTCTCTACGTGTACCGGGGGGCGCTGCAGGTTGATGGCCGCAGCGTACCCATGCAGCGCATGGTCATCATGGCCAACGACGTGGATCGCGACGGTGTCGTCATCGAGGCGACCGTTGACACACGTGCGCTGCTGATCGCAGGGCGACCACTGGCTGAGCCGATTGCGCAGTATGGTCCCTTTGTCATGAACACCGAGCAGGAGATCTACCAGGCGCTGGCGGACTACCGTGAAGGTCGTCTGGGCTAGCGATCGCGCCAGTAACCCGGTAGGCGACGTTGATGCGCTACCGCAAGTACGGTGACGGTGTGATCGCGAACCTCGTAATGGATTGTGTAGGGGAAGCGGTGGAGCAACGTACGCCTGATGGCGTCTTCGTCTTCAGGCCAAACCAGCGCATCGCTTGCCAGCCGGTCAATGGCTTGAACAACTTCGTCGCGAAAGGCTTTGGCTGCCAGGGGACTCCGTTCGGCGTACCAGCGGAAGGCCTCCCGGATTTCCGCTTCTGCCTCAGGCAGGATGCCGATGACGAACCGGCTCACAGGCTGCTGAGTCGTACCCGGGCTTCCGTCCAGCACAATGCTTGGCTTGTGCCTGCACGCAGTGCCGCCTGTCGTGCTCGGACTTCCTGGCGCCAGGCATCCGTAATTGAATCGTCCTGACTGCCTTCAAGGCTGTCGAGCAGCACAACAATCAAGGCTGAACGTTGATCTGGCGGCAGCCCCAGCGCATCGTCCAGGATGTGGTCTACATGAGCATTCATGCAAAAAGTCTAGCACCGCAATCCGGCTCAGTCATTATCCAGTCGCATGCCAAGCGGTCCGGCTGCATACAAAGTGTGAGTGCTCAATCGCGATCCAGTCCGTAGCGGGTCAGCTTGCTGCGCAGGCCGACGCGCGACAGGCCGAGTTCGCGCGCAGCCTGGGTCTTGTTCCAGCGATGGCGGATCAGGCACTCGCGCACGATGCGCGCTTCCAGTGTCTCCAGGCGGGTCTTCAGGTCGCCGCTGAGCGGCCCCAGCGGGTTGCCGCTGGCGGCTGACAGGGCGTGCTCCTCGGCTTCCTCCGCGGCGCGCAGCACGCGTGGGCTCAGGTGGGCGGCGGCCAGTTCGTCGCCGTCGGCAAGTGCGATCATGCGCAGTACCTCGTTGCGCAGTTCGCGCACATTGCCTGGCCAGCGCCACGCCTGCAGGCAGGTGATGACTTCGCGTGACAGGGGCGCAAAGCGGCGGCCGAGCGCCTGCTGGGTCTCCTCAACCAGGGCTGCGGCGATCAGCGGGATGTCCATTGGTCGTTCGCGCAGCGGCGGTACCGTCACCGTCAGTGCGGCAAGCCGGTAATACAGATCCTCGCGGAAGCGGCCTTCTCGCACCTCGGTTTCAAGATCGCGATTGGTCGCGGCAATCACCCTCACATCCACCGGCAAAGGCCGGCTCGCGCCGACCGGGCGCATCTCGCCTTCCTGCAGTACGCGCAGCAGCTTGACCTGGAAGGCGGCCGAGGTTTCGCCGATTTCGTCCAGCAGCATGGTGCCGCCATCGGCCTGCTTGAACAGGCCGATCCGGTCCTCGAAGGCACCGGTAAAGGCCCCGCGTTTGTGGCCGAAGAGTTCGGATTCCAGCAACTGGTCGGGCAGGGCGCCACAGTTTTCCACAACGAAGGCTTCGCTGGCACGTGGACTGTCATAGTGCAGCGCACGTGCGAGCAATTCCTTGCCGGTACCCGACTCACCGGTCAGCAGCACCGGGATGTCGAGCGCGGCAAGCTTGCGGATCAGTGCGCAGACCGCATTCATGGGCGAATCGGGCGCGCGCAGCACCGCATCGAGGGCAAAGCGCTGGCGTACCGACTCGCGCCGGCTGTGGACCTGCTTTTCCAGTACCGGCCCGGCGGTGCGCAACTCCATCGCCAGGCGCTGGTTGTCGGCGTGCAGGCGGGCGGCTTCGGCAGCGGATTTCAGCGTCAGCAACAACTGCTCGGGTTGCCAGGGCTTGAGCAGATATTGGTAGATGCCCGCCTCGTTGATGCCTGCAATGATGTCTTCCGAGTCGGTGTAGCCGGAGATGATGATGCGGATTGCATCGGGCCAGCGCTCGCGCACCTGACGTAGCAGGGCAACGCCGGAGGTACCGGGCATGCGTTGGTCGCACAGTACGATGCGGATCCACTCGCGCTCGAGCACCGTCAGCGCATCTTCCGCAGTGGAGGCGGTGAACACCTCGAAATCTTCTTCCAGCGTGCGGCGCAGGGCCTCCTGCGAGCGGATTTCGTCGTCGACGACCAGGATGGCTGGTAGTTCGGGGGGGAGGGGAGGCGTCATGTCGCAGGGGTCAGCAGATGCGCGGCAGCGGCTCGCCGCTGAGCCAGTCGAGCATGCGCATGCCGCCGAGCGGCGTGCGCAACTGCACAAAGTGGTGGTCGTCGGCAATGACCTCACCAATGCGGGCGGCCTGGCGGCCCAGTGGATGGTCGCGTAGCGCGGCAAGGGCCGCATCGGCGTGGGATGCAGCGCAAATGACGATCAGCTTGCCCTCGTTGGCGAGGTAGAGCGGGTCCAGGCCGAGCAGCTCGCAGGCCGCCTCGACCTGAGGGTGTACCGGAATCGAGGCTTCGTCGATGCGCATGCCAAGGCCTGACTGACGCGCGATTTCGTTGAGCGTGGTCGCCAGCCCGCCGCGGGTCGGGTCGCGCAGCACGTGCACTGCATCTGCCGGCAAGGCCTGATACAAGGCGTCGACCAGACCATGCAGGGCGGCACTGTCTGACTGGATCGCGGAATCGAAGGCTAGCGATTCGCGTACCGCCAGGATCGCCATGCCATGGTCGCCCATGCTGCCCGACACCAGCACCACGTCGCCTGCTGCTGCACGTGCGCCACTGGCGATGCGGCCGGCCGGCCGGGCGCCGACGCCGGTGGTGGTGATGAACACGCCGTCGCCCTTGCCCTGTTCGACCACCTTGGTGTCGCCAGTGACCACTGGCACGCCGGCCGCGCGGCTGGCCGCCGCCATCGAGTCGACAATGCGCTTCAGGTCAGCCAGGGGATAGCCTTCTTCAAGGATGAAACTGGCCGAAAGGTAGAGCGGCCGCGCGCCCATGACCGCCAGGTCATTGACGGTACCGTGTACCGCGAGGCTGCCGATGTCGCCACCCGGAAAGAACAGCGGCGACACGACATGGCCGTCGCAGGCCATGACCAGTTGTTCGTCGGCGGTGGGCGCTGGCAGCACGGCTCCGTCATCGCCCTGGGCCAGCCAGGGATTGTCAAAGGCGCGTCCGAACAGTTCGGCAACCAGTTGGGCGGTGGCACGGCCACCGGCACCATGGTTCATGTCGACACGACCCTGCTTGAGGTCGAGCGGGCGGGTGTAATGAGCTTTCACGGGCAGGTCTTGGGTTCTGATTGTGTCGGTTGCGACGAGGATCGGTGCATGCGGCCTCAGGCTGCAACGACCGCGATGTCGCGGAAGCGGCCGTAATTGAAGTGTGCGGCGCAGGCGCCTTCGGACGACACCATGCACGAACCCATTGGCGTTTCGGGTGTGCATGCGGTGCCGAACAGCTTGCAGTCGGCCGGGCGTTTTTCGCCGCGCAGGATGGTGCCGCACTCGCAGGATTTGTGATCGGCCACCGGGGCGTAATCAAGGCCGAACCTGGCCTCCGCATCCCAGGCAGCGAATTCGGGCCGGATGCGCAGCGCCGAGTCGGGCAGGCTGCCCAGGCCGCGCCATTCGTATTGTGGGCGCAGTTCGAACACCGCTTCGACCAGCGCCTGGGCCTTGCGATTGCCGTCGCGGGTGACGGCGCGCGAGAACTCGTTCTCGATGTCGTGTCGACCTTCGTTGACCTGGCTTACCAGCATCAGGATCGACTGCATTACATCCAGCGGCTCGAAGCCGGCGATCACCACCGGTTTGCGGTAGTGCTCGGCGACGAAATCGTAGGGGCGGCTGCCGATCACCGTCGACACATGGGCCGGGCCGATGAAGCCGTCCAGCCTCACGCCCTTGCCTTCGGGATGGTCGAGGATGGCGACGATGGCGGCCGGGGTCAGCACATGGTTGCACAGCACGCTGAAGTTCTTCAGCCCCAATGCCCGCGCCTGCTGCAACACCAGCGCGGTCGGCGGTGTGGTGGTCTCGAAGCCGATCGCAAGGAAGACGACCTCGCGCTGCGGTTCGCGCTGGGCCAGTGCCAGGGCGTCGGCGGCGGAATACACCATGCGGATGTCGGCGCGTGACTTGTCCAGCCGCGCGCGTGCCTTGAGCAGCGACAGCCCATCCGAGGCCGGCACCCGCAGGCAGTCGCCATAAGTGCAGATCGTCACGGCCTGTTCCATCGCCAGCCGGATGGCCATGTCGATGCGGCCAACCGGCAGGACGCATACCGGGCAGCCTGGGCCGTGGATCATGCGTACGTTGGATGGCAGCAGATCGATGACGCCGTAACGCGAGATCGCGTGGGTGTGCCCCCCGCAGAACTCCATGAAGGCATAGTCGCGCGCCGGATCGGCGGCGCGGGCAATGGCCTCGCCTAGGCCGCGGGCAAGTGTGCCGTCGCGGAACTCATCGACGTATTTCATGCGTCCTCCAGCGATGACGTCAGCCCTGCCTGGGCAAACAGCGCCAGTGTGGCTTCGGCTTCTTCCTGGTCGAGCTTGGACAGTGCGTAGCCGACATGAACGATGACGTAGTCACCGACGGCCACCTCGTCCACCAGCGCGAGCGAGATCTCCTTCAGCACACCGCCAAGTTCGACCCGGGCGGCGTCGCCCGGCAGCAGCTCGGCAACCCGGGCGGGAATGGCCAGGCACATATCAACAGCCTCCTTCGGACAGAATATGGCGCGCAACATGGGCCTGGCCCAGGGCCAGACTGCCATCGTTGGGCGGAACCTGGCGCGCTTCCAGCACGTCCAGGCCGCGTGCCGCCAGCCGGCGGGCAAGGTCGCGCGACAGCTGGCGGTTGAGGAAACAGCCTCCCGACAACACCACGGCGCGGATGCCGCTGTGATCCACTGCGCGCAGCACCCAGGCTTCGAGCGCTGCGGCCAGGGTGGCGTGAAACAGTGCCGCGCCGCGGGCCACGTCACGTTCGTCGGCGAGGCGGGCGAGCAGCGGCAACAGGTCGAGTGTGCCCTCGCTGTCGATGCGCCAACCGCCATGCATCGGCAGACAGGCGCCGCTGCGGGCGGCCAGGGTTTCCAGGCGCATCGCGGCCTCGCCTTCGTAGCCCATGCGCAGGCACACCCCGAGCAAGCCAGCGGCAGCGTCGAACCAGCGCCCCAGGCTGGTGGTGGGGGGGCAGCGGGTGCCGGCTGCCAGCAGTTCGGCCATGCGCCAGGCGGCAGGTTCGGTGTTGAACCGGGTGGCAATCTCGCGCCCGCGCCCCAGTCGGTGCAGTACGGCCGAGGCCATTCGCCATGGCTCGCGCGCCGCCTTGTCTGCGCCGGGTTGCATCAGTGCGGCGAGGTGGGCAAGGCGCTTGAAGTGGGCTCCATCAACCTGCAGCAGTTCGCCGCCCCAGGCCTTGCCGTCGGTGCCCAGGCCGACGCCGTCCAGTGCCAGGCCGATGACCGCGCCACGGTGGCCATGTTCGGCCTGCACTGCGGCCACATGAGCGTGGTGGTGCTGTACCGGAAAGGCCGGAATGCCCAGGCGTTCGGCCATCGCCTCGGCGGCACGGGTCGAGGGGTAGTCGGGGTGCAGGTCGTGCGCGACGGCGACCGGCTCCAGCGCAAGGATGCGCTGCAGGTGGTCGGCGACCTCGTCCAGCGCCTGGCAGGCACTGGCACTGGCCAGATCACCGACGTGCTGCGACAGGAAGGCTTCGTCGCCACGGGTCAGGCAGACGGTGTTCTTGAGCAGGCCACCAAATGCCAGCACCGGTTCACCCTTGTCGGCCAGCTTGAGTGCGCGCGGGGTGTAGCCGCGAGAGCGGCGGATGAACTGGGTGGGGCTGTCGCCGGCACGCACGGTGGGCAGGCTGCGAACCACCGAGTCGTCGCACCGCACCACGATCTCGCGGTCGTGGATCAGATAGGCATCGGCAATGCCCATTAGCCGGCGGGTGGCTTCGCGGTTGCCGGTGACCAGCGGTTCCCCGCCGGGGTTGGCCGAGGTGCATACCAGCACCAGGTCCTGCAGGGTGTCGAGCCAGGCCGTGCCGACAGGGCGGCCGGCATGGTCGTGAAACAGCAGGTAGTGAAGTGGGGTGTAGGGCAGCATCAGGCCGATCCAGCCCAGCTCCGGGGCCACGCCGCACAACTCTGCTTCGACGCTGTCGCGTTTGTCGCACAACACCACCGGCCGTTCCGGGCTGCCCAGCAGGGCTTCATCGGCTTCGCTCAGTCGCGCCCAGTGCCGTGCGGAGGCCAGGTTGGCCACCATGATGGCAAAAGGCTTGTCGTCGCGCGACTTGCGCTCGCGCAAGCGGGCGACCGCTTCCGGGTTGCGGGCGTCGCACATCAGGTGAAAGCCGCCCAGGCCCTTTACCGCAACAATTTCGCCGCACAGCAGGCGCAGCAGGGTGTCGGCCACCGGGTCGCGGGTGGCAACGGTCACGCCATAGGCTTCGAGCAGGCTCAGCCTGGGGCCGCACACCGGACAGGCGTTGGGTTCGGCATGAAAACGGCGATCTGCCGGATCGCCGTACTCGTCGGCGCATTCCGGGCACAGCGCAAACGGCGCCATGCTGGTGCTGACACGATCGTAGGGCAGGCCCCGGGTAATCGTGTAGCGCGGGCCGCAGTGGGTACAGTTGATGAAGGGGTAACGCCAGCGGCGGTCCGCCGGGTTGAAAAGCTCTTCCAGGCAGTCCGGGCACACCGTGCTGTCGTGCGCAATCGCGGTGGTCACGCCACCCCCTTGCGAGGCCGTAATGGTGAAGCCGTGGTCGGCCGGATCGGTCTCGCACAAGGTACTTTCCAGGCGGTCGATGCGTGCCAGCGGTGGTGCCTCGCCATGCAGGCGCGCAATCAGCGCGGACAGGTTGCCCGGGCTGCCCTGCGCTTCCAGTTCCACGCCGCCGCCGTCGTTGCGCACCCAGCCCGACAGCCCCAGTTCCTGCGCCAGACGATAGACGAAAGGCCGGAACCCCACACCCTGAACCACGCCGCGCACACGCAGGCGGCGGCGTTCCAGTTGTGGAATGGGGCGGGCCGAGGTGCCGTGATCGTCGTTCATGTCCTGGACTCCTGGAAGGCGGTGGGGCGTCGCGCACCCGCCAGGCCGCGGCGGATCCAGTCCAGCCAGGCGTCGAAGCCCTCACCGGTGGAGGAGGAGAGTTGCATTACCGTCAGCCGCGGGTTGACCCGGCGTGCGAAGTCGATCGCCCGTGCGACATCAAAGCGCAGATGCGGCAGCAGGTCGGTCTTGGATAGCAGCATCAGGTCGGCCGCGGCGAACATGTCAGGGTACTTCAGTGGCTTGTCCTCGCCTTCGGTGACCGACAGGATCACCACCTTGTGGGCCTCGCCAAGATCGAAGGCTGCCGGGCACACCAGATTGCCGACGTTTTCGATCAGCAGCAGGCTGTCGTCGGCAATGTGCAGCCGGCGGAAGGCCTCGCCCACCATGTGGGCGTCCAGGTGACAGCCCTTGCCGGTATTGATCTGCAGCGCCGGTGCACCGGTGGCGCGGATGCGTTCGGCGTCGAACTCGGTCTGCTGGTCGCCCTCGATCACGGCCACCGGTACCGCACCCGCCAGCCGGGTTATGGTCTCGCACAGCAGCGTGGTCTTGCCCGATCCGGGGCTGGAGACCAGATTCAGGGCCAGGATGCCACGCGTGGCCAGCCAACTGCGGTTGGCGGCAGCGAGCAGGTCGTTCTTGCCCAGGATGTCGCGCTCGATCCTGACCATCTGTGCCTGACTAAGACCGGGGGCATGTGCGTGTGCCGGACCGCTGCCGAAGTCGAGGCGGCCCGCGGTGTCCACAGGCGCGTCGGCGTTGGCTGTTGAGGCGGCATCGCGCGCGCGCGCGCCCGCGCGGGGGGGCGCAGCCTGTCCCCACGGTGAGGCGTCCCCCGCCCGTGGGCGGAAAGCCTGGCTGGTGGTGCCGGGTCGGGCAGGCTTGTCCCGCTGGCTGGCGGGTTGTCCGTTGTAGCGCAGCTCGCCGCTGCCGCATCCGCATACGGTGCACATGGTCGGGGCTCCTGTTCAGTGCTCGGGCTGGTCGTGCGTTGCGGCCAGCATCAGTTCCCTGACACGCATCTCGGTGCCACCGGTGGCTTGCACCTGGTAGCTGCCACAGTGCGGACAGGGATCGTAAAGTTGTGCAATGGGAACGGTGAGGGCGCACTGCATGCACCAGCCCTGGCCGGGTACGGGGTCGATGACGATCTCCGCACTTTCGGCCACGCTGTCACGCAGCACGACCTCGAGGCAAAAGCGCAAGGCTTCCACCTCGACTGCGGCGAGTGCGCCGATTTCCAGCACCACGCGTTCCACCCGCGAGCTGTCGTGGCTGTGGGCGCTGTCTTCGACAATGCTGCGGATGCCTTCCGCAAGCGACATCTCATGCATGGTCAGCCTCCTCGACATGCAATGCCCAGCCAACGCAGGGGTCGAGCGCAAGAATGAGTGCGTGCAGGCGCAGGCGGGCGGTGTCGGCGTCAGCACAGGTCCAGCCCATGCCTTCGCGCACGAAACTGCCTGTCGGGTGGAAGTTCCACTCGGTGGGGGCACAGATCGCGTAATCGGAGATCGTGCCAGCTTCAATCCGTACCACATGCAGCAGCAAGCCACGCGCGGTCTCGACGCGCGCCAGGCCACAGCCGGGCGCAATCGGACAGGCATCGGCCAGTGCCGGTACCTCGGGGGCGAGCGGGCTGCGCAGCCGGCTGCCGCAATCGGCCAGGTCGATGACCTTGGCCATCAGGCGGGCGGAAATTCGATGGCCGCGCTGTACCAGCATGGCGACCAGCGGCGAACTCTGGTGGCGCGCCAGCGGGCCGGTCTCGGCCGCCATCCCGTCGAAGGAGGGCGTGCGGCAGAACGCAAGATCCGGCACGTCGCCCAGGGTCTTTGCCCACGCCCGGGCGTCGCGGAGCGGGAGTAGTGGGGTGGGGCCTGTAGCGGGTGGCTCCGCCGCCCCAAGCTTGATCATGCGGGCCAGTACGCTGCCCAGGTCGCCACCGCTGTCGGCACGGTCGACAAACTCAGCCAGTGTGCGTGGCTCGCGGTTGTGGCGGAAGAAGCCCGCCAGAAGCTCGCGTGCGACCAGGTCAAGCAGATCGCCACCAAGCGTATAGGCAGCGTCCGCCTCCTGCGGTCGGGACAGGCGGCGGTGCAGCTCGGCATAGCGGTTACGCCGGGCCTCGATGCCGAACAGGGCGGGCCAGTCCAGCAACAGCCGCCACAGGTGCTCCTGGGCGGCTTCCGCTGCCAGCTGGCGCTCGATCGCCAGGGCTTCAACCGCGTCTGGCGCTGCTGCGCCGAGTGCCGCATCACAGGCCAGCCGGGCAGCGGTGCCCTGTGCGTGGCTGCACAGCGCGAACAGGCGCGGCACCATGGCCACCGCCTCGGCCGGACTGCGGCCGATCAGCAGCTGCGCGGCGTGAGGGCGCGCGCTGGCCACCCGTGCATCGACCATGTGGCCGTTTGCCAGGCGGGCGTGCAGCTGCAGCGGGCTGTCGGTGGTGGTGTGCGGCATCATCCCCGTGCTCCGAACAGTCCACCGCGCAGGAAACGGCGCCGGTCCATCGGCTGGTCACCCAGCGGCGTGCCGCTGAGGCGGGCCGCTTCGGCAGGATTGTGTGGAGCAGCAGGCGCCCGCGCGGGTTCGGTGAGCAGGGCGTCAAGCGCGGCACAGGCCGTGGCTTCGGCCGTGGCTTGATAGGCGAACTCGAAAACCGGTGAGAACAGCGAGCAGGTCTGATAATGCCCCAGGCCAGGCTCATGGTTGCCCATGAACACATAATCGCCGGACGCAAAGGTCCAGCATTGTTGCTGCCCGACTTCAATCGGCCGAAAGCGGTTGGCGCTGTGTGGCAGCACCGCGAGCGCGATTGTCCACGGGGTGACCAGCACGCCAATCCAGATGTCCTCGTGCAGGCGCATTGTCGGTACCGCGACGGTCAGTGCCGGATTGCAGATCGGCAGGCCGGCCATGCGGCCGTCGGCAATCATCGCGAATGCGTGTTGCAGCAAGGCCGCCGGGTTGTCGGCGTGAACCTGCAGGGGGGCTGACCCAGTGGTGCTCATTCGCCGTCGATGACCATGAACTTGTGTTGCGGCGCGTCGCAGTTGGGGCAGGTCCAGTGCGGCGGCAGTGCGGCGAAAGGCGTGCCGGGGGCAACCTGGCCAAGCTCGTCGCCTTGCTCAGGGTCATAGATCCACCAGCAGATGCCGCATTCCAGCCGTGCCTGGGGGGCGATGCGTTCCTTGTCGCCGAGAAAGCTGCCTTCAAACATGGGGCGTCATCCGTGATTTGCCGAAGGTGATACAAGCATAGCGCGTGTTCAGATCTCGCACAGGGTTTCAGTCCACTCACGCAGGCGCACGATGCTGTCGGCAAGATCGTCGCGCGCGGCAAGCGCCGCCTCGGGCAGGTCGGCGATCTCCAGCGTGTTCAGGATCAAGGTGTCGGCGCTGTTGAAGTACTGCACCCACCAGGTGTGCGCCAGACCGGTGCTGGTGATCCGGCAGTTGCCATAGCCGCGCGACAGGATGGCGACCGGACCGATGCCAAGCAACTCGCCCAGCCAGCCGAGGTCTTCCGGCGTCATCGGCAGCAGGGTCAGGTTGATGACATGGGCGGCTTGCCCGGGGCGATGCTGGCGCGCCGCATCGATGAGCTCGGCCAGCACGGCCGGTGCGTTCATCAGCCCTGCCGGTTGTGACGCCTTGGCCTCATCGGGCAGGCGGGTGGCAAAGGCGCCCGCGCGCTCGGTGACAATTCGGGGCATCGAGCACGCTTCCAGCCGGTCGGCCAGCAACTCGCCGTCGGGGCGGCGCACCTGCACTCGCCACAAGCCAGCGAAAATCGTCTCCTGGATGTCGACTTCGGGTGAGCCCGCCACCCGTGCGCTGACTTCACCCTGGCCCAGCGCGTCGTTGATCAGGGCCAGCGTGGCTGCGTCGGTCGCGCTCAGGTCCCTTACCGGGTGAGGGCCACCGGCATGCATCCAGTGGTCCATCTCGTCGGCCATCCCGACCAGCAGGGCGACGGCGCGGTCGCGTGCGGCCGGGTCGATCTCGTCCGGCAGGCGGGGTGACTGGAATACGGCCATGTCGCTGGGCATGGGCATGATGGCCAGATTGTCGTCTTCGGTGTTTTGAGCGCCGGGACCGAGGGCAACGACCGGTATCGGAAAAGGTTTCATGGCGAGGCGGGGCTCCAGGTGGGGTCAGGGCCGGCAGGCAGGGGTATCGGCGCTACGTACGACAATGCCGATACCAGGACGGCGGCTCGCAGGGGCAAGCGCCAGTTCGCGCAAGCTCTGAACCAGCGGCTGCCAGTCGCGCATGCCCTCGATGCTGCCCAGATAGTCGCCACCCCGTTGCAGCACCAGCGCCGGGAATCGGCTGATGCCGAAACGGGCTGCGATGCTGCGGCTGGCTTCGGGGTCGGCAACGCCGGCGTCGGCAAGGGGACCCACCGCCTTGAGGGCTTCCGGCAACACCACGATCATGTCCCAGGTCTCCGGGCTGCGCACCAGTTCGTCGGTCAGCAGCAACACGCTGGCGTCGTCCGCTGCCGCAAAGGTGTCGGCACTGCCGGCGTCGACGCGGACGAAGCCCTTGTCGGCGATCAGGCGTTGCAGGCCTTGTGCGAGTGGGTCGGTGGGCGGGGTCAGGTTCATGTCTTGGTCTCGCGCAGAAAGTCAGGGAGTTGGGGCGGGCGATCAAGCAGGTCGGCAAAGGCCGCGTCCAGGTCGGGCATGCCGCCGGCCATCAGGGTTTCGAGTGCGGTGAGCGCGGCCTGCGACTGGCGTGCCTCCTCGGCGCTGATGACCGCGCGTGCCGCGCCCAGAAAAGTCATCAGCCAGCAGCCTTCGGGCTGCGGGCCGGTCAGCAGCGTGTCGATGCGGACCTCTTCGCCATCGGCGCTGCGGCAGATTGCATGGCTGCCTTCGTTGCGTACCACTTGCAGGGGAATGCCGATGCACATGGTTCAACCCGCCTCGGGCAGAAAACGGGCGTCGCCAATGCGGCAGGCCAGCTCGGCTGATGGCCGGCCGCCTTCGTAGGCGTCGAGTTGAAGCGCCGCATCGCTCAGCGCACTGGCGTCGTCGGGCGTCGCCTGCGCCATGCATCGTGGGCGCACGTCCAGCCCCCACTGTCGCAGCCGGTCAGCGGCCAGCTCCACGGCTTCGGCAACCCGGTCGCGTACGGCCGGGCGCAGGCTGCCACCAAAGTCTTCCAGCTCCTCCGGCTGCACGCCAATCAGCAACATCGAACACGGACAGCGGTCCAGCAGTGCGGCCGAGGCAATCACTTCCTGGAAACCGGTCTGGTGCAGGCTCATCTTCTTGGCGCCCATGAAGCGCGGCACCTCGTCATCCTCGACCAGGCGCAAGGTGCCCGGCGGCAAGCCGTAGTCCACCGCATCGAACACGATCAGGCGGTCGGCGGCGCTGACATAAGGCAGCAGGTACAGGCCCTGGGTGCCGCCGTCCATGACGCGCACCGATTCCGGCAATTGCCATCTGGCAGCAAAGGCTTCCGCACAGCGCACGCCAAAGCCCTCGTCCGCCCACAGCAGGTTGCCGATGCCCAGTACCAGCGCGGCATATCGGGGTGGAGTGTGCAGGGTTTCCATCGGGGATCATCCTCCGGGCTGAGCCGCATGTAACGAATGGCTCATCTGTGCACAGAGCGTGCCAGCGTGGGTCTTTGCTGAAACGGATCGGAGGATCCACGCTGAAAGCGCGCTTTCCAGCGCATGTGCAAAGTAACTATCCAGCGACAAGTGGTTATCTGCTTTCCACTTTGGATGCATGCTGCAAGTAGCGCTGCTGTCACCTCCTCTCCTGTGAGATGTCGGTTTAATGACAATCGCGCTTGTTGCACCGGTGCAACAAGATTCGGCCGAAACCGTTGGTTTTTTGTTTCGGCGCTTGCGTGAGTCATGGCCGGATGATCAGAATCGCTTCAACTTCTCGCATGAGAGGTAAGTCGGGTCCCTGCAAAACAGGGGTCTCAACTTCAACTAGAGGAGAAACACATGCAAAAGAAACTGATCGCGCTGGCTGTTGCTGGCCTGATGTCGGCACCGGTCTTCGCTCAGTCGAACGTGACCATCTATGGTCTGATTGACATGGGTTACAAGTGGCAGGGCGACAACGTGACCAGCGGCGTCGGTTCGCGTAGCGCTGTTGATTCCGGTATCACTGCTGGCAACCGCCTGGGTTTCCGCGGTACCGAAGATCTGGGCAATGGCCTGAAGGCTTCTTTCGTGTACGAAACCGGTCTGAACGGTGACACCGCTGGCTTCGTGGGCGGTGGCTTCCATCGTCAGTCCTACGTTGCCTTGTCCGGCAACTTCGGTACCGTTGCGCTGGGTCGTCAGTACACCCCGCAGCACCTCTGGACCGCTGCCATCGATCCTTTCGCCAAGGGTAACGTGGGTTCGGCTGGCAACGTGCTGGCTCAGGACGCCCGTCTGGACAACTTGGCCGCTTACGTGTCCCCGACCTTCGGCGGTTTCTCGGTCGTCGCAGCCTTTACCAACTCGCATACCGGTAACGAAAGCCGTGACAACAAGGCTGCTGCCACCGTGCTCGGCAACGGCGATTTTGGCGACGTCCGCGTCTGGGCCTTGGCTCCGTCCTACAAGAACGGTCCCCTGTTCGTGGGTCTGAACATCCACCAGGGTCGTGAGAACGTGCAGAACTCTGGTCTGGATGCCCTGAAGGTTTGGGATCTCTATGGTTCGTATGATCTGGGCGTGGTCAAGCTCGGCGCGATCTACGGCAAGCGTACGATTGAAACGACTGCTGGCGCAGACATCGAGATGACCCAGTGGCTGCTCGGCGCAACCGTTCCGGTTGGTGCAAGTGGCAAGGTGCTGGCTTCGTACAACCACCGCACCACCGACTTTGACAACGGCACGGGCGATGCTCGCGTTGGTCAGTGGGCAGTTGGTTACGAGCATGCGCTGTCGAAGCGCACCAGCCTCTACGCTGCCTATGCACACCAGAACCAGAACTCCCGTCAGGAAGGCCTTACTGGAATGTTCGCCGTGTCTGTGGGCGATGCGACCTCCGGCAATGGTCAAGGCTATCAGCGTGGCCTGGCAGTGGGCGTTCGCCACACCTTCTAATCTGTCTTTCAGGCAGGTTTGAACGAGAAACGGGCGCTTCGGCGCCCGTTTTGTTGTGCACTCGCTGAGCAGGTTTTGCCAAGCTTGTACAGTCTTTTAATTTGTGTAAATGCAGTGCGGGTCGATGAGGTCAGACTCGATTGATCCTGCGGTTAGCAGGAGCGGATTGGTGGGATAAAACCCAGTGTTTATGACATTGAAGATTTTTGATGGCGCGCCTCCCCCGATACGTGATCCCAGGTCAGCCGCAGCATGTCATCCAGCGAGGAAACAACCGGCAAGCGATATTCGGCGCGGATGAGGACTACCCTTTCTTTCTGGAATGTCTTGGGTGAGGCTGCTGCGCGGCATTGCTGTGATATTCATGCGTATGTCTTGATGACCAACCACGTGCATCTGTTAATGACGTCTCACGATGGTATGGGTATCGGCAAGGTGATGCAGTCGGTTGGCAGAAAGTACGTTCGGTACTTCAATCACCGCTACGGGCACAGCGGCACGCTGTGGGAAGGGCGCTACAGGGTGACGCTGATCGACTCCGAGCACTACCTGTTCAGTTGCATGCACTACATCGAACTTAATCCGGTTCGAGCTGGGATGGTTGATCAAGCTTCGGCCTATCCATGGAGCAGTTACAAGTGCAATGCACTGGGCAAGCAGGATGAACTGGTTACGCCTCACTTGGCTTACCTTGGTTTGGCCGGTGTTGCGGATGATCGGAGGGCTGCTTATAGAGCCTGTTTAAGAGCGGTGTTGGATGTCACCACTGCTGATGAGATCCGAGAGGCGACCAACAGGGCCTGGGTGCTTGGGTGCGATCGTTTCAAGGCTGAGATCGAGGGGCAGTTGGGTCGTCGAGTCGCGCCGTCCACTCGGGGTGGCGACAGAAAATCATCAGTGGCTCGATGATGCTTGATCAATCGAGTCTGACCCCATTATGGACGGCATTGTGTTGTACAATTTTCCTGTCCAATGAAGGGGTGCTGTCATGACCATCGAAACGACATATAGCCAGGCACGTGAGCAACTTAAGACGTTGATGGATCGCGCGGTTGATGATCGCGAAGTGGTCGTAGTTCGTCGCCGATCGGGCGGAGCGGTCGCGATGATCGCTGCAGACGAGCTCCAAAGTCTGATGGAAACTGCTCACCTGCTGCGTTCTCCGCACAATGCCGAGCGTCTGCTGGCCGCCTTGGCGCGGGCGCGAGCCGGCGAACTTGCGCCGACCGCTATCGAGATGCTTGAAGCACGATATGACCTCCAGGATTGAGGCGAGCCGGGTCGCGGTGTTTCAGCCGGAGTTTCTGGAGGATTTGAGTTACTGGGTAGAGACTGACCGACGTACCGCCAAGCGTTTGCTTGAGTTGGTCAAGGCGATTCTTCGAGACCCTTTTAAAGGCATTGGCAGTCCTGAGTCCCTTAAATATCTGGGTTCAGACGTCTGGTCAAGGCGCATTACCCAAGAGCATCGCTGCGTTTATCTGGTAAAAGCGGACCGGATCGAGTTCTTGCAAGGTAGGTACCACTATTGATCTTTGATCTTTGATCCTTGCGGCCAATCGACTCTGACCCCATAGGTCCCCACTACCTCCTCGGAAGGGCCTGGATCTATCCCCAGCAAGTTCATCACGGGCACTGCGTGATAACAGTCATTTGTCCGGCTATGGTGCAGCGCTCGTCTTGTGTGCCGATCGGCGCGCAATGATGCTGTTCCGATAACGACCCAAACCCATGTTCTTAGTGTCCCCTGTTTTAACCTACCGTCCCGATATTGATGGCCTGCGTGCGATTGCCGTGCTGGCGGTCGTCATCTTTCACGCGTTTCCGCAGGCTTTGCCTGGGGGCTTTGTCGGGGTAGACGTCTTTTTCGTCATTTCCGGTTACCTGATCTCGTCGATCATCTTCAAGGCGCTCGACGGCGGGACGTTCAGTTTTGCGGATTTCTATGCCCGCCGGGTGCGACGGGTCTTCCCCGCGCTTGTGTTGGTGGTGCTGACGTCCTTGCTGCTGGGCTGGGCAGTGCTGCTGCCTGACGAATATGCCCAACTGGGCAAGCATGCCGCGGCAGGTCTGGGTTTTGTGGCCAATGTGGCCTACTGGATGGAGTCCGGCTACTTCGATACTGCGGCAGAGCTCAAGCCTCTGCTGCATCTTTGGTCTCTTGGGGTTGAGGAGCAGTTCTACATCGTCTGGCCGGCCGTGGTGCTGTTGCTGTGGCGTTTTGGGTCTGGCCTGTGGTGGGCGACTGCGGGGCTGGCGTTGGTGTCGTTCGGGATTTCGGTCTGGCTGAGCCCGGTGTTCCCCTCGGCAAGCTATTTTCTGCCTTTCTCGCGAGCCTGGGAGTTGCTGGCAGGCGCCATGCTGGCACTGGCGCTGCGCAGTCGCGGCGGGCAGTCGTTTGTCAGGCCTGGCCTGTTGCAGGAGACGCTTGTTGGCCTGGGCTTGGTGCTGATCGTGCTGGCGCTGGTGCTGGTCAACAAAACCCGCGATTTTCCGGGCGCCTGGGCCTTGCTGCCAGTGTTGGGCGCGGTGTTGCTGATTGCCTGTGCGCCGGGCTCCTGGATCGGGCGTCGGTTGCTGTCGAATCGCGTCATGGTGTGGCTTGGTCTGATCAGCTTCCCGCTGTATCTATGGCACTGGCCCTTGTTGGCTTTCCTGCGCATTGTCAAAGGCGGCGAACTTGACGGGCAATTGCTGCTGGCTGCGGTCGGTTTGGCGATCGTGCTGGCCTGGCTGACCTATCGACTCATCGAAGCACCGGTGCGCCATTTGCCGGGTTGGCGGACGGTGGCTGCGCTCGTGCTGATCTGTGTCGTGGTGGGTGGGCAGGGTTGGAGCACCTTCAATCGTGAAGGGATGCCGTTCAGGTTGAAGGATGCGCAAGCCAAGGAGGAGGCAGGGGCAATGGCCTGGCCTTCGCACCTCAGCGGCAGCGAGGCGTGCGGTGACGGCGTGCCGGAGCACCTCGTGGGGCGCTGCCTGGTCGCCGATGTGACGCGCGTGCCGGATGTCGCTCTGATTGGTGACAGCCACGCAAATCACTATTACTGGGGGTTGTCCCGCGAATTGGCTTCTATGAACCTGAACCTGCTTCAGTTTGCAGCCGAGGGGTGCCCTTTGTTATTTGACTACGATCTGCTTCAGGGCGGCGAGTCGCAGGGATGTCGTGCAGTAGCGATGTCTGCCTTTCAGCACGTGCTCGATACCTCTTCCATTCATACGGTGATTCTGGCTGGGCGCTGGGTGGCCGCAATGACGGGGGTTCAGTTGGCGGGACGAAGCGACGTGGGTAGGAATATCGTGGCCGTCGGGCGCGATGGCGTCTCGGTGTCATTGAGCCGGGCCGAGGTGTTGATCGAGGCGGTGGATCGTACATTGTCGGTGCTGCAGGCTGCAGGCAAACGGGTGATTTTTCTCGATTCTGTACCAGAGCTCGATTTCAACATCCGGGAGTGTATCGCCTGGGAGCCGAATCGTTTCGTCAAGCGGATTCCCCGAACGGAGTGCGAGGTGTCGCGCGAGCGGATCGAGGTGCGTGCGGAACAGTATCGTCCCGCGCTATATCATGTCCTTGAGCGTCATCCAGCTGTGAGCGTCATCGATCCCGTCGGCTACATGTGCGATGCACGGGCCTGCTACGGACGGCGTGATGGTGTGCTGCTGTATCGTGATGACGACCACCTGTCCCTGGGTGGTTCGTACTGGGTCGCAGGGCAATTGCGGGATGCGTTTGCCGCGGCGCTGCTGCGGCCGCTCGCCACCGTACCGGCAGTGGTCGGCGGCGGCGAGGGTTAGCGCTGTGCTACCATCGCCCCACTTTTTTCTCGTGTAACGGTATGTCGCGACCCGACGCTTCGACGGCTTCCAGCCTCAAGGTCTACTTACGGCTGTTGTCGTACCTGAGGCCGTATGTCGTTCCTTTCGCGATCAGTATCGTGGGGTTCATCATCTTTGCGTCGGCACAGCCGATGCTGGCTGGCGTGCTCAAGTACTTCGTCGACGGTTTGACCGATCCTGCGCTGGTGCAGTGGTCATCTGTTCCGGTACTGGGGTCGATGGACGTCATTCAGGCGGTTCCAGTACTGATCATCCTGATTGCGCTGTGGCAGGGTATAGGCTCCTATCTGGGAAACTATTTTCTCGCCAAGGTTTCGCTGGGGCTTGTGCATGACCTGCGGCTTGCCCTGTTCGACAATCTGCTGACCCTGCCCAATCGCTATTTCGACACCCATAACTCCGGGCACCTGATCTCGCGCATCACCTTCAACGTCACCATGGTGACCGGTGCCGCGACCGATGCGATCAAGGTGTTGATCCGTGAGGGGCTGACAGTCGTCTTCCTGTTCGCCTACCTGATGTGGATGAACTGGAAACTCACATTGGTCATGGTGGCGATCCTGCCAGTCATCGGTGTGCTGGTTGGCGCTGCAAACCGCAAGTTCCGCAAGCAGGCGAAGAAAATCCAGTTGGCAATGGGAGACGTGACGCATGTGGCGTCGGAGTTCATCCAGGGCTACCGCGTGGTTCGCAGTTTCGGTGGGGCGCCTTACGAGTCTGCCCGCTTCCGTGCGGCCAGCGATGACAGCACCCGTAAGCAGCTCCGTATGGTCAAGACCGGGGCAACCTACACCCCGACCCTGCAACTGGTCACCTATTCCGCCATGGCGGTCGTGCTGTTCCTGGTGTTGATGCTGCGGGGCGAGGCCACGGTGGGGGATCTGGTTGCCTACATCACGGCTGCGGGACTGCTGCCGAAGCCGATCCGGCAATTGTCCGAGGTCAGTTCCACCATCCAGAAAGGCGTGGCCGGAGCCGAGAGTATCTTTGCCCAGCTCGATGAGACGCCGGAGTGCGACACCGGGACCGTCGAGCGCGACCGCGTCGCCGGACATCTGCTGGTACGTGATCTGAGCTTCCGTTACCCGGGTAGCGAACGCGATGTACTCGAAAACGTCGAGTTCGAGGTGCCGCCCGGAAAAATGGTGGCGCTGGTGGGGCGGTCGGGGAGTGGCAAATCGACACTGGTTAACCTGATTCCACGCTTCTATCACCATGCAGGTGGGCAAATCCTTATCGACGGTGTCGATGTGGAGGATTACACCCTGAGCAATCTGCGCAAGCATATTGCGCTGGTGACCCAGCAGGTCACCCTGTTCAACGACACCGTGGCGGCAAACATTGCTTATGGCGAACTTGCCGGGATGCCGCGACAGGCTATCGAACAGGCCGCTGAGGCGGCCTACGCGATGGAATTCATCGAGCGCCTGCCCCAGGGGCTGGACACGCCGATCGGCGAGAACGGTGTGAACCTCTCTGGTGGACAGCGCCAGCGCCTGGCAATTGCCCGCGCCCTGCTCAAGGATGCACCCATCCTCATCCTGGATGAGGCAACCTCTGCGCTGGATTCCGAGTCGGAGCGCCACATCCAGGCTGCGCTCGACCACGCCACGCGTGGTCGTACCACGCTGGTCATTGCGCACCGGTTGACTACGATCGAGCGTGCCGATCTCATCCTGGTCATGGACCAAGGGCGGATCGTGGAACGTGGCCGGCATGCGGAGCTGCTTGCCGCCGGCGGACATTATGCGCGCCTGCATGCTCAGCACTTTGGTCAGCACGCCGAGTCGTAACACACTTTCAGATTGTCATGAGTCATCCCAATCCACATCTGGCCTACCGGGCCGATATTGACGGCCTGCGTGCGGTTGCCGTGCTCGCGGTGGTTCTGTTTCACGCCTTTCCGTCTTGGGTGCCGGGTGGATTCATTGGCGTGGACATCTTCTTTGTCATTTCCGGCTATCTGATCTCGTCCATCCTGTTCAAGGCGCTGGCGCAGGGGGAATTCAGTTTTGTTGATTTCTATGCTCGCCGGGTGCGGAGGATCTTTCCTCCCTTGATCGTGGTGGTGGCCTTTTGCCTCTTCCTGGGGTGGCACGTCCTGTTGCCCGATGAGTATGCTCAGCTGGGCAAGCATGCATTGGCTGGCCTCGGCTTTGTCGCCAATTTCGTGCTCTGGCAGGAAGCGGGCTACTTCGATAACGCTGCTGAGTTGAAGCCGCTGTTGCATTTGTGGTCCTTGGGCATCGAAGAGCAGTTCTACATTGTGTGGCCTGCGCTGGCGGTGATTGCCTGGCGCCTGGGTTGGGGGGCCGGACGCATCATCCTGGTCCTGGGCGGGGTGTCCCTGCTCGCGAGCGTGCTGCTGACCGGACCGGAGCCGGTCGCAAGTTACTTTTTGCCCTTCACGCGTGCATGGGAGTTGTTCGCCGGTGCGGGTCTGGCGTGGCTAGTTCATCAACGGCGCCTCACATGGGCTGGGGCGCGGGGCGCTGACATGGCGGCGCTGGTGGGGGCCGCCTTGATTGCGCTTGGCCTCGTGCTGATCGACAAGCATCGGGGGTTTCCGGGCGCGTGGGCCATGCTGCCGGTTGGTGGCGCGGTCCTGTTGATCTCTGCTGGGCCCCGGACGTGGGTCAATCGACATCTGCTGTCCAACCGGATGATGGTCGGGCTGGGCTTGATCAGTTTTCCGCTCTATCTGTGGCACTGGCCCCTGCTGTCATTCTTGAGGATCGTCTTTCCGGACCACGCGGATTCGGAGTGGGTATTGGTATCCGTGCTCGCCGCTGCGGTGTTCTTCTCCTGTATGAGTTACTGGTTGGTGGAGAAGCCGATCAGGCGGCAGGGGGGGCGTTGGGTCTGGGGCTTGATTGTCAGCAGTCTCGCGCTGGCAGTTGTTGCTGGTAACCTGTTTGTACGCGATGGCTGGGTGTTCCGGTTGAAGGGGGCGCAAGCCAAGCGGGAGGCGGTGGCCATGGAGTGGCCCAACAGTCTGCGGACGGATGCTGACTGCGCCGCACATTTTGACAAGGATCGTTCAGCCGGCTGGTGCATGATTGCCGACGCGACGCGCGTTCCGAACGCAGTGATCATCGGCGATAGCCACGCCAATCATTACTACTGGGCGTTCAAGGACGCCCTTCTTGAACGCAGCATCAATCTGCTTCAGCGTGCCCAGGGGGGGTGCATGCCCGTCCGCAGCGCAGATCTATTCAAGGAAGGACGATACCTGGGCTGTAACCTGACTACCGACGCAGCGTTTGACTATGTGCTGACCCATGTTGAGGTGAAAACGGTGATCCTCGCCGGCCGCTGGGGGGCTTACATCTCGCGCCGTGAGCTCAAGGACTGGGCGACGGGTGCCATCGAAGACCAGGATGTGGTGTTGGTCGAGAATGGGCGACGACGTGAGGGGCTGCCCAGCGAGGAGGCTTTCCAGGTAGGACTGCGACAGACGCTGCGCGAGTTGCTGCAGGCAGGTAAACGGGTGGTATTCCTGCATACCGTGCCGGAACTCGATTTCAATGCGCGAATGTGCGTGACCTGGGCGCCGAATGCGTATGTCAATCGCACGCCCCGGCCGGACTGTGAAGTGTCCGGAAGCCTGATCGAGGCACGTAACCGGGAGTTCCGTCCGGTGCTGGATCCGGTGCTGGCCGAGTTTCCCGCGGTAAGGGTGCTGGACCCGCATGAGGTGATGTGTTCCGAACGTGTCTGCCAGGGGCGCCAGGACGATACCTTGTTGTACCGTGATGATGATCATCTGTCGCTGGCGGGTGCTGACTGGCTGGGCAGGCGCTGGCGTGACACCATCGTCGAGGCGGTGACGTCCGGAGCGAGACCGTGATCCGGATGAGGTGCCCGATGGATCAAAGGGGTGCGAAGCATGAGTGAGCCCAGGATTCTTCAGTTCTGCCACTGTCACTATGGCCCGTTTCTTGACGTGGCGCGACAGTATGCGGTGCTGTTCCGCGATACGCCTTACAAGGTCACGACGGTCTATCTGACTGATCCGCCCAGTGAGTCCGTTGTCGAGCGCTCGGCATCCGACGAAGTGGTGTTTTTCGACTACGACGGCAAGGATGTCAGAGGGCTGAAGGTCGGGGCGATGCGCCGCCTGCGCGAAGTGATTGCCGGACGCGATTTCAGGCTCATCCTGGCGCATCGTTTCAAGCCGATCCACATCTCGTGCTGGGGTACGCAGTTGCCGGTCATTGGCGTGCATCATGCGTTCGGCGACTACGAACGCCTGACGCACAAGCTTTTTGCCCGCTGGTTTGGCCAACGCCTGGGCCTGCTCGGGGTCTCGGACGCCATCCGCGACGACATCCGCAAGGGGGTACCGGCGTGGCCCGCAGACCGGATCGAGACCTTGCACAACCGGATCGATGTCGACACGGTGCGTGCCGGTGTGCTGCCGCGCGAGGTGGCGCGTGACCGACTTGGGCTGCCACAGGATGCGTTCGTGGTTGGCAACGTCGGTCGTCTTCATCCGGACAAGGATCAGGCGACCCTGCTCCGGGCTTTCGCCCGGGCGCGGTTGGCCTTGCCGGCAGATGCCTTGCTGGTCATCCTCGGCAAGGGCCGGCTCGAGCAACAACTGAAGGCGCTGGCAGTGACGCTGGGCATTGCCGAGCAGGTGCGTTTTCTAGGTCAGGTGCCGGACGCCTGGCAGGCTTTTTCAGCATTTGACGTGTTTGCACTCAGCTCCGACCATGAGCCTTTCGGCATGGTATTGCTTGAGGCGATGGCGGCCGGTGTGCCGGTGATCGCCAGTGATTGTGGCGGCGCGCCTGAAGTGGTCGGCGGTGTCGGGGCCTTGTTCCCCTTGCGTGATGACGCTGCGTTGGCTGAGCAGTTGCTGGCACATGCCGGTTTCACGAATGAAACGCGGAAGGCAGTCGCTGAGCGAGCCCTGCTGCACCTGCATGCGCATTTCTCCGATGAGGCAGCACGCCGGCGCTTTTTCGCCTTGCCGATGGTTCGTGCCGTGCTCGGTGACGTCATCGGATCATGAGTACCGGGCGAACCATGCCAAGCTTGTGTTTCGTCATCCCTTACTTTGGCCGCTGGCCGTTCTGGATGCCGTTCTTCCTCGCCGGTTGCAGGGCCAATCCGACGGTTGATTGGCTGCTGTTTTCCGATTGCGGCCCGCTGCCGGATTGTCCGTCGAACGTCCGTGTGATTGAGACCAGCTACGCCGCCTATTGCGATCGTGTATCCGCGAGGCTGGGCATTGATTTTCATCCGAGCAATCCTTACAAACTCTGCGATCTGAAGCCGGCTTTGGGTTACATCCACGAGGCCGAGCTTGCCACTTATGATTTCTGGGCCTTCGGAGACCTTGATCTGGTGTTCGGCGACTTGCGTGCGTACTTTCATGCAGCGCGTCTTGCCGGCAAGGATGTGTTTTCCACGCATGAACGGCGGATATCCGGTCACTGTTGTCTGCTGCGCAATACCCAGGAGCTTCGCGAGTTGTTTCTGCAAATGAAGGACTGGCGTATCCGGTTGGCAATGGATCGACATGAGGGGCTGGATGAAGGGGCTTTCAGCCGTATCTTCATCCGCCGCAAGAACTGGCCCCGGCCCCTGGCCAGGCTGTTCTGGCGCCTGAACCCCTGGTATCGCCGCGCGGAGTTCATCGAGGCCTACAGCACGCCTGATGCCAAGGTGCCCTGGGTGGACGGTAGTCGCAATTTTCCGGCCAGCTGGTTCTGGCGTGATGGGGTCCTGACCAATGACCGCGATGGCGGGCGCACCTTTCCCTATGTCCATTTTCTGGTGTGGAAGGGGCTGGCCTGGAAACAGTTGAGCGAATCGGTGTTTGCCACTTATCCGAGCCTGGCGCGTGAGCCGGCCTGGCAGGTGTCGGCGCAAGGGTTTGAACCCCTTGTCACGCGAGCCGGAGAGATATGATGAAGGTGTTGTTACTGGTTCAGAAAGAGCAGCGGGTGATCCTCGATCGTTTGTATGAGGGGATTGCTGCACATGTCGACTGCGATCTGCGCTGGCTCAGCGATGAGGAGCAAGCAGATCTGCGTCGCTACTTCCGTGACAGGGTCGAGCTGTCCCGCTATACCCACATCGTGTTCTTCCTGCGTTTCAAGAAGGAGATCCGGCAGGTGTCCTTCATTCGCACGGTGCCCAATCTGGTCATCCTCGAACACGATGCCTGGCAGAATTATTTTCCGTGCAAGTATCAGGGCAAGTTCAGTGCGCACTACCGCAATTTGCCGGCGGCCCGGGTGCTGTGCTCGGGCTTTCAGGTTGCGGAGCGGCTGAAGGCGGAGGGAACCGACGCTGTTTTTGTGCCCAAGGGCTACGATCAGACCCTGCTGCGCAACCTGGGCAACCCGCGCGATATCGAACTCGGATTTGTCGGCAGCACCAAGAGCGGCATCTACGGCGAGCGCCGGGCCATGCTCGAGGACATTGCCCGGCGCGAACCCTTGCAGATTGTCCGGACCCGTTCGGGGGACGAGTACCTGCAGATGCTCAACCGTATCCGCTTCTTTGTCAGTGCCGACATTGGAATGGGCGAGTACATGATCAAGAATTTTGAGGCCATGGCCTGCGGGTGCGTGCTGCTCGCCTATGATCAGGGCGAGGCGGAGAATCGTGCCCTGGGGTTTGAGGATATGCATAACCTGGTGCTGTATCGCAATGTCGATGAGCTGCAGGCCAAGCTTGCGATGTTGCGCACCCAGCCGGATCTCGCCAGTCGTATCGCGGCGGCTGGCCAGGCGCTGGTCGAGCGGGATTACGCCTTTTCGCGGATCGGTGAGCGCTGTGTCGAGGCCCTTCAGGCCCCTTTGCGCGTTGCGCCCGCATTGGGGTTCTGGGCGCGTCTGCGCTTGCGTCTGGGGATGTGAGCATGGGACATGCCGCTCAACATGGAATGGCAGCAGAACCGCTGGTTACGGTCATCATCGCGTCCTACAACCACGCACCCTATATCGAGGCGTCGATCGAGAGCGTACTGGCGCAGACCTACCCGCATATCGAGTTGCTGGTGGTGGACGATGGGTCCAGTGATGACAGCGTGGCCCGCATCCGCACGCTGCAGCAGAAGCACGGCTTTGATTTTCGTGAGCAACAGAACAAGGGCTTGACGCATACGCTCAACGAATCGATCGCCCGTGCCCGTGGCAGCCTGATTGCGCCTTTTGGTTCGGACGACATCATGATGCCGGGGCGGATCGAGACCCAGGTCCGTTATCTGGCGGATAAGCCCGAGGTCGGGCTTTGTGGGGGCAATATCGAGTTCATTGACGCCGAAGGCCGGCTGTATCCGGACGCCGAGCAAAAACAGCGCGATATCGGCCCGCAACACATCGATTTTGACGATGTCTTTCTTGACCGGAAACCGATTCCACCAACGGCGACGTTGATGTTCCGCAAGGACGCACTGGACAAGGTCGGTGGCTTCAACCCCGAGATCCGTCTTGAGGACGTCTATATCTGGCTTCGGCTGACCCACGCGGGCTACTACATCGACCGTATTCCCGTGGTGATGGCGCGCTACCGGAAGCACGCCACCAATACCTACAAGAACCTGCGCTTCATGGCGGAGAGCCTGCTGCGCACCTATGCGGACTACGCAGACCATCCCGACTATGCGCGGGTTCGCCGGCGCCTGCTGGCATCACTGTTCGTCAAGGCCGCAGACCGTGACAAGGCATTGGCGCGGGATCTGCTCAAGCAACTGCCCTTGCGCCACTGGAACGGCAAGGTGGTGCGTGGCGTGATGCGTTATTTGCTGTCCTGATCTCGCGCCTTGCGCTCGCGGGCGTACGCCAGAAAGGGGCCGAGATCGGTTGAGCACAGCAGGCGCGCGATCTGGCGGACCTCGTCGGCTGGCCAGTGCCACCAGCGTGATTCCAGCAATGCGGTACGCGTCGGCTCATCAAATCGCCAGCGTACGACCTTGCCCGGGTTGCCGACGACGACTGCATAAGGCGGGACGTCACGGCTGACGACGGCATTGGCGCCGATCACTGCGCCATCGCCAATGGTCACACCAGCAAGTATCGTGACGCCGGTACTGATCCATACGTCGTTGCCGACGATGACGTCGCCCCGTGTCCAGCTGTAATCGGTGATGTCTTTCAATTCGTCGAAGAACGCGGGAAAGGGGTAGCTGCTCGCCCAGTCCACGCGATGCTGACCGCCGAGGAAGATCTGCACGTCGTGACCGATCGAGCAATAAGCCCCGATGCGCAAGGTACTGCCTTCCCCCCAGTCATGTACATAGGGCAGGCCGTAGGTGCCAATACCCATGGTATAGCTGGGGTAATGGGCGAGGAACTTTGCTTGCCCGCGCAGGAAGCTGGGAAGCTTCCTCAGGGCGCGACGTTCCTGGCGGGCGCGCCACCATCCGCGCAGGCCCTTGGGTTTTGCGTGCTCAGGTGCTCTCATGCGTCTTGTCCATCGACTTGTTTCTCAGTGCCAGCGCGGCCGCCAGGAAGGACAGCGGAATCCAGATCAGGAACCAGTGCTCCTTGGGACGCGACAGATAGGAAATGCCTTCGGTCAGACCGGCAACCAGTCCCGAGACGACCGCGGCGGAGCAGATGAGCACCATCGGGTCACGACGAGCCCGCCAACTGGAGACTAAGGCGATTCCGTAGAGACCGATCCACAGCAGTAGGCCGATGATGCCTTGCTGGCGCAGGACGGCCATCGGGATGCTGTGTGGATTCGGGTATTTCTCGGTGTCTCCCTCAATTTCGAGCATGATGTAGGCGTCATAGCCATATCCCAGCCAGGGGCGCAGGCTGACTTCACGCAAGGTTTCCGCCCAGAGTTGCGGGCGTAGCGAAAGCCCACGCTGGGTAAAGATCTCGGGCTCGGCACTGAGGATGGCAATGCTGGCAAGCGCGGCGACCAGACAGGCGATGGCCGCCCGTCTGTTGGTGCTGAGGAGTGCGCTCCACAGCAGCGCGGCGCCTGCGGCGGCCATTCCGCCACGGGATGCCGTGGCGAGGATGACTCCACCGAGGGCGAACATGGCAAGCATTTTCCACGGGCGATGCTGATTGCCCTCGACGATCCATGCAGCGATACAGAGTGCGAGGAAGAAGCCGAAAACATGCGCAGTCAGTATGGGGTTCGACAGTGCACGATAGCCAACCAACCGGGGCTCGCTCGCCGTCGTCAGGAACAGCAGGAGCGACACGGAACCAATACTGCAGGCGATTACAACTGCCAGCTTCAGGAGCTTTCGGGATCGCTGCGCATCTGCTAGTCCAACCTGCATGACGGCTGCAAAAAGCAGTGCAATGTAGAGTGGGCGCTTGAGCAGGCTCCCAAGACTCTTGTCGGTGTCTGACCATGCAATGCTCAGCATCACCCAGGCAGCAAAAGCAAGGTAGGACAGAAAGATCGGGGATGACAGCAGCAGCGGTCGGGCGTCCTTCTTGAGCAACAGCAGTACGAAAGCAGGCAGGGCAACCAGGGCGTAGAACAGGGTGTGGTACTCGGGTCGTTCTTCCGCCCACAACATGCCGGTCAGCAGGATCAGCAGACCGACCGGCAGGACGCCGGCTTCGAGCCAGCTGGCCAGTCGTGAGCACCACGCTGACGGAGTCGCATCCGGTTGAGCCGGAGAGAGCTTGGGCGGGGCATTCATCGTGGTTCTGTGGTGGGCTAGGGGATGTGCGCCGCAGCGGGGGCATGGGGGTTCTGGTCGAGAATTCCTCGGCTGCGGAGATGGGCTTCAATCATCGGTAGGTGCCCGCCAAGCAGGTGCCGGAACCGGTCTTGCTGGAACCATGCCGCAATCTCGTGTGCTTCATTCTTGGCGCGCTGCTCCAGATTGTTGACCGCTTTCTCCCACCATACCGGGCCACAGGCGCGGTCAAATTCGTTACTGTAGGGGTAGCAGCCGTACAGCAGTTCGCGCGCGAACTGACGCTGGGTGCTTGGCAGGATGCAGGTCCGCAACTTGATCATCAGACGGGTTGCCTGGGGGGGGCGCGGCAGTGCGTCCGTCACGCGCGGAATGTCGGCGACAGCCGCATCCGAGCATGGGGCTGAACCATGCTTGGCAATCCAGGCCTTGACCTTGGCACGAAAGATGTCCTTGCGGCTCCAGTAGTGATGGATCTCGTCCGGGCATTCCTCGAGCGACAGGCCTGCCTGATCTGCGGCAACGGCGAGGACGAACTCTTCCAGGGTGTAGGCGCCCTGAGCATGCGGAAAAAGTTCGTCCATCAGCTCGATCGAGCGCTCGAGGACTGATCTGTCTGCGCCGCAGAGACCGATGACGCCCGAATTGAGAAGCGGCATTTCCTTGCCGCCAAGCCCGCGAGCCTGCAGTTCCGCAGACAGGGTACGGTAAAGCAGTGCGTCAGGTCTGTCGCCGTAGCGCCCGCCGATCCGGTTGCACAACAGCTGGCCCTGTCGCACTTTGTCGAACAGCGTTTGGGGGGATTGATGAAAGAAGGTGTCGGTGTCGATCAATACCACTCGATCCTCGTCTCCTTGCAAGCGTTGCAACAGGGCCACATGCTTGGCGCGGAAATGATAGCCATGGGGGGCCCACCACGATTGCAGCGTCTGGCTGCTGACCGGGGTGATAGTGACGGGCAGTGCGGCATAGGGAGCAGGGTTGTCGGTCAGGACTTCGATCGCGATGTCCGCCCCGGGTGTGGAGCGAAGCCGGGTCAGGGCGCTGGCAATGCTGAAAAAGGCTTCCTGGTGGTAGGTTTCTGCACCGTAGACGATGTAGAGCAGTCGGTTCATGGCGTTGGAGGCTCCGGTCGTCGTTCAGCGAGTGTGCCGCGTGGTCGCACCGTCACGGTAGGCCGCGGTGAACAAGCCTCCAGCGTGAATCCACGCGGCTTCGTCTGCGTAGCGCAGCAGATGCTTCATGTTGCGCGCACGCTTGATACGGCCAAGTGGGCGTTGCTGGGTGCTCATGTCCGACACGTCGATCAGCCCCAGTCGTCCGTCAGGGGTGAGCACGACATTGCCCAGGTGCAGCGAACGGAAGTAGACCCCAAGGTGGTGAAGTCTGGCGACGAACGCGCCCAGCATGTGGCGCAACTGGTTCGCCTCATCGAGGGAGAGGGGCGCGCGTAGCCGATGCCTCAGCGTCGTGCCGACCAGCGGGCGGTAATGGACCACGTCCCGTGCCATGGCCTGTATGCGGTATAGCGTGACCAACTCCGGGCAAGGGATGCCACGATGCTGCAGGGCCCGAAGATTGTCCGCAAAGCGCTGCGCGTACGGATACAAGCCGGCCGAGCTTAGCAGACGCTTGCGCCGGAACAGTTTCAGATAAGTGTCGTCAGGGAGAAGAAGGACCTTTTCTCCGTAACGATCTGCCTCAATGACGCGAGCATTGGCTCTCAGGGTCATGAAGGCATCGGGCTCAAGCGGCGTCATCTTACCCATGTGTCTCATAGGGGCGCATTCTAACCCGGGCGGGTTAGCCCGTCGTGGCCGGGTTCATGCGCCCGCTTCGTGCTGTGGGCGATGTCAATCATCCACGACGTTGTCGTACATCATGAAGCGTGCGGCCTCATGCAGTCCGCGTGCCAGTGCGGATAGTCTCGCAAACTCCTCCGGCGCCGTTGCCGATACATCCTGCAAAGGTGTCCCGGATGCGAGATCGTGCATCGAGGCCTGGCTACCGTCCGCATTCATCGTGACCAGATGGTGACGCGTCACGGCTCCGATCAGTGGATATGCCCCCTCGCGAAGGATGACCGGAACGGCTCGTTCGCCTTCAGGCGGGGGCAGCTGCAGATCGCGCCCCATGGTTGCCGTGGTGTAATTCAGCCCCAGCATGCCTGCGACCGTGGGCAGGAGATCGACCAGGCTTGCCGCCTCCTCGGTGACGCGAGGTTCGATCCAGCGGGGAGCATGAATCATTGCATGCACATGCGTGCTTTCGAGATTGAGCAACTCGAACGCGGGTGGCATGAAAGGCAGCCGGGAGATCCGCCCGTTGTGGTCGCCGAAAAGCACAAATATCGTATTGTCGTAATAGCCGCTACGTTTTGCCATTTCGATGAAGCGACCTACGCTATGGTCGAGCAGGCGCACCGCGTTGAGCTGGGCGGTGCTCTGGAAACCGGCGGCTTCGGCTTCCGCATCCGGAATGTCCACCTTGACGAAGCCGTCGTTGTCTTCCGGAATGGTGAATGGGCGATGGTTTCCGGCTGTCTGGATGTAGGCAAAGAACGGCCCGGATTTCGCTTTTTCCCGCAGCAGCGCATCGGTTTCGCGGAACAGGTTCAGATCGGAGATCCCCCAGACGTCTTCATTGGGCGACTGCCAGGCGCCTTCTTCATGAAGCTGGATGTCTTCGATGCTGCCCTTGATCAGGGCGTTCATGTTGGCCCAGCCCGCGCTGCCGCCGACGGCGTAGATACGCTCGTAGCCTTTCAGGTCGTTGATCAGTACCTTCTGATTGCTGATGAACGGGTTGCGCGTGGCGCTTTCGCTGCGAGCCGCGTCGGGAATGCCAGTGATGCTGGCCCACACGGTTTTTGCCGTGCCCGAAACCGGCACATGGAAGTTCTTGAATAGCCAGCCTTCCGTTGCCAGTCGGTCCAGGTTCGGGGTGGGGTTCAACGGATTTCCGAACAGGGCGGAGCGACTGGCGCCAAGGGACTCAAGCATCACGAACACCACGTTGGGTGGCTTCGGACTCTGGATCCGATGTGCTTGCGGACCCACGGTGCGGGTCATCGTCAGGGTTGCCGGATCAGGCGTCGTGACGCCGAGATAGCGCGCCACGACGTCATAGTGCTGGCGTAGGGCGTTCTCGTCGTAGCGTTCTTGTGCGATGCGGTGGGTGTCGTAGATGAATATCGCCGGATTCAGGCCAAGTGCATCGACCGCGGGATTGCCGGAGAAGAAGGCGTCGCTCCAGCGCAAGGGTACCGGGTTCTGCAGATTCAGGTCATCCACCCGGCCAATCAGACCGAGGAAAACCAGTGGGATGACGACGGCCGCGGTGATGCCTGTACGCGTCCAACTGGGCTGGACACTGGCTTGGCGCTCAAGGAAGCGGCGCTGGATACGGGCAAGAAAGGTAATGAACAGGGCCGATGCGAGCAACCAGCCGAGCGTGATCCAGACTACTGGATAACTTTCCCAGACCATTTGCGTGGAGATGTCCGCATTGGAGAGGAAGCGCAATGCGGTGGCGCTGAGGCGTTGTTCCAGGTAGGCGTAGTGACCGAAGTCCAGGATGTGGATCAACAGTGTCAGCAGTGTGGCGATGCCGAGATAGAGCAGGGCGGCCCCACGTAACAAGCGACATTTTGTTAGGTTGAACCGTGGAATCGCCGCCAGCACCGCAACCGGCAGGCTGATCAGCAGGGCCAGGCGCAGATCGAAACGCGCGCCGATCGACAGCGCCTGGAGGATCGCGCGGGGGCTTTCGTGAACAAGGCCATGGTGGTCGGCAAAGAAGGCCAGAAACACCATCCTGAGCCCAAGCAGCAGCAAAAAGAATGACGCGACCAAGGCAGCGAAATAGCGGATGCGGCGGGATTTCAGCCAGGACATAGGAAGGTCTGGGAATAGAGAGGGGCGCTAGCTTAAACCCGGCGCGGGGGTGTTGGGGTAAAGCTTTGTATAGGCGGCGATACGCATCACTTGTGACGCACTCCCGCTGGCAACGCCCGGTCCAGCCAGTCGTGCAGTGCGCTGTCTGTCGGCCAGTTGCGCAGCAGGCGGGCACGATCGCGGGCCCATGCCCGGGTGTGGCTGCTTGCGCTGTGATGCTGTTTCATCGCGTCGAGATCGATGACCTGGATCTGCTCGCCATCCCAGAGCAGGTTGGTGGCCTTCAGATCGCCGTGGCTGATGTGCTCGCGGTGCAGCGTCGAAAACAAGGTCTGCAGTGCAGCGGCGATGGGGGGTGGGGGCGGTAGGTCGGCGTCGAGCAGGCTCAACAGGTCGGTGCCTGTGCAGCGTGCATTGATCAGCCAGGCGCGTCCACGCAGCGGTCCCCAGCGCTCCTCCACAATCGCCAGTGGTGCCGGTGTCGGGATGCCGAACAGGCGCAGGCGGTGGCCTTCGCGCCACGAGTGCCAGCCACGGCTGGGGCGCCACAGGCGGGACAGCGCGTGGCCCAGGCTTTTCCGGTTATAGCGTTTGATGACGACTGCCAGCCCGCCAGCGTCTACGCTGGCAACCGTGCAGGTGTTGCCACGTTTGAGCAACTGTCCGTTGTCGATTGCTTGGTCGAGGGTGTTGATGACGGTATCGATGTCTTCAGACTGCGCTCGCCATACCGCCTCGAAGCGGCGAAAGCGCTTGCGCACACGGAACAGCGTGCAGTCGCGGCCACATTTGTCCAGATAATCACGCAGGCGCCAGCGCGCCTCGCTGTCCATGGCACGATCGAGCACGGCGCGCTCGGGCTGGCGTCCCGCGGCGGTGGCGTAGGCGTTCAGCAGATCGGGGAAATGGGGTTTCCAGCTGCGCGGCAGCTGGGCGAACAGCATGCCGAGGTCGCGGGCAGCGGTCTTGTCCTCGAGCGTGGCGTGTTGGCGGACGGCATCGCCATCGATCAGCAGCAGTGCATCCGGTGTCTGCAGGAAATTCCCCAGATGCAGGTCATCATGGCTCAGTCTGGCGTGGTGCAGCTTGCCCAGCAGGGCGAAGGCGGATTGCAGCAGCGCCAGGTCCCTAGGTGCGCCAGGCAAGGGTGAGGCGGTTCTGCGCCAGACCTCCAGCAGGGTCTCCGCGTTGGTGAGATAGTCAATGGCCAGCATGTGACCGCCATTGGCGAGTCCGGCATGGAAAAGTGGTGCCGGTGTCGGAATGCCCGCAGTGGCCAGCCTGGTGATGCCCTGCCATTCGCGCGTCTGGTTGCGCGCGCTATGCTTGTCCACAAACAGTTTGGCCAGTACGAGCTTACCGTCGAGGAGGGCCTGGCCGACAATGCGCCTGCCAGGCAGCACGCGCAATGTGCGCAGCATGTGCAGGCTGCGTCCGTCGGCCAGCTGGACACGAAACACCGCCGGCGGCTGCCGTCCGGCGGTACGCAGGGAGGCCGCGTCCAGGAGCGCTGCGGATGATGAGCCGGGGGCCGGGGTCATCGATGTCGGGCCTTGCGACTGCGGCGGGCCTCGATGGCATGTGCCAATCGGCGACTGAGCGCGTCGGCCTGACCAATATTGCAGTAGCGCAGCAGGAAGCGCAGCCGGTCGCTACGGCTCAGGGTGCCGCTATGCCGGTTCAGGGTGTCGAGATCGCGCAGACCGCTGCGGCGGCCACGCAGGGTCCGGCGGGTTTTCTCGAGATCGATCAGGCAGGCTGCCGGGGTGCTGCTGTCTGCGTTGGGCAGGCGGACGAAGATGTGCTTCGGGTACAGGCAGTTGTGCAGCTGGCCTGCGTCGTGCAGCCGGCCGACCAGATCCGCCGCCGCATCGATCAGGGCATTGCGTTGGGCACGCGATAGCGCGTGCCAGTCCTGCATCCAGGTGTCGAGCGGGCGGTAGTCGTCGAGGGCATGGGTCAGCAGCAGGGCGCAGACCTTGCCGGCGATCTTGCGCTGCCCGAAGTAGGCCGCCTGCAGCGCGGGGATGTCCAGCTTGCGGTAGCGCTGGATGTTGCGGAATTCGCGCGCGAACGTGGCTTCACCCAGTGGGTGGAGCAGGCTGCGGCTGAGGTGGTCGATCTGTCGCTTCAGGTAGAAGGCGTGCATCTTGCCGTGCTCGTCACGCAGTTCCAGCCGGCTGACGCTGCTCCAGCCACCGCGCCCGGTGTTGGGGGCGTCCACCGCGTCCAGCTCGAGCGCCCACAGCGCACTGAAACGGTCCAGGCCGTGGCGGGCGAGCAGGGGGCGGCATTCCGGGGCAATGAAATCCTTCATTCCTGGTCTACTCCCTGCCGGCGAAGAAACGCAGGATATGCCGGATCCTGCCCTTGTCGGCGGCATCCAGCCGTGTCTTGCCGGCGTAGTCGAGGTAGAAGCGCAAGCGCTGGGTGGCGCTCAGGTGATACTTGGCGACCTTGTCCAGGCAAGCCAGGTCCTTGACCATGCGGTAACGCAGGAAGGGCCCCCACCAGAACTCGCCGGCCGGGCAGTCGATCAGGTAGAGCGCAGGCGGCGTGTCGCGGGTGACCAGCAGGTTGCGCCATTTCAGATCGTTGTGGGTGAAGCGATGGCGGTGCATGGCCTGGGTGGCGGCGGCCACCTGCCGCGATACCTGGGCGACCCAGGGGCGGTTGCGCAGGCAGGCATCCTTGTCCAGCGCCATGCGGTTGAGGTCCACAGTGTCGGGCAGTTCGGCGGTGATCAGCGCGCCGCGCACAAACCGGCCATGGCGGCGCTCCTCGCCCCAGCCCACCAGATGCGCGGTGGGGATGCCCCAGTCGGCGAAATGTTGCAGGTTTTCCCATTCGGCCCGAACGCGGGTGCGGCCCAGCCAGCGTCGCAGGGGGTTCTTGCCGGCACCGTGGTACAGCTTGACGTAATAATTGCGTGCGCCGACGCTGACCTTCAGTACCCGGCTCAGTGGATCGCGCGCGACCTGCTCGCCCTGAAGTGCGAACACCGCGTCGAGCGATGCGAATGCGGTGCGGGCGGCGGCGTCGAGACCGTCGCGTTGTAGTGTCCAGGCGCTCATCGCTGCAGCGCCGGGCGGTGTGCAAACTTGCGTTCGAAGCGTCGCTTCAGGCGCGCGGCTTCGCGTTCGAGCGCCTGCAGCAACCGGGCTTCCTGCTGCAGGATGTCACGCAGCGGGCGGTCGAAGTAGGCCTTCAGGAAGCGCAGCTTGTCACGCTGCGTCAGACCGATGTCGAGCGCCGAAAAGTACAGTGCCGACAGATCCTTGTCACGCCAGCGCCTGGGTGTGCTGCGACGGATCTGGGCGCGGTGCAGGTCGATCAGCGCCAGCTGCGGGCGCGTCGAGGCGCCGTCTGGCGCCAGTCTCAGCAGGAAGTGGCACAGGTAGAAATCGCGATGGTTCATGCCCCCCTGGTGCAGGCGGCGTGCGATATCGGCCACCTGCAGCAGCAGCGCACGCTTGTCGCGGGTGGCAGGGGGGTGTTCCCGCCATGTGCGGGTGACAACATCGAGGTCTTCCGCCGGCTCGATCGCCTCGGTGACGAGAAAGGACTGTCGCCGGGCCGGGCTGGCGCCGCACTCACCGTAGCCCACCGCAGTCATGGTGGGGATGCCGAGTGCGTGGCAGCGCTCGATGGCCTGCCACTCATTGCTGGCGCCCAGAATAGGACGGCGCAGGTGCAGCCATTCCTCGGCGATACGCCCCCAGCTGACACCGTTCTGCGCCTTCAGGTAGTAGCCGCGATGGTCGATCTCGAAGCGCAATGTACGCCGGCCCTCGATATCGCGGGCGAGTGCTCCGGCAGGTGCAGAGCGCGCCAGTTCGGCCGCAGCAGCGAAGGGGTCGCGGCCGGCCCACAGGGTGGTGAGCGGCGGACGCAGCTCGACCTTCCTCATCCGCGCTGGCCCACGATGATGTCAGCCGCGCGCTCGGGCAGACTGTATAGGTCGGCGCTGTCGGCAAAGGCCAGCGCGTTGTGCTGCCAGCAGCGCAGCGCATCGGGGTTGTCCAGCATGCCGCGCAGGGTGTCGTTGAGTGCGGTCTGGCTGAAGGGTTCGGCAACGATATTGCCCGCGTCGGCATCAAGGATGTAGTGCGCATAGCCGCAGGCGGCCGAGGCCAGCACTGGCAGGCCGGCGACCAGTGCTTCGAGCAGCACGGTGCCGGTGTTTTCGTGGCGAGCTGGATGCATCAACACGTCTGCGGCAAGCAGGAAGTCCGGCACGTCCTTGCGCCCGCCGGGCATGAACACCCGCTCGCCCACGCCCAGTCGTGCGGCCTGTGCAGTGAAGGGCGTGGGGTCGTCGGCGCCGATTGCCACCAGCCGGGTGCGGCGGCGCAAGGGTTCAGGCAGTGCGGCCAGGGCCTCGATGCTGCGGTCCAGCCCCTTGCGGTGGAAATCCGAACCAATCTGCACGATCAGCAATTCGCCATTCTGCAGGCCGAATTCGTCAGCGAAGCGCGCGCGCGCAGCGGTGCGTCGTGTACCCGCATCGGCGGGCGCGCGACGGTCGGGGGCGATGCCGGGGGGCAGCAGGTGAAAGCGCCGTGCGGGGGTGCCGTAGTGGCGTTTGAAAAGGGGTTGCTGGGTGGTCGAGATCATCAGGATCTCGGTATGGCTTTCCGGGCCGAACACCGCTGCCTCGTAGGCGGAAAAATGCCGGTAGCGCGGGCTGTAGCGATACAGGGGTTTGCGCAGGGTGCGCGCCTTTTCCTCGAAGCAGGGGTCGGCGGCGTAATAGACGTCGAGCCCGGGCATCTTGTTGAACCCGATCACGCGATCGGCAGGTCGGCGAGCGAGATCGGCCTGTACCCAGCGGGTGAATCCGGCATAGCGCCAATGGTTGAACACCGAACGTACCGGTACCTTGATCAGCTCGAAGCCTGGTGGCACCTCGCCTTCCCACTCCAGCACATAGACGCGGATGGCGTGGCCACGCGCCTGGCAGGCGAGCGCAATGCGCAGGAAGTCGCGTTGCAGGCCGCCGAAGGGAAAGTACTTGTACAGGCAGAAGGCGAGTTGCATCAATCGGGGTCCGTCAATGGCGGCGTGGGCGTGCCGGCCAGGTCTTCGAGTGCCGACCAGACTTGCGGCGGGGCGAGGCGGGTGAAGCACAGTGGATGTTCGGTGGCGAGGTCGAAGTGCTGGCGTTCATCGGCCGTTGCGACGTGATTGCAGGTCTTGCGCAGGCAGGGTGCGCAGCCGAAATCGCTGGCCAGGTGACGCTGGCGTTGCCCCCAGGCGCCGGTGTAGCCCGGGTTGGTGGGGCCGAACAGTGACAGTGTGGGCACATCCAGTGCGGCGGCAAGATGGCCCAGGCCGGTGTCGACCGCCACGCAGGCGCGTGCCTCGGCCAGTTCTGCGGCGAGGTCGGTCAGCGTCAGCCGTGGCAGTACGCTGGCGCCGGGAATGCCGGCCACGATGCGGTCGGCGCGTTCGTGCTCGGTGATGCTGCCCCAGGGCAGGCGCACGGCCCAGCCGTGGGCACTGGCGCGTTCGGCAAGTTGGCGCCAGTAAGTTTCCGGCCAGTGTTTGGTTGCCCAGGTGGTGCCGTGCAGGAAGACCAGGTAGGGGCGCGAGGTGTCCGGCTGGTGCGCGGCGGTGGCGAGCACGCGCGCGTGATCTAGCCCGTAAGTGGCCGCGCTGGCGCGAGTTGCGCCATCACGTGGGCCGCTGGCCTCCTCCGGCAGGCGGTAGCCCAGCGCCTGGGCGAAGAGCTCGCGCACGCGCAGCACGGCGTGCCGCCCCCATGGCACCGGGTGGCGGTTGTCGTAGAACAGGCCCGCCAGTGTTTCACGTGCGGACTTCCAATCCAGCCCATGTACCGGGCTGCGCGCGAAGCGACACAGGAAGGCGCTCTTGAGCAGGCCCTGGGCGTCAATCACCGCATCGTAGCCGGTGCTGGAGATTGTCCGGGTGAAGGCCTGCCACTCGCCGCTCTGGCGTGCCTTCAGCGGGTGTTTGCGCCAGCGCCTGACTGCGACTGGAATGACCCGGTCAACCGCAGGATGCCAGGCGGGGATCTCGGCGAAGGATTCCTCCACCACCCAGTCGAAGCGGATGTCCGGAAACACCTGTGCGGCGTCGGTCAGCGCTGGCAGGGTATGAATGACGTCGCCGAGCGAGGAGGTCTTGACGATGAGTACGCGCATCGCCGGCTCAGGCCTGTGTGATCGGCATGATGATGCGGCCGGCGGCGCCCAGGCAGTCAAGTGCTGCCAGCACCTGGCCAGGGGCGATGTCCTGCAGGCAACGGGTATGGCCTAGCGGGCAGACACGCTTGAAGCAGGGTGCGCATTCCAGGCGCAGGCTGGTGATCGCGACCCGCTTCGACAGCGGCGGGGTGTGTTCGGGGCTGGACGAGCCGTAGATGGCCACCAGCGGCAGATCCAGTGCCGCAGCAACGTGCATCAGGCCGGAGTCGTTGGTGACTGCAGCGTCGGCCAGCGCGAGCAGGTCCACCGCGTCGCCAAGCTGGGTGCGTCCGGCCAGGTTGTGCACCTGCGGCCGGTCGGCGGCGATCTCGGCGGCTGCCGCATGGTCCTTTTGTGCGCCAAGTATCCACACCTGGTAGCCGCGCTCCACCAGTTCGTCGGCGAGTGCGGCATAGTGCGGCAGCGGCCACTGCTTGGCCGGTCCATATTCGGCGCCGGGCATGAAGGCGATGGCGGGACGATCCTCGGCGAGGCCCAGGCGCCCGCGCAGCGTTGCCTGGTTGCCAGTATCGGCGAGCAGGTGTGGCCAAGGGAAGGGTGTCGGCAGGGGCATGCCGTCGGCCTGGCCGAGGGCGACGAAACGCTGCACCGTCATCGGTAGTGCGGTTTCGTCCAGGATGCGCAAGTCATTCACCAGGCCGTAGCGCATCTCGCCACGAAAGCCGGTGCGTTGCCCGATACCGGCAAAGAAAGGCACCAGCGCGGATTTGAGCGAGTTTGGCAGCAGGATGGCCTGGTCGTAGCCCGCGGCGGCCAGCTCACGCCCCAGGCGCCAGCGCGCGCCCAGCCCGAACTGGCCGTGGCCAAGCGGCATTACCAGACCCTTGCGGACCTCGGGCATGCGCTCGAGGATGGGCAGCGACCAGCCCGGCGCGAGCACGTCGATGGTGCATTCCCCGGCTTGCTTGAGCACCATGAACAGGCTCTGGGCCATGACCATGTCGCCCACCCAGGACGGACCGATGACGAGGATCTTGCGCATGCCAGGGTCGCTCAGCTGCGCGCGGCCAGCCAGTCGAGGTAAAGCGGTACGCCGGTTTCGACATCCATGAAGGGGCGGTCGTAGCCCGCCGCGCGCAGCGCGCTCATGTCAGCTTCGGTAAAGCTCTGGTAGCGACCCTTGAGATGATCGGGGAAGGGGATGTAGTCGATGCCACCGCCTTCCTCGCCCTGGGCGCGGTACCACTTGATCGCCGCCCGTGCGACGTCGTTGAAGCTTTGCGCCTTGCCGGTGCCCAGGTTATAGATGCCGGAGACCTGCGGGTTGTCGAGCAGCCACAGGTTGACCGCGACGATGTCGTCGACATGGATGAAGTCACGACGTTGTTCGCCCGGGCCATAGCCGTCCGAGCCTTCGAACAGACGCACCCGGCCGGATTCCTCAAGCTGGGTGTTGAAGTGGAAGGCAACACTGGCCATGCTGCCCTTGTGCTGTTCACGCGGGCCGTAGACGTTGAAGTAGCGCAAACCGACCACCTGGCTGTCGAGCTTGCCCAACTGGGGGCGCAGGTGGCAATCGAACAGGAATTTGGAGTACGCGTACATGTTGAGCGGCTGCTCGAAGCGACGCTCTTCGCGGAAGTTCGGGCCCATGCCATAGACGGATGCTGACGAGGCGTAGATCAGCGGGATCCTGCGCGTCACGCACCAGGCCAGCAGGGCCTTGGTGTACTCGTAGTTCACCTTCATCACGAAGCGGCCGTCCCACTCGGTGGTGGAAGAGCAGGCGCCTTCGTGGAACACGGCTTCGACCGTGCCCAGATCCTCTCCTGCCTGCAGACGGGCAAGAAAGTCGTCCTTGTCCATGTAGTCGCGGATGTCGGCGTCGGCCAGGTTGAGGCACTTGCGGCCGTCGCTCAGATCGTCCACCACCAGGATGTCGGTGATGCCGCGGGCGTTGAGCCCGTGCACGATATTGCTGCCGATGAAGCCGGCGCCGCCGGTGACGATGATCATCTGGTGCTCCTTAAGTTTCAGTTATCAGCCGGCAGCGAGCGCGCCTGCCAGCTCTTCGCGACTTACCGTGGCGGTGCCGAGCTTGCCGACCACGATGCCGGCGGCCAGGTTGGCCAGCGCGGTAGCCTGCGCCATCGGCAGCCCGCAGGCGAGGCCGGCGCCCAGTACGGCGACCACGGTGTCGCCTGCGCCGGTCACGTCGAATACGTCGCGTGCCCGGGTGGGCAGATCCAGTGCGGCTTGATCCTGTTGCAGCAGGGTCATGCCACGCTCAGAGCGGGTGATCAGCAGCGCCTGCAGGCCCAGCGCCTGGCGTAGCGCCTCGCCACGTTCGCGTACCGTGGCCTCGTCCTTGCAATGACCCACCACGGCTTCGAACTCGCTCATGTTCGGGGTAATCACCGTCGCGCCGCAGTAGCGGCCAAAATCGGTGCCCTTGGGGTCGACCACCACCGGTAGTCCGTGTTCGCGTGCCACCCGGATCAGGCTGCCGGCCTGGGCCAGCGTGCCCTTACCGTAATCCGACAGCACCACCGCGCCACGGTTCGCCAGCGCACCCTCGAACGCTTGTTCGATGCCGGCGCATTCGAGTACCGCGAAGTTGTCTTCGAAGTCGAGCCGGATCAGTTGCTGGTGGCGGCTGATGATGCGTAGCTTGGTGATGGTGGGGTGTTGCGGTGCCTCCAGCAGGTGGCAGACAACCTGGCCGGCTTCCAGCCTTTCGCGCAGCAGGCGGCCGGCCTCATCGCGACCGATCAGCCCTACCAGCGTGGTGAGCGCACCCAGCGAGGCGGCATTGAGTGCCACGTTGCCGGCGCCGCCCGCGCGGAACTCGTCGTTCTCGACCTTGACCACCGGGACGGGGGCCTCGGGCGATATCCGTGTGGTCGAGCCGTGCCAGTAGCGGTCGAGCATGACGTCGCCGACGATGACGAGACGACCGGTAGAAAAATCGGGCAGCGAGGTGGGCATGCAGTGCGACGACAAGTGAAAGGGGCGAATTATCCCATGAAGCCCGGGCGTCTAGGAGGCATGCGTGTGTTTCAGCCCGTGTGGGGGTGCAAAATCCCGCTCAGGCGTGGCGATTGAACCACTTCAGCGTCGTACCCCAGGTCGCGACATCGATCCGGGTCGCCTGTCCGCAGGCAAAGTCCAGGCCCAGCCAGCGGTCGGGCGGCAGGCCGAGCAAGTGGCCGGCAATCACGCGCAGCGGCCCGCCGTGGGCGACCACGACCACCGTTTGCGATGAAGGGTTTGCGCGCAACCCCGCCAGCCAGTCGAGTACCCGGGTGCTCATCTCGCGTGCCGATTCGCCGCCAGGGGCGCGGAAACCCAGCGGATCGCTGGCCCAGTCATCGATCGCCTGGCCGATATCGTCGAAGCGCCGGCCTTCCCACTCGCCGAAGCTGATTTCCATCAGCCGGGGGTCGGTCCTTGCCTCGCCAAGCGCTTCGGCCAGCAGGCGGGCGCGCTGCAGCGGGCTGGTGTGAAGTTCGAACCGTTCGGGCAGGATGGGGCGCAGCCGCGCCGCGACCGCTGTGGCGGATTCGGCCAGGCCGAGGTCAAGCTGGCCGTAACAGACGCCGGAGGCGACATCCGGCTTGGGGTGTCGGATCAGATGAAGTTCCATGCGATCAGGATGCCGAGGTAGCAGGCGAGTTCGCTCGCCTGTTGGGTGGCGCCGAGCAGGTCGCCGGTGTAGCCGCCGAGGCGGCGGATGAAGAGGCGCGCCGACCACAGCGTGACCGCGGTGACGGCGAGCACGGCAGCAAGGGCTTCGAGCGGGTGCAGCAGCGCCAGCGGCAGCAGGCCGAAGATCGTGGCAATCAGCAATTCGGCCGGTGTCAGGCGACGTGCCAGAGGCTTGGATTTGCTGGTTTCGTCTTCCCGGACATAGGGCAGCAGATGGATCAGGCTGGTGGACGCCAGGCGCGACAGCGGATGCGCAACTGCCAGGGCAAGTACCACACTGAGGTCGTCCTCGATGCCGATCTCGATCAGCGCCACCGCCTTCGCCAGCAGCATCAGCACCAGGCCGACGGTGCCGTAACTGCCGATGCGTGAATCCTTCATGATCATCAGTACCTGCGCCTTGTCCCAGCCGCCGCCGAGTCCGTCGCAGGCATCCGCCCAGCCATCCTCATGGAAGGCGCCGGTGGCACGTATCGTCACTGCCATCGACAGGATGACGGCCAGGGTGGGCGGCAGGATCCAGGCAAAGGCCAGGTAGCTTGCCGCGCCGATTGCGCCAATGACCCAGCCGATCAGCGGAAAGTAACGCGCCGCATGATTGAGCCGCTCTGGCGACCACGGCACCCAGGCTGGCACCGGCAAGCGGGTGAAAAAGCCGAGCGCAGTGAAGAAGAGTTCGATCTGGTAGCGCACAGGAGCGTCGTCAAGTTTGATTGTCAGCCGGATGCGCCCCTACAATGCGCACAATGAATGCGTATGCGAGGACGTGATGTCGGTTCAGGTCAGTTCAGGCAAGAAAGCGACCAATCTTAGCTTGTCGGCCGATGTCCTGGTCGAAGCGCGGGCGTTGGGCATCAATCTCTCTCAAGTTTGCGACGATTATCTGCGTGGCTTGATCCGGGAGGAACGTGCGCGACGCTGGCGGGACGAGCACGCGGACTTCTTTGCCGAGTACAACAAGGTGGTCGAGCAGGAAGGCTTGCCTCTGGATGAGTGGCGTGCGTTCTGACATGGCGCGCTTCGACGTCTATCGCAACACGGGCACGCTTGCCGCCGAGGTGCCGTATCTGGTCGTCGTGCAGGCAGACCTGCTTGATGCACTCGACTCCCGGGTCGTCGTGCCACTGCGCCGCCGCGACCGGTTTTCCACGGTAAAGGTGCCGCACCGTCTGATGCCGGTCATCGAGCTTGAAGGCGTCGCCTGCTTGCTGGAGGTGCCCAAGCTTGCAGCGGTGCCGGCCCGCATGCTGCGCGACAAGGTGTGTTCGGTCGCGGATCACCAGGCCGATATTACGGCAGCGCTCGATTTCGTATTTCAGGGATTCTGAGCCCTTATCCCTGGTCGCTGACCCCGGCGGATTCGAAACTGGCCATCTCGTTCAGGAAACCGACTGCCGCCTGAACCAGCGGATACGCCAGCGCCGCGCCGGTGCCTTCGCCCAGACGCAGGTCGAGCTCCATCAGCGGCTCGACGCCAAGGTACTGCAGCTGCAGGGTGTGGCCGGGTTCTTTCGAGCGGTGGGCGAACACGCAGTAGGGCAGGATGGCAGGGTTCAGGGCGTGGGCGACGAGCAGCGCCGAGGTGACGATGAAACCGTCGATCATCAGCACCATGCGCTTTTCGGCCGCGCCCAGCATGGCGCCCGCCATCATTGCGATCTCGAAACCACCGTACTCCGCCAGCAGTGCCAGTGGTTCGTCCGGCTGGCCGCCACGGGCCAGGGCCTGTGCCAGCAGTGCGCGTTTGCGTGCCAGCCCGGCATCATCCAGGCCAGTCCCGCGGCCGGTGACGGTGGCGAGGTCGGCACCGCCCCGGCTGCCGATCAGGCAGTGAGTCAGCAGCGATGCGGCAGCGGTGTTGCCGATGCCCATCTCGCCAAAACCGACGCAGTTGCAACCGTTGGCGGCCAGCGCATGCGCCAGCTGGCGGCCGCGGGCCAGTGCCGCCTCGCATTGCGCGGGCGTCATGGCCGGGCGCTCGAGGTAGTTGTCGGTGCCGGGTGCAATCTTGGCGTCGATCAGGCCGGGGCGCTTGCCGAAGTCGTGATTGACGCCAGCGTCGATGACGGTCAGCCCGAGCCCCATCTGGCGGCTGAACACGTTGATGGCGGCGCCGCCTGCGAGGAAGTTCTCCACCATCTGCCAGGTCACGTCCTGCGGGTAGGCCGATACACCGGCTCGCGCTGCGCCGTGATCCCCCGCGAACACCATGATGTGAGGCTGGTTCAGCACGGGGGTCTCGCTCTGCTGGATCAGGCCGATCTGCAGCGCCAGCGCCTCGAGCCGGCCGAGCGCACCCAGCGGCTTGGTCTTGCGGTCGATGCGATGCTGCAGGCGTGGGGCGATCGCAGTGTCTGGCGCGTGGAGTTGGGCGGTGTCGAAGGTCTGGGACATACGGATTTCACTGAAAGATGAAGGGTGGTGCAGGGGCCGGAGGCTGTCTGTCTTGCGGCATTCCCGCTGCTGGCAGCCTTTCGGGTGGCGGCAGTTTAGCCCTGCTTCAGGATCAGCGGCAGTCCCGCCGCCACGAAGACGACGCGACTGCAGCGTGTGGCGACGATCTGGTTGAGGCGCCCCGCCTCGTCACGGAACAGGCGTCCGAGCGGGGTTTCGGGGACCAGCCCCAGGCCGACCTCATTGGCCACCAGGAGGATACGGCCGGGCAGCGTGGGAAGGGTGTCGAGCAGTTCGTCGCGTGCAGCACGCAGCGCGGGGGGCGTGTCGAGGTGAAAGGCGGCCGGTGCTACCTCTGTCTGTGGGTCGCCGTCGAGCAGCAGGTTTGTCAGCCAAAGGGTCAGGCAATCCACGATCAGGCAGCGGTCGGCTGCCGCATGGGTACGCAAGGCTGCAGCGAGCTGGCGGGGGGCCTCGATGGTGTGCCAGCCCGCGGGGCGATCGTGCTGGTGGCGGCGGATGCGCGCCTGCATTTCATCGTCAAGCGCTTCGGCGGTGGCGATGACGGTGACGGCGAGGCCGGACTCCAGCGCGGATTGTTCGGCGAAGCGGCTCTTGCCGGAGCGGGCGCCGCCGAGGATCAGTTCGCAGGTCATTGGAAGGTCTGGTTTTTTGCACTGCAAGAAGAAGCCGGACAAGGTATCATCCGCCCCCACTGCTCCGAAAGGGGTAGCGCGTTCGTGGTGCTCGCCGGCGGTTCCTGCCGGTGGGTTAAACGGGAAACAGGTGAGCGTCGCCCATGGCGCGCAAGGCCTGTGCTGCCCCCGCAACGGTAAGTGAGCGCAAGGCGCATCGAGAAGCCACTGGAAGGACGACCTTCCGGGAAGGCGATGTGCTGAGTCCGGTCGTGATCCGACCGGCACAGCTCACGAGCCCGGATACCGGCCCGGATGCAAATGAGCGGAAGTGCCGCGGGGTGGCGGTGACGAGTGTGCCTGTCTTTTCCCCAGAAGCCTTCCAGTTTGCGATCAGCCACGATCGTGCGGGGACGTGCGGCGTGGCCAGGGGAGTGTCTCCGATGTTGTCCATCCGATTGTCCGCGCCTGCCGTGGCGCTTGCGGCTGCCTTGCCGCTGCCCAGTGTTTCCGTTTACGCCCAGCATGATGCCGATCTGGCGCCGGTGGTGGTGACTGCCACCCGGCAGGCCCAGCGCGCCGATGACAGTCTGGCCAGTGTCGAGGTGCTGACCCGTGCCGATATCGAGCGTGCCGGCCAGTCTTCGCTGATTGACGTCCTGCGTGCGCTGCCTGGCGTGCAGGTCAGTGCCAATGGTGGGCCGGGTTCGAACGCGACAAGCTATATCCGCGGTGCCGAGTCGCGCCATACGCTGTTGCTGATCGACGGAGTCCGGGTTGGCTCGGCAAGTTCGGGTGCGCCGACGCTGGAGACGATTCCGCTTGCCATGATCGAGCGTATCGAGGTGTTGCGCGGCCCGGCCAGCGCCCTCTACGGTTCCGAGGCGATCGGCGGCGTCATCCAGATCTTTACCCGCAAGGGCGAGGAAGGCTTTCATCCCGAACTCTTTGTCGGCTACGGCACCCACAATACGTTCAAGGGCTCGGCAACCCTGGCAGGCGGCGTGGAGCGGCTACGCTACAGCCTGACTGCGGGAAAGGAACGCACCGACGGCTACAATTCGAAGCGCGATCCGCGCTACTGGGTCAGCAGCAGCACACGCACTTCTTACTGGGCAGACGATGATGGCCTGCGCAACGACATGCTGAGCGGTTCGCTGTCGCTGGGTTTTCGCAGCCGCGATGAGGTCGGGGTCAGCTTTGCGCAGTCGGATGCGCGCAACTGGTATGACGCCAGCGGTTTGATCGCGGGCGGCTACTTCGATTCCTACATCGACAAGAAATCCAGCATGACCAATGTGTACATGCGTAATGAAGTGCTCGAGGGCTGGACCAGCACCCTGCGCCTGGGGCAGAGCCAGGACAAGACGCTCAACAAGGCCAGCACGGCAAACCCGACCTACTTCAACACCTTGCAGGATCAGTTCGTGTGGCAGCACGACCTTGCCTTGCCAGTGGGAACGCTGCTGGCGGCCTACGAGTATGTCGAGAGCAAGCTCGACAGTACCACCGCCTACCGTCAGGATAGCCGGCGGGTCAATTCCGCAGTGCTGGGCTGGACTGCGGCAATCGATGCGCACCATCTGCAGATCAATGCCCGTCATGACGACAACTCGCAGTTCGGCGCCAAGACCACCGGCTTGTTCGCGTATGGCTACGACCTGAACGCGCAATGGCGGCTGCGCGGCAGCATTGCCACCGCGTTCAATGCGCCGACCTTCAACCAGCTGTACTGGCCGGCATCGTCGTCCTTTACCGGTAACCCGGACCTCAAGCCGGAGGAAGCGCTGAACCGCGAGATTGGCGTGCGCTGGAGCAGCGGTGCGCAGATGGTCGAGGCGGTGTACTTCGACAATAAGGTCAAGAACCTGGTGAGCACTGGCAGCCCGAATGGGCTGCAGGTCAATATCGGGGAAGCCCGCTTGAAAGGGGTTGAACTGGCTTACTTTCTGAACGTGGGCAACTTCAACCTTGCGGCGGGTGCCGATTTCCTGAGCGCCAAGGATGAGAACAGCGGTCGCCGCCTGCAGCGCCGTGCCCAGCGTGCCGGTTTCCTTCGCTTGTCGCATACGCTGGACAGCTTCGACTGGGGCGTGGAGTGGAGCGGTGCAGGCCGTCGCTACGACAATGCTGCAAATACCGTCGAACTGCATGGCTATGGTTTGCTCAGTGCATTTGCGCATTACCGTGTCGCGCGTGACTGGCGGATCGAAGCCCGTGCCGACAACATCCTCGACCAGGACTACGAGCTGGCACGTGGCTACCGCACGCCCGGCACCAACGTCTTCGTCGGCGTACGCTACACGCCGCGCTGACCGCAGGCCGACGTGAAAGCGCCCGGACAGGCCCTGTTCGTCATCGTCGTGCTGCTGCTTGCGGCGGTGGCGGCTTTTGGCTGGGCCTTGTCGGCGGGCAGTCTGCCGATTGACGGCAAGCAGGTCTGGGGGGCGCTGTTTTCTGGCGATACCGGCATGGCCGCGAATGTCGTGCGTGAGCTGCGCCTGCCGCGTGCAGTGGCCACCTTTGTCTGTGGCGGCCTGCTGGCAATCGCGGGCGCCCTGATGCAGGTGCTGTTGCGAAACCCCCTGGCCGACCCTTATATCCTGGGAATTTCCGGGGGCGCGGCGGTGGGCGCGTTATCGGCGATCTCGCTCGGTGTGGCCGCCGTGTGGGTGGATGCTGCCGCGTTTGCCGGGGCGCTGACGGCCATGATGCTGGTGTTTGGCCTGGCACATGGAGACGGCAGCTGGACGCAGACCCGTCTGCTGCTGACCGGGGTGATCGTGGCGGCTGGCTGCGGTGCCGCAGTGACCCTGATGCTGGCGCTGGCACCCGACACCCGGGTCCAGTCGATGCTGTTCTGGCTGATGGGCGATGCCAGCGGTGCGGCGCGGCCCTGGCCCGCGCTGGGCGTGCTGATTGTCGGCCTGGTGCTGATCCTGCCGTGGGCGCGCGATCTCAATGTGCTGGCGCGCGGCGAGATGAGCGCACGGGCGCTGGGTGTCAGTGTGCAGCGCCTGCGCCGCGTGCTGTATGTGGTGGCCTCGCTGCTGACGGCGGTCGCGGTGACCTTGGTCGGATCGGTGGGCTTTGTCGGCCTGATCGTGCCACATCTGGTCCGGCTGGCACTGGGTAACGATCAACGTATCCTGTTGCCGGCGGCCATGCTGGCCGGCGGCGTGTTGCTGACCGTGGCCGATACGCTGGCCCGTACGGTAATGGCGCCACAACAGTTGCCGGTTGGCGTGCTGACCGCGCTGATCGGCGTGCCGGTGTTCCTGTACCTGCTGTCGCGGAATCCACGATGAACGCAAGTCGCTCACTGCCGCTGGACGAGGCGCCATTGCTCGAGGCCGAGCGCCTGGCGCTGCAGGTGGGCGAGCGCTGGTTGTGCTGCGAGTTCAGCCTGTCGCTGGCTGCCGGTGAGTGTCTGGTATTGCTTGGGCCCAATGGGGCAGGCAAGACCACATTGCTGCATACCCTCGCGGGCCTGCGCGAGCCCAGCGTTGGCGCAGTGCGCCTGGGGGGCTTGCCTTACGCGGCGTGGTCGGCGCAGGATGCGGCCCGCTACCGTGGTGTGCTGCTGCAGCAGCAGCCGGATCACTTCGCCGCCAGCGTGCTCGAGACGGTGCTGATCGGTCGCCATCCCCATCTGGGTCGCTGGGGCTGGGAAGGCCCCGAGGACGAACGGATCTGTCGTGCAGCCTTGCAGGATGTGGGGCTGGCCGGGTTCGAGCACCGTGGCGTCCTGACCCTGTCCGGTGGCGAGCGGCAACGCGTTGCGGTGGCGACCCTGCTGGCGCAGGCCCCGCGTCTCTTCCTGCTCGATGAACCGCTCAATCATCTCGACCTGCGCTACCAGATTGCCGTCCTTGACCTGTTCCGGCGTCAGGCGGCGCAGCGGGGTAGCGGCGTGGTCATGGTGCTGCACGACATCAACCTGGCGGCGCGCTACGCCGATCACATCATCCTGCTCGACGGCCGCGGCGGCGTGGTGGCCGGCGGGCGTGACACCGTGCTGCGGGCCGACTGCCTGAGCCACGCCTTCGGTCATGCGCTACGGCGCTACGATCTGGATGGCCGTATCACCTTCATTCCGGAGTGAGTCATGAACCCATGGATTTGCCGCGTCTGCGCGGCAGTGCTGTTTGTCCTTAGTGTGCCGGCGATGGCGGCGGAGTGCCCGCGCATTGTCAGCCAGTCCCCCTATCTGACTCGGGTACTGGACTGGTTGGGTCGGGGAGACTGTGTCGTGGGCGTATCGCGTTACGAGCGCGGGCGTGAAGCGCTGCCCCGAACGGGCGGGGTTCGAGACCCGGACACGCTGGCAATCGATGCACTCGAGCCCGATCTGGTGCTGATATCGCGTGGTAGCGATGCCCGTCTGCTGGCTGCGGATCTGGCGCCCAGCACCCGGATCGTCCAGGTCGACGGTTTCGAGTCGATGGCGGCGACCGAATCGATGCTGCGTACGGTGGCCCAGGCCAGCGGCGCGGCAGAGGGCAGCGCCCGGGTGGATGCGTTTGCCCGTGACTGGCGCACTGCCGCGCGCAAGGTGGAGGGTGAGAGCTTGCGCGCACTGGTGCTGTCGGCCTGTTCCGGCGAGCCCTACTCGTTCGGGCGCGGTCATGTGGTCGGCGATCTGTTCTCGCATGCGGGGTTCGAGGTCGTGGAGACGCTGCCGCGCATCCGTCATCTGCGTGCGGGCGAGGAACTGCCTGATATCCTGTCGGCGGTGGCGCGCTTCCAGCCTGATGTGGTGATCTCGCTCAACCGGACGACGGCGGAACATTGCAATGCGCAACTTGGCATGCTGCCCGTGCGCCTGGTGATGCTGACCGGCGAGCATTTCTTCCAGCCCGGGCCGGACATGCTGCAGGGGCTGGCGGAACTGGCCGAGCGCATCAAGTAAGTCCGGATGTAGCCGCCTCTGTCTAAAGCGGCATCAGGGCGCGCGTTGCGCCTGGCACCCGGTGTGCAAGCTACACCGTGGCGATCGGACGTTTGTCGCCGGCATCCGCGGGATGGCCGGCATGGAGTGGTGAAATGAGTCTGCCCAGCATCAAGGTGGCCCGTCCGGGGCCGCAGGCCGGTCATGTCTATCTCGTAGGCGCAGGGCCGGGTGATCCCGAACTATTGACGCTGCGCGGCGCGCGCCTGGTACAGGGTGCGGATGTCGTGGTGTATGACAATCTGGTCAGTCCCGCCATTGTTGGCCTGGCGCCTGAAAGTGCAGAGCGCATCTATGTGGGCAAGAAGGCGGCCGACCACACGCTGCCACAGGACGAGATCAACCGCCTGCTGGTGCGGCTCGCGGGTGAGGGCAAGCGGGTGGTGAGGCTGAAGGGCGGTGATCCTTTCATCTTTGGCCGTGGGGGCGAAGAAATGGAGGTGCTGGTCGAGGCCGGCGTTACCGTCGAGGTGGTCCCCGGGGTGACGGCCGCCGCCGGCATTGCCGCTTATGCCGGCATACCCCTGACCCATCGTGACCACGCCCAATCGGTGGTGTTTACCACCGGCTTCCTGAAGGATGGGGCGCTCGATCTCGACTGGCCGATGCTGGCGCGCCCGGGCCAGACCCTGGTGATCTACATGGGCATTTCCCGGCTGGCGGAGATCTGTGATCAGCTGGTTGCCCACGGTCTGTCCGCGACCACGCCAGCGGGCGTGGTCGAGCGTGGAACCACGGCAGCGCAGCGCGTGGTGACCGCCGATCTGGCAACGCTGGCCGAGCGGGTGAAGGGGGCTGGCATCCGCCCGCCAGCGCTGACCGTGGTTGGCGGTGTGGTCGGTTTGTACCCGCGGCTGGCATGGTTTGCGGCCGAGGCCGACGAGGCGGCACATCCGCCTCATGCCGGCTGTACCGTGGTTCATGGCCCTGCACGCTGACGCATGCTGAATTGACGTTTCCGGGTGTGTGGCTAAGCCACGCTGCTGTCGTCCGGCACCGGGGCTTAGCCACACACCTCATTGAATCTGGATTGACCATGACGACCGTTCGACACTGTCCCGCCCTGTTCATCGCTGCACCGGCTTCCGGCCAGGGCAAGACCACCATCACTGCTGCGCTTGCGCGCATGCATGCCCGCCTGGGACGCCGCGTACGGGTGTTCAAGTCCGGGCCGGATTTTCTTGACCCGCAGATCCATGCGGTGGCCAGTGGTGCCCCGGTCTATAACGCCGACCTCGGCATGTGTGGCGAGGCTGACATTGCCCACCGGTTGTACCTTGCCGCAGGCGAGGCCGATGTGATCCTGGTTGAAGGGGTGATGGGGCTTTACGACGGCAAGCCGTCCGGTGCCGACATTGCCTGCCGTTTCGGCTTGCCGGTGATGGCAGTGATTGACGCCCGGGCAATGGCACAGACCTTTGGCGCAATCGCACATGGGCTGGCGACTTTCCGGCCGGGGCTGCCCTTTGCCGGGGTGCTGGCCAACCACGTTGGGAGTGCGCGTCATGCCGACATGTTGCGCGAGGCACTGCCACCCGGCATGCGTTTCTTTGGCGCGGTGATGCGCGACGCCGAGGCTGCGCTGCCCGAGCGCCATCTGGGCTTGATGCAGGCGGCCGAGATCGAGGATCTGGACGCGCGGCTCAACCGGCTGGCTGACAGCCTGGCGCAGACCGGTGCGGCTGAACTGCCGGCGGCCGTGGCCTTTGTCGATCAGCGTCCTGCCGTGGTCGAGCCTGCGCTGGCAGGGCGGACGGTGGCCGTGGCGCGCGACGCGGCCTACGGCTTCATCTACCCGGCCAATCTCGACACGCTGAGCGAGCTGGGGGCCAGGCTGTGCTTCTTTTCGCCGCTCGCGGGTGATGCCCTGCCGGCCTGCGACGCGGTGTGGCTGCCGGGCGGCTATCCCGAACTTCACGGTGAAGTGTTGGGCGCCAGCCAGGCATTCTGGGCGAGCCTGCGGGCCCATGTGGATGCAGGCAAACCGGTGCTAGCCGAATGCGGTGGCATGATGAGCCTGTTCGAGTGCGTGGTGGACAAGGCCGGGGTCGAACACCGCTTTGGTGGTTTGCTCCCGGGGCGTTCGGTGATGCAGAAACGTCTGGCCGCGCTCGGCATGCAGGAAGTCGAGCTGCCGGAAGGGCGGCTGACCGGTCATACCTTCCACTACTCAAAAAGCGAGACGCCGCTGCCGGCGCTGGTGCGCGCACGTACGCCAGACGGGCGTGAGGGCGAGGCGGTGTATCGGAGCGGGCGTCTGACCGCGTCGTATGTGCACTTCTACTTTCCCTCCAACCCGCTGGCGGTCGCACGCTTGTTGGGCGCCGAAGTCGCCGCCTGAGCCGCTTCAGGTGACGCCCCGTTTTTGTGCGTGTAAGCGGATGTGTTAGCATTCGCACGTGCTGTTTGCGCAGCACCCTTACCGGACCCGACGCTCACGCCCGTGCAGACCTTTCGCTCCGCCCTTCGCCAACGCCTGATGGCCTCGATCGCGCTGTTCGCGATGCTGCTCAGTGCGCTGGCGCCGGCAATCAGCCAGGCGATGGTGCCCGTGTTCGAGGCCAATGGCCTGGCCCTGGTGGAAATCTGCACCTCCCAGGGCATGCAGTGGGTAGCGGTCGATGCCGCCGAGCGCGAACAAGGGCAGGGTGATATGGCCGACATGGCCAGTTGTCCCTACTGCTGTCCCCATGCCGGGGCGTTTGCGCTGCCGCCGCTAGATTCAGCCGGCCTTGGCGTTGTGCATCCCGATCTGTTGTTGCCCCCGCTTTTCTATCTTGCGCCGCGCCCGCTCTTCGCCTGGGCGGCGTCCCACCCGCGCGCACCGCCCCTGGCGGCCTGATCCGCACCCGCTGACGCGGGGGGCTTTCCCTGCGTCCGCCGCCATTGCCCTGTCGGGCAAGCTCAATCTGATTCCTTTTTGTCCTGTTGGCTGACGTGACCCGGCTGTGCTGAGTCCGTCAATACCATGGCATTCGTCCGTCCTTCCGGGGCGGGCGGGTTTCCGTTTCATCACTGCTGCAAGGAGCCTCAAATGAAAGCCCTGTTCGCTTCGGCGCTGGTCGCCGCCCTCGTGTCCACCGCTGCCCAGGCCGATGTGTCGGTCAGTGATCCCTGGGTGCGTGCCACCGTTGCCCAGCAAAAGGCCACCGGTGCCTTCATGCGCATCACCTCGCCGGCGGATGCCCGTCTGGTGTCCGCCAGTTCGCCGGTTGCCGGTGTGGTCGAGATCCACGAGATGGTGATGGACGGCGAGATCATGAAGATGCGCGCCATCCCCGGGCTGGCGCTGCCGGCCGGGCAGGCGGTCGAGCTCAAGCCCGGTGGCTATCACGTGATGCTGATCGACCTGAAGCAGCAGGTGAAGGTCGGTGATGTCGTGCCGGTATCGATCGTGGTCGAAGGCGCCGACGGCAAGCGCGAGACGCTGGAGCTGAAGGCAGATGCGCGCCCGTTGAACAGTGCCGCGCCAATGGGGCAGGGACACGGCGAAATGAAGCACAAACATTGATTCCAGTCTGATCTGACGGCGGGCACGTCCCGCCAGTCGGCATGACCATGTTTTCGACCGCCACCCGCCTGCTGTTTGCCAGGATTGCCGCCTTGGCCATCCTGCTGGGCGCCCTTGCGCCGACGATCGCCCGTGTTGCCGACGCGCTGGGTGAGGGTGGTGTGCGCTGGTCGGAAGTCTGTACCTCGGCGGGCGTTGTCCGTATCGCCGAGCCGCTGGACGGCGGTGCGCCCAGTGACCCGCTTGCCGTACCGCATTGTCCGCTGTGCATCCTGCTCGCAGCCAGCATTGCCTTGCCGCCGCCCGAGTTCGGTTGCGGGTTCTGCGGCACGGCCTTGTGCGACACACCGCCTTGCGCCGCTTCGACCGTACCTGAATCCCAACCGTATCGCCTCGCTCCGCATCCCCGCGGCCCTCCCGTCCTCGCCTGATCTTCTTCTCATCTGATGACGAACGGATGCCACGCCGCAAGGCGGGCGTCTGCCTGTCGTCGTGCGTTGCACGTTTGCCTGCCCGCATTGGGCAGGTGCCCGGCCGGGCGTTGTCTGACCCCGGCTCCAGGTCTGGAAGGAAGACATGAAGAAGCGAAGCATGAAGTTGAAGGCGCTGGTCGCACTTACGGTGCCCGTGTTCGGTATGAGCCCCGTGCTGGCGGAGGACACGGTGCTGGGTGATGTGGTGGTCTACACCGCGAGCGGGCGGGCGCAGTCCATTGCCGATGTGCAGGCTGCGGTACAGGTGGTGGGTGAGCGCGACCTGCAGGCCTACACCGGGACCAGCGTGACCGAGGCGCTCAAGCTGGCGGTTGGGGTGGATGCCCGCCCCAATGGTGCAAACTCGACGGTCACCATGCGTGGCCTGAGCAGTTCGGCAACCCTGCTACTGGTGGACGGGCAGCGGCGGACGAGCAAGTACGGCAGCCGCAACCTGAACCTGTTTGCGGTGGAAGATGTGGAGCGCATCGAGATCGTGCGTGGTCCGATGTCCGCGCTGTACGGTGCGGACGCAAGCGGTGGCGTGGTGAATGTGATCACCCGCAAGCCGGCATTGGGGAGCGGTCCGGGTGGGCGTGTCGCGAGTACCTGGGGGCGTTCCGCCCACGGTCAGCGCGAGACAGCCATCACTGGTGCGAGCGTCGAGTATGGCGGGGACGTCAGCGCCCACCGGGTCAGCGTCGAGCATCGTGACCGCGGTTTGTTCCGTTACGACCGCGACAGTCCCACTGCGGACCTGAACCGCATCGACGAGCGCTACTACGCGTATGACGGTTATGCCAGGGTCGGATCCGACCACCGCATCAACTGGCGTATCGAGCACCTGGACCAGAATGATACCGGCCCCGGCTTGCTGGCTGCGGCACCGCCGTCGAGACCGGTGGCAGTGCCGTTTGACGCCTATGAGCGAGAGCGCCGGGATTTTGTCCAACTGGGCTATCAGGGGCTTGTGGCCGGCGGTGTGCTCGATGTCGATCTGTCGCGGGGGCATTCGGATGCAAAGACAACCCGCGCCTATCCGACCATCGAGACAACCGATTTCGTGCAGCACCAGGCAACGGCGCGCTACACCCGTAGCTGGGGAGCGCATACCCTGGTGCTGGGGGCGGGCAGCAGCCGCGACGAGCTGGATGTCAGCCTGAACAGCCGGAATGCAACACGCGTCAACGATCACTTGCTGTTGCAGGACGAATGGGTCATCGCTGGCGACTGGCGTGCCTTGCTGGGCGTTCGCCACGACCGCTTCGATGACTTTGGCAGCACCACCAATCCACGCCTGTCCGTCTCGTGGCAGCCGGGGCCCTGGTCGGTCAGACTGGGCTATGGAGAGGCCTTCCGTGCGCCTTCCGTGCTTGAGCAGTACTCCCGATTTGTGCGTGGCGGACGTTCGCTGATCGTCGGTAATCCCGATCTGAAACCCGAGCAAAACCGCAGCTGGGAGATCGCCTTTGGCTACGCAGGCGCGCGCCTGCGCGCCGAACTCGTCGCATACGACAGCCGTGTGAGTGATCTCATCACCACGGTGCGCAAACCGCGGGAAAGTGGTGATCCGGCTGCGATCACGGTACGCAGTGTCTACACCAATGTGTCCGACGCCCGGGTGCGTGGCGCCGAACTCTCCCTGGCCTGGCAACTGGATGCTCGCTGGTTCCTGCAAGGGGGCTGGGAGTACATCGATGCCCGGGATGCCAGCAGCGACGAGCGCCTGCGCGACCGCAGCCGGCAGATTGCGCGCCTCGGCGTGCGTTATGACGCAGGCCGGCTGTCTGCCGACGTGCAGGCCCGCTACCACTTTGACTACTACAACTCGGACCCGAACGACCGCAGCACGGATGCGCCGGCGTTCAACAGCAATTTTGGCGCTACCGACCTCAAGTTGAGTTACCGGGTGACTGAGGCATTGACTGCAGCCATCGGCGTGGACAACGTCTTCAACACCCGTGCGCCGTCAAACTACGGCTCGGCCACCGAACCCGCCGCGAGGTTTGCCTATGTATCCGGCCGTTATGTGTTCTGACCGCAGGCCGCGCGTGCGCAACTGGGCGGGGCTGATGATGGCGACGGTGCTCTTGCAGCCATTGTCGGGTGCCGGTCACGAAGGTGAGCACCCGGGGCGTCCGACGGCAGCGCGTAGCAGTGCGACCGACTGGACTCGCGCGCCGCTGATCGAGCCGGGCCGCCCCGGTGAGGATGGGCGTGTGCGCTTCCGCGTCATTGGGTTCGAGGGCGGTGTGATCGAGGTTTTCGGCCCCGACGCCGACGCCTCCCCCGCGCAGGCAAGGCGCGAGGCGGACGGCAGCTGGAGTGCCGGGCAGGTCACCGAGGGGCATCACCACCTGCTGCGTGGCACGATGCGCGAAGGCCAGCGTGTGCTGACTGCCGCGACGTGGTGGTTCTTTCCCAAGCCCGGTCCCTCGCCCGAGATCATGTTGAAGCAGCACCGTGGCGGGCTGGAACTGCTTCCCGACCGCCTGCCCAATCGTGGCCCCTATAAGGAGGGCGAACGCCGGCTGTTTTCGGTGTACTTCGACGGCGTGCCGCTGGCCGGGGTTGCGGTGGTGCTTGAGACAGCACGGGGCAGCCGCATCCGGGCGCTGACCGATACCCAGGGCGAGGTGGCGATCCGCTTCCCGGATGACCTCGATCCGCAGGAAATCGCGCAAGGTGGGCGTCGCACCTCCGCCGGGTTTGTCGTCAGCACCACGCATCGTAGTGGTGATCTCGAGCATGTCTCCGCGTTCAACGGCCAGTATGGCCCCGACCCGATGCGCAACCGCAGCCTGGGCTATGGCGTGGGTTTCATGGTCTTGGGCATGGTCGCCGCCTTGCCCTTGTTGAGGAACAGGAGGCGGGAACATGGCTGAGGCGATGAAAGCGCTGTTTCCGACGCTGGGGCGGGTGCGGCTGTATGTGCAGTTGGTGATGCTGTTCCTGACGGTCTGGGGCGGCAGTCTGGTGGGTCACTATGCCGCAGACAAAATCTCGAATGCCCTGCCTGCGCTGTCTTGCGCTTATGACCAGCAGAACGGCGGCTACTGCGTGCTGGTGCCGCTGCAACACCAGATGCATCACCGCGTGGGCGAAGCACTGGTGCGGGCTCAGGAGGTCAGCCTGAAGATCGTGTTGCCGCTGCTGTTTACGCTGGCATCGTTTGCTGCGTTCTTCCTTGTGTTGGGCAAGGCTTTCTGTGGCTGGGTCTGCCCGCTCGGGACCCTGCAGGAATGGACCCACAAACTGGGTCGTCGATTCGGCCGGCCCCTGCATACCCTGGATCCAGCGGCAACCGGGCGGGTGCGTCCGGTGAAATGGCTGGTGTTGCTCGGGCTGGTGTTCCTGCTGCCCTTGCTGACAGGCTTGGGGGTGACGCCGCACAGCTTTGGCAACCCCTACTGCGACGTTTGTCCGTCGCGGATCGCGACCACCTTGTTGACCGCAGACAGCAGCGAACTGGCCATCCGGCTGGGTGACGGCTGGACCTTTGCGCTGGGGGCGCTGGCCAATACCCTGTTCGGCTTCGTGATGATTGCGGCGCTGGCGGTGCGGCAGCCGTTCTGCCGGATCTGCCCGATGCTGGCGATGAACGCGGCATTCCGGCGTTTCTCCCTGACCCGGCTGGTCAAGCGTCGCCACGACAAATGCGACAAGTGCGGGGTGTGCGCGAAGGCGTGCCCGATGGATATCCATGAGATTCATACCGAGCACGGCCGGCGCGCCTATCACGATGACTGCACCCTGTGCGGACGTTGTGCCGAGTTCTGCCCGGATGACGACGTGATCTCGATCCGGTTCGGTCCGATTCCCGTGTTCCGGTCCTCGCGCGACTACTACCGAGGCCGGGTGGCGGGAGAACTGCCGGATGGCACCGTCAAGCCGGTCCGCATCGTGCGCCGTCAACCCGGCAAGGAGGCCTCATGAGCGGTGAGCTGCCGGTCGCGGGCAGCCTGTCGGCGCTGCCCTTGGGGCTGTTCGGGTCGATGACCCTGGGCTTGTCGATGGGGCTGACGGCCTGCACCGTGACCTGCCTGCCTTTTCTGGGCACCTGGGCGCTGGGTCGGGGCCGTGGGCATGACCTTGCAATGCGCGACACCTGGCTGTTTCTGGGTGGGCGGGTACTGGCCTATGGCCTGCTCGGGCTGCTTGCCGGATGGATGGGCGCGCGGCTGGCCGGCTGGCTCTCTGGCGGCATCGGGCATCTTGCAATCGGTCTGGCGAGTTGTCTGGCAGGCGGCGTCCTGATTTACCAACTGCTCAGGTCGGCCCAGCCGCGCACGGCCGACGCAGCGACAAGTGCCCGCCCCCTGCAGTTTCATCGTCAGCGCCCCAGCGCCGGCATGAGCGCCGGCTGCCGTCGTCCATCAAGTGGTGCCCGGCTACCGCCTTTTCTACTGGGGCTGTCGCTCAGCCTCACGCCCTGTGCTCCGCTGGGTTGGCTGCTGGGCATCTGCTCCTTGTCCGGCAGTGCGTTGGCCGGGGCCGGTCACGGGCTGGCGTTCGGGCTGGGCGCCGCGGTGACGCCACTGCTGCTGCTGGTCCCTCTATTCGGCACCCTTGGCGCCCGTCTGCTGTCCGGCCGCGCCTGGCTGCATCGCTGGCTGGCCGGTGGCGCGGGGGCGGTGTTGGTCCTGCTGGGCATCCGGCGCCTGCTGTTGATCTGATTTTCTTTCTCATCCCTATGGAAGCAATACGCATGAATATCAAACCTCCCATGAAGTGCAGCCTGCTGGCGGCGCTGATCGCTTGTGCCTGGATTCCGGCGGCTTATGCCACTGAAACCGATACCGAGAACCGACTGGCGCCGGTCGTGGTGACCGCACCGGTCACCGTCGATGCGCTGACCGTGGTCACCGATCCGAAGGCGCCGCGGCAGCCGATTCCTGCGCACGATGGCGCGGATTTCCTGAAGAGCATCCCGGGCTTCTCGGTGATCCGCAAGGGCGGTACCGATGGCGATCCGGTGCTGCGCGGCATGTCGGGTTCGCGGCTGGGCATCTTTCTGGATGGTCAGGAGATCTACGGTGGCTGCGGCGGCCGGATGGACCCGCCAACGGCCTATGTCTATCCCGAATCGTATGACCGGGTAACAGTGCTGAAAGGCCCGCAGACGGTGATCTACGGGGCTGGGGTGTCGGCAGGCGCGGTGCTGTTCGAGCGCGACCTGAAGCCGCTCGATGAAGCCGGCTGGCGCCTTGACGGCAGCCTGACCGTGGGCAGCTTTGGCCGCAACGACCAGGTCATCGATGTGCGCGGCAGCACGCCGATGTTCCAGGTGCGTGCGGGCGGCACCCATGCCCATGCCGAGAACTATCGTGATGGCGATGGCGACAAGGTGCACTCGCGCTACACGCGCTGGAACACCCAGGCCGCACTGGCGTGGACGCCGGATGCCGACACCGCGGTCGAGCTGTCGATGGCGCGCAGCGATGGTCGTGCCGCCTATGCCGACCGTGGCATGGATGGGTCGCGCTTTGCCCGCGAGAATATCGCGTTGAAGTTTGAGCAGCGCAAGCTGTCGCCGTTGGTGGAAAAGGTGTGGGCGCAGGCCTATTACAACTATGTCGATCATGTGATGGACAACTACAGCCTGCGTGATCAGCCGCTGGCAAACCGTTTTTCGGCGATGAATCCGGACCGCATCACCACTGGTGCGCGGGCTGGCGTGGTGCTTGCCCCCAGCGAGCCGTGGCGGCTCACCCTGGGTGCCGACACCAAGCGCGACATCCATCGCGCCCGTAACGCGATGAACCGCGCCAGCGGCGATGCCGCGGACGATACCTTCCGCAGCTTGCCGTACGAGGAAGACATGCGCTTCGACCAGTTCGGCGTGTTTGGTGAGGCGGCGTACCGCGATGCGGATGGTGGGCGCACGGTGGCGGGGCTGCGCATCGACCAGCATGCCGCCAAGGATGGCCGCCGCTGCGTTGCCGGGATGTACATGAACGGCATGTGCATGATGGTGCCGGTCAACCGGACCCGGGGAGAGACCGACCGCGCGACGCTACGCAGCGGGTTTGTGCGCTACGAAGGCGAGTACGCACTGGGCAACTGGTACGCAGGCCTTGGCCATGCGGAACGCTTCCCCGACTACTGGGAGCGCCTGCTGCGCGATGAGAACACGCTCAACAGCGCCTTCCTGAGTATCCGCCCGGAAAAGACCACCCAGCTCGACGTTGGCACGCACTGGCAGCAGGGGGCGTGGAGTGGATCGTTGTCGGGCTACTACGGCAAGGTCCGCGACTACGTGCTGCTGACCTGGATTGCACCGACCCGGGTACGCAATGTCGACGCTACCCTGGTCGGGCTCGAAGCCGATGTGGCCTGGCGCTTTGCCCGCAACTGGCGCACCACCGGGACGCTGGCTTGGGTACGGGGTGAGAACGATACTGACGATACCGCCTTGGCCCAGCAGCCGCCCCTGGAGGCCCGGCTGATGCTCGAGTACGACGATGGCACGTTCTCCTATGGCGGTCTGTTGCGCATGGTGGCCGACCAGAAACGTGTCGACATCGGCTCAGGCAACATCGTCATGAACGGTCAGGACATCGGTCCGTCCTCGGGCTTTGCGGTGGTATCGCTCAATGCCGGCTGGCGTGCGGCCAAGGGTGTGTTACTGACCGCGGGTATCGACAACCTGTTCGACCGGACCTATGCCGAGCATCTGTCGCGTACCGGTTCATCCCTGCCCGGTTTCGTGTTTCCGGCCAACACCCGGATCAATGAGCCGGGTCGCAATGTGTGGGTGAAGGCACAGTTCGCACTGGATTGATGTGTTCATGCATAATGCATGAGTAGTGCCCTGCACGGCGTGTGTCCGCTGTGCTGTGATCCTGACTTCAGGATGCAGAGCGCACACGGATTTCCCTGGGGTTGAGCCCCGCTTTGAAGGAGCCACCCCGGACGTCTGTTCCGGGGTACAGACAGGAAATGCGAGAGAGTCAGCAAAATACCGACGGGACTTCACGTGCCCCGCAGCGGGAAGTCGCGCGAGGGGAGTACATCTATCATGCGGGTGAACGGGGCAAGGCGTGGCGCATTGTCGCCGGTAGCGTTCGTCTGGATCGGCACGAAGACGACGGACCTGCCTTCGCCGGGCTTTCTCTGGCTGGAGACGTGATTGGTGCCGAAACCCTATTGTTCGGCGCCTACACCTACACGGCCCAGGCATTGTCGGGGTGCGTGGTCGAACCTTGGGGGGCGCCGGCCGAGCGTTTTGGCGAGAGCATGCTGCGCCTGCTCGCAGCGACCGAGCAACGCATGGCCGACATCCTGGCCCTGCGCAATGGCAGGGCGGATCAGCGCGTGGGAGGCTTGCTCGCGCTGCTGGGTTCGGCTGGTGCGGTCTTCAGGTTACCGCGACTGCGCGACATTGCGGATATCACAGGTCTGACCATCGAGACGGTCTCCCGTACCCTCCACGCCCTGGATGAAGAAGGCGCGCTCGAGGTCGAAGGCTGTCGGCAAGGACGGCGGATCGGTGGGGCCGAACTGGCCCCCACGCGTACCTTGCGGCCCTGAACGCGGGTTCGCGGGCCGGGGGACATTACTTCGATGCAGCTTCGAAGCGCGCGTTGACCTCATTCCAATTCACCACGTTCCACCAGTTGGTGGCATATTCGCCGCGCTTGTTCTGGTACTTGAGATAGTAGGCGTGCTCCCAGACATCCAGCCCCAGGATGGGGGTGCCGCGCTCGATGCCCGGCAGGTCCATCAGCGGGTTGTCCTGATTGGGGGTGGAGGTGATCGCAAGCTTCTTGTCGGCGGTCACGATCAGCCATGCCCAGCCGGACCCGAAGCGACTCAGCGCCGCTTGATCGAAGCGCTTCTTCATCTCGTCCAATGAGCCGAACGCGGCATTGATTGCACTCGCCAATGCGGGGGCGGGTGTGCCGCGCTGGCCTTCGGGTGCCATGACCTTCCAGAACAGATCGTGGTTGTAATGACCGCCTCCGTTGTTGCGGACGGCGGTGTTGTACTTGGACATCTGACCCTGCACTTCCTCGATCGACAGCTTGGCCAGTTCGGGATAGGTCTGGATCTGGGCGTTCAGGTTATTGACGTAGGCTGCATGATGCCGGCCATGATGGATCTCCATCGTGGTCTGATCGATATGAGGTTCGAGCGCCGCGCTGGGGTAGGGCAGCGGTGCCTGAACGAACTGGGCAGCGGCCAGGGTAGGAAGGATGCTGGCAGCCAGGGTGATGAAGGTCTTGAATGGCGTCATGACGTGCTCCTGCAGTAGGTGACGGTGATGTACGGCTCAAGTTGCCCCTGAATGTTGCGCTTGCGATGTCATCCGGTCATGCCCCTAAGCGTGTGGCAGGGGGTGACCTGCGGGCGGTACAGTCACCGCCAGATAGGTGCGTGATCAGGGACGGCTGCCACATGGGCTGCGATGCGCGTTGTTCCAGCCCAAGGGCATGGCTGTGAAGCATAGCACTTGCATGTCATGGTTGAGAGGCATTCTCGAAATTCCGGACTGAATCTGTGGGATAAACCGTCCTGCCTGCGGGTAGCTTTTTCACGGACCAGACGCCTGCGCAATACGCCATCCTTTCTTCAGGGCAGGCTCCGCGTCAGGTCCGTAGCGCAAGGCGCTCGCCCTCATTGCTCGGAAGGCCGTGACGGCTTGTCTTCAATTGGCTAGACTGACTATTCATAAATCTATTCATATAGCTATTCACGCTCATGAGCCGCCATTCCGACTTGATTCGCTTGCTGCTCCGCAAGGGGCCAGTGACGACTCGGCAAGTTGTTGAAAAGGCGGGGGTCAGCCAGCCGACGGTTTCGCGTGCGCTGACTGCGCTGGGGGATGAGCTTGTCCGCATCGGGGCTGGCCCATCTATTCGTTATGCGCTCAGGGATGCGTCTCGCGGCTTCGTGTCGGCTCCGGTCTACCGTGTGAACGAAGCGGGGCGGGTTCTGGACTTGGGGCTGCTCATTCCTGTTTGTCCGGCCGGGTTTGTCATGGTGCAGGCTGATGGCGGGGCGCGGCACAGTGATGGCTTGCCGTGGTGCTTGTTCGACTTGCGCCCAGAGGGCTATCTTGGCCGGGCCTATGCCTCTGCGCACGCGGCTGGCCTCGGTTTGTCACCGAACCCGGAGCACTGGAGTGACACGGAGGTGATCAGGGCCTTACTGGCACAGGGGGGGGACGCGATCGGTGATCTGTTGGTCGGCGCGTCGGCGCGCGACCAGTTTCTTGAAATGCCGGCGCCGCGCCCTGTCGATCGGGCGGCCGACTATCCTGCGCTGGCGCGTGCAGCCGCAGCGGGGGAGGCGGCTGGGTCGTCCGCGGGTGGCGAACAGCCGAAGTTCTGCGCATATACCGAGCAGGGTCATGTGCTGGTGAAGTTCTCGGCGCCAGACGACAACCCGGTCAGCGAGCGATGGCGTGACCTGCTGCTTGCCGAGCATCTGGCGCTTTCCGTGCTTGGTGTTGATACCCGGGTTTTTGATTTTGGCGGTCAGCGATTCCTGGAGGTGCCACGGTTCGACCGCGTCGGTGAGTTCGGTCGTATCGGGGTGTTTTCCCTGCGTGCGCTCGACGCCGAGTTCGTCGGCGATGTGACGGCACCCTGGCCGTCGCTGGTACGCCGTCTGGTTGCCGATGGTCATGTCCATGCCGACGCGATCGCAGACGCCGCACTGCGTTGGGCGTTTGGGACCTTGATCGGTAACACCGACATGCATGCGGGAAATCTGTCTTTTCTCAATCGGCATGATGGCCCCTATCAGCTTGCGCCTGCTTATGATGTGCTACCCATGGGGTTTGCGCCCAGAGGCGGCGGTACGCTTGTGAATACCTTGGCGCCGGCATCACTATCCGCGACGGTGGAGGGCGCGGGCTGGCGTGAGGCCTTGAGTCTGGCGGAAAGATTCTTTGCCAAGGTCAGCGATTGCGATGATTTTTCCGGCAGCTTTGGTCCCTGTGTGGTCGCGATTCGACAGCACATCGATGAGGCTGCAGTGCGTATTGCTCGTCTGGGTTGATGGCGGGGCTGCGCTGTTACGCTTGAGGCTTGCCCGCGGCAAGGCTGACGCCGATACTGGATCGGTGCTGCGCTAGCCTTCGGGCAGCGAGGCAATGTGGCGGGCCGCGAGCCAGTGCCGGTCCTGGGCGTATGTTGTCCACAGGTGTTCCGCCCGATGGGGCTGCCGCTGCGCCAGCGCGGCGGAAAGGGCCGGCATTGCGACTGCCAGCAGGGCCGCGTCGGCGGCGCTGAACTGCGGCCCGCAGGCGAGTTGAACCTTGTCGTTGAGGCGCAGGATGGTGTCGGTCAGGTAGCGGTTGCCACCGCATTCAAGTAGTTCGGCAAGGCCTGCGGGTTTCGCCGGTTGGAGGCCATTGTGGGCTGCCTCGCGCACGGCGTGCAGGCCGAGCATGGCGATCACGCTCAACAGCCCGGCGACGTCAGCGGCCGAGAGCTCGGCAACGCAGCAGCCGCGACGGGGTTCAATATCCACCAGCCCTTCTCGACCCAGCACCTTCAGGGCCTCGCGCACCGGGGTGCGGCTCACCCCGTAGCTGCGGGCGAGTTCGTTTTCGTCCAGCGGGCAACCCGGCACGAACTCATGCGCGAAGATGCGCGTACGCAGCGATTCGGCCACGCTCTCGTAGAGCGCGCGCGGGCGCAACCAGTCCTGACTTTCGCTTTTCATGTTTCTCTCGATCCTGCACTCAAACATCCGCTTCGAATTCGGTGACGGGCCCTGCCTCGATCTGACTTCCCTGCGGCCCGGCGGTCTTAGCTGTAGCGCTGCTCGAGCGCGTCCCAATCGGCTTTGTCGACCAGGCGCTGGCGTTCGGCGAAGGGGGTGACAAGGCCGCTGGATTCCTTGACCTCCTTCCGGTCGCGCAGCACGGTGAGCGCTTTCTGCATGCCCATCACCGCGCCTTGCAGCGCGGCGTTGGCGTACAGCACGATGCCGTAACCCAGTTCGCCCAGTTCGGTAGCGTTGAAAATGGGTGTCTTGCCGCCGATGACCATGTTCATCAGTTGCGGTTTGGCGAGGCGCTGTGGCAGTGCGCGAACCTCTTCTGCTCGAGTGACGGCTTCAACGAAGAGGATGTCGGCGCCGGCTTCGGCAAACTTCTGCGCACGCTCGATGGCGGCCTCGAAACCGTGCACGGCGGCGGCATCGGTACGCGCCATGATCAGCAGCTCGGGGTCGCGACGGGCGTCGGCGGCCGCCTTGATCTTGCCGACGGCTTCTTCGGTGCTGATCACGTCCTTGCCGTTGAAGTGGCCGCAGCGCTTGGGCGCGACCTGGTCTTCCAGCTGGATGCAGTCGGCGCCGGCACGTTCCAGTGTGCGCACGGTGTGATAGACATTGAGCGCGTTGCCGAAGCCGGTGTCGGCATCAACGATCAGTGGCAGCGTGACCGCGTCGCGGATGCGCGCGGTGTGGTCGGCGATGTCGGCCAGGCCCATGAAACCTTGATCGGGCATGCCGAACCACATGTTGGTGACGCCAGCGCCGGTGATGTAGATGGCTTCGAAACCGAGGTCTTCGATGACTTTGGCAGAGAGCGCGTTGAAGGCGCCGGGCACGAGCACGCCGCGGCGGGATTCGGCCAGGGTTTTCAGGGTCTTGCGGGTGGACATGAGGTCTCCAGGGGGTGACAGGGGCAGAGTGGGTCAGAGCGCGTCGCCGGGAATGCGCACCCAGCCTTCCATCAGCACGCGGGCGCTTCGGCTCATGACCGCTTTGGCAACTTGCCAGCGGCTGCGCGCGTAGCGAGCTTCGGCGCCGACGCGCAGCGTGCCCGAGGGGTGGCCGAACCGGATGCTGTTGCGTTCGCCGCCACCCGCGGCAAGATTGACCAGGGTGCCGGGCACCGCGGCTGCGGCGGCAATGGCCACTGCGGCGGTGCCCATCATGGCGTGGTGCAGCTTGCCCATCGACAGTGCCCGCACCAGCAGGTCGATGTCGCTTGTGGCAACCGGCTTGCCGCTGGAGGTGGTGTAGCTGGCCGGTGGGGCGACAAAGGCAATCTTGGGCGTGTGCTGGCGGCTGGCGGCTTCGGATACGTGGTCGATCAGCCCCATGCGGATGGCGCCATGGGCGCGGATGGCTTCGAAGCGTGCGAGCGCTGCGGGGTCGCTATTGATGGCGTCCTGCAGTTCGGTGCCGGTGTAGCCGATGTCGGCGGCGTTGACGAAGATCGTGGGAATGCCCGCGTTGATCAGCGTGGCTGGAAAGCGGCCGACGCCGGGTACGTCGAGCGGATCGATCAGGTGGCCGGTGGGGAACATCGCCCCGTCTTCTCCATCGCCGTCTTCGGCCGGATCGAGAAATTCCAGTTGGACTTCCGCTGCGGGAAAGGTGACGCCGTCGAGTTCGAAACCGCCGGTTTCCTGTACCTCGCCCTGGGTGATGGGAATATGGGCGATGAGGGTCTTGCGGATGTTGGCCTGCCAGATACGTACGGTGACGACGCCGTTCTGCGGGATCCGCCAGCGGTCGAACAGGCCGCTGGAAATGGCGAATGCACCGACGGCGGCAGACAGGTTGCCACAGTTGCCGGTCCAGTCGACAAACGGGTGGTCGATCGAGACCTGGCCGAACAGGTAGTCGACGTCGTGGTCGGGGCGCATGCTGCGCGACAGGATCACCACCTTGCTGGTGCTGGAGCTGGCACCGCCCATGCCGTCGATCTGCTTGCCGTAAGGGTCGGGGCTGCCGATCACGCGCAGCAGCAGGCGGTCGCGCGTGGGGCCGGGTGCCTGTGCGGCGGCGGGCAGGTCCTGCAGGCGGAAGAATACGCCCTTGCTGGTGCCGCCGCGCATATAGGTGGCGGGAATCCGGATCTGGGGTGAGTGGGTCATCAATGTCTCATCCTGGGTTGCGGGGGGCGCGCCCGATCAGGCGTCCGCCCGGTTAGCTGCGGCGAGAAAGTCTTGCGCAAAGCGTTGCAGCACGCCGCCCGCGCGGTAGATCGACACCTCTTCGTCGGTGTCGAGCCGGCTACTGACGGCAATGTTGAGGGTCTTGCCGTCGCGGCGGTGTATGACCAGGGTCAGATCGGCCCCTGGGGCCAGGGTGCCGACTACATCGAACACCTCGGTGCCGTCCAGCGCCAGGGTGTGGCGGTTGGTGCCGGGCTTGAATGCCAGCGGCAGTACACCCATGCCGATCAGGTTGCTGCGATGGATGCGCTCGAACCCCTCGGCGACAATGACCTCGACGCCCGCCAGGCGTACGCCCTTGGCTGCCCAGTCGCGGCTGGAACCCTGGCCGTAGTCGGCGCCGGCGATGATGATCAGTGGCTGGCGGCGGTTCATATAGGTCTCGATGGCCTCCCACATGCGCATGACCCGGCCGTCCGGTTCGACACGGGTCAGCGAGCCTTGCTGCACCTTGCCATCGATGACCGCCATTTCGTTGACCAGTTGCGGGTTGGCGAAGGTGGCGCGTTGCGCGGTCAGGTGGTCGCCCCGGTGGGTGGCGTAGGAATTGAAGTCTTCCGCCGGTAGCCCCATTCGCGCCAGGTATTCGCCGGCCGCGGAGTCGGCCAGGATCGCGTTTGATGGCGACAGGTGATCGGTGGTGATGTTGTCCGGCAGGATGGCCAGCGGTCGCATGCCGGTAAGCGTGCGTTCGCCGGCAAGGGCGCCTTCCCAGTAGGGTGGGCGGCGGATGTAGGTGCTTTGCGGTCGCCAGTCGTAAAGCGGCGAGGCGGCGCGGGCGCGGGCGGTTTGTTCGAACATGGGCAGATAGACCTGCTGGAACTGGGCCGGCTTGACTGCGCGTTCGACAATGGCGTCGATTTCTTCGTCGCTTGGCCACAGGTCGCGCAGTTGGACGGCCTTGCCTGCGCTGATGGTGAACCAGTCCTGTTCGATGTCGAAGCGGATGGTGCCGGCCAGTGCGTAGGCGACCACCAGCGGTGGGCTGGCGAGGAAGGCCTGGCGGGCGTAAGGGTGGATGCGTCCGTCAAAGTTGCGGTTGCCCGACAGAACCGCGGTGGTGTACAGGTCGCGGTCGATGATCTCTTGCTGGATCCGGGGTTCCAGGGCGCCGCTCATGCCATTGCAGGTGGTGCAGGCGAAGGCGACGATGCCAAAGCCCAGCGCCTCCAGATCTTCCAGCAGGCCGGCTTCCTTCAGGTAGAGCTCGACCACGCGCGAACCCGGTGCCAGCGAGGTCTTGACCCAGGGTTTGCGGGTCAGTCCCAGCCTGCGTGCCTTGCGCGCCAGCAGCCCGGCGGCGATGAGATTGCGCGGGTTGGAGGTGTTGGTGCAGGAGGTGATGGCCGCAATGATGACGGCGCCGTCGGGCATCAGGCCCTGGGCTTCCTGTTCGCGGGCCTGTTGCAGCTTGCCGGCGATGCCGAGTTCGGTCAGCGCGCTGGTGGGCAGGCGGCGGTGCGGGTTGCTGGGGCCGGCCAGGTTGCGGACCACGCTGGACAAGTCGAAGCGCAGCACACGCTCGTAGCATGCGGCCACTAGTGTTTCGCCCCATAGCCCGGCCTGGCGGGCGTAGGTTTCCACCAGCCGCACCTGTTCGGCGCTGCGGCCGGTAAGGCTCAGGTAGCGCAGGGTCTGGGCGTCAATGTAGAACAGCGCGGCGGTGGCGCCATATTCGGGACACATGTTGGAGATGGTGGCGCGGTCGCCTATCGACAGGCTTTCGGCGCCAGGGCCGAAAAACTCCAGGTAGGTGCCGACGACTTTTTGCTGGCGCAGGAACTCGGTCAGGGCCAGCACGATGTCGGTGGCGGTGATGCCGGGCTGGCGACAGCCGCTGAGTTCGACGCCGACGATCTCGGGCAGGCGCATCCACGAGGCGCGGCCCAGCATCACGTTTTCGGCTTCGAGTCCGCCGACGCCCACCGCGATCACGCCCAGTGCATCCACATGCGGGGTATGGCTGTCGGTGCCGACACAGGTGTCGGGAAAGGCTACGCCGTCCTGTACCTGGATGACCGGCGACATCTTCTCAAGATTGATCTGATGCATGATGCCGTTGCCGGCGGGGATGACGTCCACATTGTCGAATGCGCTGCGGGTCCATTCGATGAAGTGAAAGCGGTCCTCGTTGCGGCGGTCTTCGATTGCGCGGTTCTTGCGGAAGGCATCGGGGTCGTTGCCGCCGCATTCGACGGCCAGCGAGTGGTCGACGATGAGTTGCACCGGTACCACCGGATTGATGGCCGCCGGATCTCCGCCCTGGTCGGCGATGGCGTCGCGTAGCCCGGCCAGGTCTACCAGCGCGGTCTGGCCCAGGATGTCGTGGCAGACGACGCGTGCCGGATACCACGGAAAGTCGCGCTCGCGCTTGCGTTCGACCAGTTGCGCAAGGCAGGCGTCGATGATGGCAGGGTCGGCCTTGCGCACGATGTTCTCGGCATGGACGCGGGCAGTGTAGGGCAGCTTGGACCAGGCGCCGGGCTGGAGGGCTTCGACCGCCTCGCGGGCGTCGAAGTAGTCCAGCAAGGTGCCGGGCAGGGGTTTGCGATGGGCTGTGTTCATGTGTGGCGGGCAGTCTAAGGCGGAATGGGGCGTGGGGCGCTGCCGGAGGCAGCGCCAGCAGGGCGGGCGGGTGGCGGCGTGACCGCCTGGCAGCGCCGGGTGTCAGTGGCGCTCTTCGATGGGGACGAAGGCAAGGTCGTCCGGCCCGACATAGTTGGCGCTGGGGCGGATGATCTTGTTGTCGATGCGCTGCTCGATAATGTGCGCGGCCCAGCCGCTGGTGCGCGCAATGACGAAAAGCGGGGTGAACATCGCCGTGGGTACGCCCATCATGTGATAGCTCACCGCGCTGAACCAGTCGAGGTTGGGGAACATGTTCTTGACCTCCCACATGACCTGCTCCAGCCGTTCGGCAATGTCGTACATCTTGCTTGAGCCGGCATCCGTCGACAGGCGCTTGGCGACGCCCTTGATGACCACGTTGCGCGGGTCGCTCACCGTGTACACCGGATGGCCGAAGCCGATCACGACTTCCTTGGCCTCTACACGGCGGCGGATGTCGGCTTCTGCCTCGTCCGGGTTGTCATAGCGCTTCTGGATCTCGAAGGCGACCTCGTTGGCGCCGCCATGCTTGGGGCCACGCAGCGCGCCGATTGCACCGGCGACTGCCGAGTACACATCGCTACCGGTGCCGGCGATGACCCGTGCGGTAAAGGTGGAGGCGTTGAACTCATGTTCGGCGTAGAGGTTGAGCGAGGTATGCATGGCCCGCACCCAGGTTTCGGCGGGTTTTTCGCCGTGCAGCAGGTGCAGGAAGTGACCACCGATGGAGTCGTCATCGGTCTCCACGTCGATACGCTGGCCCTTGGTTGACCAGTGATACCAGTACAGCAGCATCGAGCCGAGCGAGGCCATCAGGCGGTCGGCGATGTCGCGTGCGCCGGGGGTGTTGTGGTCGTCTTTTTCGGGCAGTACACAGCCTAGCGCGGAGACGCCGGTGCGCATCACATCCATCGGGTGGGCGGAGGCCGGCAGGCGTTCCAGCGCCTCTTTTACGCTGGCCGGCAGGCCGCGCATCGATTTCAGGCGGGTCTTGTAGGCACGCAACTCGGCCTGGGTGGGCAGTTTGCCGTGCACCAGCAGGTGAGCGACTTCCTCGAATTCGCAGCGTTCGGCAAGGTCGAGGATGTCGTAGCCGCGGTAGTGCAGGTCATTGCCAGTCTTGCCGACGGTGCACAGCGCGGTGTTGCCGGCGGTGACACCGGAGAGGGCGACGGACTTCTTGGGTTTGAAACCGGGTTCGACAGCGGTGCTCATGCGGTGCTCCAGGCGTGAGAGGGTGGAAGGATTTGCGTTTGATTTGATTTGTTCGCAATATACGCACCCAGAAAATGCCGTAAATAACTGAATTGGCGTTGATTTGTGAAGGCTGTTCGGTGTTTTTGCAAATCTTGTTAATTTCTGGGGCAAGCGATGAAGAAGGTCTTTACCGGTGTGCGTGTGCGTCGCCTGCGCGAAGAGAAGGGGCTGACTCAGGCCGCCCTTGCGCGCTTGCTGGAGATCTCGCCGAGTTATCTCAATCAGATCGAGCAGAACCAGCGGCCATTGACCGTGCCCGTGCTGCTACGGATCAGTTCGGTGCTGGGGGTGGACGTGCAGCGTTTCTCGGACGATGACGAGGGACGGCTGGTCGCCGAACTGAGTGATGTGCTGGGCGACGCGGGGCTGGCGGTCACCGGTGAAAAGGTGGCGATGAGCGAGATTCGCGAGCTGGCGGCGCAGATGCCGGCGGTGGCGCGTGCCTTGCTGACCCTGGACCGGCGACGACGGGAGGCGGAGGAGCGGCTGTCTGTCTATGCTGCACGGTTTGGCGACAGCAGCGGCGATGCGCTTGCCGTTCCATTGCCGCACGAGGAGGTGCGGGACTTTTTCTATGCCCGCCACAATCATATCGTCGAGCTCGATGACATGGCCGAGCGTATGGCCGAGGCCTGGGGCGTGAGACCGGGAGAGGCGGAGTACGCGCTGACCGCACGCCTGTTGGACGCACATGGTGTGCAGGTGTTGAGTCCGGCGGTGGCGGACAGTGACGGGTTTGCTTTCCTGCGCGAGTTCGAGCCAGCCCGGGGCGTGCTGCATCTCTCGCCCTTGCTGGACAGTGGGCAGCGTGCCTTCCAGATTGCGACCCAGCTGGCCTTGCTCGAGGCATACGAAACGATCGAAGCGCTGGTTGGAACCGGCGGGTTCCGCGGGGAGGAGGCCTGTGCGCTGGCCCGCATTGGTCTGGCAAATTACTTCGCGGGGGCGCTGATCCTGCCGTATGGCCGCTTTCTGGCCGCGGCTGAAGAGATGGCCTATGACATCGACCGGCTTGGCCGGCGTTTTGGCGTGGGTTTCGAGACAGTTTGCCACCGGCTGTCTACCTTGCAGCGGCCGGGTGCGCGTGGGGTGCCTTTCATTTTTGTGCGTGTCGACCGGGCGGGCAATATCTCCAAGCGGCAGTCGGCGACCGATTTCCACTTCTCGCGGGTGGGGGGCAGCTGTCCGCTGTGGAGCGTGTATGAGGCGTTTGCCCAGCCAGAGCGCATTGTCACCCAGCTGGCGTCGATGCCCGATGGCCGCGCCTACTTGTGGATCGCGCGTACGGTGACGCACCGCCAGGGTGGCTGGGGCAGCCCGGCCAAGACTTTCTCGATCGGGCTGGGGTGCGACCTGCGCCACGCTGCACGCCTGGTCTATGCGCGTGGCGTGCCGCTGGACGAACCCGCGGTACGCACACCGATTGGCATGGCATGCAAGGTGTGCGACCGGCCGGATTGTCCGCAGCGGGCGTTTCCGCCAGTGGGCGGACGGGCAGCCGCGGATCCGAACCGCTGCCGCTTCGAACCCTACGGCAGCTCGCCTGGGCTCAGTCCTTGAACATCCGCCAGCCGCTGATCATGGTGCTGATCAGGCTCTGCCGGCTCATGATGTCCTCGCGGATGGCGGCGTAGATGTGCACGATGACGAAACACAATGTCACCCACATGCCCAGCCGGTGCATGTTGTGCACCTGCAGGCTGTTGCCGCCCAGTGCCGCAATGACCCAGCCAAACATCGTGTCGGCCCAGCTGCCCTCGCCCAGGCCTTCGCCATAGAGTGCAAAGCCGGTCAGGATCATGTACACCGCACCAATGGTGAAGAACAGGAACATCATCAGCTGCGCCAGCGGGTTGTGGCCGACGTACTTCTTGGGTTCCCTTACCATGAAAAGGTACCAGCGCAGTTCGTAGAACACCTCGCTCCACCAGCGGGCGTTGAAGATGGGCAGCAGGAAGATCTGGCGTGCGTGGTGGTTGCCGACGATGGCCCAATAGATGCGCCCGAGAAAGCCGATCGCAAACACATAAGCGGCGGCAAAGTGGATGAAGCGGATCCAGCCCATCAGGTACTGCGTGCTGGTGTCACCCGCAAGTGAGGGCAGCGGCTTGCCGATGAAGTAGCCGGTGATCGCCAGCAGGGTGATCGCCAGCGCATTGATCCAGTGCCACAGCCGCAGCGGCGCCTCGTAGACGTACACCGCCTTGACCATGCGCGCATTGCGCTCGGCTTCGAATGCGTCCTGTTGTGCAAGCATGTCTGTTACCTCCGTTGTCGCGGAAGGATGGTGCAAAAAAGGCGGCGAGGGGGCCGGGCGCCGGTCGCGGTCCGTGAGACGCGCGGGGTGAGGGAGCTGTTCGAGATCCGCAACCGGGGGGTAAGCCTTTTCCGTCTCGCCGCCTGCAAGTCAGCGCACTTTGACCGTGGCCATTTCCTGTCCGTCCGGGCTCATCACATGGGTCGAGCACGCCAGGCAGGGGTCAAAGGAGTGCAGGGTGCGGAGGATCTCCAGCGGTTCGTCGGCCTTGGCCACCGGGGTGTTCAGCAGGCTGGCCTCGAAGGCGCCAATCTGCCCCTTGTGGTCGCGCGGGCTGCCGTTCCAGGTGGTGGGGACCACGGCCTGGTAGTTGTCGATCTTGCCGTCCTTGATCTTGATCCAGTGGCCGAGGGCGCCGCGCGGGGCCTCGGTGAAGCCGACGCCCTTGACCTCCTTCGGCCAGGTGGAGGGTTCCCACTTGTCGATGTTGGCGGTCGACTCGTCGCCGGCCTTGATGTTGGCCATCATCTTGTCGAAGAAGTAGTTCATCTTGTGCGCCGCCCACGAGGCTTCCAGCCCGCGCGCCGCGGTACGGCCAAGGGTGGAGAAGATCGCCTGCAATGGCAGGCCCAGGTCGGTGAGCAGCTTGTCCACCGGTTCCTTGAATTCGGGGTTGCCCTGCACATAGCCGATCACGTAGCGCGCCAGCGGGCCGACCTCCATCGCATGGCCTTTCCAGCGCGGCGACTTGATCCACGAGTACTTGCCTTCCTCGTCCAGCGACTGGATGTTGGTCTTGGTGCCCTTGGTGTTCTTGCCCAGTTCGAAGTTGGGCTCGGTGACGCCGTCCCACGGGTGCAGTCCGCGGGTTTCGTCGGCGTACTTGTACCAGGAGTGGGAGACGAATTCCTGGATCTCCTCGGGGTCGCGCAGGTCGACTTCGTGGATCTTGCTCAGGTCGCCATTGATGATGGCGCCGCGCGGCAACAGCAGGTTGCTGGCGCTGTAGTCGTTGGCGCGGTCGGGAATGTCGCCGTAGGACAGCAGCGACAGCGAGGAGATGCCGCCGCCGTAGGTCCAGTCCTTGTAGAAGCCGGCGATGGCGACGAGGTCGGGGATGTAGACCTGGTCGACGAACTCGATCGTGCGCTCGATGATGCTCTTGACCAGGTTCAGCCGCTCCATGTTGATGGCGCCGACGGCGCCAGTGCCATGGATGTTGATCGCACACGGCATGCCGCCCACCAGCCAGTTGGGGTGCGGGTTCTTGCCGCCGAAGATGGTGTGGACCTTGACGATTTCCTTCTGGAAATCCAGCGCCTCAAGGTAGTGGGTGACCGCCATCAGGTTGGCTTCCGGCGGCAGCTTGTAGGCCGGGCTGCCCCAGTAGCCGTTCATGAACGGGCCAAGCTGGCCGGAGTCGACGAACTTTTTCAGGCGGTTCTGGATGTCGCGGAAATAGCCCGGCGAGGACAGCGGCCAGTTGGAGATGCTCTGCGCCAGCTCGGAGGTGGCCTTGGGGTCGGCTTTGAGTGCCGAGATCACATCCACCCAGTCGAGCGCGTGCAGGTGGTAGAAGTGCACCAGGTGGTCATGCACCTGCAGGCACAGTTGCATCATGTTGCGGATGGAGTTGGCGTTTTCCGGAATGTCGATGCCCAGCGCGTCTTCCACCGCCCGGCACGAGGTCAGCGCGTGGGTGCCGGTGCACACGCCACAGATGCGTTCGGTAAAGGCCCAGGCATCGCGCGGGTCGCGGCCCTTGAGAATGACCTCCAGCCCGCGCCACATGGTGCCGGTGGAGACCGCGTTGCGGATCACGTTGTTGCTGTCGAGGTTGACCTCGACCCGCATGTGGCCTTCGATCCGGGTGACCGGATCGACCACCACGCGTTTGCCGGTGTTGTCGAGCTTGAAGCCTTGCGTTTCGTACACGCCCATGATCAATGTTCCTCCTGCTTCACTTCGATGCCCGTCTTGTTGCGGGCGCGGGCCAGTGCGGTGACGGCGGCGTGGGCGGCCACGCCGGCGCCGACCACCGCTGCCGCAGTACCGCCAACCTTGTCGGCGTTGGATTCGATTCCGAATTGCTTGATGTCGGTGACGCGGTCGTAGAAGCCGCCCTTGTCCCAGAAACCGTCCTCCGAGCAGCCGATACAGCCATGGCCGGACTGGATCGGAAAGGACACGCCGCCGTTCCAGCGGACGGTGGAGCAGGCGTTGTAGGTGGTCGGACCCTTGCAGCCCATCTTGTACAGGCAATAACCCTTGCGCGAGCCCTCGTCGTCCCAGGCTTCGGCGAACTGGCCGGCGTCGAAGTGGGGACGGCGATAGCATTTGTCGTGGATGCGCTGGCCGTAGAACATCTTTGGCCGGCCCATGCGGTCGAGTTCCGGCAGGCGCTCGAAAGTCAGCATGTAGGTGACCACTGCGGTCATGACCTCGGCGATCGGCGGGCAGCCCGGCACCTTGATGATGGGCTTGTCGGTGATCACCTTGTGCACCGGGGTGGCACGGGTCGGGTTCGGCTTGGCGGCCTGCACGCAGCCCCACGAGGCACAGGAGCCCCAGGAGATGATGGCCTTGCAGTCGGCGGCAGTTTCGCGCAGTTTCTCGACGAAGGGGCGACCGCCCTGCAGGCAGAACATGCCATCTTCGTTGAGCGGCGGGTTGCCTTCGACGGCCAGGATGTAGTTGCCCTTGTACTTGGTCCTGATCTCGTCAAGGATGGCTTCGGCCTGGTGACCGGCCGCGGCCATCAGAGTGTCGTCATAATCGAGCGACAGCATCGACAGCACCACGTCCTTGGTCAGCGGGTGGGCCGAGCGGATGAAGGATTCCGAGCAACAGGTGCATTCCAGGCCATGCAGCCACAGCACCGGGGTACGCGGCTTGGTTTCCAGCGCATGCGCGATCTGCGGTGCGGCGGCGGAACCCAGTCCGAGCGAGGTGGCAGTGAGGCTGCAGAACTTCAGGAAACTGCGCCGGGTGATCCCCTGGCGGCGCAGTACGTCGTAAAAGGTTTCGGTCATGGAAGCGTCTCCCCTGTCGTGGTTTCACCGCTGGCTGGGCGGCGAAGCGGGCAGGGGGTATAGTCAAGTTCCGTGCCAGTCTTGGATGTGCCGCAAAGCCGCGGTTTCAGGCGGGGTGCGGGCGGGCAGCAATTGGCTGGCTGGTAAGCAGGCTTCCGTTCATCGTTGAGGGTGGAAAGTGCAGTGCCGGGCAAGAACCTTTTTGCGGGCGTGCAGTCTTCTGTGCATGGATTTTTCTGGAGGTGTGACATGGCAGGCAAGAAACTCAAGCCGCGCAATCCGCTCGTTGCGCAGGTTCTGCTGCGCAGTGGCGGTGGGGCGCACGAGGCTTCGGCCAAGGGGCGGCGAAATCGTGACAAGGCCGAGCTGAAGGCCGCCTTGAAAGGTGGCGTGCAGCAGTGGCGGGACGGGGCGGGCAAGGACGACGTCCGGGGGGGAAGTGACAAGCGGATCTGCGTCAAAGGGTCTGCTTTTCACTTCCACTCCACCCAGCCCCGCAGCACGCGTTTTGCAGGGCTGTCGCACACGTCTGCGGTGGCCGGCCGTTGCCGCGGGGGCGTGCCTGCCGTCACGGCGGGGGGTAGGGCATGAAACTCGCCCGGTTGTACCAGCCGAGCAAACCGGCGTTCTGGCTGATGGTGGTGCTCAATCTGCTATCGACCGTGCTGGCCTGGATCGCGCGCAGCCATGATTTGCTGCCTTGGGTGGCGGTCGTGATTGCGGTGTTCGCCGTGGTCAACGCGGTCGTCGGCCTGCGCCTGGCGCTGGGCTTGATGCGCGAGGCGCCGGTGGAGGCAATGACGGGTAACCGTTGACAGTCGTGTTCCAGCGTTCAAGCAGGAGGGCGTCATGATGATTCCGCAGTCCCGTTCCGTCCTTTCCCTGGAGCAGGCCGCGCACTTGATGGTCGAGTCTGCCCGGTCTGCCAATCTGCATGACGCGGAAGTGTCTCTTGCCCTGGCCATTCAGCGCGGCGAACTACACGCCAATATCAAGCGCTGGGCGACCGAGCAGTGGGAGGGACGGCAGCTTCCCGGCAACATCAACCGGCTGGAAACCTGGATCGAGGCCGAGGCGCTTCAGGCATGGTGGGGACGTCAATAGGTGGTTCAGCACCTTTTGTGCGTGTTGGTGTCATGCTCATATGCCTCGGTTTCAGTGGCGCCTCACCTTATGGAGCGCAGGTTGGGGCTTGCCCTCCAGCATAGCTCGCGGTCAGAAGGGCGGGTTGTGGCTGGCGGAGCCGGGCTGGCCCAGGGTGTAGGTTGATTAGTTCATGTTTTGAAAATAAAGCTTCATGCTACTTTCTCTGCACGTTCTTGCGACAGACCTAAGGCTTGATTGGATATCCGTGATCTTTTTAAAACATGGATGGAAATTCTCGGCATCAGGTAATCAAGCGGCTGCAGGCGGGACTCCCCCGCGACCTGTTCGATGTGTGGCAGCTCTTTGAGTCGGGCGACATCAGCGACGACATGGTCGAGTGCTTCGTGGTCTATCTGGCGGGCCACAGCCGGCCGCCCCACGAATGCTGTTCGGCAACGACAAGGACATCGCCGGCGAGTACGAGAGGGCCTTTGTCGGCATGACCGAAGTGGACTGCTCGCTGGAGACACTGCTCGACGCTCGCGCCAGGCTGCGGCGCGAACTGCCACAGCGACTGAGCACCGTGCGCAAGCAGTTTCTGAGCGGGCTGGCGCGCGCAGAACCGGACTGGTCACGGATAGTATGCCAGCACGCCACCCACCGCCCACCTCCGCCGTCGAAACTCCGAAAGGGTCGATGCGGCCGGAGTTGGCCGCATCGCTGCTGTCCGGAACGTGGTCACTGGCCCTTGCAAAGTCCCGCGGCGAAGCAAATAGGATCATGCGGTATGTCGTTCCTTCGCGATAAATCTCAATCCGACTCCCGGTTCAGTGGCTATATAGCGGGGTGCCGAGGCGTTGTCCCCCAACTTGTGACGCAACTTGGCAACGAGAATCCGGAGGTAATGAGCGTCCTCCTCGTGCGTTGGCCCCCACATTTCCCTCAGAATCTGCGTTTGCGTCACAAGCCGCCCGGGTTGCCGGACCAGTAAGGACAGCAGGGCGAACTCCTTGCGGCTCAGCGCGACGACTTGCCCTTGGACCGTCACCTCCCGTTGCATCAGGTCAATCTTGAGAACCCCATCATCAAAAACCGGACCTTCATCCGGGCTCGACTCCATCGTTCGCAGGAATGCGCGGATGCGCGCCATCAACTCGTCGACGCCAAACGGTTTGGTCACATAGTCATTGGCGCCCGCATCCAGCAGGACTACCTTTTCCTCCTCGCCGGATCGCACTGTCAACACGATGACCGGTACGCGCGACCATTGCCTAAGCTCCTTCAGTACTTCTCTCCCGTCCTTATCGGGCAGGCCAAGATCAAGGACGATGAGATCAGCCCCCTTGGTAGCCAACAACGTCAGTCCCTCCTGGCCCGTTCCCGCCAACAGAGTCGCGTAGCCCTGCGACCGCAGACTGATGTCAATGAATTTGCGAATCTGTGGTTCATCATCCACGACAAGTATTCGGGGGGGCGATGCTCCCAGGTTCGATCTATTGGGACCTCTCATCATGCTCTTTCATCTCCTGATTGGCGTACCCACCCCAGGGCAAGGTCAGACGGATAGTGGTTCCCTTGCCTTCCAAGCCGGGCAATGCCTCGACACTGCCCATGTGGGCACCCACGATACCTTGAACGATCGTCAATCCCAGCCCGGTTCCTTGTTTGCCTCGATCGCCACGTTCCACGCTGTAGAACATGTCGAAGATTCGCCGCCGTTCATCCTCCGGAATCCCCGGCCCACGATCCGAGATGTCGATTCGTAACTTATTGCCCTCAATTTGCCGAATCTGAACCAGAACAGGTACCTCCGGAGGCGAGAACTTCGCCGCGTTTTCCATGACGTTGAACAATGCCTGCTCAATGAGGGCGGGATGGACATGGATTGGGGGAAGATCCGGAGAAATATCGTGTTGGATGCGCACATTGGGTTCATACCGCTGCAGGCGTCGAGAGGCTGAACCCACCAACTCGTCGATGCCGATCCAGTCACGCGTCAGTGTCAATCCTTGTTGCCCGAGCCGTGTCATATCGAGCAGGTTTTGAATGTACCGATCCAGTCGCTCGCCTTCTACATGGATGGTTTCGAGTAAGCTTTGCTGATCCTCCGGCCCCATATCAGCGCTGTAGCGCGCAAGGCTATCTGCTGCCCCGATCATCGACGAAAGAGGCGAGCGTAAGTCGTGCGATACCGACGATAACAATGCGGACCGCAAGCGCTCCGTTTCTCCTGTGACGCGCGCTTCCTCCAATTCCGACACAAGCCTCGTGCGCAGAGCAGCCTGACCAATGTCCTCCACCATGCTTTCCGCAAGACGGCGCTGCTCGAAAGACAGTCGCCCCATGCCCGAGGGGAACCGCAATCCGACGACGCCCAGCGTATCCTTGTCCGAGCGCACGGGCAGGAACCACCAAGACGAATTTGTCAGGGTGTCGGTGTAACGCCCGCTCGTCTGTCCATGCTGCTGCGTCCAGTTGGCTGCCACCAGATCCTTCTCGGTGAGATCGTTAGCTGCCGTTGAGGGACCCGTTTCTCCGTTGATGCGTATCCACGTCTTGGCGTGAAGGGTCGATTGCAGGACCGACGAGCCGGCTGCGATAACTTGTCCGAGATCGGCTGCCTTGGCGAGCTTGCGCCCCAGATTCTGCATTGCCGTGGTGTACGAGTTTGCCGCGCGCAAGGCCACTACCTGCATGCGCAGTCGCGACGCCAGGCGGCCGGCGATCAATGCTGCCGCCAGAAACAACACCACGGTGACCACACCATGTTGAGCGCTGATATAAAAAGTGTAGCGCGGCTCGATGAAGAAGAAATTGTAGGCAAGGAAGCTCAGCGCCGCAGTGATCACGGCTGAGGCCATGCTCGCCCGGGACGCAACCAGCAAGACAGCCACGAGGAAGACCATGGACAGATCCTGCAACCCCAGGAGGTGTTCGGCCAGCGCTGCGGTGCCGACAGACCCAAGGCTTACCAGCAGGATTAGCAACGGCTCTCGACCCGTGAGCTGCCTTCCGGCCAACGCAGATAGTCGCCGCGCGTGCAGCCGGGCCTGTGGTGTATTCACGATGGTCAGTTCGTAGCGCCCACAGCGTTGCAACAGTTGCTGCGTCAACGTGCGGTTGAAGATGCGGGCGATGGGGTGCTCCCGTGTTCGACCGATCACGATGGCTCTCGCGCCCCGCGTTTCGGCGGCATCGAGCAAGGCCTGGGTGACATCGGTGTTGTGCAACACCTCGGTCTCACCACCCAGGTTACGCGCCAGCGAGAAAGCCTTATCGATCTCTATCAATCGTTGTTGCTCTATGTGCGTGGCTTTGTTGAGCGATGAAGCAACCTGGTTAAGGGTGTCTGTATGCAGAGCAGCATCGGCCGAGCGTCCTGTTTCGACCGTAACCACTGACCATGGCGCGCCACGTCGCTCGGCGATCTTGGCGCCCGCCCTCACGAGGTATTCCGATTGTCCACGGCCGTCAATGGCAATCAGTACGTGGCGCTGGATGGAAATACCTTCCATGCCGCGTGCCGCACGCGTCTCGCGCAAGTCAGTATCGACGTGTTCCGCGACAGTCTGTATCGCCAGTTCGCGCAAGGCGGTGAGATTCGATGGAGAGAAGAATGCCTGCAGCGCCTGTGCAGCCTGTTCAGGCAAGTACACCTTTCCATGGTTCAGACGTTCTATTAGTTCACGCGCTGGCAAATCGACCAGGCGGATGTCGCGCAGACGGTCGAAAAGCGCATCGGGGACGGTCTCGCTGACCCGAATGCCGGTGATCTGGTGCACCACATCGTTCAGGCTTTCCAAGTGTTGGATGTTGACCGTGGTATAGACGTCGATGCCGGCATCGAGCAGTTCCTCCACGTCCTGCCAACGTCGTTCATGACGACTGCCGGGAGCATTGCGATGGGCCAGCTCATCGACCAGGGCAATCGCTGGTTTGCGTGCCAGCAGCCCGTCCAAGTCCATTTCTTCCAGTTGCCGTCCTTGGTATCCCATTTGCTTGCGGGGCAGCAGCGGCAATCCCTCGGCCATGGTCTGGGTTTCGCTGCGGCCGTGGGTCTCCACGATGCCGATGACGATATCCACCCCTTGGCGGTGAAGTTCGCGGGCACGCGCTAGCATGGCGTAGGTCTTGCCGACGCCAGGGGCGGCGCCTAGGAACACCGTCAATCGCCCGGCGGTCTGGCGCTTGAGTTCGCCCAACAGGGCATCTGCTTGTTCAGTCCGTTCGGCTCCCATGGCAAGCCCTATCCTCAATTTTCAGTCGTTCGCATATCTTTGTCTTAATTCCTGCCGCGATAACGATAGCGCAGCGGCTAGTTCCTTTTTACAACTGCCGTTCATCAAGTAGCATCTTGATTTCAACCGGGCTTTGGCGCGCATGCAAGGCCGCCCGGAATGCTCGATCAGAGAGCAATGAAACCACATGGGCAAGCAACTCAAGATGCAACTGTGTTGCTGGGCTGGGTACCAGCAAGACGAGGATGTCGGCCACTGGCTGTGCGTCAGGCGCACCGAATGCCAGCCCTGCAGCCGGCCGAACGTACAGCGCACGAATGTGCTTCAGCCCTTTTACCCGAGCGTGCGGAACGGCCACGCCCAGGCCTAGTCCTGTTGAGCCGGCCAGCTCGCGCTGCGTCAGTCCGGAGGCAACGTCCTCGGCCGCCAAGCCACCGATGCGCTGGACGTGTCGACCGATGGCCTGAAACAACTGCCGCTTGTCGGCGACCTGCAGGCCGAGGAGAATATCCTCGGCCTGCAGATAGGTGCTAAGTGCGCTCATTGGTTCGCCGCAGGCGCCCCGGAGGCCGGTGAAGCCAGGGCATCCAATGCCAAATTCAGTTCGAGCACGTTCACGCGGGGTTGGCCCAGCAGACCAAACTGTTTTCCCTCCATTTGCTGGGCGACAAGCCCCTCGACTACGTCGCGTGCGATGCCGCGGGCGCGTGCCACACGGTCGATCTGGACAGCGGCGCCCTGTGGACTGATGTGCGGGTCTATACCCCCACCCGACTGCGTGACCAGATCGCTAGGGACTGCGTCGAGCGCGACACCGTTGCGCTGCGCGACGGCGGCTCGCGTTTCGTCGATGCGCTGCCGCAGTTCAGGGTTCGTGCGTGCCTCATTACTGCCGGACACGCCCATGGCATCGTAGTCGGCCGCAGAGGGGCGCGGCTGGAAGTAGCGATCGTCGGCGAATGGCTGCGCCACCAAAGCCGAGCCAAGGACCTTGCCATCACGCTCGATCAGGCTGCCATTCGCAGCGCTTGGGAACAGGGTTTGGCCGAGACCGACTCCCGCCAAGGGGTACAACAGACCGAAACCGACCAACGCGATGATCGCCAGACCGATGGAGCCACGAATCAGGCCCTTGTCGTATACGGTCGTGGAGACATGGCCTTGTGGGTGGGCAATCGTGTTTACATCATGGAGAGACATGATCGAATCCTCAGAGAGAGAACAAGGCGGAGAGCGTGACGTCGATTGCCTTGATCGCGACGAATGGCAGCAGGACACCGCCCACGCCATAGACAAGCATGTTGTTGCGCAGCAACTGCGTCGCGCTCGACGGCTTGAAGCGCACGCCCCGCAGCGCAAGTGGGATCAACAGCGGAATGATGATGGCGTTGAAGATCAGCGCCGACAGCACCGCGCCGGTCGGGCTCGACAGGTTCATGACGTTCAGCGCCGCCATCTGCGGGATCGCGGCGGCGAACAGCGCCGGCAGGATGGCGAAGTACTTGGACACGTCATTGGCCAGCGAGAAGGTAGTGAGCGCGCCGCGGGTGATGAGTTGCTGCTTGCCGATCTCCACGACCGCCAGCAGCTTCGCGGGATCGCTGTCGAGATCGACCATGTTGCCGGCTTCCTTGGCGGCCTGGGTACCGGAGTTCATCGCCAACCCCACATCGGCCTGCGCAAGCGCCGGCGCATCGTTGGTGCCGTCCCCCACCATCGCCACGAGACGACCGCCACTTTGTTCGGCACGGATACGCGCAAGCTTGTCCTCGGGACGCGCTTCGGCAATGTAGTCATCGACGCCCGCCTCGGCCGCGATGGTCGCGGCCGTGAGTGGGTTGTCACCCGTGATCATCACGGTCTTGATGCCCATCGAGCGAAGACGGGCGAACCGCTCTTTGATGCCGTGCTTGATCACGTCGGACAACTCGATGACCCCCAACACATGCCGGCCATCGCTGACCACTAGCGGCGTGGCGCCCTTGCGAGCCACGTCTGTGACGCGCGCCGCCAGCTCCGCGGGAATCACGCCCCCCAGCATCTGCACGTGCCGCGCAATCGCGTCCATCGCTCCCTTGCGGATGACGCGCACTCCGGCCAAGTCCACGCCCGACATGCGCGATTGCGCGGAGAAGGGCACGAAATGCGCACCTTCTGGCTCGATAAGCTTCTCGTCCTTGCCGCGTGCGAGTTTGACGATGGATTTCCCCTCCGGGGTCGGATCCGCCAGTGAAGCCAGCAGAGCCGCTTTGCGCAATTGCAAGGCATCCACGCCGGCCAGGGCATGGAAGGCAGTGGCCTGCCGGTCGCCGTGGGTAATGGTGCCGGTCTTGTCCAGCAACAAGACATCTACGTCTCCCGCGACTTCCACCGCCTTGCCGGACTTGGCCAGCACGTTGGCTTGCAGTGCGCGGTTCATCCCCGCGATGCCGATGGCCGGCAGCAGGCCACCGATGGTGGTTGGAATCAGGCACACCAGCAAGGCAACCAACAGCACGACGTTGGTTTCGACGCCGACGAACCCACCGATGAACGGCAGCGTCACCACCACGACCAAGAAGGTCATCGTCATCACTCCGAGCAGGATGCCCAAGGCGACCTCGTTGGGTGTCTTCTGCCGGTTGGACCCTTCCACAAGCGCGATCATGCGGTCGAGGAAGCTGTTCCCTGGCTCGACAGTCACGCGTGCGACGATGCGGTCGGACAGCACCTTGGTGCCGCCGATCACTCCGGAGCGATCAGTGCCAGCTTCTCGCAGCACGGGCGCGGACTCGCCTGTAACCGCCGCCTCGTTGATCGTGGCCAGACCTTCGACGATCTCGCCGTCGGCGGGTACCAACTGGCCTTCCTCGACTACGACGAGGTCGCCGGGACGAAGCTCGGCTGCGGGCACGGTCTTCTCGTTGCCGGCGGTGTCGAGCCGCCGGGCCATCAGATCCTTGCGGGCTCGACGCAACGATGCAGCTTGTCCGCGCCCGCGGGATTCGGCTACTGCTTCGGCGAAATTGCCAAATAGCACGGTGACCAGCAGGATCACAGTAACGGCCCAGCCGAAACCGGGTTGAGCCCAGCCCGCGAGAGTGGCCACCGCCGTTACCAGCGTACCAAGCCAGACCACAGCCATCACGGGATTCCTGATGATGTGCTGAGGAGCCAGCTTGACGAAGGCGTTGAGTAGCGCGGGCGCAAAGCTGCGCTCATCCATGCGCGGGCGGCGGCCCGCGTGATCTTTGGAGGTTATTTGGTTCATGATTTTTTCCTCAACGCGCGATCAGGCTCAGGTGGTCGGCGACAGGGCCTAGCACCAGCACGGGCATGAACTGAAGCAGTGTCAGAATGACGATCACCGCGATCAGCGTGAGCGCAAAAGTGGGCGTTTCGATCTGCAGACTTCCCGTGCTTTCCGGGGCTTGGCGCTTGCGCGCGAGCATGGCCGCGATCACCAGGGGGATGATGAGGGCCGGATAGCGGCCTGCAGCGAGCACGAAGCTGGCGGTGACATTCCACCAGATACTGTCATCGCTCAGTCCCTCGAAGCCCGAGCCGTTGTTGGCGAAGGACGAGGTGTATTCGTAGAAGACCTGGCTAACGGCATGGAAGCCGGGGTTCGAGTTTCCGGCCAGGCCGGGTACAGCCAACGTGATGGCAGTCAGGCCCAGCAGGATCAGCGGCTGCAGCAGCACGAGTACTGCGAGCAAGCGCACCTCGGGCGCTTCGATCTTGCGCCCGAAGAGTTCCGGTGTGCGCCCGGTCATCAAGCCTGCCAAAAACACGCCCAGCAGGAGATAGGTCAGGAACTGTTGCAACCCGCTGCCGATACCGCCCCAGATGGCGTTGATCAGCATGTCGCTGATCGTGACCAGGCCGGTCAGTGGCGCCAGCGAGTCGTGCATGGAGTTGACCGAGCCGTTGGAAGTCTGCGTCGTCAGCGCTGCCCACAGCGCAGAGGGTTCGGCGCCGAAGCGCACCTCCTTGCCTTCCATCAACGCGATGTCCTGCGATGTCGAGGAGAACCCCTCGGACCAGATAGCGAATCCTGCTGACGCCACCGACATGGCCAGCATCGTGCCGAACACTAGCCCGGTAAACTTACGTCGTCCGGTCAGGCCCTCGATCATGAAGACCGCCGCGATCGGAACCAGAATGATTGCCAGCGTTTCCAGCAGATTGGACAGCGGTGTGGGGTTCTCCAGCGGAACCGAACTGTTGGGGCCGTACCAGCCGCCACCATTGGTCCCGAGCTGCTTGATGGCGACCATGGGCGAGACCGGCCCCAGCGGAATCTTCTGCTCCTTCATCTCGACCGTCGCATCGACAGGGGCGATCACGGGTCCACCGTCCAGCGTGGCCGGCACCCCTTGGCTGGTCAGCAGCACCGACCACAGCAGGCACAGGGGTAGCATGAAACGCAGCGTGGGGCGGATCACGTCGGCCCAGTAATTGCCAACGTCGACCGGTGTCTGATCCTGGCCATCGGCCTTGCGAGCTTGCGCGTTGCGTCCGCCGAAGAAGCCACGAAGCGTCGCCACTACCAGTGCCAACCCCATCATTGGTGTGATGACCTGCAGGGTCACGATGCCCATCATGTGAGCGAGGTAGGAAAGTTGGGCCTGCCCCGAGTAGTGCTGCTGGTTGGTGTTGGTCAGGAAGGAGACCATGGTATGCAGCGCCAGATCCCAACTCATGTTGGGCGCGCCGTTGGGGTTGAGCGGTAGCCACGCCTGAGTCATCAGGATCAACCAGACGACGAGGGCCAGTATCAGATTGCTTATAAGAAAAGCGCCCGCATACCCGCGCCAACTCATACCCCGTTGGGGATTCGTACCGATCAGCGCGTACAGGGGGCGCTCCAACCACAGGAACAACCTGTCGCCACGCATCGGCTCGCCGCGCATTACCGCTGCCAGATAACGACCGAGCGGCCAGCCCAGGCCGATCGCCAGGGCGAATACGAGAAGAAACTCAGTCATGATCGGACTCCATTACTTGGTGCAAGGGGCTTACGGTCATCGCACCCTCCGTCAAAAAGAAGCCTGGACGGCGAACTCGGCGCGCGAGCCAGCCATGTCGGGGAATAGCCGTTTGGCTGCGGTGTCGGTGCCATGCAGCGTTAAACGGGCCTCGAAGGGCGCCTTGAAGGTCCAGGCCACGCCGACCGAGCCGTGCGTGTAGTTGTCGGCATAGGCACTGTCGAGGGCGTAGCGCGCCAGCGTGCCTTCGATGCGCCACTGGTCGTTGAGGGGAAAGCGCGCACCAACCAGTGCATAGGTTCCCGTGGTCTTGCTAGCCATCGCGTTCGTCGAGTGGCCTATGGCTAGCCAGTAGTTGTCGCGCCAGGTTGCGGCGACATTGATCTCGTTCCAGTTCAGGCCCACGTCGGAGCCGGGGTACTGATAACGCAGGAAGAACGCGTCCAGGGCCCAGTCGTCGGCGATCTTGCCGTTCCAGCCCAATGCGATGTCGAACTCGCTGTGGGCGCCATTGCCGGGTTCGAACTTGACATTCGAGCCCCACACCGAGGCATACAACCCCGATTCGTGGGCGTACTTGAAGCCCGCTTGGACGGCAGGTTTTTCCCGCGTTTGGGAAGATCCGCGCCAGACGTAGTCCGACGTCAACGCCACGCTGCCGGAGACTTGTGCCTGGACGCTGGTCGCCATTCCCAGCAGCAGTCCACCGACTGCTACTGCAACGGCCTTTCCGGTCGCCTGAACATTCTTGAGAGGCATGGTTTTTCTTCGCAAATGAATGGCGATATAGCCATGCTCAAGTATTCAACGATGATCCGTAAGTTCTCTATTCCATAAGTGGGGCCACGCATAAATTCGCCGTAAACTCTGTGCGTAACCGCCGGGAGATGAGCGCGCGTGGTCAGCGCAGCTGAGTTGGAAGTCCGCGCCCAGGCTAAGGCGGGCAGGCTTGTTGACGGCGAAGTTGACGCCGCAAGGCTTTACTTGGCTGGGGACGCTGGTGTCGATGAAGTCACATCCTGGCGCGCTGAGGTCCTGGATGCGATGCGGACGTCCTGGGACAGGACTCATCACGGGTGAGCTCTGCCCTTCGTACTCGAATCTGGAGGCTGAGTGGCTGCGCGGTGTGAGCGGTCGGGGCTCGAAGCCCGTTAAGTACTTACCTCAGTGGCGTTGGTGGGGGCAGGGCACTTAAGTGCGGGTGCCCTGCAGGGCGTCGCCGACGTCATGTTGGTGGATTATGATTACTTTCACCGTGGGCAAAATCGTGGATTCTGGCAACACGGTGGCTACACAGCGCAAAAAACAAAACGCCAACCCCGAAGGATTGGCGTAAGTGCTTGAATTCGTTTGGAGCGGGTGAAGGGAATCGAACCCTCGTCATTAGCTTGGGAAGCTAAGGTAATAGCCATTATACGACACCCGCGTGTCGCGCTGACCTGAGCGGCCGGCAACAGAAGAGGCGACATTCTAATGGTGCGCAGCGCTGGGCGCAATCGATTGTCGCGGGGGGTGCTCAGTTTCCGAGCCGCTCCACGGCTTCCCGTACCCGGGCCTGTTCGTCCATCCTCAGGATGCGCTGCACTCTGGGGGCCAGTTCGCCGACATCGGCACGCAGGATCTGCTGCTTGACCTCCAGGATGTGGGCCGGATGCATCGAGAAGTTGCGCAGGCCCATGCCGAGGAAGAGTTGGGTGTAGGCGGGGTCGCCGGCCATCTCACCGCATACCGAAACCGGCAGGCCGAAGCGGGCGCCGGCCTGGATGGTGCCGCCGATCAGCTTGAGGACAGCCGGGTGCAGGGGGTCGTAGAGATGGACCACGGCTTCGTCGGAGCGGTCGATGGCCAGCGTGTACTGGATCAGGTCGTTGGTACCGATCGACAGGAAGGACAGGCGGCGGATGAACATGCCGAGCGAGAGCGCCGCGGCGGGGACTTCGATCATGCCGCCGACCGGAACCTGCTCGTTGAACTTGACCTTTTCTGCGCGCAACTCGGCCTTGGCTTTCTCGATCAGGGCCAGGCTCTGATCGATCTCGTGCGCATGGGCCAGCATCGGAATCATGATCTGCAGCTTGCCGTGCGCCGAGGCGCGCAGCAGTGCGCGCAGCTGGGTCAGGAACATCTTCGGCTCGGCAAGCGAGTAGCGCACTGCGCGCAGGCCAAGCGCCGGGTTGGGCTCGCTGCGGCTGTGGGCGCCGTTGAGCGCCTTGTCGGCACCGACATCGAAGGTGCGGATGGTGACCGGCTTGGTGGGCATGGCCTTGAGCACCGCACGATAGGCTTCGTACTGTTCGTCTTCGTCGGGCAGGGTGTCGCGGCCGAGGAAGAGGAATTCGGTGCGGTACAGGCCGACTCCGTCGGCGCTGACGGCCTTGGACTGGGCGACGTCCTTGGGACCTTCGATGTTGGTCAGCAGATTGACGTCTTCGCCATCCAGCGTGGTGGCCTTGGTGTCCTTCAGGCGGTTGAGCTTGGAGCGTTCGAGTTCCAGCTCGGAGCGACGCAGGCGGTATTCCTCGACGATGGTGTCGTCGGGTGCAACGATGGCAACACCGCGCGTGCCATCGACAATGATCAGCTCATTGTCTTCGACCAGGTCGCGGATGTGATGCAGGCCGACCACCGCGGGGATGGAGAGGCTGCGCGCAACAATGGCGGTATGGCTGGTCGGCCCGCCGACGTCGGTGACGAAGCCGGCGATGTTGTGATCGCGAAAGCCGATGGTGTCGGCGGGCGACAGGTCATGGGCGACCACGATGGTGCCGAAGCCGTCGCGGCGCTTGGGTGGCAGGTGGCCGGGGTGGCCGAGCAGCACCTTGACCAGACGCTCCACCACCTGCACGACGTCGGCCTGGCGCTCACGCAGGTAGGGGTCTTCGATCTGGCGGAACTGCTCGACCAGTACCTCCATCTGCTGTACCAGCGCCCATTCGGCATTGCAGCGGCGCGATTCGATCTGGCTGCGAGCCGAGTCGATCAGCATCGGATCGGCCAGCATCATCAGTTGCAGGTCGACGAAGGCGCCGACCTCGGTGTGGGACTGGCCGGAACTGGCTGCAGCCTTGAGACCGACCAGTTCGCCCTGCACGGTGGCAACGGCATCCTCCAGGCGTGCAAGCTCATCCTGCAGGTGCTTGGGGGCGACGTGGTAGTGATTGACCTCGAGCAGCGCATGCGAGACCAGGTGGACGTGGCCGATGGCAATGCCCTGGGAGACCGGTAGCCCGTGCAGGGTGAAGGTCATTGCCTCATTCCTCTTCGCCAAAGCGGTCGGCGATCAGCTCGAGGATGCGCGCCAGGGCGACGTCGGCATCACTGCCTTCGGTTTCGACGGTGATCGTGCTGCCGCGCGCTGCTGCCAGCATCATCACACCCATAATGCTTTTTGCATTGACCTTGCGGCCGTTGCGTTCGAGCCAGACATCCGCAGCAAAGCTGCTGGCAAGTTGGGTGAGCTTGGCCGAGGCCCGTGCGTGCAGGCCAAGTTTATTGATGATGGGGGCTTCAGCGCTGGGCATCGGGGTGTCTCGCTCGCTTCGAGGCTGGGTGTGTAAGGTGGATCGTGTTCATTTCATGTGCATCACCCCGTCGCAGCCGCCGGAGATGGCGCGCTGAATCAGGGTGTTCATGTCTTTTTCGCGGTAGGTCAGGGTCCGCAGCAGCATCGGCAGGTTCACCCCGGCGATGCCCTCGATCCGTCCCGGATGCAGCAGCTTGGTGGCGATGTTGGACGGCGTTGCGCCATAGATGTCGGTCAGCACCAGCACGCCTCGCCCGCTGTCGGCCCATGCTGCCATCTGGCGCGCCGTGGGCAGCAGATCCAGCGGGTCGTCCTGCGCCGAGACGCCAAGCTGGGCGATCTGCGGGGGCCGTTTGTTGAGCACGTGGCAGGCGCACTGAATCAGCGCTTCGCCGAGTGTGCCGTGGGTGATGAGAAAGATCCCGATCATCCCGGCTGCCGCAGTGGGGGGCGCCCACCTGTCCGGTGAGCCTTGTCGAAGGCGGAAAATGCTGTGCTCATAGGCTGCTCAGGCAGAAAAGCGGTTTCCAGAATCATGCGTCCGCGTCACGTGGAAGTCCGTAATCGCGTCATGCGATCGATTGTAGCCGATCGTGGCGGCTCACCTCATGCCGCAGCGCGACATGCCGGCGGGTGCCGGAGCGCATATGATGGAGCCGTCGATGGCGCTCACAACGGAGTGTTGGCGTGGAACCGGTCTTTGTGCTGGCGATTGCTGCGGTGGTCACGGTGCTGGTGTTCGATTACACCAACGGTTTCCACGATGCGGCCAACGTAGTGGCGACGGTCATCGCTTCGCGGGCCATGAGCCCTGCGCAGGCGGTGGCTTTGGTCGCGGTGTTCGAGTTTCTCGGGCCGCTGTTGGGAGGGACGGCAGTGGCCAATACCATTGGTGGCTTCATCAACCTGGGCGACGTGCCGGTGGTGTTGTCGCTGGGCGTGCTGGTGGCGGGGCTGCTGGGGGCGATCTGCTGGAATCTGCTGACGTGGTGGTGGGGCATTCCTTCGTCCTCGTCGCATGCCCTGGTGGGCGGACTGGTGGGCGCGGTGGTGCTGGCGGTGGGTGTCGACCATGTGCAGTGGGGCTTTGGCGAGCTCGCACAGGGTCGGCTGACCGGGGTGACCAAGGTGCTGTTGGCGCTGGTGTTGTCGCCGGTGCTGGGCTTTGTCGTGGGGTATCTGCTGCACCGTCTGCTGTCGCTGATCTTTCGTGCCGCGCGGCCGGTGCTCAATCGCTATCTGCGTCTGGCGCAGTATGTGACCACGGCGGGGCTGGCTTTCTCGCATGGTGCCAATGACGCGCAGAAGAGCATGGGCATTTTGACCTTGGTGCTGGTGCTGGGGGGCTTCATCCCGAAATTCGAAGTGCCGTTCTGGGTGATGCTGGCCTGTGCGATGGCGATGACCGCCGGCATCCTGTCGGGTGGCTGGCGTATTGTCCGTACCCTCGGGTTTGCGGTGTACAAGGTTCGTCCGCTGCATGCGCTTGACTCCCAACTGACCTCGGCAGCGGTGATCTTCTCCGCCTCGCTGGCCGGGGCGCCGGTCTCCACCAGTCATGTGGTGGCCAGTTCCATCATGGGGATTGGCGCTTCCGAGCGGCCGCGCAGCGTGCGTTGGGGCAAGGCGGGCGAGATTGCCGCTACATGGTTGATCACACTGCCGGCCTCGGCCGCGGCGGGGGCGGTGTTGTTGCTCGGGTTGCGCATCTTTCTGGATTGAGGTGATTCATGGCTGCTGACGAAACCCGCTCCATCGTCCATCGCGTGCTCGACCGCATCTTTCCCAAGGCGCCGGACTTTCATCGCTTGCTGACCGAGCAGGCGGATCAGGTGGTGCATACGGTGGGGCTGCTGGTCCGCTTCATGGAACATGCCGAACCGGATGTGGCCCGCCAGATCAAGAAGGACGAGCACACCGCCGACACCATCAAGGTGCGCAACCTGCATACGCTCAATGAAGCCTTTTCCACACCTTTTGATCGCGAGGATATCTACCGCGCGATCATGGATCTGGACGAGGTGGTCAACTACTGCAAGAGCACCGTCAACGAAATGGACGTGCTTGGCGTGGCGCCCGATGCTTACACGCTGGAAATGGCGCGCTGCCTGAATGAAGGGGTCATCGCGCTGGCTCGGGGCTTTTCTCGGCTGGCCCATGCCCCTGCCGAGGCCGCTGCTGATGCGGATATTGCCCGCAAGGCCGAGCGCCGGGCCGAAAAGCTCTATCGCAAGGCACTTGCCGCACTGTTCCAGGGGGATGATTATCTGGACATGTTCAAGCGCCGCGAAATCTACCGTCATCTGTCCAATGCCGCAGACCGGATGGCTCACGGTGCCAATACCCTTCACGACATTGTCGTGAAGACCTGTTGAGTCCCGCACCCGGATAGTCCGTTCGGATCATTCCTTCATCTCCGGGTAACAGGCGAGCTGCAATCTGCGCCCGCTAAAAAGGGCATGCCCGTCACCGGCCTTGGGTCGGCGGACACCTTTTTGCAGATATCGTCAGTACACTCCCAGGAGATCACATGAGCAGCCCGCTTCATCCGGATAACGATCTGACCATCAACCCGTCCGGCAATCCCGCCATTGCCGATCTGATCGAACAACGCAAGCTGTCGCGTCGCGGCTTTCTGAAAGGCTCCTTTGGCGCGACTGCGATCGCCGCGCTCGGCGGCTCGACGCTGGCCGACAGCCTGAGCAACCTGGCACATGCCGCACCGTCGCCGATTGGCGGTATCGGCTTTACTTCGGTGCCGGCAAACATCGCGCCGATGACCGACGCCATCACCGTACCGCCGGGTTATACCGCACGTGTGCTGATCTCTTGGGGTGATTCGCTGACCAATGCACCGCACTGGGACCCGTCTACCCCGATGACCGAAGCGGTCCAGCTCCGTACTTACGGCGCCCATACCGACGGCATGCATTATTTCCCCTTCCCCAGCACCGGTGCCGGTGGTCTGGGCAACACCCGCGGTCTGCTCGTGGCCAACCACGAGTACGTCGATCCCGGTCTGGTGCATAACACCACGACTTACTCGACCGACGCCATGACGCTCGACTGGGTCAACACCCAGCTTGCAGCGCATGGTGTCAGCGTCGTCGAAGTGCAGGAACGTAATGGCGAGTTCGGTGTGCGTCGCCCGTCCGCCTTCAATCGCCGCATCACCGGCAAGACGGCCTGTACGGTCACCGGGCCTGCCTCGGGTCATCCCATGCTGCGTACCGCAGCAGATGCCAGTGGTACCCAGGTGCTTGGCACACTCAACAACTGTGCCCATGGCCATACCCCTTGGGGCACCTATCTGGCTTGCGAAGAGAACTTCAACGGCTACTTCGGCTCGTCCGCGGCCGCGCTCGCTGCAGCGCCCCTGACTGCGCATGAGCGTCGCTACGGCATGGCGCAGGGTGGATTTGGTTATCGCTGGCATGAAGCAGAGCCGCGCTTCGATTTCCGCGCCACCCCGAATGAACCGAACCGCTTCGGTTGGGTGGTCGAGATCGATCCCTGGAATCCCAACAGCACGCCGATGAAGCGTACCGCACTGGGCCGCTTCAAGCACGAGAGCGCCGGTGTGGTCGTCGGCAGCGACAACAAGGTTGCCGTGTACATGGGCGATGACGAGCGCAACGAGTACGTTTACAAATTCGTCTGTGCCAAGCGCTTTGACGCCAAGAATCGTGCGGCCAACCGTGACCTGCTCGACAGTGGCACGCTGTATGTGGCGCGCTTCAATGGTGACGGCTCCGGCGTGTGGCTCCCGCTGGTCTGGGGGCAGAACGGCCTGACGTCGGAAAATGGCTTTGCCGATCAGGGTGAGGTGGTGATCAAGTGCCGCCAGGCCGCCGACCGCGTTGGGGCCACGATGATGGACCGTCCGGAGTGGGTGGCGGTGCATCCGACCACGCGCGAAGTCTATCTGACGCTGACCAACAACAACCGTCGCGGCACCAATCCCGCATCCTCGAACAATGTCGATGGCACCACCACCGCTGCCAGTGCCCGGCCCGCAGTGGATGCAGCCAATCCGCGCCCGGACAACCGCTATGGTCACATCATTCGCTGGCGTGATACCGGTGGTGATGTGGGCGCCACCTCGTTTGAATGGGACATCTTTGCCGAGTGCGGCGACAGCCTTTCGCCGGTTGCACATCTGCAGGGCAACATCAACGGTGACGACTATGGTGCACCGGACGGTCTGTGGTTCGACAACGATGGCCGGTTGTGGATTCAGACCGACCAGGCAGGCAATGCCCTGGGCGACTGGGCGAATATCGGTGGCAACGTGATGATGTGTGCCGATCCGGCAACGGGTGAGACCCGCCGCTTCCTGACCTCGCCGCGCAATTGCGAGGTCACGGGCGTGACCAGCACCCCGGACGGCAAGAGCATGTTCGTCGGTATCCAGCACCCGGGCGAAGACTGGAGCGGCAGCTTCACGGCCAATTCCACCTGGCCGGATAGTGGTGTGAATGGCCCGACCACTGCCAGCGGCATGGGTGAGGTTGCCAAGCCGCGGTCGTCGGTCGTTGTCATCACCAAGGATGACGGCGGCGTGATCGGTAGCTGATGTTTGCGGGCAGGCGCGCCGGCTGGCGCGCCTGCCAGACTCCATGATCCGATGTGACAGGATAACTCCAGATGAAACTCAACACCCTTATTGCAACCGCTGCGTTGGCCACCGTGGTCGCCGCCCCGGCACAAGCCGCGCTGGTCAATGATGCCGCGCTGATCAACAACTCGATGGTCGTCACTTTCGACGACTTCGACGGTCTCGAAACCACCGGCCCGGTCGCGGTCGGCACGGGCGTGACCTTCTCCGGCACGCCCTCGACGCTGGGTGCCTATATTGCCGACCTGGGCTCCAATGGCACCTGGTTCGGCAATTTTGCCGCGACCGGCGATTCGAACTACACCGACTTCGGCATCCTGCATTTCACGTTCGACAACGCGATGACGGCGGCGGCCGGCGCTTTCCTGAACAGCTACAACGGCGGGCCGATCCTGCTGGCGGCCTACAATGCTGCTGGAACCATGATCGAAGCGCATTTCGTCAGCGTGGCAACCGACGAGTTCAGCTATAACGAAGGCAGCTTCTTTGGCATTTCGCGTGCCAATGCAGACATCCGTTCGATCGCCTTCGGTGGCGTGGGCCTGGTGGCGGACAACCTGACCTTTGCGGCACCGGTTCCGGAGCCCGAAACCTATGCCATGCTGCTGGCCGGTCTTGGCCTGGTGGGCTTCATGGCACGTCGTCGCAGCGCACGCTGACCCAAGCCTGAGCCGTAGTACATCGGCCGGTGTCCGACAGGAGTCGGACACCGGTTTCTTTTTTTTAGCAGCAGACATCCGGCGGCGGGTATGCGCCATTCGGCTCATGCCCGGCCGCGATGCGCGGTAATCTCGCTCACCTAGTCTTGCTCCCGATCCTGCCCGCCATGGCGGCGGTGCAATACCACATTCGGGAGATCATGCATGAACCCCTTCAAACTGTCCCTTCCTGTCCTGTGCCGTGCGCTGGTGAGTGTCGGCCTGCTATCGCTGGGTTCCGGCTCGGCCATGGCTGCGCCTGCCGAGCTGTTCATCTCCGAGTATGTCGAAGGCAGCAGCAACAACAAGGCCGTCGAACTCTTCAATGGAACGGCCAGTGCCGTGGATCTGTCAGCCGGCCAGTATGCCCTGCAGATGTACTTCAACGGCAATGCGACGGCTGGCCTGACGATTGCGCTCAATGGTGTGGTTCAGCCCGGGCAGACCTTCGTCATCGTGCATGGCTCGGCGGCGGCAGAGTTGCTGGCCAAGGCGCAGCAGACCAACTCGGCCAGTTGGTTCAACGGTGATGATGCCGTGGTGTTGACCAAGGCCGGACAGGTGATCGATTCCATCGGTCAGGTCGGCTTCGATCCGGGTACCGAGTGGGGTAGCGGTCTTGCCAGTACCGCGGACAACACCCTGCGACGCAAGGCGACGATCCTTGCAGGCGATACCAACCTATCGGATGTCTTTGACCCCGCGCTCGAGTGGGACGGCTTTGCCGTCAATGATTTCAGCGGCATCGGACAGCATGCCGTCGAGGGCGGGAATGGCGGCAATACCGGTGGCGGGGATGAAGGCGGTGGTGGTGATGAGGGCGGTGGCGGACTGGCCTGCGGTCAGCCGCATACCGCGGCCTACCTGGTGCAGGGTTCTGGTGAGACCAGCCCGCTTGCGGGTCAGGTGGTGACGACCGAAGGGGTGGTGGTTGGCGACTACGAAGGTCCGTCGCCGGCCTTGCGCGGCTTCTACCTGCAGGATCCGGTAGGGGATGGCGATCCGGCCACGTCGGATGCGGTCTTCGTGTTCAATGGCAACAGCAACAGCGTCAATCCGGGTGATCGGGTGCGGGTGACGGGTACGGTAGCCGAGTACCAGGGGCAGACCCAGATCAGCGCCAGCGCGGTCGAAGCCTGCGGCACCGGTAGCGTGACGCCGGTCGACATCGCGTTGCCGATTTCCTCGATCGACGCGCTCGAACCCTATGAAGGCATGCTGGTCCGCCTGCCACAAACCCTCTACGTCACCGAGCATTACCAGCTTGGTCGCTTCGGCCAAGTAGTGGTGTCGGTCGATTCGCGTCAGGCGCAACCGACGCATGTGGTGATGCCGGGTGCGCAGGCCAATGCGCTGCAGGCGCAGAACGCGCTGGGTCGCATCATCGTCGATGACGCGACCAATGCGCAGAATCCGGATCCCATTGTTTTCGGTCGCGATGGTCAGCCGCTGTCCGCATCCAACACCCTGCGCGGCGGTGACACCGTCAGTGGTCTGACCGGGGTGCTGACCTGGACCTGGGCGGGCAATTCGGCCAGCGGTAATGCGTGGCGCGTGCGTCCGGTGGGCGCACTGGGTGGTGTTGCGCAGTTCGAGGCCACCAATCCGCGGCCTCAGTTTGCGCCCAATGTGGGTGGCAACGTGCGTGTGGCCAGCCTGAATGTGCTGAACTACTTCAATACCTTTGCTGATGGCAATGCCGCGACGCCGGGTTGTTTCCCGAGCGGGAACGATTCCGACTGCCGTGGTGCCGAGTCGGCGCTTGAGTTCGAGCGTCAGGCGGCCAAGACGGTTGCCGCGCTATTGGGCCTGGATGCCGATGTGGTCGGTCTGATCGAGATCGAGAACGACGGCTATGGCGCCGACAGTGCGCTGCAGGATCTGGTCAATCGCCTCAACGCGGCAACCGCACCCGGCACCTGGGCCTTGCTCGACGTCGATTCGCGCACCGGACAGCAGCGTGCGCTCGGTACGGACGCGATCAAGGTGGGTTTCATCTATCGTCCGGCCAATGTCACGCCTGTGGGGCGTACCGGCGCCCTCAACGGGGTGGTGTTCGAGAATGGCGGTGACGGCGCGCCGCGCAACCGTCCGGCGCTTGCGCAGGCCTTTGAGGCGGCCAACGGTGGTCGCTTCATTGCGGTGGTCAATCACCTGAAGAGCAAAGGAAGCGCCTGCGACACGCCGGATGCCCTCGACGGTCAGGGCAACTGCAACACCGTGCGCCTGAGTGCGGTCAACACCTTGCGTAACTGGCTGGCACAGGATCCCACCGGTACCGGCGATCCGGATGTGCTGATCCTGGGGGATCTGAACGCGTACGGCATGGAAGACCCGGTGCGGGCGCTGACCGACAACGGTTATGTCGATCTGGTGCGCCACTTTGGCGGTGACTACAGCTATACCTACGTATTCGATGGTCAGTGGGGCAGCCTCGATCATGCGCTGGCCACCGCGAGTCTGTTCGCCCAGGTCGCAGACGCCCGTCCATGGCATGTCAGCGCCGACGAACCGAGCGTGCTCGACTACAACACCAACTTCAAGAGTGCGGCGCAGATCCAGTCGCTGTACGCGGCAGACGTCTATCGCAACTCCGATCACGATCCCATCCTGGTCGGGCTGGCGCTGGAGGCCCCGCGGGTGATCGAAGGGACTGCTGCAGCCGATGTACTGGTCGGCGGTGCGGGCGACGAGATCTTCATCGGCCGCGGTGGGCGCGACACCCTGACCGGTGGCGGCGGGCGCAATCAGTATGTGTATCAGAGCGTGCTCGATGGCGGTGATGTGATCACCGATTTCCGCCCTGGTCGTGACTTGCTCGTGCTGCGCGATCTGCTCGCCAGTCTCGGCATCAATGGCGGGAGTGCGCTTGCCAATGGCCAGGTCGATTGCACTGCATCGGCCTCCGGCGCGGTGATCGGTGTCGATACCGATGGCCGTACCGGACCGCTGCGTAGCCGGGCCATCGTGCAACTGCGTGGTGTCACCTGCGCAGCCCTCAGTGCAGCCGACTATGCGCTGTAATCTGCACCGGATAGCCTCTTACCCGACCGAAATTTCCAGCATTTCCGATCAGGAGTCATCGACATGAATACGCTGACCTATGTTTTCCGCAAACTTGCTGCAGCCTTGGTGCTGTCGCTGGGTATCCTCCTGCCGCAGGCGCACGCTGCCGCCGAGGTCTACACCTTGAATGGTGTGGCCGAGGACGGTCCGCTGGCCGGCGGCCTCTATAGCGGGCAGTTTGCCTTTGACCGCGCGCTGCTCAGTGGTATTGGCGACGAGTCGCTGATGCTCGACTGGATCGATCTGGAGGTGTTCGGGCAGCGTTTTGACGCCACCGTAATGGCGGCTGCACCGACCGCATCCTTCTTCGACGGCAGTCTGCTGGGTATCGACCTGGTCTATGATGACGGCTTGAACGGCTTTGCCTTCGTCAGTGGCTTCTTCTCGCTGGGTGATGCCTATTTTGCCTACCAGAGCCCGCTGGGGGCGGGGTTTGGTTCGGTGGCGATCGCGCCTGTGCCAGAGCCTTCGCAGGTGCTCATGCTGTTGGCGGGCCTGGGGTTGGTGGGTGGCATGGTGCGACGCCGCGCTGCCTGAGCCGGGTGTCCGTAGGAGGCGTACGCAAGTCCGATGCAGAAAGTGATTGAGCCGTCAGGCGGGCTGCGTGCCCGCCTGATCGAGTACCTGCCCGCCATCGTGCGGGCCGTCCCATTTGCCGCTTACATGGTGGTGCTTGCGTTGTCGCCCCTGCTTGGCGGGGGCGGTGAGGGGCCGCCGCCGCTATGGCTTTATCCCGCGCAGGTGGGTCTGGTCGGCCTGCTGCTGCTGGCCTTCTGGTCGCGTTACGACGAGCTGACGGGCAGTTGGCGCAATGCCCTGCGCGGCAGTCTGTGGGTGCTGCCGGTTGGGAGCGCCGTGTTCGTTGCATGGATTTTCCTTGATGTACCGGTGTTGTCGCTGGGGCTGAGTCCGTTCCAGCCACCGCGCGACGCTGCGGGCGAGTTGGTGTTGTGGTGGCTGCTGGTTCGCCTTGCCGGTGCGGCAATCGTTGTGCCGCTGATGGAAGAGTTGTTCTGGCGCAGTTTCCTGATGCGCTGGATCGTGCAGGCTGATTTCCGTGCGGTCATTCCGGCGGCGGTAGGCCTGCGCGCGGTGCTGTTGAGTTCGCTGGTGTTCGGCGTCGAGCACCAGTTGTGGTTTGCCGGCTTTGTCGCGGGCCTGGCCTATGCATGGTTGTACATGCGCAGCGGCAACCTGTGGCATGCAGTGATCGCGCATGGTGTCACCAACCTGCTGCTGGGGTTATGGGTGATCGCCACCGGGAACTGGCAGTTCTGGTAGTCCGCAAACATCTTTCGGCGCGTCGGTGGGATGCGCCGAAAGGACTATGCCATTCGCGAAAGGGGATAACAGTCGATCGCTAATCTCGGGGAGCCCGTTCAACTACCTTGAGATGAGTCATGATCCGTCCCCAGCTTCGCGTCAAACGTCTTGCGGTTTCGATCGCCCTCCTTGTTGCGCTGCCTTCATCCGCATTTGCGCTTGAAGGGCTGTCCATCCTCCATATCGGCGATCAGGAGTCCTGGTTGCTGTCGGCTCAGGGGAATCTGCGTGACGATCCCTCGCAGGCCTTGTCTTTCTACGGTGGCATTGACCGTCTGGCCAGCGTCATCGATCAGCAGCGTACCGCGGCAACTGCGGCCGGCTACTCGGTACTGACGCTCAACGCCGGTGATGCCTTCCTGCCGGGTCCGAGGCTCAGCGCCAGTCTGAGCAATCTGGCTAGCGCCTACAGCGATGGCGGCCAGGATTTCTATGACGCGATGGCGATGCGTTACATCGGCTTCGACGCCGCCGTGTTCGGTAATCACGAGTTCGACCTTGGTGCGGATGTCGCTGCGCGCTTTGCCCAGGTGTCCGGTACCACCTACCTGTCGGCCAATCTCGACTTCTCCGCGACCTCGGCGTTCTCGGCCCTTGCAAGCAGCGGTACGGTTGCGCCCGGCATCATCACCACGACCACGGCCGGAAACAAGGTCGGCATCGTTGGCTTGACCACCCCCCTTCTGCCGACGATCTCGTCACCCGGCGCCGTGTCGGTCATCGGCAATACCGCCGGCGCCAGTGCCGAACAGAACCTCATTGCCGCTGCCGCGCTGGCGCAGGGTCAGATCGATGCGTTGCGTGCCCAGGGGGCGACCACCATCGTCATGATCAGCCATCTGCAGAATGCAGCCAACGAGATCAACACTGTTGTGCCGCTGCTGAGCGGGGTCGATGTGGTGGTGTCTGGCGGTGGCCACGAGTTGATGGCCGATGCCGACGATGTGTTGATCCCCGGCACCACGGCTTCGATCAACGCGCATCCGGTTGCGGTGCAGACCGCCGACGGTAACTCGGCATTGGTGGTGACCTCGAACTTTGGCAACCGCTATGTCGGCGAGCTCGTCGTCACACTGGGCGACGACGGTCGCGTAGTGCGCGATGCAGCAGGTATCCCCATTGTAGACAGCAGCGCAATGATCCGTGTCTCCGGCACCGGTGCGGATGCGATTCTTCCCGATGCCACCCTCAACGCAACGGTGGTGCAGCCGGTCAAGAGCTTCATCGATGGCCTCAACGCCACCATCATCGCCACCTCGGAAGTACGCCTTAATGGCGATCGCGGCGCGGCTGGTGCACCCGGTAGTTTCAATGCCGGTGTGCGCAATGCCGAAACCAACCTCGGCAACCTGATGGCCGATGCCTTGCGTTTTGCCGGTCAGACCGAGGTCGCCATCCAGAACGGCGGTGGCATCCGTGCATCAATCGCCGCGGGTGAAGTCTCGGTGGGCGACACCTTCAACGTCGCCCCGTTCACCAACCTGGTCAAGACCGCGCAGAACGTCTCTGCCCAGCAACTCAAGGTACTGATGGAGCACACCCTGGCCGGCGCCTCGGCGTCTGGCAACGCCACCGGGCAGTTCGGCCAGATCTCCGGCATGCAGGTGCGCTACGATACCCAGCTGGCGGCCGGGGCCCGGGTGCTGGATATCGTGCTGGACGATGGAACCGTGCTGGTCAAGGACGGCGTGGTGGTCAACCTCGAGCGTCTGGTCACACTGGCGACCATCGACTTCCTGGCGGCGGGTGGTGACGGCTACCCCTTCGTGCTGGCGGGTGTCGAGTTCGACAATGCGGTGAATTCGGTGACCTATCAGGAAGCGCTGCTGGCCTACATCACTGCCTCGACCGCCGATGGCGGTCTCGGTGGGCAGATCCTGGCGTCGCGTTATGGTATCGAGAACCCGCTTGATCGCCAGGGCCGCCTGATCGATCTCGCGATCGCTGCGCCGGTGCCGGAGCCCGAAACCTATGCCATGCTGCTGGCGGGCCTGGGTCTGGTCGGCTTCATGGCACGTCGTCGCAACCGCAACGCGCAGCCTGCCTGACCTCGTTGTTCCACTTCAGGCATCGCGGCTGAACACGCCGTGGTGCCTGCGTTGCCCGTGGTGCCCGCGTTGTCATTACCAAGCAGGCAATCAAACAAGCCATGAATGAGATGGAGCGACGAGCGGTCGCTCCATCTCTTGTCCATACCGAACGGGGTAAACAGAAAAAGCCCCGCATGTGCGGGGCTTTTGACGGTGCGGAGCAGCGCGATCAGGCAGCGCGGCGGCGGCGGGCGGCGAAGCCCACCAGGCCGAGGCCGGCCAGCAGCATGGCGTAGGTTTCGGGCTCCGGCACCGGCGCAATGGTCACCGACAGGATGTCGCCCGAGCGCAGCACGCTGGAATCGATCGTCCAGTCGACCTCGTTCAGGCCGCCGAGTGCGGCACCGATCGAAAAGTCGAGGTATTCCGGCATGTCGAAGCTGATGTTGGCGATGGTGTTCTCGCCGGTCAGCGACACGGTGGAGGTGCCGAAAGCACGGGTGACGGTGCCGACGGAGTCGAAGCTGGACATGCTCAGGCTGATGCTGAACTTGTCCATGCCAGTACCGACGAAGTTACGGATCACGGCGCTGAAGCTGATCGGGCTGCCATTGTCTTCGGCGGCGATCTCGTAGTTCAGCGTGACCGGGCTCCACTTGCTGAAATCCAGGTCGAAGGACAGCAGACCATCGGTGCTGTAGTCGGTCACGACGTTGCCGGGGGCGCCGATGGCATCGACAAAGGAGACGGCCATTGCAGGCGAGGAGATCAGGCCGCATAGGGCGAGCATGGAGACGAGCTTTTTCATGATGAATCCTTTCAATTGTTCAGGATGGGGCCGACCCCGTGCGAGGTCGGCAATCAGGGGAATTACAGGTTGCCGTTCGCCCACGGGCCGGTGATCGCGAAGGTGATGCCCGGGGTGTAGTTGTTGACGAACAGGGTGCGGCCGGTCGGGTCGAAGCAGGCGCCGGCGAATTCCGAACCCAGCTGGTTGCCCGTGCCGCCGAGCAGGTTCTTGCCGGCAGCGGCGTACTGATCCGCGGTGAAGTTGATGTTGTTCTTGGCAAACATGTAGGGCTGGCCGTTGGCGCTGAGGCCGAACAGGCGCAGGCCGTTACCGAGTTCGTCCGGGCTCTGGCCACCGTCTTCGCAGCACAGGATGCCGCCACGCGGCGACACGGTGATGTTGTCGACGTTGTTGCCGGCGAGTTGGGTCTGGCTGACGTAGATGCACTTGATGCGCTGGGTGGCCAGGGTCAGCTCCCACACGCAGCCTTCGGAACCGGCCGAGGTATCGACGATGTACATCTTGCCGTTGTGATACCAGATGCCTTCGCCGCGCAACATGCGGGCGCAGCCGGCCTCCCAGCCCTGCTTGAAGGGGCCAGACACACTACGGTTGGTGCCGAGTACGTTGTAGCCGGTAACCGGGTCAGCGTCCGGGTCGGCGATCTCGACCCACTCCAGTTCGTATTCATCGCCCATGTAGGGGGCGCCGAAGCCCGACTGGTTGATCTGTTCGAGCGAGTCGTAGCATGAGCTGACGATGGCCTTGACGCGTGCAGCCTTCAGCTTGCCGCCGTCGGCGTAGCTGTTGAACACGCCGCTGTCGTTATCGGGTTCGAAGCGATACAACAGCGATGCCGGGCTTTGATCTTCGGTCTGATAGCAGAAGTTGGTGGTCGGATCGATGGCGACAGCCTCGTGACGGAAGCGGCCCATGGCAACCAGCGGTTGCGCAGTGGTTTCTTCCGGGTTGGCGCTGACTTCGAACACATAACCGTGCTTCTTGCCGCCAACTGCAGTGCGGTCGGTGGTGTTCTCTTCACAGGTCAGCCAGGTTTCCCACGGGGTCACGCCACCCGCACAGTTGGTCATCGTGCCGCCGATGCTGGGAATGATGTTGACCAGGTTGCCGTCGCGCAGGATCAGCGTGGAGGTGCCGCCAGCGGGCAGGTTGCCGGTGCCGCTGTTGTCGTAGGTCGGGGCGTCGGTCAGGCGCAGGTTGGCCGGCGAGGTGGTGCCCAGTTCGTGGTTGCGGATCAGGGTCAGTTCGGTGCTGCGGCCGACGCGGCGCGAACGCACCACGCCCATGCCATCGTGGGCATTGGGGGTCAGTTTGCCGCCGGCCATCACGTCGTCACGCCAGCCGAAGGACTTGTAGGAAAAGCCCGGGGGCAGCATCAGCAGCGGCAGGCCAGTGGTTTGGTCCAGCACGGGAGCAACGACGCCATAGGGGCTGGCGATCATCTGCGTCAGGCGTTCGCAGGTCGCAGCCGCTTGAGCGTTGCGGGCGGCCATCATGCCGAAAGTCGTAACGAAGGGAGCGGCGGCGAGCGATGCCGTGCCCTTGAGCATGTTGCGGCGCGAAGCCTTGAAATTGAGATCGTTCATCAGACTGTCCTTGAATGGTTTTTGAATGGCGCAAGAAGGCGCGCGGTCAAGCGCTCCAAGGCTCTCAGGCCCGTGCCGGAACGCATGGCGGCTGACTTTAGGTTGTGCGTGTTTCAGCGGGTACGGACGGTGGATGAGCCGTTCGGACTATTGAAACCAGCGTGATTCGCGCTTACACGCGAACACGAGCGCGGGGGTTCGAACACGAGCGCGGGGGTTTTAGGGCCGATCGGTACCGAGCGAGGTGGGTGGCCGGTGCTGGAAGTCGGCGTAGTGGCGCATGACTTTCGGTACATACGCGAGGGTCTCCGGATAGGGGGGAATGCTGCGGCCGTGACGGATCACCGCGCCCTCGCCGGCGTTGTAGGCCGCCAGCGCCAGGGAGAGATCGTCGAACATGTCGAGCAGCATCGATAGGTAACGCACGCCACCACGGAGATTGGCTTCCGGGTCCAGTGGGTCGGCTACGCCCAGGCGGCGCGCAGTGTCGGGCATCAGCTGCATCAGCCCGAGGGCGCCTTTGGGCGAACGCGCGCGGGGGTTGAAGGCGCTTTCGGTGGCCACGATCGCGAGCACCAGCGCCGGGTCCAGACCGTGTTCCGAGGCAATGCGGACGACCTGTCCCTGCAGTTGGGCTGATGGTCTGGGAGTTGATGGGTTGGGGCCGCCTCGTCGAACCGGCGAGGCGCGTGCACCTTCGGTAAGCAGGCGCTGGTGACGGGGGGTGCTGGCAAAGTCGCTGAAGTGGGCGACCCCGCTGTCGTCGACAAACCCGAACAAGCTGCCGGCTTGGGCGGGTGAGCAGATCGGCAGTGTCGCGATGAACAATACGAGGATGATTGGGGGTAGCACGAGCGATAGGATCCGTCGGAAATGCGTGTGCGCATGCTCTGCTGCTCAGGTGACAGGCTGATGTCGGTGGTCGTCTTCACTGTGCTGCAACATTTTCGGCCTAGCCTTGATGGCCCTAGCTGATTTCCTTCAGGCCCCTCCTTATGTCGTTCTGCTGCTCCATGACCTTGCGCACCCGGCGCGCGGCCCTCGGCTTCACCTTGCTCGAGTTGCTGGTGGTGATGGTCATCATCGGATTGTTGGCAGGCTATGTGGGGCCGCGCTTCTTTGCCCAGATCGGCAAATCGGAGATCAAGACTGCACGTGCCCAGATCGATGCGCTGGAGAAGGCGTTGGACCAGTATCGACTTGATGTCGGCCGTTATCCAAGCACCGAGCAAGGCCTGCAGTCGCTGATGTCGGCACCCAGCGGGGAGGGGCGCTGGAGCGGTCCCTACCTGCGCAAGGCAGTGCCGCTGGACCCGTGGGGCAATCCTTACCAATACCGCCACCCCGGTGAACACGGCGAGTTCGACCTATATTCCTTCGGCACCGATGGACAGCCCGGGGGCGAAGGCGAAGCCGCCGACGTCACCAATTGGTAAGCTGATGCGCTACCGGGTAAGGGCGATCGGGCCGGATCAGGCGGTCATCGACGCCGACATCGACGCCGATTCCGAAAAGTCCCTGCGCGATCAGCTGGCCGCGCGCGGCATGGTGATGCTGAGCGCACGCCGCGCAGCGGTGGCTGGGCGCGGACAGCGTTTTCCCCTGCTGTTGTTCAATCAGGAACTGCTCGCCCTGCTGCGTGCCGGCATTCCGCTGGCCGAGGCGATTGCCGCGCTGACCGAGAAGGAAAACCGGCCCTCGGTGCGCAACATCCTGCAGGAGATGCTGCGCGCGCTGCATGAGGGGCGCACCCTGTCCAGCGCGCTGGAGTCGGCACCGCAGGCCTTTCCTGAACTGTATGTGGCGATGGTGCGTGCAGCGGAGCGCACCAGCGACCTTGACCGTGCGCTGGAGCGCTACATCGCCTACCGGCAGCAACTTGAGCTGCTGCGCGGCAAGCTGGTCAGTGCGGCGATCTATCCGGTGCTGCTGCTGGCGGTGGGTGCGCTGGTGGTGCTGTTTCTGCTGGGCTACGTGGTACCGCGCTTCTCGCATATTTATGAAGATGTCGGGGGTGAGTTGCCGCTGATGTCCCGCCTGTTGCTCGAGTGGGGGCAGTTCATCGAGGCCCACGCCGCGGCCGGCGTACTTGGCCTGGTGCTGATGGGGGCGGGTGTCGTCGTCCTGGCCCGTCATCCCGCTGTTCGTGCCGCGGCCGGGCGGGCCATGTGGCGCACTCCGGTACTGGGCGAGCAGTTGAGGGTGTTTCAGCTGGCGCGTTTCTACCGCACCTTGGGCATGTTGTTGTCCGGCGGCATTCCGGTGGTGACTGCGCTGGGCATGGTCGCAGGGCTGCTGACGCATTCGCTGCGCGCCAGCCTGAATCAGGCGATTGGCCGCATCCGGGAGGGTCGCGGTTTTGCCGAGACCCTGGAAGCGGGTGGGCTGACGACCCCGGTAGCCGTGCGTATGCTCGAAGTCGGTGAGCGCGCCGGCAATCTGGGTGAGATGCTGACCCGTGCCGCCGCCTTTCACGAAGAAGACACCGCGCGCCAGGTCGAGTGGCTGACGCGTCTGTTCGGGCCGCTGCTGATGCTGTTCATCGGGTGTGCGATCGGTCTGATCGTGGTGCTGATGTATCTGCCCATCTTCCAGCTTGCGGAGAGCATCGGATGAACGCGCCTCAGCATACCGCGCTGGCACGCTCCTTTGCCGAGACCGAGCTGAACGCGGCGATCGCGTCGGGGCAGGGGCTGGCCGATGGCCTGGCAGAGCTGGAGCGGGACCCCGTCGAACGCTTGTCACGGCTGGCGGCCAGCAGCGGATTGCCGGTTCTGGAGACTGCCCGGCTGATGCGCCTGGCACCGGATTTTGCCGTACTGTCGTTCGAGCTGGCCTTGCAGCGGGAGACGGTTGCCCTGCGCGACGAGCACGGTGCCTTGCTGCTTGCGATTGCTGATCCCTTCGACGGCGAGTTGCTCGATGCCCTCGGCGCCCGGGTGCATGAGCCTTACGCGATCATGCTGGCTGATCGCGATGACCTTGCCGCCTGCCTCGCCCGCCATGAGGATGAGGTCCGGCGTGCAGCCGGCCTGTCGATGGCACGCGAGGGCGAGCAGCAGGGCGACGAGGTCGAGGACTTGTCGCTGCGCCGTATCAGTGCCGACGCCAGTCCGGTGGTCAAGCTGGTGAACTCCACCCTGTACGACGCGCTCAAGCAGGGTGCAAGTGACATCCACCTTGAGGCCGTGCCTGCCGGTCTGGTGATCAAGTACCGGATTGATGGTGTGCTGTCGCGTGTTGGCGGTGCGAGTGGGGTGGAACTGGCCGAGCAGGCAATCTCGCGCATCAAGGTCATGGCCGAACTCGACATTGCCGAGCGGCGTGTGCCGCAGGACGGACGCTTCAAGGCCCGTACCGGCGGACGCGAGATCGATTTCCGCGTCTCCATCATGCCCAGTATCCACGGTGAAGACGCCGTGTTGCGGGTGCTGGACAAGGAACACCTGACCCGCGAGATGAGCGGCCTGACCCTGGAGTCGCTGGGCTTTGCCGAGTCCACCCGCAGCGTGCTGCGCCGGCTGGCGAGCGAGCCTTACGGCATGCTGCTGGTCACCGGTCCGACGGGCAGCGGCAAGACCACGACACTCTACGCCACGCTGGGTGAGACCAATCATGGTCTGGACAAGATCATCACCATCGAGGATCCGGTCGAATACCAGTTGGCCGGCGTGCTACAGATCCCCGTCAATGAAAAGAAAGGCCTGACCTTTGCCCGTGGCCTGCGCTCCATCCTGCGCCACGACCCGGACAAGATCATGGTGGGTGAGATCCGCGACGGCGAGACCGCCGAAATTGCGGTGCAGGCCGCGCTCACCGGCCACCTGGTGTTCACCACCGTGCATGCCAACAACGTGTTCGATGTGATTGGCCGTTTCATGCACATGGGTATCGACCCGTACAACCTGGTTGCTGCGCTCAATGGGGTGGTGGCCCAGCGTCTGGTGCGGGTCAACTGCAGCCATTGCGTGGCCGACGTGGTGCCGGACGCCGCGCTGCTGGCCGCATCGGAGCTGGGTGATGTGGCAGCCTTCCGCTTCCGTGCCGGTCAGGGCTGCGGTCACTGTCGCGGGGCGGGATACCGCGGGCGGCGGGCGGTGGCTGAAGTCCTGCTGCTCGATGATGAAATCCGCGAGCTGATCCTCGCCCGTGCGCCCATCCGCAGCCTCAAGGATGCGGCGCGGCGCAAGGGCTTCCGCAGTCTGCGCGAGGCGGTCACCGACATGGTGGCGGCCGGCGAAACCTCTTTGCAGGAACTGAACCGTGTCACGCTTCTCGGCTGAGTCGCTCCGGCTCACCCTCAAGGCCGATGCCTGGCAACTGCAGTCGGCGGATGGACCGCATGCTGCAGGGTTTGCCGACGATCCGGCGCTGGCGCTGGAGGCATTGCCCCCCATTCCCGCTTTGCGCAATGCTGGGCGTCTGGTCGTTGAACTGGGCGACATCTGGTTGCGCTACCTGGTGGTGCAGTGGCCAACAGGGCTGCGTGGCGCGCGTGAGCGCCGCCTGTGGCTGGAGGCACGGTTTCGTGCAGTCCACGATATCGGCCCGGAGGCCTGGTGCATCGCGATCGACCGCGATGCCTGTGGCGACAGCACGCTGGCCTGTGCCGCACCGCGCGCCATTGTCGAGGCGCTGCAGGTCTGGATACAGCGGCATCGCCTGCGCCTGACCGCCTTCAGTGGGGCTTACGTCCACGCCTATAACCGCATTGCGACGCAGGCAGCGGGTGGCCGAGGTGCATTTGCCTTGTGCCGGGACGGCCGGCTCACCACCGGCAGCTGGCAGGACGGGCAGTGGCTTCGGGTTCGCAGCGAGCCATCGGGCACGATACCGGCACAGACTCTGGCGCGTACGCTGGCGCTGTGGGCGGCCAGCGAGCCGTCGGCTTTGCCGGGGCGCCTGCATGTCGAAGGTTTGCAGGTGGAGGCGCTGCCGGCGGGCTGGTCCCTGGCTGCGAGCGGAGCCGGGGTATGAAGGCACCGGCCCCGATCGTGCTCGATTTTCTACCGGTTCGCCGTCCCTCCAGCCGCTTGGGCTGGGTGGCACTGGCGGTGGCCTTGGCCGTCTTGTCGATGGAGGGATTTCAGTTCGTGCAGGCACATCGAGCGCTGGATGAACGTGCTCAGTTGCTTGCAGAGCTGCAGCGCCAGCGGGCCAGTGAGCCTGTTCCGCCCGCTCCTGTGGTACAGCCGGCCCTGACCGTGACCGAGGTGCAGGCGCTGGTCCGCGTGTCGACGCAGCTCGATGCCGATTGGGGGCAAGTCTTTGTCGCGCTCGACCGCGTGCGTGGTGAGGATGTCGCCTGGATCGAAATCGAAGGTGAAGCGCTGCGTGGTGCGCTGCGTCTGACAGGGCAGGCGCGTTCGCTCGACGCCGTGCTGGCGGTGCTTGGCCGCATGCGCAACGATCCGGTGCTGGCGGGTGCGGAGCTCGGCGGACACGAGCTCACCGTGGTGGATGGCGTGACCTTGGTGCGCTTCGTCATGACCAGCCGTTGGGGTGGGGCATGAAGATGGGTGAAGGGCTTGGGGCGCGCTGGGCGGCGTTGCAACCGGCACTGGCCATGCTGCGCCGTGCAGGCCTGCGTGCCGGGTTTGCCGGCTGGGCCGGCCTCGGTGTGCTGGCGGTGGCCGCCGTGCTTGGCGTGGTGGGCGATGCCTGGATCGCCACGCAGCAGGAAGCGCTGCAGCAGCAACGTGCCCGCCTGCAGCGCAGTGCAGCACCGCAGCGTGCCGAGCCTGCACCGCGCGCGCGGCTGGAGGCCTACTACACCGAACGTTTTCCGCCTGCCAGTGCGCTGTCCGAGCGGCTTTCGCGTATCTATGCGATGGCGGTGCAGCATGGCGTCGAGGTGAGAAGGGCCGACTATCGCAGCGTGGCCGAGCGTGCCACCCCTTTGCAGCGGGTTGCGTTGGTGGTGCCGGTACAGGGCGATTTTCCCAGCATCTACCGTTGGCTGGGCGCCGTCCTGATCGATCTGCCTGAACTGGGCCTCGAGTCGATCTCGATCAAGCGTGGCGGCAGCGAAGCCAGCGTGGTGGAGGCCGAATTGCGGCTGGTGATGTTCCTGCGGGAGGGGGCATGAACACGCGCACGACGATGCTGTTCGGCGCCCTGGCGCTGACGCTGGCGGCAGCGGGCTGGCTGGGCATGCAGGAGGACGAGACGGCCCCGGTGTCCGCCGCCGTCGAGCGGACGGAGCGTAGCGCCCCCCGCCGCCTGGTCGAGCCCGTGACCGGCGCGGCAATCGAATTGCCTGCACTCGTGGATTTCCGCGCGCGCCCCGGCTTGCCGGAACAGGGTGCAGGGTTCGCCACGCCCTTGAGCTTCCGGCCACCGCCGCCGCAGGCCGTGGTGCCGCGGCCGATGGCGCCAGCGCTGCCGTTCCGTTTTGTCGGTGCCCTGGACGATGACGGCGAACGCACCGTGATGCTGATGGAGGGCAAGCAGCTGCACCTCGTCCGCCAGGGCGATGTGCTGGGTGAGCGTTATCGCGTCGAGCGCATTGATGCCCAGCGGCTAGAACTGCTCTACCTCCCGCTCGAACAACGACAATCCATCGACCTCTCTTCCAAATGACCCCGACTGCCCGAAACGCACGCCTGTTGCTGTGCGCATCCGTGATCACGCTGACTGCCTGCGTATCCAACCCCAGCCTGCAGCAAAGCCGCGAGGCTTTTGCCAGTGGTGACCGCACGCAGGCGTTTGCGGATCTGAAAACCCGTGTCGAGGCCGAGCCGCGCAACCAGGAGTTGCGTGCCTACTACCTGCGTCAGCGCGAACGCCTGGTCAGCGAGTCCCTGATCGCCGCCGAACAGGCGCGTGCGCAGGGACATGCCGAAGAGGCCGAACGCCACTACGCGGCGGCACTGGCGATCGATCCGAATCACCCGCAGGCCAAGGGCGGCGCGGCGCTACTGGCAGCGGAACGCCGTCGCAGTGCCCGCCTCGACCAGGCCGAAGCGGCACTGGCCCGACGCGACCTGGCTGGTGCTGAACAGGGGGTGCGTGCGGTGCTTGCCGAACAGGCGAGCAATGTCCGGGCGCGCGAGCTGTTACGTCAGCTTGACGAGATTGCGGCTCAGGCGGCGCCGGTGATGGCGGTGCCCGATGGTCCTATGGCGCGTCCGGTCACGCTGGAGTTTCGCGAGGCGCCGTTGCGGGTGGTGTTCGAGGCCCTGTCGCGTGCCAGCGGGCTCAACTTTGTGTTCGATCGTGATGTGCGTGCCGAGTCCAAGGTCACGCTGTTCGTACGCAACAGCACGGTGGCCGAAGTCATCGCTCTGATCGGTGCCACCCAGCAGCTTGAGCGCAAGCAACTCAATGCCAATTCGGTACTGATCTATCCGGCCACTGCGGCCAAGCAGAAGGAATACGTTGAACTGGTCACCCGCAGCTTCTACCTGACCAATGCCGACGCCAAGCAGGCCCTGGCCATGGTGCGGCAGTTGGTCAAGACCAAGGATGTGTTCATTGATGAAAAGCTCAACATGGTGGTGATCAAGGACACGCCGGACGCCGTGCGACTGGCCGAACGCCTGCTGGCCACGCTCGACGTTGCCGAACCCGAAGTCATGCTGGAGGTCGAGGTGCTTGAGGTCAGCCGCAACAAGCTGCTGAACCTGGGCCTCGATTTCCCCGACCAGATCGGCTACGGCCTGATCCAGGACAGCCTGGCCACCACCACCATCATCAACGGCGTGACTCAGACCACGACGTCGCCGGGCGGCGTGCTGGCGAGCGGTGTGGTCAATCTGCGCAATCGCGGTTCCATGGTGCCCTATGTGTCCAACCCTGGGGCGCTGTTGAACCTGCGTAATGAGGACAGTGACACTACCTTGCTCGCCAATCCGCGCATTCGGGTGAAGAACCGCGAGAAGGCCAAGATCCATATCGGCGAGAAGCTGCCGGTGTTTACCACGACGTCGACGGCCAATGTCGGGGTGTCGGCCTCGGTGAATTATCTGGACGTGGGTCTCAAGCTGGATGTCGAACCCAGCGTGACGCTCGACGACGAGGTGATGATCAAGGTCGCGCTGGAGGTCAGCAGCATCGTCAAGGAAGTGCAGGGGCCATCGAGCTCGCTTGCCTACCAGGTCGGTACTCGCAGTGCGGCAACCACCTTGCGCCTGGCCAATGGTGAAACCCAGGTGCTGGCCGGCTTGATCAACGACGAAGAGCGTTCGAGCGCCAGCCGCCTGCCGGGCCTGGGCGATTTGCCGATGCTTGGCCGGCTGTTCTCCAGTCAGAGCGACTCGCGCAGCAAGACCGAAGTGGTGCTGCTGATCACGCCGCGTATCGTGCGCAACGTGGTGGCGCCGGCTTTGACCCGGGCGGATCTGCCTGCCGGCACTGAAGCCACGGTCGGTGCAGCGCAGTTGCGCCTGGGACCGACTTCGCCCAACAGCCTGGCGCTGCGTGGTGACGGCGCGCCGGGCGCAGCACCCGTTCGCGAGACGCCGGTACGGGCAGAAGCCCCTCGCGTCGCACCCGTCGAACGCGCCGTTGATGGGGCGCCGGAGCCGGCACGTCAGGGCGCACGCCTTGGTCTGGCCGGACCGGAAGCGCTGGGGCAGGGAGAGGCATTTTCGGTGACGCTTACTGTCGATGCCGGCTCACCTCACGATGGGGGTTCCGTAACCGTCAGCTTCGATCCCGAACTGGTCGAAGCTGCTGCGGCTGAGGGCGGGCAGTCAGGGCAGGTGGTGGTGCCGCTTGCAGCCGGCGGTGGCGCGACCTCGGCATCGGTCGCCTTGCGCAGCAAGCCGGGCGCCAGTGGCGATGCGCGGATCTCTGCCTCGGGTCTGACTGTCAGTCGCGGCGGCCAGTTGCAATCCGAGTCCGCCGCCGATTCGATCGACGTCCGGGTCGGCCAATGAACATGCGGCGCCTCGCCCTGGGCTTCACCCTGATCGAGTTGGTGGTGACCGTGGCCATCGTCGGCATCCTGGCGGCGACTGCGATGCCGCTGGTCGAGTTGGGGGCCCAGCGTGCGCGCGAGGCCGAACTTCGGTCTGCCCTGCGCCAGATCCGCGGCGCCATTGACGCCTACAAGGCCGCGGCCGATGAGGGGCGTATCGCCCGGCCGGAAGGCAGCAGTGGCTATCCGCCCAAGCTCGAGGTGCTGGCAGGTGGGGTGCGCGATGCACGTGATCCGGACGGCAGCATGATCTACTTCCTGCGTCGTCTGCCGCGCGATCCCTTTCATCCCGAGGGCGGGTTGCCGGCCGAGGCGAGCTGGGGCAAACGCAGTTATGCCAGCTCGCCCGACGATCCGGGTGAGGGCGACGATGTGTTCGACGTGTATTCAATGGCCGGCGGAACCGGGCTGGACGGGGTGCCCTACCGTGAATGGTGAGCGCATGCGCCTCGGACGGCCACGCGCGGCACTCGCGGGTTTCACCCTGATCGAGCTGCTGGTGGTCATGGCGATTGTCGCTACCTTGCTGTCGATCGCCGCGCCGCGCTACTTCGACCACCTCGAGCGCGCGCGCGAGGCCAGCGTCAAGCAGTCGCTTGCGGTCATGCGTGATGCCATCGACAAGTTCAAGGGGGACACCGGCAGCTACCCCCGTACGCTGCAGGAGCTGACCGACAAGCGCTACCTGCGGTCGATTCCGGTCGACCCGCTGACCGATCGCAGTGACACCTGGGTGGAAATGCCGCCACCGACCCGTCTCGAATCCCTCGAGCCCGCCGGCGGAGTGTGGGACGTACGCAGTGGTGCGGAAGGTGTCGGCCGTGACGGGACGGATTATGCGTCGTGGTAGTGCCCGCCAGCGCCAGGCGGGTTATGGCTACCTGCTGGTACTGTTCCTGATCGCCGCGCTGGGGCTGGGATTGGCACATACCGGCGAGGCCTGGTCGCGCCTGGCGCAGCGCGAGAAAGAGACCGAACTGCTCTACCGCGGCGCGGACATTGCCCGTGCCATCGCGCGCTACCGCGCGTTGTCGCCGGAGGGCAGTCCGGCGTGGCCGCAGTCGCTGCAGGACCTAATCCAGGACCGGCGTTTCCCCTATTCCGTTCGTCATCTGCGCCGGGTCTGGCGCGACCCCTTCACCGGCGAACCCGACTGGGAGCTGGTGCGTGCCGGTGGCGGGATCGTCGGCCTGCGCAGCCGCTCCGGCCTCGTCCCCTTGCGCACCCACGGCTTGCCGCCCGAACTGGATCCGACCGCGGCACAGGCCCGCCGTTACGCCGATTGGGTGTTTCGGCCGGTACCCGGCAACGACGCCCCAGCCTCCGGGCAGCAGTAGCCGCTCGTGCTATCCACAAAGGCGTCATGCCAGCGTCGCAATGCCGTCATGCTGGCGCGGCACAGTACAGTCCGAAAGAACTAGTTCGCCATCAAGCTGATGTCATTGAAGCACATTAGACTGCTTCATTCGCTTGAGATAATGAAAGTGTTCGCCTTGGCCCGCTGCCGCCCACATGCGGTGATGGGGTGTGTCGCATGGTTGAGGTGAAGGTATGAGTCTTGGTTGGCGTGATCACAAGGTATGACTCTAATGAACTATTCGGGGTCACTGCACGGTGAGGAACTCGAACGCCTCCTCTTTGCGATCGAGACATCGGTCAAGGTGACAAAACGGTTTCAGTTCTTCCTGTGGGCACAGGGCGCGTTACAGAGTTTTCTGCCGCACGAGACATTGGTGTGTTCGTTCGGTGATCTGAGCAGCATGAGCGTCAATAACGAGATCTTCTCGCGTGCGGTGATGCCGGAGAGCTTTGAGCGTGTTGCCCGCGATCCGCACGGGGGACTTGTGTTGCCATTGCTAAAGGCGTGGAACGATGCCGGCCGGCGGCCGATGGTTCCAATTGACGCGCCGTTGCTGGCGGAACATGTCGGTGCACATCTCTTGTGTCATGGTGTGGTAGAGCCGCGCCGGGAACAGGCTGCGTCATTTTTCGTGTTTCTCGGCATGCCGCATCCGCCCGGAGAGCGCGAAACCTATCTGGCCGAACTATTAATGCCGAACCTGCACATGGCTTTGCAGCGGATGTGGGAGGGGGAGTTGCAGGGTGGCAAAGTGGTGATGGCCGACCCTTTGCTGTCGGAGCGGGAACTGCAGGTGCTGGCCTGGGTCCGCGATGGAAAGACCAACTATGAGATTGGTCAGATCCTCGATATCAGCCCGCTGACAGTCAAGAACCACGTACAAAAAATCCTGCGCAAACTCAATGTCAGCAATCGTGCGCAGGCGGTAGCGCACGCGGTAACGTCGGGCCTGATTCCGAGTGTCGAGGGCGCAGGTCGAAGTACGGAGGCTCCGGCGGCCTGACTGGTGTCCGCGTTCCGGAGCGCTGAGAACGCGACTTGTTTGGTGTGCGAGGCTAGCAGGCTTGCCATGCCTGCTAGCCCGTTGCTTACTCCAGACCCTGGCTCGACAGATACTCTTCGTAGGTACCGCGGTAGTCGATGATGGTGCCATCGAGCTTGATCTCGACGATGCGGGTGGCCAGCGAACTGACGAACTCGCGGTCGTGCGAGATGAACACCAGGGTGCCGTTGAACTTGTCCAGACCACCGTTGAGCGATTCGATGGATTCCATGTCGAGGTGGTTGGTCGGCTCGTCCATCAGCAGCACGTTGGGGCGCGACAGCATCAGCTTGCCGAACAGCATGCGGCCCTGTTCACCCCCGGAGATCACCTTGACCGACTTCTTGACGTCGTCACCCGAGAACAGCAGGCGGCCCAGGGTGCCGCGCATCAGGGTCTCGTTGTCTTCACCGGTGGCTGCCGCGGTGATGCGGGAGTAGTCGGCAATCCATTCGGTCAGGCTGACATCGCTGGCGAAATCGGCTGAGTGGTCCTGCGCGTAGTAGCCAGGTTTGGCTTTCTCGGCCCATTTGACGTGGCCCTTCTGCGGCGTCAGTTCGCCCACCAGCAGCTTCATCAGCGTGGTCTTGCCGACGCCGTTCTCGCCGATGATGGCGACACGGTCGCCGGCATCGATGGCCATGCTGAACTTGTTGATCAGCGGTCTTTCCATGCCGTCGTAGGCGAAGGTGAGGTTTTCGATCTCGCAGGCGAGGCGGTGCAGCTTGTCCTTGTCGTCGTAGTCGAAGCGGATCCACGGGTACTGACGCGAGGACGGCTTGACGTCTTCGGGCTTGAGCTTGTCGATCAGCTTCATGCGGCTGGTGGCCTGCTTGGCCTTGGACTTGTTGGCCGAGAAGCGGCGCACGAAGGCCTGAAGTTCCTGGATCTTGTCCTTGGCACGAGCGTTGGCGGCGGACTGGCGCTCGCGCGCCATGGTGGACGCTTCCATGTAGTCGTCGTAGTTGCCGGCGTATACGGTGATGGTGCCGTAGTCCAGATCCGCCATGTGGGTACACACCTGGTTCAGGAAGTGGCGGTCGTGAGAGATGATCACCATGGTGGAGTTGCGCTCGTTGAGCACTTCCTCCAGCCAGCGGATGGTGTTGATGTCCAGGTTGTTGGTCGGCTCGTCGAGCAGCAGGATGTCGGGGTTGGCGAACAATGCCTGACACAGCAGCACGCGCAGCTTCCAGCCCGGGGCGACGTTCTGCATCGGGCCGTTGTGCAGTTCGGTGCCGATGCCCACGCCCAGCAGCAACTCGCCGGCACGCGCTTCGGCGGTGTAGCCGTCGTATTCGCCGACCTTGCCTTCGAGTTCGGCGGCATGCATGTAGTCGTCTTCGGTGGCCTCGGGGTTGGCGTAGATCGCGTCCCGCTCCTTGATCGCAGCCCACAGCTCTTCGTGGCCCATCATGACGACGTCTAGCACACGCATGTCTTCGTAGGCGAACTGGTCCTGGCGCAGGTAGGCCATGCGCTCGTGCGGATCCTTGGAGACGTTGCCTGCACTGGGCTCAAGTGCGCCGCACAGGATCTTCATGAAGGTGGACTTGCCGGCACCGTTGGCACCGATCAGGCCGTAGCGGTTGCCGTCGCCGAACTTGACGGAGACGTTCTCGAACAGGGGCTTGGCCCCGAACTGCATGGTGATGTTGGCGGCGACGAGCACGGTGGGTCCTGATTTTCAGATAAAACAAAGCCTTGCATTATAGCGCAGAAGCACGGCATCGGTGCCGCGGCAAACGCGCAGCGGAGGCTATAGCGGGCATTGCATGAACAGTGCCTGCCCCGCCGCCGGGTCGAGTTGGTAAGGGGCGAAGCCGGCTTGCTGGTAGGTGCGCAGGGCGGCCGTGTTGTTTGACAGCACCTCCAGCGTCAGCTTGCAGCAGTTGCGACGGCGGGCTTCGTCGGCTGCCGCGGCCAGCAGTTTGCGGGCGATGCCCTGGCCCCTGAGTTCGCGCAGCACGACGATATCGTGGATGTTGAGCAGCGGGCGGGCGGCGAAAGTGGAGAAGCCTTCGAAGCAGTTGATCAGGCCGCAGGGTTGTTGACCGTGAAATGCAATGAAGCCGACGAAGTCGGTGCGCTCGCGGAGCCGCTCAACCAGATGGTTACGCGCTTCCGGCTTTAGTGGATGCCCACCGCCCATCGGGTCTTGAGCATAGTGGTCCAACAGGGTCAGGAAAGCGGAGCTGTGTCGATCCGCCAATAGGTCGAGCCTGTCGATGGTCAGGGAGGAGGGCGTGTTCATGGGTGGGTCCGGCTGCTATACGCGGTTGATTGGGTTCGATGATGCACGCTTGAGGGGCAGGGTCGGCGGGAAATGCGTTCCGAGGTTTCCGAACCGGCCTGCGGCGCATAGAATGAAAGCCCCTGGTCTCTTCGCCGCATCATGCCTCGTGTCGCTCTGAAGCTGTATCTGCTTGAGGCGGTCCTCCGCGTCGTGTTCCCCTTGCTGGGGACTGCGCTGCTGGTGGCAGGCGTTTCGGGGGCAATCCATTTCGGCATCCTGCCCTTGCTGGATGCAATGCAGAGTCGCCAGTGGGAGGCGGTGGAGGCTAAGGTCGTGTCGGTCCAGACCGTGCCGGCAGACCTGCTGTTCAATCGCCCCTTGCCCCGGCTGGAGGTGAGTTTTCAGTATGAGCGTGCTGGCGTGACCTTGCTGGCGTCGCGTTATGACCTTCACTACGGTTTTGACCACAAGGAGGCGCTCGTACGCAAACGGGCCGATTTGGCGCCGGGTGCGTCGGTCACCGCCTGGGTCAATCCCAAGGCCCCTGGCGAGGCCATGCTCGAGCGTTCGATCAACTGGCCACTGCTGGCCCTGATGGTGCCGTATGCGGCGATCGCCCTGGTCGGTGGCTTGCTGTTGCTGGGGGGGATGGTTGCGTGGAATGACGCCGGCCCATTTCGCCGGCGCATCCTGCAGTCGCAGCGCGAGGATTGAAACCCGCGCTTGCATGCTTACAGATAACGGGCAATGAAGCAGGGTTGGCTTGAGTCGGCACCGGCCGGCAGGGGGAGCCACACACGGCGTCCGCTGCCGGGCACCAACGGTAGCGAGGTGCCGTCGGCCTGCTCGATACGCTCGATCGTGGCACTCAGGTTCCCGGAAGGCAGCAGAAACTCCAGTTTGTCGCCGACTGCGAAGCGGTTCTTGACTTCGACCTCGGCAAGTCCGCGAGCGTCGTCGAAGCCGATCACCTCGCCCACCAGCAGGCTGCGCCCCGATTCGGAGTGGCCGCGCAGGTAGTTCTGGTGTTCCGGCGTGTGGTGACGCTGGTAGAAACCGTCGGTATATCCGCGGCTGGCAAGACCCTCCAGCTCGCCCAGCAGGCGGGTGTCGAAGGGGCGGCCGGCTACGGCGTCGTCAATGGCGCGCCGATATCCCTGGCTGGCGCGGGCGACATAGTAGGGGCTCTTGGTGCGGCCTTCGATCTTCAGTGAGTCAATTCCGATCTCGACCAGACGTTGCACATGCTCGATGGCACGCAGATCCTTGGAGTTGAGAATGTAGGTGCCGTGTTCATCCTCTTCGATCGGCATCAGTTCGCCCGGGCGGCTACCTTCTTCCAGCAGCCACACCTTGCTGCCTCCGATGTGGCGTGGACCACCGCCCAGTGCACTGCCCAGCGCAGTGCCGACGGTGCCGAAATCGGTGGGGTTGCCCAACGGCGTGTTGCCGCAGGATTGCACGTCGCCGGCTGCGTTCTCGCCCGCTTCATGAAGCTTGTAGTCCCAGCGGCAGGAGTTGGTACAGCTGCCCTGGTTGGGGTCACGGTGGTTGAAGTAACCCGAAAGCAGGCAGCGGCCGGAATAGGCGATGCATAGCGCGCCATGCACGAAAACCTCGAGCTCCATGTCCGGGCAGGCGTCGCGGATTTCGGCGACTTCGTCGAGCGACAGCTCACGTGACAGGATGATGCGCTTGACGCCCATCGATTGCCAGAACCGCACTGAGGCGTAGTTGGTGGTGTTGGCTTGCACCGACAGGTGGATGTCCATATCCGGCCAGCGCTCGCGCACCATCATCATCAGTCCCGGGTCGGCCATGATCAATGCGTCCGGTTTCATGTCGATGACCGGGGCCATGTCCTCTTCGAAGGTGCGGATCTTCGAGTTGTGTGGGTAGATGTTTGCCACCAGGTAAAAGGCCTTGCCGGCGGCATGGGCTTCGGCAATGCCGGCAGCGAGTACGTCGAGCTTGCCAAAGCTGTTGTTGCGCACGCGCAGCGAATAGCGCGGCTGGCCGGCATAGACGGCATCGGCCCCATAGGCGAAGGCGGTACGCATCATGTCGAGCGAACCCGCGGGCGCGAGCAGTTCGGGGCGGCGGTGAGAGGTGTTCATGGCTGCTGCTTGTGCGGACAAAGCGGCATTTTACGCGCAGCCTGGGTTTCCTGCCTTGTTGCCGGAATAGCGGGAGCAGGGTGGGTTCAGCGGGCGTCCAGGGTTTGCAGCCAGTTCATGACACCGTGCCCTGCGACCAGTCCGCTGGCGAAGCAGGCGGTCAGCAGGTAGCCACCGGTTGGCGCTTCCCAGTCCAGCATCTCTCCGGCGCAAAACACGCCGGGAAGGTCATTGAGCATCAGGTGGCGGTTCATCGTCTCGAAGCGCACCCCGCCGGCAGTGCTGATTGCTTCGTCGATCGGGCGTGGTGCGCTCAGCTTGATGGGTAGCGCCTTGATGCCTGCCGCCAGTCGTGCAGGGTCGCCAAGGATGTCGGCAGGCAGGCACTCGCGCAGCAGGCCGAGCTTGACGCCTTTGAGTCCCGTCTGACTCTGAATGTGGCTGGACAGCGAGCGGCTGCCCCGAGGGCGGCACAGATCTGCAGACAGGCGTTCCAGGCTGCGTGCAGGGGTCAGGTCCAGCGTCAATACGGCGTGACCTTGTGTGCGGATTGAGTCGCGCAGCGGCGCCGACAAGGCATAGATCAGCCCACCCTCGATACCGGTGGCGTCGATCATGCATTCTCCGCTGCGTTCATGGCGCCGGCCCGCAGGGTCGGTCACCATGGCGCGAACCGATTTGACCGGTTGGCCGGCAAAACGCTCGCGGAAATGGGCGCTCCAGCCGGGGGTGTGGTTGGCGCTGTCGATGCGCTCGAAGCCACAGTTGGCAGGCTGCAGGTCCGCAACATCGATGCCGAGCGCCCGTAGCGGGCCGACCCAGGCGCCGTCCGAACCCAGACGGGCCCAGCTGCCTCCGCCCATGGCCAGGATGACGGCCCGGGCGTGCACGTGTTGTTCGCCATCCGGACTTGAAAAGCGCAGGCACTGTTGCGAAGAACGGGTGTACTGCGTCCAGCCCAGCCAACGATGTCGCACGTGGATGCGAACCCCCTGCTTGCGCAGCCGGCTCAGCCAGGCGCGCAGCAGCGGAGCGGCTTTCATCTCGGTCGGGAACACGCGGCCTGAGCTGCCGACAAAGGTTTTCACGCCGAGCGAGGCTGCCCACGCGCGCAGGGCGTCCGGGCCAAAGACGTCGAGCAAGGGAGCGATTTCGGTGGCGCGCTCGCCGTAGCGCGACTTGAACGCGTCGACGGGTTCGCTGTGGGTCAGGTTGAGCCCGCCGCGCCCGGCCAGAAGCAGCTTGCGTCCGACCGAAGGCATGGCATCGTAGAGCGCAACCGGCAGTCCTTGCGCGGACAGCACCTCGGCGGCAATCAGGCCGGATGGTCCGCCGCCGACGATGACAACGGGCAGATCGACTTCAAGTGGCATCGACAAAGCGCTGGCGGAAGACTTCGGGGACCGGCGCAATACGGCGGGCCTGGTAGTCGAAGAACACAATGCCGGTCTTGCCGCGGGCAATCTCTCGACCGCTGTCGCGTTCGCGCATCCGCCACATCAGATCGCAACCGTATTTGTTGAAGTCCTGCGGTGCGATCTCGACGATGACGGTTTCACCGTGAAAGGCTTCGGACAGATATTGAAGGGCGGCATCCGAGACGATGACGCCGCGACCGTCTACGTCGAGTTCCTTGTGACCCATGGAGGCAAAGAAGCGGCAGCGCGCTTCGGAAACCAGGGTCAGCAGCAGGGCGTTGTCGAGGTGGCCTGCCGCGTTCATGTGACTCAGGTAAAGCGTCAGTTCGGTCGAGAACGGAAAGGCGTCGGGAAGTTCGATCTGAATGCGGGGCATGGGTAGGTCTGATTGCGGTGGGCGGGCTGCAGCGTAGCGCGCCGGAATGCCGAGTTCAAGCCATGCCCTTGCCGAGAGCCGTTTGTGTCGGCGACAGTGACGTCAGGAGGATGACAATGTCGCCGCGGCAAGTACTCAGGCCTGAGGTGGAATGCGCAGGACCTGACCGGGGTAGATCTTGTCGGGGTGGCTGAGCATGGGCTTGTTGGCTTCGAAGATCGCCATGTACTTGTTGGCGTTGCCATAGTGAGCTTTGGCGATGGCAGACAGGGTGTCGCCACGCACTACGGTATGGAACTTTGCTTCGGGTTCAGCCTTGAGCACCGTCATCTGGTCCTCAACCTGCGAGACGCCCTGGACGTTGCCTGCGGCAAGCAGGATGCGTTCTTTGGTGGCCTGATCGGGGGCACTGCCGCCAACCGTCACCGTGCCCGAGGCGCCTTCGAAGCGGATCGTCAGGTCAGGTGTGGCCAGCTTCAGTGCATCGATGTAGTTGCGGATCGCTTCGGCGGCCTTGGTGTTGGCCAATGCGGTACTTTCTGGTGTCGGTGCCTTTGCGGCGGCGTCCTGGGCGGCCTTGGCTTCGCCACTACCAAACAGCTTCTCGCCAGCATCCTTGATGAAACTGAACAAACCCATTTTTCTGCTCCCCTTTGACTTGAAGGCTGATGACGTGTCGACATTGCTCCGACGGTGAATATTGGCACAAATTGATCAGCAGGGGCGGGGTGTGTGAGTCAGTGTGACGATTCGGGAGGCTTGGGGCGTCGTCGTGCTGCGGCCAGCAGAAGTTTGTCGAGCTGGCGCGCGAAGGCTTGACGGTCTGCCTGACCGAATGCGGGCGGGCCACCGGTGTCGACGCCGGTGCTGCGCAGGGTGTCCATGAAGTTGCGCATGTCGAGCAGCTGGCGGATGTTCTCCTTGCCATAGCATTCCCCGCGCGGGCTCAAGGCTTGCGCATCGCGCTCGACCACCGCGGCTGCCAGCGGGATGTCGGCTGTGATCACCAGGTCGCCTGGCTGGACGCGGTCGGCGATGTACTTGTCGGCCTCATCGAAACCGCCCGGCACCTGGATCATGCGGATCGTGGGTGAAGAGGGGGTGCGCAGGAACTGGTTGGCAACCAGGGTGAGTGGCAGGCCGGTGCGTGCTGCTGCACGGAACAGCATGTCCTTGATGACGGCAGGGCAGGCATCGGCATCCACCCAGATATGCATCGTGTTCATGGCGGGTGTTTCCACTTCGTATCCAGGAAAAGCAGCAGCCCCTGCCTGTAAGGGCAAGGGCTGCAGGTCATGCGTCCGGAGCTGGTGCTTAGCGGCGGCGGGCGGCGGGCGGCGGGGGCGAGCTGCCATCGCCGCGGCCCGGCAGGTGACGGAAGGTGATCCGTCCCTTGCTGAGGTCGTAAGGCGACATTTCGAGTGAAACGTTGTCGCCGGCGATGATGCGGATGTGGTGCTTGCGCATCTTGCCACCGGAGTAAGCGATCAGGGTGTGACCGTTGTCGAGGGTGACGCGATAGCGTCCGTCGGGCAGGACTTCGGTAACCGAGCCGTGCATTTCAATCAATTCTTCCTTGGCCATTTTCGGGCTCCTGATAAGTGTGCCGGTTGCCCCGTTGGCCGGGGCTGAGCCGGGTCTCGCCGCTGCCTTGACGGGCTGCATGTCAAGATCTGCCGGACCTGCACTGTGCAGACAGGCCAATCAGATCCGGCTGAGCGAGCATCTGTGTAATCGGTGACGACCCCGGTGCAACAGGGGGCGGGCAGGGTAGTGATGGTATTGCCACCCCGCACTGGGGCGATCGATGATGCATGATCGCAACGGTGTTGCTTGCCGGGCCTGTTCGGCGCGCAAGCTTGGGTCCGGATGGTTGCTGGGTCGGCCGATTGCACCGCACAGGCTGCTCGGGGGCCGGATGTGGACCGAAAACCGGGCGAACAGCAAGAAACAAAAATAGCCAGACCGATGTCCAGCTATCTCTTGATGATTCGGGTGGGTGCCGCGATGGACGCTGCGACCGGGAAACGAGAGTGTGACAGCCTGTGACGCCGGGTAGCCGGCAAATATAAATTTTTCACCGTTGGCTACAACGCCCAATAGTATAGCGGGTTGACTTGCCTTGATTCAAGGCGCCAGCAGGATTGTGGTAATAAAAACAAAAAGGGCTGGAGATCAACTCCAACCCTTTGATTTTCGTGGTAGGCCGTGCGGGATTCGAACCTGCGACCAACGGATTAAAAGTCGTTAAACCAATAATCTGACAGGCGAAGACGAAAGCAATTCATCTGAAAAAACAGCGCCTTACCCGTGTTCGTCCGCGGTAGTCCGTAACCAACCGAAAACCCGTCTGCCTCCCAATCTGCCTCCAGGTGACCAACGGATTCTTCGAACGGACACAGTCAAACACAACCGCAGATTATCCACAGTTGGCCCGACTCGGTCAACAGAGCCTAGGGCTGCTTCAGGGATAAAACAGCATGGCTATCCATTGATGTCTATCAACCCGACACAAGAGGTCATCATGGAAGTCATGAACAAGCAAGCAGTCGCAGCCTACCTCGGTATCTCCGAGCGGACCCTGGAAAACCTGGTGAAGTCACGTAAATTGCCCGAACCGGTGAGGCTCGGCAAACAAGCGTTCTGGGCGGAGGAGGTTGTACATCGGTATCGAGCCGGACTGTTTGAGAAGCAACTGCAGTTCAACCCGGTATTGGGGCTCAGAATGCCAGTCGGCACTCGCCTGGCACAGAAGAGACGGAGCGAAGGTGTTGCGGCCTGATTGAGCAGGAAACAATCTGATTGCACTTGAGATGGGCTTCGGGGGGCGTGTGACCTCCAGAGCCCATCTTTGCGCGGGGTTTACGGAGAAACTCACGACAAAGGGGCCAGGGTGTGTCACGCGATGGGCCAGATTGCATCTTCGGACCAGGAGCGTGGGACTCATCGAGCCACAGATGTCAGCGTCATCAGGTGACTGAACGTGGTGCCCGAGTTGGGCAGTCGTTGCACATATCGCTGTCTGTTGCTCAGCGCTGGCACCGTCACCCCGTCGGGCCGGCGGCGCTTCCACTCCACACGAAAAAGCGTCTTCACCTTTTTCACTTGCTCACGCACTCCAGCAAAGCCGGGCGTCGCATGAATCGACGCGATGAACTGCTGCACCTCGAAGTCATTTCCTTTTCTGCAAACTTCGAGTGCGCGCAGGCGCCAACCTTCGTACGCCTCGTTCGTCAGCCGCCATGTCCAGGCGGCGCGGTCGCTACCGGTGCGAGGTCTTTGCAACAATTCATAGTCGCCAAGCGTCAGGCGCGAGTCTCGGGCGAAGGCATCCTGTAGCTTCTCCAAGCTGCGGGCCGCATGCGGCCCGGGTGTGACAAGCAGGCAGAATACGATAGTGTCTGTATGCGGCTTCCACAGGAGCAGGTCTGCGGACGCGAGTCCGCTCGCACGCTCGCGCAGCTTCTGATTGCGATGCAAATGGACGTTGTAGAGCCGCGCGAACTTCGCCACGAGGGCTTTCGCGCGGTCCAGTCGGACCTCGCCCACGGCATACCAGCGGTAGCCACGGCGGACCTGGTCCGCGATTCTTTGCATGAAAACGGTCTTGCGGTCGAAAACCAGGGGGTCGTAACGCATCTCTCGCTCCTGAAAATGGGCCTCACGGTGCGTGCGCAAACAAGCGAAGCGCTCCGCGAAGCGGGTTTCAGGCGTATAGCGACAGCGAAACGTGCGAGAGCATATAGGTTTCCAAAAAGGCGACAGCCAAATAACAAACGCACGGCAGAGCCGTGCGTTTGTTCGCCTGAGGCACCATCAATGAGGAAGGCGAGTCTGTTCAAGCAGCAAGACGTTGTTCCCGGCGATGGCGTCGGACAGCCTGCATCACCGCAAGACGCACCTCAACGAGGGGGTAGCGCGAGAAAGCCTCGAGTGCCTCGGAAAGCGGAACTGCGCTTCGCAGGGGGTCGATGCCGACGCGCTCGCACCAGTTGAGGATTCCCGCCTCGCAACTGCCTGAACTGCGGGCGTCGTTCAGACTGACCATGCAGTCGTGCCGACTGTAGCGTTTGATAAATGCAGCCACGTCCATATCCAGCGCGGATTGTATGGTCCGTCGAGGTTGCCCCGTTTGGGCAAGCTTGCGCCGCAGTCCTGCCAGCGCCTTTGCTGCAGTATCCGCGTGGTGGGTCATCTCCCCCTTTCGGGCGATGAATCCGTGCTCGGTGATGACTGAATAGCCTTTGCCCTGACGCGCCCAGATGGCTTTGAAGAGCTTGACCTCGGGCATGCCGGAAGCGATTTCACACGCATCCAGGGTCATCAAACCATCCAGTTCAGCGAGATTGCTTCGAAGGATTCGTGTCATCCATCGCACCGGAAGCGTAACCTCGTGGTGGTCTTCGTTCGCTCTCCACTCCTTGAACCGGCCACGATAGGTATCCCAGTTCGCCCCGATGGAGACGGTGTATCCAACTTTCTCCCAGGCGTCAGTGAGTTTGACCGTGAAGGTTGTACCGCCTGCCGCGCCGGAACGGAACAGCGAAAAGGCAACGTCCTCCACCTGGCGTCGACGGTATTCAACCAGCCGGCTAGCGGGGGTTCCGGCGGGAAGCACGACCGGTTGTTGCGAAGCCTTTCGTGCCCTTGTCGGCCAAGATTTCCCGGTGTGGGCGATATTCCTGCGTTTCTGACGATTCTTGCGCTGGGTCTCGTGTTCCTCACGATTGTTGAGTACGGCCTCGACGTACTCGTCTCGACCGGGTAGGCCTGCTTCGCGAATCGCTGTCCGGATTGCTTTCTTTGTATCGAGCGCCTCGTTGGCAGCCAAAAGGTGAAGGATTCGGGTGATGCCGGTAGCAGCGATGTTGTTGCGTTGACTGGTACGAACTTTAGACATGATTGACCTCGCGGTTTGGTTGGTTGCGAGGCGTCTAGGAAGTCCGTTTATATTTTTCAGGGGCTCCTTCGATTTGTTACAATATGTTACATATGGCCTTGTGACATGAACATTTCGCATACGGACGAAGCGAGTGCTGCCGAGGACAAATCAGGATGGACGTCCGGTATTAGGCGGGTTTCGAACGGGCGACAGCCCCACAACGAAAAAACGCCTGCCAGGGGCGGGCGTTTCACACTTCTGTGTCCGGTCCCCCGGAGACACCGGAGGGCAGATGGTCAGGACCTGTGCCGGAGGATGTATTCGAGCGCACGTGCGTACGCTTCGTTGATGAAGAGGTTGTAGCCGTGTGCCCGACTGCCTACGAAGACCTTGCCGACTGCCGGGCAGATACGATGGGCCGCGGAGGCATGGGCTGTGCCCCACAGAAGCTTGAGCGCATGGCGCGCGGGAACACTTTGATGTTGAAACGCGATGCCTTTGACACGCCAACAAACCTCACGGGTCACCGACCATGGAAGACCGAGCGGTCCCATGAACGCGTCGAGCAGGTCCTCAGCCTCGTGTCCTGCATGGTGAAGCTCATACTCGAAGTGGGCAATGCGAAGTGAGCCGAGTTCGGTCAGTACAGACAGGTCGGGGACCGGAATACTGTCCGCGAGTGCGCGCGAGAGCGGGGCGATGTCGCAGTCGTCGAGGTTGTTCTTCCCATTGAGATGTCGAAACCCGCTTTCGATTCGCTGATGAAAGCGGCTGATGGCAATGTCGATGAGGGGGTGTGTGCCTCCGCTATCGAGATTGACGGTTTCGACCCGACTGGCCCGTGGCAGCCCAGGCTGAATGACGAATGTTGCAAGGTGTGTTGAGTTTTGGGTGTCGGATGGTTGCGGCATGTTGGCGCTCCTCGGCGATTTGGAGCTTCGTTTAGGCCGCGGTTTTATATGCGGATGACGATTCGTCGTCTGCGGAACGAGGTCAGCTACCTACGGATAGCACGCGGGCTGTGCTGCCGCAAAGCCAACATCCGTCGTTCCTCCTGCTTCAAAGTCAGTTCGACACACATCGACTCCGTTGTCTGTGACGGTTTGCCGCAGGCACCGCTTCACGTGGCTATACGTGACGACACTCGTGTACTGCTAACACGAGCTGGACGACCTGCCAACACAGAACCGTGTCGGGGGCCGCCAGCCCCGCGACACGATTGCCACAAGCCGGATGGCTTGATACCTCCAGTTGCCAGCTGGAGCAGACTGCGGCAGCTGCTTGCTCTTAATCGAGCTCGAGCACGCAATAGGCCAGAGTGATTTCTGGTCTCGCAACGGGGCGCTTCGGGCTGCAATGCCCGATTCGACCCCAATCAAGAAGAGAGATGGGTTTGGGCGACGTGGACATGTGGCTGTCGGGAGGAAATGCCCGACAGGCCTGTCATAGAGAACGTGGGTAACCAGTCCCACCTCGGGGCTGCTCGAAAGGGTAGAACCGGGAGGCGCCGTGGTCAGGTGAGGCCGCCGTAATGCGGCAGGGGTATGAGCGAGAGTGGAGTACCCAGGCGCGGCGGGCGCAAGCTCGCAGCCTTCCTGATAGCTGAAGCGGATAAGGGCTCCGAAGAGGAGTCTTGCTGGGTGTGATGCATGTGGGCGGCCAGGGGCCGTTTAAGCCAGTGTTGATGAGCGCTATCGAGCGTACCGGAGCCGTCCTGGAAACCTGGGCCCGGAAAAACCTGCTCCTGCGTTACGCGGGAGGGGTGAGTGGGGAGACCCCGCAGAGCATTCGATGGCGTGAGACAGCATGCTAAGCACAAAACTCTATGACTAACACGGGAAACACCGATTCCGGCGCATTGGCAATGCGCGTCAACGGAAGGTGTGGGAGACCGACTGAGTAGCGATAGCACCTGAAGGTGTGAGTCGAGCCCTACTTGCTGACTGGCTGATGAGTGAGTCAGGGCGAAAGGTCGGAGCAGTCGAAGGTGGCAATTTTTCACCGTGGCAGGTGATGTCGTGATGATTTCCGGCGATGAGGTGGCACTCATTGTCGGCCCGCCTGGCAGCGGGGTTACAAGGCAGTAGAGCGTGCGGTCGCAGGTCTTGCTGACGCCGTTCATTGAGTCGCCCCCGGTTTTCCCCGGGGGCTTTTTGTTGCACGGATTCTGGTTCAACCTTGCGGACTCAAAGTGCTTCGCTGGTGGTGGTGAGGATAACGCCAGTAAATTGCCACGATGGACGCGGCGGTGACCGAGGATAGTCCGGAATTTCAACGTTGAAACCGCGGCCAAACGATGCCCCACCTCTTCCTGTGGATGGAGGTAACAGCGGTAACGGGCACAGCGATTTCAACGTTGAAATCGTCGATTCCCTGCCAGGCGACGAAGCGAATGGCCAAGAGCCCTGCCATCTGGAAGGAAGGGGCTGCGGCCGCAGCATCAAGCGCGGCGCAAGCCCTTAGTTTAGAAATAGTAGAGATGCCGCTCTGGCCCGCAAACTCAAGCTGCACAAGGGTTCAGGCGAGGGCGCCTGTCGTCGATATTCCGAAGGGCTGTCGCCGCTTTTCCGAGGATGTGGCGTTGTCGGTGCGCTTGCTCGACCCACGGCGGATGCGATAGACACGTTTGCCGTCCCTGCCAGGCGTCACCGAGACATCCCACCCAGCCAGACCGCCCAGCGCGCTGAGTGCTGAGCGTAGCTTGGCGAAGCGGTTCCTCTGCGTGCTGCCTTCGGCGTTGATGCCCCACACCATCCTTTCCAGGCTCTCCACGCGAAAGCGCAACTCCCGGCCCTCGCGTATCTGGGCAGATAGGCGAGCGTGCAGTGCCTGGGCTGTATGGGTGGGCAAGGCAAGCCGCTCGGACAGGCTGACTTGGCAGTAATGCACGCCTTGAATCGCCGCAGCCAGTCTCCGATTCACCGCAACCGCAACTTGACCGTCCTCGCAGACCATCCAGGAGATAAGTCGGGATGAGCCTTCCAGGCGACCCTGACGCAGCCACAAGGTTACTTCGACCAGTCGCTTCAACATGGCCTTGACCTGTCGGATGGCGGCGCCACCAGTGTCGTGGCCGCACGCCCGACACAGTGCCGCAAAGCTGGTGAAGAGCACCCGCGTGTCGCCTGACAGTTCGCTCCCACTCGCAGCCAGTCCAGCCCAAAGCGCTTTTCCGACATCGCTACCAGTGCTCGGTGCCAGGATTGCGCTTGCTTCGAATAGCCCATGGTCGTTACTGAGCTTCTCCAGAATCGCTAGAAGCAGGGTCTCCTCGGGAATCCCCAATGCGTCGGGGCCGCGCCAATGCAGTTCGACGCTCCCGTGCTGGGTCCGGACGTCAAGCTTCTGCCGTTGCCCGGCCTTGAGCGCGGGCAGGGGTCGGAAAAGCGGCGACATTCCGGTGGCGGGGTCATGTTTGACGATGCGCCGCTCAGACATAAGGGGCCTCCCGCGATATCGAGCTGCGCTTCCTGCCAGTTCTGGTAGTGAGCCTGTCCGGCTTGTCAGGCTCGAAGCTGCCATCGGGTGTGCGCCGAAGCAGTAGTTCCGGCAACGGCGGGCCGTAGTTCGATTTGCTGAGCAGGAGCCGAACGTAACCTGCCCGGTCGTCGTAGGCGATACCGTGCCGTTTGGCTGCCTCAACGCTTAGCGGTAGCAGGTTCGCTTGCCAGCGCACGCCATCGGTCAGCGCGCTCGACCCCCGTGCTGCCTGTTGCACCTCGCCGAACTCGGCAGTGGCCGCGGACTTGTTCATGTGATGCGCACACAGCACGGTCGCCCTTGCCCGAGCGGCCAGGACTTCGAGCTTTTGCACGAGACGGGTCATGTCGGCGGAGCTGTTCTCGTCACCATCATGGAAGCGTCGAATCGGGTCGAGAACGATGAGGTCTGACCCGGCTGTCAGAGATACGAGCTCGTCGAACAGCGTCGTGTCGTCCGAGTTGCAGATGTTCGTGTCGAGGCCCCCAGCGGGCACGATGACGAGACGTTCCATCAGCTGCTCAACTGAAAACGCATCCGGTTCGGCCGCTTGCCCTGCAACGTCTCCAAGTGCCGCTACATGGTCGTGCAGCCGACAGGCCATCACGGCTGCATGTTCCTCAGCCAACATCAGCGATACTTTCCGTGGTGGCTGTGCCGGGAAATGACCGCCGAGCAGGGGCTGACCAAGTGCCAGCTCGATACCCAGTTGAAGCAGAAAATTCGTTTTTCCAACACCACCCGGCCCGGCAAGGAGTCCGACGCTACCCTTCAGCAGGTTCGGTAGGACAAACTCGAGTTCGGGGCGTGGTGCAGCAAGAATTGCATTGAGATTGAGGCGAGGCCACGTCTTCATACGACCTCCTTATGTGGGAGGATGCAGGCCTTCAGCCAAGCGTCGGCATCCTCTACCCGCCACCGTAAGAGGCGGGTACCTGGGATGTGCAGTCGGGGCGGTACCGCCAGCGGGTTGCGCCTGAGGTCCTTCTTGATAGTTTCGGGGCTTCTGCCGAGCAGGTCGGCGAGGTCATTTAGGTCCAGTAGTTTCAGTTCATTCATTTTGTGCTCCGTTGATTTGCGGGAGCACGCGCGGCTACAAACCAGCACGTGCCTTCACGAGCCACAAGGAGTGGCTTGCTGGTGTAGGGCGAGGTTTTATCCGTATGCGTGGACGGTCAGGCCGTCTGCTGCTGTAACAGGTCGCTATACGGTTCATCGACAACCGCAGGAGCTACCGAAATGCAAATCCGAACCCGCAAGAACACCTTGACGCTCATCCGCATCAAGTACGACCCGACCATCAAGCGCGGTCGCTCAATCTGCCTTGGGTCGCTACCAATAAGCGCCGAATCCATCCCGCCTGACGTCGACGCGAAGCTGACAGAAAAGGAAAGAGCCAAGCTCAACGCGGTTCTTGCCGGGCACCGTGCAACGCGGGAGATTGAACTGCAGGAAATCGCCGCCAGGATGCTGCCGCTGACTATCCACCGGGCGGCGCTCTGGTATGAACGTCAGCAGCGCTCACCCGAACTCGCCCGCCTGGCGCAGACAAGTCGCGACCGGTTCTCGGAGCTCCTCGCAGCGATGGTGCGTGCGGGGGTGGGCAGGACCCGCAATCGCAGGAAGAAGTCGTCTGTCGCCGAGTAATCATCTTCATGTCGCTATACGAGTTGCAGGAATGGCCCTGCATTACCGGACAGGACATGAAGATGAAGAAAAAGGGTAACGAGCGAGCCCAGGCTCGCAAGCAAGGACATGAGACGACCCAGCAGCGCGTAGAGCGTCTCTACGATAGTGATGGTGGTCCGCTTCTGGCCTGGCTGATTGACGAAGCCCGTTGCCGCGGTATGGCGATGAATGAGCTGGCGGCTGAGTTGGGCGTGACTTACGGCTATATCAACCAGCTGCGCTCTGGCATTCGACAAGTCTCGTGCATTGGCCAGGAGTTTGCCGATTTGAGTGCCCGATTCCTGGGCGTGCCGGCTGTCGTCGTAAAGCTTCTCGCCGGCCGTATCCGGATGTCGGACTTTGCCTGGCCGCAAGAAGGGGAAGAGATGCTGATTGAGCGGGCGTATCGACAACTGAAAGCCGACAGGACCGCCTCTCAGCACCTTCCCGCGAACGATGCTGTCTTGAGCCTCGAAGCCAAACGGGCGCTGGTGATGCTGTACGGTGAGACCAGCGGCGCTGACGTTCTCGGCCTTCGCAAGCTCAGCTGGATTCTCGAGTACTTGCAGCGCCCCGCGCTGATACACAACGAGAACGAAGTCGAGTCGTTGCTGCGTAAAGGAGAGCTCAGTCCCAGCCCGGCGCTCTATGACTGAAGACGGAAGCTAGCCTGATTCTCTGCGGACCCCAACCGGGTCCGCATTTTTTCGACCGGAGGCATGGTCGCTATACGCGTTGCAGGACATCCATTTACTCAGGAGCAACGTGTATGAAAAATACCTTTGACATTAATCAGGGCCGTGCCTTCCTCGAAGCCGTTCGTCAGCACGACACGGTGGGGAAGGGGGTCGCCACAGAACTCTTACTGACCGCGAAACGCCGCAACGACGACTTCGCAGGTTGTGCGGCAGGCGTTGGGGTCATGCAGACCACGCTCCTGCAGTGGGCTTTTGGTATGCGTGACATCTTTGGAGCCGGTGCTGAGCTCGTCGAGCGGATTCAAGACTATCTCTATGTCGACCTGGGCGTACTGCAAATCGCAGTGGGCAGACTGACCGTGCAAGACTTTGAGGTCAGTACGCCGCACCGTCCGTGCGACGACATCCGAGGCCACGCCGAAACCTGGCTGGCAACGGACTACGCCATGGCGCTGCGGCAACTCGCCGTGGAGTTCGCGTATCCGCAGATGCCCCGGGCGCTGGCGGACTTCCCCCCGCTGGAGCTGGTGAATGGTGAGGAATCCAGCCAGGAGTGGGAGGCGCTCGAATCCGACCTCTCGCACGGGAATGCACTGCTGCGTTGGGTTGCTCACACGGGCAAGACCGTCTGCTGCACCCCGTACGGCATGTGCAAGCACCTTCGCCGACCGCCCTGTTGGGTTCATCTGATATTCACTGGCCGCTTGTCGGCGGCTCATCTCTCGAGTCCTAACCTGGAAAGGCTCGCTCACTTTCTGTCGGTTCCGCAAGCCGCGGCCATGGCAGCGGCGGGTCAGCTGGGCCAAGCGGTCTCGTCCTGATGTGTGTCCGTTGCCGACGCCCACTCGGTAGCTATAGGTCGTGCAGGGCATCTGCGAAATCAGAGGAAACGTGATGAATATTGAGAAGTGGATAAGTGTGTCCCGAGGGTATCTGCTGGGGACTGCCAAGGTCGCTCAAACCACGTCTGAGTACCGGTCGGATGACCGGGAGGAAAGGAGGCCACAGACTTTTGAGCCGTGCTCGACGGAGGGTCGGTTGGTTATGGGAGAAGCTGAATGATGGACACCATGTCGAAACACCCCCTGAGCGCGTTCATGTCGCCGGAGGGGCGGACGGAAGTGACCGAGCACGGAGATGTTCAGCTTTTCGCGAGCGTGCTCTTTCAGCCGCGGGGTTTGGACGATGAACTCAGCGAGGCGATAGGGGGATTCTTTGGCGCCTTCGAATATCTCGTCGGCGCGCATGTCAGTACTGGATTCCTCGACAACCTGGGGCGGGAGGAAGTCTGCAAGCGGGATGCTCGGGTCCTGACAAACGGGGCAGACGGTCATGTAATGGTGTTCCGTATCCAAGTTGGAAACGCCCAGTCAGTGGTCTGCGTTCCGATGGCGAACCGGGGGCTGGTGGAGTACCTGACCGGTTGCGAGCGAACTGGCTTCATGCCCGTGGTGGGGTGGTGTCCCGAGTGTGACGTCAAACTGCTCTTGCACGTTCCAGTCGAAAAGGCGGACATCAAGCAGCTGAAGGCGCTTGCTCGACAGGCTGGCCAGAACCCTTATGACATCGAGTGTTTGAGGCTTGCCGACCTGGCGACCCGCCTGGCTCACCACGAGCGGACGTCGATGATTGAAGGCTTTGACCTGGAGGAAAGGGTGATTTCCTGCGTCGTGCCGCGCATGCAGCACTGACAAAGACTCCATGATTCGGCGGCGAGCTTCGGCTCGCCGCTTTTTTCCGCTCTGCGTCGGACGAAAACAACTTCCCGGCGCTACGCGCGGTCCAGGATATTCACGGTTGCGGTAAAAGATAGCGAAGACGTCTTCTGGTTGCGGTGAGGACTTCCCCGCAGCCGAAACGGATGCCGGGGCCGACTCCCGGCATCCTAGAGTGCCGCGTAGGCTACTCGGGCAACTGGCTTATCAGACGCTCAATGACCACTACCGAGGCCGCTGCAGGGGTGTAGTTAAGGCTTTTTTTGAGCAAGGGGTCCATGTCACGGCAGAACCCCACCTTGTCTGCCAGGCAGCCCTCGAGGTGCGCCAGGAATTCGCTGCGAGGTACCGTTGTGGATTCTTCTTTCATATAGTGCCTGAATGCATCGAGTACCTGGGCCGTGTCTACCGGCAAGGCCGATTGGGCTGTGAGCGCCCAATATAAGTCAAACAAGTCCCGCCCCTTCTTGCGTTGAAACGTGGCCCTCATCTTCGTCGCCAGCATTTCGTTCACGTTGAAAGACACGATGGAGGCGGCACGGGGCTCACCTCGGAAGGTCAAAGAAAAGGGCAGGCGCTGCAACTCGAACCGTGGCGTGCGCTCCGTAACATTCACCTCGACCTCAATTGTTAGTGTCCTTGCGGGCTCTACGACGCTTTGGACCTTGAAAACGCAACGCAGAATCCGGGAAGGCTTCGCGGCATTCCGGACAGCCAGCTTCAACCAGGCCCACGTCGATGACTTCTCCTTGCCCAGGACCGGGCGAAGGACCCGCGTCAAAGCCCTTTTGATATGTGACTCTGGTCGCTCCCCTACAGCCACAAGGTCGATATCCTCCGAGTAGCGCACTGCAGGAGCCAAGTGCACCTTGTGGAGTACTGTGCCGCCACGCATCGCCACCTGGGAGGACAGAAACGCGTCGTTGAATATGGCGGTCATCGCTAGACTGAGCAGCAGGTCCTGTTCCACTTGGTAGAGTTCAGGCCACTGCACCGTTTGCTGGTGAGCCAGGACATCCTGGTGCGTTAGTGCAATAGGTTGAACGGTCATTTCAGTCCTATATTGTCATCAACTTGCCAGGGTTGTTGCCCGCACGAGCCCATCGTGGGCGTAGCGGTCTGCAAAAGCACGGTTCGCAACTTTGACGGCAAGCTGGTCTGGATGAGCTTGGCGAACCGGTTTGCACTAAGGGTGTCGAGGACGTAGCCCATTCTCTGTCGCACGACCACAGGAGCAAGCGGCAAGGCGCGGCGCCACCCTTCGACGGTCATCACCGGCAGTAGGCCTGCGATAACTTCAGCCGCTCGTGCGACACCGCCAACGCAGTGCTGGAACGCCAGCAAGTCCAGGGCGGTCGCTTCGGGGCTGCTCACCGCAAGCGGCGCCGCTAGCCCCTTGATTGTGGATAACGGAGTGTCGAGTAGGCGCTGCTTTACGTGGAATTCGATGTGTAGGTTGCCGACATCGAGTGCGCGCGTCGGCACAGTTGTCATGACTTGTGTGACCTGCACCGCCTGTTGGGCAGAGCCGTGCAGGGCTGCGGCAGACAGCAGGCCAACATAATAGGGCTGCTGGCGCAGCCGACAGTAGTCGGCGAGCCAATAGGCGATAGGTGGGGCGCCTCGCAGTCGGTACTCAGGGGGAACGACGAGATAGCAACTGGGGCGACCCGGTAGTCGAACCACTCTGTCGGCCAAGTGTTCTAACTGACGCTTGACGGCCAAGGTGGTCAGCCCGCTCAAGGCCACCAGTTCGGGCTGACTGGCGACAAGGCGACCTCGCCCTTGGAACTCGTCCAGCAGACGGGATACCACTCCGTGAGCGCGGGTGGGAGAGAGGGTAGAGTCAATAGCGGGCATTGTTCAGTATGTTTGCAAAAAGTACCTAATTTAGGTGCAATTTGCAAACCATTTTGAGCGGGGAGTCGGTGTCCTGTGTTGTCCAGCGACGCTAAACCGACGACAAACCCTGCTCCAGCAGCCCCCGGATGCGCTCCCGCAGGCTCTGTGGCGCAATCACTTTCACCGCTGGCACATGCCGCATGATGTCCATTGCCAGTTCGGTCGGATTGCTGAAGGGCACCTGCAGCCGATATCGGCCATCGTCCAGCACCTGACCTTTCTGGTCGGGGTGCCACACTTCCTTGCTCACCCAGCGTGCCTGTTCAGAAGTGAACTCCAACTCGGCCCACTCCACCTGCTTGCCTGAGAAGATGCCGTAGCCACCGTCGAGGACCCGGGCAATGTCCTTGTCGCTCGCTTCCTTGGCTTTCTCGGTCGAGAGGGTCACGCTGCGGATGGCATCCAGCGCGAAGCTGCGCAGCTCATTGCGCAAGTGACACCAGGCGTCCAGATACCAGGCCTCGCGGTAGAAGGTGAGCCGCTGCGGGGAGACTTCCCGGGTGACGGTCTCGTCCCGTGCCCGCACATAATGGTCGATGGTAAGCCGCCGACGCTGCAGAACGGCGGTCGCGATTGGGGCAAAGTGCTGGGAATCGTGGGTGCGTCCGGCCTGGCGGTGGAAGCGGATGCGTTTGTCGATATCCTCGATGGGCAGCTCGCCTTCGCCGAGGATGGCACGCAGGCGGGTAAGCAATGGCTCAACGTGCGCAGAAAGAAGTCCCGGCTCCAGGTTCTTCAGCATCTGCCGCATGGTCAGCAGGGCGATGACTTCGGACGCGTTGAACCAAAGGCCTGGCAGTTCATAACGCGGACCGGAGGCGGGGGCATCGAACCGGTAGCCGCCCGCATCACGGTCCCACACGATAGGCGCATTGAAACGTTCTCGGAGGTACTCCAGGTCGCGTTTGAAGGTGGCCAGTGACACCTCCAACTCGTCCAGGAAGGCTTGCACCGGTACAACCCGGCGTTCATTGAGCAAACGGTCGATGTGATAGAAGCGTTCGGTGCGGTCCATGCGTGTCCTCGCGAATCATCACAGAAGCATACCGGCTTTGCGATACAGCAGCGTCATCGTCTCGCGCATGTCCTTGTGCAGATAAGTCCAACCGCGGTCGGCAATCTCATCCGGGATGCCGAACAGCGCTTCGGCCACACCCCCGGCAATGGCAGCCACCGTGTCGCTGTCACCGCCGATGGAAATCGCGTTGCGAATGGCGTCTTCGAAGTCGGTGGCGGTCAGCACACACACCAAGGCCTGCGGCACCGTCTCCTGGCAGGTTTCGTTGAAGCGGTAGGTCGGCCGGATGTCGTCTGGCGTGCGCTCAAGGTCGTAACCGAAGCGCTCGGTGATGGCGACCTTGATGTTCTGCGGCGTGACCCGGTGGCGTGCCAGGAAGATGGCCAGTGCGGTGGCCTCGGCTCCCTTGAGACCTTCTGGGTGATTGTGCGTTACCTCCGTTACCTGTTTCGACAGGACAGAGACCTCATCCACCGAGCGGGCCAATAGTCCAGCGGGTGACACTCGCATTGCCGCGCCATTGCCGTAGCTGTTATAGGGTTCCAGCCCCGGTGACTGCAGCCAGCGCGAGAACATCCCGCCCCAGCCGCCAACCTCCCAGTAGCGCAGCCCCCAGTCCTTCAGCGCCTCACCCGCGTGGCGCTCATTGACCAGCGCATCCGCGACGGCCAACGTGCAGATGGAGTCGTCGGTGAAGAAGGCCTTCGGATGAAAGAGCGGGCCGAAGTTTTTCCGTCGGTCATTCTGGAACTCGTAGACCGACCCGACGATGTCTCCAATCACTGCTCCAAGCATGGTGGGCGCTCCTTCAGTTGCGGTTGATGCGATGCGTGCGATGGCCGACCGTCACGACGGCGCCGTCGGTGTCGACGACCGCATACACATCGAGCGCGGGCTCAAGCCGACCATACGTTTCGGCTCCCAGCATCCTGCGCAGGCGTTGGCGACTCTTGTGCGTCAGATACACCACGCGCGCGCCACGCTTGTCGTACTCATGCGCGCCATAACGCATCAGCAAGGGCAGAACGTCCTCGGGGATGCCGCGCTGCTGCAGGCGGCGGGTGGCATGATGAGTCATGGGCAGGTCGAACATGGCGGGCCTCCACGTGCTGGGTCAAGGTAGTGCCATTGTGCAGAGGGTAGTGGCTCACTACGCGAGCTAGAGCAGCCGCATTATCGCAGCAGGTGGCCGGTCGCTATACCTGGCTCCAGGTCACAAGAGGATGAACAAGGTGAATGTGATGAGAAATACCGATGCCATCGAGCAACTGGCGCGTGAGGTGGAGCAGCATCCCGACTACAAGGTGCTGCGCCGTCTTCAGCCCCGGCGCAGTTTTGGCGTCTGGGATGGCGAAGAAGGGGTCGTGCAGGTGGCCATCGTCGACACCGAGACGACCGGCATGAATGCGGACCGGGACGAAATCATCGAGCTCGGGCTTGTTGTCGTGGCGGTTGGGGCACAGTCAGGGCTGGCATTCGAGGTACTGGAGAGCTACGGCAGTTTGGAAGAACCCCGTGGCCCGATACCACCGGAGACGACCCGGGTGCATGGCATCACTGACGCAATGGTGGCCGGTCAGCGTATCGACGACCTGCGGGTGGAGGCGTTGCTCAAGAATGTTGGGCTTGTCATCGCCCACAACGCGAGCTTCGACCGGCGTTTCCTGGAGAAGCGGCTGCCTGTCTTTGCCGGACTGCCCTGGGCGTGTTCGGTGAAGGATGTCGCCTGGTATGAAGAGGGCTTTGGCTCGCAGAAGCTCGACTACATCCTGATGCAGTGCGGCTACTTCCACGAGGCGCACAGGGCCGAGGCCGACTGCCTGGCGTTGCTGGAGGTGCTTCAGCGCCCGCTGGAGAAGGCAGGCGGCGTGGCCATGCGGCAACTCCTCCGCGCTTCAACACAGAAGAGCTACCGCATCTGGGCGGTGAACTCGCCCTTCGAGGTGAAGGACGATATGAAGGCTGTGGGTTACCGCTGGGATGCGGTCATGCGATGCTGGAACCTTGAAACCAGTGAGGGCGCACTGGAGGAAGAGCTGCAGCGGCTGAAGCTGTTGGCCTATCCCAAGCGGCCGGCAAAGATATCGGTGGAGGTGCTTGATGCACGGGTTCGGTTCAGTGACCGTCCGGGTATCAGGGAAGAACGTGTGATTTGAAACAGAACTGATTCCGGAGGCGGCCCATGTGGCCGCCTCTGTCTTGTCGTCCTTCCTCAACACAGCTCCGCAGCAAACCGGGGTGCCGCGGTGGCAAAGCGTTCTGCGGTGAGCGGTGCGTCCGGAAAGCGCTGCCGGTGCCGTTCTCCCTTCACCTCATAGTCGATGCCAAAACAGTCCGCACCGAGAAGTTTCACCTGGACACTCAGCTGCGAGCGCGTGTCCTTGAGGAACTGCTCCTCCAGCTCGGTGGAAAGCATAGGCAGGGCAGCCCAGTCGGCTTCCTCGACCCAGCCCATACGCCCGACGCCACCGATGTAGCGAATTCGCTTGGGCCGCAGGCGGAAGAACATGAAATCCAGTGCGAGCAAGTCTTCAGTTTTGGGTAGGTAACGCAGGTAACGCGCCCTCAAGGCCTCGTTCGGTTCGAAGCGTTCGGCGTCGGCCACCAACGTCAGGCGGGCGGTGTCCTGCACGTCGTCTGCGCCCGGCTGCACGACTGACAGGCTCACCCGCGGGTCGGCCAGCACGTTCTTGGTGTGTTCGGCCAGCGCGCTGATGCACAGCACCGGGTTGTGGGCGGCATCCAGCGCATAGGGGATGACAGTGGCGAAGGGGTAGCCGGGGAGTGCAATCGAATGCGTCGCCAGCGTGCCGTAGCCGCAGAGGTGAAGAAGGGTGAGAGGGGGTTCGGGCAAGAGTTTCATGCGATGTCATCCAGTGATGCCGCTATCTGGAAACTGCGGAAGGATGAATGTCCGGACGGTAGCCGTTCTTCATTGCTGCGACTGTGCTGGCTGGTGTCAGCACCCGGAACTGGCCACTGAGCGTCGGGAGTGGTTGTCGTGCCCCGTAGCCCGAAAAGGACCAGGCATAAGCGTCGCCGCCGAGTAGCAGATAAAAGGTGCCGCTTGAAAGGTGCTTCACCAGCACGCCATCGGGCAACGTCCTGAGCTGGTCAACGCCCAGTAGCGGTCGCTGCCCATCGCTGCGTTCACGCTTCAGACAAGCATCGACCTCACCCGCTTTCACCCCCTTCTCGGGCCAGGCGGCGAGGAAGGCCTTGTAGCGGTCTCGCCGGCACTCCGCGCAGGGACGGTGGCCGGCCGCCAGGGCGGTCGCTTCATCAAGGAAGAAGAGCTCGGTGTACTGGCCGGGTTGCATCAGGGGTCGCTTGCGTTCCTTGAAATCAAGGAGGCAAGTCACCCAGGCGTCCCGCTTCGAGTTCGCCACAATGTTCCGTCTTCCATCATGCAAACAGCCACGGTTGCCCATCAACGTTCCTCGGGCGGGTGAGTGGCAGATGGCTCCCTCTGGATTGACGCGGTTCTGCAAGGGCATGTCCGTATTTCCTTGGTGGTGTGTGCAGCATTCAGGAGAGCTGGTTTGACCCATCATGAGGCATGACTGGCTCACCTGGTGAGCTGCTGGTGGGTGAAAATCATCCAGCGCCATGGGGCGTCGGCAGATATGTTACATCTGCCATAATCCATGCGAATCCAGATAGGCACCTCACATACAACGGCGAACTGATTGATGCTCCCCTATGCCCCCGGCTCCCGCGTCGTCATCCGCGACGAAGAATGGCTTGTCCGCCGCATCGACCCCGCTACCGATGGCGGCTGGCTCCTGACCTGCGATGGCATCTCCGAACTCGTCCGCAGCCAGTCAGCGCTGTTCCTCACCACGCTTGAAGACGAGATTGCTGTTCTCGACCCCGAGAAGACCGAGCTCGTACCCGACGACACCCCTGCCTACAACGCCAGCCTCCTGTATCTGGAGAGCCTGCGCCGGCGCAACGTCGCCAACGACGATAAGGTGCACCTCGGTCACCGTGGGGTCATGAACCTGGTGCCCTACCAGCTCGACCCTGCGCTGCAGGCCCTGCGTCAGCCGCGTTCGCGCATCCTGATTGCCGATTCGGTTGGTCTGGGCAAGACGCTCGAAGCCGGCGTGCTTGCCACCGAGCTGATTCAGCGGGGCAGGGGCAAGCGCATTCTGGTGGTCACGCAAAAGGCCATGCTGACCCAGTTCCAGAAGGAGTGGTGGAGCCGCTTTTCCATCCCGCTGGTGCGCCTGGATTCGGTGGGTCTGGCGCGGGTGCGTAACCGCATCCCGGCCAACCACAACCCGTTCAACTACTTCGACCGCAGCATCATTTCCATCGACACCCTCAAGAGCAACCTCGAGTACCGCAACTACCTCGAGAACGCCTGGTGGGACATCATCGTCATCGACGAATGCCACAACGTTGCCGCCCGTGCGGGTGAAAATGGACTCTCGCGCCGTGCCCGGCTCGCCAGGCTGCTCGCCACCCGCTCGGACACGCTGATGCTGCTCTCGGCCACGCCGCACGACGGTTCGGCGCGCAGCTTCGCTTCGCTGATGAGCCTGCTCGACCCCACCGCCATCTCTGACCCGGACGACTACACACCCGACGACTTCCGCAGCAAGGGGCTGGTCATCCGCCGCTTCAAGAAAGACATCCGCGACCAGGTCAGCGCCGACTTCCAGGAGCGCATCACCAACTGCCTGCGGGCGCCTGCCAGCGCGCAGGAAGAAGCCGCTTACCGCGCCCTGCTGGAGATTCCCTTCACCCAGGGTGGCGAGCACAAGACCGGCAAGCAGCAGGAGCTGCAGCGCATCGGGATGCAGAAAGCGTTGTTCTCCAGCCCGGCCGCGGCGCTGGAGTCGACCCGCAAGCGCATCGCCTTGCTGCAAGGGAAGGCCATCCCGACCGCTGAGGAGGCGAGCGAGGTCGAAGCGCTGCAGTATTTTGAAGAGACGCTCGTCCCGCTGGCCACAGACCCCGCGGCCAGTCAGTTCAGCAAATACCAGCGCCTCAAGCAGCACCTGCAGTCGGCCGACTTCGGCTGGGAGGTGAAGAGTGCCGAAGACCGCCTGGTCATCTTCTCCGAGCGCATCGAAACCCTGCGCTGGTTGCGCGAACACCTCACCACCGACCTCAAGCTCAAGCCCAACCAGCTCGAAGTGCTGCACGGCCAGATGGCCGACACCGAGCAGCAGGAGCTGGTCGAGCGCTTCGGCCGCCTCGATGACCCGCTGCGCATTCTGCTGTGCTCGGATGTCGCCAGCGAAGGACTCAACCTGCACTATTTCTGCCACCGCCTGGTGCACTTCGACCTGCCCTGGTCGCTGATGGTCTTCCAGCAGCGCAATGGCCGGGTCGACCGCTACGGCCAGAAGCATCAGCCGCACATCGTCTATCTGTTCACCGAGACGGTGAACGAGAAAATCAAGGGCGACCTGCGCATCCTGGAAATCCTCGAAAAGAAGGACGAGCAGGCCAACTTCAACCTGGGCGACCCGTCCGCCTTCCTCAACGTCTTCGACCCGGACAAGGAAGCCGAGAAGGTTGCCGACTTCATGGCCGAGGGCCTCAGCCCGGAAGCGGTGGAGGCCACGATGGACGAAGCGGCGGCTTCGGATACCGGCAATGACGGCGACTGGCTGATGACCCTCTTCGGCGGCGGTGCCACGGAGGACGCGATGCCAACAGGCGCCGCGGGCAGCAGCCTCGACCACATCGCCGAGCCGGCTTCGCTTTTCGACAGCGACTACCATTACGCCAAGACCGCGCTGACCCTGCTCAACCAGGGGCAAACCTTGTGCCAATGGAACGCCGAGGATACCGAGCGCCTCATCGCGCTCACCGCGCCGCTCGACCTGCAGGACCGTCTGCGCCAGTTGCCGCGCGAGGCCCAGGCCGACAATGACCACTACGCCCTGTGCGCCGACCCCAAGCGCATGGCAGACGCCATCGAAGCAGCCCGGCAGGCGCGTGCCGAGCAAGACACCTGGCCCAAGCTGCACTACCTGTGGCCACAGCACCCCATCGTCGAATGGCTGGGCGACCGCGTGCTTACTCACTTCGGCCGCCACCGGGCGCCGCTCTTGCAAAGCCACAAGCTTGCGCCGGGTGAGCAGGCCTTCATCCTCATGAGCCTCATCCCCAACCGCAAAGGCCAGCCCATGCTGGTCGAGTGGCAGGTGGCCAGCCGCGTGGGGCAGGGCGCTTTTACCTTGGAGCCTTTCGACACCTTCATCGCCCGCGCCGGCCTCAAGGCGGGCGGCCTGCCCAACCGCGGGCACACCCCGGAACTTGCCGCCACCACCCAGGCCATGCAGAGCGCCTTGCCCGCTGCGGTGCGCACCATGCATGCTTACATGCTCCAGCAGCAGGCTGCCTTCTCAGTCGAGCTCGCCCAGCGCCTCGAAGGCACGCTGGCCGACTTGCAGCGCCTGCAGGGTCGCCAGTTGGAGCAGCTCAGCCTCGACCTCGAAAAACAGCTCGAAACCGTCAAGCGCGGCCGCTTCGAACAGCGTAGCCGTGACATTCACCGCGTCTTTGATGATTACCGGCGCTGGGTGGAAGACACCCTCACCACCGAGCCCCAGCCCTGGATTCAGGTGCTCGCCGCCGTCTGCAATCCCAGTTCCACCGCTGCCGTTGCCGGAGCCTGACCATGCCTGTACTTGAAGCCGTACAAACCTTCGCCGGCATCACCAACGAAAACGAGTTCTACAGCCACCACTACCTTGCCGAAGTCTTCAAGGGCGACATCAAGGCCCGGCTCGATGCCTGGGAGGCCGCCGAAACCAGCCAGACCGACGAAGCCGGCGATGAACGCCACCGCGCGCCCCACAAGCGTCTGCAAGCCTGGGCGCAAAAGTGGTTTGCCCTGCGCAGCCAGGTGCACCGTGCGGCCGATGCCGCCGAGCGCTGGCGCCTCTTTACCCAGCTGCAGACCGGCCTGCTGCAGGCCCTCGGCCACGCCGCGCCGGGCAAGCTGCCCACCGCGCACGAACTCGCCACCGGCCAGCCCTTGCCTTTCTGGCAGCTGCAACTGCCGCAGCTCGCCATCATCCCCGCCTACCAGCCCGGCGCGGAGAACGAAGACCTGCTCGACCACGGCCTGCTGAGTCTGCACTACGGCGGCGAGCAGGTGCCGCAAGCCCTGCGTCATGAAACCTGGGCCGACCTGCTTTCCGACACCGTTTTCGGCGCCGACACCCCGCCGCGCTACGTGCTGCTGTGCGGGCTCGACGAGTGGCTGCTGCTCGACCGCTACAAGTGGCCCAACAACCGGGCGTTGCGCTTCAACTGGGCCGACATCCTCGACCGCAAGGACGCCGACACCCTCAAGGCCTGCGCCGCGCTCTTGCACAAGGACTGTCTCGCCCCTGGCGAAGGCAACAGCTTGCTGGAGAGCCTGGACGAAAACGCCCACAAGCACGCCTTCGGCGTCAGCGAAGACCTCAAGCACGCCCTGCGCGAAGCCATCGAGCTGCTCGGCAACGAAGCCGCTCGCCAGCTGCGCGAGCAGGCCATCGCAGCCAAGAAAGGCATTTTCAGCGGCAAGGACCAGCTCGATGCCGGCGACCTCAGTCTGGAATGCCTACGCCTGGTCTATCGACTGCTCTTCATGTTCTACATCGAGGCCCGCCCGGAACTCGGCTACGTGCCCATCGGCAAGAGCGACATCTACCTCAAGGGCTACAGCCTGGAGAGCCTGCGCGACCTCGAGATGCAGCCGCTCACCACGCCGCACGCCCGCGAAGGCTTCTACTTCGACGCCACCCTGCGCCGTCTCTTCAGCTTGGTAGCCGAAGGCACCGGCCTGAGCGGCCCAACCCAGCAGGCGCTGGGTGTGGCTGGCAACAACAGCGGCAGCACCGTCGCCGGCGCCCGCGAAACCTTCGCCCTCGCGCCGCTGGACAGCCGCCTGTTCGACGACAGCACCCTGCCGCTGCTGGGCAAGGTCCGCTTCCCCAACCACATCTGGCAGACCGTCATCCGCCTCATGTCGCTCACCCGAGGGCAGGGCCGGGGTCGGCGCAGTGGCCGGGTCAGCTACCAGCTGCTCTCCATCAACCAGCTCGGCGCGGTGTATGAGGCGCTCTTGAGCTACCGCGGCTTCTTCGCGTCCGACGATTTGTACGAGGTCAAGCCCGCGCCCAAGAAGGGCAAGGCTGCCGCCGAAGACGATGACGCCGACAGCGACGATGAAGGCAATGACGAGGACAACGACAGCGAGGCCGCCGACGACAGCGCCGGTCGCGGTCGCCGCAAGGGCAGTGGTGCCGCCTCCGACGCCGACAAGCTCGACACCGCCTGGTTCGTGCCCGCCAGTCGCCTCTCTGAATACAGCGAAGACGAGCGGGTGTATGACCTCACCGACGCCGGCCACCGCAAGCTGCGCATGTACCCCAAGGGCAGCTTCATCTACCGCCTGGCCGGCCGCGACCGTCAGAAGAGTGCCAGCTACTACACCCCGCAGGTGCTCACCCACTGCCTGGTCAAGTACGCGCTGAAGGAACTGCTCGCCCCGGAAAACGGCCGGGTGAAGCAGGCCGACGACATCCTCACCCTCACCGTCTGTGAGCCCGCCATGGGCAGCGCGGCGTTCCTGAACGAGGCGGTCAACCAGCTTGCCGAGGCCTATCTGGAGCGCAAGCAGCAGGAACTCGGCCGCCGCATCCCCCACGACCGTTACCCGCAGGAACTGCAGAAGGTGCGCATGTACCTCGCCGACCGCAATGTGTTCGGCGTGGACTTGAACCCGGTGGCGGTGGAGCTGGCTGAAGTCTCCCTGTGGCTCAACGCCATCTATGGCGAGCTGGACGAAGAGGGCAACCCGGTCACCGACGCCCAAGGCCGGCCGCTGCCCGCGCGCGTGCCCTGGTTCGGCTACCAACTCTTTGCTGGCAACAGCCTCATCGGCGCCCGCCATCAGGTGTATAACGCCGCTGCGCTCAGGAAGGGTGCCAAGCCCGCCTGGCATGAGGAACCTCCGCGCCGGGTCACATCGGAGAACCCGCGCAAGCCGGACGAAATCTGGCACTTCCTGCTGCCGGACCCCGGCATGGCCAACTACACCGACAAGGCCGCCAAGGCCCTGTATCCGGAGGACTTTGAGCGCCTGAAGAAGTGGCGCAAGGACTTCACCCGCCCCCTGGAAGCGCACGAGGTCGCCCGCCTGCAGCAGTTGAGCGAGCGCGTGCAGGCCCTGTGGCAGGAACACACCCAGGCCCTGGCCCGCGACCGTGAGCGCACCGAAGACGCCCTCGACCTCTGGCCGCATGTTGCTGGTGCTCAGGCTAACGCTCCTGGCGAGGCCATCACCCGCGCCCAAAAAGAAGCCATCCGCCGCGCCGGCCTCTTCAACGAAGATGGCGACTACGCCACCCCCTTCCGCCGCCTCAAGCTGGTGATGGATTACTGGTGCGCCCTGTGGTTCTGGCCTATTACCGACAGCGCCCATCTGCCCAGCCGTGAGGAATGGTGGCTGGAGGTTGGCGCCATACTGGAAGGCAGCGTTGTCGACATCACGCCGAATCCTGGGTTGCAGCTGACATTTTCCCAGCCTGTTTCCAGGACGCCTGGCCCTGTGAACTTGGTTTTCGGTGCTTCTCAACAAAGTTTGGCGGGTTTTGAGAATCTTGATGGAGAGGCGCAGGGGGGGGAGCAAAGGCATCTGCACGACAAGTTCGGCCAGCTGCGCATCAGCAAGCTGCGCCAGCACTTTCCGCGTATCGGGGAGGTCGAGGCAGTCGCCGCCGCCCAGCGCTTTCTGCACTGGGAGCTGTGTTTTGCGGATGTGTTGCTCGCGCGCGGCGGCTTCGACCTGATTCTGGGGAACCCGCCCTGGCTCAAGGTGGAATGGAACGAGGCCGGTATTCTGGGTGAGAAGAACCCGGTGTTTGCGGTGCGCAAGGTCAGCGCCAGCGACCTGGCCAAGCTGCGCGCGCAGGCCTTCGCCGACTTCCCCGGCCTGCAGGTGGCATGGACCGGGGAATTGCAGGAAGCGGAAGGCACGCAGAACTTCCTCAATGCGGTGCAGAACTACCCGCTGCTGAAGGGGGTGCAGACCAACCTCTACAAGTGCTTCATGCCGCTGGCCTGGGGGCTGAGCAGTGGGCAAGGGGTGACGGGGCTGCTGCATCCGGAAGGGCCGTATGACGACCCGAAAGGTGGCAATTTGCGTGAGGTGGTGTATGCACGGCTGCGGCGACATTTCGGCTTCGTCAACGAATTGCAATTGTTTGCCGAGGTAGACCACCACACCAAGTACAGCGTGAACATTTACGGCTCGCTTTGCGACCAACCCGGCTTCGACCACCTCGCCAATTTATTCACCCCGATAACGGTGGACACCTGCTACCTGCATGACGGCAGTGGCGTGGTCGGGGGCTACAAGAACGACGCCGGAAAATGGAACACCGCCGGCCATCGCGACCGCATCGTGCGGGTCGATGAAGTGGCGCTCGCCACCTTCGCCCGCCTCTACGATGAACCCGGCACCCCGGCGTGTCGCGCCCGTTTGCCGGCCCTGCATGCCGGAGCGCTGAACAGCGTGTTGCAGAAACTCGCCGCCTATCCGCGCCGGCTGGCGGATTTGGGTGACGATTACTTCTCGACGGTGATGTTCGACGAAACCTATTCGCAGCGGGACGGCACCCTCATCCGCCGCCCCATCAGCGATGCCGGCTTCCCCGCCAGCCCGGAAGACTGGGTGCTCTCCGGCCCGCATTTCTTCCTCGCCAACCCCTTCAACAAAACGCCGCGCAAGGTGTGCACCGCCAACGGCCACTACGACGTCCTCGACCTCGAAACCCTGCCCGACGACTACCTGCCGCGCACCAACTACCGCCCCATGGCCGACCGCGCCGAATACCTGCGCCGCACGCCCCGGGTGAGCTGGGTGGAAGAGGGCGAGACGCAGGGAAGGCCGGTGACGGAGTTTTTTAGGCATGTCCACCGAAGAGCAATTGGTGCTTCCTCGGAGCGCACTGCTTGCCCGGCAATACTACCGCCCAAGGCAGCGCATATTGATGGGGTCTTCTCGATTACTTTCCGAAAACTGCACCAGAATTTGAGCTTTGCGATTGGGATGACTTCAGTTGTGGTTGATTTCTTGGTCAAATCAACCGGTAAGAGTGACCTTCGGGGTGACTTGGCTGACAAGTTGCCACTTATCGAGGCAACTCCTTCTGCGTGTAGCCGCTTTGTGGCCCTCAACTGCCTCACCACCCACTACGCCCCCCTGTGGGAAAAAGTCTTCGACCCCGACTTCGCCGACCAGCGCTGGAGCCAGCCCGACAACCCGCGCCTGCCGCAGGACTTCTGGCCCAGCCTCACCCGCGACTGGACCCGCCACTGCGCCCTGCGCAGCGACTACGCCCGCCGCATGGCGCTGGTGGAAATCGACGTGCTGGTGGCCCAGGCCCTTGGCCTGACGCTGGAAGAACTGCTGCTCATCTACCGTGTGCAGTTCCCGGTGATGCAGGGCTACGAGCGCGACACCTGGTACGACATCCATGGCCGCATCGTCTTCACCAACAGCAAGGGCCTGGTCGGCGTCGGCCTGCCGCGCAAGGGCAGCCGCAGCAGCCCCAAAACCCGCATCACCACCCCCGACGGCAAGGTGCGCGAAGGCAACTTCGGCTGGGAAGACCTGTGGACCTACCCCGCTGAAGGCGCCGACGAGGCCACGCTCAAGCAGGGCGGCACCCCCAAAGTGCCCGACGGCACCGTCATCACCCAGTGGGTCACCGACGACACGCTGCCCGGCGGCCCCCGCACCGTCGAACGCACCTTCATCGCCCCCTTTGCCCGCGCCAACCGGGAAGAGGATTACCGTATCGCCTGGGCGTTTTTCGAGGAGCAGATGCCTCAACGTGTGGGCTCCGAGCTCACTCGATAGTGCGGGATTTCCGAGAAGCGATGCTGAAAACTTAGACCAGGAATAGTGATAGCGTGGATATCAAGCTTATTAAGAAGACCGGTGTCCCTAAGGCTGAAGTTGAGGCGCACCAGCAGATACAGAAAGAGTTTAGTAGCACTTCCTTCAGCAACGGGTGGCGTGGCTACGCCTCTTTCGCCATCAGCCGAGGCGGGAGAGGAGCTGGCGATGATGATTTTGATTTGGTGTTGCTTACGCATAACGTTGTCATCGTGGTCGAGCTTAAAAACTGGCACGGTAGGTTGTTGGAGTCTGACGGACAGAAGTGGTACGTGGATGGCGAGTCGAGGGATACGTCCCCGGTCCTTAAAGCCAATCTGAATGCAAAGCGACTCGCAAGTTTGATGAAGCAGAAACTTGGGACGAGCTACACGCCATTTGTTGCCTCTCTCGTTGTGATGCACGGTAACGTCAAAGAGACGAAGCTCACACCCGATGAGGAGAAGTCGGTCCTGACGATGACCGAGTTTCTGTCGCTGCGTTACGAACAGGTTTTCAAGCAGTACTTTTGGAAGCGGCCAAACTTCAACCCTCTGGATTATTTAGAAAAATACGACGAGTTCTTCGAGGGGCCCTCATTCAAGCCAAGGGACTATCTGGTCGATGGGTTTCGGCCAGAGAGTGCCCCCATATTCGTTCACCCGAAGAAGCTGTATTCAGAGTTTCGGGCCAGTGCCAAGGATGACCCACTGAAGCACGCGTTGCTGCGCCAATGGGACTTCACAGCGATTGGGCTTGACCTCATTGGCGAGCGCGACCGAGCTTTTGTGGGCCTTCGGGAGCAGCGGGTCTATGAGTATGTTGCGGAGAAGAACGAAGAGCTTTCTCTCAGCCTGATGCGCCCCATCAGCCGCAAGTCTGAACGGGATGTGACTCTCGACTTCGCTGAGCTGTTTTCGCTCCCGGGCCGTGTGACACGATTAGAGGAGTTTAAGCACTCGGTACTTCCGAAGCTCTCCGCGGACGAGCGGCTGAGTCTGGTGAAAGCGGTCTTTCACAAGTTCAGCGAGTTGCATGACCTGAATGTGGCACACCGTGACATCGGGGACCACAGCATTTGGTTGGACAGGTCAGCGAAGGTCGTCTTGTCAGGCTTCCCGGCGGCCTACTACCCGGAGATGAAGACGGTCGGTGCCTTCCGCGAAAAGGTCAAGGTAGAGCAGTCAGTCCTGCCTGAAGATGACCAAAGCGATGCTGCGGCGACTCCCTATCGTCGCGATGTTTTTATGCTTGCAGCCTTGGCGCATCTCATTCTGTTCGGAGAGCGCCCACCAAAATCGACGGATACCTATGTCTGGTCAGACAGAGCCGAGGCAGGCTTCAGTACTGCGGTCACTGAGGTTATCAAGAAGGGGCTTTCGCCAGCATCAAGTGAGCGGTACCTCAACGCTCGAGAAATGTTGGAAGCGTTGAACGCCGCGACCGCAAACGCCCCGCTTCAGATTGTCGATGTTGCTGCCTTTGAATCCTACCGCGCCAACAGTAGGGAACGTGATTACGAAGAGACCGACATATTTGAGGGAGCCAAGGAGTATTTGTACTTCCGGTCGACCACGGAACACGGCGACCACTTTGTCAAGGTTTGGTACGGAGTAGAGCCAGACCCAAGGAAGCCGGACCTGTCGTTGCGCCTTTTGTCTTTTCTCGAGCGTGCGCGTGTAGTCAAGGGAATGAAGATTCCGGGGCTGCATGGCGTCGTCGATTTTGGCCTGTCCAGAGGGAGCCTATTGTTGGTGACAGACTGGGTCGAAGGACAGTCTCTTTCGACTTGGCTCTCGGCATCACCTTCATACGAGGCGCGCTTGCGGGTTGCCCGGTCACTCGTGCAAACCCTAACAAAGCTTCATGCGGTGGAACTTTTCCATGGCGATATAAACCCTGGCAACATTGTGGTTTGCCCTTCTGGTGATGCGGTGCTTGTAGACGTTTTGGACTTCAGAAGAAGCCAAGACGATGCTTACACTACTGGATATCTGCCAGATAACTACAAGTCGCTGAACCCGACAGAGCGAGACCGATACAGTCTTGCGGCCGTACTCGTCGAAGTCTTGGATTCCAGCCGCAGTGCGCCGACTAACGGTAGCCTCCCGATTCCTCGTGTTTATGAAGAGTTGGCGAACCTTCTCGGCGCCCACACGCTGTCAACCCTTGACCCGCTCTCAAAGGCGTTGGATAAGGTTGGAGAAGGCGAGAAGTCAGAAGCGCAACGCTTCACGGTAGTCGTTCAGAACCTCGCTTACGTCGGAGTCCCTGCAGGTGTGCTGCGGAGCGACAACGGAGCTTTTCACGTTGCGGCTCAACGTGACCGCCAGTCTAAAGGGTGCATCCGCTTGTACGTGACCGGCGTTGGCTGCCAACTCACCCTGATATGGAATCCAGCGAAGGAACTCGTCGAGTCGGTGAAGGTGAGCCGCCTGTCCCAGAGCCAGCTGTTGCGCTCCCAAACGATGAGAGATGCGTCTGTCCGCATGGAAATTCAGCTCGTCGAGGGACCCGCATCGGAGGCTCAGGACCTTGTCTTGTTTTTACTGGACGATGCGCAGGTCAAACGGCGGCTCCCGGCCGGCGACGCCGGTACGCAGGCGACAGATACGGATTCCGCCGCAGAGTCTGAGGAAGAGGGCGAAGCCTTGGCTTCCGTAAACGCCGGCCCCGTTCCAATACGGGAGCTCTGGAAGACGCTTCTTGATGCTGAGGAAGATGCCTTCTTCACAGTCACCGTTGCTGGGGATAAGAGAAGCAACCCTGAACGCCCCGGGCAACTCTTGATTCCGTATCACGCCGATTCCGGTGTCTTGAACTACGAGCCGCCCGATGTGGTGGCCGTTGAGAGCCAAGGCAGCGATGGAGTCTGGAGGCCCTGTGGTCAACTCAATTTGCGTGATACGACAGTGGGTGCGTACGCGGAGTTGGCCATCGACCAAGCGCATGTCCGTGCCAACTTCAAGATAGGTAGTCGGTTGCGTCTCATGAGTACTAACGAGAAGGCGTCATTCACGCGAAGGCGGTTCGCAATTGAGCGAATCCTTCAGGACAAGGCGGTAGTGCCGAACCTCATCTCTTACTTTGACGCTGAACCTTCTGCCGAGCTGGTGCCGCTGAAATTCTCGGCGCCTTCCGACCAAGACTTGGAAGTATATTCAGAACATGGGAAAAGCCTTAATCCAAGTCAGCGTGAAGCATTCAAGCGCGTTCTTGGCAACGGACCTGTGAGCCTTCTTCAGGGGCCGCCAGGCACGGGAAAAACCTGGTTTATCGCGTCTTTGCTGCACTACTTGATGACGAAGGAGGGGGCACGGCGCATCCTGCTTGTTAGCCAAGCGCACGAAGCCGTCAACAACGCTTTAGAGAAGGGTATGGAGGTCTGCCGCACCATGGGCGTGGACTTCAACGCTGTCCGACTTGGCGCGGAGTCAGTAGTCTCCGACGCGATACGGCACCTGCATGCTTCATCACTCGAAAACGCATATCGAGAGTCGTTCAAGGCGGAGCAAAAGGAGCGGATTGTTGAACTTGCGACTGCATTCGGGCTGCCGAAGGGATATGCCTCTGAAATGGTTGACCTTCACCAGAGGCTTGGGATGTTGTGCGACCGAATTGAGACCTTACAAGGGCGTACTGTCAGGGAAGACGAGCGGTCTATAGCGTTGATAGACGCACGAGTGCGTGCGCTGAAGGAATCGCTATACGACATCGCTGCTGACTTCTATCAGGTCGATGCACAGGTATCTCCAGTCGAAATCTTGAACAAGATTCGTGACGGTCTGGCCCAAAAATACGAAGTTCGCTCGCAGGACGCCATCGAAAGGCTTCTCCGGATAATCAGATTGTCTGAGGATTGGGTCGCTGCCTTGGGTTCGTCTGACGCTAACTTCGCCGAGTTCTTGGCCAAGTCTCGGACCGTTGTTGCGGGCACTCTCGTCGGTGTCGGCTACCGTGGTGCGGGAGTCGTCCAAAACATCTACGACTGGGTCATCATCGACGAAGCCGGGCGTGCTGCGCCCAGCGAGTTGGCCGTTGCGATGCAAGCTGGTCACCGAATCCTTCTGGTCGGTGACCACCTCCAGCTGCCGCCGACTTTCTCGGACCAAGTTCGCGAAGCAGTTCGTGAGCGCTATGGTGTTGAGGACAATTCATCGCTTCTTCGGAGCGACTTTGAGCGGCTCTTTAACTCCTCCTATGGTAAGCAGGTCGGAACGACATTGTTGTCCCAATACCGGATGGCGCCCGATATCGGCGAGCTGGTGTCGGAGTGCTTCTACGGCGGCAAGCTTGAAACTGGCAGGGGCTCTCCGCCCGAGTATTACGACTTGCTTCCCGAGCATCTCTCAAAACAAGTGACCTGGATTGACACCTCGACGCTTGGTCGCCGTGGCTACGAGCAGCAAAGCGAGGCCCGCGACGACACCTGGAACACTGCGGAGGCGCACGTGGTTATGAAGTTGCTGCAGCAGATTGTCGAGTCCGATGACTTCATGGCGTTTATGGCGGAAGACCTCAACCCTCAAGAGCCACCCATCGGCATTATCTGCATGTATAGCAGGCAAAGGTCGCTCATCGACAAGCTAAAGGCCGAAGCGGCTTGGCTCGGGTCCGCGCGACGTCTCGTAAAGGTCGATACGGTGGATAGTTATCAGGGTAAGGAGAATCGTATCGTCATCCTCTCCACTGTCCGAAATAACCCAGATGGGAGGATTGGCTTCCTACGCAGCCCCAATCGGGTGAACGTTGCCATGTCCCGCGCCATGGAGCGGTTGTTTGTAGTGGGTTCCAGAAAGCTGTGGCAGGGAAAACACGCAGATACCCCGCTGGGACGAGTGCTCAAGTACACCGAACAACTCGCCGAACAGGGACGCGCATTGGTCCTGCCCGCCGAGCAACTGGGAGAAGGAGCATGAGATTTCCATCTGAGTTCAATCGCGTGACCTTCGGGCTTCCCGTGGAGACTTTTCGAGTCGATGCATACATCGCACTGGAGGAACGTCTCCCTGTTGTGACTGAGTTTGTTCTGCGGCTTTTGCATATCTGTGGTGCGGTCAACATCAGCGCGTTTAGGAACTACTTCGGCTTCACGGACAGCGAAGCATTGGCTGTCCTTGACTCATTAGTTCGGCAGGGTTTGCTTGAGGTCTTAGAAGAAGACGTTCAACTGAGTAGATTTGCAATTGAGCGTTTTGAGGAGTCTGGGGGTGACCATCCGCGGTTCAGTAAGGTTGAACTTCGAAGCGACACGGTGACCTTTGACCTCATTTCATTCACCCCCCTGCGGCACCCAGCAAACGAAGCCATAACCGATAATCCCCTGAAGCTGGAAACATCAGATGAGTCGATTAGCGAAAGTGCTGAGCGCGCCCGCATGGCCTACCGCCAGCGCTTCCCCGAGGTGGCGGCGCTTCGTGGCGACCTGCGAGACCGTTCATTTGGCGTGTACTCGGTCGAAGACGTTGAGAGTAGGCGTCGCACCTACATTCCCATTCCTGTCAGTTTTGCGCTTGACAGCGATGGCCAGGTTCAACGGCAGATTGACCAGACATTCGAAAGAGTTGCGCCGCCTGAACTAGTGCAATTCGTGAATGAGCAAGTCACGGCAGCGATTCCCCGGACTATCGCCCTTGGCGGCTCCGAACTCGAGGAGTTCATCGATACCTTCGACTTGCCGCTACTTCGACAGTACCTTCAGGGCAAAAAATTTGACTTGTTCCGGTATCTCACCGAAGTTCACGTGACGAGAGCAGTACGATACCCGGTAGGCATCGAGGCCGTCTTCGGTAATCTTTACCTGCAAGAGAACCGCGAACGAATCGTTGCCCGGATTAAGGAGCGTCGCCTCGGGCACCGTCGGCACGGACCATTACTCACATCACTGGCGTGGCTTACCCCCGATGACCTGCTTTGGGGGCGAGGGGACGCCTTTTCCCAGACCGTGTTGGGTTTCTCGACGCTACTGCGGGGCGATGGGGGCGCTGACAACCTCCATGTGTTGAGTTACGCCGAGCAGGGGCAGGAACAGGCTGTCTTGAGTCGTTTCCGGGTGCAAGGGCTGACCGAACTTCACTTCTCGCGTCCTCTTCCCCCGGACGGCATGCTGATGGGGGGACGGCTGGAACTGATGCTATATCCCGCCGGCTTCATGGCCGCAGTCATCCACTTGCCTAGTCCCGGGAATCCTGGGCTTTGGATGCCTATTGGCTTCCTCTCTGCGACTCCAAAACATTTGGACCTTGCGCAGAAGTTGTTGCGAAAGGCGATGGGTGGAAGACGTTATGGTCGCAAGGCGCGATTTTCGGTTAAAGGAGCTGAGGCGTCTCCCATGACGTTCGAAGATGGACTTCCGTTCCTGAACTACTGCGGCTTGGTCGGCCGCAAACACGACGAAGCAGAGCCTGAGGAGTCCTGAGCTTGCTTCCATCCCTTCTCGCTCGAGATATACAGACCGGGCTAAAACAGTTTCTCGTCGCCGCCTTCGAGCCTGCCGACCGCTTCATGCACGGCCTGATGAGCCGATTTGTCGAGGATGACGCTGCCTGGCTGAAGGGGCCTTATGTGCAGGTCGGCCTGCCCTTCGTGCCGGGCGCGGCCGGGCGGGACTTCTTTGCCGGCTTCCAGACCGAGTTCCCTGCGTTCAGCCACCAGGAGCAGGCTTGGCAGCGCCTCTCTAGCCAGCACGCGGCGGCGAACACCCTGGTGGCCACTGGAACCGGCAGCGGCAAGACCGAGTGCTTCCTGTATCCGGTGCTGGACCACTGCGCCCGTGCCCGCAAGGAGGGCGAGGGCGGCATCAAGGCGCTGGTCATCTACCCGATGAATGCACTGGCCACCGACCAGGCGCGACGTATTGCGGAACTGGTGGCGAGCGTGCCGGCGTTTGCGGGGTTGCGTGTTGGTCTCTATGTAGGGGGTAACACGGGTAACGGCGGTGACGGGATGGTGATGACGCCGCATTCGGTCATCACCGACCGGGGTACCCTGCGCAAGCACCCGCCCGACATCTTGCTGACCAACTACAAGATGCTGGACTACCTGATGCTTCGGCCGATGGACCGCGAACTGTGGGCGTCGAACACCCCGACCACGCTGCGCTACGTGGTGGTCGATGAGCTACACACCTTCGATGGTGCGCAGGGCACCGACCTGGCGCTGCTGCTGCGCCGGCTGCGGGCACGCCTGAAGATAGACCCGAAGCACCTGATTTGCGCCGGCACTTCTGCCACGCTGGGTGGAGGCTCGGACACTGCGCCGCTGCGCGAGTATGCCCGGCAGGTTTTCGGGGTGCCCTTCGAGGCGGACTCGGTGGTGGTGGAAAACCGTCAATCGGTCGGGGTGTTTCTCGAAGACGCGATGGTGGACTTCATGTTCAGCTTCCATCGCGAATGGGTCGAAGCGCTGGACCCCGCGCACTACCGGTCGCCAGAGGATGCGGTGGCCGCGTGGTTTGGCCTCTTCTTCCCGGATGAGCAGCCGCCGGCGGATGTGAGCGCCCCCGCGTGGCGCAAGGCACTTGGGTCTTTGCTCAAGCGCCACCAGTTGTTTGTGAACCTGCTCAAGTTGCTCAAGGGCGGGGTGGCGAGTTATGACACCTTGACGGACGCGTTTGCACGGAACATGCCTGACGCCAGCAAGGGCGAGATTCGCCAGGTCCTGGATGCCCTGCTGGTCCTGATGGCATGGGCCTTGCGGGAGGGCGGCCAGCCCTTGGTGACCCTGCGCGTGCAGGTGTGGGTGCGGGAGTTGCGGCGCATGGTGGGCAAGCTCGCTGCCGACCCTGAAGAGCTCAGGCTGCGCAGTGAGCGGGATTTGCCGGGTGAGCGCGACGGGGTGTACCTGCCCATGGTGCAGTGCCGGCAGTGCCGCACCACCGGATGGATTTCGCGCCTGGTGCAGGGCAGCAGCAAGCTCTCTACCAACCTCGAGGAAATCTACAACACCTGGTTCTCCCGACGTCCGGAGGCAACACGCTTCTACGCGGCGCGCAGCATTGGTCGGCCACTGGCCGAGGGCATCGAGGAGCAGGTGTGTGTGAGCTGCGGCAACGTGCAGCAGGGCAAGGAGGCGTGCCTCGCTTGCGGACATCAGACTCTGATGCCGATTTACCGTGTGACGGCGCAGCAGACCCGCGTGGTCGGGCAGGCGCAATACACCCACCACGACCCGACCTGCCCGGCTTGCGGCGAACGTGGCGAGCTTCAACTGCTGGGTGCGCGTAACGCGACCTTGGGCTCGCAGGTGGTGGAGAACAGCTGGGCCAGCCCCTTCAACGATGACAAGAAGCTGATTGCCTTCTCCGATTCGGTGCAGGATGCCGCGCACCGCGCAGGTTTCTTCGGTGCCCGGACCTACATGAACAATGTGCGCACCGCGTGGGCGCATGTGATGGATGAAGTGGAGCTCAAGGCGATGGCTTGGCCGGCCTTCATCGAGCGGGCGCATGCCCAGTTCAATGAGCCGGGCTCGGTGCTGCACATGGAGCCGGCGCGGCTGGTGTCGGAATTCCTCGGCCCGAACATGGCCTGGCAGCACGACTGGTCGGTCGAGCTGCTGCAGAAGAACCACTTGCCTGCCGAGAGCCGCTTGCCGGCCAAGGTGAAGAAGCGTCTGGTGTGGCAGCTCTTCAGCGACCTGACCTATTTGAGCCAGCGCGGGCGGACGCTGGAGCGTATCGGCAAGGCGGTGCTGGCGGTGCCCTGGGCGAGACTCGAACCTCTGGCCGCGCGCTTGTTGGATGTGTTCCGCGAGCAGTACGGTGCGCAGGGCATCGAGCAAGCCACCATTGCCCAGTGGCTGTGGGGGATGCTTACCCGGATGCGCCAGCGTGGCGGAGTGATGGACCCTGAGTTGCGTGTCTATGCTGAAGACGGCAACGTTTTTGCGCTCACCAAGACGGCAGGCCGGGGGGAATGGTTACCCGGAATGGGGGCGAACACCCCGCGGCCCATCTTTGTGACGCTTGGCAAGCACAATGATTTTGACAAGCTCGTCGGCTCTGGCCGGCCGACCTGGTACGAGCGCTGGGCGAGCGTGGTACTCGGGCAGCAGATGCTGTTGGCCAAGGGGATGGCGGCAGACCTCTACGGTGAGCTTGTCCGAATGCTGGTGGCCGAGGGGGTACTCATCAGGTCCAGTCATCATCTGGGCGATACCCTGGCGCTTAATCCTGATGAACTGACCTTGTACGGTGAGGTGGCCTTTGTCGCGACCGAGGGAAACAAGCGCCGCATGGCGGTGCCGCGCGAGGATGCCGGGCATCTACTTGGGATGCCCTGCCTGGATGCTCTGGATTCGCGCTACGAAGCACTGATTCCGGATGCGGAGGAGTGGTGGGCGCAGCGCTTCAGCCGTGGCGACCTGCGGCGGGTCATTCCGGCCGAACACACCGGCTTGCTGGAGCGTTCCATGCGCGAGGCGCTGGAGAACCGCTTCAAGGACAGGCAGCCGAAGCCCTGGTACGAGAATCTGCTGTCCGCCACGCCGACGCTGGAGATGGGTGTCGACATCGGCAGCCTGTCCTCAGTCTTGCTTTGCTCGGTGCCGCCCAATCAGGCGAGTTTCCTGCAGCGAGTGGGCCGCGCAGGGCGACGCGATGGCAATGCGATGACCACCACCCTGGCCGATGGCAACAGTCCGCACGACCTGTACTTCTTTGCCGAGACCGAGGAGATGATTGCCGGCGAAGTGTCGCCGCCGGGCGTCTTCCTGCAGGCCGCCGAGGTGCTGCGCCGGCAACTGTTCGCGTACTGCATGGATGACTGGGTGGCGGGCTTGGGAAGCCAGAACGCCCTGCCGGACAAGACATCGCAGGCGCTGGACGTGATGGAGGCGGGCAAGCTCGACCGTTTTCCCTACTTGTTCATCGACCATGTGCTGGCCCACGAGGAGCAACTCTTTAACGGCTTCATGCAGCTGCTCGACGGAGATGTGGATGAGGTGGTGCGGGCGAGGCTGCTGGATTTCATGCAGGGGCAGGGCGAGACGGATGGTTTGCGCACCCGCTTGATGAAGGCGCTGACCGAACTGCTGGAAGAGCGGCGCAGCTACAAGAAGCGCAAGGACGAGCTCGACAAGGCGGTCAAGCAGCTCAGGCAGAAGCCACAGGATGAGGCGACCAAGGCGGAAATCGACAATCTGCTGCGTGAGCGCGACAAGTTCATCGAGCTCATCAAGGAAATCAACACCCGGGACCTGCTGGGGACGCTGACCGACTACGGACTGATTCCCAACTATGCCTTCCCGGAAGCCGGGGTCCAGCTCAAGTCGGTCTTGTGGCGTCGCCGGGCGTCTGATGAGCCGGGACAGGGGAGTTACGTAACGCTCAATACCCTAAAGTACGAGCGCCCTGCGCAGTCTGCCTTGTCCGAGTTCGCCCCGGAGAACCGCTTCTACGCCAACCAGCGGCGCGTGGAGGTGGACCAAATCAACATGAACCTCGCCCGGACGGAGGACTGGCGCTTCTGCCCGAGCTGCCATCACATGCAGAACCTGAGCGTGGAGCCGGATGTTCATTCGGTGTGCCCGCGCTGCAACGATTCGATGTGGGGCGATGCGGCGCAGCGCCGGACCTTGCTGCGTTTTCGTCAGGCGATTGCCAACAGTAACGATGCGGAAGTGCGCATCGACGACAGCGCCGAAGACCGGGAACCGAAGTATTACGTGCGCCAGCTGATGGCGGACTTCCTGCCGGACAGTGTGCGTGCGGCCTGGCAGATTGCGGACGACGCACTGCCCTTCGGTTTCGAGTTCATCTCCAGGGTGACATTTCGCGATGTGAATTTTGGCGAAGTCGCCAAGCCGGGTGAAGCCTTCAAGGTGGCTGACAAGGAGGCGTCACGTCCGGGATTCCGACTGTGCCGGCACTGCGGCAAGGTGCAGAAGCCGCCCAAACGCAATGGTGAGGCGGCGGAGCAGACCCACAGCTTTGACTGTCCCAAGTACGGCAGCAACGCCCCGGCCAACTTGCTGGAGTGTCTGTACCTCTATCGCGAGTTCGAGTCCGAGGCCTTGCGCATCCTGGTGCCCTATACCCGGAATGGGGTCGATGAGCGGGTAGTGCAGTCCTTCATGGCGGCGCTGCAGTTGGGGCTGAAGCGCCGTTTTGGCGGCAGGGTGGACCACCTGCGCATGGTGCAGCAGGATGAACCCGGCAAGAACGGTGGGCCGCGCAAGTACTACGTGATGCTCTACGACTCGGTGCCAGGCGGAACGGGTTATCTGCACCAGTTGCTGGCACACGATGCCGGTACGCTGGCTGAGGTATTGCGCATGGCGCTCGATGCGGTGACCCACTGCGCCTGCAATACTGACCCGGAAAAGGACGGCTGCTACCGTTGCCTGTATCAGTACCGGTTGGGCCGTAGCATGGAGAAGGTGTCGCGTGACAACGCCAAGGCGGTGCTGACCGACCTGGTTGGGGCGCTGGACCAGTTGCAGCGGGTCGATACGATTTCGGACATCTTCATCAACCCGAACTTCGATTCGGTACTTGAGGCGCGCTTCATCGAGAGCCTGAAGCGGCTCAGTGGCGTTGGCGGGCTGCCGCTGGTCAAGCTTGTGCAGGACGTGGTCAATGGCAAGGCCGGTTGGGTTCTGGAGGTGGGGAGTCAGCGTTATCGTGTCGAGCCGCAGTGTGAGTTGGGGCCGATGCTGAACCTGAGTACCTGGAGCAAACCGGACTTCGTCATCTGGCCGTGGTCGGCGAGTTCGAAGCGCAAACCGATAGCGGTGTTCTGCGATGGCTGGGCGGACCACCAGCACTGTTTGCGGGAAGATGCGCAAAAACGCAGCGCCATTTTGGCTAGCGGGCAGTGCTGGGTATGGTCGGTAACGCATGATGATGTGAAAGCAGCGCTCGCCGGTAGTCTTGACCATGACCTGGAGTCACCCTTGGTCGCGCTTTCGCGCCACGATGGCAGCATTGCCCCGGCGCATATTCCGCGTGCCCAGGAGAAGGCCTTTACCCAGCATGCGGTGGCGCGCCTGCTTGCATGGCTGGCGACACCCGGGGGGAGCGGGAACGATGCTGGTGCGGTGGCGCAATTACAACGCAATGCGCTGTGGTTGGGCTTTTTGATGATTCCTTCAACGGCAGCTGACAAGACGGCTTGCGAAAGCCAGCGTGCACAGTGGTTGTCACGCTTGCCCGAGACCGTGAAGGCGCCTGGTAGCGGCTTTGCACCCAGTGTCGCGGTGAATAGGGGGCCGAGCACCTATGTCGGGTGGTGGCCGCTTGCGTGGGGGCGCCCGACGCCGCCTGAATTTGGCTGGAGTGCTCCGGGCATCGTGGTCCTGGATGAAACCGTCGCAGAAGGCGCCGAGCAACTGCACGCCGCGTGGCGCCGTTGGCTGCAGCTCTTCAATGCGATGCAGTTCCTGCCTGGCACGTTGATGGTTACCGGAAGTGGACTCGATGGTCATGACTACGAGGGGCTTCAGTCCGGTGCGGACTCGTCGGGTGCACCGGCCGCCGGAGGTGCTGCTCAGGCCGCTTTGCTCGCGGTTTGGGAGACGACTTTGCAGCAGACGCTGGCCGAGTTGCGTCCGGGACTGCACCGCCTTGCAGAGGCTGGTGCGGCAGTCCCCGAGGTGGGGCTGGAACTGGCAGACGAGAAGGGCAGGGTACAAGCCGATGCGGAGCTTGCCTGGCCAACAGAAATGCTGGTCGTGTTGCGTGATGACCAGGCTGACCTGAAAGAGGCATGGGTTGCGGCGCAGTGGACTGTGGTGGAACTGGACGAAGGCCTGGTTACCGCGGGCGGCGCCCCTTGGCAGGGTGCGGTGGCGGCTGCGCTGGGTCTGGCTCTGAACGATGAGGACGAACAATGAGCTTCAAGCCGAAGGTCGCGTTGGCACAGGACTTCCTGCTGCAACTTGCCCGCTTGCCGGTGTCGATGCATGCCAAAGTGATGAAATGGGCCATTCAGTTCCAGGCGGACCCGACGAGTTCCGGTATCAACTACGAGAACATCAACGGTGCCAGGGACCCCAACCTGAAATCGGTCCGGCTCGACAAGGACTGGCGCGGCATCGTATTCAAGCCTTCGAAGGGCGACGTCTATGTGTTGCTCTATGTCGACCACCACGACGATGCCTATCGCTGGGCCGAGAACCGCAAGCTGACCATCAACCCGGTGACCGGGGCCATGCAGATGGTGATGCTGGAGCATGTGGCCGAGCAGGAGGCCGACAGGGGCGCGCTGGAGCAGAATGCTTCGGAATACGCTGCGCCGACGCAGTCTGTCGAGCCGGCCCCCTCGCCGCTCTTTGGCGAACTCTCCGACACTGAGCTGATGAGTCTCGGGGTGCCGGAGGAGCTACTCCCGGTCGTACGCAAAATCAGCTCTGAGGAGGCGCTGGACGCCTTGCAGCCCCGATTGCCGGCCGAGGCCTATGAGGGCCTCTTCCTGGTAGCCGCGGGTGACAGCGTGAGCCAGGTATTGCAGGCGCGCGAGACCCGGGTGGACCAGGCCATCGACACCAGCGACTTTGTCGCTGCACTGGCGACGGCAGAGTCGCAGTCGCGCTTTGTGGTGGTCGATGACGATGAGGCCATGCAGGCCATCATGAACGCGCCGCTCGCCCAGTGGCGGGTCTTTCTGCACCCGACGCAGAACAAACTCGCGCGCGGCGACCGTAGCGGTCCGGTCAGAGTGCTGGGTGGTGCCGGCACCGGCAAGACGGTACTCGCCATGCATCGTGCCAAATGGTTGGCGGAGAACCGGGCTTTGGGTGGCAAGAAGGTGCTCTTCACCACCTTCACGCGTAATCTCGCCCTCGACATCGAGGAGAACCTGAAGACGCTGTGCAGTGCGGACACGATGGCGAAAATCGAGGTGAAGAACCTCGATGCCTGGGTGGGTGGTTTCATGCGCGCACGCAAGCTGGAGCACCGTATCGTTTATGACCGCAAGCAGGACGGGGCGCTGCAGGCTTGGCAGGCGGCGCTGGCCACAAAGGACGCTACGCTCGACCTGCCTGACAGCTTCTACTCGGATGAGCTTGAGCAGGTTGTGCTGGCGCAGGGCCTCACGACGCTGGACCAGTATCGCACGGCGCGCCGGGTTGGACGCGGCGTGATTCTGAGCCGTGCCAAGCGCGATGCGGTGTGGCCAGTCTTCGAGGAGTATCGCGGGCAACTTGCGTCGCGCAAACTCAAGGAAGTTGATGACGCCTATCGCGAAATCGCCGAGATGATTGCCATCGAGCAGGGCTCGCAGCTTGGCTACGCAGCCATCGTCATCGATGAGACCCAGGACTTTGGGCCCCAGGCCTTGAAGCTGCTGCGCGCGATGATTGCGCATGGACCCAACGACCTTTTCTTTGTCGGTGACGGTCACCAGCGAATCTACAGCCGCAACCGCGCGGCGATGAGTCGCTGCGGCATCGACATCCGCGGCCGCTCGCGAAAGCTTTACCTGAACTACCGCACCACGGACGAAATCCGCCGCCAGGCCGTGGCCTTGCTCGAAGCTTGCGAAATCGATGACCTCGATGACGGACACGACGAGAGCAAACGATATAAGTCGCTATCGCATGGGCCTGCACCGGAGGTCCGCATGACGAGCGGTCTGGAAGAAGCCGCGAGAGTCACCATCGCCTTCATCCAGCAGTGGCGAAGTGTGCAGGCCGAAAACGAGAGCCTTTCCTTCTGTGTGGTGAGCTACAGCGAGAAGAGTCGTGATGCGCTGGGGCAGCAACTCCAGTCTGCTGGTATTGCGTCCGTTCCCATCACTGCGCAGAGCAATCATGCCGATGCGCGCAACGTCGTGCATCTGGCCACGATGCACCGGGCCAAGGGGCTGGAGTTCGACTGCGTCATCGTGGTGGCACCGGAGAATTACCTGGGGCCGGCTGAAGAGACGGCAGGCCAGCGCCGGTTGTTGTACGTAGCGTTGACGCGGGCAAAACGTGGGGCGCTTCTGCTGCAGGTGTGAGTCCGAGCCTTTACCTTTAATCTGCCTAAGCAAATACGCGCCAGACCATCGAGATGGAAATTGACGACTGAAGAAATACAGATTCAATCGTACGTAGCGGGGCTTGATGTGACTGCACTGCGTGCGCTTGTCCTGGACGCTGCGAGGCGCGACGACGCCCTGCGCAAGAAGCTGTTAATGGCGGCGACCGTGGCCGAGAGCTCCGGGCTTTCCGACCTGCGCAAGGTGGTCAAGCAGGCTACCCGCACCAACGGCTTCATTGAGTATCGCGAGGCGGGTAACTACGCCAATCGCCTGGAAGGCCTTGCGGAACTGCTGTCGCAGCGCATCGCCGACGGCCAGCCGGAACTCATCGAAGTCATCGAGGAGGCTATCGCGCTCGCGGAAGATGCCTTGCAGCACATTGACGATTCCGGCGGCGAGGTGATGCCGGCGATTGTTGAGCTGCGAAAAGTGCATCTGGCTGCCTGTAACGCCCTGCATCCCGACCCGGTTTCCCTGGCAGAGCGCCTGTACAGTTTTCAGATGGATGGTCAATGGGACACCTTTCATGAGGTGCTCCCGGACTACGCGGAAGCGCTGGGCGAAGAAGGGCTGGCCGTCTATCGGCAGCGGGTCGAGCGCGAGTGGGTTGCATTGCCGACCCTGGGTCCCGAGCACTATCGCAGCGACTGGAGCACGCGACGCTTCCAGGTGGAGTCGGCGATGAAGGATATCGCCCGCTGTGTGGATGACTTCGAACTGCTGGTGGCCATCCAGGCGAAGAATCTGTCTTCCCCTTCGTGCTTCCTGACGCTGGCCGGATTGTTTCGTGAGCAAGGCCGCAAGGACGAGGCGCTGCGCTGGGTGGAGCAGGGGATTGCGGCGTTTCCGAATGAGCGCAATGACGACCTCTTGAGCCTTGCCATCGAACTGCAGCTGGCGCTTGGGCAGCATGCGGAGGTCGAGCGACACACCTGGCAGCGTTTCGAGCAGGCCCCTGGCTGCGGCCCCTTCTTCAAGTTGATGGAAGTCGCTGGCCTGATTGAACGCGAGACCGCGCTGCGCAAGCGGGCGCTCGACTTCCTGTGGCAGAAGGTCGCTGAGGAAGAAGCCGCCGATAGTCATGTTCGCCGCAGTCCCTGGGACAAACCCCGCCGGGGTGACATCGTGTCCATCTTTCTGCGCGAGGGCGATGCCGAGGCCATGTGGCGCGCGTTCAGCGGCGGGAAAGTCGATGCCGGCCTGTGGGAGCCGGTCGCCGATGCGCGGAGCAAGACGCATCACGAGGATGCGATAGCGCTCTACAAGCGCCTGTTGCCGCATGTGGTCGAGGGTGGTTCGCGCGGCTCCCACTACGGGGAGGCGCTTGCCATCGTCAAGAAAATCCGCGCGCTGCGGGTGGCGCACAAGCAGTTGGGCATTTTCGGCGACGAACTGGGGGAAATCCGGCTGGAGTGGAAGCGCAAGCGGAACTTCATGAAGCTGTTGGATGCGCTGTGACCCCAGAGCTGCTGGAGTTGCTCGTGACCCGGGAGATGCCCTTTGGAAAGTACAAGGGCCGACTCATTGCAGACCTGCCCGGGCATTACCTGGCCTGGTTCGCGCGGGAGGGGTTCCCCAAGGGGCAACTCGGACAACTGCTTGCCCTGATGCACGAGCTGGACCATAACGACTTGCGCGCGCTGGTCGAACCGCTGCGAAAGCGGCCAGGATGAGGCATCAGTTTGCCGTCGGTAGAGAGGAAAGAGGGAGGACGAATGTCGCGAAAAACCGCCGTGAAGGCCTACACCCTTCGCATCGAGCTTCAGGACATTGAGCCGCTTATCTGGCGTCGGCTGCTCGTCGATGGCGACTCCACGCTGAGCAAGCTGCACCACTACATCCAAGCCGCGATGGGCTGGACCGACGCCCATCTGCATGAGTTCGAGATTGGCGGCAAGACCTATGCAACACCGCACCCGGATGACGACCCGGAGCGGGACGTCATCGATGAGCGCAGAGTCCGGCTGGACCGCGTAGCGACCACCGGCGACCACTTCTCCTATCTCTACGATTTCGGCGACAGCTGGCAGCATCGTGTTGTGGTCGAGCGTGTTGAGTCTCTTGACGGAGACCAGCGCGGCTACGCCTATGTGTCGGCGGGGGAGAGAGCCTGTCCGCCTGAGGATGTGGGCGGTGCAGCGGCTTACATGGATTTCATGGACCAGATTTCGCAGCGACCGCTGGATGAGGAAGGGTGCCGGCTGCTGCAATGGGCCGGCGAGGATTTCGACCCGGTGCGGTTCGACCGCCATGCGGCCAATGCGGCCTTGTTGCGGATGGCCTGGAATCGGTGGGTTTGAGGTCAGTGGTTTGTTAGTCGACAGGCGCTATCAGGTCCGGGCTGTCGTTTTTGACGTTGCCGACAGCCTTGGAGACTGGGAAAAGTGCAACCGGGACGACAGGGGGTGATGAAATGAGGCTGTCGAGGTGTTCAGGTTCGGTTGCCCTGGCAAGCCATGTTGAGTAGTCCTTTGGGGCAAGAATGACGGGCATTCGGTCGTGCAGGGGGCGGATGGCGTCGTTTGCAGCGGTTGTGATGACGGAGAAGGTGTCGGTGGTCATGCCGTCTGCTGGGGCCCATCGCTCCCAAAGGCCTGCAAAGCCGAAGAGGCCGCCGTCGGCTGGATGGATGTAGTAAGGCTGTTTCCCGTTTTCGGCGGCTTTCCATTCGAAGAACCCGCACGCCGGGATGATGCAGCGCCGTGCTTTGTATGCAGCCCGAAACGAAGGCTTCTCTGCGAGCGTCTCGGCACGGGCGTTGATGAGTTTGGCTGCGATGGAGTCGTCTTTTGACCAACTCGGAACCAGACCCCAACGCAGTAGATGCACGACACGTTCGCCGTTCGGACGCTGACGCACGACTGGGAGCGTCTGGAGTGGCGCGGCGTTGTAGTGGGGGCCGAATCCTTCGGGAAGCTCGTCGATGCTTGCGTCGAACTGCTCGTGCAAGCGTGAAGTGGGGCCGTAGAGGGCGTAGCGACCGCACATGTGCGCTCTCTTGTGGGTGTCGGAGGGTTCATCATCGGCTGTGAAGGCAGTCGCTGCAAGGCTTGGGCGTGGCCTTGGGGCTGGGGCCTTGATTGGTAGGCTTGTAGGCTGGCGAGAGCTGTACGAAAATACAGCCATGAACGACTGCCACCCACTTCTCCACTCCGACCGAGCTGATGTAACACCGCTTGTTGCCAGTGTCTCATCGTCTGACTTCACCCAGCGGCGAAGACTGCGTTCTCCGGGGCCAGAGGATTTCCCGGAAACGCTTTGGCCTGACAGGAACGCGACAACCCTCGCCATCCCGCTGGCTGCCGGAAAGGTCTCGGCAGGATTTCCATCGCCGGCGGCCGACTACGAGGACAAGCGGCTCGACATCAACGATTACCTGGTCCGTAACGCCGTTTCGACCTTCTTCTTTCCGGTCCAGGGCGATTCGATGCAGGGCGCGGAAATTTTCGACGGCGACATCCTGGTGGTCGACAAGAGTGTCGAGCCTCAGCATGGCCACATCGTGGTTGCTTTCGTCGACGGCGAGCGGCTGGTCAAACGCTTGTACAAGCGGGGCGCCCGGGTCGCGCTGGTTGCTGAGAACCCTGCCTACCCAACTATCGAGGTCACCGGCGAAATGGAGATGGTGGTTTGGGGCGTGGTGGTCGGCAAATTCAAGCGCCTTCTTTGACTGCTGCGCTCTGGGTAACACAGGTAACGAGGTAACGCAGTGGCAGTGTTTGCGCTGGTCGATTGCAACAACTTCTACGCCAGTTGCGAGAAGCTTTTTGACCCGAGGCTCGAGGGTAAGCCGGTCGTTGTGCTCTCGAACAACGATGGCTGCGTAGTTGCACGCTCAGCCGAAGCCAAGGCGTTGGGTGTGCCGATGGGGGCGCCCTGGCATCAACTGAGAGAACTGGCGACGCGCGAGGGCATCATCGCGTACTCGTCAAATTACTCGCTGTACGCCGACATGAGCAATCGTGTCGTGGAGGTACTCGGACAGTTCTCGGCGAACCTTGAGGTCTACTCGATTGATGAGAGCTTTCTCGACCTGTCGGGCTACCACGGGCTGAACTCGGCTGGCCTGCATGGCTACGGCGTTGAGATTCGTCGTCGAGTCGCCCAGTGGCTCGGGCTGGCGGTGTGTGTCGGTATCGGCACATCGAAGACCCTCGCTAAGCTGGCCAACCACTGCGCGAAGAAGGGACTTGCTGGACGGGACGGTGTCTGCGACTTCACGGTGATGTCGGAAGCTAAGCTGTCGAACCTGTTCGCGACCATCCCCGTTGACCAGGTCTGGGGCGTCGGACGCCGCATCTCCGACCGGTTGCATGAGATGGGTATCGAGACCGTGCGAGACCTGAGGGATGCCGATGCAGAGACGATTCGAGCGCGCTTCTCGGTGGTGCTGGAACGCACGGTGCGCGAACTGCGCGGGGTGTCTTGCGTCGACCTGGAAGAGGTCGCTCCTACCAAGCAGCAAATCATGAGCAGTCGGTCGTTCGGGCTGTACGTGTATGACCTGGATGAACTACGGGAAGCCGTAGCGAGCTACATCGCCAAGGCGGCTGAGAAACTACGCGCGCAGGACAGCCTTGCCGGCGCCGTCCAGGTGTACATCCGCACCAATCCCTTCACACCGAAGGAGCCTCAATATCAGCGAGCGGTCACCTTGCCGCTGCCCGAGCCCACCGCCGACACGCGGGTGCTGAGCCGGTTCGCCATCAACATTCTGAAGGGCATCTACCGACCAGGTTATGCGTACCAAAAAGCAGGGGTGGTGCTGACTGAGCTGCAGCCGCGCAAGCTGCGCCAGCAAAGCCTTTTTGCCCATGAAGCGGGGGATGAGCGAGCGCAGAGCGTGATGAATGCGATGGACAGCATCAACGCGAAGTGGGGAAGGGGAACGGTGCGCATTAGTGCTGAGGGCCTTAACAACGCATGGCAGATGCGACGAGGCCGGCTTTCGCCGGCCTACACCACGTCGTGGCGGGAATTACCCGCCGTGAAGGCTTGTTAAGCCTTGGCAGCGTTCTTAGTCAAGCCCCGCATACTCCAGCAACTCTTGGCGTGTGGTCGGGTCTTCGAGCACAGAAAGGGATTTGCCGAGATTGCCGGCGATGGCCTCGACCAACTCCGTTCCCTTCTTTGTAAGCGTGACGAGTTGCCCCTCTCCTTCACTACGGAGAGTTTTCCTCCAGCCTTTGACTTTGGTGACCTTCACGAGCTTCTTGGCGACGAGGCCAGCAATGGCGTCGGGAAAGTCAGTTTCGTCGAAGTAAATCTGCCCCGCACCAGGAAGTACGCAAATACCATCGAACGAATCAACAAGTTGCTGGCAACCGTCAGGTACAGCTTCGCCCACGCAGGCCTCCCAGTTTGAGTGTGCAAGGGTCGCGAGTGTGCAGAGCTCACGCATGGTCATATCTTCATATTCATTGGCGCAGACTGGGTAGGTGACTGCGCGTACGACTCTGCCCACCGCGCGCTTGGCACTCATTTCGTATGGAATGTCTTCGGATGAAGGTCGGACGTGAAAGGAGGCAGCCGTCCCTTCTTCGATGAGTGTGTCAAGCATGTTCTCCACTTCCTCGGGTGTATTTTTGGTCATCTGGAAAACTCCTTTTTGTTGCTGTGCGATGGGTTCGGCGTAAGGCGCCGCAGATTGATGAGTGGTCGAAGGGTATCAGTGCTGTCACCCTGGTCCGGAGCAAGTCGGTTGGTGAGCTTTCCCCTGTGTATCGATTGCCCAACTTAAGGCGTATTTTTCTTGATGCCGGTTGCGCTCATGGTGCGCCTGATTCCAGTTTTGCAAGTAACGAGCAAGGTGTGGCTCCATGGCAGAAAACCACCGCAGGTACGGTTCAAATGGGGTCATGTTGAACCAGGCGTCATAAGCGTATTCACAACGCGCGAATTCCGCCTTTAGCGCTTGGTACGTGGCGTCGTAGAGCCTCGATTCTCCAAGGCATTGCAGGGTTTTCTCACGCCAGAACGGCTTGGTCAGGATGTTCGATTCACGGGCTTCAGCCAGGAGCATCTCCTGAAAGAGCTGAGTGGGCTGGAAATAGATGTGATGTGGGATGGCTGTGCAAAGCGGGACGTGGGTGGTGCGACGATTCCCGTTCGCATGGGCCTCGGCGCCGAACATCAGGGTGAGCAGTCGTGCCCATTCTTTTTGCGATAGCCCGTTTTGCGGCGCTGGCTTCGACGCGTTTTCCAGGACCTCGTCAAAGGTCAGGTCGCCCTTGGCGTTATTGGCCTTGGCGCTCATCGCGACCAGGTTGCCTCTGGCGTATGCGCCATTACTGATGAGACGGTCGATGGAACAGTCCGTCTCCGTGCCCGTTCCGGTTGTCAGTGCAACCAGCGTGACAGGGCACGTTGCTGGGCGGATACCTTCCAAGAAGTCTGGGGAGATGTCGTCTGTGAGGATGAAGTCTCGCTTGAGGGCGCTGAGCCGCAGCGCGAGCCATTTGTTGACGGCCCAGTTGCGGGTGGCCTTCTTGCGGCCTCGGTAGCTGTCATAGCCGCGGAAAAATTCAACCGGCAGGCTGCCCGCGCGAGGGCGTCGCAGATTGAAGCGGGCATGGTCAATCCCGAGCTCGTAAGCCTTGCGGGACAGCTCGGTCTTGGTCGATTTTTGCTCGCCAGCCTGCGCAGGTACGGTCATTCGAAATCTGACAAAAAATGGCGCAGGCCCCCATGGGGGACCTGCGCTCGCTACCGACCGCTTACGCGGCCAACAGCTCGCTCTCATCACATACCGGCAACAGCTCCGCCGGAATATCGAACATCGTCACCTTGCTGGACTTGTAGCCTGCACCCAACCGCTGCGTGCTTTCCTCGCCGCCGGGCAGGCGACGAAGCGTCAGCGACCAGCCCCCATGCTGCCACTTCGTGCCACGGAACAGCTTGCGCAACTCCGCATGGTCGGCACTGTTGGCCACCATCAGGACCCAGCGCCCTTTTTGGAGGGCGACCCGAAGGCCAAGCTGGGTCAGACGGTGTTGCAGTTCCAGGGAACCTGTGGGGTTCTCGCAAATGCTCGTGATGGCTTCACCGATGGACATCGGCCGACGCACCACGTACTCGCCAGTAAAGCGCGGTAGGGGCAGCACGCGCGAGATAAGGGCCTCCAGGCAACGGACGTGGTCCGATTCTTCACGTTGTTCGACGTAGCGGCCGAGTCCGCACAGACCAACCAGCGTCTGCGCATCATCTTGCGTCGCCGCTTTGTCCGACACCATCACCCAGTACCCTGCAAGCAGGGGGCCGACGGTGTCAGCCAGTCGGGCGTCGCCGCCATTTAGCTGCACGGCGTCCCGAATGACCTCAAGCGACGCCTGGAGGACACTCCACTGACGCACAGCCTTGACTGCCAGCCGTGCGCCAAGCTCCCGAAACTCGCTCATCGACGGCAGCGCGCTGCCTGCCGTCTGGTCACGTTTCAGCGCCTCGAAAATTGCCCACCGACTGAGGTCGGCAGGTTCGAACTTTCCGGGGCTGATGCCGGCTGCCAAGAAGGGGGCGCAAAAGCGATACGACTTGCTCGTGCCACCCGGGGTACCGACGATAATTCCTGAGTCGGCCTCTGCTTGGCTGTAAGCATTGCGTGCAATCGTCAGCGTGTCCTTCCACTTGACAGGACTGGTGTCGGCCTCCGCCTCGTCAATGATGACCGAGCGGGTGGTTCCGCCAATGGTTTGATACAACCCTGCCTTGGTCGGAAGACCAGTGAACTTGTGATTCAAGGAGCCGAGCATTTCGCTCAGCGCATCAAGCAGCACGGTTTTGCCACTGCCCGCCTCTGCGGTGATGAAAACGTGTGGGCGTCGTGCGAGGGACGGTGCAAGCACTGCACACACGAACCACCCCAGCAACATCTCCGGAACCATGTCGTTCTTCCAGTTCATGCTGCCAAAAAAGCGCAGCACACGGTCGACGTCCTTTTCGCTGGCACTGGCGGTATCCCGCTGGAAGCCAACGCTACCCGACTTTGGGTAGATTTTTCCTTCGACTGCACGCCCTTCGAGAGCCTCCCCGTCGTTTGTCCACAACTCGTCACTGTTGACGATGAGTTTCTCGCCGTTCGACGAGGGCCATACGCCGCAGCGACGCTCACTGCTCTCCTCGTAGAGACCAGCCGCCTGACACTGGGTGATGACATCGGTTGCCAGGCGCTTGTGATTGAAGACCAACTCCTCCTTTTTCTCATGGAACTCGAGATAGTGCTGGTCGCACCACTGCGCGCCGAAGACGCTTTTCAGCGTCATCTCGTTCATGTTCGACGGCCGCAACTGCACGACACGCCCTTGGATTAGCGAGAACACGACCGACGCGTTTCCAAGATAGCCCAAGGCTACATAGCCACCTGTGACGGTGGAGGAGGTGTTCAGGGGGGCGCCGTTCAGTCCGATGATGTTGTTGCTCACTTGGATGTTCCTCTCTTCTAGTCCGCAACCCCAAGGCTGCGGCACGTCTGTGGATGCGCTGTCCGCTCGGTACATTGAGCGTCGCGCGGGTCGGACCTTTCGGCTCGAAGTAGACGTAGAGAAGCTGAACGGGCACCCGTGAAACCTGGACCGGGTGCCCTGGCGCTGCCCCCTGACGGGGGGAGTGTTGATGTTCGACTTGTTAAAGAGCGAGAAAACTCGCTTCCCGACCCGAGGGTGGGAAAGGCTCTTTAACGAAAGTGAAAGTGCGGAGAACTCCGCGAGGGACGGGCAACCCAGCCGCCCTCGGTCAAACCGGTCGGGCCTGTGGCTTTGCGTCCGGGACTTACACCCCGTTTGCCTTTAATGATGTTAAATATAACAAAAAAACTGTTTTTAATGAATTAGAGCTTCGTGGTATGTGAAATTTTTCACGGAAATCTCGGAGGTAGAGGTGTGATAAATCCGTTCGTCTCTATGGGGCGAATCGGGTAACAGCGGTAACCAGGAGCAGGAGGGAGTTCGGACGTCTGTTGCCGACCGAGACGTGTGACGGAGGTGGGACTTTGCGAGGGGCGTGCCTCCTCTGCATGCCTAGAACCCGTCGCTACTAAGTCGTCGGTTCCTTGAGGCTCTTACCCTTCGCCTTTGACGTCATGGCGCGTTCCGCCTCATCAAGCTTGTCCCAAAAGTCAGCGATACGCGCCTCGAACTCGCGCAGGTTACAGCCTGGCCGCAGGTGGAGGTTGTTGAGACCGGTACCTTCCAGGTAGTGCTCTGTCACGCCTGCGCGTGTCAGCTTGTTCCAGAGAACCTCTTCTTCAAAGCTTAGGAGCTCGGGGTGGGTCAGAACCATCTTGAGGAGCCGCTCGCCTCGGTGCGGTGACCACAGCCTATTGATGATATCGCGGTCGTAGCGGACGTCTCTTGAGTTCTGGATGCCGTCGAACGGGTCCTCGAGTACCCGCTGGATGGCCATTTCCACCGTCTGTGCGACTGACCGGTTGTGGAGTCGGGCCATGAGTTCAAGGCCGAACTTCAGCTTCGGATTGATTCGGATGGTGATGACCTCCGACTTGTTCCGGGAGCCGAGGTCCACACGGCCCCCCTGCGGTTTTTCCATGTTGATAGCCAAGTGTGAAGATGGCCGCACTATACCTGATGTAATCAAAAGTTGACTTTCAGTGGCTGAATGAAATACAATGATTACATAGAATAATTTGGTGTGGCTCCGGTAGCGGTTACCGGGCTGCAATAACCGCCTCCAGACTGGGAGGTAATCGAAAATTGGAGATGTAAATGAATCAAGCAGAAATCAGCGTGCCGAACCCATATTCAAACGAGCAGCGCGCTGCGATGCAGGAGTGGTTTTTTCAAGTGTGGGAGGATGGGAACAAATGCGAAACGAATCTAGTTGAGAGCTGCCTGAAGGCTCACGAAGGCAGCATGGTTTCCCGTGAGTTCGCAGCAGCCGTTTCGCTCGCAAGGTACTTTGAACTCATCAACAATGCATCCATTGGCTTGAAGGGTCGTTTCACTGCTGAGGAGGTGGAGTCTTTGCTCGATGCCTTTGATTGTCCAACCTTCGATGTTCAGGCTAGGGGGGTAATGGCCAAGCGCTACCTCGATGCTGTGGGCTTAGGGTTCCTCGATGACGAGGAGGTTGAAGCATTGGAAGCTCGCTCGGGTGCGGCTCGCGTGTATACGAAGCTCACGCAACTCACTGAGGTCGAAGAGCTAGCTCTCAGCGATGTTTTGGAATGTGCTTCGGCTGGCCGGGATGAAGGGCGAAATTACGCGATGAGCCGCTTGACGGTGACCGAAGCTGAAGTGGTGTGATGCGTTCGGCCCTCGGGGCGGCACAGAACGGGCTTGTAACCTGTACCTCCGTGCCCCCGAGTGCGAGAAATCGACGGCCTCTCGCGGTGTTGGAGAGGCCGTCGTTGTATTGATGCGGCGCCTTACCCTGGGGAGGCCTGCTCGAGCTGGGATTCCAGTGCGAGACTGGGGTGCTCGGCGAGTACCTCCGTGCCGAGGAGGTCGGCGTACTGCACTAGCGCGTTATAGGTATTCACAAACGCCTGATGGCGGGCAATGAGCACCTCTTTCTGCTTCCGGTTGCCAGGTCGCATGAAATCGCCCAGATGCGTGCCAAACGGATTGGTGCCATGTGCCTCGCGAAGCGCCGCCCAGAGTGCCTTCTGGCGGTCTCCCATCTGATGCAGTCCGATAAACGTCCTCAGTTCCATGAGTCCCGAGTCGTTGGGATTGTGAACGCCAAGAAATGCGCCATGACTTGTGGGGATGAACGCCGTGAGAGTCGCGCTGTCGTTTTCGTGGGCCAAGAGGCGGTCAACCATCGCGTACCACGGCACCAGTAGTGCGAGCTCGCGCAATTCGGGAAAAACATCCTTGGGCTTGGGGACCTCGGTCCAGGGCATTCGTTGGAACAGCCTTGCCACACAGTGCTCACCGATGAGGGTAGTGAGCCAGGTCTCCTGCACGTCTTGCGGGTAGGCGCTGACACGGTCAGAGTCAAAGCGCAGGGCCTACTCGTTCCAGCTGTTGAACGGGTGAGCTTCGTCACAGTGCAGAAAAATCGACCACCAAACAGCGTTCTTGCGTCGCCCGGTCACTTCCTTGTGCAGCACGACAGGACTCGAGGCCGCCGCGTCGAGTTGGCGGAAGAACTTGTTGGCTTGCTTCGGGTTCGAGAGGTCTCCTGCGGGCTTCAACGCAGTAGCTGTTACTCGGTCGAGCAGCTTCGCATTCTCATCTTCGAGATACTGCCAGAATGCGCTTCGAAGGCCTTTGGCCAGTGATTCTGTGATGACCATACTGCAAGGGGTGATGTAATGGAAAGATGCACGGGACCAGGGAACAGAGAGCGAGGAAGGGTAAGTGCGCTGCGCCTCGCTCGACTCTACCAGTATCGCGGCTGAGCAGCATTTTTTACAGTGAGGTGCAGCAGCGGCGCATTCAGGTGGCAGTCAGGGCGCTGACCGCAAACCCGAAATGCGCCGCACTTGGCGCAGATGCTCAAGCACTGCGTCGGCGCTTTCCGAAGTCGACCACGACGACGGTGCGCTCCTCGCTCGCCGCAGCAGAATCGACGCTGGTGCGCTCTTGGTGTGGCGGGGTCGTCGGCCGTGGCGCGGGGGGCTGGGTCTGAATAATGATGCCCCCGTCGTCATCTGATTGGGTGCCCCGGTTTCCAGCTTGGCGCTGGAGTCGTGCATTGCGACGTGCCTCGTAGGAGGAGGGCTGTTGAGCCTCGACCGGTGTCGGTGGCGAAGGCTCGGTTTCGTCGAGGATTTCCAGTGCATCTTCACGCATCAGATGCGTATAGCGCGCGAGCATCTGGTTCGAGCGGTGGCCGGTCATCTGGCGCAAAAGGTCGGGGTTGCGAAGGCGTCGTGCGTGACGCGTGGTACCTACGTGGCGTGCGTCATGGAAGTGCAGGTCGACTTCTCCAGCGCGCTCACAAGCGCGAGTCCAAGCTTTGTGCAGTGCGTTGGCTGTGACCGGGAAAACTCGGCTGTCGTGCGCCTCGCGCTTGAGGGCGCCAAGAATTTCGACGGCGCGCAGAGTCAGCGGCGTGGTGACATTGTGGCCCGATTTGGTGTCCCAAAGCAGGATGTAGCGCTCGGTAAGGTCGACCCGGTCCCAGGTCAGATTGAGCAGGCTGCCGCGCCGTGCCGTGGTTTCGACAGCCAGGTCGTAGAGCGGCAGGATGAAGGGGTTATCGCACTCAGCCAAGGCTGTACGTAGCTTTGCCTCACGCTCCTGGCTCATCACCACGTCTCGCCCAGGGGAGCAGGAGGGAAGTTTGACGCCGGTGAGTGGGTTGGCGAAGGCGCTCCAGTTCCATTCCTTGATGGCCATATTGAAGGCGTGCTTGAGCAGAGCAATCTCTTTCTGTACGGTGCTGCCCGACAAGCCCTCGCTGGTCATTGTGGTGATGAACGCGCGAAAGTCCATCGTTTTGAGCCGTGCGACTTTCATTTTGGCAAGCTGGGCACGTACGGCCGCCGTAGCGCTATGAGCCTCGCAGCGAGCACCACGCAGTGCGGCAAAGGCACGGGGCAGCTCGCAGTCGTCAAGGGTCGGTGGAAGGGTTTCGAGTTCGCGCTGACCTTGCTCGCCCTTGACCAGTTTCAGGCGCGGCAGGCCGGCAGCGCCCAGGTAGCGGTTGATGCGGTCCAGTTCGCTCTTGGCACTTTTCTTGGCGATGGTGTAATGCTGAGCATACTCGAACAGTGTCTCGGCCAGGGTGACGCGGGTGGGGCCGCCCAGATGAGGCTCATGGGCGCTTCGCAGTTCTGTGGCGGTGGCCTCTGCCCAGGCCTTCGCATCACTCTGGTGTGTGAAGTTCTTTTTGACGTTGTGGCCCTGGATGGTGACACTGGCTTGCCAGCCGTCGCGGTGGCGGTAGATGCTGGCCATGGTCAGTCCCCCTTCGCGAAGGAGTGGGCAGGGGGGGGGACGGCGTCTAGCGGTTCAAGGTGTTTCATCGAAATCCTCCGGTGTGGGTGGATTTCGTCTAGAGCCTGTCGTTTATATCGACGCTTTAGGGGCGCAATGAAGCGCCCTGTTCCGCGGTCATCCGGCCTCTATCCTGCCTCCCAATCTGCCTCCCGGCAGGGTTTTGGGGTGCTGTCGCCGAAAGCAAAAAGGGCCTTGGTTGCCCAAGACCCTTGATTTGCTGACTTAATTCGGTGGTAGGCCGTGCGGGATTCGAACCTGCGACCAACGGATTAAAAGTCCGCTGCTCTACCAGCTGAGCTAACGACCCCCGAAAGAGTGCAAAATTATAATGGTGAATTTTTCTTCGGTCAAGAAATCTGCTTATCGATCGATGTTGCCGCGCATCTGCTGGTTTGGAACAGGATCGGCTTGGGCGGGTAAGTTGGCCAAGGGAAGCGGGGTCGATTGCACGCCCAGCAACCATTCACGCCAGACAGCGACCAACAACGCCATCAGAACGGGGCCGACGAAAAGCCCCACCAGTCCCATGGTCTGTACGCCGCCGACAAGGCCAAAGAAGGTGGGCAGGAAGGGTAGCTTTACCGGCCCGCCCACCAGCCGTGGGCGCAGGGTCTTGTCGACGATGAACAACTCGACCGTTCCCCAGATGAATAGCCCGACGCCTGCGGCAAGCGAGCCCGAGCCAACGAGATAGAGCGATACCAAGGTGAAGCTCAGGGGTGCGCCGCCCGGAATCAGGGCCATGAAACCCGTGACGACGCCGAGCAACACCGGGGACGGTACGCCGGCGATTGCGTAGGCAATTCCAAGCACCACGCCCTCTCCGATCGCAATCAGACCCATGCCGGTGACCGTAGCGCTGACCGTTGTCGGTACGACACGCGAGAACCGTTGCCAGCGAAGTGGCAGGATGCGTTCGCCTGCAATATCGAGCTGGGCGGCGATCCGCGCACCGTCCTTGTATACGAAGAACAGCGTGATCAGCATGAACAACAGCGTCAGTGCCAGATGAAACAGGTCACGGGTTGCGGCAAGTGCGGTGCGGTAAATGTCTCCCAGGTGTTCGCCACTGAGCAGTTGTACCCAGTGGCCAAGTGCGTTGGGCTGGCTCAGGTGCTGTCGCCAGTATCCGGCGAGACGCTCGCCGATCATCGGCAGGGCCTCGATCCACTGCGGTGGCGGCGCGCCCATCCGGTTCGCCTCCAGCACCCAGCGTACAAACCCGCTTGCTTCGTCGAGTGCATAGTGCAGGGCGATCGAGAGCGGAGCGATCAGGGCGCAGATGACCACCAGCAGTGCGATGGTCGCCGCCTGTGTCGTGTTGCCATTGCAGGTCTGGACCACCCGGCGATAGAGCGGCCAACTGGCAAAGCCGATGATCAGCGCAGCAAGCACGGGGACCAGAAAGCCGCCGAAGAAGTAGACGCCGGCTGCGAAGATCAGTAGCAGCAGGACGCGTACGATGAGTGGGGCTTGGAGTACGGGCGGCATGGCGTGTGGCAAAGTGGCTTGAGTGCCCGACTATACCCGAGCGTGCGAAATACACAGGGTGTGTGGGCTCAGGATGTTGCGTCGGCGCGAGCCTGCAGCCAGCGCTCGAGAGCGGGGGCCGGCAGCGGTGGCGAGAACAGGTAGCCCTGCGCGATATGGTAGCCCTGCGAGCGCAGGATGCTCCGTTGTGCAGCGGTTTCGACGCCTTCTGCAACCACCGTCAGGCGCAGGCTGTCGCCGATACGGATGACTGCATGGGTCAGGGCACGGGTTGCGTGGTCATCGTTCAGGCTGCTGACAAAGCTCTTGTCCAGTTTCAGCTCGGTGACCGGTAGCTGGCGCAGATAACCCAGGCTGGAGTAGCCAGTGCCGAAGTCGTCCATCGCCAGCCTGACGCCTTGAGCGTGGATCTCGGCAATGGTTTTCAGGGTACTGGGATGGGTATCCATCAGCACGCTCTCGGTGATCTCCACGGTCAGGTCGGACGGCGCCAGTGCATGCGCGCGCAGCGTTTCGGCAATCGCACGGGGCAGCTCCAGGTTATGGAAGTTGGTTGGAGACAGATTGACCGACACGGCCGGGATGACCAGGCCTCGGCTGCGCCAGTCCGCCAGTTGGCGGCAGGCCTCGCGCAGCGCCCATTGGCTTAGGGCTCCGATCAACCCGCATTCCTCTGCGAGTGGGATGAAACGCACCGGCGAAATGTTGCCAAGTTGCGGATGCGTCCATCGTGCCAGGGCTTCTACGCCATAGAGCTGGCCGCTCTCGAGGTCGAGCTGAGGCTGGTAATGCAGTTGCAACTGACCTTTTGACAAGGCCTCGCGCAGTGCGGCTTCAAGCGCCAGTCGTTCCTGCGCAAGTGCATTCATCTCGTCGCTGAAGAAGCTGAAGCGCCCTCGCCCGCCGCCTTTGGCTTGATACATGGCCATGTCTGCGTGATGGAGCAGGGTTTCCATGTCCCGCCCGTTGTCCGGAAACAGGCTGATGCCGATGCTGGCTGATGGAGTCAGCACCACGTCACCAAGCTGGCAGGGGGTGCTGAGCGCGGCCAGCAAGCGCTCGACCGTATCGGTTGCACGTGCGCTGTCGCACTGAGTCAGCACGACGACGAACTCGTCGCCCGAAAGGCGTCCGACAATGTCGGCGTCGCGGACCTCGTCCTGCAGACGCCGGGTCGCAATCCGCAGCAGTTCATCGCCAGCAGGGTGGCCGAGCGAGTCGTTGACCTGCTTGAAGCGGTCGAGATCGATGAAGAGCACAGCCAGCGGCTCGTCATTGCGCGCTGCACGTGAAATGGCCTGATCAGCGTGAGCGTGCAGAAGGCTGCGATTGGGCAGGCCGGTCAGGGGGTCATAGAACGCCAACTGGCGGATGCGGGCTCGGCTTTCCTCGCGTTCCAGGGCCAGTGCGCATAAGTCCACACAGACCTCGACCAGTCGCTCGTGCAGGCGGTCAGGTCCGCGGCATTCCTTGAAGTAGAAGGCAAAGGTGCCTAGTACGCGGCCATCGTGCGCCTTGATCGGACTCGACCAGCAGGCCTTGCGGCCCAGTGGCAGGATCAGGTGCTTGTAGTCTGCCCAGAGCGGATCGCGCGCGATGTCCGTGACCAGAACTGGCTCGCCGCGAAATGCAGCGGTTCCACAGGAGCCGGCATTCGGACCGACTGGGGCGCCGTCGAGCGCGTGCGAATAGGAAGGCGGCAGGCTGGGGGCTGCCAGCGGGCGCAGGCGTTGGTCATTGTCGACACGCAGGATTGTTGCGGTGATCTCCGGGGCGACATGCTCCACCTCGGTACAGACCAGGTTCATCACCTCGGTCAGTGATGCCTCACGGGCCATGGCCGCCAGCACCTTGTGCTGTAGCACTTCGTGCATCTTGGTATGGGTGATGTCGGTCAGGATGCCCACGGTATGACTGCGCCCGCCGCCTGGGGCCGCAATTGGGTTGAGCACCATGGAACACCAAAGCGGATGGCCCGTACGGTCGCAGACCAGTTCATCGGAACGGAAGCTGCGACCAAGGCTCAACTCCGTCTCAATGTCATCGAAGTGGCGGCGCGGGCAGCAAGGGTGGGCAAACAACAGGGATTGCGGCCGTTGTCCGCGGGCTTCGTCCAGCGACCAGCCGAACAAGCGGGTGAAGCCGGTATTGACGTGCAGGATGCGTTCCTCCGCATCGGTCACGATCACGGCGTTGTCGGTTTCGTTCAGGCACAAAGACATCAGCTTCAGGGTTTCATCGAGTTGGCGCCGCTCGGTGATGTCCTTGACGAATGCGGTATAGAGCGTCTTTTCGGGCATGCGGATGCGCGAGATCGACATCGAACCCCACACGATGCAGCCATCCGCACGCTCGATCGGTAACTCGATACTGCTGCCCACGATACGGTCTATGCCTGTGTCGCGATTGGCCTGGATGAAGCCATCGTGCTGGGCGCGAATCCCGGCCGGTACCAGCATGGCAACATTCCGCCCCAGCACCTGTTCGCGTGGCCGCCCCCACAGTCGCTCTGCGGCTGCATTGAACAGGATGACATGATTGTGCTCATCGATCATCACCACTGCATCCACTGCCTGCTCCAGCGTCTGGGTCAGCAGATCGGCCGCGTTCGTCATTGTGTGCATGGGAAACCTGTCTTTTGTGCTTGCTTTTCAGATGACCGTTTTGCGCCTGAATACAGCTTGTTTCCGGGCATCTGCATATCTTGCGCTCAATCGAGTGCAGGCGTCATCCATACGACCCGTCTTTACCTCCGGGATGCGCATCGGCAGTACTCTGACACCACAGTCGGTCACTACACGTATTCCGCGCTGGCACCTGCGGCACAAAGGAAGCCGCTCGACCGCAGGCAACAAGGGGGGCTCCCGGCCCCACGAAGGGCGGCGCCAGGTTGAAGAAGCAGGGAAGGATAGCCGTGACCGCGGGCTGGGGCTGTCGTCGGGAGATGGCCGACGGGGCAAGTCGGCCATGGTTGCCACTCAGTCCCAGCTCAAGGCCCCACCCGTCTGATACTCCGTCACCCGGGTTTCGAAGAAGTTCTTCTCCTTGCGCATGTTGGCCTGTTCGTCCAGCCACGGTAGCGCGTTCTCTGCACCCGGATAGGGTTCGGTCAGGCCGAGCTGGCGTGCCCGGCGGTTGGCGATGAAGCGGAACTGGGCCATGTGCTGGCTGGCGGAGTAGCCCAGGATGGGGTCGCGCAACAGGTAGCTGGCGTAGGCACTTTCGCAGGCTTCGGCCTCTTGCCATAGCTGGGTGATGGCGTGTGGGTCCAGTTCCAGTTCTTCTTCGGCGATCAGGGTGCGGACGACGCGGATGCCGAAGGCGCAGTGCAGTACTTCGTCACGCATGATGTACTGCAGCTGTTCGGCTGTGCCCTTCATCAGGCCTCGGCGCTGCAGGGCGAAGATGGGGGTGAAGCCATTGTAGAACCAGCAGCCTTCGAAGATGCCGGCGAAGAACAGGTAGGAGAGGGCGAACTCGTGCAGGTTGTCGCGCTTGCTCAAGTCGAAGTCCGAGCGCATGACGCGCTCCAGACGACGGTTCGCGAGCGCGATCTTGCCGTGGATTTCGGGGACGACGCGATAGCGGTTGTAGATTTCCTGCTGATCCAGGCCGATGGTTTCGATGCAGTGCTGGTAGGTCCACGTGTGCAGGGCCTCTTCGTACACTTGCCGTGCCTGGTAGATCTGCAGTTCGGGGGCGGTCATCTTTTCCATCACTGCCAGGCCGATGTTGCGCATGGCCAGGATGTCGGAGGTGGTGAGGTAGGACAGCACGTTCTCGAACACATGGCGTTCGGCCGGCGTCAGTTTGTGGTGATAGTCGTGCACGTCCTGGGCCATGGAGATTTCCAGTGGCGTCCAGTGGTTGCGGTTGGCATTGAGGAAGAACTCCCAGGCCCAGGGGTATTTGAAAGGGGCGAGCTGGTTGATGTCGCCCTGGCCGTTGACCACCCGTTTGTCGCTGGCGCGCACGGCCGCCAGCGCACCCGGGCGCGCGTCCGGCGCAAGCAGGGCCGGGTTGCGGGTGGCATCGGCGTCCAGTCCGGGGCGGCCATCGGTGAGGGCGGTTTCGGTGTTGCCGATCTTGGTCAGACCCGTTGCAGCGGCGTGTTGCGCCGACGTGGGGTGCGGCGTGTGGGTGGGGGCAGGGGTGTCCCAGTCGTTGAAGTTGAAGGCACTCATTATTTACTGGCAGGCTTCGCAATCGGGGTCGAGGATGGAGCAGGCCCTGGGGGCGATGCTGACAGAGGCTGCGTCCGTACGTTGGTCAGGCTGGGCCTGGTCATGGGGGCTTCCGGCGCTGGTCTTCTCCATGGTGGTGGCGCCCAGGGTGCGCAGGTAGTAGGTGGTCTTGAGGCCGCGCAGCCAGGCCAGGCGGTAGAGCTCGTCCAGCTTTTTGCCGGAGGGCGCGGCCACGTACAGGTTCAACGACTGTGCCTGATCGATCCATTTTTGCCGGCGCGAGGCAGCTTCCACCAGCCAGGCGGGGTCGATCTCGAACGCGGTGGCATAGCGTGCCTTGATATCAGCGGGGATGCGGTCGATGGGGGCGAGCGAACCGTCGAAGTATTTCAGGTCGCCCACCATGACTTCGTCCCACAGGCCCAGGGCCTTGAGGTCGCGCACGAGGTGCGCATTGACGACGGTGAACTCGCCCGACAGATTGGATTTGACGTAGAGGTTCTGGTAATCCGGCTCGATGGACGCGGACACGCCAACGATGTTGGAGATGGTGGCGGTGGGGGCGATGGCCACGCAGTTGGAGTTGCGCATGCCGTGCTGGGCGATGCGCGCACGCAGGGCGTCCCAGTCCAGTGTCGCCGAGCGATCGACTTCGACCAGCGCGCCGCCACCCTCGCTCAGGCGGCCGCGGCCCTCGGCCAGCAGCTTGAGGCTGTCCAGCGGCAGGATGCTCTGGTCCCACAGGCTGCCGCGGAAGGACGAATAGCGGCCACGCTCTTCAGCCAGCTCGGACGATGCCCAGTAAGCGTGGTAGCAGACCGCTTCCATCGAGCGATCGGCGAATTCAACCGCGGCGTCACTGGCGTAGGCCAGACCCATCACATGCAGCGCATCCGAGAAGCCCATGATGCCGAGACCGACCGGGCGATGGCGGACGTTGGCGGCCCGTGCCTTGGGGGTGGCGTAGTAGTTGATGTCGATGACGTTGTCGAGCATGCGCATTGCGGTACGCACGGTACGGCGCAGCTTGTCGGTGTCGAGGCGCCAGCTGTCGTTGCCGTTGCTGTCGGTATCGCGCACCAGATGGGCCGGCAGGTTTACCGAGCCGAGATTGCACACCGCAGTCTCGGTGTCCGAGGTGTTCAGGGTGATTTCGGTGCACAGGTTGGAGCTGTGCACCACGCCCATGTGTTGCTGTGGCGAGCGCAGATTGCAGGCATCCTTGAAGGTGATCCAGGGGTGGCCGGTTTCGAACAGCATGGTCAGCATCTTGCGCCACAACTGCACCGCAGGAACGCGCTTGACGAGCTTGATTTCGCCACGTGCGGCCTTGTCCTCGTAGCTGCGGTAGGCGGTTTCGAAGTCCTGCCCGTAGCGTTCGTGCAGGTCAGGGGTGTCAACGGGCGAGAACAGCGTCCATTCGGCGTTTTCCATCACCCGTTTCATGAACAGGTCGGGAATCCAGTTGGCGGTGTTCATGTCGTGGGTGCGGCGGCGTTCGTCGCCGGTGTTCTTGCGTAGTTCGAGGAATTCCTCGATGTCCAGGTGCCAGGTTTCCAGGTAGGCACATACCGCCCCCTTGCGCTTGCCGCCCTGGTTGACCGCCACTGCGGTGTCGTTAACCACCTTCAGGAAGGGGATCACGCCCTGGCTTTTGCCGTTGGTGCCCCGGATCAGACTGCCGAGCGCACGTACCGGGGTCCAGTCGTTGCCCAGGCCGCCGGCAAACTTCTGCAACAGGGCGTTTTCCTTGATCGACTGGTAGATGCCTTCGAGGTCGTCGGCCACTGTGGTGAGGTAGCAGGAAGACAGTTGTGAATGGCGGGTGCCACTGTTGAACAAGGTTGGCGTACTGCTCATGAAGTCGAAGGACGACAGCAGCATGTAGAACTCGATGGCGCGTGCCTCGCGGTCGATCTCGTTGAGCGCCAGACCCATGGCCACGCGCATGAAGAAGGTCTGCGGCAGCTCGATGCGTGTTTCATCCACATGCAGGAAGTAGCGGTCGTACAAGGTCTGCAGGCCGAGGTATTCGAACTGATGGTCGCGCTGGGCGTCGAGTGCGGCAGCCAGACGGGCGATGTCGTATTCAGCCAGGCGCGGGTCGAGCAGGCCGGCCTGGATGCCGCGGTCGATGGCCTGCGGGAAGTAGCCGGCATAACCTCGCTCCGGGTCTGCCATCTCGGTCTGCGAGGTCTCGCGGCCCAGCACTTCCACCCGGATTGCTGCCAGCAGCAGGCGGGCGGCCACAAAACCGTAGTTGGGCTCGCGCTCGATCAGGGTGCGGGCGGCCAGCACCAGTGACTGGCGCACGGCGTCGATCGGCACGCCATCGTAAAGGTTGTGCATGGCATGTTCGAGCACCGTGTCGGCTGATACGTCGTCCAGTCCCGCGCAGGCCTCGCGGCACATCGCCTGCAGCCCGGCGACGTCGAGCGGACGACGGTGGTCGCCGTCGATGACGTGAAGCACGGTCGTGACCGTCGGGTCGCCTGTGTGGGCGGCCCTTTCGGCGGCGCGCTCGGCCGAGCGGCGCTCGCGGTACAGCACATAGGCGCGGGCGACGTCATGCTCGCCCGAACGCATCAGTGCCAGTTCGACCTGATCCTGGATGTCCTCGATATGTACCATGCCGCCGTCGGGCAGGCGGCGGGTCAGGGCCTGCACCACGGTGTCGGTAAGCTTGCCGACAATGTCGCGGATACGCGCCGATGCAGCACCCTGACGCCCTTCGACGGCGAGAAAGGCCTTGGTCATTGCAACGCCGATCTTGCTGGGGTCGAAGGAGACCACCGCGCCGTTGCGGCGGATGACCTGGAAAGCGGCTAAGGTTGGGTCGATCGGGAATCGGTCCATGGGGGCGTGTCCTCGGGCAGCGAAATGAACGTTGCGATCGGTGCGCGTGGCATCACCCTGGCAGCCGTGGCGCACGGTGTGCGCGGGCAGCGGACGACGACACGAAGGACAAGTGAAATGGACTGGACCATGCCTCTTGCTGGGGGACACCCCGCCCCGAACGCGTTGAAAGGATGTCGGGCAGGTCTCCTGGCTTTCGGGTCGTCGTCCTTCGCCGGCCTTCCCGGAGAGTGCGGAGCACCCGTCCAGTGGCACGATGTGGCGGCGGACTCGCCGATTACAGTTGCGGGGGCAGCCCCGGATTTGACGCCTGATGGTGTCTCACCGGATTCCCTTGCCCGACCATCGTCGGGCAGCCTCGACGGGCTGAACCTTACGTCGGCTTGATAGGCCCGTCAAGCCTGGCGTTAATATTGACCTACTACTCGTAGTTTATGATGGCTTTGATGTGACTACATTTTGTGTTTCTGTGCGGCGCGCTTGCCAGCCCGGGTGAGGCTGGACTGGCGTGCTCCTGTCGCCCGGCATCTGAGTCGATGGCATAGTGGAGGCCTGTTGCGGTGCACCGCCCATGATGTGCGCCCCTCTGCCTGACCTCACCCGGAGAAACCCCAGATGAACGATTGCGTGCTGTTGCGCGAGATTCCCACGGCCTGCGGCCGTCGTTTTGGCCATGCCACCCTGAATGTGCCGGCCACCCTGAATGCCCTGTCGCTGGAGATGATTGACCGACTGGCGCCGCAACTTGACCGCTGGCTGGCCGACCCGGCCGTGGTCGGGGTAGTGATCGACGGAGCTGGCGATCGCGCCTTCTGCGCTGGGGGCGATGTGCGCGCATTGCAGCGCGAGATTGTCGCCGCACGTGCCGCCGGAGCCAGTGCAGCCCCTGCGGTGGTGCCGGCCTTCTTCGAGCGCGAATACCGCCTGGACTACCGCATCCATACCAGCCTCAAGCCCATCCTGTGCTGGGGTCACGGTGTGGTCATGGGGGGCGGCATCGGGCTGATGGCGGGCGCTTCACACCGCGTTGTCACCCACCAGACGCGTATGGCAATGCCGGAAATCACCATCGGACTGTATCCCGATGTCGGCGGCAGCTGGTTCCTGAACCGGATGCCCGGTCGTACCGGGCTGTTCCTGGCGCTGACCGGTGCGCAACTCAATGCGGCAGATGCCCGTTTTGCCGGGCTGGCTGATTTTGTTCTGGCACAGGCTGATCATGATGCCGTGCTGTCGGCCTTGTCGGCTACCTGCTGGAGTCGCAACGCGGACAGTAACCACAACAACCTCAGCCGTCTGCTCGATGAGATGTGCGATGAGGAAGGCCTGTCCCCATCCAGGCTGCGGATGCATTACGACCGCATCGACACGGTGATCGGGCGCCGTGGTCTGGATGCCATTGTGCCTCGCCTGCAGGCGCTGGCAGCGGACGCCGACCCCTGGCTGGCGACCGCAGGCAAGACGTTTGCGCACGGTGCGCCGTCGTCCGCGGTGCTGTCCTCGCTGATGCTGCAACGCGCTCGCCATCTGTCGCTGGCCGAGGTGTTCCGGCTGGAATACCGGGTATCGGTTGCAGCCACGATGGCACCGGATTTTGCCGAGGGGGTACGCGCCCTGCTGATCGACAAGGATCGCGCACCGCGCTGGCAGGACGACTCGGTGAGCGCGGTGGATCGCGCCCGGATCGAGTCCTTCCTGGCGCCGGGCAAGGAAGGCAGTCATCCGTTGGCCGATCTCGAATAACTTGCCGGGGCGGGAGGTGCCGCTGAGCGCCTCCGTTCAAGCCTCGCGCATCATCTGCCAGTACTGGACCTTCATCGTCACCACGGCGCCGGCGATGATGGCCAGTGTCGTCAGGATGGAGCCGATGGCCAGCGTCGAGAAGCCGGTAATGCCTTGACCGATGGTACAACCCAGCGCGGTGACACCGCCGAAGCCCATCAGGACGGCACCAACCAGATGGCGCACGAGATCGTCTGCGGTGTGGAAGCCTTCGAGGCGGAAGCCCTTGCTGAGCAGGGCGTACAGCGCAGAGCCGACAACGACGCCAAGTGCGCTGGCGATGCCGAAGGTCAGTACGCGGCTGCTGTCGCTCCACAGCATCAGCAACTCCAGGGTATAGGCGACGGGCGCGACAAAGGTCAGCGACTCGGCACGGCCACTGTTGGTGGCGATGAAGGCCTCTTCCAGTGTCTCGGGATGCTCTGCGACGTAGCCGATATGACCGGAGACGTACCAGCCTGCAACGGACAGCGCGCCGATCACCAGGCCGCCGATCAGCACGTCGCTACGCCAGGCGTCGCGTCGTATCAGGGCGGCAAGCAGCAGGCCACCGCCAATGACTGCAGCGGCAATGAGCAGGGCAGTGTCTGCTTCCAGCCCCGCGTGGGTGAGGAAGGCGGGGATGTCCTGGCCATGATCGAGATCGACTGCAACGCTGTCCAGGAGGCGTACCCGCCACACGGCAAAGAGGCCGCGCATGGTCATGTAGGCGCTGATGCCGAGCACGATGAACACAACCAGCGATTTCAGGTTTCCGCCACCGATGCGGATCAGCGTCTTGCTGCCACAGCCCGACGCCAGCGTCATGCCGATGCCGAAACAGGCGCCGCCCACGATATGGGAGAGCCAGGTCAGCTTGCCGGTGGTGTAGATTGACTTGGAAACGTCGAGCATGCCGGCCAGGCCAAGCGCGGCGGTGCCAAGGATGGCGGTGGCGATGGCCAGCATCCACATGCGGGCGCGATTCCAGTCACCGATATTGATGACGTCCGATACCGCACCCAGGGTGCAGAAATGGGTTTTGTTGCCGATGAATCCAAATACGACGCCCACCGCGAAGGCGAGCGAGGTGATGGTGGCGGCAGCGACCAGGGGTTCTTCCATGATGCAGGTCCGTTGCAGGGCGACCCGCGATTCTATTTGAAATCAGCCGTTTCTGTGCTGATAAGGCGTTGGGTCCGGCAGGCCGGCAGCGTCGAAGCCGGCTCGGCGCAGGCGACATGCGTCGCATCGCCCGCAGGCACGGCCACTGTCGTCTGCCTGGTAGCATGACACGGTGAGGCCGTAATCCACACCGAGCGCACTGCCGCGGCAGATGATGTCGGCCTTGGAGAGTTCAATCAGTGGTGCATGGATGCGCAGTCCGTGACCTTCGACCCCGGCTTTCGTGGCCAGGTTGGCCATCGCCTGAAAAGCCTCGATGAAGGCCGGTCGGCAGTCGGGATAGCCGGAATAATCCACCGCATTGACGCCGACGAAGATGTCACGGGCATCCAGGACTTCTGCCCAGGCCATCGCGATCGACAGCATGACCGTATTGCGTGCGGGCACGTAGGTGACCGGGATGCCGCCAGTATCGCCGTCCTCCGGTACGGCGATGCTGGCATCAGTCAATGCAGATCCGCCGAACTGCCCCAGTTCGACCCGGGCCAGGCGGTGCTCCCTGGCGCCGAGCGCGTCGGCAACACGCTTGGAGGCGGTCAACTCGGCTGCGTGACGCTGACCGTACGCCACTGACAACGCGTAAGTCTCAAAACCCATGTCACGGGCGATGGCGAGGCAGGTGGCTGAGTCCAGTCCGCCTGACAGCAGGACGACGGCGCGAGGGGTGGTGTTCATGAGAGGGGCTCGGTGATGCTGAGGAGTGGCTTATGGTACGACGGGATCAACGCCCGCGAGCGTCGTTCCACAGCACTTTGTGCAACTGCAGCTGAAAACGCACAGGCAGGCGATCGCGGACGATCCAGTCGGCGAGTGTTGAAGGCGCCAGGTCGCCGGCAACGGGGGACAGCAGCACGGTGCAGCGCCTTGCAAGGTCGTACTCGGCGATGCGGGCACACGCCCACTGGTAGTCGGCTTCGTCGGCGAGCACGATCTTGACTTCGTCGCTGGGTCTGAGACAGGCGATATTCTCGAAGCGGTTCTTGTCGACCTCGCCTGAACCCGGTGCCTTCAAGTCCATGATGCGGGAGACACGCGGGTCGACGCCAGCGATATCGAGGGCGCCGCTGGTTTCCAGCGATACCGAATAGCCGTCATCGCACAAGGCGCTCAACAGCGGTAGGCAGGATTTCTGTGCGAGTGGCTCGCCACCTGTGACGCAGACGTGTTGCAGACCGTGGCGTGCGACTTCGTCAATGACGGTCTGGACGGTCGAGGCCTCACCGCCCTGAAAAGCGTAGGCAGTATCGCACCAGGTGCAGCGTAGCGGACAGCCGGTCAGGCGGACAAAGACCGTAGGCAGACCGACGCGGGTGGACTCGCCCTGCAATGAAGCAAAAATTTCGGTGAGCCGCAGCTTGGCGGCTCGATCTGCAAGCGAAACAGCCATGGGGTCAGCGCTTGGCCAGGCGCTGCTTTGCTGCCTGTGCTGCGTTGGATGTGGGGTAGCGTTCGATCAGCGTCTGCAGGGTGCGCTGTGCGGTGCGCGCATCGCCCGCGGCCTGTTGGCTGTTTGCAAGGCCCAGCATGGCGTCCGGGGCTACCGGGTCGTTGGGCCACTTGCCCAGCACGGTGTTGAACAAACGCGTGGCTGCAGCGGTATCGCGGTTCTGCAGCGCGGCGTTACCCGCCCAGAAGTTGGCTGCCGACTGGTTGGCGCTTTCAGGATACTTGGTGATGAAGGCTTCGAATGCAGCCTGGGCTTCGCGTGGCTTGTTGTCACGTAGCAGGGTCAGGGCAGCTTCGTAGTCGGCAGTCTCCGCTGCGGGGTCGAGCGAGGCGGCCGGCTCGGCTTGTGCACCTGCGGTTTCAAGCTGACGCATGCGAGTGTCGAGATCGACATAGAAGTCACGCTGGCGTTGCTTCAGGGTTTCGACTTCGTTCAGCAGTACTTCGAGTTGGCCGCGAAGACGCGCGACTTCAGCCCGAAGCTCCTGATTCTGGTTGGCCAACTCGAGTTGCCCGCGATTGGACGTTTCGAGCCGGCCTTCCAACTCCTGCCTCAGGTCGCTGACCTGTCGGCGAGCTTCCACATCATCGAACAGACCCGCTTGTGCGGGTCCGGCCAGAGACAAGGCGGCAAGCACCGCCAGTGGCAGGAGGCGTTTCATCAGAACTCACCCGAGTAGAGCATGTCGCCGCGGCGGTTCTGAGCGTAGCAGGACTCGGTGGCTTCGGTGCAGCGCGGCTTCTCTTCGCCCAGGCTGACGGACTCGATCTGGCTGTCCTTGGCGCCCAGCAGGGTCAGCGCCTGACGGACGGCGTCGGCACGCTTCTGACCCAGTGCGAGGTTGTACTCGCGGCTGCCGCGCTCGTCGGTGTTGCCCTGGATGAGCATCTTCATCTGCGGGTTCTGCACCAGGAAACGGGCATGGGCTTCGACCAGCGGCTTGGCTTCGGCCTTGATGACGAAGCTGTCGAAGTCGAAGAACACGCTGCGCTTGGACAGGATGTTGTTCGGGTCGGTCAGCGCGGCGATGCCAGAGCCGGACATGCTCGGGGCCGTCACGGTAGCAACGCCGGCACCAGCGCCAGTGCGATCTTCAACCTTGGCGCCAGCGGTATCAGTGCCGGTGCTGGAGCAGGCGGCGAGCAGGGCGGACAGCAGGGCGGGCAACAGCAGTTTCTTCATGGATGTATCTCCAGTTTGATTTTGTACAAGGGACAGCAGTTGTAGGTACGACAGTAGTGAATCACCGTTGCAGCGGACCCCAGGCGGGTTCGCGTACATCAGCGGCCTGCACCGAGAGGCGTTGCTTCACCCGGCCATCGGAGGAAACAGCCGCCAGCACCCCCCGCCCGCCGGTTTCGGTGGCGTAGAGGATCATGCGGCCATTTGGCGCGAAGCTTGGGGATTCGTCACGTGCCGAATCGGTGAGGATCGTTGTCTGGCGGCTGGCAAGGTCTTGCACGGCCACCTGGAAGCGGCCGTTGTTGCGGGTGATGAAGGCGAGCAGCGTGCCATCCGCCGACAGGCGGGGGGTCACGTTGTAGCTGCCGTCAAAGGTTACCCGCTGCGCAGTGCCGCCGCTGGTGGAAATTCGGTAGATCTGGGGGCTGCCGCCGCGATCGGAAGTGAAGTAGATCCACTGACCGTCGGGTGACCAGGCTGGTTCGGTGTCGATGCCGGCCGAGCTGGCCAGGCGACGTACGCCCGAGCCATCAGCATTGAGCACGTACAGCTGTGACTGGCCGTCCTTGGTCAGCACGACTGCGAGCTGGCTGCCATCGGGTGACCAGGTGGGTGCGGAGTTCGAGCCCTTGAAGTTGGCGACAACCTGACGCTGCCCTGTGGCAAGGGTGTGGACATAGACGATGGGCTTCTTGGCTTCGAAGGATACGTAAGCCAGACGTTGCCCGTCCGGCGACCATGCCGGCGAGATGATGGGTTCGCGCGAGACCAGTGCGGCTTGCGGGTTGAAGCCGTCAGCATCGGCCACCTGTAATTCGAAACGCGGGCCTGACTTGACCACGTAGGCAATGCGGGTGGCGAAGTAGCCCGGCTGACCGGTGAGCTTCTCATAGACGAAATCAGCAATACGATGACCGGTCAGACGGTTCTGGGCAGGTGCCATCACCAGCGACATTGCCCCCAGTTCGGTCTGCTTCTGGGTATCGAACAGGCGGAAGCGGATCTCGAAGCGGCCATCTGCCATGGGCAGCACCGATGCAGCCAGTACCGCGTCACCCCCGCGCTCGCGCATGGCGGCCAGGTCGGGTACTCGCGACTCCGGCACTGCCAGCGGGCCGATGCTGACGAGGTTGAACAGGCCGCTGCGTTCGAGGTCGGCTCGAACCACGTCGGAGACACTGCGCGGCAGGCTGCTTTCGTTCTCGAACACCGGAATGATGACCGGGAAGCGGGATGCGCCTGCTCCGGTAATCTCAATCGACAATTGCGCGTGCGCCGTCAGTGCCAGGGTGGCAAGAGCGGCTGTGATCAGCAGACGGAAGGTGGCGATGATCTTGGTCATGGTGTGGTGCACAACGTAATGGCGGATTATAGCCATGGAGCGGGATCATTCATCCAGCGGACGGAACTTAAGTTCCAGAGTACGCTGAAAAAGTTCCCGTTGCGTGGGTAGCGGCAAGGGGCTGGAGCGGCGTATTGCCCGCTCGATGGCGTCGTCCAGTGCCGGTACCCCCGACGAACGCTTCAGGCGGATGGTCAGTACTTCGCCGGTCGGCAACTGGTCAACTTCGAAGATGGCTTCGGGGTTGCCGGTGAGGCCGGGCGGACGCAGCAGATTACCGCGAACCTTGGTCCGGATCGCGTTCTGGTAGGCATCGATGGCGCCCTGGTTGCGGGCTGCTGCAGCACGGTTTGCTTCGGCGCGAAGCATGTTCTCGACCTGGGTGCGCTCGCGTTCCTGCTCAAGCAGTTTGGTCATGTAGTCATCGCGCGGGGGCTCGACGGGCTTCTTGGGCTCGGGCTTGGGTTCGGGTTTTTTGGGTTCAGGCTTCGGCTCGGGCTTGGGTTCGGGCTTCTTGGGCTCAGGCTTTTTCGGTTCGGGTTTGGGTTCCGGTTTCTTGGGCTCAGGCTTGGGTGGTTCGGGCTTCTTTTCCGGCGCCTTGGTGGCGATCTCGGGCTTGACCACTGGCTTGGGCGGCTCAGGTTTTGGTTCCGGTTTCGGTGGTTCGGGTTTGGGCTCGGGCTTAGGCGGCTCCGGCTTCGGCTCGGGCTTTGGGGGCTCGGGCTTGGGCGGTTCGGGCTTCGGCTCCGGTATCGGAGCGGGACGGCTTGGCGGCGGCGCGGCCACCAGCTCGACTTCCAGTGAAGCGGGTGGCTTGCTCTGCCAGTTGACGCCGAAGAACAGGAACAGCGCCAGGCCAAGGTGAACGGTGATGGTCAGGACCAGCGAGGCCAGTTTGCCGGGCTGTTCTTGAGGGGTGTTGCGTTCGTTCATTTGCCGCCCGAGCTGGAACGGGTCTCAAGGCCGATCTTGCGTACGCCAAGTTCGCGCGCGGCTTCGAGCACGTCGATGACTTTCTGGTAAGGCAGGGACGAATCCGCTCTGACCAGGAAGGATTGCTCCGGCTTGGCTGCCATTGCAGTCTGGAGTGCACGCTGGAATTCGATCTCGGTCAGCTTGCGGGCGCTCGCATTGCTGGTTTCGCGCAACGCGAGGCTGCCGTCCTTGCCGACTTCGATGATCATTGCCTCGGAGGGGGGGGCAGCCAGTGGTCCGGCCGAGGGCACTTCGATGTTGCCCGGCTGCACCATGGGAGCGGTCACCATGAAGATGACCAGCAGCACCAGCATGACGTCGATGTAGGGCACGACGTTGATCTGGTTCATCAGGCGGCGTTGACGCATGACTAGCGGCTCCCCAACTCAGCGCAGGTTGCGCTGCAGGATGTTCGAGAATTCTTCCATGAAACTCTCGAAGCGGATGCCGATACGGTCGATGTCGTGCGCGAAGCGGTTGTAGGCAACGACCGCGGGGATGGCAGCGAACAGGCCGATTGCGGTGGCGACCAGCGCCTCGGCGATGCCGGGGGCCACTTGGTTGAGCGTGGCTGCGCCGACATTGGCCAGGCCGCGGAAGGAGTTCATGATGCCCCAGACGGTGCCCAGCAGGCCGATGTAGGGTGACACGGATCCAACTGAGGCAAGGAAGGCAAGATGGGCTTCCAGGTCGTCGACTTCACGCTGGTAGGTGGCACGCATGGCGCGGCGTGCGCCGTCGATGGTGGCGCCATGATCGTGACTCTTCGCGCGCAGCTTGGTGTATTCGCGATAGCCTGCTTCGAAGATCCGCTCCATGCCGCCGCTCTGGTGGCGACCGGCGGTGGCCGACTGAAACAGCGCATTCAGATCGCCGCCGCTCCAGAAGTCGCGCTCGAACTCATTGGTCTTGGTGCGCGCGGCACGAATCTGAAACCACTTGCGGAAGATCCAGTACCACGAGATCAGGGACAGTGCGGCAAGCAGTGCCATTACCAGCTGAACGAGTACGCTGGCCTGGCTGATCAGGCTGAGGATGGAGAGATCGTGAGTGACGGTCATACGGCTTGAAGGGTTTCGAGTTGACTGCGGATGGCTGCCGGCAGGGCGGCAGGTTTGCGACGATTCCAGTCGACGCAGGCGATCTGGATCGATGCATCGAACAAAAGTTCGCTGCCCCGGACAATCTGCTGGCCGAAGGTGATGCTGGCCCGGCGCAGTTCGTTCAGCGTACTGACGACAGACAGCGCATCATCGAGGCAGGCGGGTGCAAGGTAGTCCGCCTTGACCGAGCGCACGACGAAGGCGAGACCGTCGTCAGCCAGCATGCGTTGCTGTTCGAACCCGATCGCACGCAGCCATTCGGTGCGTGCGCGCTCACAGAAGCGCAGGTAGTTGGCGTAATACACGACTCCTGCGGCGTCGGTGTCTTCGTAGTAGACTCGGACGGGCAGGACGAAGCGGGCGGCGCCTTTCGGGTCGTCGTTTTCAGGAATCGTTTGCATCGCAGCATTCTAGCTGAGCCGTGGCGATCTCAAGTGGTACATTCGCTGCAAGGTATCCGCTAAAGGTAAGCATTCGTATCGGTGCGCATTCCGGTGTTCAATCGTGATGTCGTATGCGCATCCAGGCTTGGGCTGGTGCTATCCTTGCCTACGGAATCCCCAGCTCTTATCCCGAACGATTTCAGGTTGATTCAGGCGTGGCGCTCTCCTTCTTTGGCAAGAAACCCCCAGTAGATCCGGCGCGTGTGTCGCCGCAGGCGGCGCCTGCGTCGGCCCCGGTGCGTCCATCTACGCCACCGTCTCCGCCGCCGCCTTCCCAGCGTACCGAGTTGTCGACGCTCGATTTTTCCGGCGGAGACGTCAATCGGGCTCTGGCGCAATGCGCGGGGCTGGTGGAGGTGCAGGAGGTCGGAGCGGGTATCGGCGCCGTGTTCGAGGAGGCTGCCGTGCTCTATGCCAACGGAAACGTGCTGGAGGCCGAGCGTGTCCTCGATGGGGTGCTGGGAGACTCGGCCAATACCGCAGGTGAAGGGCTGTGGATGATGTTGCTGGATCTTTACCGGCTGACTGGTCAGCGCGAGCGCTTCGAGTCACGTGTGCTTGATTACGCGACCCGTTTTGAGCGCTCTCCTCCTCCTTGGGAGGATCTCTCTGCGCAGTCCGAGCGCCGCAAGGCCGATGTTGCACCGCTGGTCAATCTGTCAGGTAACCTCTCCGGGCAGGCAGAACCGCAGTTTCAGCAAATCTGCGTGATTGGACGCAAGAGTGGTGGCATCCGGATCGACGTCGGCCGCTTGCGCTCGGCAGATGAAACCGGCTGTACCTTGTTGCGCAAGGCCTTGACGCAGCTTGCTGCCGATCGGGTGAAGGTGGCGATCCTCAACCCGGCACAATTGGTCAACATGCTTGATGGGTTGATTGCGCCCGGGCGGGCCGAAGGGCGCGATATCTGGTTGCTGGTGCTGGAATTGTTACAGTACACCGGCGAGCACGAGCGCTTTGAGAATCTGGCTGTCGACTATGCCGTAACGTTTGAAGAGTCGCCTCCGTCCTGGGAGTTCAAGGCCCAGCAGCAGGCGGCCGCAGCGCAGGCCGCGCTTGAGGGGGCCGCCCGTGCCGACGAGGGCTTCCGGTTCGAAGGTGAATTGACCGGCGCCTCCAACGAAACCATCCGCAAGTTGGCTGCGGTTGCGTCGCAGTGCCAGGTGGTCACGGTCGATTGCGGTCGCCTGCGCCGGATTGACTTTGTGGGCGCGGGCACCTTGTTCAACGTCCTTGCGACGCTGCAGACTCAGGGTAAACTCGTGATCCTGCAGAATGTAAATGCCATGGTCGGGGCGCTGCTCAGGGTCATGAGCGTGGATCAGGTTGCCCAGGTGACCCTTCGCCCCTGATTCTGTCGCCGCCACAGGGCAGGCGTCGCATTCTCCCCTAACGGCAAGGAATTACTATGGAACAGTATCACGGCACCACCATCCTCTCGGTACGTCGCGGCAATCGCGTGGCATTGGGTGGGGACGGACAGGTCACGTTAGGCAACATTGTCATCAAGGCGTCGGCACGCAAGGTGCGTCCGCTTTACCAGGGACGCATCCTGGCCGGATTCGCTGGCGGTACCGCGGACGCCTTCACCCTGTTCGAACGTTTTGAGGCCAAGCTCGACAAACACCAGGGCAATGTGCTTCGCAGTGCCGTCGAACTCGCCAAGGACTGGCGTACCGACCGCATGCTGCGTCGGCTCGAGGCCATGCTCGCGGTGGCGGATCGCGAGCATTCTCTCGTGATCACCGGCAATGGCGATGTGCTCGAACCCGAGCAGGGTATCGTTGCGATCGGCAGTGGCGGGGCGTATGCCCAGGCGGCCGCGCGTGCGCTGATCGAGAATACCGAGTTGTCGCCGCAGGAGGTTGTTTCCCGCGCACTGACGATTGCGGGCGATCTGTGCATCTATACCAACCAGTGCCACACCATTGAAGTGCTGGACTGAACTTTACGAACCGAACACCCCATGACCCAGATGACCCCGCCGGAAATCGTTTCCGAACTCGACAAGCATATCGTCGGCCAGAACAAGGCCAAGAAGGCCGTCGCGATTGCATTGCGCAACCGCTGGCGGCGCGCCCAGGTCGGTGAGCCACTGCGTAGCGAGATCACTCCCAAGAACATTCTGATGATTGGCCCGACCGGTGTCGGCAAGACCGAAATCGCCCGTCGCCTGGCACGCCTGGCCAATGCGCCTTTCATCAAGATCGAGGCGACCAAGTTCACCGAAGTCGGCTATGTCGGTCGCGATGTCGACACCATCATCCGCGATTTGCTGGAAATCGCGATCAAGAGCGGACGCGAGCGGGCAATGCGGCTGGTACGTGACCGCGCCCTCGACGCCGCCGAGGATCGTGTGCTCGACGCCTTGCTGCCACCGGCGCGGACGGTGGGTTTCGGCGCCGAGCCGGAGACACAGGACAGCACCACCCGGCAGAAATTCCGCAAGAAGTTGCGTGAAGGGGAACTGGACGACAAGGAGATCGAGATCGAGGTTTCCGCGGGCGGCATGCAGGCCGAGATCTTCGCCCCGCCGGGCATGGAAGAGCTGACGCAACAGATTCAGGGCATGTTCCAGAATCTGGGCAACAGCAAGAAGCGCCAGCGCAAGCTCAAGATCAGCGACGCGCTGAAGCTGCTGGCCGACGAAGAGGCCGGACGCCTGATCAACGACGAAGAGGTCAAGACCGAAGCGATGCGTGCTGTCGAGCAAAATGGCATCGTGTTCCTGGACGAAATCGACAAGATCGCTGCACGTAGCGATGCACATGGGGCCGACGTGTCGCGCCAGGGCGTGCAGCGGGATCTGCTGCCGCTGGTCGAAGGAACGACGATCTCGACCAAATACGGCATGATCAAGACCGATCACATCCTTTTCATTGCCAGTGGAGCGTTTCATCTATCCAAACCCAGCGACCTGATTCCGGAGTTGCAGGGACGTTTCCCGATCCGGGTCGAGCTTGAATCGCTGGCGGTCGAGGATTTCGAGCGCATCCTGACCAGTACCGATGCCTGCCTCACCCGTCAGTACGAGGCACTGTTGGCCACCGATGGTGTGACCTTGAGCTTTACGCCCGATGGCATCCGTCGCCTTGCCGAGATCGCCTTCCAGGTCAATGAAAAGACCGAGAACATCGGTGCGCGGCGCCTGTACACGGTGATGGAGAAGCTGCTCGAGGAGGTGTCCTTCGAAGCGGGCAAGGCGGGATGCGAAGCCTTGACCGTGGATGCAGCTTATGTGGACCAGCGGCTCGACATGCTGGCTCAACGTGAGGATCTGGCGCGTTACGTGCTGTGATCGAGTCAACTTCGATGGCGATGCGCATCGTCGCCATCCTGTTTCCCTTGTTTGCGATCACGGCCTTGGGGTTCGTGGCGGGGCGCCGACTCAAGCCCGATCTGAGTCACGCCAACAAGCTGAACATGGATGTGTTCGTTCCTGCGCTGGTGTTTGCGGCGCTGGCCAACAAGGAGTTTCATGTCACCGAGTACTTGCCACTGCTGGGAGCAACCCTGCTCGTGGTGCTGGGCTCGGGTGCGGTTGGTTGGGCGGTGGCGAGGATGGCGGGCATCGACGTCAGGACTTTCGTGCCGCCACAGATGTTCAACAATTGCGGCAACCTTGGTTTGCCGCTGTCGGTGCTGGCCTTTGGCGACTCGGCACTGGCCCCGGCGGTGGCTATTTTCACCGTTTCCAATCTGCTGCATTTTTCCTACGGTGCGTGGTTGCTGGACCACAAGGTCCGGCTCATCAATGTCTGGCGGGTGCCATCTGTGCTGGCCACCCTCGTGGGGTTGGCGGTGGGTGTGGCAGGTATCGAAGTCTGGCCGCCCCTGATGCATGCCATCAGGATGTTGGGTGACATCGCCATTCCGTTGATGCTGTTCGCACTCGGTGTGCGGCTGACCGATTCCCGCATTACATCGATCGGTCTGGGTGTGTTTGCGGCAGTACTGCGACCCGTGTCCGGAATGGTGCTGGCCTGGCTGGTGATGTTGGTCATCGATCTGCCGCCGCGCGAGCAGGCACTGTTGCTGGTGTTTGGTGCGTTGCCGCCGGCCGTGCTCAATTACATCTTTGCCGAACGTTATCGTCAGGAACCCGAGAAGGTGGCTTCAATGGTGCTGATCGGGAATGTGACTGCGCTGCTCTTCCTGCCGTTGGCGCTGGCCTTGTCGCTGGAGTGAGTGTGCTTCAGCTGAGTGGTGGCGGAGTGTTCGGCGCCAGACTGATCAGCCCGTTGCCGTTACGTTTGCTGCGGTACATTGCTGCATCGGCCAGACTGAGCAGTTCGCTGAAAAGCTCGCCGTTGTCGGGATAGAGTGCGATGCCGATGCTTGCGCTCACAAACCAGTTTCGACCATTGGCGTTGAGCGGGAGGTTGAGGTCGCGCGCCAGGCGATTGGCAGCTGCGCGGACGTCCACCTCATTGGCGGGCTCGCCCAGCAGGATGGCGAATTCGTCCCCGCCGAGCCGGGCCACGGTGTCGCTGTCACGTACGGCAGCCTGAAGCCGGCGGGCGATGGTGGAGAGCACGATATCGCCTACTGCATGGCCGGCGTTGTCATTGATCTGCTTGAAACCGTCGAGATCAAGCACGATGACGGCAGCGCGCCCACGATGGCGTTTTGCGGTGCTGAACGTGAGTTCTGCCCGTTGCTCAAGCAGACGGCGGTTGGGCAGCCCCGTCAAGGGGTCGAAAAAGGCCAGGCGTGCGACTTCTGCCTCGGCCTGCTTGCGGGCGTCGATGTCCGAGACCTGTACCAGCACCGAGTGTATGGCGTGATGGTCGAGGTGGTTGTCGAGTCGCATCTCCACCCACTGCGCGCTGTCGTCGCTACGTTTTACCCGGCATTCGAGGGTCACGGGCTTACGTTCGGCGATGCAGTCGCGGAAGGTCTTTTCTACGACTTCGGCGTCTTCATCGACGATATTGAACCACAGGGCGTGTCCTTGCCAGCAAGCGGGGACGAGTCCGGTAATGCGTGTGGTTGACTCACCCGCCGACGTCACCGTGCCCAAGGCGTTGACTTCGAGTACACAGTCCGACGCCATTGAGGCAAGCGCCCTGTGGCGTGCCGCACGGTGCACCCTCTGCTGTACCAGGTGACTGATGGCGCCCGCCATGAGTATGCCCCCGATGCTCAGCAGGATCAGGCTGGCGGTTGGAATCGGGGTGGTGTCGGGATTCCGGGCAATGAATCGCATCTGCCACTGGCGGCCGCCGAAGTTGTAGTCGCGATACACCGCGGGCTGCAGAGGCTGTTGCGACGTCACCGGCGTGTCCTCGTAGAGCATTTCTCCAGGGCCATGTAGTTCGCTGTCCGCTCCCAGGTCGGTGATCTGCAGGTGGAATTGCTGACGCAAGGTGGGGGCGATCGCCGCATTGACCAGGTCGGACACCAGAAACGAGGCGGCAACGGTATGCGCCGGGGCTCCGTCCTGATTGACCACCGGGGCAAGCATGAGGACGGCAATGGCCTCCGGCGCCTGCTGCAATCGCAACGGAGGTGTGGCGGCAAATCCGCGGTCGCGCGCTCTTGCAATGGCTGCCCGCCGGATGTCGCTGGTGTTCAGGTCGTAGCCCAGCGAGCGCTGATTGCCGATGGGTGGGTGGATCATTTCCACCACGTGCAGGCGATCGAGGTCGCTGGGTGGGTAGATATCGAATGCGGCGTAGGCTGCGTCGGCGCTGCCAAGATTCTTGCGGAGCGCGCTGATATACGTATCGCGAGCGTGCGCGGGGAGATCTCGATTGAAAGCGAAAGCACGCACACCTTGCAGGCCTTCTGCGCGGCCTAGCGCCTGGGCATAGCGGGAGAATTCATGACCTGTTACCGAGTCGCTGGCAACATACAAGGCACGCAGACCGAGCAGGGCACTGCGATATTGTTCGGTCTGACGGGTGAGGGATAAGGCCGCCTGGTCCACGGTACGAGCGAATGTCGCTTGGGCCTGTTCCTGCTCGAGGCCCCGGTACGCTTGCCAGGCGACGTACTGGAGCATGCAGACGCCCAGCATCACCAGCAGGGTCACGACCCGATCGCGCTGAAGGACGGAGCGAAGGGGCGCAGGGCGGGGGGCTTGCTCGGCAGGCATGGGTTTGTCGTGTTCTCGCGTGGGGGTGCCGTGATGGCTCATGCGTCGCGCATGCGCTGTATCAGTCGGCGATCGCGCTTGGTGGGGCGGCCGTGCAGGTCAGCCCCGGGTGGTGCCGCCAGTTGTCGGGCTTCCCGGGCACGCTCGCGTCTGGACCGGCTTTCGGTGCTTTCTTCATACAAGGTTTGAGCCACGCTGGCGGGGCCACGCTTTTCGGCAATGGCACGAACCACGACTGAAATGGTGCTTTCGGAGAGGGTGACATCGATTATGTCACCCGGTTTGACTGCACGGGCAGGTTTGACCGATTGTCCGTTGAGTTTCACCCGCCCGCCATCGACGGCCTCGGTGGCGCCGCTACGGTGCTTGAAGAAGCGCGCAGCCCACAGCCATTTGTCGATACGGGTCTGCTCGAGTCCGTTGGTTTGAGGGCTTGTCATGATGCGTCGGTTCGGATGGCTGCAAGGGATGATGCCATCAAACCGGATTCGGCAATAGTCGGGATAAGCCCTGTGTGGGCAGTGCGGTCAAGGTGTGACGGTCGTGCTGACGGCAAGCGTCTATGGTGGCGAAACGAGGGCCTGATATCTTGGAGACTTTTGAACGCAGGATGCTTGATGAGTGACGCGTTTCGCAAAGGGGCCCGGGCGGGATGGGCAGACTTTCTGCCCATGTCCGTCGGTTTGATTCCGTGGGCGGTGGTAACCGGCATCGCCATGCGTTCGATTGGCCTGAGTCCGGTCGAGGCGATGGGCATGAACCTGATCGTCTATGCCGGTACCGCTCAACTGGGGACCTTGCCCCTGATTGCCACTGGGGCGCCGCTGTGGCTGATCTTCGTGACCGCGCTGGTGCTCAATCTGCGTTTCGTCATCTTCAGTGCGGCCATCGCGCCAGCGTTTCACGATCATCACTGGGCACGGCGGGTGAGCGCCAGTTATCTGCTGGTCGACGGCGTGTTTGCCGTGGGGGCTGACAAGATGCTTGGTGCGCGTGAGCCTGAATGGCGCTGGGGCTACTTCATTGCACCGTCGGTCTGGTGCTGGTGCCTGTGGCAGGTTTTTGTACTTGTGGGGGTGCTGGGTGCGGAGATCGTGCCGCGTGACTGGTCGCTGGAGTTCATGGTCACCATTGCCCTGATGCTGTTGATGATTCCGATGGCGCGCACCCGTCCGATGCTCCTCGCTGCCGTGGCAGGTGGCCTGGGTGCGGTACTGCTGCGGGATCTGCCGTTGCGTCTGGGCTTGTTTGCGGGCATCGCGATCGGCATTGCCTCAGGGTTCGTGGCTGAGCACTGGCAAACACGGAGGGCTGAGCGATGAGTGACGGTCTGACGTTGTGGCTGACCTTTGCGGCCATTGGTGTGACCACGCTGATGACGCGTGGCAGTTTCATCATGCTGGGAGAGAAGGCACGCCTGCCGGCTGCACTGCACCGTGCCTTGCGCTATGCACCCGCAGCGGCCTTGTCTGCACTGGTGGTCCCCGACATCCTGCTCGATGGTGGGCAATTGCAGCCGCTCAATCCCAAATTGCTTGCAGCCGTCGTGGTTGTGGTGGTTGCCTTGCGCTGGCGCAATCCATGGTTGCCTTTCATTCTTGGCATGGGGGTGCTGATTGCCCTGCGCAAGGGCCTGGGTTTGTGAGGGTGGAGGGCGGCTTTGCCGGTGGTCTCCTCAGCTTTCGGTGACCCAGATCCCGTGCGCAATCTCATGCTCCAGGGCGAGTTCGATGTGGTCGCACAGCACCACGGTCATCGGTTGCTGCTGCAGCACCCGGATATCGTGGGGTGGAGACATGCCGTAGGCGTGGAGTTGTTCGCGCTGTAGCGGTGAAACTTCGTCGCCGAAATCTGCAAGTCTGACCCTGCGGCCGACGGGCGTGCCGGTCAGGCGGATGCGTGCGGCTTGTGTATTCACGTGGGCTCCTCAGAAGAACAGTCGTAGCGTATGGTTCAGCAGGCCGCCGACCAGGAACGCAGTAGGCATGATCATTGCCAGCATCAGCGCGGTCGTGCGCAGCCCCTGTTCCTTGACGATCATCATCACGCTGGCGATGCAGGGGACGAACAGGGTGATGGTGACCATGCCGACAACTGCCTGCACCATGCTCAACTGACTTTCCAGCGCAAACAGGCCGGTTGCGCCAAAGTCGCGACGCAGGAAGCCCATCACGAACGCGGCGCTGGCCTCTGGTGGCAGACCCAGCCAGCCGGTCACCAGCGGCTTGCCGGCCTCGATCAGCCAGGGCAGGGCACCGGTGCGGTCCAGCACGAACATGATCAGCGTACCGATCAGGAACAGCGGGATGACTTCCATCAGGTACCACTTGAGGCGGCCGCCGGTCTTTTTCAGGACATTGCCGATCAGTGGCATCCGCATCGGCGGGAGCTCGGTGAGCAGTGGCACTCGCCGTCCGCTCACCAGCTTGCCAGCCAGCCATCCTGTCGCCAGCAGGATCACCACCATGCTGACAACCCAGATCAGCGTTGCACCGAACGAGATGCCCCCCAGCAGGCCGAGCACGACGCCCAGTTGCGCGGAACAGGGAATGGCCAGCGCCATCAGGAAGGTGGTGATCAGGCGTTCCCGCGGGGTGTGCAGGATGCGGGTGGTCAGCGTCGCCATGGTGACGCAGCCCAGCCCCAGCACCATGGGTAGCACCGCACGGCCGTTCAGGCCTATGGCGGCAAACATGCGATTGGCGATGACTGACAGGCGGGTGAAGTAGCCTGAATCCTCGAGAATGCCGAAGGCGAGGAAGAAGGTGGTGACGATCGGCAGGATCAGGGCCAGGGCGTAGGTCATGCCCATGGTCCATAGGCCGTAGTCGCCGACCAGCAGGTCTGCCAGCCAGGGGACCGTGACGTGCGCCTGCACCAAGGCCGTGACTGCCGGGTTGAGAATCTCGCCGAAGAAGTCTTCTTCCAGCAAACCCACCAGGGTACCGGCACCAAAGTCACCGACGAACAGATAAACCAGATATAGCACGACCAGGAGCAGCGGCCAGCCCCAGATACGATGCACGGCCAGTTGGCCAGCCAGCAGCGACAGCGTGCGGTCCTTGCCCAGGGCTTGCTGGCTGACGGTGCGGGCCAGGGCTTCAGCCGCACGACTGCGTTCCCGCGCCAGTCTGGCGGGGAGGGTATCCCGCCCCGTACCCGGGGGGAGCCGCGTGGCGAGTGCTGCGTCGATCGCGGCATGGCCGGGTTGCTGTGCGATCCAGTGGGCCACCTCGCTGTCCCCGCCAAGCAGCAGGATGGCCAGCCCGCGTGCAGCCAGGACGGGGTGTGGGGTGTGCGTCTCGATCTGGCGCGTCAGCTGGTCTATATGTGTTTCCAGCTCGTCGTCGTACTTCAGCAAGGCGGCGGGGACGCGGGCACCGCTCAGTGCGTCGGTCAGCGTGCCGACGCCGCTGCCACCGGTGGCGACGGTGGCGACCACCGGGATGGCAAGTGCGTTGGCCAGGGCCGCGGTATCGACCGTGACGCCGCGTGCCTGCGCCTCGTCGGTCATGTTCAGGGCCATTGCCATCGGCACGCCAAGCTCGGCCAGCAGTGCGGTCAGGTTGAGCGTGCGGCGCAGGTTCTTGGCATCGCCGACCTGAACGACGACCTTGATCGTTTCGTTGAGCAGTGCGCGTACGGTGGCGCGTTCGTCATCGCTGCGCGACGGTAGGGCGAGCACGCCGGGGGTGTCGAGCAGTGAGTGCGTGCGATCGAAGCGTGCCGGTGCGCGCGCGACCTCGACGGTTGTGCCAGGGTAGTTCGACACATTCACATAGGTGCCGGTCAGGCGATGGAACAACACTGACTTGCCGACATTCGGATGGCCGACAAGTGCAATCGTGGGAAGCGCCGCTGTTGTGTATGGAAGGGACGACGCGGAGCTGGCAGCGGATGTCATGAGGGGGTCCGATAGATTTTGAGGTAATGATAATCGGTCTCGTTGTTCTTTTCATGATACAGATCAAGCTTTGTTCTATGGAAAGGACGGTTCTCCGCGTGAGCGTCGCTTGAGTCAGGTGCTTGACATGGATGAGAATATAGGAAATAGTGAGAATCATTATCAACAATAAGGTGTGCGTCATGAACAACACACAGCTTGCGGGTGATCAGAGTGCACTGCTGCTCGGTGCGCTGACGCACTTGTCGCAGTACCTGCATTCAGGCTGCCCGCGTTCGGTTCATCACGCGAGGCTGCTGCTTGATCAACTTGAGGACATTGCCGGCTGCGAAGAGGTCGCCCTGTCCAGAATGTTGATCGATCGTGTGCTGGCTGATCAGCCGCGCTGACGTCGTGGCAGCCCGGCACCCCATCGCTGATTTCGAGCAGGCGTCGCTCGAGTTGTTTGCCGCGCTCCGTCGCGATCTTCCATTTTCCTCCCAACACTCACCCATTACCACACAAGGAGAACAGCGTGTCCCGATACACCGGTCCCAGGTTGAAAGTCATGCGAGCACTCGGCACGGAGTTGCCCGGGTTGTCGCGCAAGTCGCTGGGCGATCGAAACTACCCGCCGGGGCAGCATGGGCAGCGGCCGAAGCGCAAGTCCGATTTCGGTGTGAAGCTGATCGAGAAGCAGAAGCTGCGTTTCAATTACGGGCTGACCGAGAGCCAGATCCAACGCTTGTTCCGCGAGGCGAAGCGGTCCAAGGCGCCTACCGGCGATAAGCTGTTGGAACTGCTTGAATCGCGGCTGGACAATTTCGTGTTCCGCGCCGGCTTTGCGCCGACCACGATTGCCGCACGCCAGTTGGTGCGTCACAAGCATGTGCTGCTCAATGGCCGTTCGGTCAACATCCCGTCCATCCGTATCCGCCCTGGCGATACCATTGTGCTGACCGAGAAGGGACGCAAGATTCCCTGCGCGGCCGAGTCGCTGGTCGAGCCGGCTTTGTCGCGTCCGGAATGGCTCAGCTTCGATGAGGCCGCATGCAAGGCAACGGTGACCCGTTTGCCGGATGCCAGCGAGGTGCCCTTCCCGGTCGAGATCCAGCATGTGGTCGAATACTACGCGGTGCGCATATGAGCACGCCGGGCGAGCGCTGCGGGCGTCGGGCCGGGAGCATGCAGATGGGTGTCGAGCCTTATACAGCCGAGCCGGCGCGCGCCGTCAGCGCCTTGTTGCATCTGCTGTCGCGCTTCCCGGCACGTCAGTCTCCGGCGATTGCACAGGCCATCGTGGCCCATCTGCGCCTGGTCGGGGACGACCCGCAGATTGCCGGCTGCATTCGCGAGAGTGCTGCCGACCTGGTGGCTGAGTGGGAGGCCTACGCCGTATTGAGTGAGCTTGAGGCCTCCGGCAACAGTACACGCTGCTGCTGAGCCTCTATCGACCAGCTGCCTTGCCCCCGCCACCAAAGAAGGTGGCGGGGGTGTTCTGTTGTCGTGATGGGATTCGGGGGGGCTGGGCGGGATTGCGAGTTGTCGTGCCGGCGAGTACGGACTCCGGGCTCAGTCGACTCAGAGCTCAGCCCACATGCGCAGCAGGTTGTGATAATGACTGGTCAGGCTTACGGTTTCCGCTGTGTCGCCGATGTGTTGGCGCAGGTTCTGGATGTTGACGTCCAGATCGAACAACATCTGTCGTCGGGCGTCATCGCGGATCATGCTTTGCGTCCAGAAGAAGGCACAGACGCGGGCGCCCGAGGTGACGGGTTCGACGCGATGCAGGCTGGTCGAGGGGTAGACGATCATGTCACCCGCAGGCAGCTTGACGCTGTGCGTGCCGTAGGTGTCGTCCACAATCAGTTCGCCGCCGACATACTCGCCGGGATCGCACAGGAACAGTGTCGAGGATACGTCGGTGCGCAGGCGCTGACCGTTGATGGGGTCGATGCGGATGGCGTTATCCACATGGTTGCCGAAGGTGCCGCCGTTCTCGTAGCGGTTGAAGTAGGGTGGCAGGATGCGAGCGGGCAGGGCTGCGGAGATGAACAGCGGATTGCTGCCAAGTGCGCTCAGGATCTGTTGCCCAAGTTGCTGTGCCAACGGCGTGTCAGGTGCAAGTTGCAGGTTGCGCTTGCACTTTGAGGCCTGTTCGCCCGAGGTGCTCAGGCCGTCGATCCAGCTTGCCTGATCAAGTTTCTGGCGCAGGGCGCGGACCTGTTGTGGGTCGAGCACGCCGGGAATGTGCAGCATCATGAAGTAATCTCCCAAAAATGCGTCGAGCCCCCACAGGAGAAGGGCTCGACGCGATGCGCTTAGAACTGGAAGTTGGCTGACAGCATGGCCGAGCGCGGGGTGCCCGGGGTGTAGCGATAGCCGTTGTTGTTGATCGAGGCGATGTACTTCTCGTCAGTCAGGTTGTAGAGGTTGAGCTGAATGGTCACGTTCTTGTTGATGGCGTAGGAGGCCATTGCGTCATACACCCAGTAGTCTTCGATCTCCGGCATGACCGTCGTGGCCGTCGTGTTGGTCGAGGTGCGCAGCATCGAGTCGACGTAGCGCGCGCCGCCGCCGATGGTCAGACCGAAGGGGAAGCGATAGCTGGTCCATGCAGTGAAGGTGAGTTCAGGCGACCAGTTGATGGCGTTGCCCTGTTGTGTGTCCGAGCCTTCCTTCACTTCGGTCTTCATCTTGGCCAGACCGGCCGAGATCTGCCATGCAGGGGTGATCGCGCCAACAACGCCCAGTTCGATGCCGCGCACCGTCTTCTTGCCCCATTGGGTAATGTCGCCGGTGATTGGATCGGTCTGGGTCAGGTCATTCTTGTTTTCGGTGTGGTACACCGCAGCGGTCAGCGCCAGCCGGTTGTCGAGGACGTCCCATTTGGTCCCCAGTTCGATGGTCTGTGCTTCCTGCGGGTCCATGTTGGGGTTGTTGATGTTGGTGGCGGTGGTGCTGAGGGTGAAGTTCGACCCCCCCGGCGGTTGCTTGGAGTTGGCGTAGGCGGCGTAGATGCTGCCATTGGCGGTGGGCTTGTACAGCGCGCCCACCTTCCAGCTCACCAGGGTGTCATCGGCTTCGGCGTTCTGCGGTACCAGGGTGCCGACCGGTAGCGTGGGGTGACTGGTTGCGGTCGATAGCACGACGTTCCGGGCCTTGGTGTCGTAGCGGTCGAGGCGCACCCCGCCAGAGAACTGCCACTGCTCACCAAGCTTGATGGTATCGAACAGATAAGCGCCGATCGTCATCGTCTCGCCGTCGGCGCGGGCGCCGTTGGGGGTGAGGCCGTAGCCGGTGACCGCGTCGTTCGCGTTCGGGTTGTAAAGGTTGGCCGGGGCCATTGTGCCCGCGCCGGTCAGCGTCTTGGTCAGCTGGCGTTCATGGATGAACTCGATGCCGGTGGTCACCGTATGCGTCAGCGGACCGGTGGCGAACTCGGTGGTCAGATTGGTCTGATTGGTCAGCAACTCGTTTTCCTGCCACTTGGTCTGGCGTGAGCGTGGCACCGTCCAGCTGGCTGGGTTGTTGATATTGGATGCCTGGATGCCGTTCGGGTTGCTGGTGGCGTTGTAGCTGGGGTTGCCCGGCGCGGTGACCATCAACTCGTGCCGCGCCTTGCCCCAGCGCGAGGTGTTGCGCAGCGTTGTGCCAGGGGCGATGTCGTGTTCGACCTTGACGGTGAACATGTCGACGGTCACATCTTCAAAATCATCATCGCTGCCATAGAAGTTCTCGGTGTCCACCTTGCGTGCGCCGACGCCAGCGGCGGCCAGGGCTGCGTTGTAGAAGCCTTTCAGGCCGATGGTCGAGATGCCGCCGTCGGGCACGTTGTTCTGCTCGATATGCAGATAGGACAGGGTGGTACGGGTCGGGGTGTTGAGGCCGAAGGCGATCGACGGCGCGATACCCCAGCGATTGTTCTCGACCTCGTCGCGACCTGCCACGCCGCCTTCCTGCTTCATCACGTTGAGGCGGAAGGCGGTGTTCTCGCCCAGCTTGCGGTTCAGGTCGGCGGTGAGGCGCACATTCTCGGCGTCGTTGACACTGATGCCGCCACTGACGGCGTTGTCGGCGAACGGGGCCTTGGATGACAGATTGACGTAACCGGACGGTGCGCCACGGCCATTGTCGGCACCGACGGCCCCTTTCGAGATCTCGATCTGTTCGGTGTTGAAGGTGTCGCGGGAGAAGTTGCCCAGGTCCCGTACACCGTCGACAAACACGCTGCCCGAGGTGTCGAAGCCGCGCATGAAGATGTTGTCCTTGGTGTTGCTGTTTCCTCCCTCGCCGAGCAGCAGCGTGATGCCCGGCGTGTTGCGCAGTGCTTCGACCAGGGAGGTGGCTTGTTGCTCTTGAAGGATTTCCTTCTTGATGACGGTGATGGTCTGCGGGGTGTCGACCAGGGGTTGGGTAAATTTGGGTGAGGAGACGGTTTCAGCCTTGTAGCTGTTTTCGACGGTCGATGTGACTTCGACCTCGGAAAGGGTCTGTGTGTTTTGCTGGGCTGAAGCCATGCCGGGCAGGGTCAGGGCGAGTACGGCGAGCGCTGCGGTTTCGGGAAGCCGTACGGTGCGGGAAGGGGTGTGCTTGTTGTTTTGGATGTAAGCCATCGAGGTCGATCTCCGATCGGTTGCAGGAAGCGGATTTGCTGGCGTCCTGGCCGGGAGTGACCGGTTGGGTGGCTGGCTACTTAGTGATACAAATGATAATGACTATCAGTAATGAAGTGCAAGCTGTGTTTGCTTTTCTGCTGCACTGTTGTAGCTGTACGACAGTCCTTCCCCGGATTGAAGATTGAGTTTGGCGATCAGTCTGCGCTGGGGAGACGTGTGGAGACTGACTCGTTCAATACACGTCACGACGATATCGACCTTCAGCCAGCAGTTGGTCACGTGCGTCCTTGCCCAGCACCGTGCCAAGTGCCTGGTCTACAGCAGATGCCATGCCCACCGCGTTGCCGCAGACGTAGATGGCGGCGCCGTCTGCAACCCAGTCGCGCAGGGTGTCGGCACCCTTCAGTATCAGATCCTGGACATAGATGCGGTCTTGCTGATCGCGCGAGAAGGCAAAGTCTGCACGAACGATATGATCGCCCGCCAACCAGCCCTCGATCTCGTTGCGGTAATAGAAGTCGTGGCGGGCGTTGCGTTCGCCAAAGATCAACCAGTTGCGATGATCGCCTGCGGCGATCCGGGCAGACAGGTGGGCGCGCAGGCCGGCGAGGCCGGTGCCGTTGCCGATCAGGATCAGCGGACGCCTTAGATTGTCGCCAAGTCGGAAGTTTCGATGCGGGCGGATACGCAGTGCGATGTGCTCGCCCGGGGGCAGCTCCCGTGTCAGCCAGCCTGACGCCACGCCGGGACTGCCATCGGCACGCTGCTGCTGGCGGACGAGCAGGCGCAGGTGGCCTTCTGCGGGAATGGAGGCGATCGAGTATTCCCGTGGGTGTGTTGGGTCGCCGGGGGGGGTGAGCTGCACCAGATCGCCAGCCTCCCAATGTATTGGCGATCCGTCGGCCGGAGACAGTTTCAGATCGTACGTGGGTAGACCGGCGCTGCCCGGGTTGAGGTGAGCCCGCTCGACAAGTTGCCAGGACGACAGGGTGGGCTGACTACGAGTCGGCAGGTCGGCGCTGCCACTCAAGTGGCCAAGCCGGTGTTGCCAGTCGGCGAGCGCGGTTGCGTCGCCGCGATCAACCTCGATGCGTTCGAACAAGGGCCGCGCACCGCTCTGTTGCAGCCAGTTGTCTAACTGGCGGCCAAAACGGCAGAAATGGCGATAGCTGCGATCGCCGAGGGCGAGCAGGCCGTATTCGAGATGGGCCAGGCTCGTCTGCTCCGTCATGCTGCGCTGGACGAAGGTCATGGCGTTGTCGGGCGCATCGCCGTCACCGCAGGTCGACGCCACGAACAGCAGCCGCGAGCTTGCGCTCAGACGCGCCGCATCCAGCTGTTCGAGCGGCATGGCATCGGCAGGAACGCCGGCATCGCGCAACTGCTGGGCAGCGCCCAGGGCAATGTCCTCGGCGAAACCCGTCTGGCTGGCGAAAACCAGGGTCAGCGGCTGGGTGCCGGCAGCAAACGGTGCGTGTCGGGCGCCGTATCCGGCATGAGTGATGCGGCGCTTGTGCTCGCGCCAGGCGATGATGGCGCACAAGGCCCCGTAGCTGCCGATCACGGCGATTGCACTCAACAACCGGGGGAGTTCGGACGTGATCGGCATGGCGTGGAAAAGCCTTACTGTGGCAGCACTTCGAAGGTGGCGACGTAGCTCAGGCGACGCTCCCTGGCTTGCGGCACGGTGGTCTTGTCGTCCTGGGCGTCGGCATCCAGCCAGTACATGCCGGCTTCCGGCCACTTGATGGAGAATTTGCCTTCCGCATCGGTGGTGAGCTTGATCTCCTCGAGCTGGTTCCGGTAACGCGAACCACCACGCATGATCAGCACCTCGAGCCCGGCGGCAGGTTTGCCGTCGACGACAAAACGGAAGGTTGCAGTTTCGCCTGCGAACAGATCGTTGGGATGGGTGATCGGGACCAGTTCCAGCCCCTTGCCAATCGGCTTGATGTCGGTGGGTTTGCCGACGGTGACGAAGGTTTCGAGCCGGTTCACGCCTTCGTTGACACGAAGGTCGGTAGCGTTGGCGGGAACGTCCTTGGCAAACGCTTCGGCATTGCCGCGAAAGCGCTTGGTTTGTTCGCCTTCTTTCCAGCTTGCCATGATGCCTTCGCTGGCGACGGCCAGGCGATACGTGCCGGACTGCGTCAGGTTCAGGTCGAACACCGTACGCAGTTTGCCTGCCATCAGGTTTTCGGGGGCCACCGTGCTGCCGTCAGGGGCAATGGCGGTGAAGTTCTCGTTGAGGCCGCGCAGGGCGGCGTGGTTGTAGTGGAACTTGTCGTTGCCTGCGGCGCCGGCCACGGTGATGTAGGCCGCCTTCGACAGCACGGTGCTGGAGGGCTCCAGCCATACGCTATGGGCCTGGGCGGTGGAGAACTGCAGTGACAGGGTCAGGGCGGCAAGGGCGAGTTTGAGCTTCATGTGGGTCTCCCGGAGTAATAGGGCGGATGAGTGGATTCAGGGCTTCAGTTCAAGGCTGAGGGCGCCGAGTTCATGCTCGCCCTTGGCTTTTTCGACAAGTGCTTGCTTGGGCGGCCACTGGAAGGGGATGGTGACCAGCTCGCGGCCGCCGGCTTCACGTGCGGCTTCGATCTGCAGGCGGTATTCACCGGCAGCAAGTTTGCCCAAGGGTGACTTGCCCTCGACGAAGGAAATGCTGTGCATCCCCGGGGCGCGGGTGGCGCTGGTGACGCCGTCGATCGGTACCGCCACATCGCGGCCGATGCGTCGCCACCACTGGCGCATGTCCTTGAGCCACTTGGTGCCTTCGTCATTGCGCATCTTGGTGTCGTACCACACCGCCAGATTGGCTGCGACACTGTTGTCGGGTTTTTCAATCCACACCGCGACGTAGGGGCGGTGGTATTCCGCGACATTCAGGCGGGGAACTTCAATGTCGAGCTTGAGCTCTGCCGCCAGGGCGGGGGTGGCAAGCAGGCCGGTGCACAGCAAGGGGATGAGGCGTCGCATGGGGGGCTCCGGATGGGTTTCAGTGGATGAACAGCAAGGCGAGCAGCACGGGGATCACCGCGCCCAAGGCGATCAGGGGCCAGGTCGTCGGGCGGTGGCTGGCGTGCAGGTAAAGCAGCAACAGGCCGGTCAGTGAAAAGACCAGACAGGCGGCGGCAAAGATGTCGATGAACCAGCTCCATGCGATGCCGCTGTGGCGGCCCTTGTGCAGGTCATTCAGGTAAGAGATCCAGCCGCGGTCGGTGTGTTCGTACTCCAGTTCGCCATTGCCCAGGTCAATCCGCAGCCAGGCGTCGCCACCGGGTCTGGGCATGGCGAGATAGACCTCATCGGCAGACCACTCGGCAGCGGTATCCCGGGTCGGGATGCCGAGTTCGCTGCGTAGCCAGCCACGCACCGGCTCGGGCAGTGGTGCATCCGCGACAGGTGTATCGGTCTGGTTTGCCAGGTGGTTCAGGCTGGACAGCAGGGCAGTGGGCAGTGTGCCTTCGCGGGTCGTGATCTGGGGCTTGGCCTCGATGCTGCCGGCGTGGTTCAGGGTGATGCCGGTGAACGCAAACAACACCATGCCGATCAGGCACAGGGCCGAGCTGATCCAGTGCCATTGCAGCAGGGTTTTCAACCAGGCGGCGCGGCGGGCGTGACGAACCGCGAGGGTGGCGGGGGCTTGGGTGGCTGCCGGTGCTTGAGGGGTGCCGGGATGCTGCGTTTGGATGGACATGAGCGATTGGGAGGTGGAGCCGGGACAGGCACCATTTTGTTTTCTATTCAATGTTGAGAATTATTCTTATATTTAATGCGCTTTCTGAGTGTAGCTTTTTGTAGTGTTGTCCTGCGCAGGGCAGGCAAAGCCGGATTCAGTCTGAGGGGCGCCGCCATCCACAGCGGGATGGCGGCGTTTGTCGTGCCTTAGAAGTTCAGGCTGGCGGAAACCCAGAGCCGGCGCGGCTCGAGGTTGTTGCGGTAGGTGGCGTACACGGTGCTGCTGGTCGAGGTGTTCGGGACCAGCTTGGCTTCGTTGAACTGCTTGTCGAACAGGTTGTAGATCGTGCCGTTGACGGTCAGGTTCTTGCTGACCTTGTACGAGGTGCCAAGGTTGAACAGCGAGTAGCCCTTCCAGTCACCGACCAGGTCCCGTGTTGCACGGCCGTTGAGTGCCGCTGCCGTGCCCGAAGCGGTGTGTGTACCGCTGCGGTAGCCCTCGCCGCGGTATTCACCGCTGACCCAGGCGGACAGCTTGTCGGTTGCCTTCCAGCGCAGGCTGAGGTTGACCATGTGCTTGGGCGTGTCATTGATCGGCTTGCCCTTGCTGGCACCATTGAGTTGCTTGCTGTCGGTATAGGTGTAGTTGCCCGATACCGACCAGTTGCTGGCGAATTTCCAGCGCGAGAACAACTCCACCCCCTGAATGCGGGCTTCGTCGACGTTGACCGGGCGGCGCAGTGTGAAGGTGTCGGCAGCGCCGGTGGCGAGCGGGTAGTTGCGATAGCCCATATCCCAGTTGCTGCCGAAGCTGGCGAGGAAGTCCTCACATTCAGCCTCGTTGACATTGGTCGCGCAGGTCAGCGTGATCGGCCCGGCCGAGGTGCTGATGAAGTCCTTGTACTTGCTGTGGAACAGCGTCGTGCCAGCAGTGAAGCCGGTCAGGCTGTCATAGATCACCCCAAATTCGGTGTTGACGCTGGTCTCGGGCTTGAGATCCGGGTTGCCGATCTGTGGTGAGCGGCCCTGGCCGCCCACCGTGTAGATGCCGTTGGTCAGGTATTCGAGACGAGGAGCCTTGTAGCCACTGCTGATCCCTCCCTTCAAGGTCCATTGCGGCGAGGTGTTCCACACCAGGTAAGCGCGCGGCGTGGTGAAGTGGCCGAATTCGTCATGGTAGTCATGGCGCAGGCCCAGCGTCAGGGCGAGATCATCACGCAGCCGCCACTCGTCTTCCGCGAACAGGCCGATCTGGGTGAAGCTGGTCGATTGCGGCAGGATGCCGTCGGTCATCTCTGCATCCCAGTACTGGGCACCGAGCGTCAGCATGTGGTTGGCGATCGCCGTTACATACTTGGTGTCGAAGATGAAGTCCTTCGATGTCAGCCCGCGATCGCCGCTGCGGCCGACCAGGCGTGCGGGAATCAGGCGGCCGATGGTTTCGGTTTCGTTGTAGCTCAGACTGGACTCGAGCAGGCCGCTGTCCATGCGCCAGGTATGGGCGAGCAGGAGCTTGTCACGGTTGTAGCGCTGGGTGTCTTCATAGCCACCGGCGGCGCCAAGCGTGCCAAGCTGCTCTTTGCTGTTGTCGTAGGTCTGCTTGGTGCTCTCGATGTCCAGCCAGATGTCGTGAGACTTGTTCGGCGTCAGCGTCAGACGGGCGCCATAGCTTTCGATGCGGCTCTTGGTCGGATTGCGGCCCTGCGTCAGTTCGGCACCCTCGCTACCATCGTCGAAGTCGTAGGCGATATGGGATTGCTCACGGTGCCAGTTGCGGGCGCGGACCTGCAAGCCGAGCAGGTCCTGCTTCAGCGGGCCGGACAGGTAAACGTCGCCCGCGTACGAGTCGCCGTATTCCGAATGCTCCTGCATCGTACCTTCGATCGTGGCCGAGCCGGTCCAGGTGTCGGAAACCTTGCGAGTGATGATGTTGACCACCCCGCCCATGGCGTCAGAGCCGTACAGCGTAGACATTGGGCCACGGATGATCTCGATGCGCTCGATGGCAGAAACCGGTGGAAGGAAGCTGTTGCGCGCCTCGCCGAAGCCGTTCGGATAAATGTTGCCGGTGCTGTTCTGGCGGCGGCCATCGATCAGCACCAGGGTGTAATCGTCGTCCAGGCCACGCATGCGGATGGTCATTCCCCCCGTCTTGCCCGCACCGGAGCCCGTATCGACGCCTTCGATATCGGCAAGGGCGTCGGTAATGCTGTTGATGCGCCTGGATTCGAGCTCTTCACGCGTGATGACGGTAATCGTGGCAGGGGCGTTCTTGATGTCCTGTTCGAACCCGGAGGCGGACACGACGACGTCGCCCAGTACGGGTGCGTTGCTCGATTGTGCAAATGCAGCAACGGTGGGGAAGGCGAGCGCAAGCAGTAGCGCCGAGCGCTTGAGGCGCGGGGAGAGGGGGGACTTCATGGGCCAGATCCTGTAAGTGTCGGGAAGTTGAGCGTCTGGCTGGCTTCCTGACAGGCGGCTAGGTCTAGCTGGCTATGCTGCAGGTGGCTGGCTGGCTAATTTCGTAGTACGTAGGTTAATGATAACGATTTGCAACATTATTTGTCAAAATTAATGCGTTGCAGCAACACAACAGACTTGGCGGGTCTTCAGTTCGCCCAATGTACGGCAGCCCAGTAGCGCCATCGTGACCTCAAGCTCCTCACGCAGCAGGTGAATGGCGTGGGCCACCCCCAGCGCCCCCGCAGCGGCCAGTCCGTAGAGCCAGGGGCGCCCCACGAGTACCGCGTCCGCACCAAGCGCAATGGCCTTGGCCACGTCGCTGCCGCGGCGGATGCCGCTGTCGAACAATAGGGTCAGGCGTTCGCCTGTCGCCGCAGCGATAGCGGGCAGGACGTCAAGGGCGGGCGGAACGGTGTCAAGCACTCTGCCTCCATGGTTGGACACGATGATGCCATCTGCTCCGCACGCTTCGGCTCGGCGGGCGTCGGCCACCGACAGGATGCCCTTGATGATCAGTGGCAGGCGGGTCTGCTTGCGCAAGGCTTCGATGTCCTGCCAGGTGGGGGCGTGAAGCATGGCCTGGTCGAAGACGCGGCTGGGGCCCGCCGGTGCAGCTTGTGGCGTTGGCATGCCTGCGAGGTTGACCGCGCCCAAGCCGGATGGCAGGTCGAAGCTGGCACGCTGCTCGCGATTGCGCAGGCCGCCAATGGGCGCATCGATGGTGACGATCAAGGCCTGATATCCGGCTTGCTCGGCACGCGCGACCAGTGCCGAGGTGAAGGCGCGGTCTGGCTGGATGTAGAGCTGAAACCACAGTGGGCCGGTCGCATGGCCGGCGAGGGTTTCGAGTCTTGTCGTTGCCAGTGTGCTGACCGCCACGCAGGCCTCGAGCGCACCTGCCGCCTGTACGGTGGCGAGCTCGCCTTCGTCATGGAACAGGCGTTGATAGGCAACCGGGGCGAGCACGATGGGGTGGGTGAAGTCCTGCCCGAAAAGGCTGCAGCGGGTGTGGCCGCCACGCACGTCTGTGAGCATCGACGGGGTGAAGTTCACCGCATCAAAAGCCAGCCGGTTGCGTTGAACGGTCAGCTCATCGCCTGCACCGCCGTCCAGGTAAGCCCAGGCCTTGGCATCCAGCCGCGCCTGGGCGGCTTGGCGATAGTCGCAGGGGGTTGCGATGCCCGGCGGGATGGCCGTGAGTTTGGGCAGCAACGGGGTGCCTGTTGCATTGACCGGACTCATTGGGGTGTCGTCGCACTGACATCGGTCTGGCTGAGTTGCCAGCCACCCCCCAGCGCCTTGTACAGATCGACCGCCGCATTGATGCGGGTCAGCCGCTGCTGCACCAGCGTATCCTGTACCGAAAACAGGCTGCGTTGGGCGTCGAGCAGGGTGCTGAGGGTGTCACTGCCTTCGCGGTAACGTAGCTCGGACAGGCGAAGCGCGCGCTCGGCTTCGGCCTTGATCGCCTGCTGGGTGGCTTCCTGGATGCGGCCGCGCTCGACGGTGGCGATGGCGTCTTCGACCTCTTTCAAGGCGGTAAGGATGGTCTTGCGATAGGTTTCCACGCTGGCCCGGCGTTGGGATTCCGTGGTTTCGACTGCGCCACGCAGGCGACCGCCGTCAAAAATGCTCTGCAGCAGCGAGACGGTAAGGTTGGCGGTGTTGAGTGGGTTGCTGAGCCCGACGAGCCCGAACTCGCCACTGCTCAGTGCCGAGCTGATGCCCAGGTTGAGTTTCAGCGGAAACAGCGCAGCGCGAGCGACCGCGATGTCGGCGTCCGCCGCCTGCAGTCGGGCTTCGGCGGCCGCAAGGTCGGGGCGGCGTAGCAGCAACTCCGCAGGCAGCACCATGCCCGGTTCGGGGATGGCGAGCGCGAGGGTGTCGGCCTTGACGTCGAAGCCTTGCGGCACGCTACCTACCAGGATGGCGAGCGCGCGGAGCAGCTGACGCTCGGTGGTTTCCAGCGGAACGATGGCGTCGCGCTGGGAGAGTACGGTGCTGCGCTGGCGGCTGACGTCCAGGGCGGAAGCCGCGCCATTGCGGTAGCGCGCTTCGACGATGGCAAACAGGCGTTCGGCAATGGCGAGGTTCTCGCGAGCGATGGTCAGCCGGGCGCGTTGGGCCAGCACCTGGGCGTAGGCGCTGCTGACGCCCGCGACGAGCGACAGGCGGGTGGCCTCGTAGTCGTAGCGGGTGGCGGCAAGCGTGGCGCGGCTACCCTGCAGGCGGGCAATGTTGCTGCCCCAGACGTCGATCTCGTAGCTCACACCCAGGCTGGCCGAGGAGGCTTCGCTGCGGGTGGTGGCGATGCCAGCGCCGTTGGTGCCGGAGAGGCCGGTGTTGAGGTTGAGGTTGACCGTTGGAAACAGCGTCGCGCCGGCTGAGCGGGTAGCAATCTCTGCTTGCAGGACGCGCTCGGTGGCGACCGCAAGGTCAGGGCTGCCGGCCAGGGACTGTTCGACCAGTTGTTCCAGCTCGCCGGAGTGGAAGCCGCGCCACCATTGGGTGTCGAGCTCGACATCCAGCCGGGCGTTGGCCGTGGCTTCGGACCAGGTCAGCGGCAGATCGACGCTGGCACCGGGGTGCGTCAGTGGCAAGGCGCAGCCACCGAGGGTGAGTGCCGCGCACAGTACGGCGAGGCGACAAGGGCGAAATGCGGTGTGAAATCTCATGTTCATTCCGAAGCGAGGGCGACGACCGGATCCAGACGCGCGGCTTTGCGCGCGGGCAGATAGCCGAAGATCAGACCGGTGGCGAAGGCGCAGCCGAAGGCGAGCAGTACCGGGGCAAGCGAATACTGGATCGGGGTATCGAACAGGGCGATGATGGCTGCGGTGCCCAGGCCTGCGGCCACGCCGATGGCGCCACCGATTGCCGACACGACCAGCGCCTCGATCAGGAACTGCTGCAGGATGTTTTTCATCCGTGCGCCGGTGGCCATGCGGATGCCGATCTCACGGGTCCGCTCGGTGACCGAGACCAGCATGATGTTCATCACCCCGATGCCACCCACCAGCAGCGAGATGGCGGCCACGGTGCCGAGCAGGATGGTCATCGTGTTCTGGGTGGCCGACACGGTCTCGATGATCGAGGCCATGTTGCGGATCTGGAAGTCTTCGACACCGTGGCGGGTCAGCAGCAGGTTATGCACGGCCTCCTGGGTGTCGTCGATCTGCGCGACATCGGAGACGGCGACGGTCACGTTGCGCAGGAAACGCTGCCCGGTCAGGCGCAGGCTACCGGTGGTGTAGGGGACGAAGATCACGTCATCCTGATCCTGGCCCCATGATGTTGCCCCTTTGCCGGTCATCACGCCGATGACCTGGAATGGAATGTTGTTGACCAGGATGTATTGTCCGATCGGGTCGGCGCCAGCAAACAAGGCGCGCGCCACGGTCTGGCCCAGCACGGCAACGGTGGCGTAGCGGCTGACGTCATCGGCACTGAAGAAGGCGCCGCTGGCGACGTCCCAGGTTCGGGCAACGACGTATTCCTCGGAGGTGCCGTTGATTTCGGTGCGGTGGTCGTTGCCGCTGTAGCGCACGGTGATGCTGCTCGATTGCTCGGGTACGGCTGCGCGGATGTTCGGCAACTCGCGGATCGCGACCACGTCTTCCGGCACCAGCGTCGCTACGGTGCCGCGGCCACGCTGGTTGGGGGCGCCGGGGCGGATGGTGAGCAGGTCGGTGCCCATTGCGCTGATCTGGTCTACCACCTTTTGCTTTGCGCCATCGCCAATGGCGAGCATGGCGATCACTGACGCAACGCCAATGACGATGCCCAGCAAGGTGAGGAAGGTGCGGAAAAGGTTGCTGCGCAGTGCGCGCATTGCGGTGCGGGTGGCCTCGAGCACGTCGGACATCGACGAGGTGCGATCGACATGCGGTGCGAAGTCAGGCTCCGGCCCCTCTGGCAACTGAGGGCCGGGGTCGGACAGGATGTGGCCGTCGCGGATCTCGATGGTGCGGTGGGCAAGGTCGGCAACCTCGCGTGCGTGGGTGATCAGGATGATGGTGTGGCCTTCGGCCGACAGCTGGCGCAACAGCTTCATGACCTCTTCGCCGCTCCTGCTGTCGAGCGCGCCGGTGGGCTCGTCGGCCAGAATGATGCGGCCGCCGTTCATCAGCGCCCGGGCAATGGAAACGCGCTGCTGCTGGCCGCCAGAGAGCTGATTGGGGCGATGGTGGCCGCGCTCGGCCAGGCCCAGCGCAGCCAGCAATTGCTCGGCACGGGCATGGCGCTCAGCGGGCGGCATGCCGGAATACACCGCCGGGACCTCGACATTTTCCCGTGCAGTCGCGGTGCCGATCAGGTTGTAGCTCTGGAACACAAAGCCGAAAGCCTCGCGGCGCAGGCGGGCCAGCTCGTCGCGGTCGAAATCGGCGACGTCTTCGCCCATGAAGCGATAGGTGCCGGCGCTCGGTCGGTCGAGGCAGCCGAGGATGTTCATCAACGTTGACTTGCCTGAGCCCGAGGCGCCCATGATGGCCACAAACTCGCCCGGGTAGATCTTCAGGTCAATGCCGTGCAGTACCTGGGTCTCGACCTCGCCATTGATGAAGACCCGCGTGATGCCGCTCAGCTCGATCAAAGGCTGGGCCTGGGCGCTGCCGCGTTGGGCCGGTGCCAGGGATTCGCGGATCATGGGCGTGGTCCCGGACCGGGCATGCCGGGCTGACGGGGCTGGCCGGTGTTGCCGGTGGGGCCGCTGCCGGCAATGCCGACCACGACTTTATCGCCCTCAGCCAGTCCTTCAACAACCTGGGCCTGAACCCGGCTGGTAACGCCGATGGTGATATTGCGTTCGGTGATCGTCCCCTCGGCATCCTGCACCTTCACCGTGGCGGGCCGGGTGCGAACCGGCATGTCGCCACCCTCTCGTGGACGCCTTTGCTCCCTGCGCGCGGTACGCTCACTGTCGGACATCTCGCTGCGCGGCGTCGCGGATGCGGCAGCGGGCCCCTGCATCGTCGTTACCCCTCCAGCGGGTGTCGAAGCCGGCGCTTGCGCACTGGCTGTTTGTGCACCGGGTTGGCGGCTTCCACGATTGCCGACGGTCAGTGCGCCCATCGGAACTTGCAGCACATCCCTGGCCTGGGCGACGACAAAGTAGACCTGCGCCGTCATTGAGGTCATCAAGCGGCCATTCTCGTTGGGGACGTCGAACAAGGCGTTGTACAGCACGACGTTGTTGGTGACGGTGGGTGTCGGTTCGATCTTGTTGAGCTTGCCGTACCAGCGCTGTCCCTGGCCGCCCAGCGTGGTGAAATAGGCTTCCATGCCGGGACGCAGGCGACTGATATCGGCTTCCGAGACTTGAGTCTGCACCGTCATGGTGTTGAGGTCCGCAACGCGCAGCACGGTGGGTGCGGACTGGTTGGTGTTGAGCGTCTGCCCCTGGCGTGCAGTGATCGAAACCACGGTGCCGCTCATGGGCGAGAGGATGCGGGCGTACTGAAGATTGGCTTCGTCGGCGCGCAACGAGGATTCGTTTTGCTCGATCTGTGCCCGCAAGGCCTCCAGTGAGGCTTCGGCTGACTTCAGCGAGGCTTCTGCCTGCTGCAATGACTCGGTGGTGGTCGCGTCCTCGGCCATCAGCGCAGTCTGCCGTCTGAACTGAATCTGGGCCAGGATGAGCTGCGATTCGCGGTCCTTCAACTGAGCCCGCAGGTTCCGGAGTTGTGCGCGTGAAGCGTCAACCCTCGACAGATAGACGGTAGGGTCAATCTCTGCCAGTAGGTCACCGGCCTTGACCACCGAGCCGACTTCTACATGGATCTTCTTGAGTTGGCCGGAAACTTGTGCGCCAACGTCCACATAGTCGCGTGGTTGCAGCGTGCCAGTGGCTGTGACCACGTCTTCAATGTCGCCCCGTTGCACGGTTGCGAACTGCAACCCTGCTGTCGGATCGCCCTTGCTGGCAAATTTCTGCCAGCCGAACCAGCCGGCTGCGATGGCGAGAGCCAGCCCGGCGACGATCAGGACGGGCGCTTTTCGGCTGGGAGGGGGGCGGCGGGAGGGTGCGGAGGTGTTCATCGGGCGCTCACAAGGGGCGAGGGATCAGAGGAGGATGGGAGTGAAGCATAGCGAAGCCTGTTGCAGGGCTGTGTATCGTATTGCAGCGCGTCATCCGGGCTGGGCGGCGCGGTATCTGGCCGACGCGTTGACGAGCGGTGGAGCTGGCTAGGAGGCTGTGGCAAGGTGGTTGTCCCAGCGCAGGCCCGGATGCTCCAGTTCTACTTTCAGGGTTCCACTGTCGGGGTCGATACGGGCGATCGTGCCAAGTTCATTGCTGACCAGCACATGGTCGGATCGGGTTGCGAGCCCGGCCGGACGGCGCAAGCCGATCTCGCGCACCAGCCGTCCGTCGCTGGACCATTGCACGACTGTATCGCCTTGTAGCGCGGTGACAAAGAAATCGTCGCCGAGGGCAGCGATACTGGCGCCGTATCCGCCCAGGCCGGCGGGCGCGTCAGCCAGGGTCAGGCGGTTCTCACGCAGGATGGCGAGCAGTGGTGCGTCAGTGACCGGTGTGCCGTCCGGGGATTCTGCCTGGATGGCGATACCCAGGCTGCCGTCTGCGCTGCGTGCGAGATGGCGCAAGGACAGCGTGCGATCCGGCAGAACGTGTTCTGCCAGCAGTCTGCCGGAAGGCATCTCAAGCAAGACGATGGAGGGTTCCATGCGATCGAGGTTGAGCTTCAGGCGGCCGGTCTCGGGCAGGGTCAGGATGCCGCCGTTGGCGACCGCCAGCACCTTGCCGGGGATAAGCCACAACAGTTCGTGGGGGCCGATGCCGTGGCTGGACCATTCGCTTAAACGTTGCAGGGTCTGGCTATCGTACAGGCCGATCAGGCCACGACCGGTTGACAGGTCGTTCTCGGTGGTCAGTATCGTGCGGCCATTCGGTGCCAGCACGGCATGGCCGAAGAAGTGGCGATCAGGTGCGGCTTCGGTCGTGGCAAGGCACTGACCGTTGGACCAGTCGATGCGCCACATCCAGTAGCCGGGGCGGCGAGCCATCAGGATCAGCTCGCGGTTGCCAGGCAGGGGCAACATGCCATGCCCACGGGTCGGTGTGCGCAGCAAGGTGCCGTTCATCGCGGTAAATAGTGGCCCCTGGGCGTCGGCCGCTGCGGCCAGCAGGACAGGGGGCGGCGACGTGGGGGCCGCGCTCAGTCGGCTGGATGCCAGGCTGGCACAGGCAATGACGCCTAGGAAGTCGCGTCTCAGCATGCTGGGTTAGCACTCGTGAATGGATCGATTGGGCGAGTGGGCTATCGCACCGCTCCGTGGTGCGCTGTCCACCCATTCATTGGCATGTGTTGTCGGTCACGTTGATCACCTCCTGGGATGACCTGCTTGCGACGATTGATCCTCACCTGCTCAGTCGCCGTCGTTGTCGTTGAAGCCGAGCAGGATGCCAAGCTGACCGGCAACCTGGGTTTCCACGCGGGTCTTCAGTGCTTGAACGGATGCGATGAAGGCCTGGCGAGCGGCATCGGCTTCGTTGGTGGTGATCGCCGCGGGCAGCCTGTCAGCCGCTGACAGGGCTGAAGACAAGGCCTGATCCACCTGACGGACCGAGTCTTCATGACCTTGCTCAAGCATGAGGGCCGCCAGGCTGTGGGGGTGACGTTTGCGACCGTCCAGGTTGCCCGACCACGCGTCGGCAAAGCCGGCCAGCTGTGAATGGATGGCTGCGCGTGTGAGGCCGGAGCGCCAGTCGGGCCAGGCCTCGAGGCGTGCTTCCTTGACCTTGGGCAGGCGGGCCAGCGCACCATCCAGGCCTGACAGCATCAGGCCGATATTCTCGGCCAGCAGATTGCGCCGTGGCAGGTCGGTATCGCCGCCGAGTCGCTCGAGTTGCTGTTGCCAGCCGACATCGAGTGCGTCGAGGTCAGCTTGGATCAGACGGGCGGTCGCGACGGCGTATGCACACGCTGCACCTTGCTGCAGGCGTGGCAGGGTGCTGGCCTGGCCGTCCCCGAATAAAAGGTATTCGAGCGTGCCGAAGCCACGCACGGCGACGTTGTTCGGGTCCGGGCCTTCCGACCGGGCAATGCGCTGATCGACGTCGCGGATCCGGGCGGGGCGGAAGTCGATCATGCGACCGGTACGGGCGATGACAGTGGGGGCAGCGCCTGCGCCATCGACGGTGCGCCAGGCCAGGTAGGCCTGCGTCCAGTGCCTTTGCGCCTGTTGCAGGCCAGGTGCATCAGGACGCCTGCACAGGGCGTGCAGGGCGCCAAGCATCTGCGCACTGGCCGCGCGCAGGTGTTGATGGCGATCAAGATAGGCCTGTTCCGTCCAGCCGAGTGCAAAGGTGGTGTCCGGTATGGGTGGGGCTACGGTTTGGGCATGGCTGAATTGCGTGGTCGCGATCAATGTCGCGGCAGTGATCAGGTAATGCGTCAGCCGGCTCGCGGGGCGCTTCATAGGGACTCCAGAAAGCGGATCAGCGCCGCACGGTCGGTTTTGGATAGCGTGCGGAAGTAAGTCTGGCTGAAGGCCGCTTCGCCGTCATGCCACAGGATGGCCTCGGCAAAGTCGCGTGCGCGGCCGTCGTGCAGCAGTGTAGTGTGCCCGTTGACCGTCTTGATCAGGCCAAGACCCCACAGTGGCGGGGTACGCCATTGACGGCCACTGGCTTCGAAGTCGGGGCGATGATCGGCCAGGCCTTCGCCCATGTCGTGCAGCAACAGGTCGGTGTAGGGCCAGATCGTTTGAGCGGTGTACTGGGGAATGTCGGGGTGAGGGCCGGTGACATGTGACGGTACGTGGCAGCTTGCACATTGGCCGGCGTGAAACAGCACTTCCCCGCGCTTGACTTCGGGGTGGTCCGGTTCGCGCCGGGTCGGAACGGCAAGGGTCTGTGAGTAGAAAATGACCTGACTGAGGCGACGGTCATCAATCTCCGGCTTGCCACCTTCGATCGCTGCCAGACAGTCTTGTTGCGATGGCATGCAGTCCTGTTCCGGAAAGTGCCGTGAGGTGATGCCGATGTCGCCATGGAAGGCACCCCCGGTCTGGTGTGCGATGCTGCCGACATTGGCCTTCCAGCCGAAGCGGCCGAGGATGTGACGGTTCGCATAAGCATCCCAGACCCGGTTGGGCTGACCGGCGATGCCCTTGCCCTCGCGTTTCTGGCGTTCGGCATGGGCCAATACGGTGGCTTCGGGAATGGCCTCGAGCAGACCGAGGCCAACCATATGGGGGGCAACTCTCGGTGACAGCTGTACCTTGGGATGCAGGTCACCGTAGCCAAGGTCGGTCAGGGTGTAGCGTGGCTTGCGTAGCGAGTAGGCTTCGCCATCCGCATACTGGCCGGGCAACTCGTCGTAGTGGATGAGGACCTTGCCCTCAGGCTTGACCCCGGGAATGGCATCGTTGTTGAACTGGCCACCGTAACTTGGTTCCGGCAGGGGCCCGCCGTCTGCAGCGCGGCCTGGAATGGAGAGCCTTATCAGCAAGGCCATCGGCTGTTCGGTCGAGATGCCCTGTGGTGCCGGGGGCGGTGCGCCCCGCCCGTCCAGCAGATGACACGCACCACAGGAGCGCGCGATGAAGTGTGGCCCCAGTCCGTCGCGTGCGGTCGTGGACGCCGGCGCCGCCACCCAGGCTTTCTTGAAAAAAGAGTTGCCAATGACGAAGGTCGTTTTCTGTTCGTCGTTCAGGCCTGGTGCAGGTAGCGAGAAGGCGTTCTTCCCATGGTCGTCGATGCTGCCGACATGCCCGCCGGGCAGCCGGTGATCTGCCAGCGCAGGGAAGGTGAGCAAGGCGGTGAGCAGGGCACAGGCTGCGTTGCGCACGGGCTTGCCGGCCCAGGCGTGGCGTGCGGAGTGTAGGAGCATCGATTTTCCTGGCGGGCGCGGCTGAGGACGGTCCGCGCTGGCTGGGTAGCGTGAAGGGTTGGGTGATCAGACGCTGGTGTTGAGGCGGGTGATACCCAGTGCCCGGGCGGCCTCCACCAAAGCGTCGGTCTGCTTCTTGAGTGCGTCGATGACGGCTTGAACGCGCTTGCGCCCCGGGCTGTTGTCGTCGCCGATGATCTCTCGGTCGAAAGGTGCCTGGATGCGTTCGGCCAATGCAACGCTGTTGGCGATGTCCTGGCTGACAGTACGCGCGACCGATGCGTCCTGCGCGGCAACCAGGTCCTTCAGGCTCGGGCCTTCGATGATGCGGCCGGCACGGGTGCGGTAACGACCTTCCCAGACGTTCTGGATGCCCTTGGCGTTGGCGACGATGTCGCGGTGAGTGTTGTCGGAGAAGCAGGAGTGCTCGTCTTCCTGGTCCTGGGTGTCCATCGCCACTTCCATGCGTTCGCCCGCCAGTTCGCCCCGGGACAGTGTTCCCAGACCGGTAAGCATGCGCTGGATGCCTTCGGTGCCACTGGCAACAAAGGACGCGCGGTAGTTGTCGGCACCGTTGCGCCATGCCTTGGCGACACCTTCGAGTTCAGCCGCCAGCATGTCGGTGACTGTGATCAGGTACAGGCGACGACGGTCGGCATTGGCCGCCTTCCCATCGAGGTAGTCGGTGTAGGGACGATTGCCCGGACCGGTTTCGGAGCGGTCCTGACCCCACAGCAGGAATTCGATCGCATGCCATCCGGTGGCGACGTTCTCTTCGCCGCCGCGCTCGTTGAGCTCGTTCAGTCGGTCTGGGGAGATGTCTTCCTTGCGGTTGTTGATGATGCCGGCGTTGGCGTCACCTTCGACATAGTCGATATAGGCCTCGTCCAGCGGCCAGGCGTTGATCAGGCCTTCGGGGCCGTCCTCGCCGTCGATCGGCCCGCCATAAAAACGAAATGCCTCTGTCTGGCCGTACCATTCGCGGCCTTCCAGCCAGGCCGCGCGGGCCTTTTGCAGACCGGCCTCCGAGGGGGCGGCCACGAAGCTTCGCACGGCGTCCTGCAACTCGCGGATACCTGCCAGGGTGTCGTCGTAGTTTGCTTCGACCAAGCTGGCGTAATGCTCCAGGACCGCGCGTGGTGAGGTGTCGGCATGGGTTGTGGGGCTCAGGGCAAGCGCAAAAGTCAGCGCGATGCCACAACGAAAAGCGCGTTGGAGGGCAGTCATGACGAAGTCTTGATGGTGATGAGTTCGTTAATGCTAACTATTCTCGTTAATATGTCAAGGCTGTTGTCTTGGTCCCGCGCCGATTTACCGTGCAGATCGACGCTCCGTGAGCGGGCTGCGATGGCTTGGGCGGTTGGTGCGGTATTCGTTGCTTTCATGATCCAGATCAAGAATTCGCCGGTGACTTGGGCATTTAATCGGGTCTCAGATTTAGACGTGGTCCAAATTCGTATCGAAATGCGGGCCGCCTGGACAGATCATTTTGCAGAGCAAGGAGCACAGCATGAGAGTCAAGCTAATCGGTATCACCGTGGCGCTGGCAGTAGCCGGGACGGCGTGGGCGGCAACGGTGCGGGATGAGCCGATCCAGCCATTGCAGCCGGCCAAGGTCACGAACCCCGGCAAGGTTGAGTTGGGCAAGAAGCTGTTCTTCGATCCGCGCCTGTCGCGTTCGGGCTTCATCTCCTGCAACTCGTGTCACAACCTGTCCATGGGCGGATCGGACAATCTGAAGACCTCGATCGGTCACAACTGGCAGGAAGGTCCGATCAACTCGCCAACGGTGTTGAACTCGAGCCTGGCGGTTGCCCAATTCTGGGATGGGCGTGCTGCCACCCTGAAGGAGCAGGCCGGTGGTCCGATCGCCAATCCGGGCGAGATGGCCTTCACTCATGACCTGGCGATCGATGTGCTGCAGTCGATTCCCGGGTACGTCGCTGAATTCAAGTCGGTGTTTGGGTCCAGCCGTATCGATATCGATAAGGTGACCAGTGCGATTGCCGCGTTCGAGGAAACCCTGGTGACGCCGAACTCGGCTTTCGACAAATGGCTGCAGGGCGACGACAAGGCGCTTAATGCGCGTGAGCTGGCCGGCTACAAACTGTTTAAGGAAAGTGGGTGTGTTGCCTGTCACAACGGCCCGGCAGTGGGTGGCACGTCGTTCCAGAAAATGGGTGTCGTGGAGCCGTACAAGACGACCAGCACTGCCGAGGGGCGCTCAGCGGTGACTGGCAAGGATGAGGATCGCTTCAACTTCAAGGTGCCGACCCTGCGCAATGTGGAACTGACCTATCCGTACTTCCACGACGGTGCGGCACAGACGCTGGAAGAGGCTGTCGAGATCATGGGGCGCCTGCAGCTGGGGCGGACCTACTCCAAACAGGAAATCGGTGACATCGTGGCCTTCCTGAAGACGCTGACCGGTGATCAGCCGTCCTTCATCATGCCGCTGTTGCCGCCGTCGTCCAACGACACCCCGCCGCCGCAACCCTTCGCGAAGTAAGACTGCAGGCTGGAAGGCCCCGCAATGCGGGGCTTCAGCAATCAGACGGCTATGCCGTCGATATGTCGGCTCCTGGTGCGTGATGCCATTGGCAGAATTGCGTCAGGAGCCGATTTGCGTGGTCGGGGGTGGGCGTCGTATGCTCGTCACAAATGCAGTGATTTCAGGGAAACGTTCCTGTAGACCTGCATGGAACATGACCAGGATCAATACCGCTTCCTCGACAGATGGACACACTCTCCTCCCGTATTGCAGCCGATCGCCTGCGCACCGCCGGAGTGCCGGTGACGCTGCAGCGCCTTGAAATTGCTCGGGTGTTGCTGACACAGCCGGTGCATCTCTCGGCCGACCAGGTGCTTTCCATGGTGCGTGAGCGGTCGCCCGAGGTTTCCCGTGCCACGGTCTACAACACCTTGCGTCTGTTTCGTGAGAAGAACTTGGTCAAGGAACTGATCGTCGATCCCGAGCGGGTGGTGTATGACTCGAACACCGACCCTCATTACCACCTGTATGACGTCGATACGGGCGAGTTGTCCGACGTATCTGCAGACGAACTGCAGGTTGTGGGCATGCCGAAGTTGCCGGGTAATCTGGTGCTCGATCAGGTGGATGTGATCATCCGCGTACGCAAGCCGTCGAGCTGAACGTAAAAAGGGGCTACAGCATTCCTGCTGCAGCCCGCTGTGGTGCCGAATAGCACGTGTTACTCGTTCGGGACCGTAATGAACCCCATCTTCTCGATACCCGCCTCGCGCGCGGCCGACATGACCTCGGCGATCTTCTGATAGCGCGTGTTCTGGTCCGCACGCAGGTGCAACTCCGGTTGCGGTTGCTGTGCGGCAGCGCCAGCCAGCTTTTCCTTCAAGACCTCTGCAGCGAGCGGCGCGTTGTTCCAGAACAGCTGGCCTTCGCCGTCCATTGCCAGTGTGATGGTCTCGGGCTTCTCCTCGTTCGGTTGGCTGGCCGCCTTGGGAAGGTCGATCTTGACCGAATGGGTCAGCAGCGGCGCGGTGATCATGAATACGATCAACAGCACCAGCATGACGTCGATCAGCGGCACCATGTTGATGTCGCTGGTCGGTTGGCGCTCGCTGCCCTGATTGAAGCCACCGAAGGCCATTACACCGCCTCCGCCGTGGTCGCACGGGCTGGGGTGGCCGCCGCGCTGCGTGGGGTGTCGACCGGTGCAATGCGGGCGCCGGTCGCAAACCAGGCATGGAGATCATGTGCGAAGGCGTCGAGCTCCGCGAGTTCAACCCGGTTGGCACGGGTAAAAGCGTTGTATGCAAGTACTGCAGGGATGGCGACAAACAGGCCGAATGCAGTCATGATCAACGCCTCGCCGACCGGGCCTGCAACCTTGTCGAGCGTGGCCAGGCCGGATGCGGAGATGTTGACCAGGGCGTGGTAAATGCCCCAGACCGTACCGAACAGTCCGACGAAGGGCGCTGTCGAGCCGATCGATGCGAGCATGGTGAGCCCGGACTCCAGTTGTGACGTGGAGATCGAGATCGACTTGCGCAATGCCCGGGTGATGAACTCTTCGCTGTCGAGTGTGCCGCCGAGGGTGTCGCGGTTGTGGTGCTGACGTAGATGGTCCGCCGCCGCCGAGCCTTGCTTTGCCAAGGCCTCGAAGGGAGAGTCAGGTGCTTGCGCGGACAGTCGCTGGATGCCGGCGGTAAGTGAAGGCGCCGCCCAGAAGGCGTCCAGCGCATCCTCGCTGCGGCGTGCCCGGAGTTGACGCAGTCCACGCACCAGGATCAGGTACCAACTGGTTACCGACATCAGCAACAGGATGGCGGCTACAGCACGGATGACGAAATCGGACTGTCCCCATAGATGGGCGAGGCCGAAGGCTTGTGATTCCATGGTCAGTTTCCTTCGAGTTTGAATATGATGGGTACCAGCACTGAGGCCTCGATGGCGCGCTCACCCTGGCGTGCTGCGACAAAACGCCATTGGCGAACGGCGTTTGTTGCGGCTTGATCCAGCCGCTCGGAGCCGGAGCTTCGTGCGATCTCGATCCGACCCGGAAGGCCATCGGGCGTGACGGTGACGCGCAGCATGACCTTGCCTTCTTCCCGCATGCGCCTGGATAAAGGAGGATAGGCTGGCGCAGGGTTGTTGAGGTAGTCGGCGTCGAAGCGTGCAGCGGTGACGGGTGCTGGCGCTGCGGGCGCGATGGATTCGGCTGCAGGTGCTGGCAGGGGGGTGGTTGGCGCGGGCGTGGCTTCCGCTGGCGGGGCGACCGGTACATCGCTGCTCAGCGCGGTTGCCGACTCCGAGATGACAGGCTCCGGGGGCGGCTTGACCGGGGCAAGCGGTTTGGGTGGACGGGGTGCCGGCTTGACCGGTTTGGGTGGCTCAGCCCGCTTGACCGGCTCGGGCGGTGGCGGTGCGGGTGGCTCGACGACGGGTGCAGGTGGCGCCGCCAGAGGAATGAAGCTGATCGAGATCGGTTGAATCTCTGGTGGAGACACCGGCGGGGAAAACTGGCTGGTCAGCGCGTAGAGCCCGAATGCATGGAGGGAAAGCACCAGCACGGCAAGTGCTTGGCGCTCTCCGCGTCTGCGCGGTGTGCGGGCCGTATCGGCTGCGGGGGCTGTGCGATTGCTGATCGGCGCCACCGTACGCGGTTCGGGAAACGGGTCGTGTAGAGACAAGGCGTGAGCAGCAGATTGCATGAGGGACGACAACGTGGGGCTGAGTATACGACATCAGGAGCTGACGCCAGGAGGCGTCAGCGCGAGGTACATCAGGCAGGCGGCAACCGTGACGTAGAGTATGAGCCGGGTTGCCTGAAACAGGGTGCGCTCCACGAGGCCCTTGGGTGGGTTTGAGCGGGTGTCCTGGACTGGAGGCTCGAACCGCATGCTCGTGCTTCAGGCGGCTTGAAGCAGGGGGCCGTCAGACCGGGTGGCCGTCGGCGTGACCAGTGCGGCGCGAAGGCAGTCGCGCGCGCAGTTGGCGCAGCGTCCGCATTCGCTGGTTACGCCAAGTTCGTCCCGGAGGTGGCGCAGGGTGGAAAGCCCCTTGCGCACGGCCTCGTCAATGTGCTTTTCAGTCACTGCCTTGCAGACGCATACATACATGGTGTCGCCTCGTCAGGAACGTTGCGGTTTACTTGGTCAGGATCAATTTGCCCGCGCGGGTGGAGCGCAGAACGTAACTGATGCCTTCGTGATCAATGGTGACGCTTTTCTGGCCGGCGAGCAGTTGCTCGCTGGAGATCGATGTCGTGCTTCGAGTAGGCCGAGAAGCCTCATGCAACTGTTGTGCCATTTCCTGCTCTGGCAGCGTGCTTCCAGTGTGATTCGTTTCCATATCTCAGAAACACACAATAATAAGAATGATTTGCATTAGATCACTGAGGGGCATGATGGTCAACTCCTTCTTTGATGCAATGTGGCTTGTCCTCGATTTGCGCCCGAAGGGCCGGATCTATTGCAGTCGCATCAGCACGCGCAAGCGTGCATCGCCGTTGGATGCAGGTAGATAAGCGACTGTCCCCGGCGTCTGCAGCAGCCACTCGATGGCTTGCTCGATGCTGTGGGCTTCAAGCGGCGGGCGGGCTCGCCCTGTGAAGACTTGGCGTGACCAGTAGGCCCGTGTCTGTTGAGGATTCTTCCCGGTCAGCAACAGGTAGAAACGATCGCGTATCGGGCCCGCTGGCAGGTCGATCAGAATGACCGGTGTGCCGTCCGCCGCAGTTGTCCGGCGGCCGAGGAACAGCAATTCGGCCTCGTCGCGCTGCAATTGGCGCAAATGTCCTTGCTCTGCCGTGACGATGTGTATTGCCATGTCCTGTGAGGGCAGGGCGTTACTCGCATGGATCGAGAGAAACAGCCCCAGTGCAAGCATGAGAGCCTGCCGCCTGGATCCGGGGTGAGTCGGCGTCTCGGACGCCACGCCACCAAGACCCAGGTACCTTCGCCCGCTGTGATGATCGTCCAGGTCAGAAGGTAACATCGACTGACAGTCCGAGCATGTTGATTGAGCGATCGATGGGTGCGTTGGCGAGGACGTCTCCACGTGGGAAGTAACTCCCCCAACTGTCGTGCAAGGTCTTGGTGTGGGTGTACTCGGTCTTGATCGCGATGTTTCGCTGTATGTCCCAGCGGATACCAACGGTGATGCTGCGTTGAGCCACGTTACGTGAAATCAGGAACTGCTCAAAAGCATGACGCTGCAGTTGCCCCGGAAGCGTGGTCGGGAAGTCGTAGTGTGCAATTGGCCGGTCTTCGGTCTGACGGGCAAGGGTAAGGTAGGGGGTGAGCGCATCGACACGGTGTGCCACGGTAAGGTGCCAGCCGTGCGCGCTGTTCGCATAACGTCGATTGACACGACGGGCGTACTCTCCAGTCAGTTGCCAGCTGCCGTCGTCCCATTGGAATCCTGCGGAGCTGAAGCTTGCGTGGCCTCGGCCGCCTGACAGTTCACGATTGAGTTCCGGTGGCAGGATGGAGACAAGCCGATCAAAATCGGGATCGCCCCAATGCAGAGTCAAGGGGGATGTTGCGTGTCCGACAAAGAGTGTCAGCCGATCGGTCATGATCGATACGTTAAAGCCCAGCAGACGATCCAGACGTCCGCGACCATTCTTGTAGATGGGAATCGCACTACGTCCCGCATAAGGATGGAATTCGAGATCGGTCGAGCCGATGCGTGTGCGGTAGAGCACGTCGATACCGTCCAGGTCGGAAAAGGGGTTCAGACCGTAGACCTCGACCGGGGGACGGATCCACGGTAACGCATAATTGATGTCGAGTGAATCCGAGTGCATGAAGAAGGGAACACGCAGACGCCCCAGCCGGATGCTCAGGTCCGGGCTGGGGGTGTAGCTGACGAAGGCCAGGCTGGGGTGGGGAAGGTAGCCATTGGCTGGGCGCTCCCGCGACACCAGCTGCAGGACAGCGGATGTCTGGGGCGACAGTGAGATGTTGGCCTGGATGCCGAGGACCGTATCGGGCCCGAAATCCGGGGTTTCCGAACCTGGGCGGTCAACCCCGATACGGGCAAATCGGATATCGGATTGACTGGTGGCGACCATACCCAGGGTTCCAAACCCGCTTAGTTGCCATGGGCTCGCCTGCTGGCCCAGCGCGGGGGTTGTCATCGAGCCGAGCACAATCGCGGAGAGAAGGCTGAGCTGCCTGATCATGAGGTTTTCCGCTCTGACAAATGGAACATTCGGGATGCTTGTTCGGTGGGGACTGGGCGGGAAAAAAGGTAGCCTTGTCCGAAGTCGCAGGCGATATCGCGCAGGACAGCAGCTTGTTCCTCGGTTTCGATACACTCCGCCACCACAGACATGCCAAGATCGTGCGCCAACTCGATGCTGCGGCGCACGATGGCGCGCAGGCGCGCGTCATCCGCGATCGATGACACGAAGCTGCCATCCAGTTTGACGACGTCGCAGGGGATGGTGTGCAGATAGCTCAATGCGGAGTAGCCGGTGCCAAAGTCGTCGATCAGCACCCTGAATCCTGCCGCACGTAAACGCTGCAGGCTGCGGATGGCGGGGCCATCCTGGCGAGCCAGAAGGCTTTCGGTCACCTCGAAGCGGATCAGATCGCTCGGAATGGCTTTCAGGGTAATGAGTTCGATCAGCTCTTCAGCGAGATGAGCTCGCGACAGCTGGCGGGCCGAGAGATTGACACTGACTGGGACTCCGGTCTGCTGTTCATGATCCGCAAGCCATTGTCCGATGTCGTCGCACACCTGGCGCAGGACCAGCATGCCCAGCTCGTGAATCATGTCCAGCGCTTCTGCCAGCGGGATGAACTGGGCGGGTGACAACATGCCATGTGTTGGGTGATGCCATCTGACAAGCGCTTCGAAGCTGGCAATCCTGCGGTCCGACAGATTGATGATGGGTTGGTAATGGACGCTGAGGGTGCCTGTCGCCAGGGCCTGGCGAAGGTCGGTCTCAAGTTGCAGGGTGGACAAGGCTTGAGCATGCATCGAGGCATGAAAGACCTCCACCGTGCGGGCGTCACTCTGCCGGGCGATCTGCAGTGCATTGTCCGCATCACGCAGCAGGGCTTCGCCATCGACTCGTTCGGCTTCACTCATTGCCAGCCCGATCCTGCACTTCGGGTGGAGTTTGCGATCTGCTCCCGGAATGTCGAATGCGGGTAGTTCAACCAGGCTCTCCGCAATGCGTAGTGCCTCGGTGATATCTGAAACCCCGTTCAGCAGGACGGCAAATTGATCACCCCCGACCCGGGCGGCGAGATCCCCCTCGCGTAGCGACAGGTTCAGCCAGGTCGCGACGCCCTGCAGCAGTTGGTCACCGGTGGCGTGACCATAACTGTCGTTGACCAGATGAAAACGTTCGAGGTTGATTGCCAGCACGGCGAATCGGTAGGTGTCATCGCGCCTTTGCTGACCAAGTGCCAGACGGACGTGTTCGACGAACAGTGCCCGGTTGGGCAAGCTGGTGAGGCCGTCATGCAGCGCATCGTGCATCAACTGTTGTTCGGCGCGCTTGCGTAGATGGACGTCACTGATCGAACCTGCCATGCGAATGGCTCGACCCCTGCCGTCGCGCAGCGCCATGCCACGGGTCATGATCCAGCGGTAGCTGCCGTCGGCTTGGCGAATCCGGTGCTCGAGCATGAATTGCGGGTTGATGCCCTTCAGGTGCTCGATCATCTTGGCCCGGTAGGTCGGGGCGTCGTCGGGGTGGAGGCGCTCGAGAAAAGGTGAGGCGTTGGTGTGGCTGCCCGCGTCCGGCAGGCCGATCAGCTGGCAGAAGCGTGGCGAGAAGTATGTGCGCCCACCGTGGGCGATATCCCAGTCCCATAGGCCGTCATTGGCGCCGTGCATCGCGAGGGCGTAGCGCTCTTCACTGGCCTTGAGCCGATCAGCGGTCTGCTGCAGTTCGGAGACCCGTTGTTGCAAGGTTGCCGCCATGACGTTGAAATGACGCGCGAGGCGGGCAAGTTCGTCTTCGCCATCATCGGGAAGACGATGGTCGAGGTAGCCTTCGGTAATGGCCTTGCTGCCATCGAGCAGTCTGGACAGCTTCTTGCTGAGCAGATAGCCGATGCCCGAAAGTAGCGCAAAGGTGATCGCAATCTCGATCAGCGCAATCAATGCGCCTTGTTCGATGATGGCGCGACGAGCGGCGGCCAGTACCGATACCGAGACCCCGAACTGCAGAAAGCCGATTTCGTTGCGGGGTAGCAACAGAGGACGCCGGACGTGGATCAGTGGCTTTCCCAGCAAGCCGCTGCGTGCTTCGGTGAATGTATCAGGCGGTGGGGAAATCGGCTCGCGCCGTGGGGCGCCTGCATGCAGGAGGATGTTTCCAGCCGAGTCACCAATGCGGACATAGACCAGTCCCTCGCTCGAGTCGCTCAGGAGTTCGCCGAGCGTGTCCTGTAGTTGCTCATAGGCACCAAGCTCGCCGTAGGCGGTGGCCATCGCATGCAGCATGCTGGCGTTCTGGTTGACCAGGGTGTCGAGGCTGACCGCTGCGGCGTCATTCATCAGGCGGACGCTGTTGGCCAGCAGCAGGCTGAGCAGCACAATCTGCACTGCCGTGCTTGCAAGCAAAAGGCGCGCACGGATCGAGCTGTTGCTAAAAGGCAGTCGCACGACAGGCACGCTCCCGGATCAGGGTCTGGCTTGACGCTTGACTTGCGTGGAGGCGTCGACCCGGCCCTCGCGAGCAAAGGCTTCCAGATTGGACTCGATACGGTCCGGGTCGTACAGATAGTTGACCATCAGCCCCCAGGATTGGGCCAAGCCCTTGGGTGAAGTGTCGGCCAGCCAGTTCAGCCGCTCTACCCGGGCGCCGTTGCCAAGATGAAAGCGCGCAACCGGATCAACGGGCTTGCCGTCACGGCGCGCATCGGTCAGGTAGCGCGCTGCCAGGCGCTGCAGCGGCTCACGTAGCGCGTTGCTCAGCACCGGGTCAGGCGCCCACTCCGCGCTGCCATCGAGAATAGCATGCAGTTGTGGTGCATCGGGGCCGTCAATACCCGCTGCGGCAAGTCGCTTCCAGTCGTTCTGGGTGAATGCTGTAGCCAGTTGCTGGGGATTCTGCCCCGCCCATCGCCGCAAACCAGGGATGGGTGACAGTGTCGCGAAAGTCTTGAGTTTGGGGAAGTCGCGTTGCAGGTCTTCCACTACACGCTTCAGCAGGAAATTGCCGAACGACACGCCTCTCAAGCCGACCTGCGTGTTCGTGATGGAATAGAAGATGGCGGTGTTGGCCTTGTTCGCGTCAGCCAGCGGGGCGTTGATATCGAGCAGTTGCTGCACATCGCCCGCGAGCTCTTCGGTCAGCGCGACCTGAACGAAGATCAGTGGTTCGAGCGGCATGCGGGGGTGGAAGAAGCCGTAGCAGCGACGGTCGGAGTCCAGTCGGTTCTTCAGGTCCTGCCATGATTGAATCTCGTGCACGGCTTCATACTGCACCAGTCTTTCCAGCAGGGCCGCAGGCGAGTTCCAGGTAATGCGGGCGAGCTCGAGGAAACCGACGTCAAACCATGCGCTCAGACGCGCTTCCAGTTCGCGGTCGAGCGGTTTCAGCAGCGGTTGCTCGGGCAGGAAGCGAAGCAGGTCGGCGCGCAGGTCAACCAGGAACTTCACCCCCTGAGGAATGGCATTGAACTGGGTCAGGATACGGATCCGGCGAGAACGCATGGCTGCACGCAGGCGCGCTTCGGCATCCCATTGGTCGTCAGTGCCGATCACCGCCTGATAGTCGGCATGAGCGGCGGCAATCGCAGTGGGATCGGGGCCGAAGTCATGGGCGATCATGGTCAGCATTGCCTGACGCCCGCCATCATCGAGCTTGAGATAGGTCTCCGCCAGGCGGGCAGCACGCTGACGGGTGGACACCTCTCCACCCAGTCCGGCTGCACACTCTTCAAGCTGGCGGCGGATGCGATCGAGGACTTTTTCCGACGGCTCCTTGGCTCTGCCGGTCGCCTGGGCGACGATCTCGCGCATCTTTGACAGACTTCTAGAAACCAGACCGGTCGCAGACATGATGCTCTCTCTAAAGGCTGAGGTCCCGTATTGCGTAGATCATATCGCGGATGAATGGAACGGGGGGTGCAAATGGGTTGTGATTCATGACATTTGCCCTGCTTTTGTGCGGGTGAGCAGCCATACGCCAAACAGGATCATTGGAATGCAAAGCCACTGGGCGGTGGACAGGCCAAGCGTCAGGGTGCCAAAAATGCCAGGGTCGGGCGTGCGGAAGAACTCGGCACCAAATCTCAAGCTGCCGTATCCGGCAAGAAATGCGCCGGAGACTGCGCCGGTGGGCCGTGATCGGGCGGAGAACAGCCACAGGATGATGAATAGCAGCAAGCCTTCTCCGGCCGCCTGGTAGAGCTGCGAGGGGTGGCGCGGGAGTGCGTCCACCCATGGATAAATCATGGCCCAAGGGAGGTCCAGGGTGGTGGGTCGGCCCCAGAGCTCGCCATTGATGAAATTGCCGATCCGCCCTGCAGCCAGCCCGGTGGGTACCAGCGGTGCGATGAAATCGGTGATCTGCCAGAAGTTCTTGCCATGCTTGCGGCCATATAGCCACATGGCCAGCAGCACGCCGAGGAATCCCCCGTGAAAGCTCATGCCGCCCTTCCAGACCGCCAGGATCTCGAGCGGGTGAGCAAGATAGTAGGCGGGCTGGAAGAACAAGACCTCACCCAGGCGGCCACCCAGGATGACACCGAGCACGCCATAGAACAGCAAGTCGTCAATGTGTTGCGGCGTCCATCCCAGCTCTGGCCTGCGCCGGGCGTGGATGCGGCCAAGCACGACGAACAGGGTGAAGGCCAGCAGGTACATCAGGCCATACCAGTGGATGCTGACGGGGCCAAGCGCGAGGGCGACGGGATCGAATTGTGGATGCTCGAGCATGAGTGGGTGTGGTGGTGAGGCGTTTATTCGAATTGACGGCGAAAGGCAGCAAAGTCGAGCTTGAGAGCCTCGAGCTCCTCCCGCAGACGCCTTACTTCGTCCTCGAGTTCCGCATTCCGGCCACGGCTGCCACCGCCGTTTGCGCCGGCGGATTGCGCTTCGATGGCCTCCTGGAGGGCCGCATGACCACCCATCAGGTGCATGTAGCGGATCTCCTTGGTGCCGGGCGCACGTGGCAGTGCCGCGACCATGGGGGGGAACTTGTCGGACAGGTGTTCGAGCACGGCCTCGATGGCCTGGGTGTCGTCGAACCGGTGTAGCCGTTCGCAACGTGAGCGGATTTCGCCCGGTGTCTGCGCACCACGTAGTAGCAGCGTTGAAAGTACGGCTTGTTCGGGAGGCGGGAGTGAATAGCGCAGGCGGACCTGATGCTCGTATTTGGCCACCCGTGCGCCGGATTGGTCACGTTTGGTCACCAGTCGCCTGGCGCAGAGACGGTCGATCGCGTCCTGCACATCGCGCTCGCCAAGCGCCATGACCGGTTCGCGCGCTGTCAGCTGATTGCAGCCCGCTGTCAGGGCGTTGATTGACAGCGGATAGCTGTCTGGCGTGATGAAGGCCTTTTCGATCAATACCCCCAGTACACGAACTTCGACCGGGTCGAGGTCGAAGCCATCCTCAGCATTCGGCGTTGCGGTATCCATGAACACTCCGGAAGGGCGGAAAGCGCGATCATACGGCTCAGCGGCCTGGTCGGCCAGCAAAGGGGGCGGGAATCGTGCTCCGCCAAGGCTGACCTGTCATCCATCCTTCATTGCACGGTCATCGGCCTGACTTGCGTGGGGGGCAGCATGCGCAGACATGGAGACGCCACTTTCCCTGCAGAATCTGTCCCGTTCGGCGCGCCAGTTGCGCGTCGCCGTGGTGACCGAAACCTATCCGCCCGAAGTCAATGGCGTCGCCATGACGACCGGGCGCATCGTGGAGGGCCTGCTGGGATTAGGGCACAGGGTGCAATTGGTGCGGCCCCGCCAGGGTGTGGCGGATCAGGCGGTCAATGGGCGCGACTTTGAGGAAGTGCTCGCGCGCGGCTTGCCGATTCCCCGCTACAGTCACCTGAAGATGGGCTTGCCCGCACGTCATGCCTTGCAGCGGATGTGGACGCTGAGGCGACCCGATCTGGTTCAGGTGGTGACGGAAGGGCCGCTGGGCTGGTCCGCAGTGGCAGCAGCACGCAAGCTGTCCTTGCCGGTCGTCACCGAATTTCATACCAATTTTCATAGTTACAGCCGCTATTACGGCATGGGGTGGCTCAAGCAGCCGGTGGAGGCCTATCTGCGCCGCTTCCACAACAAAGGTGCGGTGTGCCTTGTGCCGACTGCCGAGCTTGCCGCACATCTGACCGAGCGTGGCATCCGTCGGGTCGAGGTGGTCGCCCGCGGCGTTGATACGCGTCTGTTTTCGCCAGTGCACCGCTCGTCGGCACTGCGTGCGTCCTGGGGGGCGAACGATCGTACGCTGGTCGTGACCGTGGTTGGACGGATTGCACCAGAGAAGAATCTGGCGTTGGCTGTACGCGCCTTTGAAGCGCTGCGGCAGAACGTACCCGACGCCAGGATGCTGTTCGTTGGGGATGGCCCTGCCAGAGGGGCCCTGCAGGCGGCACACCCGGCGTTCGTGTTTGCTGGCATGCGGACCGGCGAGGATCTTGCTGCGCATTATGCTTCGGCCGACTTGTTCATGTTTCCAAGCCTCACCGAAACGTTTGGGAACGTGACGACCGAGGCCCTGGCCAGTGGTCTGCCGGTGATCGGCTTCGACTACGCTGCGGCTGCGGGGCGTGTCCGCAGCGGTCATAACGGCTGGCTGGCCAAGCCAGGGGATGAAGCTGCTTTCATCGAGGCTGTCGTGCGCGTGGGCGGCGACCGGAGTTTGCTAAATGGTCTTGCGCAGCATGCCCGACCCAGTGTGCTTGATGCAGAGTGGAGTGCCATTGCGCGTCAGCTGGCCGGTATCATGGAGGGCGTGGTCGACGCGCACGAGGCGCGCGTGCTGCCGCCACCTCGTCTTAAACGCGCGGGGGTCTGAGCGTTCGGCTCGACCCGGTGGCGGCCCATTCAGGATGCAGGCTCAGGCATGTGCTGACGGTACGTGTGTCCTGCTCTTCTGCCAGGCTGAACCTGTTTATCGAGTGGGTGCCTATAATGCGGGGTTTAAACCTTTGCAGGGGCAGTCATGTCCATTCTTGTCTGTGGTTCGATGGCTTACGACACCATCATGGTTTTTCACGACCGTTTCAAGAACCATATCCTGCCCGAGCAGATCCACATCCTGAATGTCTCCTTTCTGGTACCGGATTTGCGGCGTGAATTTGGTGGCTGTGCCGGGAATATCGCTTACAACCTTCATCTGCTGGGCGCTGACCCGCTGATCATGGCCACCGTCGGTGATGATGCTGGGGCCTACCGACAGCGTCTCGATGATCTGGGCTTGCGTCAGGATCATGTGCTGACCGTGCCGCGTACCTATACCGCACAAGCCTTCATTACGACGGATCTCGACGATAACCAGATCACTGCCTTCCACCCGGGTGCGATGATGCATTCTCACCTGAACCAGGTGGCTGATGCGACCGGCGCCACGCTGGGCATCGTCGCGCCGGATGGCAGGGACGGCATGTTGCGTCATGTCGCAGGGTTCGCCGAGGCCGGTGTGCCCTTTGTCTTCGATCCGGGGCAGGCCCTGCCCATCCTGTCTGGTGAGGAGTTGTTGCATTGCCTGAACCTCGCCCGCTATTGCACGGTCAATGACTACGAAGCGAGTCTGATGAGCGACAAGACGGGTCTTTCCGTCGAACAGTTGGCTGAGCGGGTGGATGCGCTGGTGGTCACACTGGGGGCGGGCGGCTCGGTCATCCATGCCGGTGGGCAACGTATCGAGGTGCCGGTTGTGAAGGTCGATCAGCTTGTCGACCCTACGGGATGTGGCGACGCTTACCGGGCGGGGCTCCTTTATGGCATTGCCAACGGTTGGGACTGGCTGCGTAGTGGTCAGCTCGCCGCAGTGATGGGCGCCATCAAGATCGGCCACCGGGGTGGTCAGAATCATCGACCCAGCCGCAAGGATATTGCCCGCATCCATGCGGATGCATTTGGAGAGGAACCATGGACGGAGTGAAATCGTGCTGCGGCTGGCGGGCCTGGGGGCTTGCTTTGGTGGCGGTCTTCGCACTGGGCGCGTGTGCCTCCGGGCAGGGTGGGGCGACCTACTCCCGCGACGAAGCCCGACGGGCGATGGTGGTGCAGTTCGGCACCCTGGAATCGGTTCGTCCTGTGCTGATCGAGGGTACCAAGTCGCCGGTCGGTACGGTTGCCGGCGCAGCGGTGGGCGGCATTGCCGGCAGTTCGGTTGGCGGTGACCGTGGCTCGGCCATCGGCGCCGTGGTCGGCGCGGTGGCCGGTGGCCTGGCCGGTGCTGCCATTGAGGAGGGTGTGACCCGCACCCAAGGCGTGGAGCTGACAGTCAGGCTGGAAAATGGTCAGTATCTTGCGGTCGTCCAGGCCGATCAGGGAGAGCGCTTCCTGCCGGGTGAGCGGGTTCGTATCCTGCGTGATGGAGGCACGACCCGGGTCACCCGCTGATGAGGGCGCGAACTCAGGCGAACAGGACCAGTCCCCATACCGCTGCCAGATTGACCAGTGCAATCAGAACGGCGGCGCTACCGATGTCCTTGGCGCGTTTTGCCAATTGATGGTGCTCGAGCGACACACGGTCGACAGTTGCTTCGATCGCCGAATTGAGCAGTTCGACAATCAGCACCAGCAAGGTGCTGCCTATCAGCAATGCCTTGCCGGTACCGTTGGTTGGCACGAACAGTGCGGCCGGAATGAGAATGGCGGCAAGCAGGCACTCCTGGCGAAAAGCATCTTCCAGGCGGAAGGCTGCCTTCAGCCCGGCCAGCGAATATCCGAATGCGTTCCAAACCCTGACAAGACCAGTCTTGCCCTTGAAAGGGCTTTCCGGGGAAGGGTGTGGGTTTTTTGTTGAGTTCATGAAGATGTTTCTGGTTGGCCGGGGAGGCGCCGCGCCGGGAGTATGTCAGCCCGGCGTGACGGGGCAGTGACGGTGGTGTATCAGGGGTAGAAGACGTACACCCGGTAACCGGTCGGGTTCAGATCGGTGACCGACAATGGCTGCCTGAGTGCAATGTCGCCACGTGCTGCGAAGGCCGAACTCAGCTTGTCGGCGGCAATCCATTCTTGCGGGCTGAGTACTCGGCGTGCGACCGGGGTATCAGCACCATCGGTCAGCGTGAGTTCGAGGTGGGGCCATTCCTGCGGGAAGTCGGCCTGATTCCGGACCGTCGCATGCAGGATGAAGCGTCCCGGGCGACCTGGTTCGGATTGCAGGTCGGAAGCAATGATGACAATCTTGTCGGCTTCCCGTGGCAGGGGCACCTCGCATGCTAGCGCATTGCAGGCTGAAACCAGTAGTGGCCGCAGCCCGGGCAGGGCCCGGGTGAGATCGGTCCTGAACAGGTAGATGCCTTGCGTAAGCAGGCAGCCAGCAAGCAGCCCGAGCGTCAGTCCCCAAAGCGTGCGTTGCGCGTTGCTTCGCCCGCCGGTCTTGCCGTAGATGCGGTCCAGGTGCTGAACATCCGGTGCTGTTGCTGTCAGGGGAGGAAGTGACAGGGCGGGTGGATCGGTTTCGACTTCGTTGTTCGTGTGATGCAGATGTGCGGACGGCTCGACGCGTGATGCATCCCGTGATTCGGCCCTCTCCTCGACGATCGGTGTTGGCGCAGGGTGTGTGTCACCACGGTCAGCGTCCGCGGAGGCTGGTTTGCGTTCGGACCGGATTACGCCCGGCAGGCGAACTTCTGCAGGCTCTGATACTTCGTCTGAGGGGGTGGGGTGCAGCGCGAAAGGGGCCTGCTTGTCAGTCGGTTCCCGAGTGGCGGAGAGGAGGTCTTCCGTCGCCCTGTCCAGCGAGGGAAAGGCCAGTGGCGCGACCGTCGGGCGCAGAGGCTCGGTGCGCGTTTCCGCCGGTGGTGGCGTCGGGACGTCAAAGAAGCTGGAGAAGTCGATTTCGTCCAGCGTCGGCTCTTGCTGGCGCGGAATGAAACTTGAGCCCGACCTGGTACTGCCGTCGGATTGTGGGTCTCGACCAAGCTCCGTCGGAATGTCGAAGTCGAGGTCGTTGAGCAGGGCGGAGGAGGCCGTGTCAGCTGGGACTTGCGGCGCAACAGGCGGCACTGCGGGTTCGGGAGGGTAGGGTTCTGGTGTGGGATCAACGCCTGCGCTGCTGATTGCAGGGCCGAGGTCGAAGAAGTCCAGGTCAATTGTTGAGTCAGGCCCTTGTGCTTCGGGCTCGGGCTTGGACAACGGTGGCGTCTGTTGCTCGAGTTCGAGCGATGTCGCGATCGGTGGCGCGTGGGCAGGCTCGGTTGTGGTGCGAGCTTCGGGGCCTGGTGCCGCGGCTTGCGTGGCCTCCTCCACCGTTTGCTGCGGTGTCGATGCTGGTGCTTCGCGCGTCTCTACCAGATGCTCCAGGGCATTGAAGGGGTGAAAGCAGTGGCCACAGCGCACCTCGCCACGGCGCGCCCGAAGTTGCTCGGCACGCAGCCGGAAAACCGTCTGGCAGGCCGGGCAACGGGTCAGCATCATGGGGTGTTCAACCTTCCAGCCGGACCCAGCCGTCGAGCGTCGCGCCGACGTGCAACCGGGCATACGGAGCCCAGGCTTCGATGACCTGATCAGCCTGTTGCTCGAGGACGCCGGACAGTGCAACCCGGCCGCCTTGTGCAATGCGCGAGGCAATTGCCGGCGCCAGTACGCACAGCGGGTTGGTCAGAATATTGGCGACAACGATGTCGAAGGTCTCGTTCAAGGTCTTGCCAGAGTGCTGAACCTGCATGTCGACGCGGTTGCGCCGAGCATTGTCCTGCGCGGCTTCAACCGCTTTCTCGTCGATATCGACCCCCAGCACATGGCCAGCGCCGAGTCGCGCGGCCGCAATGCCGAGAATCCCTGAGCCGCAGCCGTAGTCGAGCACGGATTGTCCTGCCCGTACAGTGTTGCAGAGCCACTCGAGACACAGCCGGGTAGTGGGGTGTGAGCCGGTGCCGAAGGCCATGCCGGGGTCAAGTTCGATGTTGATGGCAGCCGGATCCGGCGCATCATGCCAGGATGGGACGATCCACAGCCGGTCGGTGATGCGGATCGGGTCGAACTGGCTTTGGGTGAGCTGCACCCAGTTCTGCTCGGCGATGGACTCGGTGGTGTAGGGCGGTACCGTGTCCAGTCCCACTGCTGTAGCCGCTTCGGCAAGCATGGGTTCGAGGGGGGCATCGGCGTCGAAGAGCGCAATCACGCGGCTGTGCGCCCACAGGCCGGTGGGCAGGTGGCCCGGTTCGCCGAACTGAGGCGTTTCCGCCTCGGTGCCGGCGTCGGCATCTTCGATCGAGACCGAGAGCGCACCACTCTCCATCAGGGCTTCGGAGAGTGCTTCAGCCTTGTCATCGTCCGCTTGCAGGGTGACGGAGATCCACATGGTTGTTCCGTTCAGCCGGCCTTGACTTCGCCGCGATCGGCGAGCTTGTGCTCAAGGTAATGGATGCTGGTGCCGCCCTCAATGAAGCGGGCATCAAGCATCAATTCCTGGTGCAGCGCGATATTGGTCTTGATGCCGCTGACCGACATCTCGGAGAGTGCGATGCGCATGCGGCGGATGGCCTGTTCGCGGGTGTCGCCGTACGAGATCAGCTTGCCGATCATCGAGTCGTAATGGGGAGGGACGGTGTATCCGTTGTAAACATGTGAGTCTACGCGGATGCCCGGGCCGCCAGGGGTGTGCCAGTTGGTAATCTTGCCCGGAGAGGGCGTGAACTTGAACGGGTCTTCGGCGTTGATCCGGCACTCGATCGAATGGCCACGGAACTCGATGTCGCGCTGGCGGAACCACAGCTTGTCACCCGCCGCGACGCGAATCTGAGTCTGCACGATGTCAATACCGGTGATCATCTCGGTGACCGGATGTTCGACCTGAACACGGGTGTTCATCTCGATGAAGTAGAACTCGCCGTTTTCGTACAGGAATTCGAAGGTCCCCGCGCCCCGATAGCCGATCTTGCGGCACGCTTCGGCGCAGCGCTCGCCGATCTTGGCGATCAGCTTGCGGTCGATGCCCGGTGCAGGCGCTTCTTCAATGACCTTCTGGTGACGGCGTTGCATGGAGCAGTCGCGCTCGCCCAGATAAACGGCATTGCCGTGCTGGTCGGCCATGACCTGGATCTCGACATGCCGCGGGTTCTCGAGGAACTTTTCCATGTACACGACCGGGTTGCCGAACGCGGCCTGCGCCTCGGAACGGGTGGTGGTCACGGCATTGAGCAGGGCGGCTTCCGTGTGAACCACCCGCATGCCACGTCCGCCGCCGCCGCCGGCTGCCTTGATGATCACCGGGTAGCCGACAGCGCGGGCGATCTTGACGATCTCCTTCGGATCCTCGGGCAGTGCGCCGTCCGAGCCGGGTACGCAGGGGACGCCCGCCGCCTTCATGGCGTCCTTGGCGGACACCTTGTCGCCCATCAGGCGGATGGTGTCCGGGCGTGGGCCAATGAAGACGAAGCCGGACTGTTCCACGCGTTCGGCGAAGTCGGCGTTTTCTGACAGGAAGCCATAACCAGGGTGAATGGCTTCGGCATCGGTGACTTCTGCTGCCGAAATGATCGCCGGAACATTGAGATAGCTCAGTCCGGAGGGTGCCGGGCCAATACAGACCGATTCGTCGGCAAGCTTGACGTACTTGGCTTCGGTGTCCGCCTCCGAGTGCACGGCGACGGTCTTGATGCCGAGCTCACGGCAGGCGCGCAGCACCCGCAGGGCAATCTCGCCCCGGTTGGCAATCAGGATCTTCTCGAACATGGTGCTCAACCAATCACGAACAGCGGCTGACCATACTCGACCGGTTGGCCGTTCTCCACCAGGATGGCCTTGATCGTGCCACTGGCGTCAGCCTCGATCTCGTTCATCAGCTTCATGGCCTCGATGATGCACAGACGATCGCCTTCGCTGACGCTCTGACCCACTTCGGCCAAGGGCTTTGCTCCGGGCGCCGAGGCTCGGTAGAAGGTGCCGACCATCGGCGACTTGACCACATGTCCGTCCGGCAGTGCGTCGGCAGCGGGTTCGGTGCTCACGGTCACAGCCGCCGCCGGAGCCGCCGCTTGCGGTGCGTGCTGCACATAGGTCATCTGCTGGGGGGCTGCCAGGTGCTTGGCAATCCGGACTTTCTCCTCCCCCTCGGTGACTTCGAGTTCGGAAATTCCCGATTCCTGGACGAGGTCGATCAGTTTCTTGAGTTTGCGCAGATCCATGCTTTACTCCGGACAATACGACGCCCACGGTAGGGCTGCCGATGTGGATGGCGAATTATCTTCCCGTTGGGGACGCTAGGGGGCGGTTTCGGTCTTGGCGCATCGAGCGCCGGGTTTCAGGAGCGATGCAGGCGACGATCATCTCGACGGTGGCGCATGGGCCGGGATCCGCCGAAGGGGGTGAGATCGGTACATGAGGGCTCCAGGTCCGAATCCGATTGTAGGGTGAGGCTGAAGTCAGACCGCAACTTAGCGTGACTTGGCCGCGAGTTTGCCGCAATTCGCGTCAATTTGTCCAGCCGCCTCGCTGCAAGCTCAGTTTTGTTCGTCGAGCAGTGCGCGGATTTTGCGCTCGAGTTCGTCCTGTTTCAAGGTGCCAAGCTTGACTTCGCGGGTCGTGCCGCTGCGATCGATGATGACGGTAAATGGGAGGCCCTGGGCAACATTGCCAAAGCCGGCGGCGAGCCCCATCACGTCAGAGGATGCAATGAGCAAAGGGTAAGGTACGGCAAACTCGGCTTTGAATGCCTGCACCTTTTCGACCGTATCGATGCTCAAGCCGACGAACTGTACCGGTGCGTGTTCGAAAGTGCGGCTGGCTGCAGCGAAGTCAGGAATCTCCTTGCGGCAAGGGGGGCACCAGGTTGCCCAGAAGTTGACCACGATGACCTTGCCGCGCCATTGCGACATGGCTTGCGTTTGGCCGGCAAGGTCTGGCAGGTTCAGTGCCAGCAGGGCCTCGGTCGCTCCGCTGGCCACGACCGGGGCGGGTTTCGACGGCGCCGCCGTGCTTTGGCTGGTAATGTAGCCAGCCGCACCAGCAAGGGCGGCGACGAGGGCGATCAGCGCGTATTGTGCGTAGCGGTTCATTCTGTGGTGGTTGCGGGTTTGAGCAGAGCTTCGACTTGCGGCAGGCGGGCACGTTCCTGGTGATGGCGCCGGCCTGCTCGTTCGGCGCCTGCCGGGTAAATGGACAGTCGCACGGGGATGTCGTCCCAGTCGAGGCTGAGCACGGCCTCGGGTGCGCCGGGAGCGGGCTTTCGCGGCTCGCGATGAATGTAGGCAAGATCCTGGTTGAGGAAAAAGATCTCGACTTCCTTGGCGCTTTCGGGAAACAGTTCGATTTCCAGCTCTGAATAGCGACCCGCGGTGCCGTCCAGCGCGCCGCCCGTGAGGTAAGGACGGAAATCAGCCAGCAGTCGCATGATGTCCACCGCCGCGGCCCGCATCTCATGCAGTCGCTCGGCCTGCTCCTCATCCTGGTACAGCGCCTGCCAGGCGCGCAGTTCGGCTTCGATCTCGGCGTTTGTGGGCAGGGCTTCAGATTCGCTGGCGCCCAATTGACGCGCCGCCTTGCGTTTGGCGAAACCGAAATCGCTGATGCCGTCTTCGGCCATCATGCGGGCAGCCAAGGCGGCGATTTCCCGCCGCAGGGTATTGAATCTCGGAGTGTTGCCGTGGGGGGGCATGAATGCAGTGGCGCTGGTGCCATCGGGTAGAATGCCGCCCATTCTACACGGGCGGGTTTGATCCGCTTCGTGCTCTTCTGGAGTTCTCATGCATATCCACATCCTTGGCATCTGCGGTACCTTCATGGGCGGGGTGGCGCTGTTGGCACGGTCGGCCGGTCACAAGGTCACCGGTTGCGATGCCAATGTCTATCCGCCAATGAGCAGTCAGCTCGAGGAGCAGGGTATTGAGCTGACCGAAGGCTTTGATCCGGCTCAGCTCGAGCTTGCGCCGGATGTATTCGTGGTAGGCAATGCGATCTCGCGTGGCAATCCATTGCTGGAGGCCATTCTCGATCGTGGCCTGCCTTATGTGTCGGGGCCGCAGTGGCTGGCGGAGCATGTGCTTGCCGGGCGCTGGGTGCTGGGGGTCGCGGGGACGCACGGCAAGACCACCACCTCGTCCTTGCTCGCCTGGATGCTGGAGGATGCCGGACTCAATCCCGGTTTCCTGATCGGCGGTGTGGCGCAGAACTTTGGTGTATCTGCGCGTCTGACCGATTCGCCGTTCTTTGTCATCGAGGCCGATGAGTACGACACCGCTTTTTGTGACAAGCGCTCCAAGTTCGTGCATTACCGGCCACGTACCTTGGTTTTGAATAATCTTGAGTTCGATCATGCGGACATCTTTGCCGACCTCGCAGCGATCGAGACGCAGTTCCATCACCTGGTACGGACGATGCCGCGTACCGGCCGTATCGTTGCCAATGCGGCTTCGTCCGCGCTGGAGCGCGTGATCGAGCGTGGCTGCTGGTCGGAGCTTGAGTGGTTCAATCGGCGCGAGATGTGGTCGGTAGACGTTGGGCGAGAGGATGTCGAAGCCGTGTTTTCGTTGGCTGGAGAGCTGCTCGGAAGCGTCGATCTGCCACTGGCTGGCAGTCATAATCGTGAAAACGCACTGGCTGCGGTTGCGGCTGCGCGGCATGTCGGTGTGCCGCCCTCACAGGCCATTGGCAGTCTGGCGCGGTTCAAGGGCATCAAGCGTCGGCTGGAGGTTCGTGGCGTGCAGCGCGGCGTCACTGTATATGACGATTTTGCGCACCATCCGACAGCGATCGCTCTGACAGTCGAGGGCTTGCGCCGCAGGCATCCGGCGGGGCGGATTCTGGCCGTGCTCGAGCCGCGTTCGAACACCATGAAGCTGGGGGTCATGAAGGCGCAGCTCCCCGGCAGTCTTGCGCAGGCGGATAAGGTGTTCTGTTACACCCAGGGCTTGGGGTGGGACGCTGCGCAGGCACTTGCGCCACTGGGGGAATCTGCGGCCTGCCATGATGACCTGGACCGGCTTGTCGCGGATGTCGTCGCGCAGGCTGAAGAGGGGGATCATGTGCTCGTCATGAGCAACGGAGGCTTTGGCGGCGTTCATCAGCGCCTGCTGACTGCCCTGCAGTCAGCCTGAGTCAGGCCGGCGCCCGCTGTCCCGCGGGCATGCCGGTCAGATCGCTCAGTTACTGGCGGGGCGTCTGCCGCCTGACAGGCGCAGTGCTTCTTCGTCGCTGATGATCTCGAATACGCGGACCACCTTGCTGACGCCCTGGCTGGTACGGGCGATCTCGGTGGCGGCGTCGGCTTCCGAGCGCGTGACCAGTCCCATCAGGAACACGATGTTTGCCTCGGTCACGACCTTGACGTGGTTCGCCGAGAAACGGTTGGCGTCGACGAAGCGAGCCTTTACATTGGACGTGATCAGGCCATCATTGGCTCGGGCTGTCAGCGAGGAGGCCGGGCCGACGCGCAATTCGTTGATGATACCCTTGACGTTCTGGATGGTGCCGATCAGGCGCTCGGCTTCGGCCCGAACGTTGTCGTTCTGGACTTCGCCGGTTAATAGCACGTTACGATTGTAGGCCGTGACGTTGATGTGATTCAGTGCGCCAAAATGGTCGCGCAGCAGGCTGAACCCCTTCCATTCAATGCCTTCGTCCTCCACATAAGTGCCCGAGCTACGGCGGTCCGCAATCATCATTGCGCCGGCGCCGACGCCGGTAGCAACGACCGGAAAGCAGCCCTGCAGCAGCGGTAATGCGGTCAGGCCGGCGAGGCCGAGCAGCAGGGTGCGACGGTTTTGCGAGGTCTTCATCAGTCTTCAACTCCAAGCAACAGGCAATCGATGCCATCACACAGGCAGTGCAGCACCAGGAGGTGCACTTCCTGGATTCGGGCAGTGCGGTCGGATGGCACGCACAGATGGATGTCTTCCGGGCTCAGCAGTTCCCCGATCTTGCCGCCGCCTTTGCCCGTCAGTGCGATGACGCGCATTTCGCGTTCGTGTGCGGCAGCGATTGCGTCGATGACATTGGGTGAATTGCCGCTGGTCGAGATTGCGAGCAGGATGTCGCCGGGTTGGCCGAGTGCTCGCACCTGCTTGGAGAAGATCTGCACGAAGTCGTAGTCGTTGCCGATCGAGGTCAGGATCGAGCTGTCGGTGGTTAGCGCGACCGCGGCCAGTGGCGGACGCTCCATCTCGAAACGATTGACCAGTTCGGCGGCAAAATGCTGCGCGTCGGCGGCCGACCCGCCATTGCCGCAGGCCAGGACCTTTCCGTTATTGATGAGGCTGCTGGTCATGGCTTCGATTGCCTGCGCGATCGGAGCGGCCATCCACTCGATGGCGCCGAGCTTGGTCTGGGCGCTGTCTTCGAACTGGCGGGAAATACGGTCAATCAGGTCCATGTCGCGGTCGTTGAGCTGCCTTGGGAGAATAAGTCTAGCATGGGGTGCGTGCTGTCTCTTTCTTCGGCAAGAGCGTAAAAGCGAGGCTTTGTATCAGGATTTGCCCGGCGGGCTGACCATAGTCCTGCCGAGGAGCTTCAGTCCGCGTCGAAGGCCGCAGTCATCCAGTGCAGGGAGGTGGTGTCGGGACTTGCAAAGAGCACAGCGTCAAAGCGGCATGGGCGGGTGGCGTGATGCCGGCCGGCGCCGGCCAGCCACCACTGGGTGGCGAGGATGATGCGTTGGCGCTTGCTGGCGGTGATGCTGGCTGCTGCCCCGCCAAAGCGGCTGGAGCGGCGCAGGCGGACTTCGACGAACACCAGGGTTTCTCCGTCGAGTGCAATGATGTCGACTTCTCCGCCCCGGCAGCGGACATTGCGGGCCAGGATGCGCAAGCCATGCCGGATCAGGTGGTCTGCCGCCAACGCCTCTGCCTGTTGTCCGCAGGCTTGCGCAGTATTTGCCTGCGCACCCACAATCGCTGTCTTGGACTTCAGGATGCCTTTTTTCATGACCGATCCCGTTTCATTGGCGCCATTAATGTCTTCGTCATTGTACGTGGTGGCGACTCCGCTCGGAAATCTCGGTGATATCAGCCAGCGGGCACTTGATGTGCTGCGAGGTGTCGACATCATCGCGGCCGAGGACACACGCCACAGTCAGCGCCTGCTCGATGCTTTCGGGATTCGCGTCCGGCTGACCGCATTGCATCAGCACAATGAGCAGAAGGCTGCGGATCAGTTGGTGCATTGGCTTGCTGAAGGCAAGCGGGTCGCGTTGATCTCCGATGCGGGTACGCCCGCGATTTCGGACCCTGGCGCGCGCGCAGTGGCGCGTGTGCGTCAGGCAGGGTTTGCGGTGGTGCCGGTGCCGGGAGCGTGTGCGGCGGTCGCTGCGCTGTCGGTGTCGGGATTTGCCGAAGGCGGGTTTCGCTTCGTTGGTTTCTTGCCGCCCAAATCCGCTGCGCGGCTTACGGTGCTTTCGGGCCTGGTGGGCGAGCGTGATGCGCTGGTCTTCTACGAGGCACCACATCGGGTCGTTGAATGCGTGACGGATATGTTGGCAGCCTTTGGTGCCGCGCGGGAATTACTGGTGGCGCGTGAGATGACCAAGCTGCACGAGGAGATCGTGCGCCTGCCACTGGGTGAAGCTGTGGCGTGGTTTGCTGCGGACGACAACCGGGTGCGTGGAGAGTTTGTCCTGGTCGTCCAGGGGGCGCCCGAACCGGAGGGTTTGTCTGCTGAGGCCGAGCGTGTGCTGGGCCTGTTGCTGGCCGAGTTGCCGCTCAAGACGGCAGCCCGGTTGGCCGCCGACATCAGCGGCGAGCCGAAGAACGCGCTCTATGCGCGTGCGCTGGTTCTCAAGCGTGACTGAGCGTGCGCAGGGCAGCGCGTTTATAATCAGGCGAAACCTCCACAGAGCACGTACATGCATTCGATTTCCCTGATCCGCCCTGACGACTGGCATCTGCACGTTCGCGATGGCGAAGCGCTGGCGACGGTCGTACCGCATACCGCAGGGCGCTTTGGCCGCGCCCTCATCATGCCCAACCTGCGCCCGCCGGTGACGACAACGGCGCAGGCCCTCGCTTACCGCGACCGCATTCTTGCCGCGGTGCCGGCCGGCATGCGCTTCGAGCCGCTGATGAGCCTTTATCTCACCGACAACATGCCGGCTGACGAAATCGACCGCGCAAAGGCCAGTGGCGCCGTCGTCGCCGCCAAGCTGTACCCGGCGGGGGCAACCACCAACTCCGATGCCGGGGTGACCGCAATCGACAAGATCTATCCGGTGCTGGAGCGGATGGAGGCCTGTGGAATGGTGTTGTGTGTGCATGGCGAAGTCACTGCAGGCGATGTCGATGTGTTTGATCGTGAGCGCGTCTTCATCGAGCGTGTGTTGTCGCCGGTCGTGCGCCGCTTTTCTGCGCTCAAGGTGGTTTTTGAGCACATCACGACGTCGGAGGCGGCCCAGTTCGTCCGGGCGGCGGGTGCAAATGTCGGTGCGACGGTCACTGCACATCACTTGCTGCTCAATCGCAATGCCATCTTTGCGGGTGGCATCCGGCCGCATCACTATTGTCTGCCGGTGCTCAAGCGTGAGACTCATCGTCAGGCGCTGGTCGAGGCGGTGACCTCGGGCAATCCGCGCTTCTTCCTGGGTACGGATTCCGCCCCGCATGCGCGCAGCGCCAAGGAGTCGGCCTGTGGTTGTGCCGGTTGTTATACGGCCCATGCCGGTATCGAACTGTACGCCGAAGTCTTTGACGCGGCAGGCGCGCTCGATCGGCTGGAGGCCTTTGCCAGTCTCAACGGCCCGGCTTTCTATGGTCTGGCGCCAAACGCAGACCGCATCACGCTGCAGCGGGAAACCTGGCAGGTGCCGGCGAGCTATGGTTACCTCGGAAATGACCCGCTGGTGCCGTTGCGGGCGGGTGAGTCGGTGGCCTGGAAACTGGTCGATTGATTCGGAGCCGGATCATGTTGATGCGCAAGGCGCGACTCTGGTGGCTGGTGGGGGTGTTGCCGATGCTGGCTGCGTGCGAGAACAGTGCAGTTGCGCTGTCGATCGAGGGGAAGGAGCATGCGCTGACACTGATTCGCGAACAGCCCTATTTTTGGGATGATGAGGTTCGGCAGTTCGTCGTCGTCGCCAGATTGCCGCATTGCCAGAAGAAGGTGCGTATTCATCCTGGTCGGGCTGTCATGCAGGATATGGCGGTGTATGAGGCGGGCTACCAGTTGTGGGCGCTGCAGCAGGGCGGACGCTGGTACCTTGCCAGTACCGAGCAGTGTCTGGTGCAGGATTGGGAAAATCCCGATGGCGCCCCGCCTGGAACGGCGGTTGGTCGTTTTCATCTGAAGGATGGTGTGCCGGTATTTTCTGCGACAGCGAGAGAATAGCCCGCGCTCGCGTATAATCCGAGGCGGGAAGTTCGCCAGGCAGTCGCTGTGTGCCTTCGGGTGCATGGAGGAAAGTCCGGGCCCCGCAGAGCAGGATGCCGGCTAACGGCCGGGCGCCGTGAGGCGACGGAAAGTGCAACAGAGAGTAAACCGCCGATGGCCTCCGTCAGGGGGATCAGGTAAGGGTGAAACGGTGGGGTAAGAGCCCACCGCAGGACTGGCGACAGGACTGGCACGGCAAACCCCATCCGGGGCAAGGCCAAATAGGGGAGTCATGGCGTGGCTCGCGTCGCTCCCGGGTAGGCTGCTAGAGCGGCACGGTAACGTGTCGCCCAGAGGAATGACTGCCCGATGCATCGGTTCGCCGGTGCGTTCGACAGAACCCGGCTTATCGGCGAACTTCCCAAATCCCGATTCGGATTCAATGTGGCGTGGCGTGCCTGCGCCCCTTTTCCATGCTCCGTGGGCGTCTCTTACCCGTGTCGAGCGCGTGTTTCCCCCACTTTCCCCCACTTCGTCTGCCGGCACTGGCTGGCTTGAACAAATATCTCACCAGAATGCGCTATTTGCCTTGATTTTTCAGGGATTATCTGCGGCCCTTGTGCGCACCTTAAGTCATTGTGTCACAAAGAATTTCCAGTTTTCGCTGGCTTGACCGGGATTTGCCTTTCCTCTACAGTGGGAATTAGTGGAGAAAAGTGGGGCAAAGTGTCGTCAGGATGCTTTGACCGAACCGTTCAGGGGGAAGGATGTTTCAGGGAGCCGCAGCGCTCAGTCTCGATGCGAAGGGTCGCCTGGCGATTCCCTCGCGGCATCGTGACGCGCTGGCCGTGGAGAATGGGCAGGTGGTCATTACCGCCCATCCGCACGGCTGCCTCCTTGTCTATCCGGTACCGGCCTGGGTGCCCATCAGAGACAAGGTTCTGAGTGCGCCCAGCCTCGATCCCGTCGCTGCGCAATTGAAGCGTCTGCTGGTCGGTCATGCGCAGGATGAGGCGCTCGATAGTGCTGGCAGGGTGTTGATCGCGCCGTCTTTGCGGCAGTTTGCGAAGCTGGAAAAGCAGGTCTGGCTGGTTGGGCAGGGCAGTCACTTCGAGCTTTGGTCGGATGCGGGCTGGCAGAAGCAGCAAGAAGCCATGATGGCGCTGGTGACCACCGGACTGCCGGCCGGTTTTGAGAGTCTCGCGCTATGAGCGGGGTGACCATGCATGTCACCGTTCTGTTGCGTGAAGCCGTGGATGCGCTGGCAATCCGGCCGGATGGCGTCTATGTCGATGGCACCTTTGGTCGGGGTGGTCACAGCCGGGCCATTCTCTCGGCGCTGGGTGAGCGCGGCCGGCTGATTGCATTCGATCGCGATCCGGCGGCGATTGCTGCAGGCGAACAGTTGAATGATGCGCGACTGACCTTGGTGCATGCGCCTTTCAGTGCCATGGCCGAAGAGCTGGCAGCGCTGGGTGTGCCGAAGATTGATGGCGTGTTGCTGGATTTAGGCGTGTCGTCGCCGCAACTGGATGACGCCTCGCGCGGCATGAGCTTCCGTTTTGATGCTCCGCTGGACATGCGCATGGATACGAGCCGCGGACAAACCGTCGCGGACTGGCTGGCGGAGGCATCCGTCGCTCAAATCACGGAGGTCCTCAGGGATTATGGAGAAGAACGGTTTGCTTATGCGATTGCAAAGGCGATTGCAGCTGCTCGGGCAGCAGGCCCTGTCGCAACCACTGGACAGCTTGCCGCGATCGTGGAAAAGACGGTCCGCACACGCGAGCCGGGGCAGCACCCGGCGACGCGCAGCTTCCAGGCTTTACGGATTTTCATTAATCAGGAGCTCGAGGAGCTGATCCGGGTGTTGCCGGCCTGCGTGGATCATCTGCGGGCAAATGGGCGGTTGGCTGTCATCAGTTTTCACTCGCTCGAGGATCGCATCGTCAAACGCTTCATGCGCGATGCGTCGCGTCCGCCGCAGTTGCCCGCCAGGCTTCCGGTCAGGGCGGCCGACCTGCCTGCGCCGCGCTTGCACCTGGTCGGCAAGTCCGTGCGTCCGTCTGCTGAGGAAGTCGCGGCAAATCCGCGCTCCCGGAGTGCGGTCATGCGCATCGCGGAACGCACGGAAGGCTCGGCATGATGCGACTTGATGCGGTCCTCGTGGCGCTGGTGGTAGCCAGCGCACTTGGCGTGGTGGCCTCGCAGCACCAGGCGCGCAAGCTGTTTGGTGCGCTGGAGCGCGAACAGACCCGTGCGCACGGGCTCGAGGTGGAGTGGGGGCAGTTGCAGCTTGAGCAGAGCACCTGGGCGGCGCATGGTCGGGTCGAGAAGCTCGCGCGCGAGCGGCTTGGACTGAGCGCACCGGTGCAGGGGCAGATGGTGGTGCTGGAGCCTCAATCATGAAGAAGCAGCGTACAGTCACCTTCAATCACAACCCGCTGTTGAAGCGGGAGTTGCCGGCATGGCGTTCGCGCCTGGTGCTGATGGCGCTGCTGGGTTGTTCTGCGGCACTGATCGGGCGTTCGCTGTATCTCCAGGGTATTCACAACGAGTTTTTGCAGGCAAAGGGCGAGTCGCGCTACGCCCGAGTGCTGGAGGTGCCCGCCACGCGTGGGCGGATCACTGATCGCCATGGCGACATGTTGGCGGTCAGCACCCCGGTGCGCTCAATCTGGGCGATTCCCTCAGATGCACGGCTTGAGCCGGCGCAGGCGCGACAGTTGGCCAAGCTGCTCGAGGTCGATGTGGCGGAGTTGGATGCGCGCCTTGGCGCATCTCGGGATTTTGTCTATCTCAAGCGTCAGGTTGCTCCGGACGAGGCAGAGCGCATTGCCGCACTGAAACTGCCCGGCATCCATCAGCAGCGGGAATATCGCCGCTTTTACCCTGGTGGAGAGGTCATGGCCCATGTGCTGGGCTTCACCAGCGTGGAGGATCGCGGTCAGGAGGGCATCGAACTGGCCTACGAGAAGCTGCTTGCGGGGCAGGCGGGGTCGCGCCGTGTCATCCGCGACCGTCGTGGGCAGGTGGTCGAGGACGTGGAGTCGATCCGGCCGCCGCGTGATGGTCAGGACGTCGCACTGGCGATGGATGGCAAGATCCAGTATCTGGCCTACTCCGCGCTACGCGAGGCGATGACCACGCACCGGGCCAAGGCCGGTGCGGTGGTGGTGCTCGACGTCCGGACCGGTGAGGTGCTGGCACTGGCCAATGCGCCGACCTTCAATCCCAACAACCGGGCCAATCTTACAGGTGCGCAGTTGCGTAACCGGGTGTTTACCGACACGTTTGAGCCCGGTTCCGTGATGAAACCCTTCATCGCAGGGCTTGCGCTCGAGCGTGGCAAATTCAAGGCTGAAACGTCGATCGATACGAGTCCGGGGCGGATGACCATCGGTACGGCGACCATCTCTGATGCGCATCGGCATGGCGTGCTCACGGTGGCGCAGATCATCCAGAAATCGTCCAACATCGGCACCGTCAAGATGGCACAGCAGTTCTCGCCCGACGAGATGTGGCGCTTGTTCGATCAGCTGGGTTTTGGTGCGCCGTTGAATCTGGGTTTTCCGGGTGAGGCAGGCGGGCGTTTGCGTCCGGCAAAGAGCTGGCGGCCGATCGAGCAGGCAACCATGTCCTATGGTCATGGGATTTCGGTCAGTCTGATTCAGATGGCCAGGGCCTATCTTGCATTCGCGCGTGACGGTGATCTTCTGCCCTTGTCCCTCGTGAAGGTCGATGCGCCTCCAGCTGCCGGCAAGCAGATCTTCTCGCCGAAAGTCGCGCGTGAATTGCGCACGATGCTCGAGATGGCTGCGGGACCGGGTGGGACAGCACCCAAGGCTCAAGTGCCCGGCTATCGTGTGGCAGGTAAGACGGGTACTGCGCACAAGCTTGAGGGAGGGCGTTACACGAACAAATATGTCTCTTCCTTTGTTGGCTTTGCGCCTGTGTCCGATCCGCGGCTGGTCGTCGCGGTGATGATCGATGAGCCTTCGGCGGGCCAGCACTATGGTGGTGCAGTTGCCGGGCCGGTATTCGCCCGTATCGTGGAGGGTTCGCTACGGGCGCTGGGTATTGCGCCGGATGCGCCTATCACGCCCTTGCAGTTGGCGCGCAAGCCAGCCGACCCTGCGCCCATCGCAGCCGTGCAGGAGAGCATGTGAATCTCGAAGCGCAAGCGCTACTCGGCCGCTTGAGTGCCCTTGGAGTGGTGCCGACCGGCATTACTGCGGACTCGCGCCGTGTAGGCGGGGGGGATGTGTTTGCTGCCTGGCCGGGCTATGCCACCGATGGCAGGCGGTACATCGATGGAGCGATTGCACAGGGAGCCGCTGCGGTGCTGTATGAAGGTGGCGACGGCTTTCGAGTCGCTGCGGGTCCGGTACCGGTGCTTGAAGTTGATGGTCTCAAGGCCCTGGCAGGCCATCTGGCGCACGAAATCTATCAACGCCCTTCTGCCGACTTGTGGATGGCTGGTGTTACCGGTACCAATGGCAAGACCACGGTGAGCCAATGGCTGGCGCGTGCGCTGGCCGAGTTGGGGGATCGTTGCGGCATTGTGGGCACGCTCGGCGTGGGTTTTCCTGATCAGCTTGCCGCCGGTACCAACACCACTCCGGATGTACTTGACCTGCATCGTGCCCTTGCCAGCTTCCGCGCTGAAGGGGCGCGTGCTGCTGCCATGGAGGTGTCGTCCATCGGACTGGATCAGGGGCGGGTCAATGGGGTGTGCTTCGATGTGGCCATCTTTACCAATCTGACCCGCGACCACCTCGACTACCACCGCACCATGGATGCTTACGCGGCCGCCAAGGCGCGTCTGTTCGATCTGCCCGGGATCGGGGCCATGGTGATCAATCTTGATGATGCCTTTGGCCTGACCCAGGCGCGGCGCCTCGTCGCCGAAGGGCGGCGCGTGATTGGCTATACGTGTGTTGCGAGCAACGCCGACGCTGTACCGGGGGCACAGATATTGGTCGGAGATCGTCTGCAGGCTTCGCCAGCAGGGCTGCGTTTCGTCGTCAGCTGGCAGGGACAGGCGCGAGATCTTCAGGTGCGCATGGTTGCCTCCTTCAATGTTTCCAACCTGCTGGCTGTGATTGCTGCCTTGCTGTCGCGGGCGATCGGACTCGATGACATCCTTCACGTTGTGTCACGGCTCACCCCACCGGAAGGCCGAATGCAGTTGGTCGGCGGAGTCTGCGAGCCGCTGGCCGTGATTGATTACGCCCATTCACCCGATGCCTTGGCAAAGGTGCTTGAGGCTGTGCGTGGCACGGTGAGCACGCGTGGGGGAAAGTTGGTGTGCGTATTTGGTTGCGGCGGGGATCGTGATCCGGGCAAACGCCCGATGATGGGCGAGGTGGCCCGTCAGCTGGCCGATCGGGTCATCATCACCAGCGACAACCCTCGCAGCGAGGATCCACGGCTGATCATCGAACAGGTGGCTGCAGGCGCAGGCGCCTCGGCCGACTGCATCATCGATCGCGCTGAGGCGATCGGGATCGCCATCGGCGAGGCTGGTGCCGACGACGTCGTGGTCATCGCCGGCAAGGGCCATGAGCCCTATCAGGAAGTGGGGGGACGGTTGCTGCCCTTTTCAGACCTGGATCAGGCTCGCAAGGCGCTGGCTGACTGGAACCGGAGGAATACCGCATGTTGAGTCTGCTCGATACGGTGCGAGCGCTGGCGGCCCATGGCGCACGTGCAACGGGTATTGCACGATATGACTCGGTGGGAACCGACAGTCGGGCGATTCAGCCTGGGCAGCTATTTGTCGCCTTGCGTGGCGAAAGGTTTGATGGTCATGCTTTTGTTGCTCAAGCGATTGCCGACGGTGCTGTGGCGGCGATGGTCGATGCACGCTGGGCGGCAGCGCATGCAGGAGCAGCCTTGCCACTGGTGGTTGTGGATGACACCCGGCTTGCCCTGGGTGCCTTGGCTGCAGCCTGGCGTGCGGGTTTCGGTTTGCCGTTGATCGGTATTACTGGCAGCAATGGCAAGACCACGGTCAAGGAAATGTGTGCAGCCATCATGCGGGCTCAGGCCAGTCTGGCTGCATCGGGTGGGGATGTGGTGCTGGCCACCCGGGGCAATCTGAACAACGACATCGGGTTGCCGCTGACCTTGCTTGAACTACGTGACCATCATCGGGCAGCGGTGATCGAGATGGGCATGAACCACCCCGGTGAAATCGCTTATCTCACCCGCCTTGCGCGGCCGACAGTGGCGATCGTCAACAATGCGCAACGCGCACACCTTCAGGGTGTGGGCACGCTTACCGAGGTCGCGCGGGAAAAGGGTTGCATCTACGAGGGTCTGCGCGATGATGGTGTCGCCGTGATCAACGTTGACGACCCTCACGCTGCTTACTGGCGCGAGCTCAATGATGGGCGCCGGATTGTGACATTCGGTATCGACCACGATGCCGATGTGCGTGGCCAGTGTACCCTTCACGGCCTCGGTGCCCGGCTGGTGCTTGATACTGCGCAGGGGCGGGTCGACATCGTGCTGCAGGTGCCGGGACTTCACAACGCACGGAACGCCGTGGGCGCTGCGGCTGCTTGCCTTGCCGCAGGTGCCAGTCTGGATGCGGTAGCCGCCGGCCTGAGTGATTTTTCCGGAACGCGGGGTCGCTTGCAGAAGCGTGCCGGGCCGCGCGGGTCGGTGATTCTTGACGACAGCTACAACGCCAATCCGGACTCGATCCGGGCAGGTATCGATGTTCTGGCCATGATGCCCGGGCACACCTTTCTGGTGCTTGGTGACATGGGCGAGATCGGCGAAACCAGCGCTCAGGTGCATGACGAGATCGGCGGCTACGCCAAGAGCAAGGGCATCGACCGCTTGTATGCGCTCGGTGAGATGAGCGCGGTTGCTGCGCGCAATTTCGGTGACGGTGGGCAACATTTCGAGACCGTCGACGCCCTGGTGGCGGCACTCAGCAGTCAGCTCGACGATCAAGCCGTGGTGTTGGTGAAGGGATCGCGCTTCATGCGCATGGAACGTGTAGCGGACGCGCTTGCGGCACTGCACAATACCGCCCCTCGCAAAGATACAGGCTCGTAACATGCTGCTCGAACTCGCCCTCTGGATCAGCCAGGATATTCGCGGTTTCAACGTCTTCGGCTACATCACGCTGCGGACAGTGCTGGCCGCCTTGACTGCGCTAGCCATCTCCCTGATCGCCGGGCCGCGGGTCATCCGGTGGCTTGCGGCGAAAAAGATAGGTCAGGCCGTGCGCGATGACGGCCCCAAGTCTCATCTGACCAAGACCGGCACCCCGACCATGGGCGGTGCGCTGATCCTGATTTCCATCGGTATCACCGTGATGCTGTGGGGCGATCTGAGCAACGCTTATGTTTGGGTCACTTTGCTGGTGACCTTGGGTTTTGGTGCGGTGGGTTGGGTTGACGACTGGCGCAAGGTGGTGCATCGCGACCCCAAGGGGCTGGCCAGTCGCTGGAAGTATCTGTGGACGTCTGCGATTGCGCTCGCGGCCGCGGTTTATCTCGGCATGACCGCCAGCACGCCCGCAGAAACCGAATTGATCGTCCCCTTTTTCAAAGCGGTGACCTATCCCTTGGGAATCTTCGGCTTCATTGCGCTGACCTACTTTGTGATCAACGGTACCAGCCACGCGGTCAACCTGACCGATGGCCTGGATGGCCTGGCGATCATGCCGACCGTCATGGTCGCGGGTGCCTTGGCCATCTTCGCCTACGTGGCGGGGCATGCCGGTTTTGCCAAATATCTGGGCGTGCCTTATGTGGCCGGTGCGGGCGAACTGGCCGTGTTCTGCGGCGCGATCTGTGGCGCGGGACTCGGTTTTCTGTGGTTCAACGCCTATCCGGCAGAAGTGTTCATGGGCGATGTCGGCGCACTGGCGCTGGGTGCAGCGCTGGGCACGATCGCGGTCATCGTGCGCCAGGAGATCGTACTCTTCATCATGGGCGGCCTGTTCGTGGCCGAAACCTTGTCGGTGATGCTTCAGGTGCTGTATTTCAAAGCCTCCGGCGGCAAGCGCATCTTCCGCATGGCGCCACTCCATCACCACTATGAGCTGGGGGGGTGGAAGGAAACCCAGGTGGTGGTCCGCTTCTGGATCATTACCATCATGCTGGTCTTGTTCGGTCTGTCGACCTTGAAGCTGAGATGAGTGCGCTGACCGGAAAACACGTGCTGGTACTGGGGCTCGGAGAGTCCGGCCTGGCGATGGCGCGCTGGTGCGCGCTGCGTGGCGCCCGTGTGCGTGTTGCAGACAGCCGGGAGACGCCGCCTGGTCTGGACGCCCTGCGCGCGGATGCGCCGCTCGCCGATATCCGCACCGGGGCCTTTGGTGAAGAGGTGCTGGACGGTATCGAGTTGGTGGCGGTCAGCCCCGGTCTGGATCCGCGCACTGGCGTGATTGCCCGGGCGCGTGCTTGCGGTATCGAGATCACCGGCGAGATGAGCCTGCTGGGGCAGGCGCTGGATGAGCTCGGGGTGCGTGCGCAATCACGCATCCTCGCCATCACCGGGACCAATGGCAAGACCACCACCACCGCACTGGCTGCGGCACTGGCGGTTTCGGCCAGTGTGGATGCGGTGGCTGCAGGCAATATCAGTCCGGCTGCGCTCGATGTGCTGATGGAGCGGCTGGCGCTTGGGCAGCCGTTACCGCACTGCTGGGTACTCGAGATGTCCAGTTTCCAGATCGAAACCCTGACGGGGCTGGCGCCGGAGGCGGCGACTGTATTGAATGTCACCGACGATCATCTCGACCGTTACGCTGATCTCGCCGAGTATGCCGCGACCAAGGCGCGAATCTATGCCGATTGTGGCACGCAGATCGTCAATCGTGACGATGCCCGGGTGCGGGCCATGGCTTTGCCGGGTCGCCGCATGATCAGCTTTGGTCTTGGCGTGCCAGCGCGCGCCGGGGACTACGGCATCGCGTCAGGGGAGGGTGGGGACTGGCTTGTTTGTGGTGACGTTTTCCTGCTGCCCTTGCGCGATCTGCCACTCGCTGGTCGTCACAACGCAGCCAATGCGATGGCGGCATTGGCCTTGTGCGAGGCGGGGCTTGGTCTTGCGCCCGAAGCCCTGCTGCCTGGGCTGCGTGCATTCCGTGGCTTGCCGCATCGGGTGGAGTGGGTGGCCGAACGCGGCGATGGTGTTCGTTTTTACGATGACTCCAAAGGCACCAATGTGGGTGCGACCGTGGCTGCATTGGCCGGCATGGACTGCCCGGTGGTGCTGATTGCCGGGGGGGATGGCAAAGGGCAGGATTTCCGCCCCTTGGCGGATGTCTTGTCCGGTCGAGCCCGCGCGATGGTGTTGATTGGTCGCGATGCGGGCAGGATAGAAGCCGCCGCCGCGGATTGCGGGGTGCCGATCGAACACGCTGCCGATCTTGAGCGTGCCGTCGAGCGCGCCAATGCGTTGGCGCAGGCAGGTGACGCGGTACTGCTGTCCCCGGCGTGTGCAAGCCTGGACATGTTCCGCAATTATGCTCACCGCGCCGAGGTGTTTGTTGCGGCGGTGCGCCGCCTCGAAGGAGTCTGCGCGCGATGAAGTTGGCCGCAACTTTTTCCTCCTTGTTTGCAAAGCGCACTGCTGCACCGGCAGCGCGCTCCGCGGCTCGTCTGGCACGGAACGCCGAACCTGCGCGTGAGCTGGATCTGTTGCTGATCTGGTCGGCCGTCGGTTTGTTGTTGCTGGGGCTGGTGATGGTTTATTCGGCATCGATCGCCTTTGCCGAAGGCAGCCGCTTTACCGGCTATCAGTCGCATTACTTCCTGATGCGTCATGCGGTGTTCCTGGCGGTCGGTGTTGGCCTGGGGCTGGTTGCCTTCCAGTTGCCCATGACCCAGTGGCAACGCCTGGCACCTGCCCTGTTCGTCGGTGGGGTTGTGTTGCTGGTGGTGGTGCTGATCCCCGGCGTTGGGCGCGAGGTCAATGGTGCGCAGCGTTGGTTGTCGCTCGGTCCGGTCAATCTGCAACCGTCTGAGCTGATGAAGATCTTTGCTGCGCTCTACGCTGCCGATTACACGGTGCGCAAGCTTGATGCGATGTCGAGTTTCAAGCGCGGCTTCCTGCCGATGATGATCGTCATCCTGTTTGTCGGTTTCCTGTTGCTGCGTGAGCCTGATTTCGGCGCCTTCGTGGTGATCACCTCGATTGCTTTTGGCGTGCTCTTCCTGGGCGGGGTCAATATCCGCGTTTTTGCCTTGCTCGGCGTGTTTGCGTTGATCGGATTCGTCATCCTGATCTGGACTTCGCCCTATCGGCGCGAGCGTATCTTCGGTTTCATGGATCCGTGGCAGGATGCTTTTGGCAAGGGTTATCAGCTGTCGCATGCGCTGATTGCCTTTGGTCGCGGTGAGTGGTTCGGTGTGGGGCTCGGGGGGAGCGTCGAGAAGCTGTTCTATCTGCCCGAAGCTCATACCGATTTCCTGCTTGCGGTGATCGCCGAGGAACTCGGCTTCGTCGGCGTGCTGACTGTGGTGCTGTTGTTTGCCCTGCTGGTCCAGCGTGCCTTCGCGATCGGTCGCGACGCCATCCGCCTGGAGCGTTACTTTCCCGGGCTGGTGGCGCAGGGCATCGGGCTGTGGATAGGTGTGCAGTCCTTCATCAACATGGGAGTGAACACCGGACTGCTGCCAACCAAAGGGTTGACGCTGCCGCTGATGAGTTTTGGCGGCTCCGGCATCGTCGCCAACTGTCTGGCACTGGCCATCCTGTTGCGGGTGGACTGGGAGAACCGGCAGATCATGCGGGGAGGTCGGACATGAAGACCTTGCTGATGATGGCCGGCGGCACGGGCGGTCATATCTTCCCTGGCGTGGCCGTGGCCGAGGCGTTGAAAGCGCGTGGCTGGCGCATCGTCTGGATGGGTAATCCGGACGGCATGGAGGCGCGTATCGTCCCGGCTCAGGGCTATGAGACGGTCTGGGTGCGTTTCGGCGCGCTACGGGGCAAGGGGCTGGTGCGCAAACTGATGCTGCCGCTGAACCTGCTCTCGGGTTTCTGGCAGGCACTGCGCGAGTTGCGCCGTGTTCGTCCGGATGTGGTCGTTGGCATGGGCGGCTACATCACGTTTCCGGGCGGCATGATGGCGGTGCTGCTTGGCCGGCCGCTGGTGCTGCACGAGCAGAACTCGGTTGCCGGGCTGGCCAACCGGGTGCTGGCTGGCGTCGCTGACCGGGTGCTGAGTGGATTTCCTGCCGTGCTCAAGAAAGCCGTGTGGGTGGGCAACCCGGTTCGTGAGGCAATCGCTGCGGTGCCGCCTCCGGCTGAGCGTTTTGCCGATCGCGATGGGCGCCTGCGCATCCTGGTCGTGGGCGGAAGCCTTGGGGCTGCGGTACTCAACCACACCGTACCGCTGGCGTTGGCTGCGTTGCCAGCCGAGCAGCGGCCGCGGGTGGTTCATCAGGCCGGCGACCGCCAGATCGATGCCTTGCGTGCGGCCTATGCCGCGGCCGGTGTCGAAGGCGATCTGCGTGCCTTCATCGATGATATGGCCGCTGAATACGCCCGCGCCGATCTGGTGATCTGCCGCGCTGGCGCCTTGACCGTTGCGGAGTTGGCAGCGGTAGGGGTGGCCAGTCTCCTGGTGCCATTCCCCCATGCGGTGGATGACCACCAGACCGGCAATGCCCGCTTTCTGGCCGACCGCGGCGCGGCCTACCTGTTGCCGCAAGCCGAACTCGACGCCGAACGACTGGCCGGCATTCTTGCCAGTCTCAACCGCAATCGTCTGTTGCAGATGGCCCAGAACGCGCGGACGCTGGCCAGACCGGATGCGACCGCCGAGGTGGCGCGGATCTGTGAACAACTGGCGGGCGGAGGCAAAGCATGAAGCACAAGGTCAAAAACATTCATTTCGTCGGGATTGGCGGTTCGGGCATGAGCGGCATTGCCGAGGTGATGGTCAACCTTGGCTTTGGCGTCAGTGGGTCAGACCTTGGAGAGAGCGCGGCGACGCGTCGCCTCAAGGCAATGGGGGCCAAGGTGATGCTCGGGCATGACGCCGCAAACGTGCAGGCGGCCGATGCGCTGGTGGTGTCGACTGCGGTCAGGAATGACAACCCGGAGGTGATCGCTGCGCGCGCGCGTCACATTCCGGTCGTGCCGCGCGCGCAGATGCTGGCAGAGTTGATGCGGCTCAAGAGCGGGATTGCGATTGCCGGTACTCACGGCAAGACCACAACGACCTCGCTGGTGGCGAGCATCCTTGCCGAGGGTTCGATGGACCCGACCTTTGTCATCGGTGGGCGGCTCAACGCTGCGGGTGCCAATGCACGACTGGGCAAGGGGGATTTCCTGGTTGCCGAGGCGGATGAGTCGGATGCTTCCTTCCTGATGCTGAGTCCGGTGATCTCGGTCGTCACCAACATCGACGCTGATCACATGGATACCTATGGGCACGACTTTGCCCGTCTCAAGCAGGCCTTTGTCGATTTTCTGCAGCGGCTACCCTTCTATGGTGTGGCGGTGCTGTGCGAGGACGACCCGCACGTGCGCTCGATCATGCCCCTGGTCTCAAAGCAGGTGGTGCGCTACGGATTCTCCGAGAGTGCGAACATTCGCGCAGAGAACGTCCGTGCCGAAGCCGGACGGATGATCTTCGATGCGGTAAGGGTCAATGGCACCACGACCCGCCTGCCGATCGAGCTCAATCTTCCAGGCATGCACAACGTGCTCAATGCGCTTGCCGCGATTGCAGTGGCGACCGAGGTGCAGGTGCCTGACGAGTCCATCATCAAGGCCTTGTCGGAGTTTCGTGGTGTGGGACGTCGTTTCCAGCGGTACGGCGAGGTCGCCCTGCCTTCCGGAGGCAGCTTCACCTTGATTGACGATTACGGCCACCATCCAGTCGAAATGGCGGCGACGCTGGCTGCGGCGCGTGGCGCCTTCCCAGGCCGTCGGCTGGTGCTGGCTTTCCAGCCCCATCGTTTCACCCGTACCCGCGATTGCTTCGAGGATTTCGTGAAAGTCCTCAATACCGTCGATGCCTTGCTGCTGGCCGAGGTATATGCCGCCGGCGAGGCGCCAATCGTTGCCGCTGATGGCCGTGCCCTGGCGAGGGCGTTAAGGGTATCGGGCAAGGTCGAGCCAGTCTTCATCGAGGATGTTGCCGACATGCCACAGGCCATACTGGGCGGCGCCCGCGATGGCGACGTCGTCATCACCATGGGTGCGGGCAGCATCGGCGCAGTGCCGGGCAAGCTCGCCAGCAACGAGGAGCAGGCGTGAAGCAGCGGTTCGGAAAAGTCGCGGTACTGTTTGGCGGAAGTTCGGCCGAGCGCGAGGTCTCGCTGATGTCGGGCAGTGCGGTGCTGGCAGCACTGCAGGCAGCCGGTGTGGATGCACATGCCTTTGACCCGGCCGAGCGTGACCTGCACATCCTCAAGGAAGAAGGCTTTGATCGCGCCTTCATCGCACTGCACGGTCGTGGCGGCGAGGATGGCACGGTGCAAGGTGCGCTCGAACTGATGGGGATTCCCTACACCGGCAGCGGGGTGATGGCCTCGGCGTTGTCGATGGACAAGTGGCGGACCAAGATGGTGTGGCTGGCCTGCGGTCTGCCCACGCCGCGCTACGCGATCCTCGAGGCCGACACAGACTGGGAGGCGGTGGTCGCGGATCTGGGCCTGCCGATCTTCGTCAAACCGGTGCATGAAGGCTCCAGCATGGGGGCGACCAAAGTGACCGAGGCGGGTCAGTTGCGTGCCGCTTGGGAGCTGGCTGCATGCTACGACAGCCTGGTGATCGCCGAGGAGTTCATCTCCGGGCAGGAATTGACTGCCCCCTTCCTCGAGGACCGTGCGTTGCCGCTGGTCCGAATCGTTGCGCCCGATGGCAATTACGACTATCAGCACAAGTATTTTACTGACGACACCCGATATGACTGCCCCTGCGGTCTGCCCGAGGCGGAAGAGGCCGCCTTGCAGGCGCTGGTGATGAAGAGTGCCCGGGTCCTGGGATGTCGGGGCTGGGGACGGGCTGACCTGATCCTAACCGACGATGGTCGCCCTTATCTGCTGGAAATGAACACTTCACCTGGCATGACCGGGCATTCCCTGGTGCCGATGTCGGCGCGTGTGGCTGGTCTGTCCTTCGAGGCGCTGTGTCTGACCCTGCTGGAGGGCGCTCGACTTGGCTGAAGCCCGTCTGCGCCCCGCTGCAGTTGTTTCTGGCCGCGCGACGGTCAGGGGGGGCGCACGTGCGCAGGTCGAGCGTGGCGTATGGCACAGGCCGGCGTTGCTGGACCTGATCTCCGACATCCTGATGTTGCTGGCGGCGGTGGGCCTGGGCTGGGCGCTGGTTACCTGGTTCTTGTCCCGGCCGCTGTTTCCGTTGCGTGAGCTGGTTGTGTTGACGCCACCTGCTCACGTGACCGAGGCTCAGCTGGAATATGTCGCACGTACCGCAATGCGCGGCAACTTCTTCACCATCGAGCTGGATGAGGTTCGCAATGCATTCGAGAAACTGCCCTGGGTGCGCCGTGCCGAGGTTCGCCGGCGCTGGCCGGATGGTATCGAGCTGCGGCTGGAGGAACACCAGGCGGTCGCTTTCTGGACGGCGACCGAAAGCGGCGACACGCGCCTGGTGAATCGTCAGGGAGAGGTCTTTACTGCTTCGAGCGATGCGCTCATGCCGCATTTTGCAGGTCCGCAAGGCTCGGCAGGTCGTTTGCTGGAGCGTTATCAAGCTTATTCGCAGTTGCTGAGGCCGATGGGTGTCGGCCTGGCCGAGTTGATGCTGTCGGCACGCGAAGCCTGGCAGCTGAAACTGGACAACGGTCTGTTGATCCTGCTCGGTCGTGAGCAGGAGAAAGGCGCACTTGATGCCCGCTTGATGCGCTTCGTGAACAGCTGGCCAGAACTGCAACAGAAAGTCGATCTTCAGATCGCCGTGGCGGATCTCCGTTACCCCGGCGGTTTTGCGTTAACTCCCGTGGATGCGGTGCCGATCGCCCGGCCCCAGACCCCGAAAGGCAAGAAATGAGCAAGGATTTCAAGGAACTGATCGTCGGTCTGGATATCGGCACGTCGAAGATCACCTGCATGGTGGCCGAGGTGAGACCCGATGGGCGACTGAACGTCGTCGGTCTTGGCACTCAGCCCACCAATGGGCTCAAGCGAGGTGTCGTGGTCAACATCGAGGCCACGGTCGATGCCATCTCCCGGGTGATCCAGGAGGTCGAGTTGATGGCCGACTGCAAGATCCACGATCTGTACACCGGTATCGCGGGCAGTCACATCAAGAGTTTCAACTCGAACGGCATGGTCGCGATCAAGGACAAGGAAGTCACCCCGATGGATGTCGAGCGGGTGATCGAGGTGGCGCGGGCAATGCCGATCCCTGCCGAGCAGCAGATCCTGCATATCCTGACCCAGGAATTCATCATCGACGGCCAGGGCGGGGTGCGTGAGCCGATTGGCATGAGCGGGGTGAAGCTTGAGGTCAAGGTGCACATCGTCACGGGTGCGGTGTCGGCAGCGCAGAACGTGATCAAGTGCGTCCGTCGCTGTGGGCTGGAGGTCATGGACCTGATCCTTCAGCCGCTGGCGTCGAGCTATGCGGTATTGACCGAGGACGAGAAGGAGTTGGGCGTCTGCCTGGTGGACATCGGCGGTGGTACGACCGATATCGCGGTGTTCACCCAGGGTGCGATCCGCCATACCGCAGTCATTCCCGTTGCTGGCGACCAGATCACCAACGACATCGCGATGGCTTTGCGCACGCCGACTGCCGAGGCAGAGGAGATCAAGATCCGCCACGGTGTGGCCATGCATACGATGGCCGATCCGGAAGAGATGATCGAAGTGCCTGGCGTAGGCGATCGTCCGCCGCGGCCGCTGTCGCGTCAGCGTCTGGCTGATGTGATCGAGCCGCGGGTGTCCGAGCTATTCGAGTTGGTACAAGCAGAACTGCGCCGCAGTGGATATGAAGAGCTGCTGTCGTCGGGCATCGTGCTGACCGGTGGATCCTCTGTGATGCTGGGCATGGTCGAGCTTGGAGAGGATGTCTTCCACATGCCGGTAAGGGTGGGGGCGCCGCAGTACGACGGTGGGCTGGCTGATGTCGTCTGCCAGCCCCGTTACGCGGCTGCGATGGGCCTGGTGATCGAGGGGGCTGCACAACGCCGACGTGGGATGCAGGCACGTGATACGCGCAGCGTGAAACAGTTTTTCGGCCGCATGAAGTCGTGGTTCGAGCGCAATTTCTGAATGCCTGCGAAGGCGGGCATTTATTTTGATTGAGTACTCGATTTGATGTCTGTATTTAGTATTAGAATTCATGGTTAATACTAAATGCAGTCTGGTCGGGTGTTCGGTAATGAGCAGGGCCGTTTATCTAGGAGGCGAGGCAAATGTTTGAAATCGTTGAGAAGGAACCGACCGGGACGATCATCAAGGTGGTCGGTGTCGGCGGTGCCGGCGGTAATGCGGTCGACCATATGATTCGCGAAGGCGTGCAGGGCGTTCAGTTCGTATCGGCCAATACCGATGCCCAGGCGCTGGCCCGTTGTCTGGCTCCGACCAAGATCCAGCTTGGCATCACGGGTCTGGGCGCTGGGTCCAAGCCTGAAGCGGGTCGTGCCGCGGCGCAGGAGTCGCGCGAGGCGATTGCCGCTGCACTCGAAGGTGCCCATATGTGTTTCATCACCGGCGGCATGGGTGGCGGTACCGGCACTGGCGCTGCGCCGGTGGTGGCAGAGATTGCCAAGGAGATGGGCATTCTCTGCGTTGCCGTGGTCACCAAGCCGTTCGATTTCGAGAACCGCATCCGTGTGGCGGAGAGTGGTGTCGAAGAACTGACGCGTCATGTCGATTCGCTGATCGTGGTCCTCAACGACAAGCTGCTCGATGTATTCGGCGACGATGCCGGCTTCGAGGAGTGCTTCCGTTCGGCCGACAACGTACTGCGTTCGGCAGTTGGCGGCATTGCTGAAATCATCAACGTACCGGGTCTGGTCAACGTCGATTTCCAGGACGTCCGCACTGCAATGGCCGAGATGGGCCGCGCGATGATGGGCTCCGCCGAAGCCTCCGGCATGGACCGCGCCCGTATTGCGGCCGAGCAGGCTGCGGTGTCGCCGCTGCTTGAAGGTACGGAACTCTCCGGTGCGCGTTGTGTTCTGATCAACATCACGGCCAGCAAGTCGCTGAAGATGTCCGAAGTCCGCGATGCGGTGAAGACGGTGCAAGCGTTTGCGGCTCCGGAAGCCTTTGTCAAATACGGTACGGTGTTCGACGAAAGCATGGAAGATCGCATCCGCATTACCGTGGTTGCGACCGGTCTCGGCACGCCGCGCGCAGCAGCGCGTCAGCCGGTGATGCAGGTGGTTCAGGGCACGGGTACCTATGGTCCGATGGGGGGTGCTGCGGTGGACATGAACAATCTGGATGTGCCGGCAGTGATGCGTAGCGGCCGTCGTACCACGGTTGATGCCATGAGCAACAACGGCGTGGGTACGTACGACATTCCGGCATTCCTGCGTCGTCAGGCCGACTGAGCCCGGTTTCCCGCGACGTTCTGCGGGGCATCCGGACGGACACCTACCCTGAGCCGCCGCCTCCGGCGCAGGGTAGGTGTCCGTTGCCGTTTGTGCACCGCGGTTGACCAGGCCCTCCATGCTAAACTTGGGCAGTGAAACGGGAACGAAACACATGATCAGGCAGCGCACACTCAAATCGATCGTCAAGGCCACTGGCGTGGGGCTTCATGGTGGCCGCAAGGTGAACCTGGTGTTGCGTCCGGCCGCGCCTGACAGCGGTATCGTGTTCCATCGGGTGGATCTGGATCCTCCGCTGGATTTTCCCGCTGATCCTTATGCCGTGTGCGATACCCGCATGTGCTCCGGTCTAGAGAAGGGCGGGCAGAAGGTCGGCACGGTAGAGCACCTGATGTCGGCACTTGCCGGACTCGGCATCGACAATCTACATGTCGATGTCGATGCGCCCGAAATTCCCATTCTCGACGGCAGTTCCGGCCCCTTCGTCTTCCTGCTGCAGTCCGCGGGTATCGAGGAGCAGTCCGTGCCGAAGAAGTTCATGCGGGTCAAGAAGGCGGTGGAGTACCGTGAAGGCGACAAGTGGGTACGCCTGGAGCCTTACGATGGATTTCGCCTTGAGTTCTCGATCGTGTTCAATCACCCCGCGATTGACAGCACCTCGACCGCAGTGACGGTAGATTTCGCCGAGCAGTCCTATATCCGCGATGTAGCCCGGGCCCGTACCTTCGGTTTCATGCAGGATGTCGAGTTCATGCGTGCCAACGGACTGGCCCTGGGTGGCAGCCTGGATAACGCCATCGTGATGGACGAATACCGGGTACTCAACGCAGAAGGTCTTCGGTATGCGGACGAGTTCGTCAAGCACAAGGTGCTGGACGCCATTGGTGATCTCTATCTGTGCGGTCACCCGCTACTGGCTGCATATTCCGCTCACAAGGCTGGCCATGCGTTGAACAACCAGATCCTGCGCGTGTTGCTCGAAGACAAGTCCGCCTGGGAACTCGTCTCCTTCGAAAAGCCCGCCGCCACCCCCGCCGCGGTGACTCACCAGTTTGCCGACGCCCTTGCAATGACTTGAGGGCCCGTCGATGCTGCTGATGCGCGTGGTCGGTCTGCTGGTGATCCTCAGTGTCGCGGGCTCCCTGCTGCTCTGGTTGCTGACTGGTAATTCACGCTACAAAGCCTGGGCGTGGAAGACCTTCCGGGTCGGCGTCGTCGTGTTGTTTGTATTTCTTGCCTTGTTTGCACTCGAAAGGGTGCTCGCCCCGATGGTGTGAGGCCTGATCAGCGCTCGCGGCTGCGTCTTGCCAGGCGTTCGAGCGAGTCGCGCAAGGGGGAGTCTGCCGGTAGCGTGGCGGCAAAGTCCGTGAGCGTGTCCCGTGCTGAAGGGGACATGCTCCGGTTGCTGGGTGCGCGCGCTGGAACGTGCTGCTCCGGTGTCGCAACCTTGATCTTGATCGATGATAGCGGATAGCCTGCACGCAGGAAATGATCAAGCAGGCTGGGCGCCATCTGTTTCAAGCGTACCGCAATCGCGCCGCCGCGGGCGGCGATCACCAGCGTGTCATCCTTCAGGTTTGCAATGCTGCATGCGCCAACGAACTGGGGCGGCAGTGCCTGCTCGAGCAAACCCTGCAGGCGACGCAGGCGCGCTGCATGATCCTGAAGCCTGGCCAGCATGTCGCCGCTGCCGAGAAAGCGTTGTATCAGGGTGCTCATGGACTTCCTGTTTACGGTCGGTATGAAATACGGCGGACGTTCGAGCATGATAAACTCGCGCCTTTGCCGCATTGACGTCGACCCTATCTCATGTTCTCCGGCCTTCTCAAGAAAATCTTCGGTACGCGTAACGATCGCCTGGTCCGCCAGTATTCCCAGACCGTCCGCAGGATCAATGCCCTCGAGCCGGAAGTTTCGGCACTGTCCGATGAGGCGCTCAAGGCCAAGACTGTTGAGTTCAAACAGCGTCTGGCCAATGGTGAGACGCTGGATGCGCTGTTGCCCGAGGCGTTCGCGGTGGTACGGGAGGCTGGCAAGCGGGTACATGGTATGCGCCACTTCGATGTCCAGCTCATCGGTGGCATGGTGCTCAATGACGGGCGGATTTCCGAGATGCGTACCGGTGAAGGCAAGACCCTGGTCGCCACGCTGCCGGCCTATCTGAATGCGCTCAGTGGCAAGGGGGTACATGTCATTACCGTCAATGACTACCTCGCCAGCCGCGACGCGGACTGGATGGGGCGGATTTACGGTTTCCTGGGGCTGACCACCGGCTGCAACCTGTCGCGCATGAGCCATGCCGAAAAGCAGGCGGCCTATGCGTCGGACATCACCTACGGTACCAACAACGAGTTCGGTTTCGATTATCTGCGCGACAACATGGTCTATTCGACCAGTGAGCGGGTCCAGCGCGGGCTCAATTTTGCAATCGTCGATGAGGTCGATTCGATCCTGATCGACGAGGCGCGCACCCCGTTGATCATCTCGGGTCAGGCGGAGGATCACACCGAACTGTATCTGAAGATGAACCAGGTGGCGCCCCTGCTGAAAAAGCAGGAGGGGGAGGGTGACAATGTCACCGAGCCGGGCGACTACACCGTCGACCTCAAGTCGCATCAGGTGCTGCTGACTGAGCAGGGGCATGAGACCGCCGAGCAGTTGCTGGTACGCATGGGCTTGCTGGCCGAAGGGGGCGGCCTGTATGAGCCGGGCAACATCCTGCTGGTTCATCATTTGTACGCAGCCTTGCGGGCACACGCGCTGTATCACAAGGACCAGCACTATGTCGTGCAGAACAGCGAAGTCATCATCGTCGACGAGTTTACCGGCCGTCTGATGGCGGGTCGTCGCTGGTCGGATGGTTTGCATCAGGCTGTCGAGGCCAAGGAAGGCGTCCGCATCCAGGCCGAGAACCAGACCCTGGCCTCGATCACTTTCCAGAACTATTTCCGCATGTACGGCAAGCTCGCCGGCATGACCGGCACTGCCGACACCGAAGCGTTCGAGTTCCACTCGATCTATGGTCTCGAGACTGTGGTGATTCCCACCAACAAGCCCACCCAGCGCCGTGACGAGAACGATAAGGTCTACCGTACAGCCAAGGAAAAGTGGGATGCAGTCATCGCCGACATTCAGGACTGCGTCAAGCGCGGGCAGCCGGTGCTGGTGGGGACAACCTCGATCGAGACCAATGAGTACCTGTCCAGCCTGTTGAAGAAGGCCAAGATCGATCATCAACTCCTCAACGCCAAGCAGCATGACAGCGAAGCGCAGATCGTGTCTCAGGCCGGTCGCCCGGGCGTGGTGACCATTGCCACCAATATGGCGGGTCGCGGAACCGACATCGTGCTGGGCGGTAACATCGAGAAACCGGTCTCGCTGATGCGCGAGGACGACAGTATCCCTGCCGACCAGAAGGATGCGCGCATCGCCGATTTGCGTGCCGAATGGCAGAAAGTGCATGAGCAGGTGATTGCTGCAGGCGGTCTGCACATCATCGGCACCGAGCGCCATGAATCCCGCCGCATCGACAATCAGCTGCGTGGGCGCTCCGGGCGCCAGGGGGATCCTGGCTCCAGCCGTTTCTATCTGTCGCTCGAGGATCCGCTGATGAAGATCTTCGCCGGTGATCGTCTCAACGCGATCATGGTGCGGCTGAAGATGCCCGAAGGGGAGGCCATCGAGCATGCCATGGTCACGCGTTCGCTGGAGTCGGCCCAGCGCAAGGTGGAGCAGCGTAACTTCGATATCCGCAAGCAGTTGCTCGAGTACGACGATGTTGCCAACGATCAGCGCAAGGTCATTTATCAGCAGCGTAACGAGTTGCTGGAAAGCGACAATGTTTCCGACACCATCCGCGCGATGCGTCAGGGTGTGCTGCATGATGCTTTCCGCGTGTACGTGCCGCTTGAAAGTGTTGAGGAGCAATGGGATATCGCCGGCCTGGAGCAGGCGCTGGCGGCCGACTTTGCACTCAAGCTGCCGGTGGGCGATTGGGTCAAGGCCGAGCCCAACCTGGATGATGAGTCCATCCTCAAGCGCATCGTCGATGCCGCAGAGGAGACCTACGTTGCCAAGATCGCCAATGTCGATCTGAAAGCCTGGCAGCAGTTCGAGCGCAACGTCATGCTTCAGAGCTTGGATACACATTGGCGCGAACATCTTGCTGCGCTCGACCACCTGCGTCAGGGTATCCATCTGCGCGGCTATGCGCAGAAGAACCCCAAACAGGAATACAAGCGCGAGGCCTTCCAGTTGTTCGAAGGCTTGCTCGATACCGTACGTGTGGATGTATCCAAGCTGCTGATGACGGTGCAGATTCGCACCGAGTCGCAACTTGAGGCAGCGGAAGCGCCGCCTGAGGTGGATAACGTCCAGTATCACCACGCAGACTACGACGAAGCCTTGGGCGCGGCCGCCGCCAGGCAGATCACGCCTCAGACTGCCGAGGTGGGTCCCAAGGTTGGCCGCAATGATCCTTGTCCCTGCGGCTCCGGCAAGAAGTACAAGCATTGTCACGGCAAACTCAACTGAGCCCTTTCGGAGAGAACCTGATGGCTGTCAATCTGACAACCCCGAACCCTGCAAGCCTTTACCCCGTAGCCGGGGTACGCTTGGGGGTTGCCGAGGCGGGTATCCGCAAGGCCAACCGCCGCGACCTGACGGTGATCGAGTTGTGTCCGGGTAGCCGGGTTTCTGGCGTGTTTACATTGAATCGCTTCTGTGCGGCGCCGGTTCAGGTGTGCAAGACTCACCTGAAGCAAGGCGCCATCCGGGCGCTGGTGATCAATACTGGCGTGGCCAATGCGGGAACGGGCGAGCCGGGACTGGCGAATGCCCTGGCGACTTGCGCAACTCTGGCAGCGCAACTGGGGCTGGCCGCCGAGCAAGTGCTGCCATTTTCGACCGGGGTCATCCTTGAACCGCTACCGGTCGACCGTCTGGTTGCTGGTTTGCCCAGGGCTGTAGCGAACCTGCGATCCGATGGCTGGTTCGATGCAGCACATGCAATCATGACCACCGACACGCTGGCCAAGGCCGTGTCGAAGCAGGTGACAGTGGGGGGGCGTACCGTCACCTTGACCGGCATCAGCAAGGGCGCGGGCATGATCAAGCCCAACATGGCGACCATGCTGGGCTTTCTGGCGTGCGACGTGGCCATCAGCCAGCCTTTGCTGGATGCGCTGACCAAGGAAGCGGCTGATCTGTCATTCAACAGCATCACGGTCGACGGTGATACCTCGACCAACGATTCCTTCATCGTCATTGCAACCGGGCAGGCTGACAATGCCGAGATCACCGACATGGCGTCGCCGGACTATGCGGTACTGCGTCAGGCCGTCATCGACGTCTCGATCAGTCTGGCCCAGGCCATCGTGCGCGATGGTGAAGGTGCGACCAAGTTCATGACCATTGCGGTGGAGGGGGGCACCAGCCGTGACGAGTGCCGTAAGGTCGCTTACGCAGTGGGGCATTCGCCGCTGGTGAAGACGGCATTCTTCGCGTCCGACCCCAATCTCGGACGTATCCTGGCCGCAATCGGTTATGCCGGCATCGATGACCTGGATGTCAGTCGTCTTCGTGTCTGGCTTGGCAGCCCGGTGGAGTCGGTATTGGTGGCCGAGCACGGTGGACGGGCAGTCAGCTACGTTGAAGAAGCGGGGGCTCGCATCATGAAGGAGGCGGAGTTGACCGTGCGTATCGACCTGGCGCGTGGCGCAGCATCGGCAACGGTGTGGACCTGCGACTTCTCTTACGACTACGTCAAGATCAACGCAGATTATCGCTCTTGATTGCGGGCCCGAAGGGGCTGCTGGCGGGGATGGACGGGGCGGTCACGCAATGTGTGACCGCCCCGTCGCATTTGCGCGCAGGGCGGAGCGCCGTCCTCAGTGCAGCACTCGCGGCATGGCCAGCATGAAAGGCGGGATCGTGGCTTCGAAGCGATGGCCATCGCTGGCTTCCATCTGGTACGAGCCATGCATGGTGCCGACCGCGGTTTCCAGCACGCAGCCGCTGGAATAGCGGAAGGATGCACCCGGTTCGAGCAAGGGCTGTTCACCAATGACGCCTTGCCCGTGGACTTCCTGCACCTTGCCGGTGCCATCCGTGATGACCCAGTGACGGCTGATCAGGCGTGCAGCCGTGTTGCCGGTGTTGCGGATGGTGACGTGATAGGCGAAGACGTAGTGGTCTTCTTCCATGCTGGATTGGGCCGGAATGAACTCAGCGACGGCTTCCACTTCGATTCGATACGTTTGGGCGGTGCTCACGCGAAACATTCTCCTTTGGTTGGCTGTGGCCGGCGAGAGGGCGGGGCAGACCGGGTGGTACAGGTTTGCTCGAACAAGTCGGCGAAATAACAGCAAGTCCTGGGCCAGGGCGTTAAAATATCACCTTTTGTCCGGAAGCCCGTCATGTCCGTCACCGCTCTTACCGCCCTGTCCCCGCTCGATGGCCGTTATCACGGCAAGGTCGACGGCCTGCGCGATCACTTCTCCGAACATGGTTTGATCCGCAACCGGGTAAAGGTCGAGATCGAATGGCTCAAGGCGCTGGCCGCAGAGCCTGCGCTGGCGGAGATTGCGCCGTTTTCTGCGGCAACCGTGGCTGAACTGGATGCGGTGGTCGAAGGTTTCGGCGCTGCCGACAGCGAGGCGGTCAAGGCAATCGAGGCGACGACCAATCATGACGTCAAGGCGATGGAGTACTGGCTGAAGAAGCGGCTCGGTCACAACGCGGAAGTGATGAAAGTGTCGGAATTCATCCATTTTGCGTGCACGTCGGAAGACATCAACAATACTTCGCACGCCTTGATGTTGCAGGCTGGGCGGAACGATGTGCTGCTGCCGGCGCTCGACAAGGTCATCGCGCGCTTCCGGGAGCTTGCCCATCAACTGGCCGATCTGCCGATGCTGTCGCGTACCCATGGCCAGCCCGCCAGTCCGACCACGCTCGGCAAGGAAATGGCCAATATTGCCGCCCGGCTGATTCGTGCGCGTGCCCAGATCGCTGCGGTGTCACTGACGGCGAAGTTCAACGGTGCAGTGGGCAACTACAATGCTCACCTGTCGGCCTGGCCCGAGTTCGATTGGGAGAGTTTCAACCGAGGCTTCATTGAGTCACTTGGGCTGACGTTCAACCCCTACACCATTCAGATCGAACCGCACGACGCCATGGCCGAACTGTTCGACGCCACGGCTCGTACCAACACCATACTGCTCGATGCCTGTCGCGATATCTGGATGTACATCTCGTTGGGTTACTTCAAGCAGAAGCTGAAAGAGGGTGAAGTCGGCTCCTCGACCATGCCCCACAAGGTGAACCCGATCGATTTCGAGAATGCTGAAGGCAATCTCGGGATTGCCAACGCGGTGCTCCGCCATTTCTCTGAAAAGCTGCCGGTGTCGCGCATGCAGCGCGATCTGACAGACTCTACCGTGCTGCGCAATATGGGTGTCGGCTTTGGTCACACTGTGCTGGCACTCGACAGCACGTTGCGTGGACTGTCCAAGCTTGAGGCCGACCCGGCCCGCCTGGCTGCGGATCTGGACGAATGCTGGGAAGTGCTGGCCGAGCCAGTGCAGACGGTCATGCGCCGCTTTGCGATCGAGAATCCGTACGAGCAGCTCAAGGCGATGACTCGAGGCAAGGGCATAACCCGTGAGGCCCTGCAGGACTTCATCGCCACCCTGGCCATTCCGCAATCCGAGCGTGACCGCTTGCTGGCGATGACGCCGGCGAGTTACGTCGGCAAGGCCGCAGCGCTGGCCAGGAGCATCTGACTGACAGGCGGTTCGAGCCTTCGCAGAGGGGACTCTGCGGGTGCGGTCCGCTTACTTCACGCCACCTGAGGGTGGCGTTTTCAACTGCATGGAGCAAATGTTATGGCTTTCGCCGACAACCTGAAGCAACTGCCGGGGGTGTCCCACCTGGCGGCGATCAACCTGCTGGCGGCCGACGATACCGTGGTCGGTGTCATCGAGAACAAGCCCGGGCAAGCCGGCTCGCTGGTGGTATATAACCACCTGGCGCAGATTCATGGCGCGATCAGTCCTGACGCAGCCAGGAAAGGGCTGGAGCTCTATGCCGAACATACCGAGGATGCCCGGCAGAATCCCGGCAAGCATCCGAACATCGATCGTCTGATCGGTCTGGTTGAGCGCAACGAAACCCTCAAGGTGAAGCAGGTGTTCGCTGTTTGATGCAGGGTCTCTGTTTCAATGCAAAAAGGCGCCAACGGCGCCTTTTTGCATTCCCGGGTAGGGCCGACTCAGACGACCGCTTCTTCCTTTTCCTTCTTGGGCTTGACGAATTGTTCGCGCGACACACCCAGCCACATCACCATCGGGCTGGCGACCAGCACCGAGGAATAGATGCCGAAGCAGATGCCGATGGTCAGCGCGAGCGAGAAGTAGTACAGCGTCTCCCCACCGAAGATCAGCATGGCCAGCACCATCATCTGCGTGCTGCCATGGGTGATGACGGTTCGAGAGATGGTACTGGTGATTGCGTGGTCGAGCACTTCAGGGGTACTCATGTTGCGCTTCTTCTTGAACGTTTCGCGCACGCGGTCGAAGACCACGACCGATTCGTTGACCGAATACCCCAGGACTGCCAGCACCGCTGCGAGCACCGCAAGCGAGAACTCCCACTGGAAGAAGGCGAAGAAGCCGAGGATGATGATCACGTCGTGCAGGTTGGCGACGATGGCTGAGATCGAGAAGCGCCATTCGAAGCGCATCGCCAAGTAGATCATGATGCCCATGATCACCAGCAGCAGCGCCATGGCGCCGTCGGTGGCGAGCTCCTTGCCGACCTGCGGGCCGACGAACTCTACCCGGCGAAGCTCCGCTTTGGGGCCATCGATGCCCGCGAGCGTGGCCATGACCCGCTCCGAGACGCCGTTGGTATCCAGGCCTTCGCGGTTTGGCAGGCGGATCAGCACGTCGCGTGCGCTGCCGAAGTTCTGCACCTGAGCGTCCGGGTAGCCGTCATTGCCGAGGGCGCGCCGTATCGGTTCAAGCTGTGCAGCCTCGGCATAACTGACTTCTATCAGCGTGCCGCCGGTAAACTCGACCGACAGATGCAGGCCACGGGTGGCAAGGAAGAACACCGCCAGCACAAAGGTCAACATCGAGATGATGTTGAACAGCAATGCATGGCGCATGAACGGGATGTCTTTCTTGATGCGGAAGAATTCCATGATGTTTGATTTCCCGTTCTGCTTAGTTGTTACCTGGCTTCCAGACCTGACCGATCGACAGCGCTTCCACCTTGCGACGATGGCCGTAGATCAGGTTGATCAGCATGCGAGACACCAGGATGGCGCTGAACATCGACGTCAGGATGCCCAGGCAGTGCACCACGGCAAAGCCCCGTACAGGTCCCGAACCAAACACCAGCAGGGCGACACCCGCAATCAGTGTGGTGATGTTGGAGTCGAGAATGGTGTCCCAGGCGCGGTCATAACCCGCCGAGATCGCCGCTTGCGGGCTTGAGCCGTTACGCAGTTCCTCGCGAATGCGCTCGTTGATCAGCACGTTGGCGTCAATCGCCATGCCCAGTGTCAGTGCCATGGCCGCGATACCCGGCAGGGTCAGTGTGGCTTGCAGTAGCGACAGCAGGGCCACCAGCAGTAGCAGGTTGGCGGCCAGGGCAATGGTCGAGACCACGCCGAACAACAGGTAGTAGGCACACATGAACACGGCGATGGCAACAAAGCCCCACAGGGTGGAGTTGAAGCCCTTGGCGATGTTCTCTGCGCCCAGGCTGGGGCCGACCGTGCGTTCCTCGATGATCTCCATCGGTGCGGCCAAGGACCCGGCACGCAGCAGCAGGGCGACATCGTTTGCCTCTGCGGTGGTCATGCGACCAGAGATCTGTACCCGGCCGCCGCCAATCTCGCTGCGGATCACCGGTGCGGTGACGACTTCGCCCTTGCCCTTCTCGATCAGCAGGATTGCCATGCGCTTGCCGATGCTCTCACGGGTGACGTCGCGGAAGATGCGTGCGCCGGCTGCGTCCAGCGTGAGGTGCACTGCCGGTTCGTTGGTCTGGCCGTCGAAGCCGGGCTGGGCATCGGTCAGGCGGTCGCCGGTCAGCACCACCTGTTTGCGTACCAGCAGCGGAGGGCCGCCACGTTCGGTATACAACTCGGTCCCAAAGGGAACATTGCCAGCCAGGGCGCTTTCCAGCGCACCGGGGGTGTCGTCGACCATGCGGACTTCAAGTGTCGCGGTGCGGCCGAGAATGTCCTTGGCCTTGGCGACATCCTGGACGCCGGGGAGCTGGACGACGATACGCTCCGGCCCCTGTTGCTGGATCACCGGCTCGGCAACTCCCAGTTCGTTGATGCGATTGTGCAGCGTGGTGATGTTCTGCTTGATCGCAAAATCGCGCATGGTCTGCTGCGCCTGCGGGGTGAGTGCAGCGATCAGCTTCAGGTCATCGGCGCCATCGTCACGGTCCGTGAGCTGCAGGTCGTTGGTCGAGGCCTGGATCGCGTTGCGCCCGGCGTCTCGCTGGGCGGCATCTCGGAAGCGGATGTGGATGGTGTTGCCTTCGCGGGTAATGCCGGCGTGGCGGACGTTCTTGTCGCGCATCAGCGTGCGCAGGTCTCCGGTGGTGGCGTCCAGGCGCTTGAGCAAGGCACCCGGCATATCCACCTGCAGCAGGAAATGCACGCCGCCTCTCAGATCCAGGCCCAGATACATGGGCAAGGCGTGGATCGAGGTCAGCCAGGCCGGTGAGGCAGACAACAGGTTGAGTGCGACGACGTAGGAGGGGTCTTGCGGATCCGGATTGAAGGCGCGTTCGATCGCGTCCTTGGCCTGGATCTGGAGATCGGTACCGGCGAAGCGTGCGCGTACGCTGTTGGTGTCGGAAAAGATGCCGCTGTGTTCGATGCCTGCGCTGCGCAAGGCTTCAGCAACACGGTCACTGACGATGGCGGGGTCGAGCTTGAGGGTGGCCTTTCCGCTCGATACCTGGACTGCCGGTACCTCGCCATAGAAATTGGGTAGGGTGTAGATCAGGCCCCACAACAGGACGAGCCCGATGAGGAGATTCTTCCAGAGAGGATAGCGATTCATTGTCGGGGGCAGCAGAAGGATGAAAAGGCCGGAACTTGGGTGCGCATGCGCGCCCGGCACGGGCTGCAGACCGCCTGCGGCGGCTGCAGCATGAGTGCTGAACCGGTCAGAGCGCCTTCAGTGTGCCCTTGGGCAGCACGGTGGCAACGGCCTGCTTCTGCACTGCCACGATGGTGTTCGGCGCAATCTCGACCTGCACGAAGCTGTCACCGACATCGGTGACCTTACCTGCCACGCCGCCGCCCGTCACGATCTCATCCCCCTTGGCCAGCGCGCCGACCATGGCCTTGTGCTCCTTGGCACGCTTCATCTGCGGGCGGATCATCAGGAACCACAACACCACGAACATCAGGATCAGCGGCAGCATGCCCATCAGGCCACCAGTGGGGTCGCCACCAGCGGCGGCTTGGGCATAAGCGTTGGAAATCAGCACGTTCTACTCCGAGGGTTTAAGTCAAGCTATTGATTATAAGGTTGAAGCACTGAATGCGCGAAATTTCGCGCTGCGGAACCTATTCGCGGTGGCTATTGTCGCCAAAGGGTACTCACGGCTTGTGATCATGTGATTGCTGGCCGACAACTGGGGGTGACTTGTGCGATTGCAAGTTGTTTGCGCCTGGAAACCGCATTTGCCCGCTTGTCGTCGATGCATCAGCCAGCCGAACCACAGGGCTCGGCCGTCGAGGGCAGGCAACGCTTCGGTGCGGATCCTCTGCATTGAAAATGTGTTGCGCGTCTTACATAGTCGCTGCGTCGGCTCGGGAGGCGATCGCTGCCTCCCAAGGTGCGACTGGCTGCCTTCAGGTCGTGCCATTGGCACGTTCGCTGCGGAAGCGGCTGACGTAGTCGTCGAAGCGACCGACGGCGATGGCCTCGCGCAATTCCCTTGTCAGGGTCTGGTAGTAATGCAGGTTGTGGATGGTGTTGAGCATGCTGCCCAGGATCTCACCACTACGATGCAGGTGGTGCAGGTAGGAACGACTGAAGTTGCGGCAGGTGTAGCAGTCGCAACTTGGGTCGAGCGGCCGGGTGTCGGCCTTGTGAATGGCGTTCTTGATCTTGATGTCACCGTAGCGGGTGAATAGCCAGCCATTACGGGCATTTCGGGTGGGCATGACGCAGTCGAACATGTCTATGCCGGCGGCAACGCCCTCGACGATGTCTTCCGGGGTGCCGACGCCCATCAGGTAGCGGGGTTTGTGGACCGGCAGGCGCGGCGCTGTGTGCGCGAGGATGCGCTGCATGTCCTCCTTCGGTTCGCCGACTGACAGTCCGCCGATGGCAAAGCCGTGAAAGCCAATGTCCTCGAGTGCCGCCAGTGATTCATTGCGCAGGTCTTCGTACATGCCACCCTGGACGATACCGAACAGTGCGTTGGTGTTGCCCAGGCGGTCGAACTCGTCGCGCGAGCGTCGAGCCCAGCGCTGCGACAGGCGCATCGATTTCGCCGCCTCGTCCCGTGTCGCGGGGTAAGGTGTGCATTCGTCGAAGATCATCACGACATCCGAGTTCAGCGTGTGCTGGATCTGCATCGAGATCTCGGGGGTGAGGAACAGTTTGGCGCCGTCAACCGGGCTGGCGAACTTGACGCCCTCTTCGGTGATCTTGCGCAGGGCGCCCAGACTGAAGACCTGGAAGCCCCCCGAGTCGGTCAGGAGGGGCTTGTCCCAGGCCATGAATCCGTGCAGTCCGCCATGTGCCGCAACAACCTCCAGTCCCGGGCGCAGCCACAGGTGGAAGGTGTTGCCCAGGCAGATCTGGGCGCCGATGTCGCGCAGCATGTCCGGTGTCATCGCCTTGACTGTGCCGTAGGTGCCGACCGGCATGAAGACGGGGGTTTCCACCACGCCGTGGGCAAGCGTCATACGGCCGCGGCGTGCCTGGCCGCTGGTTGCGAGAAGTTCAAACTGCATGGTCGTTCCGGGTCAGGAGCATGGCGTCGCCATAGCTGAAAAAACGGTATTTCTGATCAATGGCATGGCGATAGGCTGCACGGATGGTTTGCATGCCGGCAAAGGCAGACACAAGCATCAGGAGGGTTGATTTGGGCAGGTGGAAGTTGGTTACCAGCGCATCCACGACCTGAAAGCGGAAGCCTGGCAGGATAAAGATTTCCGTCTCGCCACTGCCTGCGGCCAGCGGGCCGTCCTGCGCTGCAGCTTCGAGTGCGCGCATGCTGGTGGTGCCGACCGCAATCACACGTCCGCCGGCGGCGCGTGTCGCAGCGATGGCATCGACGGTTTCCTGCGGGATGACGTAGCGCTCGCGGTGCATGCGGTGCTCGCCAAGGTCGTCTACGCGAACAGGCTGAAAGGTACCGGCGCCGACATGCAGGGTCAGCCAGGCGCAACGCGCTCCGCGGGCGCGTATCGCCGCCAGCGTGGCCTCGTCGAAGTGCAGGCCGGCTGTGGGGGCAGCGACCGAGCCAGGATTGCGGGCAAAGACCGTCTGATAGCGGTTCTCGTCCTCATTGCCGGCTGCGCGCTGAATGTAGGGCGGCAGCGGCAGCTTGCCGTGGCGCTCAAGCAGGTCCACCAAGTTCTCGTCAGTGGGAAAACGCAGGTGGAAGAATTCTCCGACGCGGCCGATCACCGTGACGTCGAAGGCATCGGCCAGTCGTAGTGTGGTACCGGGTTTGGGCGACTTGGATGCGCGAATCTGGGCGAGCGCCTCGTGCGGTCCTACCGGGCGCTCAATCAGGACTTCGATCTGGCCGCCCGATGCCTTGCTTCCATGCAGGCGGGCGTGAAGGACGCGGGTGTCGTTGAACACCAGCAGGTCCTTGGGTCCGACAAAATCGGGCAGGTCGGCGAACACCTGGTCGCTCAACTTATCGCCGACGACAAGCAGGCGACTGGCACTGCGTTCAGCCAGTGGCGCCTGAGCGATCAGCTCAGGCGGAAGGTGGTAATCGAAATCGTCGAGTGTCAGCGACATCTATCTCTCGTTTTAGCTTGCTGTAAACAGCGAAGTTCAGTGATAATGCGTGCCCTCCCTGCCGGGATGGCGGAATCGGTAGACGCAGCGGATTCAAAATCCGCCGCCGCAAGGTGTGTGGGTTCGAGTCCCACTCCCGGCACCAGCAGACTCAGTCCTGAGTCGAGAAAGGCGCGGATTCTAGCAGTTTTCCACGCAGGTCTCCGTCGTACTTTCCATTCCAGTCTGTGCCACATCTTGTGATGTGACTCATCCGACGGCTTCGTCTGCCTCCCCCCGCATGGGGGCTGCGCTGCTGATTGCACGTACCGCTGGATGGGTCAGGCGGCGCTCCACCGAAATGGCGTAAAAGGCCTCCTTGACCGTTTCGGCCAGGCCCAGGCAGCGTACGCCGTGTTTCGTGCACACTTCGTCGCCGATCAGGCTGGGTGTTGGGAAAATGCCTGCGCCAGCTTCGCCGAATGCCTTCATCAAAGCACTGTCGTCGAACTCGCCTACGATGCGCGGCCGGATCTTGTGGTCTTCCAGCCAGCGCAGCAAGGGGCGGCGTACCGAAGCCTCTGCACCGGGGAGCAGCAAGGGGGCGCCGTCCAGGCAGCGTGGAAACGACCCCTTCAGCGTACCCGCCAGGGCAGGTGTGGCGAAAAAGCCGACTGCCGACTCCCCCAGTTTGTGGCTGTATCCGCGTACATCCATATTGGGGGGCAGCGGGCTGTCGGCGAGGACCACATCCAGCTTGTGTACCGCCAGTTCTCCCAGTAGCTGGTCGAGTTTGCTCTCCCGGCAAATGATGCGAAAGGGTTCGGTCAGCGCCATCGCCGGCGCCAGCAGCACGTAGGCGATGGCCTTGGGCACAACGTCGGCGACGCCAACGCGAAACGGCAGGGTGCGGCCCGCTGCGCTGCTATGGACTGCATCTTCCAGCTCCGCGCCGAGGCGGAAGATCTCTTCTGCATAGTCGAGCACCATGCTGCCGGTTTCGGTCAGCACCAGGCGGCGGCCCTGGCGGCGGAACAAACTCACCCCCAGAGTGGTCTCCAATGCAGTGATCTGGCCCGACAGCGTTTGCGGTGCCAGTCCGGAGCGTTCACTGGCGCGGGTGATGCCGCCAGCGCGGGCGACACTCCAGAAGTGGTGTAGCTGCTTGTAATTGAGCATTTTGAGACAGTTCGAAAAAAACGGATAAACATTCAGTTGAACCCGGAGTTTATCGAACAGTCTGAGCCTTAGCATCTGAACTGTGTTGGCACAGTAAGGATTTGCCACCAACAAAGGAGACTCAAACATGCGAATCGATCTGCATTGTGACGGTGTTGAAGCAGCCCCCGGGTTGCAGGACTACGTAACCCGGCGGATGCGTTTCGCCATCGGCAAGTTCCGCGACCACATCCAGTGGGCGCGGATCAAGGTGGCTGATGTGAACGGCCCGCGTGGCGGGGCGGACAAGCGTTGTGTGGTGCAACTGCGCTTGCGCAATCTGCCCGATGTGGTGTTTGCCATTACCCAGATCGACGTCCGTGCCGCGGTTGATGAAGCTGCCGACCGGGTGTCCCGGGTGCTGGCACAGCGCCTGCGGCGTAATCGTCATGTCGCGCATCAGCGCTACCCGGCGCTTGATGTGGCAACAGCCTGACTGACCTGTTTGTGCAAAATTAAACTAGACTAGGATCATTGAATCCCTGGACAGGAGAAACAACAGATGGAAAACCGCATTGCTACCATGACCCGGTCGGAAGCCTCGGTGCTGTCCACCAACAAGGTCATCCGTAACACCTACATGCTGCTGTCACTGACGCTGGCGTTCTCGGCAGTCACCGCTGGCATGTCGCTGGCGCTGGGCTTGCCGCATCCGGGCATCATCCTGACCTTGGTGGGTTACTTCGGTCTGCTGTTCCTGACCACCAAGTTCCGCAACAGTGGCCTGGGCATCCTGTTCGTGTTCGCCCTGACCGGCTTCATGGGTTACACCCTTGGGCCGATCCTGTCGCACTACCTGTCGATGCCCAACGGCTCGCAGGTGGTCATGCAGGCGATGGGTGGAACTGCGGCGATCTTCCTCGGACTGTCGGCCTACGCGCTGACTTCGCGCAAGGATTTCTCCTTCATGGGTGGCTTCCTGATGGTGGGCATCCTGGTGGCCTTCCTTGCGGGTCTGGGTGCGGTGTTCTTCGAGATGCCTGCGCTGTCGCTGGCGGTGTCCGCGATGTTCGTGCTGCTGATGTCCGGCCTCATCCTGTATGAGACCAGCAACATCATTCACGGCGGCGAGACCAACTATGTGATGGCAACGGTCACGCTCTACGTTTCGATCTACAACCTCTTCACCAGCCTGCTGCACCTGCTGGGTTTCGCCAACAGCGATTGATACATCCTGTCACGGCAGCAGAGTTGCTTGTGTGAAGACCGCAGGAGCGGGCGTCCCCAGGGGCGCCCGCTCTTTTTTGTTGTTCGGGAGGTTAGATGCGGATGTCAGGTCTGCGGCGACTTCGTTGATCAGAACGCGAGCTTTTGCGCGGCAGGCGTTACAATGGCGCTCGTTTTTTTGCTGGGAACGGTCCGATGAAGACCACCTTTCTGGATTTTGAACAGCCGATCGCCGAACTCGAAGGCAAGATCGAGCAGTTGCGTTTCGTGCAGGACGACTCGGCCGTGGACATCTCCGAGGAGATCGCACGGCTCGAGACCAAGAGCCTGTCGATGACCAAGGACTTGTATGGCAAGCTCACGCCCTGGCAGATTGCCCAGGTCGCGCGCCACCCACAACGTCCTTATACCCTGGATTACGTCAAACACATCTTCACCGATTTTGAAGAGCTGCATGGCGATCGTGCCTATGCCGACGACAAGGCTATCGTGGGTGGGCTGGCGCGTTTCAACGGGCAGAGTTGCGTCGTGATCGGTCATCAGAAAGGGCGCGATACGAAGGAGAAGATCCTGCGTAATTTCGGCATGCCGCGTCCAGAGGGTTATCGCAAGGCAATGCGTCTGATGAAGCTGGCCGAGAAGTTCGGCTTGCCGGTCTTCACCTTCGTCGATACCCCGGGGGCCTATCCCGGCATTGGTGCCGAGGAGCGTGGCCAGTCCGAGGCCATTGGCCACAATCTGTACGTGATGGCCGAACTCAAGGTGCCCTTGATCTGCACCATCATCGGCGAAGGGGGCTCGGGCGGAGCCTTGGCGATCGCGGTGGGTGACCAGGTGATGATGCTGCAGTATTCGACGTACTCGGTGATCTCGCCCGAAGGCTGCGCCTCGATCCTGTGGAAAAGTGCGGACAAGGCCTCCGAGGCGGCAGAGACCATGGGCATTACCGCGGCACGCCTGAAGTCGCTTGGCCTGATCGACAAGATCGTCAATGAGCCGGTCGGTGGTGCGCATCGTGATCATCGTGCGATGTCGCAGAATCTGAAGCGAGCCTTGGGCGATGCATTGCGTCAGGTCGATTCGCTGTCACCTGCTGAGCTGGTGGCGCAACGCATCGAAAAACTGATGAGTTACGGTCGGTTCAAGGAGCAGGCTGCCTGATTCATCGGTGGCCACGGGCATGAGGTCTGCGGCTCGAGCGATGGTCGTGGATCTGCGAGCGCTGGCTGCCGAGGTGCTTCACCGGGCTGCGGTGGGGCCCGGTACAAGGGTGTGTTGTGCGCTGTCGGGCGGCATGGATTCGATCGTGTTGCTTGATGTATTGTGCGCACTGCAACCCAGTCTGGGCTTCCAGCTTTCTGCGGTTCATGTTCACCATGGACTGAGCCCGAATGCAGATGATTGGCTGGCGTTCTGTGAGCGGGTCTGCGCAGCCCGCGGCGTGGCCTTTCAAGCCGTGTGCGTGAACGTGCCGGCCGGCGATCGTGATGGGCTCGAGGGCGCGGCGCGGCGCCAGCGCCATGCGGTATTTGATCGCCAAGACTGTGACTGGATTGCGCTGGGCCACCATCGCGACGATCAGGCAGAAACCGTCTTGTTCCGACTGTTCCGCGGTACGGGCGTGCGTGGTGCTGCCGCAATGGCAGAGATCGATGCACGACCGCTGCGTCAGCCCGGGCGGCTGCGTCCCTTGCTGGCTGCCGGCAGGCCACAGCTTGTCGAGCATGCGCATGTCGCCGGACTCTCGTGGGTCGATGACGAGAGCAATGCGGACTGCCGTTTCGCGCGCAATCGCATTCGTCACCGCATCCTTCCTGAAATTGAGCAGGCCTTTCCCGCTGCCTCAGTTTCGCTGGGCCGGGCGGCAGCGCATTTTCGGGAAGCGGCCGGGCTGCTGGATGACCTGGCCGAACTCGATGCTTGCGCGTGCCGCGGCGATCCCAATTTGGACGACGGCGTGCGTGGCTGGCGCCGGTCAGCCCTGCTTGCCTTGACAGACTCGCGGTTGCTCAACCTGCTGATGTGGCAGATACAGAGGCACGGGATGCTGCCGCTGTCCACCGCGCGCATGCTTGAGGCGGTCCGCCAGTTTCGCGAGGTTGGCGAGCAACGGCCATTCCGCTTGCCACTGGGGGGGCTCGTCTGGCATGCCTATCGGGATCAAGCCTGGCTGGAGGCCTTGGTGTCAGATCTGCCGGTGCCGCAGTCCTGGCAAGGGCTGCCCGGGGCGCATTTGCCATGGGGGGGGGGGCATGTGGTGTTCAAGCGTGCGCAGGGACAGGGGATCGACGAGCGCCACTTTCTGGCTGCAAATGAATGCCGGCTGGATCTGAGGCCGCCTGGCCTGCGTCTGCAGCCTGCTGCCGGCAGGCCGCGACGCAGTTTCAAGAACCTGTGTCAGGAGGCAGCCATCCCGGACTGGTTGAGGGCGCGGCTGCCGGTACTGACGATCGATGGGCAGGTCGTCTGGGTCGGGGGGATTGGCGCTGACCAGGGCTTTGCCTGTCCGCCGGGCCGTGCTGGGGTGTTGCCGGTCTGGCATGCTCAGGCATGATCCGGCCCCCAGGGGCTCAACCCTTGAGCGTGGTCAGCATCTGGGCGAGTTCGACTGCGGAGCGCACCTGCATCTTGTCGAACACCTTCGATCGGTGTGCCTCCACGGTACGCATCGATATCGACAGCTGATCGGCGATCACCTTGTTGTATTTGCCTTCGAGGATCAATTCCATGACCTCACGTTCGCGTGCGGTCAGTGAGGCAAGCCGGCTTTCGACGGTGCCCCGGTCCGCTGCCGCGCGCTGGCGCTCGGTGTCGAGTGCAATGGCGCGTTCGACACGCTCGATAAGCTCGTTGTCCGAGAAGGGTTTCTCGATGAAGTCGAATGCGCCTTTCTTCAGCGCGCTGACCGCCATGGGGACGTCGCCGTGACCGGTGATGAAGATCACCGGCAGGCTGCACTGGCGTTCGATCAAGGTGTCGAAGCATTCCAGTCCGCTCATGCCTTCCATGCGGATGTCGAGCACGATGCAACCACGCCAGTCCGTCTGCCAGGCGTCAAGAAAGGCTTCGGCACTGGGCCATAGCGTGCATTCGACGCCACGGGTGCGGAACTGCCACTGCAATGCGTCGCGAATGGCTTCGTCGTCGTCGATGATGTGGGCGCAGGCCTGGCTCATGGGCGTTCTATCGGTAGCGTGAGGATGAAGATGGTACCGCCAGACGGATTGGGTTCAAACGTCAGGCGACCGTGGTGCAGCTCAGCGATCGAGCGGCAGATGTTCAGGCCCATTCCCATGCCTTCGGCCTTGGTGGTGAAGAAGGGCTGAAACAGGCGGGCGGCGGTTTCGGGGTCAATGCCGCAACCGCGGTCCGTGACCCGGACCTCAAGCATGTGGTTCCGTTGGCGGGTCTGGATCAATACCTGACGCTGCTCGGGTGGCAGGTCTGCCATCGCATCCATGCCGTTGCGGACGAGATTGACCAGGATCTGTTCGATCATCACCGGGTCGGCAGTGATGGGGGGGAGATCCGGTGCGAGTTCGCTGATGATGCGCATCCGGCGCTTGCGCGCATCGGCCTCGATCAGGCCGACCGCGTCGCGGATGACGGTGTTGAGCAACAGCGCCTCGCGTTTGGGTTCTGAACGACGGACGAAGTCGTGTACCCGGCGGATGATCTCCCCGGCCCGGCGGGCCTGGCGGCCGATCTTGTCGTGGATGTCGCGGAGTTCGGCTGCATCCAGCTGACCGGCTTCCAGTCGGTTGATGCACCCGCTGTTGTAGCTGGCGATTGCACCTAGCGGCTGATTCAGTTCATGCGCCAGCGTTGATGCCATCTCCCCCATGGTCACCAGGCGGGATGTAGCCTGCAGGCGTTCGTCCTGCTGGCGCGCCAGCTCACGGGCGCGCTTCTGCTCGGTGATGTCCAGCACCGAACCCATCCACCCACTGTGGTGGCCTTCGGCGTCGATCAGCGGTGCTTCGAAGATGAGCGCATCAAAACGTTCTCCGTTCTTGCGCCTTAACGATACTTCCAGGCCTTCATTGGGTGTGCCGCCCCGCATGACCTGATTGTGCACCTCCATCGTCCGCTCCAGCTGGTCGGGGTCCCAATAAGGCATGGGCGGGCGGGCGCCGAGCAGCTCCTCGGCGCTGTATCCGGTCATCCGGCAGAAGGCCGGATTGACGTGAGTGATGCGCCCCTCTCGGTCGCGCGCGCGCAGGCCGGTGATGACGGAGTCTTCCATGGCCTTGCGGAATGCGGACTCATTGCGTAGCGCCTGCTCGGCAGCCTGGCGGCGCGCGAGCTGACGGCGTAGTTGCCACACACTCCATACGATGATTGCGCCGAACAACACGATGGACGCAATCAACAGAACTGGCATCCAGCGGGTCTCACCCTTGTAGGCGGTGATCTGCAGTGTCAGTCCGTGACCCGGCGGCTCGAATGGCGTGGTATAGCTGCGCTGCGCGGCGAGCGGGGCGATCTTGGATTTCGCCGCGATCTCTCGGCCGTCCGGGTCGAGCACTGCAACCCGGTAGCGCTCGGAGAACCACCAGGGCAATTCGCGGGTGACCAGGTCGGACAGGGAGTAGATTGCGACCACCACGCCAGCAAAACGCTCCTCCGACCATGTGGGTACATGCACTTCAAAGTGATGGCGTCCCCCAACGACCGGATAGGCGGGGCCATAGACCGGGCGCCCCACGGCGCGTGCCAGCTTCATCACCGATTCTGCTGGAACTGCACCGTCGGCTTCGCCAACGAGACCGGAGTCGAGCACTGGAGGGAGGGCGCCCATGATCTGTCCGTCGGCATTGATCCACAGGACGCGGACAATGCCGCGATCCTGGCTCATCAACTGCCGCAGCTGCGCGTCTGCCTGCGCGCTGGGGCGCTCGGCTGTCAGCAGCTCGACGCCAAGCTGTTGCAGCAAGGCTTCGTTGCGATCGAGCTGAAAGCGCAGGTTCTGCTCCATCCACAGCACATCGGTGATCAAGGTCGTCTGCTGCTCGTCCGCATCGTACTCGCGGGTCAGCCACACCAGCAGCGCAATGGCCCCCAGAAACAGCACCAGCGCGGCATAGGGCAGGCTACCGATCCAGGCATTGCGCGGAGCAGGGGGGGCTTCGAGTGTTGTGGTGGCCGGCATCGGGGGGAGGGAGGCAGGAGGGGCTGCTATCGAATGGCCTTATGGCCCGATCGTTTGTGTTTGCGGTATTCCACAATAGCGTCGTTCGGGCCCTCGGAACAATACTTCGCCACCTTTCGGCAGGTCTGTACCTGCAGAAAATCCGGTCTCGCGGGGCAGACGAGGCACGCGACCGGTTCGAAAACGCATTCAGTGCGTAGGTTTTTCAACTGGAGGAGATGTGAGATGAAGATTCGTACACTGTTTCTGGGTCTGATCGCTGCCGGCCTGTCTGCGACTGCCGTGGCCGCTGACCCGATCGTGATCAAGTTCAGCCACGTCGTGGCACAGGATACGCCCAAGGGCAAGGCTGCCGAGAAGTTCAAGGAGCTGGCCGAGAAGTACACCAGCGGTGCGGTCAAGGTTGAAGTCTACGCCAACAGCACGCTGTACAAGGACAAGGAAGAGATGGAAGCGCTGCAACTGGGCGCGGTCCAGCTGCTGGCGCCGTCGCTGGCCAAGTTCGGGCCGCTCGGCGTGCGTGAGTTCGAAGTGTTCGACCTGCCTTACATCTTTGACGGCTACGAAGCCTTGAACAAGGTCACGCAAGGTCCGGTTGGCGCCCAACTGCTGGCCAAGCTCGAGCCCAAGGGCATCAAGGGCCTGGCTTTCTGGGATAACGGCTTCAAGTCCTTCTCCGCCAACACTCCGATCAAGAAGCCGGAAGACCTGCGTGGCAAGAAGATGCGCATCCAGTCGTCCAAGGTGCTGGAAGAGCAGATGCGCGAGGTGAAGTCGCTGCCTCAGGTGATGGCCTTCTCCGAGGTGTATCAGGCACTGCAGACCGGCGTGGTCGACGGGACCGAGAACCCGCACTCCAACCTCTTCACCCAGAAGATGCACGAAGTGCAGAAGCACATGACCCTGACCGATCACGGTTACCTGGGTTATGCCGTCATCACCAACAAGAAGTTCTGGGACGGTCTGCCGGCTGAGGTTCGCACCCAGCTCGACAAGGCCATGGTCGAATCCACTGCCTACGCCAATCAGATCGCCAAGGAAGAGAACGACAAGGCGCTGGCCGGCGTACGGGCTTCGGGCAAGACCGAGGTCTATACCCCGACCGCCGAAGAGAAGGCAGCCTTCAAGAAGGCGCTGGTTCCGGTTCACAAGAAGATGGAGTCGCGGATCGGTGCTGAACTGATCCAGTCCATCTACAAGGAAACCGGCTTCGACCCGGCCAAGCTGTAATTCTCTTGCCTCAACCCAGCAGCGCCCGTCAGGCTCGATTGATCTGACGGGCGTTTTTTCGGGGGAAAACAATCATGAACAAGCTTCTCGACCGCCTCGAGGAGTTCATCATCGGCGCCCTGATGGCAGTGGCAACGATCGTGATCTTCGTCTCGGTGGTGCATCGTTACCTGTCTGGATACGAAATTCCCTTGGTCCAGGACTGGTTGCTCGAAATGAATGTCGGCTGGGCACAGGAGTTCTGCATCATTCTCTTCGTGTGGATGGCCAAGTTCGGTGCCGCCTATGGCGTGCGAACCGGCATTCACGTGGGTGTCGACATCCTCGTTAACAAGCTGACGGGTGGTTCGCGTGCGGCCTTGATTCAGATCGGGCTTGTATGTGGGGTCGTCTTTACCGGATTGATCGGTGTGTTTGGCGCACTCTTCGTCTGGGAAAACGGTATGGCTTACGAGACGCTGTCCTTGTTCGGCCGTGATACAGGCGACTTTTTCGAAGGCCCCACCACACCCGACCTCGAATGGCCGACCTGGATTGTGTATTCGGCCGTACCGCTGGGGTCCTTCCTCATGTGTTACCGCTTCCTGCAGGTCATGATGAGTTTTGCGCGAACCGGTGAGCTGCCCAGCCATGATCATGGTCACGTTGAGGGGCTCGACGAGGACCAGGACGAGAATGTGCTGCTCGAAGGGGAGGCAATCTCGATTGCTGAAGATATAGAGCACGGTCGCCGCGATGCTGATGCGAAGCGTCCTGGTTCGGGCAAGTGAAGGAGACGAAGTCATGACCAATACGATTGCAATTTTTGGCCTGCTCGTCGTCCTGATGGCGATCGGCATGCCGGTAGGTGTGGCGCTTGGCCTCACGGTGCTGAGTTTCATGTTCATCTTCACAGATGTGCCGCTCGAGTCAGTGGCACTCAAGATGTTCACCGGCATCGAGAAGTTCGAGATCATGGCGATTCCGTTCTTCATCCTGGCAGGTAATTTTCTGACTCACGGCGGTGTGGCTCGCCGGATGATCAACTTTGCCACGGCAATGGTGGGCCATCTGCGCGGCGGTCTCGGCATGTCCGCAGTGCTGGCCTGCGCCCTGTTCGCTGCGGTTTCCGGATCCAGTCCGGCGACTGTCGTCGCAATCGGTTCCATCCTGATCCCGGCGATGATCAAGCAGGGCTATCCAGTGCGCTTTGGTGCCGGGGTGGTGGCGTCTGCTGGCGGTCTGGGTATCCTGATCCCGCCTTCGATCGTCATGGTGATGTACTCGGTGACGACCAATTCTTCGGTCGGTGCGTTGTTCATGGCGGGTGTCATTCCCGGTTTGCTGCTAGCGTTCATGCTGGGGCTGACGACTTGGTATGTGGCTCGCAAGAACAACTACCCGACGCTGCAGAAGGTCAGCTGGGGGGATCGCTTCAAGGCCTTCCGCAAGGCTTTCTGGGGTCTGATGTTGATCGTGGTGGTGATGGGGGGCATCTACTCCGGCATGTTCACGCCGACCGAAGCGGCTGCAATGAGCGCGGTGTACGCCTTCATCATTGCCGTGTTCGTGTACAAGGATCTAACCTTCAAGCAGATTCCGCGTGTGCTGCTGGATTCGGCGAACATGAGCGCGATGCTGCTGTTCATCATTGCCAGCGCGGTCTTGTTCTCCTTCATCCTGACCAGTGAGCAGATCCCTCAGCGCATGGCCGATGCGATCGTTGCCAGTGGTATGGGACCGATCGGCTTCCTGATCGTGGTGAACGTCCTGCTGCTGGTCGCCGGTGCGCTGATGGAGCCGTCGTCGATCATCCTGATCCTGGCGCCGATCCTGTTTCCGGTGGCGGTTGCGTTGGGTATCGACCCGATCCATTTCGGTGTGATGATCGTGGTGAATATGGAGATTGGCATGATCACACCACCTGTTGGCCTCAACCTCTTCGTCGCCAGTGGTGTGACCAAGGCAGGCCTGACCGAGATGAGCAAGGCGGTCATGCCGTGGTTGTACACGATGCTGGTGTTCTTGATGATGATCACCTACATCCCGAGCATTTCCACCTTCCTGCCCAAGGCGTTGGGCATGATGTAAGCGTCTTGTGCGCTAGGCAGTACAGCGGAACCCGGCGTCAAGCCGGGTTTTGTTTTTGCTATGGGCGCATAATCGTGGCTGTTTGTTGAAAACGTCGTGTGACGCCAGGGGGGCAGAATGAACACCATCCGCAGGAATCCGCCGAAACCGGTGCCGAGCCAGATCGAGGGTACGCTCAAGTTGCGTCGTGCCGCTCGTGACGAGACTGTTGCGCCGGAGACTGCCGGACAGGACCGGGGGCGCCAGCCGCCATCCCCGCCGCGTGAGCGACGCGAAGACCGCGGCGCGACGGGTCAGCAGAAGCGCAGCGATCAGCGTGAGTCGCGCTCGCCGGCACGTCCGGGAAGGGATGAAGCGGGTTCGGCGACTGAAGGTCGGCGCGACGATCGTTCCGCTCGCCCGGCGGGAAACGCGCGACGTGGCGAGGCTGGCGAACGCGGGGCACGTGCGCCGCGTGGTGAGCAAGGACGGCCTGCAGGCAAGCCGACGGGGGCCGCGCAGAGGCGAAGCGATCGTGCAGTGGGGCATTCCGCACCAACGTCAGCACCCGCCCGGGTGCCGGGGCCGCCTGTGACGCCCCGAACCTCCACGGCCGAGGGTGTGCGCTTGTCCAAGGTCATGGCGGATCGCGGCATCTGTTCGCGTCGGGAGGCGGATGAACTGATCGAACGTGGCTGGGTTTTTGTGGATGGCAAGCGGATTTCCGAACTAGGGGTACGCATCGATCCAGATGCACGCATCGTGCTGGCGCCCGAAGCCCGACGGCAGCAGGCCGAGCGCGTCACCATCCTGCTGCACAAGCCCGTTGGCTATGTCTCGGGCCAGCCAGAGCCAGGCTATCAGCCTGCGGTATCGTTGATCGGTCCGGACAATCAGTTCGACCGCGACACCGCCCAGCGTTTTCATCCTTCGGTGTTCAAGGGGCTGGCGCCGGCCGGGCGGCTGGATATCGACTCCACCGGCCTGCTGGTGCTGACTCAGGACGGCAGGGTGGCACGACAGCTGATCGGCGACGACTCCGAGGTGGAAAAGGAGTATCTGGTCCGGGTAGAAGGGCAACTGGCCGAGAACGGACTTGCGCTGCTCAACCATGGCTTGTGGCTGGACGATCGGCCGTTACGCCCGGCCAAGGTCGAGTGGATCAACGAAGACCAGTTGCGCTTCGTGCTGCGCGAGGGGCGCAAACGTCAGATCCGGCGCATGTGCGAACTCGTTGGACTGAAGGTCGTTGGCCTGAAGCGGGTACGGATCGGCAAGGTAAAGCTGGGCGATCTACCCTTGGGGCAGTGGCGTTTCCTGACCGAGGACGAAGGCTTCGCCTGACGATGACAGCCACCGACTGCGCTGTGCGGGTCGGTGGCTGTTTGTTTCGTTGGGGGTATGGGTGTGCCTCCTTGGCCATTCAGTGGGCGGCTTTGGTACGACGGCGTGATACGGGTTTTGCCAACCGTTCGGCGTCTTCTTCCGACAGACCGCTGACCGGCGTGAAACAGCCGTCCAGCGGGCATTCGCGTCCGGGCGGACACTCGTGTTCGCGTGCGCATTCAGCCTGTGTCTCATCCAGCAGGACGAGTTCCCGGACGGCCTCGCAGCGGCCGATGGGGGAGTCGAAAATGCTCATGATGGTCTCCTCGAATACCAGAGCGTGACGGATGCACGCTCTTTCATTTCCGCTTTGTTTCAATCTAGTGACTGAATCGGCTTCTTGCTGATCGATCTGACTTCGGGTTGACCTGGGTCAATCGCGGGCGGGGACGTCTGACGCCTTGCGTCGGCCGCCTGGGTGCAACGCAGGTCACGAAAAGGTCCTGCTCCACGGATCCAGCCCGGACCGGGCGAGATCTGGGCACAATGCCCCTGGCCGTCGATCCGGCTGTGCCACCAGTACCAGGGTGCAGGTGCCGGGTAGAGCTTGGTGGCCAGCGCCAGCAGCGCAAGTCCGGAAACCAGCTGAGCGGGTGTCGGCATCGGGCTACTCCGCACGTAGGGCGTCTACGGCATTCAGACCTGCGGCGCGGCGAGCCGGCAACACCCCCGCGAGCAGGCCGATCAATACCGCGATCGCTTCCGCAAACACGACGAAATGCCACGGGGTGGCGACAGGCAAGGCAGGTACCAGCACGCCGACCAGGGCGGCCAGGCCGCTGCCGAGCAATAGCCCGAACAAGCCGCCGAGTGCAGCCAGGACGATGGCTTCGCCGAGGAACAGGCCGAGAATGGTCCGTCGTTTTGCACCCAAAGCGACCAGCAGGCCAATCTCGCCCGTGCGTTCGGACACGGCGATGGTCATGATGGTGACGATGCCCACCCCGCCGACCAGCAGCGAAATGCCACCGAGTGCCCCGACGGCCGCGGTGAGGATGCCGAGAATGTTCGATAGGCTGGCAAGCATGTCCTCCTGGGTGGTGAGGGTGAAATCCTCGCGCCCATGACGCGCGGTCATCAGCGAGCGGACTGCTGCGGCCACCAGCGTCGCGGGTGTGCCTTCGGCGTAGCTGATGTTGATTTCCATCAGTCCGTCGCGCTGGTACAGCGCCAGCCCACGCACGGCCGGGATGTAGGCGGTGTCGTCCAGGTCCATGCCCAGGAACTGGCCCTTTTCTTCCATGACGCCGATCACCCGGTAACGTTCCCCGCCGATCTGGACGCGCTCGCCCAGTGCATCCGCATGGCCGAACAACTCGCGCTTCAGCGTGGCCCCAAGTACGACGAAGGGGCGTGCCGTGCTGGCATCGTCTGGTGGCAGGAAGCGTCCGCTGCGCACGGTCATCGAGTACATCCGGTCCATGTCGGCACCCACGCCCATCACCAGGGTACGCCGGACCCGGCCGTTGGCGCGGACTTCCGCATTGCCCGATACCGCAGGGGTGACGCCGGTCACCAAGGGGAGTCTTGCCACTGCTGCGGCATCCTCCAGTGTCAGGTCCCGGGTGGTGGATGGCAGGCCGGGTGGACCGCCGCGTGCGCCCAGGCGACCGGGGCTGAGCTGGATGATGTTGGTACCGAACTGGGTAAACTCCTTCAGCACGAAGCGGTGCAGGCCTTCGCCAATCGAGGTCAGCAGGATCACTGCGGCAATGCCGACGGCGATGCCCAGCAGGGTCAGGAAACTGCGTAGCCGATGCGCGATCAGGGCGCGTAGCGCAAGCAGTGCGAAGTCCCGCCAGCGCATCGTTTCAGCCCCCGCGCCTGGACAGGGCTTGCACGGGGTCGAGGCGCGCTGCGCGCCGCGCCGGCATGACGCCGAACACAAGCCCGGTCGCCAGTGCGGTGCCGACGCCCGCGATCACTGCCCAGTCCGGTGGCCAGGCCGGCAGCACAGGCCAGAGCAGGCGGATCACCCAGGCGCCGGCCTGGCCCAGCCCGTATCCTGCGGCCGCGCCTGCAAGTGACAGCAGCAAGGCTTCAACGATGAATGCGTTGCGGATGTCGGTGGTATTGGCCCCCAGGGCCTTCAGCAGGCCAATTTCGCCAGTGCGCTGGGTAACGGCGACCAGCATCACATTCATCACCAGAATGCCTGCCACTGCCAGGCTGATCCCGGCGATACCGGCTACGGCCAGTGTCAGCGCGCCCAGGATGCGGTCGAAGGTGCCGAGGATGGCATCCTGGGTGATCAGGGTGACGTCGAGTTCGCCATCGCGACGGGCCTGCAGGATCTGTTCGATCTGGCGCTGTGCGGGGATCAATGCCTCGCGACTGCTGGCCTCGGCCATGATGCGGAACAAGGTATTGGTGTTGAACATGGCTTGCGCGGTCGCGACTGGTACGATGACCAACTCGTCGTGGCTCATGCCCAGTCCCTTGGCGGCGGGGGCCAGCACGCCGATGACGCGCAGGCGGCGGTCACCGACGCGGATCATGCGGCCGACGGCGGGCTCGCTGCCGAACAGCTCCTTGCGGATCAGGCTGCCGATGACGGCGACGGCGCTGGCCTGTTTGTCCGCTTCAGGTGGCAGGAAGCGGCCCTGGTTGAGGTCGAGCAGGCGGATGCCGGCATAGTCCGAGGTGGTGCCCAGCACCATCACCTCACGAAGTTTGCCGCCAACGGCAATCTCGGAGTTACCCACGGACAAGGGGGCGACGCGGTGCACCAGGGGCGCGCGCGTCAGCGCGGCCGCGTCCGCTACGGTGAGGTCGCGGGGCGTGCCAGTGATGAAGCTGCCGGGATTGACGCCACCGGTTTCGGTGCGGCCAGGTAACACGATGATCAGGTTGGCGCCGAGCGAGGCAAACTCGTCGACCACATAGCGGCGGGCGCCGTCGCCCAGCGCGGTCAGCACCACCACCGCGGCCACACCGATCGACATGGCCAGTACCATCAGGGCAGTGCGCAAGGGATAGGCTGCCGCGGCCCGGCTGGCAAAGCGCAGGGTGTCGGCCGGCGTCATCGTGTCATGTCAGATGCCAGGACATCGTCGACGATGGCACCGTCTTCCATCATCAGCCTGCGGTTTGCACGGGCGCCCATCGCAGGGTCGTGGGTGACCACGATCAGCGTGGTACCGCCAGCGTTGAGCGCTTCGAGCAACTCGGTGACCTCTTGCCCGGTGTGACGATCCAGATTGCCGGTCGGCTCGTCGGCCAGCAGCATCGCGGGCTGCATGATGGTGGCACGGGCGATGGCCACGCGCTGGCGCTGGCCACCGGAAAGCTCCTCCGGGCGATGGCGGGCCCGGGACTCCAGGCCGAAGTCGTGCAGCGCCCGCGCCACCCGAGCGTCGCGCTCGGCAGGTGGCATGCCCGACAGCATCAAGGGCAGGGCGATGTTTTCTGCTGCACTCAGACGGGGAACCAGATGAAAGCTCTGGAACACGAAGCCGATGCGATCGCGTCGCACTGCAGCCTGCTCATCCCCCGATAGTGCGGTGACGTCGCGGCCTTCGAGCCGGTAATGGCCGGCATCGGGACGGTCGAGCAGGCCCAGCAGGTTGAGCAGGGTGGACTTGCCGGAGCCCGAGGGGCCCATGATTGCCAGATACTCGCCGGCAGAAACGGCAAGTTCGATATTGCGCAGGGCGTGAACCCGGCTGTCACCCAGGGTGAAGGTGCGCTCGATGCCGGCCAGTTCGATCTGCGCCATGACGGGCCCTAGGGTGCTGAGCCGTCTGCCACAGCATGCACCCCGGCGCGCACGCCTTCCCGCTCAAGCGAGGTCACGACCTGGTCGCCGGCATTGAGCCCTTCCAGCACCTCGACGGCGTCCCAGTTGGCCAGGCCCGTCTTCAATGTACGTTCGACGAGCATGCCGTCCTGACCGAGCACCAGCACGCGGTTCCCTTCGCGCAGTGCGGAGGCCGGCAGACGAAGCACGTCGTCGCGCGCATCGAGCACGATCTCGACGTCGGCGCTGTAGCCGACAAGCAGTCCTTGAGCCTGCTCGGGATGGACGAAATCGATATCGACCTCGACCGTGCGGGCTTGCTTCTCGACCGCGGTGATATACGGGGCGATGCGCTTGACCCTACCTTCGAAGCTTTGGCCGGGCAAGGCCTCGAGGCTGACCCGGACGGACTGACCTGGATGGATCTTGGGGGCATCGACCTCGTCCATTGGCGCCTTGACGTAAAGGCAGCTGTCGTCGATCAGGTCGATTGCCGGTGGTGTCGGCACGCCAGGCGGTGAGGGGGTGGAGTATTCGCCGAGCTCGCCGGTGATCTTGGCGACGGTACCTGCAAAGGGGGCAATCAATACAGTGCGCTGACGCTCGGCCTCAATGGCCTCGATCTGGGCCTGGGCCGTTACCGCGTCCGTGCGCAGGGTGTCGCAGGCGGCACGGCGGGCGCTGGCATCGGCGCGGGCGCGCTCTTCCACGCTGGCCGAGACAAAGCCGCGGCGTACCAGTTGCGCCTGGCGTTCAGCTTCGCGTTCGGCGTTGGCGGCCAGCGTGCAGGTCTCACGTTGGCGTTGGGTTGCGGTGGCCAACTGTGCACGACTGACCGCCAGACGCGCGTCGAGATCTCCATGCCACAGGCGCATCAGCACCTGCCCGGCTTCCACGCGATCGCCCTCGCGTACGGTCAGGGTCTCGATCCGCCCACCGATGATGGTGGACATCTTTGTCCGCTGACAGGCTTCGATCTCGCCAGCGCGGGTGTTGGCAATGCTGGCTTCCACCCTGCCACGCGTGATTTCATGCACGGTGACCGCCAGCGGTGTCGGCCGTGTCAGCCACCAGCCCCCTGCGAGCACCGCAATGCCGGCAAGGGCAAGCATCAGGCTACGACGGGCAAGGGGGGGCATGGCGGTCTCGCAGGTCAGGTTGTCATCTGCCGCTGGGCGGTAAGGCAGTGGTTTGCCGGGACAGAAAGTGGATCACTTGCCGCCTTTGGCCCACGAGTCCTTCAGTGTGACAGTCCGGTTGAATATCGGAGCACCATCCCGGGTGTCACGCCGGTCGGCAACGAAGTAACCGTGACGCTCGAACTGAAAGCGCTCTTCCGGTTTTGCGCTCCGCAACGACGGCTCGAGCCAAGCGGTGATGACGCGTTTGGAGTCCGGGTTGATGTCGTCGAGGAAGTTACGCTCTACGCCCTCGGCATCGCCTTCGCGACGCTGGCCGGGGTGGGGATGGGCAAACAGGCGGTCGTACAGGCGCACCTCGCTGCGGTAGCCATGCTCGGCCGAAACCCAGTGCAGATTGCCCTTGACCTTGTAGTTGTCTGCGCCCGGGGTGCCGGACTTGGAGTCCGGCATGTATTCCGCAAGCACCTTGATGACCTTGCCATTGGCGTCCTTTTCGCAGCCAGTGCATTTGACCACATAGCCATAACGCAGACGGACGGTGTTGCCCGGGTAGAGGCGGTGGAAGCCCTTGACCGGCTCTTCCATGAAATCCTCACCTTCGATCCACAGCTCGCGGCTGAAGGGCATGTCACGCTTGCCCAGTTCGGGCTTGAGCGGGTGGTTGGGCGCCTGGCACAGCTCGCCATGCCCTTCCGGGTAGTTGGTGATCACCAGCTTGAGCGGGTCGAGTACCGCAACGCGGCGTTCGGCTGCGTCGTTGAGATGCTCGCGCATGCACTCCTCGAGCACGCTCATGTCGATCCAGGTGTCCGACTTGGTCACGCCGATGCGCTCGGCAAAGAGGCGGAAGCCCTCGGCAGTAAAACCGCGACGCCGTGCGCCGATCAGCGTCGGCAGGCGGGGGTCGTCCCAACCGCCAACATGGCCTTCATCCACCAGCTGGATCAGTTTGCGCTTGGACAGCACGACGTAGGTGAGGTTGAGGCGGGCGAACTCGATCTGCTGGGGCAGCGGCCGCGGGAAGTGGCCGGCACTGGCCAGGGCGTCGAGCAGCCAGTCGTAGAAGGGGCGCTGGTCCTCGAACTCGAGGGTGCAGATCGAGTGGGTGATGTTCTCGATGGCGTCCTCGATCGGGTGAGCAAAGGTGTACATCGGGTAGATGCACCAGTTGTCGCCCGTCCGGTGATGGGTGGCCTTGCGGATGCGGTAGATGGCTGGATCACGCAGGTTGATGTTGGGACTGGCCATGTCGATCTTCGCCCGCAACACATGGGTGCCGTCGGCAAACTCGCCAGCACGCATGCGCGCGAACAGGTCGAGGTTCTCATCGATCGAACGCTTGCGCCACGGGCTGTCCTTGCCCGGCTCGGTCAGCGTGCCGCGCAGGGCACGCATCTCCTCGGCTGACAGCGAATCGACATAGGCCTTGCCTGTCTTGATCAGGCTGACTGCGCAGGCGTACATGATGTCGAAGTAGTCTGAGGCGAAGTACAGGTGCGGGCCCCAGTCGAAGCCCAGCCACTGCACTGACTCGATGATGGCGTCGACATACTCCTGGTCTTCCTTTTCAGGGTTGGTGTCATCAAAGCGCAGGTGACAGACACCGCCGTACGACTGGGCGAGGCCAAAGTTCAGGCAGATCGACTTGGCATGGCCGTAATGCAGGTAGCCGTTGGGCTCGGGGGGGAAGCGGGTTTCCACCCGGCCGCTCCACTTGCCGCTGGCGTTGTCGTCATCGACGATGTTGCGCACGAAGTTGCTGGCGGGAGCTGGGGCGGGTTTGGTGTCTTTCGGGTTCATCAGCGGGAACGGATCCGGTTTGCGGCGCAGTGGCGCCGGGGTTGCAGCGGCAAATGGACTGAATTGTAGCCGATGACGGGCATTGCCGCGGTAGGCGGGGGCTGCCGTGCCTGGCGCTGCGGAGCTGGTGTGGCTGGGGCGCGGGCAGACGTTCGCGGCCTTCGGCTTCCCGTTGGGTAGGGTATCCTGGCGGCGTCGGCGCAAACCCGGTCGCTGCGCGCCCTCAAACATGCGCCGCCTTGTTCCCGCCAGGATACCCTACCCAACGGCGCTCTCGACAGCCTGCGCCCCAGCCACACCAGCCCCTTCATTTGTCGGCTCGCTTCAAGAAAATCGGTCACCCGGGTCCGCTAAAATGCCGCACATGTTCATCCATCAGAGCGACACATGCTGCAGTACATGAATCAACTCGAGCAATGGCTGAGGCGTGTCACCGGCGGGGACGAATCTACAACCTTGCTGCTGCAGGTCTTCATCATTGTGCTCGGCGTCGTGGTGGCCAACTTCTTCCTGCGCCGCTTGCTCAGCCGGTTGGAGGACAAGACCCGCCATACGCCCAACCCGTGGGATTTTGCCCTGGTGTCGGCGGCACGTCAGCCCGCGACCGTACTGGCCTGGGTCATCGGCGTTGCCTTTGCCGCCGAGGTGGTGCAAGCCGAGACCGAGGCTGCGGTGTTCGGTGCGATCGAGCCGGTACGTACCGTCGGTGTGATTGCCTGCCTGACGTGGTTTCTGGTGCGCTTCATCGGTAATGTGCAGGACGCGGTGGTGGCCAGGCGTGTTGCGCGTGGCGAGGCGATTGACCGGACCACTGTCGACGCCATTGGCAAGCTGCTGCGGGTGTCAGTGCTGATCACCTCCGTACTGGTAGGGCTGCAGAGCCTGGGCTTCTCGATCTCCGGCGTCCTGGCTTTTGGCGGGATCGGTGGCATTGCGGTCGGCTTTGCCGCCAAGGATCTGCTGGCAAACTTCTTCGGTGGGCTGATGGTTTACCTTGATCGGCCCTTTGCCGTCGGTGACTGGATCCGCTCGCCCGACAAGCAGATCGAGGGTACGGTGGAGGAGATCGGCTGGCGCCTGACCCGCATCCGTACCTTCGACAAGCGTCCGCTCTACGTGCCCAATGCGGTGTTTACGCAGATCACCGTCGAGAATCCGTCACGCATGACCAACCGCCGCATCAACGAGACCATCGGTTTGCGTTACGACGATGTGCACAAGGTGGCGGCCATCGTTGCCGACATCAAGGCAATGCTGCGCGCGCATCCGGAGATTGACCAGGATCAGACGATGATCGTCAATTTCACCCAGTTCGCAGCTTCGTCACTGGACATCATGGTCTATACCTTCACTCGCACCACTGCATGGGTCGCGTTTCATGAGATCAAGCAGGATGTGATGCTGAAAATCGCTGACATCGTGACACGTCATGGCGCTGAGATCGCCTTTCCGACGCGTACGCTGCACGTTGCAGGTACGCAGCTGATCGCCGAAGCGCCGCCGGTCTCGGCGGCGTCCTGATGCGTTTGCATTGCCGGTTGCTCAGGCATGGAAGTCATTGTGGGTTCGGTGCCGACAGCGCCGGTGTGCGCCTCTGCGCCCGTTTGGTGTTGCCTGATGGCCTGTCGGGTCAATAGACTGCACGTTCAAGAAACAGGGGAGTGACATGAGTCTGGCTGCTTTTGCCGCCGTCGGCCTGGGGGCGGCATGTGGTGCATGGCTGCGCTGGGGGCTGGGGGTGTGGCTCAATCCGGTGTTCGTCGCGATCCCGCTCGGCACTTTGGTTGCGAATCTTGTCGGTGGCCTGCTGATGGGCGTCGCGTTGGCGGTGATCCAGCTCTGGCCGACCCTGTCGCCCGCGCTCAAGCTGTTGCTGACGACCGGACTGCTCGGTGGGTTGACCACGTTCTCGACCTTCTCTGCCGAGGTGTTTCACCTGCTGCAGCGCGGTGCACTGGGCTGGCTGGGGCTGCACCTGATGGCGCATGTGGGCGGGTCGGTGTTGATGACCTGGGCTGGGTACAGTCTGTTCCAGGCAATGCGTGCCTGAACCGATACGGATTGTTGCACTCCAACCGGTGATGCTGCCAAGGCGGCACGGGACAATGTCCTGACTTCCCGGAACATACTCGGAGACACAATCATGAAAAAAACGCTCGTTTCCCTCAGTATCGTCAGCCTTGTTCTTGGTGGTTGCGCCAACATGAACGAGACTCAACGCGATACGGGTACCGGTGCTGCCATCGGTGCAGTCGCGGGTGCCGTGCTGGGTGCTGCGACCTCGGGCAAGGGCAACCGGGGTGAGGCGGTTGCCATCGGTGCGGCTGCGGGTGCGGCTGTCGGCGCGGGTGGCGGCTACCTGTGGTCGCAGCGCATGCAGCAGCAACGGGCCGCGATGGAGCAGGCTACCCAGGGCACTGGCGTCGGCGTCAGCCAGACGGCCGACAACCGGCTCAAGCTGGACATTCCCAGCGACATCTCCTTTGATACCGGGCGCTACGACATCAAGCCCAACATGCGTCCGGTGCTTGATCGGCTGGCGTCCAGCCTGAATGAGCACCCCGTCACCACGGTCACCATCATTGGCCACACTGACAGCACAGGCTCTGATTCGATCAACAACCCCTTGTCGGTCAATCGTGCGGCTGCAACCCGCGATTACCTGACGGCTCGCGGAGTGTCGCCCAGCCGTATTGCAATTGACGGCCGTGGCTCACGTGAACCGGTTGCCGACAATGGCAGCGTGGCCGGACGGGCGATGAACCGTCGTGTCGAGATCTTCATTGCCGAGGCGGCTCGCTGAAATTGAAGTGTGTCGCTGCCGGTGCTCAGTTCTTGAGTTTCGGCAGTGGCGCCAGCAAGGCGGCGATGTCGGCTTCACCGAACTTGGCGAGTGCGCTGGCATCTTCGGACAGCACGCTGGCCGCCAGTGCGGCCTTGCGCTCCTGCAGCGACAGGATGCGCTCCTCGATGCTGCCGGCGCAGATCAGCTTGAACACGAATACCGGCTTGTCCTGGCCGATACGATGGGCGCGGTCGGTGGCCTGGTTTTCGGCGGCAGGGTTCCACCACGGGTCGTAATGGATGACGGTGTCGGCCGCGGTCAGGTTGAGGCCGACACCGCCCGCTTTAAGGCTGATCAGGAACACCGGCGCACGGCCTTTCTGGAAATCCTCGACCGGTACCCTGCGATCGCGGGTGTCGCCGGTCAGGCTCACCCAGCCGATGCCCGCCTCGTCCAGTTCGTTGGCGATCAGTGCCAGCATCTGGGTGAATTGGGAGAACACCAGGATGCGCCGGCCCTCATCGATCAGCTCGGGTAGCATGTCCATCAGCAGATCGAGCTTGGCGCGTTCCTTGACCTTGAGTGCAGCAGGCGATTTGAGCAGACGGGGATCGCAGCATACCTGCCGCAGCTTCAGCAGCGCATCCAGGATGACGATCTGACTGCGCGCAAAGCCGCGGTCGGCGATTTCTGCGCGGATCTTGTCATCCATCGCGGCGCGCACGGTTTCGTATAGGTCACGCTGGCCGCCTTCAAGTCCCACGCTGCGTACGATGATGGTCTTGGGGGGAAGTTCGGTGGCAACGTCTTCCTTGCGCCGGCGCAGGATGAAGGGTTTGAGACGGGCTGCCAGCAGGTCCCGCCGTTCAGAGTCATTGAGTTTCTCGATCGGGGTGCGCCAGACCTTGGTGAACTCCTTCTGACTGCCGAGGAAGCCAGGTAGCAGAAAGTCGAACTGGGCCCAAAGTTCGCCCAGGTTGTTCTCCAGTGGCGTGCCCGTCAGGCCCAGGCGGTGACGGGCCTTGATCTGACGGATCACCTGCGCCCCCTTGCTGGCGGCGTTCTTGACCGTCTGAGCCTCGTCCAGGATCAGCAGGCTCCATTCGCGGGCGTGCAGGGCGTCCGCGTCGCGCCATAGTAGCGGGTAGGTCGTCAGTGCGACATCGACCCCGTCAAGTTCATCGAAGCGGTCGTGACGTCCGGCACCGTGCAGATTAAGCACTTTCAGCTTCGGCGTGAAGCGGGCGGCTTCAGCCTGCCAGTTGAATACCAGAGAGGTTGGCAGGACGACCAGTGCCGGTTTGTCGAGCCGGCCAGCCAGCTTTTCGGTCAGCAGGTGGGCAAGGGTCTGGGCAGTCTTGCCCAGGCCCATGTCGTCGGCGAGGATGCCCGCAAGGTCATGGCGCACGAGGTGTTGCAGCCAGGCCAGGCCTTCGAGCTGATAGGGACGCAGGTCGGCCTTGAAGCCCCGAGGAGTCTTCACCTTGGCGATGCCCTCGCTGTTGCGCAGGCGCTGTGCAATTGCGGCCAGTTGCTCGGCACCGCGGCCAGGGAGTTCCAGTTCGGCAAGTCGGGGCGCGTCGAAGCGCGACAGGCGCAGGTCGTCGCCCCCTCGCGAGAACAAATCCACCAGTGCCCGCACCAGTGGCTTGAGTCGGCCGGCCGGCATGCGCAGACGGCCGAGCTCTTCATGGTGCAGGACGATGGCCTCATTGTCGGCGATCTGATCGATGCGGCCCGACAGCCAGCGTTCGTCCTGGCCGAACAGTTCGGTCAGCAGCGGGGCGAGGGCGACCGGCTTGCCGTCGACCTCGATGCCTGGTGAAATCGACAGCCATTCGCCGGCCTCATCCACGTCGAGTACCAGCGCGTCGATGTCGATGGCGTGATGGCGGAAGTCGGCAGGCATGTCGACCTCCCAGCCTTCTGAACGGAGTGCAGGCACTTCGTTGGCGGTGAACTCGGCCCAGATGTCCTCGGCATCGAGGCCCAACAGGTGCTGAGGAATACTGTCGTAGCCACCATGTACCCGGCCAGGTGGTACCTTGTGCAGGCCGGCGCGGCTCAAGCGCCGGGCGGCTGCGAGCTCGGCCCGGGTGTCGCGCTCGAGGCGCGCGGTGCGGCCGTCGGGCAAGGCGTGGAAAAGCGCCTGGTCGTGGGCATCGATCAGCAGGCTGTCGTAACGGAACGCCAGGGTGGCGTAGTCGAAGCGGTCGACGCCATAGCGCGGATAATTACGGAAGTTGACGCCGAATACGTCCAGGGTGCCGAGTCTGAGCACCGGGACTGGAGGGCCGCCAATGCGCTCGGCCGGGGTGGCGGCGGTGGTTGGCTTGGGCAGGGCGGGCGCCATGTCGTCCAGGGTGTCGGCCACCAGTTCGGCTTCGGCCGGTGTCAGTGGGGGCAGCCAAAGCAGGCGCACGACCTGTTCGGGGCGCCCGTCCAGGGTGATCACGCCCGCTTGATGCTGCTTGCGGTCGACATACCAGGGCGGGACAACCGGCAGTACGACATCGGCCACGGGGGTGATGCGCAGGGCGGGCGCCCGGCGCCCGTCGGCGGTGGTCAGCCATTCGAGCTGGCCCGGGCGTCCGTCTCCGCGCATGAGCGGCGGATTGCCCAGGTTCTCGAAATGGAGGCGCCCGCTTTCGAGCAGCTGCGGCAGTAGTGATTCGGTATTGCGCCCTGCCACTGGCAAGGCGTTCTCGTAGGCCAGACCACGAGGGCGGTGCCCCCAGAGCTGACGCAGGATGTCGAGGTCGCGATCATCGACGAAGGATGGGGGGGCGTCGAGTGCCCGTTCGAAGTTGCTCCAGCTTTCGTCGCCGCGAATCTGGCCGTTGCGGTCGAGCCTGACCTTGAAGCAGGACACCACATACTGGCGGGTTTCGGGGTGAAAGCGCAGTACGTAGCGCAAGCCATGGGTCGCCGAACTTGACCTCGCGGGTTTCACTTCGGGCGCGCTGGCCAGCCGGAAGGCCTCTACCCACGCGAGCACTTGCTCACGCGGACGATTGGGGTCACGTCGTTGCTCCAGCCAGGCGAGCAGGGTGGCGGCGACATGCTTGCAGTTCGAGCCTACCGGGCAGGTGCAACTGGCCTGCAGGCCTCGACCCGCCCAAGGATGGTTATGAATGCGCAGACTGACTACATAGGGTTTTGGGGTGGTGCCCTGGACGCGGGCAGTCAGGGTGTCGCCGTCGGAGAACAGATCGCTGACGGCACGCAGATAGCTCCGACCCTTGTCCAGCTCACGTTTGCCCAGCCAGGTGCGGACGTCTGCTTCTGTGTAGTTGGCCAGGGTGTTCATGCTTGAGGCTTGCAAGGGTGGGGTCACAAGGGGGCGACGAGCCAAACCCGCAAGTCTACCCTCAAAAGCGTCATAAGCCCCGAAAGCGGAGTGGAAAACACCTTCTTTCCTGTCGACGAGCTGAAAAAAAAGGGCCGCAGTGGCGGCCCGTCCAGCAGCTGTCACGACCCGTCGAGGGTGTTACACGTTGCGATAGACTTCGGCACCGCTCTTGACGAACTCCACGGCCTTGACCTCCATCCCCTTGTTGAGCGCCTGCTGTTCGTCGATACCTTGCTGGGCAGCAAAGTCGCGCACGTCCTGGGTGATCTTCATTGAGCAGAAGTGGGGGCCGCACATCGAGCAGAAGTGGGCAACCTTGGCGGATTCCTTGGGAAGGGTCTCGTCGTGGAACTCCTTGGCCTTGTCTGGATCCAGCCCGAGGTTGAACTGGTCTTCCCAGCGAAACTCGAAACGCGCTTTGGAGAGCGCGTTGTCGCGGATCTGTGCGCCCGGGTGCCCCTTCGCCAGGTCGGCAGCGTGGGCGGCCAGCTTGTAGGTGATGATGCCCTCCTTGACGTCCTGCTTGTTGGGCAGGCCAAGGTGTTCCTTGGGGGTCACGTAGCACAGCATGGCGGTGCCGTACCAGCCAATGGTGGCGGCACCGATGCCACTGGTGATGTGATCGTAACCGGGGGCGATGTCTGTGGTCAGCGGCCCCAGGGTGTAGAAGGGCGCCTCGTGGCACTGCTCGAGCTGCAGGTCCATGTTTTCCTTGATCATGTGCAGTGGCACGTGGCCAGGGCCCTCGATCATGACCTGCACGTCGTGCTTCCAGGCGATCTGGGTAAGCTCGCCCAGGGTTTTCAATTCGCCCAGCTGGGCCTCGTCGTTGGCGTCGTAGATCGAGCCGGGGCGCAGGCCATCACCGAGGCTGAAGGCGACGTCGTAGGCCTTCATGATCTCGCAGATGTCCTCGAAGTGGGTGTAAAGGAAGCTTTCCTTGTGATGCGCCAGGCACCACTTGGCCATGATCGAACCGCCGCGGCTGACGATGCCGGTCATGCGATTGGCCGTGAGCGGAATGTAGCGCAGCAGTACCCCTGCGTGGATGGTGAAATAGTCCACGCCTTGTTCGGCTTGTTCGATCAGGGTGTCGCGGAAGATCTCCCAGGTCAGGTCCTCGGCTTTGCCGTTGACCTTCTCCAGCGCCTGGTAGATGGGCACTGTGCCGATCGGCACCGGTGAGTTGCGGATGATCCACTCGCGGGTTTCGTGAATGTTCTTGCCGGTAGACAGGTCCATTACCGTATCGCCGCCCCAGCGGATCGCCCAGGTCATCTTGTCGACTTCCTCGCTGATCGAGGAGCCGAGCGCCGAGTTGCCGATGTTGGCGTTGATCTTTACCAGGAAGTTGCGACCGATGATCATCGGCTCGGATTCCGGGTGATTGATGTTGTTGGGGATGATGGCGCGGCCGCGGGCGATCTCGTCACGCACGAATTCGGCGGTGATTTCGGCTGGAATGCTCGCGCCAAAATGCTGGCCAGGGTGCTGGCGGCCGAGCATCGCGGCCATCTTGGTGCCAGTGGGGCCTGCGGCCTTCAGCGATTCGATGTATTCGGCGCGACGCAGATTCTCACGGATGGCGATGTATTCCATCTCGGGGGTGATGATGCCACGGCGGGCGTAGTGCATCTGGGTCACATTGGCACCGGCCTTGGCGCGGCGCGGCTTGCGGTGCAGGCCGGGAAAGCGCAGTTCATCCAGCGCCGGGTCGGCGGCGCGTTGGCGGCCGAATTCCGAGCTGAGGTCGGGCAACATCTCGGTGTCGCCGCGCTCTTCGATCCACTGCTGCCGCAATGCAGGCAGGCCGGAGCGGATATCGATCCTTGCCTGGGGGTCGGTGTAGGGGCCCGAACAGTCGTAGACGTAGATCGGAGGGTTGGGTTCGGCGCCGAAGGAGGCGGGTGTGTCCGATTGCGAGATTTCGCGCATCGGTACGCGGATGTCCGGGCGCGAACCCTCTACGTAGATCTTGCGCGAGTTCGGTAGTGGGGCGATCGCGGCTTCGTCCACATGGGCGGTCGCTGCGATGAATTTTTCGTTGGCGTTCATGGAAGTCTCTCCGAGGGGTGTGGCGATCGGCAGATGCGTGTCTGCCGGTATGGGGGCGCGTGAAGCCCGCTGGCAGGGTTACCTGCCAGCCGCTGGGCGACGCCAGAGGGCGTGAAAATGGTGTACCGGACCGTGTCCGTTGCCGACCGCGAGTTCACCCGAATGCGCGATTGCATTGAGCAGCCACTGGCGGGCCTGGCGCACCGCGGATTCGACCGGGCGGAACCCGCCTGCATACTGCGGCAACAATGCGGCAATCGCCGAGGACAAGGTGCATCCGGTGCCGTGGGTGTTGCGGGTTTCGATTCGGGGGGCAGGCAGTTCGATCATGCGGTCGCCGTCGAACAACAGGTCGGTGAGCTCATTGCCGGGCAGGTGGCCGCCCTTGAGCAGCACCCAGCGTTCGGATGACAGTGGCAGCATCTCGCGCAGGCGCTCGGCGGCGCGATACATTTCCTTGACCGACTCGGGCGCACGCTGTTCGAGCAACACGCCGGCCTCGGGCAGGTTGGGCGTGATCATGAAGGCCTGGGCGAAGAGCGCCTCACGCATCATCGAGATCGCGCTTTTTGCCAGCAAGGTGTCGCCGCTCTTGGCGACCATGACCGGATCCAGCACCACATTGACGGCCTGCCAGTGCGCCAGGCGCTCGGCTACCGTGGCGGTCACCTCGGCACTGCCAAGCATCCCGATCTTGGTTGCGTGGAGTCTGACGTCAGCGTACAGGGTGTCGATCTGCAGGCGCAGGAATTCGGTGGGCGGAACGTGCACCCCGGCAACGCCCTGGGTATTCTGTGCAGTGAGCGCGGCGATCACGCCACAGCCGTAGGCGCCAAGGGCCGAAAAGGCCTTCAGGTCGGCGAGTACGCCCGCGCCACCGCTCGGATCGACACCGGCAATGGTCGCGACATTCGGAATGGAACTGGGATTCTGGGTGGACGACATGGTTGCGTTTCCCTACGCCGGTACAAACCGGGTCAGGTTCGAAGGGTCTCTCTCAGCCCGCACCACATGCGCGGGCACCCCCAACGGCAGGTCGGACGATACTGGATGGTGCGCGGGCTGGCAAGCGCAAAGCCCGCAGGGGAGCGGCTTAATTCAGTCGGCGCAGGTACTCGCGAGTGAACATCCGCTCGGGCAGGTCCTGGAGTTCCATGTTGGAGTAGGTCAGTACCGATGTCTCGCCTTTCTTGAGCGCGTCTTCCATGACGAGGCGGGTGGGCCGAACGCGACCTCCCAAAGTACGGAAATCCTCGTAACGACACGTCTTGAGCAGGCGGCCGGACAGCGCATAGAACTCCGCCTTCAACGGGTACCCATTCTTTTCGCCGATCCAGTATTTCACCTTCGCGTAGGTGACTCCGCGATCGACTGCGGTCAGGTCGAGGACGTGGGTGCTCACGCCGTCGAGCGCTTCGGTGCCCACCAGGGCGGGAGTGTAATCGCCAGCGAAGTTTGCCCGGGCCAGATCCCCATTGGCCACCTGACCGGTGAGGCGCTGGGCAAGCGACAGGCGGACGGGTTGGGAGACATTGGGCATGAATATCCACAGGTCTCGGCCACGCATTAGCAGCGCCTGACCGCGCTCCGAGATTGGTTCGAGCGTCAGGACGATGGTGTTCTCGTTGCCACGGGAGAGGATGCGGTACTTGCGGGTGTCGCCGGCCTGGCCGTCACTGAAGTTCTGGATGTCGATCTCTGTCTGGAAGCTCTCACGTGGGAAGCGGATCTCGTCAGCGCGCAAGACCAGTCCGGCGGCGGCTTCGTCGACCGGCTTGCCGGCGTCATCCTCAGCCGCAAACAGGTGTGGGGGGAGCGCTGGCAAGGTCAGCCCGCTGGCCATCAGCGTCAGGAATTTCCGGCGGGATCGAATGCTGGCTGTCATGAGTGGTATCCTCTTGGCGTTTTCATCACTGTGTGGCTGTCGCCATGCCTATCGTTCGGGTCGAAAACGTCAGTAAGCACTACCGTCTCGGTGAACAGGATGTCCAGGCCTTGACCGACATCTCGCTCGCGATCGAGCCGGGAGTTTTTCTCGCCATTGCGGGACCATCGGGCAGTGGCAAGTCGACCCTGCTCAACATCATAGGCTGTATCGACACGCCGACAAGCGGAAAGGTGATGATAAACGGCCAGGATGTATCCGGCCAGACGCCCGACCAGCTTGCGGACGTCCGCGCACGCACGTTGGGGTTCATCTTTCAGACCTTCAATCTGCTGCCGGTACTGTCGGCCGAAGAGAACGTCGAATACCCTTTGCTGCAACTGCCGGAGTTGAGCAAGGCTGAGCGGCAGGAGCGGGTCAAGCATTATCTGGCCATGGTGGGCTTGACCAAGTATGCCGGCCACCGTCCCAATCAGCTGTCCGGGGGGCAGCGCCAGCGGGTGGCGATTGCCCGGGCACTGGCAACGCATTCCAAGATGGTGCTGGCCGATGAGCCCACTGCCAACCTCGACAGCAAGACCGGTGAGAGCATCCTGCGGCTGATGAAGGACATCAACCGCAAGCACGGCACCACCTTTGTCTTTTCCACTCACGACCGCAAGGTCATGAACATGGCTGACCGTCTGGTGCGGATTGCCGATGGGCAGATCGTCGCACTCGGCATGCGTGCCGAGGGTCGTTGGGTATTCGTTCAGGACAAGCGCCCGCAGGGCGAAGAAGATCCGGAAGTCTAGGGAGTCACGAGATGTTTCGTCATTTTGGTTTCAAGCAGCTTGCCGCTTCCCTGCTGCTCATTGGCTCTGCGGCAGCGACCGCGACCGCTGCCGACGATGTGGATCTGGATGCGCTGCTGCGGGTGGGGGCGGCTGACGCGCAGTCGGGGAGTGGTTTCAAACTGAGTGGTTATGCGGATTTCGGCGCTGCCTACACCCTGCCCGATCCGGGGCACTGGTCCAAACTGTCTGCGCGCGTCGAACTCGGCGCCAGCGGTGCCCTGGGTAGCGGTGTCAAGTGGAAGCTGTCGGGGCGTTTCGCTGCCGATGGCGCGCCGGATCTCGAAAGCCAGTACTACCCGGGTGCCGTACGCCGGGATCAGCGCACTGACGTGTCGATACGGGAAGCCTACCTCGATGTTCCCGTGGGGGACTGGGAGTTTCGCCTGGGTCGGCAGCATGTCGTCTGGGGCGAGATGGTGGGCTTCTTCTTTGCCGATGTCGTGTCGGCGCGCGACATGCGCGAGTTCCTGCTGCCTGAGTTCGAGTCCCTCAGGATTCCACAGTGGGCGGTCCGTGCCGAGTACTTCGGCGAGGAGACCCACTTCGAGCTGCTCTGGGTGCCTTTCGCCAGCTACGATCGTATCGGCAAGCCCGGGGCCGACTTTTACCCCTACCCCCATATTGCCGCTGGCACCCACGTGCACGAAGATCGTCCGGCAAACGACCTGCGTAATGGCAACTGGGGGTTGCGGGTATCCAGACTGATGGCTGGCTGGGATCTGTCCGGCTTCTACTACAACAGCCTCAATGTCGAGCCCACGCTGTACACCCGATTCGATCCGCTTACCCTCACGCCGGCCTATGCCTTGCGCCAGGACCGCATCCGCCAGTTGGGTGCGACGTTCAGCAAGGATCTGGGACAGTTCGTGCTCAAGGGCGAAACGGTATATACCCGAGGGCGTCGGTTCAATACCACCGATCCGGGGGCGGCATATGGGCTGAAAGCGTCGGATACGCTCGATTACGCGATTGGGGTGGATATTCCTTTTGACAGTGTCTGGCGCTTCAACGTCCAGTATTTTGCGCGCGAGCACTATGACCGGGCGCGTGGGATGCTGGTTGATCGAGCTGAGCGTGGCGTGACGTTTCAGGTGGTGCGCGAGTTTGGCAGCGATTTCGAGTTCGAGCTGCTGGCGGCAAGCAGCCTGAATCGGGAGGACTACATGTTAAGGCCCAAGCTGACCTGGAAGTTCGCACCCGAGTGGCGTGCAATCATGGGGTATGACCACTTCGAAGGGCGGTCGACCGGACTCTTCGGCCGGTTCGATGCAGCTGATCGCGCTTATGTCGAGGTCCGCCGCTGGTTCTGAGTGAAGGGGTTCCGGGTGGCGTCAGCCGCCCAGCTGTTTTTGCAGTTCCAGCATGTACAGCGGCGTACCGAACAGTCGGTAAAGGCTGCGTGTGCCGCCTTCGGCATTGCCTGCGTGACGGTCGATGAGCTCGTCGACCTCGTGTTGCGACATATGCATCAGGACTGCGGGCGCACCGACGCGAGGGCAGACGCGTTCTTCGCCAATGACGCGATAGCCGAGCATCCGGCGGTAGAAACCTGCGTGGCGCGGATTGACCTCGATGAAGAGATCGGTCATCTGGTGAATGCGCCGTGCCAGGATGTAGACGATCTGGAACAGGTCGGCCATGACGTCGTGAGAGCTGTGCGTTGGATCGATGGCCATACGGGTCACTTCGCAGACCTTGCCGCCGCGTGCACGTACCGCGGCGATTTCCGGGCCGTACAGCGTGTCGGCCATCAGTCCTTCCGGTGAGTCCAGGCCCAGCGTCAGCGTGGCGAACAGATGGTCGCCCTTGCATGCCACGATGGTCGTCTGATAGACGGTCTGCTCCAGTCTTGGGTGATAGACCTGCAGGCCCCGCGTGCTGTACATGCGTTCGATCAACGCCGCGATATGCTGCTGCAGGACGGCCGAGTGATCTGCGCAGCGGATGTGGTACTGATCCCGTGTCATGACGAATTCACGCGTGGCGTTCTGAACGCGCGGATGAACTGTTTGACGGCCGCTGGATGAATTAGCGGTGGCGCTGTTTGCATCACCGGCGCGAACTTCTGGCATCATGAGCGGCTTCATGTCATGAGAATTTGAATGAGGGTCGGGTTACGTCTTTGGTACTACCCGAAGCGTGTTTCTGCAAATAATCTTCAGAAACTTTAGCCGGGCAATGTTTCCAGCGTTGTAAGTGATTGTGTATTTGTTCCTTTCGCCTGTCTATCGTATCTTCGTAGCATTAAGCAAATCATGAAGGCGTATCATAGGCGTCGTTCCGAAACAGGGGTGTGTTGACCATGAGCAGACAAGCTTCGATCGTGTGGGCGGGTTTCCGTCGTGTTGCAGGCCTGGTGCTGGCTGCGGGCCTTCTCGGAGGGTGTGCGTCTTCGTTCCCCCCCGCGCCGATGGAGGCGTCCGATGCCGAGTACAACTATGTGATCGGTGCGGGCGATACGGTCAACATCGTGGTGTGGCGCAATCCCGAGTTGTCGATGTCGGTGCCGGTGCGTCCGGACGGCAAGATCACCACGCCGCTGGTGGAAGACTTGCCGGCCATGGGCAAGGATGCCACCACGTTGGCGCGCGACATCGAGAAAGAACTCTCCAAGTTCATTCGTGAGCCTGTGGTAACCGTCATTGTGACCAACTTCGTCGGTCCCTTCAGCGAGCAGATTCGCGTTGTCGGTGAGGCGGGCAAACCGCAGATCCTGGCGTACAAGCAGAAGATGACCCTGCTTGATGTCATGATCGCGGTGGGTGGCATGACCGAGTTTGCTGATGGCAATGCGGCCACCATCCTGCGCACCAGTGAAGGCAACAAGCAGTACAGCGTGCGTATCAAGGACCTCGTCAAAAGAGGCGATGTCTCGGCGAACGTCGAGATGCGGCCAGGCGATGTGTTGATCATCCCGCAGAGCTGGTTCTGATTTTCTCGCTTCCTCATCATCCAGTCCGGTCCGTTAGCATGCTTTGATGTGCGGCGGATCGGCGCGACCAAGACTGACTCATGGAAGAACTCGTAAGACAGATCATCGGCTACCTGCGCGGGATGTGGCGTTACCGTTGGTGGGGGTTGTTGCTTGCCTGGGTTATCGGCATTGGCGGGGCGGTGGTGATCTACCTGATGCCTGACCGCTATGAGTCCACCGCCCGGGTTTATGTCGATACCCAGTCGATCCTGCGGCCCTTGATGTCAGGGCTGGCGGTGCAGCCGAACATCGATCAGCAGATCGCCATCCTGAGCCGCACCTTGATCAGCCGGCCCAATGTCGAGAAGCTGATCACCATGGCTGACCTCGATATTGAGGTGCGTAACAATGCTGAACGTGAGGCCCTGATTGCAACCTTGATGACGGGTCTGCAGATTCGTGGAGCAGGCAGCAACAATTTGTTCACGCTGGCCTATTCGGATGAGCGTCCGGAGCGTGCGCAACGTATCGTGCAGTCGCTGGTGTCCTTGTTCGTCGAGTCGGGGCTGGGTGGCAAGCGCCAGGATTCCGACTCGGCCCGGCGCTTTATCGAAGAGCAGATCAAGAACTACGAGCAGAAGCTGGTCGAGGCGGAGAACCGCCAGAAAGAGTTCCGTTTGCGCAACATGGCCCTGATTGGGGATGGCGGGCGAGACTACGTGACCCAGATTGCGCAGCTTAATCAGCAGTTGGCGCAGGCCCGCCTGGAACTGCGTGAGGCCGAAAATTCCCGTGATGCCCTGCAGCGACAACTGGTGGGTGAAGAGCCGGTATTGTTGCCGCAGACGCCGAACCCTTCAACAGTCTCCATTCCTGAGCTAGATGGGCGTATCGATACGCTCAAGCGTAATCTGGACGACATGATGCAGCGCTACACCGATCAGCACCCAGACGTGATTGGCGCAAAACGCGTCATCGAGCAGCTTGAGCAGCAGAAGATCGAGGAAATCGAAGTGCGGCGCAAGGCGGGGCCGGCTCAGTTCGGTTCGCTCAACGCCAATCCGGTGTTCCAGCAGATGAAGCTGTCCCTGGCCGAGTCCGAGGCGCGTGTTGCGTCGATGCGCGCACGGGTCAATGAATATGAGAGTCGTCTGACTCAGTTGCAGGCGTCAGCCAAGATGCTCCCGGAGATCGAAGCCGAGATGACCCAGCTCAACCGAGACTATGCGGTACACAAAAGCAATTACGACAGTCTGGTCGCACGGCGTGAGTCGGCCAATATTGCGGTCGAGATGGACAACCAGTCAGGCATCGCAGACTTCCGCCTGATCGATCCGCCGAGTCTGCCAATCAAGCCGTCGGCGCCCGACCGGACCCGTCTGATGCCGCTGGCAGGTCTGGCGGGCCTGGCTGCAGGCCTGGCATTGACTTTCCTGATCAGCCAGTTGAAGCCCGCGTTCTCTGACAGCCGATCCTTGCGTGAGGTGACAGGTCTGCCTGTACTTGGGACGGTGACCATGTTGTCGACGCCTGAGCGTAAACGCGCGAGATGGCGTGGCTTGCTGGCTTTCGGCGGTGGCGTTGGCGGGTTTGTTGGTGCGGTGATCGCTGCGACGGTGGCGTTGAGTCTAATTCAGGGGTAACGGATAAGCATGAGCCTGATCGAAAAAGCCGTTCAGCGTCTGGACGCACTCAAACAAGCCAGTGGTGAGTCCGCAGGTGTCACGGAGCCGGTTCGTGAGGCTCCATTGCCTGTCTCGGAGGAGGTGCCCCCGCATACCGCCCCGCGCAGCTCCTCGTCGGTGCCCGCTGTCGATCCCATCCCGATGCCAAATCCTGCGGTGTCGCGCGGCGTGCACATCGATCTTGTGCGATTGGGGCAGCTTGGCATGGTGACGCCGGATGTTCCGCGTTCGGCGGTCGCAGAGGAGTTTCGTGTGATCAAACGTCCTTTGTTGCGCAATGCGGTGGCAACGGGCGCTGCAGCGATCAAGAACGGTAGCCTGATCATGGTGTCCAGCGCGATGCCGGGGGAGGGGAAATCGTTTACCGCGATCAACCTTGCCATCAGCATGGCAATGGAGCTTGATTACACGGTGCTGCTGGTGGATGCGGACGTGTCCCGTCCGTCGGTGCTCAACCGCCTTGGTTTGCCGCCGGAGCGGGGGTTGATGGATGTGCTGGCCGGCGATGTGTCGGAACTCGGTGATGTACTGTTGCGCACCAATATCGAGAAGCTGTCGATACTGCCCGCCGGCATGCCGCATCCTCGGGCAACCGAGATGCTTGCCTCCGAGTCGATGAATCGCCTGCTCGAGCAGATTGCCAACCGCTACCACGATCGGATCATTATTTTCGACTCTCCCCCGCTGCTGGTCACTACCGAGGCGCGTGTGCTCGCAACCCACATGGGGCAGATCGTCATGGTGGTTGAGGCTGAGCGCACGACTCACAGTACGGTGAAGCAGGCACTGGCAACGATCGAGAGTTGTCCGGTCAAGCTGATGGTGTTGAACAAGTCGCGTGCGGCAGGTGCGGGCTCCTACTACGGATATGGATACGGCTATGGCTCAGAGCCCCGTTCTGAAGCGGCCTGACGTGCGTCTTGGCTTGCGTGCGCTGGTCATTGCACTCGCCGCCATCGGTGCTCAGGGCGTGGCTGCTCAGACGGTGCGGATCACCCCCTCCGTACAGACGCAGCTGACCTGGACGGATAACGTCGAGGCATCCCGTGACAAGTCTTCGGACTGGGTCGCCGAGGTTTCGCCCGGCATTGCCATCTCGCGTGCCAGTGGGCGCGTCAGTGGCTCTCTGAATGCGCAGTTCCGCAATATGGGGCATGCGCAACAGACTGAACGCAACACCTCCTATCTGGCCTTGAGTGGTCGGGGACAGATTGAGGCTGTCGAGCGCATGCTCTTCCTTGATGTCGATGCGAACATCAGTCGCAACAACCTGTCGGTGTTCAACGGTCGGGCACAGAATGACGAGTTCAACGTATCAAAGGACAATGAGACTCGTACCTGGTCGCTGAAGCCGCGCTTCGAGTATGCGTTGGGAGATGCGCGTGGTTCGATCGCATACACCGCCCGTTGGCTTGAGTCTGGTGGCTCTGCCATCAACACGCAGCGCCTTGAGCAATGGGCGGCTCAGTTGGGTGACAGCAACGCGGGTGGGCTGTTCGGCTGGGGGGTCAATTACAACCGCATCGATACCGAGTCAGACGACAGCTTGAGCCGTAGCGCATCCCAGCAGACGGGGCGTGCCACCTTGTTCATCAATGTCTCACCGCAGGTTCGTCTGCGCGCAATTGGTGGTTACGAGTCCAATGATTACGAGAGCTCCGGGCGTGAGGAAGGGGCAATCTATGGGGCTGGCATCGACTGGAATCCGACTTCACGCACCACGCTCTCGGCAACGGTAGAAGACCGTATTTTTGGTCGAGGCTATGACTTCACGTTCAAGCATCGCTTTGCACGTGCGGCATGGGACCTGGGTTACAACCGTGATTACTCGTCCTCATTGCAGGAACTGGGTGACAATCCCGCTCGCCTTCAGGCCGAGGCCATCTGCCTGGCAATCATCGGCGCCACCGACATTCCTTCTCCAGGTCCTTTGCTGGACTTCTACGATCAGTGTCTTGCCGTCCAGGGGTTTAGCCGTCTGGGGGCGCGTGGCTTTGTCTCGAACTCCACCTATCTCTCGGAATCTTGGCGGGTGGGTGTTTCACTCAACGGTGTCCGAAATACCTTGTCGTTTTCATTGCAGCAGTCGGACCGGACCCGCCTGAGTGAATTGTCCGGGTTGTCTGCAGAAGACGATTTCGCGCAGACGACCCGCATCAAGACAACAACCGCGACGCTATCCTATTCGCATTCCCTGTCGGGTTTTTCCAGCTTGAATTCATCACTGTCGCGCTCAAAATCTGCCGGGGACGATGCCTCTGGGCTGGAAACCTTGCGCTGGATCGCATCTCTGGGCCTGACGACGCGGCTGGGGCCGCGCACGACCGCAGGGCTCAACTACCGTTACCAGCGTGCAGATGGCGCGGGCCGGGAAAATGACTTCACCGAGAACGCGGTGACTGCAAACCTTGGCATGACTTTCTGAACTTGACCTGATGTACGAATCCTTCTTCAAGCTTCGCAGCAAACCCTTCCAGCTGAATCCGGATCCTGCCTTCTTTTTTGGCAGTCGGGGCCACCGGAGGGCCATGGCCTATCTGGAGTACGGCCTGCATCAGAGCGAAGGCTTCATTGTCATCACCGGCGAGATTGGTGCGGGCAAGACGACCATCGTTCGCAGCCTGCTCGAGCAACTCGACGCCAACAAGGTAGTGGCCGCAAATCTGGTCAGCACGCAGATCGACGCCAAGGACATCCTGCGCATGGTTGCCACTGCGTTCGGCCTGCCGATCAAGGGGCAGGACAAGGCGGGGCTGCTACTTGCGATCGAAACCTATCTGGTAGAGATCACTGCTGCCGGCAAACGCGCCCTGCTGGTGGTGGATGAGGCACAGAACCTGACTCCGGATGCGGTCGAAGAACTGCGCATGCTGTCCAATTTCCAGCTCGAAGACCACGCTTTGCTGCAGAGTTTTCTGGTGGGGCAGCCTGAGTTTCGCGATGTCATGCAGAGCGCCGAGATGCAGCAACTGCGTCAGCGCGTGATTGCGTCCTACCATCTTGGACCGCTTGATTCGGAAGAGACGCAATCCTATATCGAACACCGGCTGCGTCATGTAGGCTGGGTGGACGACCCGATTTTCGAGCCTGCGGCCATCACCTCCATCTATGGATACACCGGAGGCATCCCGCGGCGTATCAACACGCTGTGCGACCGTCTGTTGCTGGCAGCGTTTCTGGGTGACCGCCATGTCATCTCCGAGCAGGACGTGCTTGATGTCATCGATGAGCTCAAGCAGGAGTTCGCCAGTCCCCGATCGAAAGGGGTGGGGGGGGTAGCGGTTGATGCTGCGCTCAGTGCCAGCCCGCTCGTGCTGGACCGCTTGCGCGTCAGCGACGAGTTGATCGCACAGGCTGCAACCCTGACGGCCAATGCCGACCTGCAGCGCCTGGAGGCGCGGATTGTCGGCCTTGAGCAGTCGGTTGCCGCCACCCTCAGCATACTCAATCAACTTTTGCAGGCCGTGCGACGCGCTCCCACTGCCGAGGATACCGAAGCATGATGAACTCTGCCGAGGCTCCGATCATCTGCGTGGTTGGTGCTCGCCCAAATTACATGAAGGTTGCGCCCATCCTTCGTGCTTTTTCCGAGCATCGGCCGGTCTTGCGCACGCTGTTGGTGCACACCGGGCAGCACTACGATCCGGCGATGAAGGATCGGTTGTTTGCTGATCTGGATCTGCCCGAGCCGGACATCAATCTGGCGGTCGGGTCCGGCTCCCATGCGGTGCAGACCGCCGAGGTCATGAAGCGCTTCGAGCCCGTCATTGACGAGCACGGCGCCCGTGCGGTGCTGGTGGTCGGTGATGTCAACTCCACCCTGGCCTGCGCACTGGTCGCAGCCAAGCGCCATATTCCAGTTATCCACGTCGAGTCGGGCCTGCGCAGCAACGACCGGCGGATGCCGGAGGAGATCAACCGCATCCTCACCGATCAGATCTCGGACGTGCTGTACACGACTGAGCGCAGTGCGCATGCCAATCTTGAGCGTGAAGGCATTCCAGCCGAGCGGGCGGTATTTGTCGGCAATGTGATGATCGACAGCTTGCGCGCCAGTCTGTCCAAGGCGGTACCGGCGACAGCCTTGCTGGATACGGCGGGACTGAACGCCACCCGCATCCAGGGGGGATACGGTGTGGTCACGCTGCATCGACCCTCCAATGTGGATCATGCCGAGACCCTGGGACCCATCATCGATGCGCTGCGTCAGGTCAGTGAGCGTCTGCCGTTGATCATCGCCTTGCACCCCCGTACCCGCAATAACCTCGAGCGCTTTGGCATGCTCGATCGTATCGACAGCCCGGGTTTCCTGATCCTGCCGCCGCAAGGCTATCTCGAAATGCTTGGCCTGATGTCCGGCGCGACAATGGTGCTGACCGATTCGGGCGGCATCCAGGAAGAAACTACCGCGCTGGGCGTGCCCTGCGTCACCATCCGCGAGAATACCGAGCGGCCCATCACCGTCGACCAGGGGACCAACACCCTGGTTGGCACCGATCCGCAAGCCATTCTGAGCGCTGCGAACGCCATTCTTGGTGGAGGTGGCAAGGCAGGGCGCATCCCGGAGTACTGGGATGGTCGCACTGCCGAGCGCATCGCGGCCCATCTGCATGCCTGGCTGCTTGCGCACGAAGCGGGTGAGGCTTCTGAAGAGGCTTCAGCATGACGATTGCGACTCCGATCACCAATGCGCTGACCATCGACGTCGAGGATTATTTCCAGGTCTCCGCCCTGGCACCTCACTTCCCGCGTCAGTCGTGGGAGTCGGTGCCATGCAGGGTGGAGCGCAACGTTGACCTGATCCTGGGCATGCTTGATGCGGCGCAGGCCAAGGCCACGTTCTTTACCCTGGGTTGGGTGGCGGAGCGTTTTCCGCAACTGGTGCGGCGGATTGCGGACGGTGGCCACGAACTCGCCAGTCATGGCTACAGCCATGAGCGTGCCAGTGCAATGACGCCTGACGCCTTTCTCGCCGATATTTCACTGGCAAAGGCAGTGCTGGAGGATATCTCCGGCAGGGCGGTCACCGGCTATCGCGCGCCGAGCTTTTCCATCGGCATGGCCAACCTGTGGGCGCACGACACCATTGCGCAAGCCGGCTATGCGTACAGCTCGAGCGTCTACCCAGTCAAGCACGACCATTACGGCATCCCTGATGCGCCGCGTTTTCCTTACCGGCTGGCGTCGGGGCTGATCGAGATTCCGGTCACTACCATGCGGTGGCTGGGGCGCAACTGGCCGGCGGGCGGCGGTGGGTATTTCCGGCTGCTGCCCTATTCGGTCTCACGCTGGCAGATCGCGAAAGTGAACCGCGACGATCAGCGTCCGGCGATTTTCTACTTTCATCCATGGGAGCTTGATCCTGGGCAGCCACGCGTCAGTGAGGCCTCGGCCAAGACCCGTTTCCGTCACTACGTCAACCTGGAGCGGACGCAGGCACGCCTTCGTCGGCTGTTGACCGATTTCCGCTGGGGGCGCGCGGACGACGTGTTCCGCGATGCAGCCTGAACACAGCCTGTCGCCCACGATGGATCGCCTACCCGTTGTCGTCAAAACCCTGGCTTCAGCCGATGTGCCCCGCTGGGACGCGTTCGTCCGGCGTTGCCCAGAGGCCACGTTCTTTCACCTGGCCGCATGGCAGCGCATCACCGAGCAGATATTCCGCCATCGCACCTTCTTTCTGTTTGCCGAACGTGCGGGTGAGATCGTTGCGGTGCTGCCGCTGGCGGAGGTCAAGAGCCGCCTGTTTGGCCACGCACTGACTTCGCTGCCCTTTTGCGTCTATGGCGGCATCGCCGCCGATGCTGATGCAGGGCAGGAGGCGATTGAACGACTTGAGGTCGAAGCGGATGCCTTGGCGCGCAAGCTGGGGGTGCAGCATCTCGAATACCGCAACCTGACTGCCCGTCATGACGACTGGCCGCGTCAGGATCTTTACGTCACCTTCCGCAAGGCGATCCTGCCCGAGGTCGAGGACAACATGCTGGCGATCCCGCGCAAGCAGCGGGCCATGGTTCGTAAGGGCATCAAGAACGGCCTCGTCAGCCATATCGATGCCGATGTCGATCGGTTCTTTGCGGTGTACGCCGACAATGTCCTGCGTCATGGCACGCCGGCGCTGCCCAAGCGTTTCTTTCAGACGCTCAAGGACACTTTTGGCGATGACTGTGAGGTGCTGACTGTCACCGACCCGGACGGCAAGGTGCTGTCCAGTGTGTTGACCTTCTATTTCCGCGATGAAGTCCTGCCTTATTACGCGGGAGACGACCTTGCCGCAAGGGATCTGGCCGCCAATGACTTCAAGTACTGGGAATTGATGCGGCGTGCCTGCGAACGTGGTTATCGCCTGTTCGATTATGGCCGCAGCAAGATCGGCACAGGGCCTTACAGCTTCAAGAAGAACTGGGGATTCGAGCCGCAGCCGCTGTCTTACGAATACTGTCTGTACAAGCGCGACGGCGTGCCCCAGAACAACCCGATGAACCCCAAGTACCGGCTGTTCATTGCGGCGTGGAAGCGGCTGCCGGTCGGCGTCGCCAACGCCATCGGACCTCACATCGTGCGTAACCTGGGGTAGAGCCGGTGGCTGATCCTCGACCCCCCTTGCTTTATCTGGTTCATCGTATCCCCTATCCGCCCAACAAGGGCGACAAGGTCCGCTCGTTCAACATCCTGCGTCAGTTGGCCAGGCGCTATCGGGTATTCCTGGGGACTTTCGTTGATCATCCCGACGATGTTCAGCATATCGACACACTGGGTCAATGGTGTGAGAAGGTCCATGTCGTGCGACTGCAGCCGATGTCTGCACGGCTTGCCAGCCTGAGGGGATTGCTGACCGGTGAGGCCCTCAGTCTGCCTTATTATCGTGACGCGGGTCTTGCTCGATGGGTGAACATGACTGTCGCGAGCGAAGGGATCAAAAGCGCAGTCGCCTTCTCCGGGCCAATGGCGCAATACCTGCCCGCTACGGGGCTGGAGCGGCGGGTCATCGATTTTTGTGACGTCGATTCCGCCAAGTGGACCCAGTATTCCGCTGATCGTCGCTGGCCGATGTCCTGGTTGTATCGCCGCGAAGGTCAGCGCCTTGCCGCTTTCGAACGAGAGGCGGCTTCGGCAAGTGACGCCAGCCTGTTCGTCACCGATGCCGAGGCAGCGTTGTTCACACGCGATGCACCCCTGCTCGGCTCCAGGGTAAGGACCATGCAGAACGGGGTCGATGCCGAATATTTCTCGCCATCGCATCGTTTTGATTCTCCCTATCCTGCGGGCGGGCCGATTCTGGTATTTACCGGCGCGATGGACTATTGGCCGAATATCGATGCGGCCACCTGGTTCGCTCGCGATATCTTGCCTCTCGTGCGCGCGCAGTTGCCGGACGTACGATTCTGGATCGTCGGGATGAATCCTTCACCGGCGGTGCTTGCGCTGGCGGGCGAGTCGGTGTTCGTGACGGGTACGGTGCCGGATGTCCGTCCCTATCTGGCGCATGCCGATGTCGTGGTGGCCCCCTTGCGGATCGCCCGCGGCATTCAGAACAAGGTGCTTGAGGCAATGGCGATGGCTCGTCCGGTCGTGGTTGCCGATGCCGCGGCACAGGGTTTGGAGGCAGTGTCGGGGCAGGACTGTGAGATAGCCCACAACGCCGAAACATTCGTTTCGCGTATTGTTGCGTTGTTGGAAGATCGTGAGTCGTGCCAGCGCATGTCGCTGGCTGCCCGCCATTGCGTGTTGTCGCATTACAGTTGGACGGCCCATCTGGCGGTGCTGGATGACTGCCTTTGCCTTGCACAGGAGGGCTTGCCTTCCATTCCGCTCGAATGTCCTGACCAGGCTTGATAATGAAGCGAGCGATTGTCGACGAAACTTCCGTACAGTCCCTGACGAATCGGCGCTACGCCGATTTTGTCAGGGTTGCTGCCGTTCTGACGGGTGTCCTGGTTTGGTGTGTTGTCTGGTACTGGCAGACTGCAGCCGAGATCGCGTCGATATGGTGGCGGTCGGACACGTTCGCGCATGGGCTGGTGGTGTTGCCCATCAGTGCCTGGCTGATCTGGCGCAAACGCGATGCCATCGGTGGGCTGCGGCCCGAGCCCATACCGTGGCTGGCCTTGCCTGCCGCCTTGTGCGGTGTGTTGTGGTTGCTGGGCATGCTGGCCTCGGTGGCCGCGGCCAGTCATGCGGCGCTGGTCTTGATGACGCTGACCGCCATGGTCGCCGCCCTGGGGTGGCGCTTGTCTCGCGTGCTGATGTTTCCGCTGGCTTTCGTGTTGTTCGGTGTCCCGATCGGCGAGTTCATGCTGCCGGCGTTGATGACTTTCACTGCGGAGTTCACGGTGTGGGCGCTGCGTCTGAGCGGTGTGCCGGTGTACCAGGAGGGCCTGCATTTCGTCATCCCCAACGGGCGCTGGTCGGTGGTGGAAGCCTGCAGCGGCATCCGCTACCTGATTGCCTCGCTGATGATCGGTTCCCTGTATGCCTACCTGCACTATGCCAGCCTGCGCAAACGTCTGCTGTTCATGATGGTGGCCTTGCTGGTACCAATCATCGCCAATTGGCTGCGAGCCTACATGATCGTGATGCTGGGCTACTTCTCCAATAACGAAATCGCGGCCGGGGTGGATCACCTGATTTACGGCTGGATCTTCTTTGGCTTCGTCATCATGCTGATGTTCTGGATCGGGCAGCGCTGGAGTGACCCTGTCGAAGCATTTGCATCAGCGTCGGCACCCGTCATCGTCTCCCGGACGCAGACGAACTGGGCTGGCGCCATGCCCGTGCTGTTGGTGACCGCAGCTTTTCCCCTGCTCCAGATCTGGATCGCCAGCCCGGTACAGCCGTTCGGTGTCAGCTATGCCACACCTTCGCCCGCGGACGGATGGACGCTGTTACATGGGGCGACTGCCGACTATCGTCCCCATTACCAAGGGGCACGTGGAGAAGCCTCGGCGATTTATCAGGCGGATGCAGGTGATCAGGTGTCACTGTATTCGGCCTTCTTCGCCGAGCAGCATGAAGGCGCCGAGATGGTGACCTGGGGTAACGGCTTGCTGCCCCCAGACGACAGCAGTACCAACCGGCTCCACGGTCCGCTCGTTGATACCCATCTGGGGCACGTTCGCAGTTCGATGCTCGTCCGCGGCCTGAACCGGCAGATGATCCTGTACTGGTATGTCGTAGGCAATCGTGTCGTCATCCGGGACTGGGAGGTCAAGCTTCGGCTGGCGCTCGACAGATTGCTTGGGCAGTCGGATGCGTCCATGGTGTTCGTGGTGAGCATGCCGGTCGGTGTAGAGCCTGAGCATGCCCGGGTCTTGCTGAAACGATTCGTCGACGATCACCATGCCGCTCTCGGCGAAATGACACAGTTGGCTGAGAAGGGCGTTCCGCAATGAACGACCGCCGTCCCCTGGTGCTGCACCTGGTCTACAGCTTCGATGTTGGCGGGCTTGAGAACGGTATCGTCAATCTGATCAACCGAATGGATCCCGTTCTGTTCCGTCACATGGTGGTGGCGTTGACCCGGTGCGAGCCCTCGTTTTGTCAGCGAGTAAAGCGCCCTGACGTGGGCTTCATGTCCCTGCACAAACCACCGGGGCATGGTTACAAGCTTTATCCCACGCTGTACCGGTTGTTCAAGGACTTGCGTCCGGCCATCCTGCATACCCGCAATCTGGCTGCGCTCGAGGCAGTGGTGCCGGCTCGTGCGGCAGGTGTGCCCGTACGCATCCACGGTGAGCACGGGTGGGATGTGTCCGACCCGGGTGGCACACGACACAAGTTCCGTTTGATGCGTCGGCTCTACAAACCCTTTGTCAGTCACTACGTGGCGCTGTCAGGACACATTGCCCGTTATCTGGCACAGGGTGTCGGTGTGCCTGAGGCCCGCCTGAGCAGGATCTGCAATGGTGTCGATACGGCTCGTTTTCATCCGGCTGATGGCGGTGGGAGGGCCATGCTGTCGGGTTCACCCTTCAATGCCTCTGGCCTGCTCATCGTTGGCACGGTTGGCCGTCTGCAAGCGGTCAAGGATCAACTCACCTTGGTTCAGGCATTTGCCCATGCGCGGACCCTGCTCGGAAGCGCAGCCGCCCCGTTGCGCCTGATCATCGCGGGTGATGGTCCGCTACGCGGTGAAGTGGACGCAGCGATCGACGCTGCAGGTGTCCGCGACCAGGTCTGGCTTGCCGGTAATCGCGCAGATGTGCCAGATGTCATGCGGGCGCTGGATCTGTTTGTGCTACCTTCGCGCGCTGAGGGTATCTCGAACACGATTCTCGAGGCCATGGCAAGTGGCTTGCCGGTCATTGCTACCCAGGTCGGCGGCAACGACGAGCTGGTCACTTCAGAGACGGGGCGCTTGGTGCCGGCGATCGAGCCCAGAATCATGGGCGAGGAAATTGCCCGTTATGCGGCCGATCTGCAGCTTCGCAATGTGCAGGGGCATGCGGGCAGGCTGCGTGTCGAGGCCGATTTCAGTCTGGATGGCATGGTCGAACGCTATGCCACGCTTTACCAGTTGCAGCTCGATGCGGCAGGCGCGTTGCGCCCGGCCGCCTGATACAGGAAAACAACGATGTGCGGCATTGCCGGTTTATTCGATACCCGCGGCAGGCGTGATTTCGACCGCGCGCTGATGCAGCGGATGAATGACATCCAGTATCACCGCGGGCCGGACGAGGGGGATCTCTACTTCGAGCCTGGCCTTGCGTTCGGGCACCGCCGCCTGTCCATCATCGACATCTCCACTGGGCAGCAGCCACTGTTTAACGAAGATGGCAGCGTTGCTGTTGTCTTCAACGGCGAAATCTATAATTTCCAGGAACTGGTGCCCGAGCTCGAAGCACTGGGGCATGTGTTCCATACGCGCAGCGACACCGAAGTCATCGTGCACGCGTGGGAGTCCTGGGGCGAAGACTGCGTAACCCGCTTTCGCGGCATGTTTGCCTTTGTGCTGTGGGATCGTAACCAGCAGACGTTGTTCATGGCGCGCGACCGCCTGGGCGTCAAACCGCTGCACTATGCGATCCTGGATGACGGCACATTGATTTTTGGTTCGGAGCTCAAGGTGCTGATGCAGCATCCCGGGCTGGATCGGCGCATCGACCCCCTGGCGGTCGAAGAGTACTTCGCGCTTGGCTATGTGGCCGAGCCCCGTACCATCTTCAAGGGCGCGCGCAAGCTTCAGCCGGCCGAGTCTCTATGCATCCGCCGTGGTCAGGCAATTCCGGCTCCTCGCTGCTACTGGGACGTGCGCTTTTCGCTCGACAATCCGGTGTCGCTGGCGGAGGCCACGGGTGAGCTGACCGAGCGTCTGCGTGAATCGGTTCGTTTGCGCATGATTGCCGAGGTGCCACTGGGCGCCTTCCTTTCAGGCGGCGTGGACTCCAGCGCAGTGGTTGCGACCATGGCCGGGTTGAGTGAGGAGCCGGTCAATACCTGCTCGATCGCCTTTGACGATCCCAAGTTCAACGAATCCGAGTTTGCCCAGATGGTGGCTGATCGCTACCGGACCCGGCATTTCGTGGAGACGGTCAAGTCAGACGACTTCGATCTGATCGACACCCTTGCTGCCTTGTACGATGAGCCCTATGCCGACAGCTCGGCCATCCCCACTTACCGCGTCTGTCAGTTGGCGCGCAAGCAGGTTACCGTGGCGCTTTCCGGAGATGGTGGGGACGAGAGCTTCGGTGGCTATCGTCGTTACCGCATGCATCTGATGGAAGAGCGCATGCGCAGTGCGATGCCGCACGGGGTGCGCAGACCGGTGTTCGGGCTGCTCGGGCGGCTCTACCCCAAAGCAGATTGGGCGCCGCGCGTGTTCCGCGCCAAGACCACGTTTCAGGCGCTTGCGCGCGACTCGGTGCAGGCCTATTTCCACTCGGTCTCCATTCTGCGCGACGAGATGCGGCGCAGCCTGTTTTCAACGGACTTCCGCAGACAACTTGGTGGCTACAATGCCATCGAGGTGTTCCGCCGGCATGCCGATCAGGCGCAGACGGACGACGCGCTGGCGCTGATCCAGTACATCGATCTCAAGACCTACCTGGTGGGTGACATCAATACCAAGGTGGATCGTGCCAGCATGGCTCACTCGCTTGAGGTTCGTGAGCCCTTGATGGATCACAAACTCGTCGAGTGGCTTGCCACCCTGCCGTCAGGACTCAAGATCAAGGGGCAGGAAGGCAAGTACCTGTTCAAGAAGGCCATGGAGCCGCTGTTGCCCAACGATGTGCTGTATCGGCCGAAGATGGGCTTCTCCGTACCGCTGGCGCGCTGGTTTCGTGGTCCGCTCAAGCAGCGCGTACGCGATGCGGTGCTGGGGGATACGCTGGCGGCCACCGGCATCTTCAACCGCAACTATCTCCAGCATCTGGTCGACGCACATCAGTCAGGTGCGCGCGATTACAGTGCGTCGCTCTGGACCGTGCTCATGTTTGAGGCGTTCCTGCGCAATGAAGGATCAGTGGGGTCAGACTCGACTGCCCCCAGGATCAATCGAGTCTGACCCCATTGATCTGATCCATTGATCCGGCCAAAGTGATTTTCCCCGATGCGCATCTTTCACATTCTTGATCACTCGATTCCGCTGCATAGCGGTTATACCTTCCGTACTGCGGCCATCCTGCGTGAGCAACGCGCGCTGGGATGGGAAACCTATCACCTGACCTCGCCCAAGCAGGGCGCGACCCAGGTAGCCGATGAGACGGTGGACGGACTCCGGTTCTTTCGTACGCCGGTTCCTGCAGCGGGACCTGCCGGTATCAACGAATTGCGCCAGATGCGCGCAACAGAAGCGCGGCTGGAACAACTGGCCCGCGAGCTGAAGCCCGACATCCTGCATGCGCATTCGCCGGTGCTCAACGCCATTCCGGCTATCCGCGTCGGCAAGCGCCTAGGCATTCCGGTGGTGTACGAGATCCGGGCGTTCTGGGAGGACGCCGCGGTGGATCATGGCACGACGGCCGAGGGTAGCCTGCGCTATCGTGCCACCCGCGCAATGGAAACCTGGGCGCTGAAGCGGGTGGGACATGCCTTCACCATCTGCGAGGGCCTTCGAGCGGATATCGTCGCCCGAGGCATTCCCGAAGAGCGTGTCACCGTCATTCCCAACGCGGTGGATGTCGAGGGTTTTCAGCTGTCTGGCGATCCTGATCCGCAACTTCGACAGCAACTGGGTTTGGCAGGGCGCACGGTACTGGGCTTTGTCGGGTCCTTTTATGCCTACGAAGGGCTCGACCTGCTGTTGCAGTCTTTCCCGGGATTGCTTGCAAGCAATCCGGACCTGCGCATCTTGCTGGTTGGCGGCGGACCGCAGGAGGCCAATCTAAAGGCTCAGGCGGCACAACTTGGTGTGACCGACAAGGTGGTGTTCACCGGGCGCGTACCGCACAGCGAAGTCAGCCGCTACTACGATCAGATTGATCTGTTGGTTTACCCGCGTCACTCCATGCGCTTGACCGAACTCGTGACTCCGCTCAAGCCGCTGGAGGCCATGGCTCAGGGGCGTATTTTTGCCGCATCCGATGTGGGCGGGCACAAGGAGCTGATCCGGGACGGGGTGACCGGTCGCCTGTTTGCCGCGGGAAGCGCCCAGGCCCTGACCGAAACCGTGTCTGACATGTTGGCTGGGCGCGACCGCTGGCCTGCCATGCGGTGCGCTGGGCGTGAGTTTGTCGAGTCGGTGCGGAACTGGACCAACAGCGTCGCCCATTATCAGCAGCCGTATGCGCGGCTGACCGCTGCAGGGCGCGCAAATGGCTGAGCCGGAAAGCGCGCCGCATGTCGTGGTGCTGAGCAGCCTGTTTCCAAGCAGTGTTCAGCCCAACGCAGGGCCCTTCGTGCGTGAGCGCATGTTCCGGGTCGGTGCGCGCCTGCCGCTGTGCGTTGTCGCCCCGGTCCCCTGGTTTCCGCTGCAGGGCATCATCCGCCGCTGGCGTCCGCACTTTCGTCCGGGAGCGCCGGGCTGGGAGAAGCAGTCCGGCGTAGACGTGTGGTTCCCGCGCTTTCTGTCGCTTCCCGGGGTATTGAAGCATCTCGACGGACTGGCCATGGCGTTGTGTGCCTACCCTCGCCTGAGAGCGCTCAAGCGCGCGGGGCGTCTTGACTTGATCGATGCGCATTTCGGCTATCCGGATGGCGATGCCGCGGTACGCTTGGGGCGGTGGTTGGGTGTGCCGGTCACCATCACCTTGCGCGGAACCGAATCGCGTCACGCCCGAGATCCGCGTCTTGCTCCCTTGCTGAAGGCAGCACTGCTGGGGGCGGCGCGGGTGTTTGCGGTCGCGGATGCACTCAAGCAGGTTGCCGTGGGACTGGGCGTGCCGGCTGACAAGATCGACGTGGTCGGCAACGGCGTGGATGCCGGCCGGTTTGCACCGGTTCCGCGCGGGCAGGCCCGTACTCAACTCGGCCTGCCGCCAGAGGCGCCCGTCCTGATCAGTGTTGGAGGGTTGGTAGAACGCAAGGGTTTCCACCGCGTGATCGAGTTGCTGCCGCGCTTGCGTGAAACCTGGCCCGATCTGCAGTACCTGATTGTTGGCGGCGCCAGCGCGGAAGGCAACAACCGACCCGCGCTCGAAGCCCAGGTCGCAGAGCTGGGCTTGCAGGGGTGCGTCAGATTCCTCGGCAGCCTTCCGCCAGACGCGCTCAAACTCCCCTTGTCCGCAGCGGATGTGTTCGTGCTGTCCACCCGAAATGAGGGGTGGGCCAATGTCTTTCTTGAAGCGATGGCGTGTGGTCTGCCGGTAGTGACGACGGATGTCGGCGGCAATCGAGAAGTGGTTAATAGCCCTGCCCTGGGAGAAGTCGTACCCTTTGGTGATGCCGACGCGCTGGCTAACGCCATTGCCGATGCGTTGCGGCGCGACTGGGACCGGACAGGGATTCGCCAGTATGCCGAAGCCAATAGCTGGGATGAGCGGGTGGAACGCTTGTGCCGCGTGTTCCGGAGCCTGACCGGGCGTGCATCGACCGTGGTGCCCGGTCATCTTGAATCGAACAGGACTGCATCTTGAGCGATCTTTACACCCGCTTTGTCTCTGGCGTGCTCTTTCCGCTGCAGGAGAAGCTGAAGCACCATGACACCGTACGCGTCCGGCGTGACATGGAAGACCGGCAATGGTGGCCGCAGGCGCGCATTCTGGACGTTCAGCTCGAGCGGCTGAAGAACCTGCTGTCGCAGGCCGGGCGCAAGGTACCGTACTACCGCGAGTTGTTTGCCAGCTTGTCCTTCGATCCTGCACAGGTCCAATCACTGGCAGACTTGCAGCAACTGCCCTTTCTGACGAAGGCGGTCATCCGGGCCAACAGCGATGCGCTCCGCGCAGAGGACGCGAGTGGCCTGGCCCGATTCAATACCGGGGGGTCCTCCGGTGAGCCGTTGATTTTCTACATTGGCACCGAGCGGGTGACGCATGACGTCGCTGCCAAGTGGCGCGCAACCCGGTGGTGGAATGTGGATATCGGCGATCCCGAAATCGTCGTCTGGGGGTCGCCCATCGAGCTTGGTGCGCAGGACCGGGTGCGCCTGTTTCGCGATAAGCTGATGCGTACCGAACTACTGCCCGCCTTCGAGATGTCGGACGCGCGTGTCGACCAGTTTCTGGCCCGGATTCGCGCCGTACGGCCGCGCATGTTGTTCGGTTATCCGTCAGCGATCAGCCATATCGCCCTGCACGCCGAGAAACGCGGTGTGCGGCTGGATGATCTGGGTGTTCGGGTGGTGTTCGTCACCTCCGAGCGCCTGTACGACCATCAACGGGCGGTCCTGGAGCGCGTATTCGGGTGCCCGGTGGCCAACGGCTATGGTGGCCGCGATGCGGGATTCATCGCCCATCAATGTCCGTCCGGTAGCATGCACATCACCGCCGAAGACATCGTTGTCGAGATCATCGACGACGATGGCAAGGTGTTGCCTCCCGGGCAGGCAGGGGAAATTGTCGTGACCCATCTTGCCACCCGGGACTACCCCTTCATTCGTTACCGGACGGGCGACATCGGCGTGCTTGGAACCGAGTCCTGCGCATGCGGGCGCGGCTTGCCTGTGCTGAAGGAAATTCAGGGGCGGAGCACCGATTTCGTCATTGCGGCTGACGGCACCGTGCTGCATGGCTTGTCGCTGGTTTATATCGTTCGTGATCTGACCGGCGTGCAGTCGTTCAAGGTGATCCAGGAGAGTCTTGAGCTGACACGCGTTCAACTGGTCACCGACGCCTCGTTCAACCCGGATGACGTACGCAAGATCATCGAGGGCTTCCAGCGTCGTCTCGGTGACACGGTCAAGGTCGAGGTGGAGCGCGTTTCCGCCATCGCCGCAGAAAAGTCAGGCAAGTTCCGCTACATCGTCAGTCATGTGCGCAATGCGGCGCAGGGTCAGGGGTAAGCAGCATGCGGGATCTGGTCATCGTCGCCATCGTCATCGCTGCTGCCCTCATGGCGCTGAAGCGGCCATGGATCGGTGTCATGCTGTGGACCTGGCTGAGCATCATGAATCCGCATCGTTATTCCTGGGGATTCGCCTACGATGCGCCGCTGGCAGCGGTTGCAGCTGGCTCGACATTGCTGGGCTTCTTTTTTACCAAGGATAAGGAAAGCCCTTTCAAGGGTGCGCCGGTCGGGTGGTTTGTCGCATTGACGATATGGATCACGCTCTCGTGGCTCATGGGATACGATGTCGATGGCGACTATGCACAATGGAACAAGGTCATGAAGATCTATTTCATGACCTTTGTTGCCCTTGCCCTGTTGCATAACAAGCATCACACCATGGCCTTTGTCTGGGTCAGTACGATGTCTCTTGCGCTTCTGGGGGCCAAAGGTGGGGTGTTTACCGTCTTGAGCGGCGGTGCGCACAAGGTCTGGGGGCCAACCGGATCTTTCATCGCAGACAACAACCATTTTGCATTGGCGCTGATCATGGCCGTCCCTCTGCTTCACTTCTTGCAGCTTCAATTGGAGTCGAAGTGGGCGCGTAATCTGATGAGCGTCATCATGTTGCTTTGCGTGGCTGCAGCACTTGGCAGTCATTCTCGAGGTGCGTTGCTGGCGATCGCTGCGATGGGGGCGGTGTTGTGGTGGCGAAGCCGGCGTAAGGGTTTGATGACGCTTGCCTTGCTGTTCGTCGTTATGGTGATGTTGCCGATGATGCCCCAGGAATGGTGGGATCGGATGGGCACGATCCAGACCTACGAAGAAGATCAGTCTGCAATGGGCCGGATCAACGGTTGGCTGGTTGCCATTGAGGTGGCCAAGCACAATCTGTTTGGTGGTGGCATGTCGTATCAGCACCAACTGTTCTTCACCCTGTACGGGGTTTACAACGAAAACGTGATCGCTGCACATAGCATCTACTTCCAGATCCTGGGCAACCATGGCTTCATCGGCCTGTTCATCTATATTGGACTGTGGTTCAGCACCTACCTGTGGGCCGGACGATTGCGCAAGATCTCGCGTGACATTGCCGAGGCCCGCTGGGTAGGTGACCTGGGGGCAATGATCCAGGTCAGCCTCGTGGGCTTTGCTGTGGGCGGTGCCTTCTTGTCGATGCCGTATTTCGACCTGCCGTACAACATGATGGTGATGGTGGTGTTGGCACACCGCTGGGTGCTCAGTCGTGGCTGGGAGCGCGAGCCTCCGGGGACACTGCTGCAGTACGCCGGCCTCTGGCGCAACAAGCGCAATCCACTTCCTGCCAGTACTTCAGCCTGACATGGTGTTCAAGACTGCTTTCTCCCTGGTGTCGCCTCCGGGGCGTGAAGCCCGGCTCTCGATCCTGATCTTTCATCGGGTACTGGCCGAGCCGGATCCGCTGTTCCCGGACGAACCCGATGTCACCCGCTTTGATCAGATACTCAAATGGGCCACGGCGTGGTTCAATGTCCTGCCGCTGGACGAGGCGGCGCGGTGTTTGCGCGAAGGCTCCTTGCCGGCACGTGCCGCGGCGATCACCTTCGACGATGGTTACGCGGACAACTACACCCAGGCCTTGCCGATCCTGCAACGACATGGGGTGTCGGCAACCTTTTTCGTCGCCTCCGGATTTCTTGATGGCGGCCGGATGTGGAACGACACCGTCATCGAGGCGCTGCGAAACACCACACTATCCGTGCTCGACACCGGCCTTGATGGACTGCGCGAGTTATCCCTCGGCGATATTGATGCGAAGCGTCATGCAATGCACCGTCTGCTTGCTGCAGTCAAGCACATGCAGCCCGACGAGCGTCTGGAGACTGTCGAACGGATCGCATCACACTGCGCAGTAACGTTGCCGGACGATCTGATGATGAGTTCGGCGCAACTTCGGGCCTTGCGTGCCGCAGGCATGATCATCGGCGCACACACGGTGAGCCATCCTATTCTGGCTGTCACCTCGCTTGAGCAGGCCCGAGAGGAGATTGAAAGCGGAAAAGCCCATCTCGAGCAGTTGCTGGGCGAGCCCGTACGCTTGTTTGCCTATCCGAATGGCAAGCCGGGAAGCGACTATCGGCCCGTTCATGTGAATATGGTGCGAGAGCTTGGGTTTGAGGCCGCGGTGTCCACCCACTGGGGGGCAAACACCCGCGACTCGGACCCCTATCAATTGCTGCGCTTTACGCCCTGGGACCGAAACAAGCTGCGATTCGGCGCCCGCTTGCTGCAGAATCTGCGCCGCCCGGCCATCATTTCGCAATAGTCGATGAAGATCTCCGTTGTCATTCCGACCTATAACCGCTGCCATCAGATTGGCGGCGCCATTGACTCCGCATTGAGCCAGGCCTGCGAAACTCTCGAAGTGGAAGTCATCGTTGTTGATGATGGCTCCTCCGATGGTACGGTGGCATGGCTCGACACAGCATATGCGGGGCAGCCGGTTCGTATCCTCTCCAATGCTCGCGGGAAGGGGCCTGCCGGGGCCCGCAATACCGGCATTCTTGCGGTTCAGGGTGAGCTCGTTGCCTTGCTTGACTCCGATGACCAGTTTCTTCCGGGGCATCTGGCAGCTGCCGCACGGCTATTCCGAAAGCGCCCCGACGTAGGCCTTGTCTTTGGCAGGGCACAGTACGAGCAGGATGGCGTGGTCGTGGACTACATGGGGCCGAACTTCGATCGCAAGCTGGCACTCGCCCCACGCGCCGATGAGGACGACGAGGCGATCATCTTCACGCCGGCCTATTCGTCGCACCTGCTCGAATATGGCTGTTATTTCAATTTGTCTTCCGTCGTCATGCGGGCCGAATTTGCAAGGTCATTGATGACGGAGTCGCTGCGTATTGCCGAGGACTTCGAGTTCTGGGTCCGCCTGTCCCGCCAGACCACCTTTGCTTGCCTGAAAAGCGCTCAGATCCGGTATCAGCTCCATGGCGATAACATTTCCTTCGAGGCCGCGGCCAGTGCTGCCGATCATGCGCCGTACCTGATCAAGGCCTATGAAACCATGCTTGGATATTCCGGTTTGTCGCGGTCGGATCAAGACACGATACATCGCCATCTAGCCCAGACCTTGTTCGACTGGGCCTATCGGTGTCGTCTGCACGGCCGCTTTGGCGAGGCCATGGCACTGCATGTCCGGTCGGCACGCCTCGGCTTGAGAAGGCGCAATCTCATGGCCGTTGTGAAGCTCGCCGTGCAGGGGCTGCTCCCGTCAAACCGGAACCGGCACTAAGCGGATGAGCGTGGAACAGCAAGCGCAACCCTTGCCGCCGAAGGCGTTGGTCTCTGTCATCATCCCGGCCTTCAATGCACGCGCATTCGTCATGGATGCCATACGTAGCGTGCGTGCTCAACACTACGAACCGATCGAGGTACTGCTGATCGATGATGGCTCGACTGACGGGACAGCGGAAGTCGTTGAGCGCGAGGCGCCGGAGGTGCGCATCATACGCCAGGCCAATGGCGGTGTGGCTGCGGCACGCAACCGTGGGCTGGCGGAGGCCAGGGGCGAGTTCATCACCTTTCTGGATGCTGATGACGGTTGGTTCCCGGGCAAGTTGCTTGCGCAGGTCTCCTATCTGACCGCGCATCCCGAGGTCGGCGTCGCCTTTCATCGCTGGCTGGTCTGGCGCCCGGATGATCGAGGCGTCTATCACTGGCCCTCGCCGCCACCCGAGAATCTACCAGCTCAGCCGGAGTTGTCTGGTTGGCTATATCTGCCGTTGTTGCTTGACTGTGTCGTGCATACCTCGACGGTAATGATGCGGCGCTCAGTCGCCGAGGCCGTCGGACGTTTCGACACCTCGTTGGTCATCGGAGAGGATTACGATTACTGGCTGCGCGTCTCGCGTATCTGTCCGATTCACAAATTAGCCCCCGTCTATTCCTTTTACCGCTCGGCGCCGGCAAGCCTGACCAGTGCGCCGAAAAAGCAGAATTTTGAATACCTGGTGGTGCAGCGCGCCCTGGAAACCTGGGGGCTGACCGCACCAGACGGAAAATCCCTGCCGATCGCCCAGATCGAGTCACGCCTTGCCAAACTGGCCCGAGATTTTGGTTATGCGCATTATCATCAAGGTTCGATCACGCTTGCCCGCGAGGCCTATCTTGCTGCGGTCAAACATCAGCCCGCCAATATGAGGGCGTGGCTTTATCTCGTTCGCTCGGGTTTCAGATCCATGTTCTCATCGACTTCGGGCCGCGGTCGCTGACTGTTGAGATCATCAGTTGGTCGCGCCGGTATCGGTCGGTGCGCCTATCTGAATACCCCTGAAATCTTCCTGGCAGCGTTATTTAGATTGGCACGGATGCGGTTGCGAAGGGTGTAACGGGGAAGCTCTGCCGGTGCAGCAGCAATTTTTGCATACTGTGCAAGGTATGCACCTTTCAGCACTTGCAGGTCGTAGTGTTCTCTGACAATGACCGGCCCTTTGGCCCCGATTGCCCGCAGTCGTGCACGGTCGGTGTTCTGCATCACCTCGCGCAGCGCACCCTCCTTGCCCATGTCCACAAACACCCCCTCCTTGACGATGCCTTTCTGGTTCGGATGCTCGGTGCAGATCACCGGCAGTCCCATGGCCATGGCCTCGATATAGACAATTCCAAAGGTCTCGAACAGCGATCCGAGCACGAACGCGTCAGCGGCTGCATAAGCTTGTGGCAACACATCATGGCTAAGTGTTGTGAACACGACTCGGTCACCCATCAAGTCATGGCCGAGCTTCTTGATTGCAGGACTGTCATCGCTCTCCTGACCGACGATGGCCAGATACACATCTTGTAAAGGCGCGAGCTCGCGAATGACATGATCCATGCGCTTGTGCCAGTAGCAGATCGTGCCGACGCTGATCGCGAGCAAGGCCTCATCAGGAATGCCATGACGGGCGCGAAAATCGCTTTCGACATTGGGATGAAATCGGCTCAGGTCTACGCCGTGAGGAATCATGAATGCTTTGTCACGGGCACTCTGTGCAAGGTTGTACTCAGTATGCTCCTGCACGAAATCACACGGTGGCAGGTCTCGGGCCGGAATCGCTCCGCCGTTTGAAAATACGACCCGGGGAGTACGCTCGAACAGGTGACGGTGCGCGTAGAGGATTTCGCACACTTCCCGCTCAAGACAATGGATGACGTCGAAGCCTCCTTCAAGCAAAGGTCGAAGCGCCGCATAGGCAAACGTGACTGCTTCGATGCGTTCGCGCTCCTGTTCACGTAGTGAGTCTGCCCATTTCGGCGACGCGATGATGTGGATGTGGTCGAGGCATGCCGATCTGCGAGGCAGGTTTGGGATCAGCTGTTCGTTGGGTGCCGGTACTCCACCGCCTTTGAACAAGGTGATGTTGACATCGGCCTTCAGTAGGTCGAAAAGGCCACGTGCGAAGACTTCATGGCCACGATTGATATGGCCAAGGCCAGAGCAGAGAAGCGCAATCTTCATTTTGACCGTGATGTAGGTGTTATCAGTCCGAAAACGACGCTAGCAGAGAAAATGAATGCGGCGCTGAAGAGTAACTTAAACCTGCTGAGAGAAGATTGGTCACGCCTTTGAGTTGCCCAATAGATACCTTTTGTCATCATTCTTAGCGCAGATCTTCCATTCTTTGTACGAGATATGGTTCTAAGCTTTTCTATACTTATCGAAGGTATGCGATGATAGATGAACTGGTGATTGAACATGTTTTTCAGCAGATCTTCCTCTGTCGCCGAAATCGGAGTTGATGAATCCGTTTTAAACGCGTTTTCAATCTCTGTAAAAGCGTATGCCGAGTCTAGTTTAGGGGCGAGAGCCCAAGCCTTTACAATGTAATTGTGCCGGCGGATGTTTACTTCAACAGCTTGACTGGTGTCATCGAGAGTGAATTTTTCTAGAGGGACCTGAGAGATTAGATATTCTCCAATTTCAGATTCGAACTCTGCCCACACCTTCAAACGTGTGTTTGCGTCATGTTTCATTGAGTTCGGCCCTCGGAGGCCGGAGTGTTCTCTTAATATATAGACGCATCGATTGCAGTGTTGAAATTCGAACTTTGATGCTAGCTTTACCATTAAGTCATAGTCTTGCCCTCTCAGTAGAATGTCATTAAATCCGCCAATTGCTCTTACTGCTTCAGTTCTTAATAGCGCACCTGACATAAGTATGGTGCAGTGTCTAAATAGCTGAGCCCGTTGAAAGTGCTGAGACTGATTCTCGTAGGGGTAAGGGGTCTTCGTGATTGTCGCTTCAAAGAGTGAGCCTTTGGACTCAGCTCTGTCGAAAGAGCCTGCAACGAAACCAAGCATTGGGCTGGTTATATAGGGCTTAATCAGAGCCTCCAAGGCTTCAGGATATGCTGCGTCGTCATCGTCAAAGAACCAGACATATTCGGTATCTATTAAGGTTAAGGCCAGATTCAGCGCTTTTGCCTTGCCTGCGTTTTCCTTGCGGATATACTCTATACGAGCTCCGAAATGCCTGACTACCTCTTGGGTGTCGTCGGTGCTGCCATCGTCGATAACAATCAGTCGTCGTGGCGGAATGGTTTGATTTAATAGGCTTTCAATAGCCTCAGGTAGGAAATTGGATCGGTTGAATGTGGGGATTACAACTGTGACGTCTGCAGCTTTGGTCGACGAGCGGTCGTTAGTGGTCAGCGGTGCTCTGTGTGCGACCTGTAAATTCGGATTGTCTGTCATCGATGGTTGATGAGTAATATTTAAATGTGGCTGAGGCTGTGCGTAGGAAGGTGGTCTGATGTTGGTGAGCCGCTATTCTTGCATACCAAGATGTATTGGAAAGTGTATAGGTTCTTGAATAGCGATTTCAATATTACGCCATAGAATGGAAACTCTTTATTTAGTGCGTCTCGGTATCTGAAGTTTCTTTCAATGACCACTGCCTCTAATCCTGCGATTTTGACGAGATTCTTGATGTTCTGGAGCGTAAAGAATCGTAGATGGGTTCGGTCAAAAATTCCCCTGTCGTTATATGGCCAGTATCCTTTGATAAAGACATGGATGAGTGTGTCAATATGGCCAATGTTGGGGATTGAAATAATCGCGTTGCCTTCTGGTTTGAGAAGCATTCGTGCCGAGCTTAGGGTTTTCCATGGGTCGTGTAGATGCTCAAGGATGTCACCTAGAAGTATGTAGTCGAATTTCTTGTCCGTTATGGCATCAAGCAATGCGTGTTCGGAGTTCAGGTCTAGGTTGTATATGCGGTGGTAGAACTTGGCGGCTTGAGAGGCCATCTCAGGATCGTATTCCACTCCTTCTACAAGGGTGGCAATACCGAAATCGAGGAGCCATTTCCCGTTTGCCCCTGTTGCGCAGCCTAAGTCAAGTACCTCACATTTTTTTTTGGTTACATGCTTCAGCAAGTCAGGTCTTAGTCCGGTGTACGACTCGTTCATTGTCATGGTTTCCTCTCCCTTCTGTGCAAATTTTGGTGCAACAGTCGCTGCTATTGGGAAATAAAGTGAGGTCCTTCATTTTTACATGCCTCAGAGTTTTTAGAGGCAATTCTGAAGCACTTCAGTGTGGAGAAGAAGGCATAATAATGGGCAAAAAGGGTTGCGATATTTCGGTCGATTAGAAAATCAATCGTAGGTTTTAAGATGCCGTTGCAGATTAGTATCAAAATATTCAGGGCTGCGGAGTTGTTGCTTGGGCTCTTCATGTCCGAAAGTAGATTGGATCGGATGCGAACCCCGGATTTTTTTACTGATTGCAGCCATGTGATTTTCGTTGGAGGGGACTTCTTTCTTAAATGGACTATCAGGGATTTTGTAACCAGCAAGAACTGTAGTCCGTGATAGGCATATCGATTTATTAGATCGTCGTCTTCCCCATACATGAAGAAAAGTGGATCAAATCCCCCTGCTTTTAAAATGGCTTTTCTGGATATTAGCCATGCTGCTGCGTTAACTCCCTTTATGGGATAAAAATCCTTGGTTTGTCCAAGGCAAGCATCGGAAATGAAATCCGGGCAGTACTTTTGTAAGTACCAGGTTTGTGTCGTCGGATCGACATGGCTTGTGTCGGGACTGCAGTGAAGGGGGGTTGCGAGAAGATAGTCCTTGTTGCTCGCTAGTGCGTCAACTAGCTTTCCAATCGTGTCATTCAGTACGTATGCGTCCTGGTTGAGAAGAAAGACATAGTCCGCTGCTAAGTCAAGTGCTTTAGCAATACCTATATTGTTGGCAATGCCAAAGCCATGATTATTTTTTTCTTCTAGTAGTAGCGCTTCCGGAAACTCCTCCTGCACAATCCGTTGGGTGCCATCGCTGGATGCATTGTCGACGACGATAGGTCTGCATGGATATGCACTGGATCGCAGTGATTCGAGGCACTGTCGAATCCACAAGGCGCCGTTGTAGGTGACGATGATCACAAAAACAGAGGGTCTTGAACTCATGTGCTTTCCATAAACGTAGTCCCGAAATGATGCACTGTCGATGTGTCTTTTTCTAACTACAAACTGTTTATATTCATAATGAAAGCTTGATTAATGAGCTAAGCACTACATGTAGAGCGAATGGGCCAAGATTTCCTTGGTGACTACAAAGGGACTTCCCACTTCCGCCTGTGGCCTGTTCGGCCCGGCATCGAAGTGCCAAGATTGAATTGCTGAAGTTCAATCTGGAGAAGGGAAAGGGGAAGTCCAAATGAATGCTACGACGGTTGGGGTGGATCTGGCAAAGAACGTGTTCGTGGCCTGCGTGGCCGACGCGGTGGGTCGTGTGATCGAGACGCGCGAGTTCAATCGCGCGGGTTTCCTGGCGTGGCTGTCGACGTTGACCCAGGGCACGGTGGTGGGCATGGAAGCCTGTGGTGGGGCGCATTGCTGGGGACGAACGATGCAGGCGCTGGGGCTCGAACCGCGCTTGATGGCAGCCGAGTTCGTGCGTGCCTATCGCAAGCGCCAGGCGGTCAAGAATGACCGCGCCGATGCAGCGGCGACCGTGGCTGCGCTGCGCGCGCCGGGTATGCGCTTTATTCCGATCAAGACCGAAGCCCAGCAACAGCGGCTCGCCTGGCACAGCCTGCGCCTCGGCTGGATCGGGGAGCGCACCGCGCTCCTGAACCGTATCCGCGGCGTGCTCGCCGAGTTCGGCATGGTGGTCGAGGCCGGAGCGGCCCGCCTGCGACGCTGGCTCGCCGAGCATGAGTTCGACACCGCACAGCCGGCCCCGATTCGTCTCCTGATCCAGAACGTGCGCGATCAACTCGACGCACTCGATCTTCGCGTCGCCGAATGTGATCGGCAGATTGCCGTCCAGCAGGCCGAAGATCCTGCCGCCCGACGTGTGCGCGATCTGCCCGGCGTCGGGGTGCTCACCGCCGACGCGGTCACTGCCAGCGTGGGCAATGCACAGCTGTTTCACAACGGGCGCCAATTCGCCGCTTGGCTCGGACTCACCCCGAGCCAGTACTCCAGCGGCGGCAAACCCAAACTCGGACGCATCACCCGACGCGGTGACGACTATCTGCGAACCTTGCTGGTGCAGGGCGCGAGGAGCGTGCTCGCGGCCACCTTGCGCAAGGCCCGCAGTGCGCCCGACGCGCTCACCCGTCTTCAGCAGTGGATCGTGAGCCTGAACGGCCGGGTGGGTTACCACAAAACCCTGGTGGCGATCGCCAACAAACACGCCCGCCAGTTGTGGGCGGTATTGGCCAAGGGCGAAGACTACAACCCCGAGGCCTGGCGCCAGTGGGGCGAAGTGGCCGCGCCGAAACCGTCCGTGTGAGTGTGATGCGGCACGTTTAGTAATGACAGCATGACTGCGCAGCAGCGATAGGCAAAACAGGTCAGACCGACCGGCTGAGAGCCTGGCTAACCTGATGGCCGACCAAACAGGGTGCCGCGGCTGATCCCCGCGCCCCGGTCGAGCCGACGAGTGATTGAGGCCAGCCGGTGCGGTTAATCGCAGGGCCCCGGCGCGCATGCGTCGAACAAGGCCGATTGGGGAAAGGCAGTCTGTTCTGTCCTTGTCCATCGCGATGTCGTCAGTCGAGAACCGGTCACGCCTGGGCATGATCAGCAGGAGATGAAGATGAGCGCATGATCAACGGTCGGCTCGGCCTGCGGCCGGTCTGCAAGGAAGAGGTTGACGGGAAGTCCCTTGGGGAGGGTTAGCGTATGGCTCTTAGTTTAAGGGTGCTCAGCAGTTTGATGAACAGCGGGTCCTTGGCGATGGGGTGGTTCGTCCAGATTGTGGCAAATAGCCAGGATGTGGCGCAGATCAACGCCGACAGAAATAGTGTCGGAAAGTCTCCGATCAGTGCTTTTGTGGGGGTGAGGAACAGTATGGCTGTAGGTAGTGCCATGCATGCCAAGGTTACGATCAGGCTGCTGCGTAGCACAATCAAGAGTGCCCGAAAATCGGTTGGTTGGCATTTCCCCTTTATCAGGTAAATGTACGGACCAGAGGCGATGAAAATCAAGGCGAACGTAATTGCAAAGGCCAGCATGTTCTCGAAAATGAGCACTGCGGATACAAGCAAGACTGCGCGGATAGGTTGAGTAACCAGATCAATACGGGTTGCCAGGTCGATGCGTCCGCGAGCGGTCAGAAGCGGAATAACCATGTTATACGTCGATGCAACTGCACCTGCTAGACAAAACCAGGGTACGAGCGTTGCGGCAGCGTCCCACTGCGGGCCGAATAGCAAACGCAGTAACTCCAGCGAATGTAGGGCGGCAAATGCATAGAATGGCCAAGCTAGGACGGTGATTGAGGCAACCGTGAATACATGCTGTGCTTCAAGGTCAGCGCCTTCTCGGTGGGCGCGTGAAAAAGCAGGGTAGAGCACGTTGCGTACAGCGGTCATCAGATCCCGATGGAACAGGTTCATCAGTCCTTGGGCGCGGCTGATCATGGCAACGGGGGCAAAGCCTAGGATTCGACCTATGGCTAGATCGTTGATGTCCATTGAGATCGTGGTGATCACATTGGCGGCGGATGTTCGTGCCCCAAAGCTTAACAACTCTTTCCATGCAATGAAGCTGGGTAGCATGAGACGAAAATCTCCGCGGACAAACCAGGTACCGACACCCGTTGCGATATTTGTGACGAGCGCGCCTATCGCCATGCTGTTGGCCCCATACCCCATGTAGGCAAGGGAGATAGTCGAGGCGGTACCCAGTGTGGTGGCGATCAGCGTTACCGCGACCAGCTTCTTGAATTTCATGTCCCGTCGCAGCAGCGACAAGGAGATTGAGCAGAAAGGGAGTACAAGGAAATTCAGGGCACTGATCCTGATAGTCTCGACGACCCGTTCATCGTTGTAGAAGGTGCCTGCGAAAGGAGCGACAAGGAAGATGGCCAGAAACAGGGTGATCCCGATGGCGAGAGAGAAGCCGAATGCTGTCCGGATGTGGTCATCGGTCAGTGTTTTGACCTGAATCAGAAAATTACCGATACCGAACTCTCTAAGTACCTGAGCGATTCCGATCAGGGCGATGGAGACCGAGTACAGGCCGATTTCTTCTGGTGTCAGCAGGCGGGCGAGCAGAATGTTGCTTGCTAGTCCGAGTGCAATGAGCAGATAGCGCTCGGCCATTGACAGCACCAGTGCGCGGCGTACGGAGGCCATTTCAGCGTGAGTCCTGTCGCGGAATCATCGAGTGCTGCTTGCAGCGTGAGATTGCATCCAGAACTCCATCATCATCAGGATCCACACCATTTCACCGTAATACCCAGGATGTGCAGGAAGGTGGGTGTTGATCAGCGTGTCGATGAATCCGGCGCGCACGATGCCACGTTGGCGGAAACTGCCCAATGCGGTTCGGGCCATGTCCCGTAAGCCCTCGTGCTGGCAGGCCCAGACCCCGAAGGGTAAGCCGAAGCCATGCTTTTTCTTGGTGATGATCTCGTCCGGCAGGAATCCACGCAGGGCTTCCTTGAAGAACCAGCGCAGGGTCACCCCCTTCACTTTCCATTCTGGCGGGATCGATAGCGAGAACTGCAGCAGCTCGTCTGAAAGCAGTGGAAAGTCCACCGCGACGCCGGCGAGCTGAGTGGTGCCGATCACCTTTGGAAGGTCGTTGTCGGCCAGGGTGTACTTCCAGTCCAGGGCCAGCATGTGATTGATCAGGCCACCACCTTCCACCGTTTGCCAGACGCGTCTCTGCGCGGCAAAAGGCTCGTCTTGGTCAATGCTTGCAAGAAACTCGGGTTCAAGCACATCCGCGGCGCCCAGCCTCAGCAGCAGGTTGTACATCTGCAGGCGGTCAGGGAGCGGTACCTTTGCCTGCTCAACATAACTCACGCCCTTCTTGATGCCCGGGATGTGGTTCATGCCAGGGAGCGAAAGCAGCGGCTCCAGTGCAAATCGGCGCAGTGAGCCAGGCAGCTTGCCGTAGTGCTCGAAAACGCGTTGTTTGCTGTAGCGGACATTGCCACCAAACAGTTCGTCACCACCGTCCCCGGCCAGCAACTTGGTGATGCCGTCCTCTCTTGCCTTGCGTGCGCAGATCCATGCCGGGACGGCTGACGAGTTGCCAAAAGGTTGGTCGTAGTGCGTTGCGACCCGGGGAATGCCGTCCAGCAGATCGTCAGGGGTGACGTAGTACTCGTGATGGTCGGTACCGAAATGTCTTGCGGCCAGTCGGGCATACTCCATTTCGTCATAGCCATGGGCATCGAAACCGATCGAGTAGGTCCGGGCCGCTTGCCCCTGGACGCGACAGAGCATGCCGGATACGGTGGAGCTATCCGTGCCACCGGACAGAAACGCGCCTGTATTGCCATCCATCGTATCGCGCCGGACGCCGGATTCGATGATCTGCAGGAATTGGTGCTTGGCGTCTTCGAAATCGGGTGCTGCCTTCTCGTCGAATACCGGCGACCACCAGGGCTCGATGCTCAGCTTGCCATCGGCCCAGCGTAGTTGGTGGGCTGCCGGCAAGCGGTGGATGTCGTCGAAAATCGTCTCTGGCGCGGGTATGGCGTGGAAGAACAGGTAGTCGTAGATTGACTGGGCGGACAGTTTTCCACTGCTACCGGGGACTGCGTCAGCACGGTCGGCGAAGCCGAAGTGAAGGGGGGTGGCCCGATAGCAGATGGGCCAGGTGGCGAAGCGGTCACTTGCCATCCAGACCGAGCGCATCTGGGTGTCGATGACCACCACCGAGAAGCGGCCTGTGACGGTACGCAAGGCTTGTGCTCCGTGGTCGCGGAACCGGGTCAGCCAGTTGGTGGCCTGGGTGGGGCTGGCGGTTGTTGCGCCGTCGAAACGGGCTTGCCCGCGCGCAATGCAGATGAGGTTCCGGTCCGTATGGACATCGACGCCTGCCTGGCTGCCAAATTGTCCGCCGGGGAAACGGACCAGAGAGAGTGCCGGGTCGGTTGAAGAGGGCGGCTGGGACGTCAGCGCGATCTCGCCGATGTAAGCAGGGGACATGCGTGCTCCGGGTACGTGTTGCTTTACAAGTGATGGATGCCGAAGGCTATCAAGTTTTCATGAAACTGGCCGGCATTTCTTCACGCTGAATGGATGAGCCGACGGCTTAGTCGGCGGTATTGTCGGTACCAAGCGGCTGAGCGTGGTGTCCCGTTTCGGGGGTACGTGCCGTCCGGGTTGTCGCTGCTTCGATGAAGAAGGGCGGGCGTTGCTTTGATTCGGTGTATATCTTGGCGAGGTACTCGCCAATGATGCCCAGGCTGAGTAGTTGAATGCCTCCCAGGAAGTACATCGGGATGACGGTGGACGCCCAGCCGGGCACCGTACTTTCGGAGAAAAGCCGCATCCATAGTGCCCACAAGGCGACGCCAAAGCTGCCGATGGAGATCAGCAGGCCGATGCCCGTGATTGCCCGGAGTGGTGCGGGAGAGAAGGAGGTGATGCCCTGCCAGGCAAACGCAAGCATCTTGCGTAGCGGGTACTTGGACTCGCCGGCGAAGCGCTCTGAGCGATCATAGTAGACGATGGAGGAGGGATAGCCGAGTTGGGGGACGATGCCGCGCAGGAACAGGTTACTTTCACGATATTGCTTCAGGGCCTCAAGCACGCGACGGCTGAGCAATCGATAGTCAGCATGATTGAATACGACTTCCACCCCCAGCGCGGCAAGAACCCGATAGTAGCCCTCTGCCGTGTTGCGCTTGAACCAGCTGTCCGTATCACGGCGTTTGCGGACGCCATAGACGACGTCGCTTCCGTTGCGGAAGGCGGAGATCATCTGCTCCATCGCATGAATGTCATCCTGCAGGTCGGCATCGATACTGATGACTGCGTCACCGCGCGCATCGAACAATCCTGCAAGCAAGGCAGTCTGATGCCCTTTGTTCCGAGAGAGCTTGAGGCCCCGAATCCAGGGTGATTCATCGGCAAGGGTACAGATGATGTGCCACGTCTTGTCGCGGCTGCCGTCGTCGACCAGGACGATCTCGCTATCCACACTGATCTGTTGCTGATCGACAAGTCGCTGGAACAGCGCCGTCAGCCTATGTGCGGTCTCTGGCAGCACCTCTTCTTCGTTGTAGCACGGTATGACAACAGATAGCTTCATGTGGGCGCTCTCGAGAGTGGAAAGGGCGTAGCTAACGCGGGCTTGCGAAGGTCCAGTGCCGATGCAGCGTGAAGTTCCAGATCAGTACAAGACCGGTAGCGAGTATCTGGCTGATGATGTAGTGCAGCGACATCAGTCCGCTCAATAGCCACATCAATGCGGTGTTCAGGATCAGGCCACTGACGGCGACGGCTGCAAACCGGGTCATCGCATGGCGGTGATGTCCGCTGGCGCGAAACGTAAAGCGGTAGTTCAGCCCGTAGTTTGCTAGCGCGCTGACAATGAAGCCGACTGCGCTGGCCATGACGGGGTCGACTCCGAACAGCTGGACCAATACGACAAGTACGCCATAGTGAATCAGTGTGGCCAGCCCGCCAACGGCAAGAAAACGGCTGAACTGGCTCAGCAGCCTCATGGAGCCTCTCTTTGACGCTCGTGGCTGACATGAACTGCCAGCAAGACACAGAGGACCCAGATCATCGGTACGTGATACTTGCCTGCACTTTCGAAGAGGGTGTGCAGGGACAGAAGGTACAGCCATGGCCAGAGCGGAGCACGCGCCAGGGGGGAATGCAGCTGCCGATGCTTCACGGCGAAGCAACTGGCGGCCAGGCAGAACCAGATCAGCATCCAGAACGCGTTTGCCCAGGCTTTGGCGGCTGCGTAAAGTATTCCGTTATCCGAGGCTCTGCCAACCTTCAGCGTGTTGTATACCCCGACTGCATCATCTCCCATGAACCGGATCAGCTTTTCCACAGCGAGCATGCCGAATGCTTCAGGATGGGTACGGATCCAGGAGAGTGCCAGCTGGCGGCCCTTCGTGTCCCGCTCCAATTCACCCAAGGAGGAAAGGTCCACTTCTCCACGCGCGACATATCCCCCGGTGGCAAGCGGATTATTTGCCCGATAAAGATTGTCGCCACCGTTGGTCGAAACCAGGACGAAACTGTCAAACACCGAGTGATTGCGCAGGGTCCAGGGGGTCACAATCAAGGCGGCCCCCAGAATGATGAATGCCGCTGGTGCCAGGCTGTGCTTGATTTCTGGGATGGCGATCAGCAACAGGATGGCACCGACAAAGGGCAGGAATTGCAGGGACGGCTGAATCAGGGTCGCTGCGCCAAGTAGTGCCCCGCTGGCAAGCGCTCGCCACAGCGACTGCCCCTGGAGTACTTGCAGAAGTAGCAATAGTGCCCACGGCAAAATGGCCAACACGAGCATTTCCTTTTCCGGGGTGGCCGTGTTGAAGACCATATTGGGCCAGACTGCGAAGAGCGCTGTGGCTACCCTCCCCGCGCGCGCTCCGCCGAGTAGATTGGCAAGGCGATGGATGCCGCAGGCCGCGACGACGAATTGAGCGAGGTTGGCACACAGGTAGGCCCACTTGGCTGAGGGTAGCGCCCAGAGCCAGGCGCTGAGAAAGAGCGGGTAGCCGATAGGCCAGTAGGCGTATGTGCCGTCTGTCTCGTAAGTGCCGGAGGACAGGAGTTGGTCGGCCAGCATCAGGTAGGTACCACCATCCGACCCCGGGGTGGAAGGGAATAACGCGATCCAGGCGAGGCGTAGCCCCAGCCCGATACAGATCCAGCCGGCTAGGCCGATGCTGGATGTCAGGCTGGCAAGTCTGATGAGCGCGTCGTGGATGCCATCTCGGAAACGCCAGGCAAGTGCAGTGCTCAGTATCGCCCATGATGTTGCGACGAGGAGTTGCGCAGGCTCAGGCAGCGCTGTGGCGATGCGCAGCATCTGCAGGGGGGTCGCGAACAAGGCCACCACGGCCAGCACAATGGTCAGATAACCCAGCCAACGGCCCCCCAGCAAAGGAAGACCGCGGACCCTGACGTCTGCGGTAGCTGTGTTTGTGGGGAAGGGGCTCATGGGCGGTTACCGGGTCAGATCAGGACTTCAGTGACCGCCGGGTGCCCGAGAAAGCCCTGTGGGCTTGCGCTGGCGCCATAGGCTCCGGACTGGAAAACAACTGCCAGGTCACCGGGACCTGCCTTGGGTAAGGTCATCCTGTCCGCCAGCAGATCCAAAGGTGTGCATAGCGGACCAACCAGCGACGCGCTCTCTGTTTCGGTCGCGTCCATACGGTTGCCGATCGCAACGGGATAGTTCTTGCGAATGACTTGTCCGAAGTTGCCCGAGGCTGACAGATGATGATGCAGCCCGCCGTCTGCCACCAGGTAGGTATGCTCGCGAGAGACCTTGCGATCCAGGATACGGCAGACGTAGACACCTGCTTCGCCGACAAAGTATCTGCCAAGTTCGATGACGATTTCTGCCTCGGGCAGCTTGGTGGCTGCCTGACCGACAATGTCCGCAAGGTTGCTGCCGATCGGACCGAGATCAAGGCATTGTTCGCCCGGGAAGTAGGGGATGCCGAAACCGCCGCCAAGATTCAGGAAGCGGACAGGCGCCGGGGCAAACTCGGCCAGCTTCAGTGCGAGGGCGAAGCTTTTCTGCTGGGCCTCGACAATGGATTCCGCTTTCAGGTTTTGCGAGCCCGCAAACAGATGAAAACCCTCGAATGCGAGGCCGGCTGCGCCAATCTGACCGAGTAGTTCCGGAACGTGCTCGGCGTCGACCCCAAACTGCTTGGGGCCCCCCCCCATCTTCATGCCTGAAGACTTGAGTTCGAAATCCGGATTGACCCGGACCGCGACGCGCGCAGGCAGACCCAGCGCCTGTGACACGGTTGCCAGCACCGGCACTTCACGGAAGGATTCGACATTGATCAGGATGCCGGCGGCAACGGCCTGGCGCAGCTCGGCATCGGTCTTGCCCGGGCCGGCAAAGCTGATTTCCCGGGGGTTGGCTCCCGCATCCAGCGCTACTTTGAGTTCGCCCGCCGATGCCACGTCAATGCCATCGACCCGGCTGGCCATGTGGCAGACCAGCGCCGGCATCGGGTTGGCCTTCATGGCGTAATGAAGCTTTACCTGCGGTGGGAGCGCTGCTCGCAGCGCATCAATCCGTTGGTTCAGCAGTTGCCGATCGTAAGCGTAGAACGGCGTGCGTCCCACACGTGCGGCCAACTGGCTGAGTGAGATGCCTCCAATCAGCAGCTCACCGTCTTTGACGGGGAACTGTGTCATCTTAACGTGTGCAGGGGGGGTCTTGATTGGCGTAGGGGTACTCATTGCTGGATCTCGGTGGCAAGGGCTTTGCGATCGATCTTGCCGTTCGGGTTGCGAGGTAAGGGGCCTTCGCGCACTTCGATGCGGTGGGGCACCATATAGGCGGGCATTCGATTGCGACATTCGGTCAAGAGGGCAGCGGTGTCGACGCTGTTGCCGGCAGGTGCGGCGACGATGACGGCGATGGCTTGACCCAGTGTGTCGTGCGGGATGCCAAAGGCGGCGCATTCACCGACCATTTTCGTGGCATAAAGGATTTCTTCGACTTCGGTCGGGCTGACCCGATAGCCCGAGGTCTTCATCATTTCGTCCCGGCGACCAATAAAGTAAAGGAAGCCCTCCTCGTCGCGGCGCACCGTATCGCCTGAGTACACGGCAAGCTCCGGAATGACCAGCCCCGCTTCGCGGCCACCCACTCCGGCCGGCAGGGGTTTGTAGCGTTCTGCGGTTTTTTCCGGATCGTTCCAGTAGCCCATCCCTACCAGCGCGCCACGCTGGACCAGTTCGCCGGGCTCGTTGGCCGCGCATTCGGTTCCATCTTCGCGCAATACCAGGACTTCGGCATTGGGAATGGCCTTGCCGATCGAGTCCGGACGGCGGTCGACTTCTTCCGGGGGCAGGTAGGTGGCGCGAAAGGCCTCCGTCAGGCCGTACATCAGATAGGGTTTGGTTCTTGGCAGTGTTGCGCGCAGCTTGGTCAGGGTTTCCAGTGGCATGCGTCCGCCAGTGTTTGCAATGTAGCGCAGGTGGTCGGTGATGCTGGCGGGCCACTGAAGCTGCGACAGCTGGATCCATAGCGGCGGAACAGCGGTAAGGCCAGTGACCTGTTCTTTTTCCAGCGCCTTGAGTACATCGCGAGGCATCAGGTAGTTGAGGAGCACCACCCGCGCACCCGCGTGGAAGGCTGTGGTGAGCTGGGAGAAACCGGCATCGAAGGACAGCGGTAGCGCGGCCAGCAAGGTGTCGTCAGACGTGTTTTCCAGATACTGGGCAACGCTCTTGGCGCCGATCACCATGTTGCGGTGTGACAGCACGACGCCCTTCGGACGGCCGGTGCTGCCGGAGGTGTAGAGGATGGCGGCCATGTCGGTGTCGATGGTGCGATGGCCGGACATGGCGGGAGCTTCGAGGACATCGCACCACCGATGTACCGACATACCGCCGAGCGCCGGCAGCTCAGCTGCCGTGCCGGTCAGGATGATGTGGCGCAGATCGTGGCACTGGGAGAGCGTGTCCTTGATGGATGCAAAGCGTTCGGGGCTGGTAATGAGTACGCGAACGTTGCAGTCTTGCAGCACGTAACCGACCTGCTCCGCTTTCAGAATCGGGTTGACCGGGACGAAGACACCACCCGCCCGCGTTGTGCCAAAGCTCGAAATGACGGTTTCGAGGCGTTTGTCCAGATAGATGGCGACACGTTCGGTGCGGGCCAGGCCAAGCTGCCGCAGGCCCGAGGCAAGCTGGCTGCAGCGCAGATCCAGTGTCGCGTAGTCCAGCGTTTCCCCCCCGAAAGTCAGTGCAGGGGCGGAGGGCGTCGTCCCGGCACGTTGGGCGATCAGTTCGTGGAGAAGGTGAGTGGCGTTCATGGTTGGCAGTTTCGCTGCGAAGTGGTGGCGTTCAGGTGTCAGGTGCTGGACAGTTGCCTGCCGATCTTGCGAATCAGGCGCATGGGCAGGGCGCGGATTGCGTGCCAGCTGGCTCGGAAAAAGGGCAGGGGGTCGGAGAGGTTGAAATAGACGCCGCGAATGCCGTGCAGTAGATGTTCGGGGTGGTGCCACGCAAGCCAGAGCAGGGCTGCAGGTTGGCGTTCGCCGTTGATCCAGACGCTGCCCCGACGCTGCATGAAAGTGGGGCAGGTTCGGTTCAGTGTTGCGTAATATTCGATGACCGGTAGCGGCACACCGTTCGCGCTGCACAGACCGGACCAGAAGTCGGTTCGGCCAACGGTCGGCTCGATGACCCAGAAGCGCCCATCGGGGCCGCGCTTCAGTTCCAGCGAGACAGGGCCGGAAAGCATCAGTCCGTCAAAAAAACGCACCGCAAGGTCGTGCACTTGATCATTTGGCTCAGAGACAGCAATGGTGGTGTGTCCCATCGGGCGGGAGAGCAGCTTGCGTCCTTCGAAGCGGGCCACAACCTGACCATTGCGTAGATACAGTGCGCCAAAATGGATCTGTTCGTCGCTGCCCGCTATGAACTCCTGTATGACGACCGGCATGCTGCCGGCCAGACGCCGGCGGGCTGTCAGCAGGTCCGTCATTGAGTGTGCCACCAGTGTCTTGAATGCCGACAGGGGTTTGGTCGGTTTGGCGATGACCGGGAACGAGAGCGGTTGTGCGGTTTGCTCAAGCGCGTCAGCGTGCGTGAGCAGGCGAGAGCGGGGATAGTTCAAGCCAACTGCCATGCACCGGCTCTCAATGTTGCCTTTCTCGAGCAAGGGCAGGATGCGGGGCGCAGAATCCGCCCACGAGAGCCGGAAACTGCGAGAAAGATGTACGGCCTCGCGCCCAGCCACCTCGACCATCCGGTCATTGGTCAGCATCAGTACGGGGCGGGTGCCGGGAGGAAGGCGGCTGGCGATATCGTCGAGCGCCGGGATCAAGCCGGTCTTGTTGATGTCCTGGGCGAAGCTGATCTGGCCGTGCCGTGTGCTTGTGCCGGGTAGCGTTCCGTCGGATTCCAATGCGATGACGGGGATACCTGCCCCTGACAGGTCACGGACAAGGGCCAAGCCATGGGCACACAGGCCTACAACAACGGCAGGGGGGCTGGAGGATTGCGCCGCGTGCAGTGTGGAGAGGACGGAAGTCACCTTGGGGGCAGCAGTGTCAGTTCAGGAAGGGCGCTGGCGGTAAAGCCGATGTGAATATAAGGGAAACGGCTTGTGATAGTAAGCTGAACCAGACCGATTTGCATGAATGTCACGCTGGAGACGGGTGTCGCGCCCAGACGGGCGTGCGCCCTCAGCGACTCGGCGTTGAATGCGGAAATACGCGAGAAGCTCCATTGGACGCCCTCTTGGGCAAGTGTCTGGCTGGCATGTTGCCACAGCCGGGCAAACGTTCTGCCAGTACGGAATTCCGGCGCGACGTAAACATCGTAGTCCCAGACGCTGGATGCGGGGTCGGCAAGTCGATAGCGGCACCGGACTTCATCTTCGTCGTAGTAGTCGCGAGCGAGCCAGATGTAGCCCGAGAACCGCGATCTGTGCGTTGAGCGGAGGCAGCGGTGTCCTTTGGCAAAGCGTTGTGCGATGACGTGTGCCGGTCTTGGAAACTGCTGTACCTCAGGGGCGTCGCGGTCACAGAACTGGATGGTGCTCTCAGCACTTGCGGCCCTGGGGGGCGTGCCGGGTGACTCGGGGCGGATGGGCTGAGCGACCAGATAGTAGCGGACAAGCCGGATGTGCCCCCGCGAAATGATGTTCAGCAGGCGGGCAAGCATGAACAACACACCGTCGATCCAACCAAGCTGCTGGATGTTCTCATTGATCGTTCGTGGGACGATGAGTCGGTGTAACACTTGGGGCATGGACTTGGATTCTCAATGTTGATCACAGCATGTTGCTGTGCAAGGTGACTCTATAATAGCGAGCGCGATGTTGGGTGACAGTAGAATCTGTCACGCCGCGAACTCAAGACGGAGTCATGAATTGGATATCAAGAAAGAAGTACTGGCAGTGGTTGATGAGGTGTTGAGCCTGGGAGGGCGTGCAACGGGTTTCGAGCTCGATACGCCGCTGCTGGGTGCGGTGCCGGAGCTCGATTCGATGGCGGTGGTGGGACTGTTGAATCTGCTGGAGGAGCGCTTTGGCTTCATCGTCGAGGATGACGAAATCGATGGCTCGACCTTTGCGACGGTCGGAACGCTGGTCGGTTTTGTCGAAGGCAAGCTGGGCTGACTGTCTTGACCATCCTTCGCGAGGCCTTCTATCTGGATACGAGCAAGGGGACACGCTTCTGCCTGCTCAGACGGCCGGTGGGGGCGCCTCGTGGTGCAGTGCTTCATGTTCCGCCGTTTGCCGAGGAAATGAACAAGTCCAGGCGAATGGTCGCGTTGGCGGCAGAGCGCATGGCCAGCCAGGGCTGGGCCGTGCTGCAGGTCGATCTCATGGGATGCGGCGATAGTCATGGAGACTTCGGTGAGGCCGAGTGGGGCGATTGGCTTGATGATCTGACGTTGGCACATTCGTGGTTGCAACAACACGCCGTGGCTGCGCCCCCTGTGCTCTGGTCCTTGCGGGCGGGCAGCCTGTTGCTGGCCGACTGGCTGCGGCGTACGGAGGCGTTAACCGCGGGCCTTTTGATGTGGCAGCCGGTGCTCAACGGGCGCCAGCACCTCACTCAGTTCCTGCGTCTGAAGGCGGCCAATGAAATGCTGGCCGATGCCGATGCCAGTGCGGTCATGTCCCAGGTGCGTGCGGCACTGGCGGGGGGGCAGGGGGTCGAGATTGCCGGCTATCTGCTTTCGCCCGGGCTGGCGCGTGGTCTTGAGGCTGCCAGTGTGTCCTTGCCGATCGGATATCGTGGGCCTGTCGCATTGATCGAGCTTCGTGCGGAAGCCGGGGTTGGGCCTTCTCCCGGGGTATCTGTCTGGGGGCAGAAGCAGGTTGATGCGGGTCTTGCGCCGATACTGCGCGTGGTCCAGGGGCCCGCCTTCTGGCAGACTCAGGAAATCGAACTGGCGCCAGATTTGCTGGCCTGTACGGACGAGGTGCTGGGATGTCTGCGCTAGCGGGGTATACCGAGTCGGCTTTTTTCTTTGATTGTCAGGGCGAGGCATTGCCAGCAGTCGTTGCTGTGCCAGAGCAGCCCGCCGAGACCGGCGTACTGGTGATCGTCGGAGGGCCGCAGTATCGCGCGGGAAGCCACCGACAGTTCGTGCTGCTGTCCCGCCAGGTTGCGGCAGCGGGGTTTGCCTGCATGCGCTTCGACTATCGGGGGATGGGTGACGCGACAGGCGAGGCCAGGACATTCGAACAGGTGGATGACGACATCCGTGCTGCAGTTGATGCATTCTTCGTCCGCCAGCCGGCACTGCGTCGCGTGGTGCTGTGGGGATTGTGCGATGGAGCCAGTGCCGCGTGCTTCTACGCGCATCAGGATGATCGGGTGGCTGGACTCGTGTTGCTGAACCCCTGGGTGAAGACGGATGCCGGCCAAGCCCGGACGATGTTGAAGTACTACTACGTCCAGCGCTTGTTGTCTCTGGCGTTCTGGAAGAAGCTGCTTTCTGGCGGGGTTTCCGTTGGACGGTCGCTGGGCGGGCTCAATCAGATGGTCGTGACTGCCAGGAAGGACGATGAGGGCGCAAACACGCCCCTGCCTACGCGTATGGCGCAATCCCTGAAGCGGGCGGGACGTCCGTTTCTGGTGATGCTGAGTGGTCGCGATTATGTCGCTCGCGAGTTTGAGCAGGCTGTGACGGATCCCGCGTGGGCTGATGTGCCGCAGGTGCGCAATGCCTGTCATATGGCGGATGCCGATCACACGTTCTCGAGCGCGAAGTGGCGGGATGAAGTTGCTCGACAGACAGTGAATTGGTTGCAGGCGTTGGCGACGAAGTCAATATGACCGAACTGAAGCCTTGGGAGTGGAGATGATGCGGAGGCAAGTGGCTGCGATTTGGGCGACACTGCTGTGTTCGATGGTCTTCAGCGGCCTGTCGCAGGCGCAGGGTCAGACGGGTTCGCCCTGTGGTGATCCGTTCAGAAACCACTACGGCCCCTACGACTACCGCGTGACGACGCCACAGCAGCGGGCAATTGTCGAGAACGTGCATTTCACCCCCGCTGTCGAGTCACTGCGTGCGGGCAACACGTCCATGGGGCCGGGGGGGGATCTGGATTACACCCTCAATGTGTATCCCAATCATCACCGCGCCTTGATGTCGATGATGAAGTTTGCGGTACGGGAGCGAAACGCCCGTCCCGGAGGCGTACAGTTCTCCATCGAATGCCGTTTTGATCGTGCGGAGCGTTTTCGTCCAGACGATGCCATGGTCAAGGTCATTCATGGCCTTTATCTGATCCAGACTGGCAAGCCAGCCGATGCCATCACCAAACTCGAGCAGGCCCGCGAGCTGGACTCCAACAACGCCAATGTCCATTACAACTTGGGGCTCGCCTACTTCGACCTCAAGAAGTTCGATCAGGCGCTCGAGAGCGCGCATGTCGCATATGCTCAGGGATTTCCACTGCCGGGGTTGCGTGACAAGCTGAGGCGCGCTGGAAAGTGGCGCGATCCAGTCCCGGTTGTCGAGTCGGCCTCTCCTGAGGTGACCATGCCCGAGTCTGTGGAGGACGCAGTCCAGCCCGATCCACAAGCGGCACCTGCTGCGGACTGATGTGGTGGCACTGACCGTGTGCCGGCTGTGAGACGGATGCTCAGCGACAAGAAGAAGGCATCGCCCCTGGGGGCGGCTGCCAACCGCTGTGGGGCGGCGCTGCTGTTGATGTCGGGCGTGTCCGGGCTGGGTGTGTTCATTGCTACACATCCGCTGGGGCTCGGTTGGTCGGCTCTTCTGACATGCGCTTTTTGCGTGCCCATGCTGGCGCATCGGTATGCCTGGCTGCTGCTGATACCCGGATTGTCGCCGGTCATCGATCTGGCCGCCTGGACCGGCGCGATCTACCTGACTGAAAGCGACGCTTTGGTGTTTGCCGCCCTGCTCGCCCATGGCGTCCGGGGGCTGTGGGCGAGTGCGGCGGGCTCGCGGGCGAGTGTGGCGCTGGAGCCGCGTCAGTGGGCGATCGGTGCCTTGTCCCTGATTGCCCTGCTGCTGCTGTCCGCGAGTTATCTGGTCTCGACCGACTGGTGGCCTGCGTGGTCGGTCTGGACTGACCCTTCCTTGCTGGTGGGCTATGGCCCGCTGAATGGTGTGCGGCTGGCCAAAGGCATGCTGTTGTCGGTGTTGTTGTTGCCGCTGTTGGTTCAGGCAATGCGCGAGGCGCCAGGACAAGCGTTGCGGATGCTGTTGAGTGGCGTGCTGCTGGGTGTGTTGCTGGTATCGCTCGGGGCGGTCTGGGAACGGTGGGTGTTCACCGGCTTGAGCGATTTTGCGTCCGATTACCGCACCACTGCCCTGTTCTGGGAAATGAATGTCGGTGGGGCCACCCTGGATGGCTGGCTGGCACTGGGCGTGCCTTTCGTGCTGTGGGCAGTCTTGCGCGAACGCGACCCGATTCGTCTGGGGGCCTTGCTGTGCATCCTGGGGGTCGTCGCTTACGCGGCATTCACGACGTTCTCCCGCGGGCTTTATCTTGGCGCTGCCGCGGGCGGTGCATTGACCCTGGCACTGATGCTCCGGGCCGCGGTGCGACAGGAGGGCGTCCGTATCCCGCTCCGCGCTGCGTTGGGGTGGAGCGGGTTTGCCGCCGGCTGTGTGCTTGCGATGAGTGCGGTGTTTCAGACGGGCGGGTATCGCGGCCTGGCCGCCATGCTGGGGCTGGCGCTTGCGGTGTTTGCCGCCGGGCCCCTGATGATCCTGCTGGAGCGTCGCGATCTGCTTTGGGCTGCACTTGTCGCAGGTGTCGCCTGCTTGTTGAGCATCCTTGCGATGCAGTGGGTGCCGAAGGGCGTCTACCTGGCTTATGGCGTCAGTGTCGTGTGCTTCTGGATGGTGTTGCTGCTGGGGTTGGGCGAGCGGTGGGCCACTCAGGCGGCACGCCTGGCGTTCGGTAGTGTGCTCTGGATGGGCTTCAACGCTGTTCTGGTGACCTGGTATTGGTCCGAAGGTAGTGGAGGCCTGGCGGGTGCGCTTGGCGTGGGCGTGCTGTTTGGCCCGCTGTTGCTCGTCCGCGTCCGACCGCAGTACTGCTGGCGACCGGATGTCCAGTCCGGGGTGCCGGTTTTGCTCGTTCTGGGGGCGGTGGCGCTGATTGTGGTGACATTCAATACCTATTACGTGGGCAAGCGCTTCGAAACCGTGGCTGAGGATCTGGAGATGCGTTTCCAGCACTGGTCACTGGCGGCTTCCTTGCCTCAGGGGGACAGGGAGGCGCTGACAGGGGTGGGCGTGGGGCAGTTTGCCGAGCGGTACTTCTGGCGGGTACCTGACGGTCAGTTTCCGGGTAGCCATCATGTGGTGCGCGAGGACGGGCAACACTTCCTGCGTCTCGGTGGGCCACGCCATGTGCTCGGATTTGGTGAGCTGTACCGGGTTTCGCAGCGGGTTTCACCGGCTATCGAGCCCCCCTTGCTGGTCAGCCTGAATGCGCGTGCGCCAGAAGGCGATGCCGCTGTTCATCTTGAGGTGTGCCGAAAGCATCTGCTTTACGCCAACGAGTGCACCGGGCATGAGTTCAAGGTGGTGGGTGGGCCTGCCTGGCAAAGGTTTGAGTTTGTGCTCGACCGCCGGGACCTGGGACACGACGGCGGATGGTTGCCGAAGCTGACGATGTTCTCGGTGGCAAATGCCAGCAGGGGGCGTCTGGTCGAGATTGATGATCTCAGCCTGGCCGATGCAAGTGGGCGTGAGCGTCTCGACAATGGCAGTTTCGAGGCTGCCAGTGATTTCTGGTTTTTCAGCAGCGACCGTCATCACCTGCCGTGGCATGCAAAAAACCTCTGGCTGCACTACTTTGTAGAGCAGGGGTGGCTGGGCTTGCTGGCGTTCAGCCTGCTATCTGGCATGGCACTGTTGCGCGTCGCGGCTGGCGGAGGTGCCGCGCATCCGCTCGGGCCGCCGCTTGCGGGTGGGCTGTTGGGTTTTTTCATCGTCGGCGCTTTCGATAGCCTGGTGGATGCGCCGAGATTGACCGTGTTCGCTTTACTGCTGATGTTTGTGGCGATGGGGCTGAGGGCGCCTGATCGCCGATAGGTGGGTGTATGTTGTTGAGCATTGCATGGCCAGTCTTCATGGCCTTGGATGAACAGGAGTGCGCAGGATGAGGCTGACCGAGGCGCAGGTGGATGCGATACGTCGCACGGCGGCGGAGGTGTTTGGTCCGTACGTTGAACTCCGGCTATTTGGGTCGCGCGTCGATGATACGAAGCGCGGTGGGGATATCGATCTGTACCTGGTGACTGCGGATGAGTCCGTTAAGGATCTTGTCAGAGCAGAAGTGGATTTCCTGTCCAGACTGAAACGCAGGATTGGAGAGCAGCGTATCGACTTGTTGGTTGATTATCCGTCCAGACGGCATCGCCCGCCCATCTTCAGCATCGCGAAAGCGACGGGAGTCCGGCTATGAACGCGCTACCTGTTTCGACTCTGCGTCTGCAAGATGCCTGGCGTCAGGCTGAGCGGCATGTACATCACATGCGCAACGCGATGAGGGCACTGGCCTCGCTGTCACCGTTTGATGAAGCCCGGTTCCTGGCCTTGACCGATGACCAGATCCGGGACGTCGATCAGTTTATTCTCCGGTTCAGCAAGTTGCAGGATGTGCTCGGTGCCAGGTTGCTGCCATCACTACTCGACTATCTGGAGGAGCCTTTCGAGACCCGTCCAATGTTGGATAAGCTCAATCGCCTTGAGCAATTGGGGTTTCTCGACAGCGTTGAGCATTGGCAGTATTTGAGGGAGGTCCGGAACCGCTTCACGCATGACTACCCGGATGATCCAGAGCGGAATGCAGCAAATTTGAATCTTGCTCTTGGTGCGGCAGACGAGCTTTGCCAGCTGCTTCTGCGTTTGTACGCAAAGCTTGTTGTAGCCCATCCTGGGCTGGAACTGGCAGCGATTGGTGCTCAGTAGGGGGAGTGACTGCCCGGAGTCAGTCCTGGTGCACCGGCCTGGTGTGCTAGAAAGCCCCAGGCGTGGGTGAGGTCGATGGCGCGCGGGGCGAGGTGCCGACGGGGAAGGCGAAAGCTGCCGTGGGGCGCAGGTCTTCTTCAGGCGTCCCTTCCAGCGCGACACTGAACCTGCGGGTGATTGAGCCAAAGGGGCCGGTGAAGTCCAGTATGTCGGGAGACAGCAGGCTGACGGGCAGTGCGAGGTTGCCAGCATGATCGCCTGGCAGGGTGGTGGTGAAGATGCCCAGGCCCGCGTGCAGATTGTTGCGGGTGATGATCGGTGTGTCGGGGGGGAGTTTGTCTGGCCAGGCGCGTACAAACCAGGCAGGGCGCCAACCGGTATGGATGAGCGTATTGTGCGCCATCCGCAGTCGGCTTCCTGGCCAGATCGGCCCTTCCGCACCATACGCCACCATGACCGGATTCTGACTGCTTGCACTCTGGCCAATGACGTTGCCCACCAGCGAGGCGTCGCCACCGTTTGGCAGATCGATCTCGTATGAGGCCTCACCGCCGGGGCCGTCCACGATCAGGTTGTAGCGAATGTCGCTGCGCCGGGCGCGCGATTTGATCAGGTGTCCCTCAAAGCCGTTATGGAAGCGGGAGCCTTCGATCGTCACCTGTCCAATGCGGCCAACGTACAGCAGGTGAGCCAGTTGGTTGCCATTGCGCGGTGCGTTGCTGAACACACTGTCGTGAATGTGGAGTTCGGTATCCTCGAAGTTGGCGGTCAGGAGACCGTTCTGATTGTCATCGAACACGCAATTGCGTACGGTCAGGCGGCCGCGCTCGAAGCGGATGCCGGCACCGTTGCCATCAGGCACCCGGGTGCCGCGGAACTCGATGTTGTCCACCTCGAACTCGCCGTCGCGAAACACCCAGATGGCCTTGCCTTCTGCATGCATTCCGTCTGCGACCAGTACTGGGCGACCCCCTACGCCGCGGATTTCGAGCTTCTTCTGTTGCCAGACGGCGACATCTCCACGGTAAGTGCCTGCCTTGATCAACACGATGTCACCGTCCCTGGCGATACGCGCTGCGTCCGATAGGTGGCGGATGGCCTCGTCTGGGCCGACGGTGATGACTGCGGCACTGACTGTGCTGAGCCCGGTTCCAATCAGCAGAACGGCTGCAAGCGCTCGGGAGATCAGCCGGGTACGGACTTGCATGAGTCAGATGTCGATGACGTCGGGCGGCAGATGCAGTGTTTCCAGCCAATGCGCTATGGCTGCAACGACGGCAAGCAGGCCGCTTGAAAAGCGGTTTGCTGCGTTCAGCGCGTCGGCGAAGAGCCTTGGATCCTCAACGTACTCATGGATTAAACTGTTGCGCAGGTTTCTCCATGTCAGCCATTCCCGGGCATCGGGTAGCAGGCCGAGTCGTTCTGCCTGATTGAGGGTGTCGATCAGCGTTCGGCTGTGTTGTCCGACAAGCTCGAGCAGGCGAGGTAGCAGTTTGTCCCCGATCGTATCCTGTAGTCTGCTGTAACGCGCGGCAAAGGCTTCGACTTGCTCACCCAGCGCATCGTTGCCGTCCAGTGTTGAGACCCATGCGGCATCGATCGTCTGCTGAAACAGGCGGTCACGGGTTCGACGGAGCAGTTCTGCTTCCTTGAGCACGATGCGCCAGGTATGGGCAAAGGCGGGGAGAGCTTCGGGTACATGATTCAACATCGAAGTGGCATTCCTGCCTGCCTTGCCGCGCGATGAACCGGCATAAGGCTTTCGCCATCATCAATGATGACGTCGATCTTCTGATCCCCGAGTTGCCACTGCAAAGATGCGGCAAACCTGGCGGCTTGTTCCGCTTTATTGGGTACGGGATGGCTGACAATCACCATCAGATCCAGGTCGCCGCCGTGTCGTGCGTCGTCTGTCCGAGACCCGAACAGCCAGACCTCTACCTGCTCGCCAAATTCACGACGGGCTGTCTGAAGGATGGTTCGGGTCTCGAACGGTGAAATACGCATTGTTGGTAGGCGCTTACTTGCTCTTGATCATTGTCCCCACCCCGTGGTCGGTGAGGATTTCCAGCAGCAGGCAGTGCTCGACCCGGCCGTCGATGATGTGCACCGACTTCACGCCGTTGCGTGCCGCGTCGAGTGCCGAGCCGATCTTGGGCAGCATGCCGCCGGACAGGGTGCCGTCTGCAACCAGATCGTCGATCTGGCGCGGGGTCAGGCCGGTGAGCAGGTTGCCGGCCTTGTCGAGCACGCCGGGCGTGTTGGTCAGCAGCACCAGCTTTTCGGCCTTGAGGATTTCGGCCAGCTTGCCGGCGACGACGTCGGCGTTGATATTGTAGGTTTCACCATCCTCGCCGACGCCGATGGGCGCGATTACCGGGATGAAGTCGCCCTTGTCCAGGAAGGCGATCAGGCTGGGGTCGATGCTGGTGATCTCGCCAACCTGGCCGACATCGATCAGGTCGCCCGCCGGCGCGTCAAGCTTCTGCATCAGCAGCTTTTTGGCGCGGATGAAGCTGGCGTCCTTGCCGGTCAGGCCAACGGCCTTGCCACCGGCCTGGTTGATCAGATTGACGATTTCCTTGTTGACCTGGCCGCCCAGCACCATCTCGACCACTTCCATGGTCTCGGCATCGGTCACCCGCATGCCCTGGATGAATTCCCCTTTCTTGCCAACGCGGGAGAGCAGGGTCTCGATCTGCGGGCCGCCGCCGTGCACCACGACCGGGTTCAGGCCGACCAGCTTGAGCAGGACGACATCGCGGGCGAAGCAGTCTTTCAGGTGGGGGTCGGTCATCGCATTGCCGCCGTACTTGATGACGATGGTCTTGTCGAAGAAGCGCTTGATGTACGGCAGGGCTTCGGCAAGGATCTCGGCCTTGCGCGCGGGGGTGACGGAATCGGGGCTGGTGACTTCGGACATCGGGTTTCTCCGCTAACGATGTTGCGATTGTAGTGGCGGCAGATGTAAACAAAAAGCGGAAGACCCGGTGTCTTCCGCTTCAGGGTGTTTCGGTGTGCCGCCGCCAGCCACCGGCGGCAAGGGTGTCAGGCGATGGTCAGGCGCTTGGCCTGGGCTTCGGCCTTCTTGGGCAGCGTCAGCTCAAGCACGCCATCGTTGAAGCGGGCGGCGGCGCGGCCTTCGTCGATGTCCTGGCCAAGCTGGAAGCTGCGCGATACCTTGCCGAAATAGCGCTCGGTGCGTAGCACGCGTTCACCTTCCTTGATTTCCTTTTCCTGCTTGCGTTCGGCGCTGATCGACACCACCGGGCCATCGATATGGACGTGAATGTCTTCTTTCTTCATGCCGGGCAGTTCCGCGTGGACTTCATAGCCTTCCGCGTTTTCCTTGACGTCTACCCGCATTTGCGGCGATTCGGTGTTACCGTTCGAGCCGAATTCGACCGGACGGACAAAGAAGCCACGGAAGAAATCATCCAGGGGATCACGACGGGTCAGGTTGCTCATTTCTCGCTCTCCTTGTCATCATGGGCGCCGGTGATGTCCGGCCTCAACACGAATATAGGTGCGAAGGCAGGGTTTTCAAGTGGCTTTTGCAGGGGAGAAAATGGCTATGGCAAACGGAAACGCAGCAAGCGCAAGCCCCGTTGAGGGTGACACCTGTCCGCGTTGTGGTGCGAGCTTCAGTTGTGGAATGCGTGCAGGCGACAAGGTGTGCTGGTGTGCAGCATACCCGCCGGCATTTGCGGTGCCTGATGCTGGGGCCGGGTGCTTTTGCCCGACCTGCCTCGCCGAGTTGATTGCGCAGGCGCAGGCGATTCAGCAGTGAGGGGTGGTGCCCATGACGTGGATTGAACACGTGGCCTCTCCCTTACCAAGGGAGTGCTCTACCACTGAGCTACATGGGCGAACCGGTCGATGCGAGGACAGCGTGAAATGCACCATCCTGACAAAAAAAGGCCAATCGGCGTGATTGGCCTTTTAATTGAATTCTGGTGGGGGCACTAGGACTCGAACCTAGGACCAATTGATTAAGAGTCAACTGCTCTACCAACTGAGCTATACCCCCGATGCCGTTTTACCGGCCCCGCCAAGACAATGTCTCGTCGAGAGGCGCGCATAATAGCCAATCGGGCGGGGCTGTGCAAGCGCTACGTCAAAAAAACTTCATCAGGCCTGGATGCGCCCGGCGCGGCGACGGGTGCCGATGCCCGCAATGGCACCGAGCCCCTGACTGCCATGTGCATGACAGATGGCGCAAGCCAGTGCGTCGGCTGCATCCGGGCTGGGGCTGGCGTCCAGCAACAGCAGGCGCTGAACCATGTGCTGCACCTGTTCCTTGGCGGCCTTGCCGTGGCCGACCACCGATTGCTTGACCTGCAGCGCGGTGTACTCAGCCACCGGCAGGTCGCAGGACACGGCGCCGCAGATCACGGCGCCGCGCGCCTGCCCCAGCAGCAGGGTGGATTGGGGGTTGACGTTGACAAACACCTTTTCGACCGCAACCAGGTCGGGTGCATAGGTGGTGATGACTTCGCGCACGCCATCGAGCAGCACCTTCAGGCGGCCTGGCAGTTCTCCGTCCCGGGTCTTGATGCAGCCGCTGGCAACATAACGCAACTGGCTGCCGAGCACGTCGATCAGTCCGAAGCCCGTGATCCGCAGGCCGGGGTCCAGCCCCAGGATGCGGGTGGCAACGGTGCGCGATGCGCAGCCCGTGGGGCCCGTCACGCTCAGACTCGCACCGCCGTGCCGCTGGCGCACACCATCAGCATGCCATTATCCTGACCCAGTACCTCGTAATCGACATCGATGCCGACGACCGCGTTGGCACCCAGCTTGGCCGCTTGCTCGGCCATCTCCTTCAGGGCGGTCTCGCGGGCATCGGCCAGGGTGCGCTCGTAAGCGCCGGCCCGGCCGCCAACCACGTTGCGGATCGAGGCAAACAGATCCTTGAAGATATTGGCGCCGATGATGGCCTCACCCGCGACGACGCCGTAATAGTGCTGGATGGGACGGCCTTCCAGTGTAGGGGTGGTGCTCATCAGCATGATCGATCTCCTGTAGGGCGTTGGGTTCGGATGCTATCAGGCCTTGCGCGCCAGCCAGACGCCGGCGACTGCGACCGCCATGCCGGCAAGCGCCATGCCGGTCAGGGTTTCGCCGAACATCGCCCAGGCAATCAGCGCGGTGGTGGGCGGTGTCAGGTAGAACAGGCTGGCGACATTGACGGCACTGCCACTGCGGATCAGCAGGTTGAGCAGGCTGATCGCCCCCAGCGACAGTACCACCACCAGCCACAATAGGGCGAAGATGAAATCGCCGCTCCACTCGATGGCCATGGTCTCGGTCTGGCTGGCGATCAGCGCGGTCAGGATCAGTGTGGGCACAAACTGCACCACCGAGCCGGTACGCAGGTCAAAGCGCGGGCAGAAGCGTTTCTGGTACAGCGTGCCGGCGGTAATGCCGATCAGTGCGGCCAGCGCTGGCGCCAGCATGTAGCCGAGCGCGTCCGGTGCGACGCCGTCAATGGCCACCTTGTTGCTGACGACCAGCGTGACGCCGAAGAAGCCCAGTGCGAGGCCTCCCCACTGCTTGATGCTGACCCGCTCGCCCAGCAGCAGGCCGGCGCCCACTGCGGTCAACAGCGGCTGCATGCCAACGACCAGTGCGGTGACGCCGGCCGGCAGCCCGCGATGAATGGCGACGAACACGCCGCCCAGATACAGCGCCTGCACCAGGACACCGGTGACCCCAATGTGTAGCCATTCGCGCCCGCTCTGTGGCCAGGGCGCGCGCATGGCCAGCGCCAGCATCGCCATCAGCAGGATGACCAGCACGTAGCGGGTGGCGAGAAAGGTCAAGGGTTCGGCATAGGGCAGACCGAACTTGGCGCCGATGAATCCGGTGCTCCACAACACGACGAAGAGCAGCGGCATGATGCGCTGGGCAGGGGATGGGGCATGCATGTGTGTAAGCGGGCTTGTCCAAGAAAAAAGGCGGCGCAGTGCGCCGCCTGTGTCGCCGCGATGCGCAGGCCTTACTCGTCGAGCACCGCAGAGGTGTAGACCTCTTGCACGTCGTCCAGCGACTCGAGCGCGTCGAGCAGCTTCTGCATGCGAACGGCGTCGTCACCAGAGAGTTCGGTTTCGTTCTGCGCCTTCATCGACACTTCGCCAAACTCGGCAGTGAAGCCGGCTTTCTCCAGTGTCTCCTTGACCGCGGTGAACTCCCACGGGCCGGTGATCACTTCGATGGAGCCGTCGTCATTGGTGACGACGTCTTCTGCACCGGCCTCGAGCGCGGCTTCCATCAGCGCGTCCTCGTTGGTGCCCGGGGCGAACATCAGCTGGCCGCAGTGCTTGAACTGAAAGGCCACACAGCCATCGGTGCCCATGTTGCCGCCGTACTTGGAAAAGGCGTGGCGGACATCGGCTACGGTGCGGGTCTTGTTGTCGGTCAGGCAGTCGACGATGACGGCTGCACCAGCGATGCCGTAGCCTTCGTAACGGGCTTCTTCATAGGTCACGCCTTCCAGCTGGCCGGTGCCGCGCTTGATCGCGTTCTCGATGTTGTCCTTGGGCATGGATTCGCCCTTGGCCTTGTCGATGGCCAGGCGCAGGCGCGGATTGGCGCTGATGTCGCCTCCGCCCATGCGGGCTGCGACCGTGATTTCCTTGATCAGCTTGGTGAAGACCTTGCCCCGCTTGGCGTCCTGACGGCCTTTGCGGTGCTGGATGTTGGCCCATTTGGAATGACCCGCCATATAAACCCCTGATGCAGCATGTGCGATTGAAGATCGATGCATTATACAGGGGGCCGGCGTTGGCGGCTTGCTGGGGGTGGCGGAGAGCTGGGGTAAGATTGCGCACATCCTCAAGCGCTACCGCCGACTTTCCCGGAGAGAACCATGGCCGAACCCCTGCTGATCGCCAAGACCCAAGACAAGGACATCACCCTGCTGCCCCGGCTTGCCAATCGCCATGGCCTGATCACCGGCGCCACCGGTACCGGCAAGACGGTGACACTGCAGAAGATGGCGGAAGCGTTCGCCAGTATCGGTGTCCCGGTGTTCATGGCCGACGTCAAGGGCGACCTCTCGGGTGTCGGTGCGGCGGGCGTGGCCTCCGATAAGTTGATGCAGCGTCTGGCGGCGATCGGTATCCATGAATTCTTGCCGCGAGCCAATACCACCGTGTTCTGGGATGTGTTCGGCGAAGCCGGGCATCCCGTGCGGGCGACGATCTCCGACATGGGGCCGATGCTGCTGGCCCGCCTGCTCAACCTCAACGACACCCAGGCCGGCGTCCTGCAACTGGTGTTCAAGGTCGCAGACGACAACGGTCTGCTGCTGCTCGATCTCAAGGATCTGCGCGCCATGGTCCAGCACGTCGGCGAAAACGCCAGGACCTTTACCACCGAATATGGCAATGTGTCGGCGGCCTCCATTGGTGCGATCCAGCGTAATCTGCTCGCGCTCGAGCAACAGGGCGGGGACGTGTTCTTCGGCGAGCCGATGCTCGACATCAATGACCTGATGCAGACCGATGCGGATGGCCGTGGGGTCATCAATGTACTGGCAGCGGATCGGCTGTATAACTCGCCCAAGCTGTACTCCACCTTCCTGTTGTGGTTGCTGGCGGAGCTTTTCGAGCAGTTGCCCGAGGTTGGTGATCTGGACAAGCCGAAGATGGTGTTCTTCTTCGACGAAGCCCATCTGCTGTTTGCCGATGCGCCCAAGGCACTGGTGGAAAAGGTCGAGCAGGTGGTGAGGTTGATCCGTTCCAAGGGCGTGGGTGTCTACTTTGTCACTCAGAACCCGCTCGACGTGCCCGACACCGTGTTGGGCCAGCTGGGCAACCGGGTGCAGCATGCCTTGCGTGCGTTCACGCCCCGTGATCAGAAGGCGGTGAAGACTGCGGCCGATACCATGCGTGCCAACCCGGCTTTCGATGCGGTGGCCGCGATCACCGAGCTGGGAGTGGGGGAGGCCTTGGTGTCCTTCCTGGATGAGAAGGGGCGGCCGGAGGTCGTCGAGCGGGCCTTTGTCGTCGCGCCGGCATCACGCCTGGGGCCGTTGACCGACGCTGAGCGCCGCGCGGCGATCCAGGCTTCGGTGCTGTTCGGCCACTACGAGGCGGCAGTTGATCGTGAGTCCGCATATGAGATGCTCAGGGCTCAGTCCGAAGCGCGAATGGCGCAACCTGCCCAGGTATCGCCTGCCAGCGCCGGTGCGGCCGGAGGAGGGCTCAGTGATTTTCTGTTTGGCTCCACCGGACCGCGCGGGGCGCAGCGTGACGGTCTGGTGCAGATTGCGGCAAAGACTGTGACGCGCACCGTTGGCAGTAGCATTGGGCGGCAGATCGTGCGTGGTTTGCTCGGGTCCTTGTTGGGCGGCAAGCGTTGAGCCTCATCGGTTGCGCTTCATCGGCTGAAGGCTGGTTTGGCGTCCTTGGGCCTGCCTGGCTTTCGTATTGGCCGCATTCATTCGCCGTTCAGGACACGATCGATCGCATCCATGAACACACGGGTTCGCGCCGGTACAAGACTGCGCCCGGGCAGATGCGCATAGATCTTCAACGGGTGCGGGATGTATTCGGTGAGCAAGGCCTGCAGCCGACCGGACTCGACCTCGCGTCGGCAGTAGGTACTCGATAGCATGACTGCGCCATGACCCGCCAGTGCTGCTTGCAGACGTAGCGCAGCGTTGGAGGTACTCAGTGGCCCACTTGGCTGAATGGCATGAGCGCGGCCATCCGGGCCATGGAAGCGCCACCAGGTTTCGCCCGGCATGGTCAGGCAGGGCCAGGTTTTAAGGTCCTCGATGCCGGCTGGACGACCAAACTTGTGCAGCAGGGCCGGCGTGGCGTACAGACCGCGCGCCACGCTATAGACGCGGCGTACCACTCGCTCCGAGTCCGGCAGGGCCTCGCCGGTGGCAAAGAAGATCACGTCATAGCCGGCGCCCACGGTTTCGCTGCCAAGCACGCGCACATCCAGTTCGATGCGCAGTTTTGGGTGGCGGGCGATGACCTCGTTGATCACCTCGCCCAGTTGTAGCGCGCCAAACTCGTAGGGGGTTGCGATGCGTAACACGCCCTGCGGCTCGTCACGCGCCTGCCCGGCCTCGTCAGCAAGCGCGTCCAGGCGTTCGAACAGTGGCGCGATCTGCGCCAGCAGTCGTTCACCCTGCTCGGTCAGCGCCAGGCGGCGTGTGCTGCGCTCGATCAAGCGTTGCCCCAGTTCGCGCTCGAGGCGGGCAACTGCGTTGCTGACCGACGACTTCGGCAAATCGAGTTGCCCGGCGGCCCGTGTGAAGCTGCCACAGCGGGCAACGGCGGCGAAGGCGTACCAGTCGTTCCAGTTCTTCGATGGCATTGGAGCGCTCAAATGATGTTTATTGTTTGTTTATATGGATAAAGTGTTCATTGAACGCTATTTATCCGCTTGAGTGCACAATGTACCGTGTGTGCCATGTCTAATTCATCCCCTTCCAGCGTTTCCGAGCAGACCACCCGCGTGGAGGCTTCTGGTGCGCGGGTGGCGCTGCTGTCTGCGCACCCCGAGTTCGGGGCGTTTCGTGTGTACGCCTTTGGCGCGGTGCTGGGCTTGGTGGCAGGGCTGGATTTTGTTGCAACCATCCTGATTGCGATGGCGGGTGTGCAGGTGCAGGGTGGGCTGGGGGTGGCGCCGCGCGACTTCCTGTGGGCCTTGACCAGCTACGCGGTTGCCGCGGTGGTGGCCAATCTGGTGCTGGTACAGCTTGCCGGGCGCATCAGTTATCGCCGTTTCACGCTGGTCAGCCTGGCGCTGTTCGTGCTGGGGTCGGTTGCGTGTGCGATGGCGGACACCTTGTTGCAGTTGAGTCTGGCACGGGCCGTACAGGGCTTGGGCGGTGGTGGTTTGTTTGCAGCTTCGCGCATCCTGGCCCAGTACTCATCGCAGCCACAGGAGCGATTGTCGCTGTTCTGGGGCTTCGGGCTGGCCAATTTCGCCTTGGTGGCGCTGTCGCCCTGGCTGGCGGGCTGGTTGATCTCGCACCATGGCTGGAACATGTTGTTCCTGCTGCAGGCGGGTTTTGCCTTGCCCATGCTGCCGCTGGTGCTATGGCTGTATCCGCGTGTGGAGCACCGGCCGGCAAGGTCGATTGGCCGGCTTGACTGGCCGGGCGTGCTTGCATTCGCGGCGGGTGCGCTGTTGTTGTTGCATGCGCTCGAGCATCTGCGTTTCATGACCTTGAGCGATCTCCCCGCCCTGTTGCTGTATGCAGTGGCTGGCTCGATCCTGATTGCCGTCATGATGCGGCGCTTTCGCCGGCATCCCGACCCGTGGCTCGATCCTGGTCGCCTGCTCAGCCGGCGTTATCTGGTTGGTCTGGGCTTCTATGCCTTGTTTTACCTGATTTCCGGGTACTGGAATTTCCTGATTCCGGCCTTCCTGGTTCAGGGGCTGGGCTTTGATCTGGCGAAGGTCGGCGGTCTGCTGTCACTTGGTGCGGCGGTGACCTTGTTTGCGGTGGTCGTCTTTCACCTGCTGCTGCCGCGGCTGATGCGCAAACGCCGCTACATTGCGCTGGGCTATGTCGGGCTTGCTGCGGCCTTTGTGCTGATGAGTCTGGCGGCCCGCCCCGGGGCAGGTGCTGCAGCGGTGCTGCCGGCGATCCTGCTGCAGGGGGCGATGCCGGTACTGGTGTTGCTGCAGGTGGCGATGATGACCTTTGTCGATATGCCGACCGAGGATTTCGCCCACGCCTACGCCTTCAAGAATATCGTCCGTGAGATCGTCAATGCGCTCGGAACCGGTGTTGCGGTGCTGCAGTTTCACCAGGGGACCCAACTGGCGCAGAGCGCCCTGAAGCAGTCGGCGCCGGAAGTCGGTGCGCCCCTGTTGCATCAGGTGGCGGTGACGCAGGCGACGGGGGAGATCCTGCTCGGCATGGCGGCGGTGTGCGTGGTGGTCGCCATCGTGGCCTTGGTGCAGCGTACCTTGCGCTGACGTACAACGCTGCGGTTGCAGGCAGCGTACTGGAGGGGCGAGTCCATATTGATGCTTGTGCCCTGCAGCATCCGCTGGCTTAATCGCGGGTTCGGTACATATTCGGGGTGGCGTCATGACGGGGCAGGCAGCAGGCAGGGCGGCGGCGATCGGCCTGGTATTCGCGCTGATCGGGGCGGTAGGCTTCTCGTTCAAGGCCATCCTGGTCAAGCTCGCCTATCGTCATGGGGTGGACGCAGAAACCCTGCTCGCCCTGCGCATGGCGTTCTCCTTGCCTTTTTTCCTGGTGATGGGGGTGGTGGCCGCGCGTCATGCCGCCTTGCCTTTGTCCGGGCGAGACTGGGGTGCGATGGCGGCACTTGGCATCTTTGGCTATTACCTGGCGAGTTATCTGGATTTTCTTGGTCTGGCCTACATCACCGCGGCGCTTGAGCGCCTGATCCTGTTCCTGTATCCGACCCTGGTCATCGTGTTGTCGGCGCTGTTTCTCGGCAAACCCATCACCCGCCGGATGCTGCTGGCGCTGGGTCTGTCCTATCTGGGCATCGGCCTGGCGGTGGGGCACGATCTGAAAGTGTCTGGCGAACTGAGTGACGTGCTGCTGGGCTGTATCTTGGTGTTCGGTAGTGCGCTCAGTTACGCGCTTTACCTGATGGGTAACGGCCAGGTCGTCGGCCGGCTGGGGTCGGCGCGGGTGACTGCCTATGCCAGTACCTTCGCCTGTGCCTTCAGCCTCGCGCAGTTCTTCGTGATGCGTCCGCTGGCGGCGCTGGATCAGCCCTGGCAGGTTCACGGATTGGCGCTGGCCATGGCGGTGTTCAGTACGGTAGGGCCGGTGTGGATGGTGTCCGAGGCGATTCGTCGTCTGGGGGCCGGGCCGGTGTCGCTCACGGGCACATTGGGGCCGGTGATCACGCTGTTTCTGGGTTGGTTGCTGCTGGATGAGGCCATCGGTGTCGCGCAGATGGCCGGGACGGCGATGGTCATCGCCGGGGTCGTGGTGATGGCACGGCAGCGGGCGGGCTGAACAGCATGCCGGTCGGCCGCAGGTGCATGGCGGACCGGCATGCAGGTGAGTGATCAGGCCAGTTTCAGGCGCTTGCAGATCTCGGTGGTCAGCGCAGCCTGGTTCATGCTGTAAAAGTGCAGGCCAGGTACGCCGGCTGCCAGCAGCTTTTCGCACATCTCGGTAACCACATCCAGACCGAAAGCGCGGATCGAGTCGGCATCGTCACCGTAGGCCTCGAATTTCTTGCGCATCCAGCGCGGAATCTCCGCGCCGCAGGCGTCGGAGAAGCGGGCGAGTTTGGAGAAGCTGGCAATGGGCATGATGCCGGGTACGATCGGGATGTCCACACCCATGGCGCGAACCTCGTCAACAAAGTGCAGATAGGCATCCAGATTGTAGAAGTACTGGGTGATCGCGGAGTCTGCGCCGGCGTCGGCCTTGCGTTTGAAGGCAAGCAGGTCGTCACGCGGACTCCGGGCCTGCGGGTGCCACTCGGGGTAGGCGGCGACTTCGATGCGGAAGCGGTTGCCGGTTTCACTGCGGATGAAGGCCACCAGTTCGTTGGCGTAGCGAAACTCGCCGGGGTCGCCTACGCCGGAGGGTAGGTCGCCACGCAGCGCGACGATGCGGCGGATGCCGGCTTCGGCGTATTCGTTGAGGATCTCGCGGATACCGTCACGGGTCGAGCCGATGCACGACAGGTGTGGCGCCGCCTCACAACCGCTGGCGGCAATTTCCTTGACGGTGGCAAATGTGCGCTCACGGGTCGAGCCGCCCGCGCCATAGGTGACCGAGAAGAAACTGGGCTTGAGCTCGGCAAGTTGCGCACGGACGCCGCGCAGCTTCTCGGCGCCCTCCGAGGTCTGCGGGGGGAAGAATTCGATGGAAAGTTCAGTGTTGTGCATGTCGCATCCAGATGAAGAATTCGCGGTTGCCATCGGTGCCGGTGATGGGAGAGTCGAACCAGCCCAGAACCTTCAGCCCGCAGTTTGCTGCGGCACTGCGCAGCTTGTGTTCGACGTCGACGTACAGGCTTGCATCGCGCACGATGCCACCTTTGGAGAGCCCTCGCGGCCCCACTTCGAATTGGGGTTTCACCAGGGCCAGGATGTCGCCATCGGTCGCCAGCAGTGCTGGCCACTGCGGTAGCAGCAAGGTCAGCGAGATGAAGCTGGCATCGCAGACGATCAGCTTGAAGCCGCCGGGCGGATAGTCCTGGCCAAGGTCGCTTGCCACCAGGTGACGGGCATTGAGGCCCTCCAGTGTCAGGCAGCGCGGCTCGGTGGCAAGACGTGGGTGCAACTGCCCATGACCGACCTCGACCCCGACAACCTTGCTCGCGCCGGCTTGCAGCAGGCAGTCACTGAAACCGCCGGTGGATTGGCCGATGTCCAGGCAGATTTGTCCATTTGGGTTCAGGCCGCTGGTGGTCAGGGCGCCGGCCAGCTTCAGGCCGCCACGCGAAACGTAGCGGTCGCCTGGGTCCGCCTGGATAATGATCACCGCAGATGGCAGCAGCGTTTGCGCCGGCTTGCTCACCACTGCCCCATCGGCACTGACCCGGCCCGCTTCGATCAGCAGTCGCGCAGCCGTCCGCGAAGCGGCCAGTCCTTGCTGTACGAGCAACTGGTCAGCACGTGGCAGGCCCCGGTCGGAGACCGCCGGCGGGGGGGGCGGCGAGGTGGCCGGGCGACTCTGGCGCCGGTGGAAGGAGTTCATGGACATGGGTGAAGGTGCCTTGCTGTTGCCTGCCGGTTTGGATTCAGCTCGCCATGATGCGGGCTAATGTAGCTGGCGGGCTGTAGGGCTTCTGCACGAATGTAACGCGCATGCCCGTTCCCGGGAGCGTCACAGATCCATTGTCGTTTGCGTCCAGACCGCCGGCAAGCCGTTCCGCAGCATTGCTGCGGAACGGCTTACCGATCAGTAGCGGTAGTGCTCGCTCTTGTACGGGCCTTCGACCGGTACGCCTATGTAGGCGGCTTGTTCCGGGCGAAGTACCGACAACTGGGCGTTGAGTGTCTTCAACTGCAGGCGGGCGACCTTTTCATCCAGGTGCTTGGGCAGGGTGTAGACGCCCACCGGGTAGTCGGCGGTCCGGGAGTAGAGTTCGATTTGCGCGATGGTCTGGTTGGCGAAACTCGACGACATCACGTAGGACGGATGGCCGGTACCGCAGCCCAGGTTCACCAGGCGGCCCTTGGCAAGCAGGATGATGCGCTTGCCATCGGGGAAAATGACGTGATCGACCTGCGGCTTGATCTCCTCCCACTGGTACTGCTCGAGCGAGGCGACATCGATCTCGTTGTCGAAGTGGCCGATATTGCAGACGATGGCATTGTTCTTCATCGCGACCATGTGGTCATGGGTGATCACATGGTAGTTACCGGTGGTCGTCACGAAGATGTCGGCCTTGTCGGCCGCGTACTCCATGGTGACCACACGGTAGCCTTCCATCGCCGCCTGAAGGGCGCAGATCGGGTCAATCTCGGTGACCCACACCTGGGCCGAGAGCGCACGCAGGGCCTGGGCCGAGCCCTTGCCGACGTCGCCGTAGCCGCAAACCACCGCGATCTTGCCTGCGATCATCACGTCGGTGGCGCGCTTGATACCGTCAACCAAGGACTCGCGGCAGCCATACAGGTTGTCGAACTTGGACTTGGTGACCGAGTCATTGACGTTGATTGCCGGGAACTTCAGTTCGCCACGCTGGTGCATCTGGTACAGACGATGCACGCCGGTGGTGGTCTCCTCGGTGACGCCCTTGATCTGTGTCAGGCGGGTGGAGTACCAGGTTGGGTCGGTGGCCAGCTTGGCCTTGATCGCAGCGAAGAGAATGGTTTCCTCTTCCGAACCCGGCTTGGCGAGTACCGAGAGGTCCTTTTCTGCGCGGGCGCCGAGATGCAGCAGCAGGGTGGCGTCGCCGCCATCGTCGAGGATCATGTTCGAGTACACCGGCTCACTACCATTGGCCGGCCATTCGAAGATGCGGTGGGTGTAATCCCAGTAGTCGGTCAGCGACTCGCCCTTGACCGCAAATACCGGAATACCCTGAGCGGCAATCGCCGCTGCGGCATGATCCTGGGTCGAGAAGATGTTGCACGAGGCCCAGCGTACCTCGGCACCGAGCGCGGTCAGCGTCTCGATCAGCACCGCGGTCTGGATCGTCATGTGCAGCGAGCCGGTGATGCGTGCGCCCTTCAGCGGCAGGCTGGCGGCGTATTCCTCGCGGATCGCCATCAGGCCCGGCATCTCGGTTTCAGCAATCTTGATTTCCTTGCGGCCCCAGTCGGCAAGGGTCAGATCGGCAATGACGAAGTCGCTAAAGCTTTGATCAGCCACAGAGTTCATGTCGTTTCCTTGAACGTGTGGCCGGGAGGGGGTGGTGTGGTGGGCTCACCTGAACACCCCGTGCCCGGCACGGGTTTAGGTGAGCGCAGTTCCAAAATGACCGAGCCTGGGATGAAAGATCTTGCAGCGCTCCTCGGTTAGGCGAATTATAGCCATAGTTCGGGCGAGGGCCAGTATTTGCTGCACAAAGGGGGCGTGTCGTCCGATGTTCTACTTTGGTAGCGCAGCTCACTCCGTGACAGGGGTCCGAGTTTGCCTGTTAGAAGGAGAAGGGGGCGCCATGAATGAGAAAAAAAAGCAGTTGGCGGGCTTGATGTGTTTTACGCTACTGGTCGGCGGATGTAGCAGTATGCTGCCAAAGGCGGACCAGAAAACGGTGTCGCCATGGCATGATTTCGAGGAGGTCAAGGCAGCCTACGATCTTGTGATTCCGGGGCAAACTGATCGCGCAAGGGTGCACGGCCTGGGCTTTGATCCAACGACTCGGCCTAACGTGCAGATTCTCAATTACTCCGAGATTGCCAATGCCACCTTGCCCCGCGAGAGTCTGGTTGCGGGTGTCGAATTGCCTGCGGGCATTCGTGCATGCATTCAGGCACAGGACCGGTGTGTGGGGTATTCGCTTGAGGAGACCCGAATTAGACGTGATCGTACGGGCAACTTCTGGACAGATTTCCTGAATTTCCGCCGCGAGACGTCCATCAAGGGGTGGCGCTTCAAAGCCTTGTTTGTACTGGTCGACGATACGGTGGTTTTCAAGCAGTGGTCGGGGCAGCCGAATATTCAGGAGATCAGTGTCAGCCGCAACCCTCTGGGGCCTTTTCAAGGCGCAGGGGAAAAGATGTCCACATTCCAGTAAGAGCAAGATGATCTGCTGGGGATGGTCATAGCGTCCAGAGCGCCGGCAAACGGCACTCTGGAGACTTTAATCTGACGATGATTTATGGCCGTTGTGCCGCACCATGCTGACTACCAGCGTGATCAAAGTCAGCGGTAGCACGTAGCTGATCATGGCCGTGGAGAACGTTGCCAGGCTAGCGTGCTTCTGTGAGGCAAGAATCAGCCAGGCGGTGTAGGCGGCGTAATAGCCCAGAAATACGCCGCCCTCCCAGCGTGCAATTTCGCGCCCAGTGATCATGATCGGCAGACAGGCAAACGCCACCGCCAGCATCACCCACAGGTCAAAGTGGCGTGCAGCTTCGGAAACCGGCAGCCCGATGGGTGAGATCAGCCCGGTAACGCCAAGGACTGCGCAGATGTTGAACATGTTGCTGCCGACGACATTGCCAACCGCGATGTCGCGTTGTCCCCGGAACGCGGCAACGATGGAGGTGACAAGTTCGGGCATCGAGGTACCAACGGCCACCACGGTCAAGCCGATGACCAGATCGCTGACGCCGTAAATACGGGCGATGGCTACGGCTGACTGCACCAGCCAGTCGGCGCCCAGTACCAGCATGCCGAGTCCGACCACCACGAGCAGGGTCTGTACCGACCAGTGGCGGTCCCAGTCGCTGGTCGGAATCTCGTTGGCGAACTCGTCTGCAGTGGCTTTCGACGCCTTGCGTGACTGCTGGATCAGGAAGACGGTGTAGGCAATGACCAGACCGAACAGGATGGCCGCCTCAAGCCGGCCAATGTCGCCATCCAGCGCCATGACCAAAAGCAGGGCGGAGGCACCGATCATGATCGGAATCTCCTGCCGGATGATCTGTTCGGCAACCAGCAAGGGTGCGATCAGGGCGCAGGCGCCAAGGATCAGCAAGATGTTGGCGATGTTGCTGCCAACCACATTGCCGATGGCGATATCGACATTGCCGTTGATTGCCGAACCGACCGACACCGCCATTTCCGGCGCGCTGGTGCCGAATGCGACCACCGTCAGGCCGACCACCAAGGGCGAAATGCCGAATGACACCGCAAGGCGCGAAGCACCGCGGACAAGCGCATCGGCGCCAATGACCAGGGTGATCAGACCAAGTGCAAAAAATAGGGCGTGCTGGAGCATGAGGGGGCGAGCTCGGAATGGGTTCGGTTATCTGGTGCACAGGCTGCCCGGTCGATGAGCGGTTGAGCCTGTTTTTTGCTGAATGCACGGGGGCACTTCCGGGCCCTCCGTGCACAAGATGTGTCAGCTTGATTGATGATTAGAGTCCGGCGTCCGAACGCAACGCGGCAGCCTTGTCGGTCTGCTCCCAGGTGAAGCCCGGCTCGTCGCGGCCAAAGTGACCATAGGCGGCCGTGCGCGAGTAGATCGGGCGCAGCAGGTCCAGCGTCTGGATGATGGCCTTCGGGCGCAGGTCGAAGTGGGCCTGGATCAACTCGACGATCCGGTCGTCCGAGATCTTGCCGGTGCCGAAGGTATTGACCATCAGGGACACTGGCTTGGCTACGCCGATGGCGTAGGCGACCTGAACTTCGCACTTGTCAGCCAGCCCGGCGGCCACGACGTTCTTGGCAACATAGCGTCCGGCATAGGCGGCCGAGCGGTCGACCTTGGAGGGGTCCTTGCCGGAGAACGCACCACCGCCGTGGTGAGCCGCTCCGCCGTAGGTGTCGACGATGATCTTGCGTCCGGTCAGCCCGCAGTCACCGTGCGGGCCACCGATGACGAAACGGCCGGTCGGGTTGATCAGGTAGCGCACTTCGCCATGCAGCAACTCCTTGGGCAGGACAGGTTTGATCACCTCTTCGATCACCGCCTCTGCGATTTGTGCGTGCGAGACTTCCGGGTTGTGCTGGGTGGAGACCACGACAGTGTCGATTGCGACGGGCTTGCCGTCCACATACTTGACCGTGAGTTGGCTCTTGGCGTCCGGGCGCAACCACGGCAGGCGGCCATCCTTACGGACTTCGGCCTGGCGCTGCATGATGCGGTGCGCGTAGTAGATCGGCAGTGGCATCAGGCTGGGGGTTTCGTTGCAGGCGTAGCCGAACATCAGGCCCTGGTCGCCAGCGCCCTGATCCAGGTCCAGGCCTTCGCCCTCATTGACCCCCTGGGCGATGTCCGGGGATTGCCGGTTGATCGCGGTGAGGATGGCGCAGGATTTGTAGTCGAAGCCGATGTCGGAGTTGTCGTAACCGATGCGGCGGACGACCTCCTGCGCGGTTTCGCGATAATTGGGGTGCGCGCTGGTAGTGATTTCGCCCGAGATCACGACGAGGCCGGTCGAGACCAGGGTTTCGCAGGCGACGCGGGCGTGCGGATCCTCGGCGAGGATGGCATCCAGGATGCCGTCGGAGATCTGGTCGGCAACCTTGTCGGGATGGCCTTCCGAGACCGACTCGGAGGTAAAGAGAAAAGTATTGCTCATGTTCTTGCTCCTGAAACGAAAAATCCCCTGTGCGGTGGCGTTGCGGCCAGCTCCGGGGATTTCGACGAGCAGCCGACGCTTTAGCAGTACTTGTTTATCGCCAGGTAGGTCGAAACCGTGGTGAAGGCCGCCCTGCAAGTTGTCGAGTTAACTCGGCGGCTAAGGCACAATTATAGGCTGCTATTTTTTCAGGTCAAACTCTTCGGAGTTCACCCCAAGAATTCACCGTGTTTGTCGATACCCTGTTCCGTCTGCTTGCCCGTCTGCCGCTGGCCTGGCTTCATCGCCTGGGGGGCTGGGCTGGCTGGTTGGCCTATACCGCCTCGCCCAGTTACCGCCGACGTCTGCGCCACAATCTACAGTCTGCGCTGGGGCGGCTCGATCCCACCATCTTGCACACCGCCGTGGCTGAGTCCGGCCGCCAGGCGCTTGAGCTGCCCTGGCTGTGGTTGCGTCCAGCCGAAGAAGTCGTGGCCAGCGTGGTTCGCGTCGAAGGATGGGAATGGGTGGAGGCCGCGCAGCGCGAGTCCGCTGGCATCCTGTTCATTACCCCGCACCTGGGGTGCTTCGAAATCACCGCGCAGTACTTCGCTTCGCATGCGCCGGTTACCGTGCTCTATCGCCCGCCGCGCAATCGTGCGCTCGAGCCCTTGATGCAGGCGGGCCGGGTCCGCGGCCGGATGCAGACTGCACCGGCCGACCTGTCGGGGGTACGCAAACTGGTCAAGACCCTGCGCAGCAAGGAAGCGGTCGGCATGCTTCCCGATCAGGTGCCGGGCGCGGGCGAGGGGGTGTGGGCGGATTTCTTCGGACGACCGGCCTGGACCATGACCTTGGCCGCGCGCCTGTCCGAGGTCAAGGGCGTGCACGTGATCTACTGCTGGGCTGAACGTCTGCCGCGTGGACAGGGGTACGTGTTCCGTCTGTCCGGCCCGACCGAGCCGCTTGAAGGGTCGCTGGAGCAAAGGGTGGCGATCATGAACCGTGAGGTCGAGCGCCTGATCCTGCAGTGTCCGGGCCAGTACATCTGGGGCTATAACCGCTACAAGAAACCGCGTAGTGCTCGCGCTGCAGCCGACGAGGCCGAAGTGTCATGATGAGCCGTCTTGGTGTCGGCGTGTTCTGGTTGCTGCACTGGTTGCCGCTGGCGGTACTCTCCCGGGTCGGTGAGGTCTTTGGTTTGCTGCTCTATGTCTTTGCGCTGCCGCGGCGCAGGATTGTGATGACCAACCTGCGATTGTGCTTTCCGGACCAGAGTGTGGCTGAGCGGCGCATGCTGGCCCGGCGGCACTTCAGGGGGGTGGGACGCAGCCTGCTGGAGCGTGGTCTGGTGTGGTGGGGCAGTCGCGAGCGCCTGGAGCGCATCGTGCGCATCGAGGGGGCTGAGCGGGTTCGTGCGCTGCAGGCCGCCGGCAAGTCCGTCATCCTGCTGGCGCCGCATTTCGTCGGGCTCGACATGGGCGGGACGCGCGTTACCATGGCCTTCGACATCGTCAGCATCTACGCCAAGCAGAAGAAAAACCCGGTGCTGGATCGCTGGCTGTATCACGGGCGTAGCCGTTTTGGTGATCAGTTGCTGCTTGCACGGCAGGAAGGGGTGCGCGGCACGGTAAAGGCGATGAAGTCCGGCCGGCCGTTCTATTACCTGCCCGATATGGACTATGGCCGGCGCGACGCCATTTTCGTGCCGTTCTTCGGGGTGCAGGCGGCGACCATCACCGGCTTGTCGCGTCTGGCTCGAGTCGCCGGGGCGGCCGTGCTGCCTTGCGTGACCCGGATGTTGCCCGGAGGGCAGGGCTACGTGGTCGAGATCGGCGAAGCCTGGGGCGATTTTCCCACTGCGGATGTCGAGGCCGACACGCGGCGGATGAATGCCTGGATCGAGTCCATGGTGAGGACCATGCCCGAGCAGTACTACTGGGTGCACCGACGCTTCAAGACCCGGCCCGAGGGCGAACCAAAGTTTTACTGACCGGGCGTTGCGGCTCGATCGTTGTCGGCCAGCCGCTTCAGCACGGCAGGAAAGGCTGCACTGCCCAATAGTGCGACGGCTGAAACGATCAGCACGATGGCGGTGCCGGGTTCGGCGAGCATCGGGTGATGCCCGCTGAAGTCACCTGCTGCCAGCACCAGGCCGGCGATGAGGCAGACAAGGCCAGGAATGCCGAGCAGCCAGGTGCTCAGTGGCAGGGCGTAAGGTTTTCCGGGGGGCGTGTTCATGAGCGGAATTCTGACATGAGCGCGGGTAAATGGCTTGCCTGCGTGGGCTTGCCGTCTGCAGCGGTGGACGTGCCCTGGACGCTGGGGGAGAATCCATGGAAATGCGCATTGGCGCCACAACGTTCGAAATGGTCGCGACCTGATGAAACTTCGATTTACCAAGATGCATGGACTGGGCAACGATTTCGTTGTCATTGATGCCACCCGCCAGGCGGTGGAGCTGACGCCCGAGCGCGTCCGTTACATTGCTGACCGGCACTTTGGAGTGGGGTGTGATCAGTTGCTGGTCGTCGAGCCGGCGGGGCAGGCTGGCGTGGATTTCCGCTATCGCATCTTCAATGCGGATGGTGGGGAGGTCGAGCAGTGTGGCAATGGCGCGCGCTGTTTTGCGCGTTTTGTCGCCGACAAGGGTTTGAGCACCAAGGCCGAGATCCGGGTCGAAACCCAGGCTGGCATCATCGCTCCCCGACTGCGCGAAGATGGGTTGGTGACGGTGAACATGGGGGTGCCGGTGCTCGAGTCCGCTCAAGTCCCCTTCGTGTCCGACTCCGATGCGGTAGTACAAGCGCTTGAGGTGGACGGTGAGCGAATCGCGATCACCGCAGTGTCGATGGGCAACCCCCACGCGGTGCAGGTGGTCGCAGATGTTGACCATGCGCCAGTCGACCGCCTGGGCGCGCTGATCGAATCCCATCCCCGTTTTCCGGCGCGGGTCAACGCAGGTTTCGTTCAGGTTGCGGACGCGCATCGCATCCGTCTGAGGGTATATGAACGGGGGGCTGGTGAAACCCTGGCTTGCGGGACGGGGGCCTGCGCTGCGGTGGTGGCGTCCATCCTGCGGGAGCTGGTGACCTCTCCCGTGCGGGTCGAAACCCGGGGGGGAGAACTCGAGATCGCCTGGGACGGTCCTGGAACCCCGGTGCTGATGACTGGCCCCGCTGTTACCGTATTCGAAGGCGAGATGGAACTCGCCTGAAGCCGAAAGCCTTTCTATCGGGGTGCAAGCCCCAGAGGAGTCCGTCCTGATGAATGCTGCCGACGTCGCGCGTTACCTGCGTGAACATCCTGATTTCCTGTCCGACCATGGCGAATTGTTCACCGAGTTGACGGTGCCGCATCCGCAGCATGGCGGTCAGGCCATCTCGCTGGCCGAGCGTCAGCTTCACGCGCTGCGAGACAAGATTCGGCAGCTCGAGCTCAAGCTGGCCGAGTTGATCCGCTTCGGTGAGGAGAACGACGAAATCAGCGAGAAGGTCCATCGGCTTGGCGTGCTGTTGCTGGAGGCGCATGGCTATGACGGCGTTCGTCACGCCCTGCTGTCCAGCCTGCAGGAGGACTTTGCGGTGCCACATGTCGCGCTGCGCATCTGGAACAGCGTGCTGGCCCGCAGCGAGGAGGACTTTGCGCCGGTAGGCGAGGGAGTACGCCTGTTTGCCGGTGATCTCCGCCATCCCTACTGCGGGGCGCCGGGCAATATCGAAGTGTTGGGTTGGTTTGGTGAGGTTGCGCCCCATATTCGCTCGGTCGCCTTGATGCCGCTGCGCCGCCAGACCCAGGTCATTGGCATGCTGGCCTTGGGGAGTGAGGAGGCCGAACGTTTCTACCCCGAGATGGGAACGCTTTACCTGGGCCGAATTGCCGAGCTGGCGGCAGCGGCCTTGATGGCAGAGATCGGATGAACCCCGTCGCCGACGTTGTGGCGCCGTCATCGCCCGATCCGGTCTGGATGACGGATTATCTGGGATGGTTGGCAAGCCAGCGGCGTGCGGCGGCGCTGACGCTGGAGAACTACACGCGTGACCTGCGCAAGTTGCAGCGGCTGGCTGCAGGCCGCGAGCCCATTACACTGACTTCGGCAGAGATCCGGCGGTTTGCCGGGCGCCTGCATGGTGAGGGGCTGGGGCCGAGATCGATTGCACGCTGCCTGTCGGCATGGCGCAGCTTTTTTCGCTGGCTGGTGCGGCATCGTGGCCTGAAACACAACCCGGTCGAAGGGATCCGTCCGCCAAAGGCGCCTTCTAAACTGCCCGGCGTGCTGTCGCCCGATCAGGCGGCTTGCCTGCTGGACGCGGCCCCGGCCGAGTCGGTGCTGGACTTGCGCGATCTGGCCATGTTCGAACTCTTCTACTCGTCTGGACTGCGCTTGTCCGAACTCACCGGGCTGATGCTGGATGGCAGCCTGGATCTGATCGAGGGCATGGTCACCGTCAAGGGCAAACGTGGCAAAACGCGGACGGTGCCGGTCGGCAGCCGGGCGCTTGCTGCGCTGCGGGCCTGGCTCGACAGCAGGTCGCAACTGCCGGTCGGCGACAACCTCGCCGTCTTTGTGACCCGAACCGGTGCCTGCATGAGTCCGGGTGCAGTGCGCAGCCGGCTGACGCTGCGCGCGCAGCAGTCGGGGCTCGGCATGCACGCACATCCGCACATGCTGCGCCACAGCTTTGCCAGTCATCTGCTGCAATCCAGCGGTGACCTGAGGGCGGTTCAGGAATTGTTGGGGCATGCCAGCATCCGCAGCACACAGGTCTATACCCATCTGGATTTCCAGCACCTTGCCAAGGTGTATGATGCAGCCCACCCGCGGGCGAAACGCTGACGCGCCTGAATTTTACGGGTTCCCCACTTTGGGTATCGACGAATAGGGGAAGGCTGTGCCTATGGGATATGCTGGGCGACATCACAATAACGAGCCAGCTAGTGTCAGATTGCCCCCTTGCGGGGCCTGCGCAGGGTAGCCATGTCAGCAGAATACAGCCCCGAATCCCGTCATCAGAAGCCGGCCGAACCGGTTCCCGAAACACAAAGCGCGGCCGAGCGTCAGCGTGCAATCAGGGAGGTCGCCCTGCTGCTTGCCCGCTACGAAATTCGTCATATCCGTCGCTGGTTTGAAGAGTTCGACCGTGACATCCTGCTGCCCATCCTGCTTGGCGAGATTGCGCTGCACAATATCGGTGGGCTGGGACCGGAGAACGGTACCGAACCGGAAGAAAAGTGCGTGCTCAAACCCTGCAATGCGTATTCGATTGCTGCTGCGACCGGTTTGCCACGTGAAACGGTGCGGCGCAAGATCGTGCGTCTGGTTGAGCTGGGCTGGGTGTTGCGCCGTAGCAACGGTCATCTGTATGTGTCCTCTGATGCGCTCAAGCATTTCGGCGGTTTGTTGAGCTCCCGCGAACTGACCGAGTTGATCGATACCGCCGATCGCGCCCGACGCACGCTGCAGGCTTGAGTCATGCCCGCGGACGGGCTGAACCGGCTGCCTGCAACCGCGCTTCCGTCTGGCGTCGACCTGGGGCAAGGGGCTAAACTTGGCGCCCTTTTGCAGGATTCTCCCCATGGCCCGTCTGCTGCTTCACCCCGGTAAGGAACGCACGGTGTTGCGTCGTCACCCCTGGATCTTCGCCGGTTCGGTGGATCGACTGGACGGTCGCGCGCGACCGGGTGATACCGTCGATGTGGTGGCGGCTGATGGTCGCGAACTGGGGCGGGCGGCGTGGTCACCTGCGTCGCAGATCCGGGCGCGGATGTGGTCGTTCGATACGGGTGCGGCAATCGACCATGCCTTGTTCAAGCGCAAGGTGGCCGAATCCGTGGCGCGCCGTGCCAGCCATCCGATGTTGGCAACGCAAGATGGTCAGCGCTTGATCCACGGCGAGTCGGATGGTCTGCCGGGTGTGATTGCCGACCGCTACGGTGCGGTTGTGGTCCTGCAATTGACCAGCGCGGGTGCAGAAAAGTGGCGTGATGCCATTGTTGCAGGGCTGGTTCAGGCAACGGGCTGCACGGCGGTGTACGAGCGTTCGGATTCCGATGTCCGTCGCCTGGAGGGGCTGGAGCCTCGCACGGGCTGTGCTTGGGGCGAGCTGCCCGATGGCCCCTTGCTGATCACCGAGAATGGGGTCCGGATGGAAGTCGATGTGGTTGGCGGCCACAAGACCGGCTTCTACCTGGATCAGCGCGACAATCGCAAGCTGACTGGCGAATTGGCCCACGGTCGTCGGGTGCTCAACTGTTTCTGCTACACCGGGGGCTTTTCGCTGCAGGCACTGGCCGGCGGTGCGACCAGCGTGTTGTCGATTGATTCGTCCGGCCCGGCGCTGGCAACGGCGGCGCGCAATCTGGCACATAATCCGCAACTCGATGCGGCGCGCGCTGCGTGGCAGGAAGACGATGTGTTCGAGGCGCTGCGTGCCTTGCGAGCGGAAGGGCAGACCTTCGATCTGATCGTGCTCGATCCGCCCAAGTTTGCGCCGTCAGCGGCCCATGCCGAACGCGCTGGGCGGGCGTACAAGGACATCAATCTGTTTGGCTTTCGCTTGCTGGCGCCAGGGGGTATCTTGATGACCTACTCTTGCTCGGGCGGTATCGGCCTGGAAATGTTCCAGAAGATCGTGGCCAGTGCGGCGGGTGATGCTGGCGTCGATGCCCGAATCATCCACCGCCTGGCCGCCGCGGCCGACCATCCGGTTGGCCTGGCCGTACCCGAAGGCGAGTACCTGAAGGGGCTGGCGGTACAGGTCGGCTGATCTGCATCCCGTTGGGGCTTGTGCGTTACTGGGGCAAGGTTGGTGTTCCGCGTGATCCGCGGTGCTCGGGGTTGGGTTGGGGGTCGGCCAGATTGAAGGCCAGGGTCACCAGGGTAATGGCCAGCATCACCAGGCCAAAATACACCCGTTGCATCGCTGGGCCGGGCAGCCTGCGGGTTGCCGAGTAGTAATGATGGCGCAGGAAGATCAACGCCAGTGCCGCCATGCTCAACAGCCCGCCACCCAGCACCCGGCTGGCCAGTGGCGAGAACTCGCGCCCGACTGAAGGATCCCAGCGGTCGGGCATGAAGAAGACCGGGGCGTGCAGTAGCAGGTAAGCCCCACCCAGCAGGCACAGTGTCAGCATCATGACCTGAAAGGTGCGCATCAGTCACCCCCGCCGCCGTCGCCGCCGCAGTCTGCACCCGTACCTTGTCCGCATGGAGACGCGTTGCCGCCCTCGGTGCTGCCCAAGGAGGTGGCTGAGTCCGCGCCGTGCCATCCGTTTGCATGCTTGTCGGGGCGGCGCGTGCGTGACCGCATCGCTGCCCAGATCACCAACAATAGCACCGCAGTTGCGATGATCAGCCCCAGTGGCGCAAGACTCATCGGTGTTTGCGACCCTTAATTATCGAACAGGTCAGGCGCCTGACTGCGCGGCGGGTTGAGCCCGAAATGCTGCCAGATCGCGTGGGTGGCCATGCGTCCGCGCGGGGTGCGCTGCAGATAGCCCTGCTGGATCAGGTAGGGCTCGATGACGTCTTCGATGGTGTCGGTGGATTCACCGATCGCCGCGGCGACGTTGTCCAGTCCGACCGGGCCGCCACCAAACTTTTCCAGCATGGCCGACAGCAGCTTGCGGTCCATCAGGTCCAGTCCCAGCACGTCCACATCCAGCATCACCAGGGCGGCATCGGCGACGGCGCTGCTGATCTGGCCGCCAGCCCTGACTTCGGCATAGTCGCGTACCCGTCGCAGCAGGCGGTTGGCGATGCGTGGCGTGCCCCGCGCACGGCGCGCGATCTCCAGCGCACCGGCATCGTCGATCTGCACATTGAGCAGACGTGCCGAGCGGCTGACGATATAGGCAAGCTCGTCTGCAGTGTAAAACTCGAGGCGCGACACGATCCCGAAGCGATCACGCAGCGGGTTTGTCAGCATGCCGGCGCGTGTGGTGGCACCCACCAGGGTGAAGGGTGGCAGGTCGAGCTTTACTGAGCGTGCTGCAGGCCCTTCCCCGATCATGATGTCGATCTGGAAGTCCTCCAGTGCTGGGTAGAGGATTTCCTCCACCACCGGCGACAGGCGATGGATCTCGTCGATGAACAGCACATCGTGCGGTTCCAGGTTGGTCAGCAGCGCGGCGAGGTCGCCCGCGCGCTCGAGTACCGGGCCGGAGGTCTGACGCAGGTTGACGCCCATTTCGGCGGCGACGATGTGTGCCAGCGTGGTCTTGCCCAGCCCCGGCGGACCGAACAGCAGCACATGGTCGAGCGCTTCCTTACGCTTGCGCGCCGCCTCAATGAAGATCTCGAGTTGCTCCCGAATCTTCGCCTGACCCACATACTCGACCAGTCGCTTGGGGCGCAACGCACGCTCGACGGCGTCTTCCTGGCGGTCGGCCGGCTGGGCGGAGATCAGCCGGTTGCCGCCGCCGGCCTGAAGTTTGTCGGTTTCGATCATGGGGGCAGTTTAGCAGGCGTCAGGGGGCGGGCTTGAAGCATCCGCAGGTGACTTTGATGGGAGGTGGAGATTCAGCTCAAGCCTTGGACAGCAGTTTCAGTGCCTGGCGGATGCCGTCGGAGACGCCGACGTCATCGGCGAGGCCTTTCATCGCGCCCAGGGCTTCACGCTCGTTGTAGCCGAGCGCCAGCAGGGCGTTCAGGATGTCGCTGCGGGCATTGGGGGCGCTATCCATGGGGGCGGCGAGGCGGGCGCCGGAGAGTTGCGGCAGGGCCTTGCCCAGCTTGTCGCGCAGCTCGAGCAGCAGGCGTTCTGCGGTTTTCTTGCCAATGCCGGGGATCTTCACCAGCCGGCCGGACTCCTGCAGTGCAACGGCTTGCGCCAGGTCGCTGACTGACAGGCCGGACAACACGGCAAGCGCCATTCTTGCGCCGATGCCAGAGACCTTCAGCAACTGACGGAACGCGGCGCGTTCTTCCTCGCTGGCGAACCCGTACAGGAAGTGCCCGTCCTCACGCACCGCAAGGTGGGTGTGCAGACTGACACGCTCGCCGGTGGCAGGCAGGTTGTAGAAGGTGCTCATGGGGACGTCGATCTCGTAGCCGATGCCGTTGGCATCGATCAGGATCTGCGGCGGGTTTTTTTCCAGCAGGATGCCGGTGATGCGTCCAATCATGTCAGTGGGGCTCCGGGGGCCCGCGGCGCTGATCCTGGCCGCGAGCGAAATTCGGTTTGGGGGCGTTCCAGGGCTGAAGGCGGGCTGCGACGGCGTGCAGGTCGGCTAGTACCGTTACACCTCGTGCCACGATGTCTTCGGCCGGAGTCAGCAGGTCGGGCACCATCACCACCTGGGCGCCAGAGGCCAGCCCGCCGCGTACGCCGGTGTTGGAGTCTTCCAGCACCAGACAGTCCTCGATCGGGACGTCGACCAGCGCCGCTGCGGCCAGATAGATGTCGGGTGCAGGTTTGCCATGGGTGACTTCGTCACCACCGACCACACCATGCAGACGCTCGAGGATGCCGACATGTTGCAGCTTGGGCAGTGCGCGGCTGCGTCGGGTGGACGTGGCAACCGCACACGGAAGGCCGCGTTGTGCAAGCAGGTCGAGCAGCTCGTGTACGCCGGGCTTGAGCGGAAAGCGCCCTTCCATGATGGCTTGTTCGTAACGCCGGCCGAACTCGGCCTGGTGTGCCTCGACCGGAAAGTCCGGGCCAAAGGCGTCCTGCAGCAGCTGGTAACCGTCGCGTGAATTGGTACCGATCATCCGCATGGCTACCTCGTGATCCCAGGGCAGGCCGAGGTGCAGGCTGGATTCGCGGCCGATGGCGTAGGCGATGCGCTCGGAGTCGAGCAGCAGTCCGTCCATATCGAATATCACCGCACGAACGCGGTCTGCAGCGTGAAAACTCATGAAGCGGAGGTTCCGGAGAAGAGGGCGAGGCTGACGGCCAATAACAGGCCGTGAAGATGGGCGGCGAGAATGGTGCGCTTGATTGCCGGACGCAAGGCCTGGGGATCGCCTGCATGCTCGATCAGGTCACGCCCGGCGGTCAGCGACAGGACCAGGGTAAAGGCCGCGATGCCGGCCTTCTGTGGCAGATGGCCTTCGCCAGCCAGGCCAATCAGCCAGGCGTAGGCGATCAGGCTGATGATCAGGTAACCCCATTTGGCCCGTTCGGTGCCCAGACGCACCACCAAGGTACGTTTGCCGGCCAAGGCATCGCCGTCGCGGTCGGGAAACTGGTTGATGAACAAAAGGTTGGCCACCAACAAGGCGTAGGACACACCGGCCAGCAAGGGCAGACTGTCGAAATAGCCGCGTTGAACATAGTCGGTTCCGATCACCACCATCAGCCAGCCGCCGGCAATGGCCAGCTCACCCAGGCCGCGACTCATCAGTGCAAGCGGCGGCGCGGAATACGCCCAGCCGAAGAACAAGCCCGCCAGACCGATTGCCACCAGCCCGGGGCCGCTATGCCAGCTCAGCCACAAGCCTGCCGGCACGACCGAGGCCAGCAGCAGATAGCCGAAGCGTCCGGTCTGGGCGGCGCTGAGCACACCGTTCTGGATGAACCGGCTACCGCCGGTGAAGGGAAAGAGTCGCGCGGTGTTGGCGGCGTCGGCACCGTTCCGTGCGTCGTGATAGTCGTTGATGACATTGACCCCGGCGTGCGCGACCAGGGCGAACAGTACGGTGGCCGTTGCGGTGAGGGCATTGATGCTTACCCCACCCGCATGCGCACTGGCAAGCCCGATCAGGCAGGCCACCAGGGTAACCGTCAGGAAGGCCGGCCGGGTGGCGGCGAAGTAGAGCGCGAGCGGGTGCGAGTAGCGGCCGGGCAGCGGTTCTCCGGCCTGTGGCGACGGGGTGGAGTTGGGGGAAGATGGATTCACCACATGCTCACAGCAACACGATATCGAATTGTTCCTGGGTGTAGCTGGCTTCCGGGTGCAGCGATACCTTCTTGTCGATGAAGTCCGACAGCATGGCCAGTGACTGGCTTTCTTCGTCGAGGAACAGGTCGATGACATTGGGGGCCGCGAGCACGCGGAACTCGCGGGCGTTGAACTGGCGCGCCTCGCGTAGCAGTTCGCGCAGGATCTCGTAGCACACCGTACGCGCGGTCTTGACCTCGCCGCGACCGCTGCAGGTGGGGCAGGGCTCGCACAACAGGTGGGCAAGGGATTCGCGGGTGCGTTTGCGTGTCATCTCCACCAGGCCGAGCGCGGTAAAACCGTTGATGCTCATCTTGGTATGGTCGCGCGACAAGGCCTTGCGGAATTCATCGAGCACCATCTCGCGATGTTCGGTGTTCTCCATGTCGATGAAGTCGATGATGATGATGCCGCCGAGGTTGCGCAGCCGCAGCTGGCGGGCGATAGCCTGGGTGGCTTCGAGGTTGGTCTTGAAGATGGTGTCGTCGAAGTTGCGTGCACCCACGAAACCGCCGGTGTTGACGTCCACCGTGGTCATCGCTTCGGTCTGATCGATGATCAGATAGCCGCCCGACTTCAGATCGACGCGGCGTGCCAGCGCCCGCTGGATCTCTTCTTCGACATTGTAGAGCTCGAACAGCGGGCGTTCGCCCGTGTAGTGCTCGAGCAGCGGCAAGACCTTGGGCGTGTATTCGGCGGCAAAGGCGGTGAGCTTCTGGAAGTTCTCCCGCGAATCGACGCGGATGCGGGTGGTTTCTTCATCGACCAGGTCGCGCAGCGTACGCTGGCCGAGTCCAAGGTCTTCATGCAGCAATTTGGGCGGAAAGGCGCCGATGGTGGTGTTGCCGATTTCACGCCACAGCTTGCGCAGGTAGGCAATGTCGGCTGCCAGCTCCTCGTCGGTGGCGGATTCCGCCATGGTCCGGACGATGAAGCCGCCGGGTTCGTCCTCCGGCACCAGTCGGGTCAGGCGCTCGCGTAGCTGCTCGCGCTCGGCCTCATCCTCGATGCGCTGGGAGATACCGATGTGCTTCTCCTGTGGCAGGTATACCAGTAACCGGCCTGCCAGGCTGACTTGAGTGGAGAGCCGGGCGCCCTTGGTGCCGATCGGGTCCTTCAGTACCTGTACCAGCAGGTTCTGACCCTCGACCAGGATCTTCTCGATGGGCTTGGCCGCCTCGCCGTGTGGACGGTCGGTCCAGATGTCGGCGACGTGGAGAAAGGCGGTACGGTCCAGGCCGATTTCGATGAAGGCCGACTGCATGCCAGGCAGCACACGCACCACCTTGCCAAGATAGATGTTGCCGACGATGCCACGACTGGCAGTGCGTTCGACATGCAGTTCTTGTACGACGCCTTGTTCGACAATGGCGACCCGCGTCTCCTGCGGGGTAAAGTTGATCAGGAATTCGATGCTCATGCGCGCTGCGGTCCAATGGGAAATGCGCAAGGACAGTCGGGAAGTCTGCCATTGCGCATGGCTCATCGTTGAGCGGGGCACCTGCGCGTATCGGGCGGCAGGTGCTGGGGGTGGGCTAAAGCGGGTAGTCGAACACCTCCAGCAGTTCCGCCGCTTCAAACAAGGGCAGGCCCATGATGCCCGAATAGCTGCCGCGGATCTCCTCGATGAACACTGCGGCGCGCCCCTGGATGCCATAGGCGCCGGCCTTGTCCATGGGTTCGCCGGAGGCGACATAATGGCGGATGTCCTTTTCGGTCAGCGCGCGGAAACGCACCGTGCTGTCGGAGATGCGGCTGCGGATGCGGTTGCCGTCGCTGATCGCAATCGCGGTCAGTACCCGGTGGGTACGGCCGGACAGGCGCTGCAGGATGTTGCGCGCATCGTCGGCATCGACCGGTTTGCCAATGATCTCACCGTCGAGCTCCAAGGTCGTGTCGGCCGCCAGTACGGGCTGGCGCGGCAGCTTGCGCCACACGATGCGGCGCATGCCGGCTTCCGCCTTGGTCAGTGCCAACCGCTCGACATAGCGCTCGACACTCTCGCCTGGCAGAGGGGTTTCGTCGACATCGGCATCTTCGCCACGCTCTCCGCCGCGAAAGGTGAGCACATCGAACTGTACGCCGATCTGGCGCAGCAGCTCGCGCCGGCGGGGGCTTTTCGAAGCGAGGTAGATGCGGGGCTGAATGGCAGACATGGCGTGTATTCCGGGCCGCGATCACTCACGGTGGTAGGGATGGTTGCGGTTGATGCTCCAGGCGCGATATAGCGCCTCTGCCAGAAGGGGCCGGACAAGTGCATGGGGCAGGGTCAGGCTCGACAGTCTGATCGCCTCATCTGCGCTGGCCTTGAATGCGGGGGCGAGGCCGTCCGGGCCGCCAACGATCAGTGCCACGTCCTGGCCCTGCGCCTGCCAGTCTTCCAGGCGACGTGCCAGCGCCACACTGCTCAGGTCGCTGCCGCGCTCATCCAGGATGACCCGACGGCAGCGCGGTGGCAGCGCGGCCTCGATCCTGGCCGCTTCGGCATTCATCATGGCGTCGACCGTCTTGCCCGAGGTGCGGGGTTCAGCCTTGATCTCGACCAGTTGCAAGGGCAGCTCACGTGGCATGCGTTTGGCAAACTCGTCGAAGCCGGCTTCCACCCATGCAGGCATGCGATGACCGACGGCGACGATGAGCAGCTTCACTTACTCTCCGGCACTGTGTGCGGCAGCGGCGGCCTTGCGCCGTGCAGCGGGCGTGGTGGCCCACAATTCCTCAAGGTTGTAATGGCTGCGGATGGCCGGTTGCATGATATGCACCACCACGTCACCCAGATCGACCAGCACCCAGTCACCGGTGTCCTCGCCTTCCACGCCGATGACTTCGCCACCGGCTTCGCGGACCTTGTCCTGAACGTGGCGGGCCAGCGATCGCGTCTGGCGGTTGGAGTCGCCGCTGGCGACGATGATGCGATCGAACTGGGCGGTGAGCTTGGTGGTGTTGATGACTTCGATGTCGCGCGCCTTGATGTCCTCAAGGGCGGCAACAACGATTTTCTCCAGTTTGGGCGTGTTCATTCGTGATTTTCGTAGAGGTGATGCAACCCAATATAGTCGAGAACCGAATCGGGCAGCAAATAACGCGGACTGGCGCCAGTACGCACCAGGTCGCGGATGAGTGATGCGGAGATCGCCAACGGGGTCATGTCGAACGGAATCACCAGTCCGCCAGCCTGGTCACGCAGCCGCATGGGGTCGGTGATCAGGCGGTTGTAGCAAGCCTGGTCAAGTTCCGGTGACAGGGTGCCGGGCCAGCGCCGGCCATGGGGCGCGTAGCCGGGACGGTTGGCTACCGCGATATGCGCGAGGCTGAAGAGGTCCTGCCAGCGATGCCAACTGGGCAGGCCTTCGAAGGCGTCTGCACCAAGGATCAATACCAGCGGCTGCCGTGACCCCAGTGCGGCGCGCAGGCGCTCGAGGGTCAGGATGGTGTAGCTCTTCTGGGCCGAGCGGACCTCACCATCGTCCACCTCGAACACCGGGTTGCCCTGTGCGGCCAGGCGTGCCATGGCCAGACGGTCTTCGGCGGTGGAGCCGGGAACGCCCCGATGCGGTGGGCGGCCTGCCGGAATCAATCTGACCCCGGCCAATGCGAGTGCATTGCAGGCCTCCTGAGCCAGGCGCAGGTGACCGAAGTGAATGGGGTCGAACGTGCCGCCGAGCAGGCCGATCGGGCTACCGGCGGTGCTCTCAGTGGGCAAGGCCGGCCTCATCGGGCAAGCCGAACACGTCGCGTGCCGAGGTATAGAAGCTGGCGAACACCACGGGAATCAGGATGAGCGGCAAGGGGATCGACAGCAGGGTGGCCAGCATCGGTGACACCAGCCCGACCACGCCGATGATGATGCCCGGCAGCAGTCCGCCGAAGATCAGCAGCCCGATCGCATAGGCCAGAAACGGCCGCCAGTTGCGCAAGCAGGCGTAGAAGCTGAAGAACATGGCTTTGGGGGCGGTCAACTTCCACCAGCCGGCAAGCAGGGGCGCAAACCAGTACGCCATCACCACCGGTGTCGACAGCGCAACCGCGACCAGCAGTGCAAACAGGAAAGAGGGGTCACCTGCCGCCGCTTCGTCTACCCGGCTGCCGGTCATGGCCTTGAGCAGACCGCCTCCGTCGAACAGCGAGGTGATCAGCAGGACCAGCAGGCTGGCAATCAGGTAGATGCCGCCAATGGTGATCAGACTGGGTAGATTGCTCTTGAAGCCCGAGAACAGGATGTCCGGCCCCACCTTGCGCCCCGCCTCGATCGCCCGGCAGCCGTTCAGCACGCCCAAGGACAGCACCGGCATCAGCAGCGAGGCGATCGGTTGCCCGATCAGCGGAAAGATGCTGATCACCAGCAGGATGAGGATGTAGCCGAAGGCCAGGAAGCTGAGCAGCGCCGGGCTGCTTCGCCACAGCGTCAGGCCGTCGCGCAGCCAGCCCCAGCCGCGTTGCATGGGTAGTTGATTGGCTTGCATGCGATTTACTCGAGGGGTTGTTCAGGGGGAGTCAGCGCCAGCGGTGGCGCGAAAGTGTCGCGCCAGGCGGCGTGCAGGGCGCCGGCCAGTACCGGCACCAGCACAAAGATACCCAGGCCGGCCGGCAACATTGCCACCCAGGCCAGTACGTAGAGCATGATGGCCAGCACGATGAAGGTCAGCAGGTTGCCGAAGCAGGCCTTGGCCGAGCACTTCATCGCATCCAGCGGGGCAACGCGTTGCAGCATCACCAGCGCCGGGGCGAACCACAGGGCCATCATCAGCAGGCTCCACAGCAGGGTGAATACCAGTACGCCGAACATCACCCCGCCAGCTGCCAGGCCCATGCCGGCAAATGCGCCCACCAGCATGCCGGTCAACACCGCGCTGCCGCCGATGGCAGCTGCGATGATGGCCGCCAGCAAGGCGCCCAGCAGGTGAAAGCCGCCGACGATCAGCAGGTTGCCAGCATGGCGGCGGATGCCCTCGAACAGATGGTCGACCCGCAAGGCTTCGCCACGTGCCTGCGCATCGGCACCGGCAACCAGCCCGGCAACCAGCACCGGAAACGCCACCGGTGCTGCAGCCCAGCCAATGAAGGGCACAAAGCCCAGTGCCGACAGGATGAGGATGAAGATCAGTGTCTGTAACAGCCAGACCCCCGGTGCCTGGATGAACAGGCGCCAGCCGGTCGCCAGCCACTGCAGTGCGTGCGCTGGGCTGACCGTGCCCGGTTCGGGCTGAGGGTGATAGTGGCCGGCAGGGCGGGAAGGGGTATGGGTCATTGATCAAGTTGGCGCTGCATTGCAGCGTATGGAGTCGGGATGCTAGCCGATTGGTCGGGCGAGTTCAAACCTGGCCGGGCAGTGGCGGTGCGGGGACGTCGATATGCAGGCGAAGGATGTCCCGGTATTCGTGCGGATTCTTGACCAGCACCATCTCGCCTTCGCGCGGTAGATGGAAGTCCAGCGCCCGCGACAGCCAGAAGCGCAGCGCGGCGGCACGCAGCATGCCCGGCCACGCTGCACGTTCTGCCGCGGTGAAGGGGCGTTCGGCATGATAGGCCTGCACCAGGGCGTCGTAGCGCGCGCGGTTCAGGCTGCCATCGGCTTCGGTGCACCAGTCGTTGACGGTGACTGCAAGGTCGAACAGCCAGGTGTCGTGTCCGGCAAAGTAGAAGTCGATGACGCCACCAATGTGTTCGCCATCCCACAGCACGTTGTCACGGAACAGGTCGGCATGGATTGCGCCGGCCGGTAGCTGCCCGCAATCCAGTGTGCTCTGAAAGCACAACTCGGCATCCAGCAGCGCGCGCTCGTCTGTCGGCAGGTGGTTACGCACCCGTTGTGCGGCCTCGCTGCGCCAGCTGGCTCCGCGTGGGTTGGCCTGGCGCCGGCCGTAGGACTGGCCGGCAAGGTGCAGTCCGGCCAGCATGGCACCAACCCGGGTGCAGCGGTCGGTATCCGGCGTCATGTCCGACGCGCCCTGAAGCCGCATCACCAGCACGGCGGGCTTGCCTTGCAGTGTGCCCAGGTATTCGTTGTCGCGGTTGGCGATGGGGGCGGGCACCGGCAATCCGTGACGGGCCAGGTGCGCCATCAGGTGCAGGTAATAGGGCAGTTCCGCGCGCGGCATGTCCTCGAACAAGGTCAACACGTAGCGCCCAAGCGTGGTGGTGACGAAGAAATTGCTGTTCTGCACCCCGGCGGAGATGCCCTTGAGTTCGACCAGGCGGCCGATGGCGTAGTTCTGCAGCCATTGGGCCAGGACGGTTTCGGGGACAGGGGTGAAAACGGACATGATGACTCCGGTGGTGCAGTTGTCTTGAGCCTGCCTACTGCAGGGCTTGTTGCCACGCTGTCAGCTTGGCGGCAAGGCCCAGCGCGGCATGGGCGGGGCTGGTGGATGGCAGACGACGCAGGTTCAGTTCGCGCCCGTTTGCATCCAGCCGGATGTGGCGACGAAAGGCCTGTTCCGCCGCAGTGCCGTTGAAACAGATGCGCGTCAGCTGAGGGCAGCTGTTGATCAGCGCGGGAATATCGTTGGCGACGATGCTGTCTGGCTCGATGGCGCTGTCCAGGCTGCCCTCGCGCCGGCAATTGCCGATGACGTCCCATAGCGCAACGCCACACGCCATCAGCCGCTGCAGGCGGTCGGCGTAAGGCTGTTCCGGCCCGGCACCGAACAGCGCGCCCATGATCGGCCAGAACGCATTGCGTGGGTGGGCGTAGTACTGGTCGGCGCTCAGCGAGGCGTCCCCTGGCATGCTGCCCAGGATCAGGATGCGCGCGTCCTCCCGATAGACCGGCGCAAAACTGCTCAGCACCGGTCCCGCCGAGGGGCTTACCAGGACTTGATCACCCACATCGGCACGGCCAGCGTGGGGGCGGTGTCGTCGCGCACCATCTGGCCGGTGCCTTCCTTGTCCACCAGATAGTAGGGCACGCCGTGCGGTGGGGTGACCTTGACCATATAGAGCTTGCCGCGGATGCGGTATTCGGTGACGGTGTCCTCGCCACGCTGCACGATGGTGACCTGGGGTTCTTCAATGTCGGTCATGCCCGGCGGTGGCGGGGGCGGTTCGGGCAGGGGCTCGAGCTTTGGGGGTTGCTGCGCAAACACGGGCATCGAGGCAGCAAGCAGCAGGGTGATCAAGGTGCGGCGCATGGTGTTCTCCTGGTTCGGGCGCGATTCTATCACTGGCCTTGCCCGCGCCTTGCAGCGCGGTGGCCGGCCTTACAGATTGAGCATCAGTTCGTGCTCTTCGGGTAGCGGGGTGAAACCACGGGATTCGTAGTGTTTGAAAATTGCCGCAACGACCTCTTCCGGTTCGTCGATGACCTGAACCAGGTCGAGATCTTCGGGGTTGATCATGCGTTCGGCCACCAGACGGTCGCGGAACCAGTCGAGCAGACCTTTCCAGAACGGACCATGCACCAGGATGATCGGTATCCGGCGACTCTTGCGGGTCTGGATCAGCGTCATTGCTTCCAGCAACTCGTCCAGTGTGCCGAAGCCGCCCGGCATCACCACATAGGCGGTGGCAAACTTCACAAACATGAACTTGCGCGCAAAGAAGTGCTGGAAGGTCTGCGAGATGTCCTGGTAGGGGTTGGAGTGCTGCTCCATCGGCAGCTGGATATTGAGCCCGATCGACGGGCTCTTGCCGAAGTACGCGCCCTTGTTGGCGGCCTCCATGATGCCGGGGCCGCCGCCGGAGATCACCGAAAAGCCCGAATCCGACAGCAGTCGGGCGATCTTCTCGGTGAGGATGTAGTAGTGGTGGTCTGGCGGAATGCGGGCGCTGCCAAAGATCGACACGGCGGGTCGAATCGCGTTGAGGCGTTCGGTCGCCTCGACGAACTCTGCCATAATTCCGAAAATTCGCCAGGACTCGCGCGCATTGAAGCGCGGCGCATTGCCCTCCGGCATGCTGCTCGATAGCTTGTCTTTCGCGGTCATGATGGTTTTCTCATTGTTCTCGTCATGGGTCTTGCCGGCGTGTCTACCCGTTCGACCGGGACGCCGCAACCCTGGTTTCACCGCAAGGATGCCCCCGCATGCCCACTCTGCTGCTCGTCGATGGTTCCAGCTACCTGTACCGCGCTTTTCATGCACTGCCTGATCTGCGCAACTCGAAGGGCGAGCCGACCGGAGCGATCCGGGGTGTGCTGTCGATGCTACGTCGGCTCGAGTCCGACTACAAGGCGGAATATCGTGCATGCATCTTTGACGCCAAGGGCAAGACCTTTCGCGACGACTGGTATCCCGACTACAAGGCCAACCGCCCGTCGATGCCCGACGACCTGCGTGCCCAGATCGAACCTCTGCACGAGGCGGTGCAGGCCGAGGGCTGGCCGCTGCTGTCGGTCGAAGGGGTCGAGGCCGACGACGTCATCGGCACGCTGACCCGACAGGCGGTCGAGCGTGGCTGGGAGGTGGTGATCTCGACCGGCGACAAGGATCTGACCCAACTCGTGCGGCCGGGGGTGCGGTGGGTCAACACCATGAGCGAGGAGGTGCTCGACAGCGAGGGCGTGACAGCCAAGTTTGGCGTGCCGCCTGAACGCATCGTGGATTACCTTGCGCTGGTCGGCGATACCGTCGATAACGTACCCGGCGTGGAAAAGTGTGGTCCCAAGACGGCGGTGAAGTGGCTGACCGAATACGGCACCCTCGACAATCTGGTGGCCCATGCCGACAAGGTCGGTGGCAAGGTCGGCGAGAACCTGCGTCGTCATCTGGATTTCCTGCCTTTGGGTAAACGCTTGGTCACGGTGGCGACTGACCTTGTCCTGCCGCTGCAACTGGAAGACCTGCCTGCGCGGGACGACGACAAGGCTGCCCTGCGCGCGCTGTATGAGCGCTTCGAGTTTCGCGGCTGGTTGCGCGATCTGGGGGGCGAGGCGGCGGCGGGGGCTTCAGGCCAATTGGATCTCGCTGCGGTTTCCAGCAGAAATTTTGCCGCATCCGAGCCCATTGATCCGCCGGCCGACCCGGATGCGCACCGGGCAGCCTACCAGTCCATCCTGAGCTGGCCAGCCTTTAACGAACTGCTGGCACGGCTGATGCGCGCGGACCTGACCGCTTTCGATACCGAGACCACCAGCCTCGACCCGATGCTCGCCAAGCTCGTGGGCATGTCGTTTTCGACCGCAGAGGGCGAAGGCGTGTATCTGCCGCTGGCCCATCGCGGTGCGGATGCGCCCGAGCAACTCCCGCTGGCCGAGGTGCTGGACAGGCTCAAGCCCTGGCTCGAGTCCGATGTGCACGCCAAGGTCGGGCAGAACCTGAAGTACGACGCCCATGTGCTGCTCAATCACGGGCTTCGTCTTGGCGGTGTCGCCCACGATACCTTGCTGGAGTCCTATGTGCTTGAAAGCGATCGGACTCACGACATGGATAGTCTGGCCAAGCGTCACCTTGGCCTCAGTACCATTCCCTACACCGAGGTCTGCGGCAAAGGTGCCAAGCAGATCGGTTTTGACGAGGTCGCGCTGGATCGTGCCACCGAATACGCCGCAGAAGACGCCGACATCACACTGCGACTGCACCAGCGCTTGTGGCCGCAGGTGCAGGCAAGCCCTGCGCTCGAGGCACTGTATCGCGACATCGAACTGCCCACGCTCGCGGTGCTGCTCGACATGGAGCGTACCGGTGTGCTGATCGACCCCTTCCTGCTCGCCCAGCATGGCGAGGAGCTGGGGCGTCGTCTGGTCGATCTCGAGCGCGAAGCGCATCAACTGGCGGGGCAGCCCTTCAACCTGGGCTCACCCAAGCAACTGGGCGAGATCCTGTTTGGCAAGCTCGGATTGCCCATCGTCAAGAAGACCGCCACGGGGCAGCCCTCGACAGACGAAGACGTGCTCACCCAGTTGGCCGAGGACTACCCCTTGCCCAAGCTGCTGCTGGAGCATCGCAGTCTGGCCAAACTCAAGAGCACTTACGCCGACAAGCTGCCGCGCATGGTCAACCCGCACACGGGGCGGGTACATACCAGCTTCTCGCAGGCCACCGCAGTCACCGGCCGGCTATCCAGTTCCGAACCCAATCTGCAGAACATCCCCATTCGCACGGCCGAGGGACGTCGCATCCGCGCCGCCTTCATCGCGCCGCGCGAACACCTGATCGTCTCCGCCGATTACTCGCAGATCGAACTGCGCATCATGGCCCACCTGTCGGGCGATGCCCGCCTTCTGGAGGCATTTGCCAAGGGCGAGGACGTACACCGCGCCACCGCCGCGGAAGTCTTCGGCGTCACCCCCGGCGAGGTCAGCAGCGAACAGCGCCGCTACGCCAAAGTGATCAACTTTGGCCTGATCTACGGCATGAGCGCCCACGGCCTGGCCAAGAACCTGGGTATCGAGCGTGCCGCCGCCCAAGCCTGGATCGACCGCTATTTTGCCCGCTATCCAGGCGTCGCCGACTATATGGAACGGATCAAGGCCGAGGCCAAGGATCTGGGCTATGTCGAAACCGTGTTCGGCCGTCGTCTGCACCTGCCCGACATCCGCGCCAGCCAGGTCGGCCGCCGCCAGGCCGCCGAGCGCTCGGCAATCAACGCGCCGATGCAGGGAACTGCAGCTGACCTGATCAAGAAGTCGATGATCGTTGTCCACCGCTGGCTGGCCGGGTCGAGCCTGAACTCGCGCCTTGTGCTGCAGGTGCATGACGAACTGGTGCTGGAGGTACCGGAGGCCGAGCTGGAGGTCGTCCGTGGCGAGCTGCCGCGCTTGATGGCTGGCGTGGCGCAGTTGGCGGTGCCGCTGCTGGTGGAGGTGGGCGCTGGGGCGAATTGGGATGAGGCACATTGAGCGGGTGCCCATCTTGATCCAACACCGGTGTGCCAGTGTCCTGTCCTATCTTGAAGTGGGGAGGGGTTCGTGAGTGAACGGGTGCTTGTGACTGGCGCGAGCGGCTTCGTTGGAATGGCAGTGCTGGAGCGTTTATGTCGTGACGGGGGGCTGTCGATTGTCGCTGCTATGCGTGCTCCGTTACGGATGACCTTGCCTGCACGCGTTCAGGTCCTTCAGGTTGGGAACCTCGATGAGACCACGGTCTGGCGCGCGGGACTGGCTGGTGTCACAACAGTCGTCCATTGCGCGGCGCGTACTCATGTTACAAGGGGTGATGACGCGCATTCACTCGCAGAATATCGTCGGGTGAACGTTGATGGCACCCTCGCGCTAGCACGTCAGGCGGTGGGTGCGGGGGTGCGGAGGTTCGTGTTCTTAAGCTCGATCAAGGTAAATGGAGAGTCAACGTGGCCAGGCGAAAGATTCCATGCCGGGGACCAACCGCGGCCGGAGGACGCCTACGGGATCTCGAAACTGGAGGCCGAGCGGGGGCTGTTGGCGCTTTCGGCCAGTACAGGCCTGGAGGTGACCATCATCCGCCCGCCATTGGTCTATGGTCCGGGGGTGAAGGGCAACCTTGCTGTGGTGATGCATTGGATCTCAAAAGGTGTGCCCCTGCCGTTTGGCGCACTGAAACACAACCGGCGATCCTTGGTGGCACTCGACAACCTGGTAGATCTGGTGGTTACGTGCCTGGATCATCCATTGGCGGCCAATCAGGTCTTTCTGGTCAGAGACGGTGAAGACCTGTCCACCACGGAATTGTTCGAGCGAGTCGCGCATGCAATGCAGCATCCCTCCAGGCTCGTTCCTGTGCCATCGCGCGTACTGAGTTTGACGGCGATCATGCTGGGGAGGCGTGAGGTGGCGCGTCGGCTGTGCGGATCGTTGCAAGTTGATATGTCCAAGACTCAAGATATCTTGGGGTGGACTCCTCTGGTCACTGTTGATGAGGGGCTCCGGCAGATGGCCGCTGCTGATCCAAGGCGTCTTCGCCAATGTTGATGGGTCTGCATGGGAGGGGGTAACGGCTCCACAAGAGCACTGGTTTTTCGGGAGTTGGCTTTGATCCGGGTTCTGGATTTTATGTTTGCAGCAATGGGATTGGTTCTTGGTATGCCCGTGTTGCTTGTGCTGGCCATGATCGGCATGTTTGATACCGGGGCGCCCTTGTTCAGGCAGGAGCGCGTGGGGCGCTATCGGAAGCCGTTTATCGTTTTCAAGTTCCGTACGATGCGACCAGGCACGATGTCGGTGCCGACCCACTTGGTCGACGGTTCGGCGGTGACTCCTTTTGGGCGGTTCCTGCGCAGAACTAAGCTTGATGAGCTGCCTCAGCTCTGGAATGTCGTCAAGGGAGAGATGAGCCTTGTCGGTCCTCGCCCGTGTCTGTTCAGCCAGGAAGCGCTGATTGCCGAACGGGCTCGACGCGGTGTGTTCGATGTTCGTCCCGGCATTACCGGGTTGGCGCAGATTCGGGGGGTTGATATGTCCACTCCTGAGTTGTTGGCCGAGGTGGATGCGGACATGGTTAAAAGGCTAGATCTACTAATGTACTTTCGCTATATCTTCCTGACGCTGGCTGGGCGGGGCGCAGGTGATCGCATCCGCAGCTAGGTGTGGCTGGCGCGTGTCCTTTGGGCTGTACAGGTATAATCCGCAGCCTTTCATCGATTGTTCTGGCCCTGGCGGGCTGGTGCTTCCCTGAGGTTTATCTGTGGCATTGACCATCCTCGGCCTTTCCGGCGCACTGACTCATGATCCTTCTGCCGCGTTGTATGTGGACGGCACCCTTGTCGCCGCGGCCGAGGAGGAGCGCTTTGTTCGTGACAAGCACGCGAAGAATCGCATGCCCTACGAGGCGGCAAAGTTCTGTCTGGAGTTTGCCGGGCTGAAGCCTTCTGATGTGCAGGTGGTGGCGATTCCGTTTGCACCGATCAGCCTCTTCGAGAAGGCGCGCTGGCAGTACGCAAAGCGTTATCTCTATGCGCCGGACCGCGCGCTCGACGCCATTCTGATGGGCAACCGGCGTTACTATCGTTACAAGCGCCGCATTGAGTGGTGCCTGGAGCAGTTGGGATTCGACCTGAAGAAGGTCGAGATTGTGCCGGTGGAGCATCACCTGACCCATGCCTCCAGCGCCTATCACCTGTCCGGCTTCAAGGAGAAGACCGCGATCATGGGGATCGACGGCAAGGGCGAGTACGCGACCACCTTCTTTGGCTACGGCGAGCACGGCAAGATTCACAAGATCAAGGAGTTCTACGATCCGGACTCGCTGGGTGGTTTGTACGGGGCGATTACCGAATACCTTGGCTTCGAGATGCTCGACGGCGAGTACAAGGTGATGGGTATGGCGCCCTATGGCGACCCGGACAAATACGATTTTTCGCGTCTGGCCAAGTTCGAGAACGGCGAACTGGTGATCAACACCGAATACGCCAACGTGATCGGCTTTCGACGCTACAAGGATAAGGGCAAGGGCTACTACTTCACGCCCAAGCTGATCGACTGGTTGGGGCCGATGCGGCATGGCGATGTGGCCGACGAGCCGTACATTCATTACGCCGCCAGTATGCAGAAGCTGTTCGAAGATCTGGCGCTGCAGATGATGGACTACTACCTGGGCGACATCCTGCGTGAGACCGGGCGGCTGGCTTTTGCGGGTGGTGGGGCGCTCAACGTCAAGCTCAACCAGAAGATCATTGCCCGACCCGAGGTCAAGGAGCTGTTCGTGCAGCCGGCGTCGGGTGATTCGGGCACCGCAGTTGGCGCTGCGTCGTATGTGTCGATGCAACGCGGCGTGCAGGTCGACAAGATGGAGCATGTCTATCTTGGCCCGTGTTACAGCAACGAGGACGTGATTGCGGCGTGTGCGCGCCACCCGGCCAAACCCGCATGGCAGCAGATCGACGATGTTCCGGCGCGGATCGCCAAGATTCTGGCCGATGGCAATCCGGTGGCGTGGTTTCAGGGGCGGATGGAGTTTGGGCCGCGTGCTCTGGGCGGGCGCTCCATTCTAGGGTGCCCAAGCGCGCCAGGGGTGGCGGACCGCATCAACGAGCAGATCAAGTTTCGCGAGCGCTGGCGGCCATTCTGTCCCAGCATGCTCGATACCGTAGGGCCACAGATGCTGCAGACGGATCATCCGTCGCCCTTCATGACCTTTACTTTCGAGGTTGCGGAGGCGTGGAAGACCCGCGTGTCGGAAGTGGTCCATGAAGACGGTACCGCGCGCGCCCAGGTGCTGCGTCGCGAGTTCAACCCGCGTTACTACGACCTGATGCTTGAGCTTGAAAAGCTGACCGGCAATGGCGTGGTGCTCAACACCTCCTTGAATCGACGCGGTGAGCCGATGATCTGCTCGCCGACCGATGCGTTGAACATGTTCTTTGGATCAGACTTGCAGTACCTGATCATGGAAGACATTCTGGTGGTGAAGCCGGGCATCTGACCCGCGCGTAAGGGGCTACACGCCCCAGACGACGGGGACCTTGTCGCGCTGGGCCTGCTCCAGCATGTCGAGCAAAGGCCAGGCGCGCTGGGCCAGGCCAACCGGGGCGGCCATGCCGGTGCGGCCGGCCTCGACGTCGGCGGCTTCGTCGGCTTCGGTGCGTTGGGCCTGGCGCTGGCGGTCTTCCTCGATGGCGGCCTTCAGGCGGGCAATGGCGTCCGGTAGTTGCTCGGGGGTGACAATGCCCTTGCTGTCGCTGGCATCTTTGCCCATCAGCTTGATGAGGGCCTTGGCGGCGTCGCCAAACATGATGACGTCGGCGCTGGCGTCGGATTTGAAAGTGGTCAGCATGTGGGTTCCGTGATGGGGGCTTACAGGCGGGGGCTTACAGGCCTTTGACTGCGTAGATACCTGGCGCGTTGCGCCAGTAACCCTTGTAGTCCATGCCGCAGCCGAACAGGAAGCGATCGGCGATGTCCAGGCCGGTGAAGTCGGCGCGCATGCCGGGGTAGGCCTTGCGCTCGTGCAGTTTGTGGACCAGCACTGCCGATAATACGGTGCTGGCGCCCTCTGCCTTCAGATGCTCGATGATGGCGTTCAGTGTGTGACCTTCATCGAGGATGTCATCAAGCACCAGTACCGTACGGCCGCGCAAATCCTGCGTGGGGCGCACTCGCCAGTCCAGCAGCGTGCCCTGAATGGCATGGCCGTAACGGGTGGCGTGCAGGTAGGCGACCTCAAGCGGGAAGGGCAGGCGGGGGAGCAGGCGGCCGGCAAAGATCAGGCCCCCGTTCATCACCGTGTAGACCAGCGGGTTGGTGTCGGCCAGACGGGTGGTGATCGCTTCGGCCATGCGGTCCAGGGCGGCTTCGACCGCGTGTTCGTCTGCCAGGCAGTCTGCTTGCTCGCGCGCGAGTTTCAGTTCGTTAAGGTCGAGGGTCATGCGCGTGCTCCTGGGGCATATCGTGCTTCGTGAATGGACGACATTTTAACCGAGTGGGTGATGCAGCCCCGAATCTCGGTACAAGTTCCGGGTAAACTCGCACAAACCCTTGCCGAGGACGTATCCATGCCGATCCATCAGATCAACCACCCGCTTGTCCGCCACAAGATTGGCTTGATGCGCGAGGGCGACATCAGCACCAAGAAGTTTCGTGAGCTCACCGCCGAGCTGGCCCGTTTGCTTGCCTATGAGGCGTGCAAGGACTTTCCGCTTGAGACGGTGACCATCCAGGGGTGGGCAGGTCCGGTGGAGATCGAGCAGATCAAGGGCAAGAAGGTTACCGTGGTGCCCATCCTGCGCGCGGGGCTGGGCATGCTCGATGGCGTGCTGGACATGATTCCCAGCGCCAAGGTCAGTGTGGTGGGCATCGCGCGCGATGAGGAAACCCTGCAGCCGGTGCCCTATTTCGAGAAGTTTGTCGGTCACCTTGGCGAGCGCGTTGCACTGATCATTGACCCGATGCTGGCCACCGGAGGCTCGCTCGCGGCGACGGTGGACATGCTCAAGCGCAATGGCTGCACGCAGGTGATGGCGCTGGTGCTGGTGGCCGCCCCCGAGGGGGTGGCGCTGATGCAGGCGCGGCATCCGGAAGTTGAGATCTACACCGCGAGCATCGACAGCCACCTGAACGAGCAGGGTTACATCATTCCCGGGTTGGGCGATGCCGGCGACAAGATTTTTGGCACCAAGCACAACTGATCTTTCTCAAGCACGTTTCCCCTGTTTCAACCCCGCAATCCAACAAAATGTCCGCAACGGTCACGAGCCGGATGCGGCAGGAGCCTCGTGATGCGTGAAATCCCCATCGAAGCAGCAGACCCCTTGTGGCGCCAGGCCATTTCCGGCGCTCAGATTTTGTTTGTCGCCTTCGGCGCCCTGGTACTGGTGCCGCTGCTGACAGGCTTGAACCCCAGCATGGCTTTGCTGGGGGCGGGTGTCGGTACCTTGTTGTTCCAGCTCATCACGGGTCGCCAGGTACCGATCTTTCTCGGTTCCAGCTTTGCTTTCATCGCGCCGATCATCTTCAGCATGCAGACCTGGGGGCTGTCCGCCACCATGGGGGCATTGGCCTGTGTATCGCTGGTGTATTTCGCGTTTTCGGCCCTGGTGTGGAGGCACGGCGCAGAGATCGTGCACCGCTTCATGCCGCCCGTGGTGATCGGGCCGATCATCATGATCATTGGGCTGTCGCTGGCTGCGGTGGCGGTCAACATGGCGATGGGCAAGACCGGCGACGGTAAGCTCGAGCTGGTGCCTTATGGCACGGCGATGCTGGTGGCAGCGGTGTCCTTCGGGGCGACGGTGATTGCCGCGGTATTTGCACGCGGCTTCCTGAAGCTGGTGCCGATCCTGGTCGGCGTGGCGGTGGGCTATATCCTCTCCGCCTTCCTGGGCTTGGTGGACTTTGGCAAGATTGCGGCGGCGCCATGGATTGCGATGCCTGAGTTCGTGGCGCCGACGTTCGAGTGGGCCGCGATCCTGTTCATGATTCCGGTGGCGCTTGCGCCGGCGATCGAGCATGTGGGCGACGTGGTTGCCATTGGCGGTGTGACCGGCAAGGACTACACCGACAAGCCCGGCCTGCACCGGACGCTGGCAGGCGACGGCGCGGGGGTGTTGTTTGCCGGTCTGATCGGGGGGCCTCCGGTCACCACCTATTCGGAAGTGACCGGTGCGGTGACCTTGACCAAAACCTTTAATCCCGCAGTGATGACCTGGGCGGCCTGCCTCGCGATCCTGATGGCGTTCTTTGGCAAGTTCAATGCGCTGCTGCAGTCGATTCCGGTGCCGGTGATGGGGGGCATCATGATGTTGCTGTTTGGCTCGGTTGCCAGCATCGGCCTGAAGACGCTGATCGCCGATCGCACCAATCTGGACGAGCCGCGCAATCTGGTGATCGTCTCGGCAGTGCTGGTGTTTGGGATTGGCGGGCTGGCCCTGAATCTGGATGGTTTCAGCCTGCAAGGCGTCAGCTTGTGCGGTCTGGCGGCAGTGTTGTTGAACCTGGTGTTGCCGAAGGTCCGGCGAGGGTAATGGGCAGACCTGCCCGTTTTGGGCAGGCTCAGCTTTTGCGCCGGGTTGCGAGTCTGTCGAGTAGCGTCGTCAACACACGCTGCACCAAGGGCGCCGCAATCAATCCAAGCGCCGGTTTGCCACCGCGCAGCTTGCGATAGAGCAGCCAGCCCACCCAGCCACGCTTTGCCAGTCTCAGCACCAGGCGGGGACGACTGGCGACGACGATCAGCGCCAGACTCGATAGCAAGGGGGCGTGCTGGCGCGTCCAGGCCACGCCGTCACGGACCTGATCGATGACATCAAGCGTGCTCTCCAGGCCGTCAAAGCGGCGCATCATGTCGTCGCGCTGGCGCTCCGCCGTGATCTGCAGGCGTTGCTTGCGCAGCGCAAACTCGACCAGCCTGGGATTCATTCTTCTTTACGCAGTGCGGCGCGGTCGCGGGCGAGTTCTGCCAGGCTGGCTGCGAACAGGCGTGAGCCGCGTTTGAGTTCGCGTGCGGTGTTGGTGGCACTGAGCAGTGCGCCACCCAGGCAGGCCGCCGTCGCCAGGCCGAGCACAAGCAGGCGATGTTCTTCCCAGAACAGCACGGTCAGGAACACCAGCAGGAACACCAGCCCGAAAGCCAGCAGCAGGGCGCAGATCAGGGCGTTGATCAGCAGGCTGGTGAGGCGCAGTTTTTCTTCCTGCACCTCGACCGCGAGGAGTTCGAGCCGGGTTTGTGCTGTCTGCAGCCCTGCATCGAGAAAGCCGCGCAGGCTGTCGGCCAGGCGCGGCTTGCGGGTGTCGCTCACGGTTGTGAGCTTAACGGCGCCCGGCCAGCAGGCCGAGCAGGAAGGCGACCCCGGCGGCTACACCGACGGATTGCCAAGGATGAGCGTGGACGTACTCGTCGGTGGCATGTGCCGCTTTCTTGGTGGTCTGCAGTAGCGCAGCCTCGGCGTCGATGATGCGCTCTTTGGCGACGGCCAGACGGTCGGTAAGGCGCCCGCGGACGTCGGCAATCTTGTCGCCTGCTTGGTCCGCGGTGAGCTTGAGCAACTCTTCTGCGTCAGCCACTACCACCTTGAGGTCGGACACCAGTTTGTCTTTGGAAGGATGGGTCGTGTCATTCATGATGAAGCCTCCTGTGAGTGGGTGTGGCAAGGCCAAGCTTTCGTTCAAGGCTAATCCCATTTCCGTGCAATGGCAAATGAATCGCCGGCTCTGGCAATGGCCGCCAAGCGCGGGTTCATCCGCCGATTGACCAGTCGTAGTCGATGATCAGCGGGGCGTGGTCGCTGAAGCGTTCGCCCTTGTATACCGTGGCGGACGTGGCCTTGCCGGCGATGCCGGGGGTCGCGATCTGGTAGTCGATCCGCCAGCCCACATTCTTGGCCCAGGCCTGGCCGCGATTGGACCACCAAGTGTAGCCTTCCTCTCCGGCTTCCGGGTAAAGCCGGCGGTAGACATCTATCCAGCCCTGCTCGTCGAACAGACGAGACAGCCAGGCGCGTTCCTCTGGTAGAAAGCCCGAGTTCTTCTGGTTGCCTTTCCAGTTCTTCAGGTCGATTTCTCGATGGGCGATGTTCCAGTCGCCACAGATGACGACTTCGCGCCCGCTCTGGCGCAAGGCGGCAAGGTGGGGCAGGAAGCGGTCCATGAAGCTGAACTTTGCCTGCTGCCGTTCGTCTGAACTCGAGCCGGACGGCAGGTACAGCGAAATGACCGAGAGATTGCCGAAGTCCAGTTGCAGATAGCGGCCTTCGGCGTCGATGTCGGCAATGCCCAGGCCTTCGATCACACGATCAGGGGTGTGGCGGCTGTACAGTCCGACACCGCTGTACCCTTTCTTTTCGGCATGGTGAAACCAGCCTTGCAGTCCGGCAGGCGCGCGCATTGCATCGCTGAGGTCGGCTGCCTGGGCCTTGAGCTCCTGCAGGCAGACGACGTCGGCGTGTTGGGTCTGCAGCCAGTCAAGAAAGCCCTTGGTGGTGGCGGAGCGAACGCCGTTGAGATTGGCGGAGATGATGCGTAACATGGGCGGGTTTCCAGTCATGTTGCGGTGCAGGAAGAAGATCGTGGATTTTAGCCGGGATTTCATTGCGCTCGCCTGTGAAAAGGGCGTGCTGCGTTTCGGGTCTTTTGTGACCAAGGCCGGGCGCAACTCGCCCTATTTCTTCAATGCGGGGCTGTTTGACGACGGCCGCAGCTTCCGCGCGCTGACCGGGTATTACGCGCGTGCGATCAGCGCGGCGGGGGTCCCGTTCGACATGCTGTTCGGGCCCGCCTACAAAGGCATTCCGCTGGTTGCGGGTACGGCAATCCGCCTGGCCGAAGATGGCCTCAATGTGCCTTTTGCCTTCAACCGCAAGGAAGCCAAGGATCATGGCGAGGGCGGCACCCTGATCGGGGCTCCGCTTGCCGGAAAGGTGCTGATCCTTGATGATGTCATTTCGGCGGGGACTTCGGTACGGGAGTCGGTCGACATCATTCGCGCAGCGGGTGCTCAGCCGGCGGGTGTCGTGATTGCGCTCGACCGCATGGAGCGCGGCAAGGGGGTGCTGTCTGCGGTACAGGAGGTTCAGGAGAGCTTCGACATTCCGGTGATTGCCGTCGCCACGCTGGAAGACCTGATTGCCTACCTCGCCGACAGTCCCGAACTGGCGGCAAACCTGGATGCAGTCAAGGCTTATCGGGAGACTTATGGGATCAGTACGCCTCGTTGATCTGATGGTGGCCGCCGTTCTGGCCCTGCCGCTGCTGGTCGGCGCTCAGGGCGCTGGCCGCACCATCTATTGCTGCGAGGTTGGCGGCCAGCCGGTGTGTGGCGATATTCTGCCCCCGGCCTGTTTTGGCCGCGCCTATCGTGAGATCAGCCCGCAGGGAACGGTGCGTCGGCATGTGCCTGCGCCCCTGACGGCAGAAGAGATCGCGCGCCGCGATGAGGCTTTGCGCTTGCGTCGTGAAGCGGAAGAACTGGCGCTCAAGCAACGTCGTCTTGATCAGGCACTGCTCGATACCTATCCGAGCGCGGCGGAAATCGAGGTGCGGCGCGACCGTGCGGTGACCGAGCTGGATCGCACCATCGCCGACCTGCGCGTCCGCGAGAACAGCCTGGTCGAAATGAAGGCCAAGCTGGCACGTGAAGCCGAGGGCTTCAAGGGGCGACAATTGCCGACCGACCTGGCAGAGAACATGCATAACGTGGACGGCGAGCTCGCAGCCCAGCGATCGGTGATCGTGGCCAAGATTCGTGAGCGTGAGGCGATCCGGCTGCGGTTTGACGAAGACCGTCGGCGCTATCTCGAGTTGACCGAAGGCGGTCGCCCGCAGCGCTGATGTAAGGCTGAATATTTTTCGTGAGGTCAGGATGAGCGTGCACGACACCCGGATGGTTCACGCTGCCTGCCCGCATGATTGTCCCGACACCTGTGCGATGGAGATCACCGTCGAGCAGGGCAGGGCAGTCAAGGTGCGGGGTTCCGATGCGATGCCCTTTACCCACGGTGCCTTGTGTACCAAGGTGTCGCACTATCTCGAGCGAGTCTATTCCGAGAAGCGGCTGCAGTATCCGATGCGGCGCGTGGGTCGCAAGGGCGAAGGACGCTTCGAGCGCATCAGCTGGGACGAGGCGCTCGATATCATCGCGGCGAAGTTTCGCGATATCTCGGCAGAAGATCCGCGCGCCATCCTGCCCTACAGCTATGCCGGTACCATGGGTCTGGTTCAGGGCGAGAGCATGGACCGGCGTTTCTTTCATCGCCTCGGCGCATCCTTGCTGGATCGCACGATCTGCGCTTCGGCCGGCGCCCTGGGTTGGAAGGCGACGGTCGGCGCGTCGATCGGCACCGATCCAGAGGCGGTGGTCGATGCTCGCCTGATCCTGATCTGGGGTGGCAACCCGATTGTGTCCAACCTGCATGGCTGGCGTTATCTGCAGGAGGCCAAGCGGCGGGGGGCAAGGCTGATCTGCATCGACCCGCGCCGTAGCGAGACGGCAAAGAAGTGTCACCAGCATATTGCGCCGCTGCCGGGTACCGACGGAGCGATTGCGTTGGCGATGATGCAGGTGCTGATTGCCGAGGACTTGCTCGACCACGACTACATTGCGCGCTACACCGTGGGCTTCGATGAACTGGTTCAGCGTGTTGCATCCTGTACCCCGGAGTGGGCCGCGGCGCTGACCGGGCTGGATGCGGATGTGATCCGTACGCTGGCGAAGGAGTATGGCAAGGCGCAACCTTCACTGATCCGTCTCAACTACGGCTTGAATCGCTGTGCCGGCGGAGGCATGGCCGTGCGCAACATCGCCTGCCTGCCGGCACTGACGGGGGCGTGGCGTCATGCCGCGGGAGGGGCCTTGCTGTCGACCTCGGGCAATTTCCCCAAGAACGGGCAGGCGCTCGAACGGCCCGACCTGTACCCGAACGCAGAGCACTTTCCGCCGCGCACCATCAACATGTCCACCATTGGGCGGGCCCTGCTCGATGAACAGGCCCCGCCGATCAAGGCGGTGTTCGTCTATAACGCCAACCCGGTGGCCGTGGCGCCGAACACTGCGGAGGTGCGTGCCGGCTTTGCGCGAGAGGATCTGTTCTGTGTGGTGCACGACCTGTTCCAGACCGACACCGCCGATTATGCCGATATCCTGCTGCCCGCAACCAGCCAGCTTGAGCACCGCGATGTGCACAGCACCTATGGGCACGTCTATGTGGTTGATAATCAGCCCGCTATTGCACCGCTGGCCGAGGCGCGATCCAACACCGAGGTATTCCGCCTGCTTGCCGCACGCATGGGGTTTGAAGAACCCGCGTTTGCCGATTCTGACGATGCGCTGGCCGCGGTGGCTTTCCGAGATCAGGATGCACGGATGCTGGGGGTGGGGGCGAAGGTGGCGGCTCAGGGGTGGGCGCGGCTGAACCTGCCGCGTCCCTGGGTGCCATTTGCTGCGGGCGGTTTCCACACGCCGTCGGGGAGGTGCGAGTTCCGCTCCAGCTTGCTGGAGCGTCTGGGGCTGGATCCGCTACCGGCCTGGCATCCGCCGGCTGAGTCCGTGTCCAGCAATCCGGTGCTGGCGGCGAAATACCCGCTTGCGTTCATCAGTCCACCCGCACGCAATTTTCTCAACACCAGTTTCAGCCACCTGCCGCGTTTCGTTGAGCAGGAGGGCTCGCCCAAGCTGGAAATCCATCCACTGGACGCGACATCGAGGGGCATCGTGGATGGCGCACGGGTGCGCATTCATAACGACCGTGGCAGCTTCCATGCGCGTGCCGTGTTGACCGAGGATGTGCGGGCCGGCGTGGTCGTCAGTCCGTCGATCTGGTGGCAGAAGTTGTCGGGGGATGGGGAGAATGCCAATGCGGTCACCTCCTCGGCCCTGACCGACATGGGCGGTGGGCCCATCTTTTACGATTGTCTGGTTGAGGTCTCTTTGGTATGACCATGTATGTGCCGCGTGATGGCGAACTGGATGAGGTCGCGGCGCTGATCCGTAATGCACAGCGGGTGCTGATCATTACGGGGGCGGGCATTTCCGCGGATTCCGGCTTGCCCACCTATCGAGGCATTGGAGGCTTGTATCACGAGCGCCTCACCAAGGAAGGACTGACCATCGAGGAGGCGCTGTCGGGTGACATGATGGCCCGCCACCCGGAGGTCGCGTGGCGCTACATTGCTGAGATCGAGGCCAACTGTCGCGGCGCGCAGCCTAACGCTGCGCATAATGTGATTGCAGATCTGGAGCGTGAGAAGCCCGGCGTGTGGGTGTTGACGCAGAACGTGGACAGCCTGCATCGCATGGCCGGATCGCAGAAGGTCATCGAAATCCACGGCAAGGTACATCACCTGCGCTGCACCGAATGCCATCACCAGCGCAGCGTGCAGGACTTTGCAGGCTTGTCCCTGCCGCCAGCCTGCCCGGTGTGTGGCGGGGTATTGCGGCCCGATGTGGTGTTGTTCGGCGAGTCGCTGCCCCAGAAGGGTCTGGACCGGCTTGCCCATGTGCTGGAGCAAGGTGTCGATCTGGTCATGTCGATCGGGACGACCAGCGCGTTTCCGTACATTGCGGGGCCGGTATGGTGGGCGCAGCAGGCCGGAGTGCCCACGGTGGAGATCAATCCCGGAGAGACCGAGGTGAGTCGCATTGTGGATCACCGTCTGCGCATGGGGGCGGCCAAGGCGATGACGCAAATCTGGGCGCGGCTGCATCCGCAGTAAATATCCACCTTGCCGGGACGGCAGGTGCCTGGCAGTTTCCCGAACGGTGTTCGATGGACGACCTAAGCGCGGTTTCGTCTGCGCTTAGGTCGTGTCCGCCCGGCGATTGGCCCGGCCCGGCGTTACAGCAATACCCGCTCGATACCGCCGCTATTGGCCTTGCCAACGTAATCCGGCAGCCAGTTCTCACCCAGCAGGTGCTTGGCCAGCTCGACCACGATGTAGTCCGGCTCGATGCCGCCTGCGTCATCGGCGTAGCGCGACAAGCCCTGCAGGCAGCTCGGGCAGGAGGTCAGGATCTTGGTCGGTGCGGTCGGTTGCGCCTGCTGCATCTTCGCAACGCCTTTCTCGATCTCTTCCTGTTTGCGGAAGCGGACCTGGGTGGAAATGTCCGGACGCGCGACCGCGAGCGTGCCAGACTCGCCACAGCAGCGATCCGATAGATCGACGCGGGTCCCCATCAGTTCGTTGGCGACCTTGATGCCGGAATGGACCTTCATCGGGGTGTGGCAGGGCTCGTGATACATGTAGTTCACGCCCTGGATGCCTTCGAGCTTGACGCCTTTTTCCATCAGGTACTCGTGGATGTCCAGCAGCCGGCAGCCGGGGAAGATCTTCTCGAACTCGTATTTCTGCAACTGATCCATGCAGGTACCGCAGGACACGATCACCGTCTTGATGTCGAGGTAGTTCAGCGTGTTGGCGACGCGGTGGAACAGTACCCGGTTGTCGGTCGTGATCTTCTGGCCCTTGTCTTCCTCACCGGCAGCAGTCTGCGGGTAGCCACAGCACAGGTAACCCGGCGGCAGTACAGTCTGTGCGCCGACGTGATAAAGCATGGCCTGGGTGGCCAGGCCAACCTGGCTGAACAGACGTTCCGAGCCGCAGCCCGGGAAGTAGAACACCGCCTCGCTATCGGCGTTGACCTTCTGCGGATCGCGGATGACCGGAATGACCTTATCGTCCTCGATGTCGAGCAGCGCACGGCTGGTTTTCTTCGGGAGCTTGCCGGGCATGGGCTTGTTGATGAAATGGATGACCTGAGCCTTGATCGGTGCCTTGCCCAATGTCGCGGGAGGGGCCTTCACCTGAGGCTGCACGAGCCCAAGCTTCTTGCCGATATCATGAGCGAAGCGCTGCGCCTTGTAACCCCACTCGATCATGCCTGTGCGCATGAGCTTGATGGTGGCCGGATCCTTGATGGTCAGGAAGGCCATCGCCGCAGCCTTGCCCGGGTTGAAGGATTTCTTGCCCTGTTTGCGCAGCAGGTTGCGCATCTTGATCGATACATCGCCGAAGTCGATGTCTACCGGGCAGGGCTTCTCGCACTTGTGGCACACCGTGCAGTGGTCGGCTACATCCTCGAACTCGGCCCAGTGGGCGAGCGACACGCCGCGGCGGGTCTGCTCTTCATAGAGCATGGCCTCGACCAGCAGCGAGGTGGAGAGGATCTTGTTGCGCGGGCTGTAGAGCAGGTTGGCGCGCGGCACATGAGTGGAGCATACCGGCTTGCACTTGCCGCAGCGCAGGCAGTCCTTGATGTCGTGCGCGATCTCGCCGATCTCGGTCTGCTCCATGATCAGGGACTCGTGCCCCATCAGGTTGAAGCTTGGCGTGTAGGCGTTATCGAGGTTGCCGCCCTTCATCAGCTTGCCGCGGTTGAATCGGCCTTCCGGGTCAACCTTGGCCTTGTAGGCCCAGAACGCGCCCATCTCTTCGTCAGTGAGATAGTCGAGCTTGGTGATGCCGATGCCGTGTTCGCCGGAGATGACGCCATCCAGGCTGCGTGCCAGGGCCATGATGCGGTCGACTGCGCGGTTGGCAGTCTGCAGCATGTCGTAGTTGTCGGAGTTGACCGGGATATTGGTGTGCACATTGCCATCGCCGGCGTGCATGTGCAGGGCAACGAATACCCGGCCGCGCAGGACCTGCTTGTGCACGGCAACGATCTTGTCCAGCACCGGGCGGAAGATCACGCCATCGAATATCTTTTCCAGGCGGGGTTTGAGCTCGGATTTCCAGGAGACCCGGATGGAGTAGTCCTGCAGGCGGTGGAACAGACGCGGGTTGGCCGCACGGTTGGAGAGCTCGCCGGCAACGATGCCATAGGCGGCAAAACGGGTCTCTGCCTCAGCCAGCGGCATGTCGAGATTTTCCAGTAGCCATTCCCAGCGCAGGCGTACGGCTTCGACATAATTGAGCGCGGCTTCGCGGCGGTCGCCGATCAGCTCTGCGGCGGCCAGATTGGCGTCGCCCTGATCGAGCGGCAGGTCGCCTTGCAGGAACTCGGTCAGCGCAGCGCACAATTCGAGCTTGTTCTGGATGGACAGCTCGATGTTGATGCGTTCGATGCCGTCGCAGTAGTCCCCCATGCGCGGCAGCGGGATCACCACATCTTCATTGACCTTGAACGCATTGGTATGGCGCGAGATCGCCGCGGTGCGGCTGCGTTCCAGCCAGAAGCGCTTGCGCTGCTCGGGTGAGACCGCAATGAACCCCTCGGCGCCACGGGTGTTGGTCATGCGGACGACTTCGGAGGCGGCGTTCATGACCGCGTTCTCGTCGAAACCGACGATGTCGCCGATCAGCACCATCTTTGGCCGGCCATGCCGTTTGGCCTTGGTGGTGTAGCCGACCGCCTTGACGTAACGTTCGTCGAGGTGCTCCAGGCCGGCCAGCAGCACCCCGGCAGTGTTGCCCGCGCCGCCGGGCTTGAAGTAGTCGGTGATCTCGACAATGGCGGGGACCGCCTCGCGGACCTGGCCAAAGAACTCCAGACACACCGTGCGCGTGACCGGAGGCATCTTGTGCAGCACCCAGCGCGCAGCGACGATCAGGCCGTCGGTCCCTTCCTTCTGTACGCCGGGGATGCCGCCGAGGAATTTATCGGTCACGTCCTTGCCCAGACCGTCCTTGCGGCAATGCGCACCCGGCATCGACAGGACCTCCTCGCCGAGCGGGGCGTAGGTCAAGCCATCGAAACGGCGCAGACGGAAGCGTGCGGTGTGTTGCTCGTGAATCTTGCCGAAGTTGTGGTCCAGGCGTTCGACTTCCAGCCAGTTGCCGTCTGGCGTGACCATCTTCCACCACGCGAGGTTGTCGAGCGCGGTACCCCACAGTACAGCTTTCTTGCCGCCTGCGTTCATGGCGATGTTGCCACCGACGCAGGAGGCGCTGGCCGAGGTCGGGTCGACAGCGAACACGCGTCCGGCCAGGCCTGCTGCTTCGGAGACGCGTTCGGTGACCACCCCCGCACCGGTACGGATGGTGGCGTAGGGAGTGGTCATCGGCTTGCCGTCGGCATCGGGCAGGGTCAGTTCTTCGACCGTGCCCATGGCGATCAGCTTTTCGGTGTTGATGACGACAGAATTGGCATCGAGCGGAACCGCGCCACCGGTGTAGCCGGTGCCGCCGCCACGCGGGATGATGGTCATGCCCAGTTCGATACAGGCCCGTACCAGGGGGGCCATCTCTTCTTCGGTGTCTGGGTAGAGCACGACGAAGGGGTATTCCACTCGCCAGTCGGTGGCGTCGGTCACATGGGCGACTCGGGCGTGACCGTCGAAGCAGACGTTGTCTCGGCGAGTATGACGGGCCAGCGCCTTGAGCACGGCCTTGCGCTTTCTGGCGCTGTCGTCAAACCAGCGCTCAAAGTCAGCGACCGCCTCGCGCGCACGGGCAATCAACAGGGCGACACGGTCGTTACCCTGGCGACGCTTTTCGACTTCGTTGACCCGGTGGTTGAGTGCGTTGATCAGCGCTTCGCGGCGCTCGCGGCTGGTCAGCAGGTCGTCTTCCAGGTAAGGATTGCGGCGCACGACCCAGATGTCGCCGAGCACTTCGTACAGCATGCGTGCAGAACGACCGGTGACGCGCTCGCCGCGCAACTCGTCCAGGACGGCCCAGGCCTCCTCGCCGAGCAGACGGATGACGATCTCGCGATCCGAGAACGAAGTGTAGTTGTACGGAATTTCTCGCAGGCGTTGGGTCATTGGAGCACCGGGTTACTGCTGCAGGGGAACAGTCAATTCTAGCGGACCACCGCACTGCATGCATCAAAAATCAAGACCTTATGAACTGTGCGGGCTCTTGCGCTGCATGTATTGAACGCTCGGAACTCGCTTGCCGAGGGGGCGTTCAGGGGCAGGCCGCAGTCATCGCAATCTCGATGCGCAGGCCGGCTCGTGCCAATCCGGCAATCTGCACACAAGCCCGCGCAGGCGCACTGCCGGCAGGAAGCCAGGCATCCCATACCGCGTTCATGCCGTCGTAGTCGGCGAGATCGGTCAGATAAATCGTGGCCATGAGGATGCGCGAGGGGTGGCTGCCCGCGGCGATCAATTGACGCTCCATGCTGCCAAGCAAGTCACGGGTCTGTTCGGTGATGTCGCCATCGGCAGAGGATGGAACCTCGACCAGGTAGATGACGCCATTGTGGACAACCGAGTCTGAGTAGCGGGAAGTGGTGCCGTTGCGCTGGATCGGGGTCATGAGATGCGTGCGTGATTGTGCAGGCGCACAAGTATAACGCTCGCCAGCTTGGCTTGCGCCATTTACTCAAGCGTTGCACGAAAGCGATCCAGTCAATCGGAATGGCGCCGTGGGTTTCGGCTTGCAACAAAATATGACATAGTGTTTAAATGATGACGTTTGCAATATTTGCGGGTTTTCAACCGTCGTCAAAGGGAGCTGAAGGATGAAGCATTGGATTGTGTCCGCGTGTGTGGCAGGCGTGCTGTCGACCGTCGCATCGGGTGAGGTTTGGGCGAACCCTCAGCACGAGCGCATGCGACAGTGCAGTCAGGAGGCCAAGCAGCAGGCGCTGCGTGGTGATGAACGCAAGGCGTTCATGAGCACCTGCCTCAAGGGTAAGCATGCGCCGGCTGACGCTGCGCCAGTCGCAACAGAGGCGAAGCCCGTGGTGGCAAAGCCCCAGGCTACTGCGCCGGCGGAGTCCAAAGCGAGTACGGTAAAGGAAGTTGCTGCTGCCGACACCAACAGTGAGGACAAGGGGCGTCGCAACCGGATGAAGGAATGCAATCAGCAGGCTGGCGAGCAAGCCTTGAAGGGGGCTGAGCGCAAGGCATTCATGAGTGAATGCTTGAAGGGCTAGTCCTGATGCCCGGGTGGCTTGCCATTGACGAGCCACCCGCAATCACGTTGAGCCCTGATGTGTGGATTGTGTGGATTGCCTGCTGCTAGGGGGCCGGCTGCCGTGCCGGGCGGTGATCGGACGTTCAGACGACGTCAAAAAAGATCAGGTCGCGCTCGATTTCCTTGGATGAGAACCCGCAGCCAATACGGCCCGAGCCACTCAGGGGGGTTTCGGACGTCTTGATGCAGCGCTCGTCATCGCCGTTCAGTGACAGGTAGCAACCGTTGGTGCTTTGGTCGATGAGCACGAAGCCCTCGCGGCGGCGCTCGATACGCGCGTGTTGACGCGATGCTCGCGGGTCGATGATGACAACGTCATTACCGAGCTCTCGCCCGATCAGCACGATGGGACGCTGCTCTTCGACGAACATGATGTCCTGCTGGTGCCGCAGCCGCAGCCTTTGCGAAATTCGGGCGTTTGGGGGGAGCGAAGTGACTTGTCCCACGCGATTGCCGATGGCGAAGACGGGCCATTCGAGTTGCGAGTCCTCTGTTTGGGGAAAGGCTTCTGCACCGGCAAAATGACGCGCAGACGGGGTCAGCAGCATGACTGCGGTGTTGCTGGCGAGCGCCTGCCCGGGACGGCTTGCACGTGCCAGCCTGATCGCGTCGGCCACGCCATCGCCGTCACCATTTTCATCGACGAGGCCGTAGTGCAAGCCAATACGGACCTTGAGCTGGGTGCCACTGACCGGCGGCAGGCTCAGCACGCGCTCGAGCATCTCGCAGGCGGCGATCACACCGGAGTCGCACCGCTCGAAGCTGACGACGACTCTGTCAATGGTGCGACCGATGTCGTTGCCGCCGTTGGCTTCGATGCTGCGGTCGATCCGGTTCAGGCAACGCTCAAGGGCGTGAGAGGACTCCGTGGATCCCAGGCGATCGACCAAACGCTCCCAGCCGACGACTTCGGCTACCAGCACACAGAGGTTTCGACGATCGGACATGGCAGCAGAATGGGTAGAAGTGAAGAGTGCTTGTTTGGGTGGAACAGTGCGATGCGCAATGATGATCAAATATCACCGAAGATGCAAGCCCGCCCTCCCGGCATGCTTCGGCATGCCTATGCATCAGGGAATAAAGGGAAAATCTGCTTGGGTACGGCTGGAAGCGACTCTCGGTCGAATGCAATATCACCTTCGTCTAGTTTCGTGCTCTGGTCTACATTGACGAAGTCAAACAGCTTTCGATCGGCGAGATGTGATGGGACGACATTTTGCAAGGCGGTGGCCAGCGACTCGATACGACCGGGAAATTCTCGCGCCCACGACTGCAGCATGGCCTTGATCTGCTTGCGCTGGGCGTTCTCCTGAGAGCCGCACAGGTTGCATGGGATGATGGGGAAGGCCATCGTACGTGCAAAGCGGGTGATATCCGCCTCCGTGCAGTAGGCGAGAGGCCGGATGACCACGTGTTGGCCGTCGTCGCTGACCAGTTTTGGTGGCATGGCCTTGATCTTGCCACCAAAGAACATGTTGAGGAACAGGGTTTCAAGCATGTCGTCGCGGTGATGGCCAAGTGCAATCCGGGTTGCGCCAATTTCGCGGGCGGTGCGGTAGATGATGCCACGGCGCAGGCGGGAACACAGCGAGCACGTCGTCTTGCCTTCGGGGATCTTGTCCTTGACGATCGAATAGGTGTCCTCGGCGACGATTCGATATTCAACGCCGATGGACTCGAAGTACGCCGGCAGTACGTCGTCAGGAAACCCCGGTTGTTTTTGATCCAGGTTCATTGCGACGATGCGGAAATCGACCGGTGCCCGTTCGCGTAGCGCGAGCAGGCAGGACAACAGGGTATAGGAGTCCTTGCCGCCGGAAATGCAGACCATCACCGTGTCGCCGTCACCGATCATGTTGTAGTCACCGATCGCTTCACCGACGTTGCGTTCTAGTTTTTTCTTGAGACGCAGGAAGGTGTTGGAATGGCGATGCTCGGCGCTGTCAGCCGCATGGGTGGCGGATACGGTAGTCACGATGGGGCTCAGGTGAAAAAACGAGCCGGATTATACACTTGCGACTATCTGGCCGGGGTTGGTGGATCGGCGTCTGGCCGCACCCTCAGGATGGTTTGCCGTCGCGCGAGCTAAAGGTGGGCGCTGCGACCGCCGTCAACTGCCAGAATCTGGCCGGTGATGTAGGGTGCGTCGAGCATCAGGAAGCGTACCGTGCGGGCGATGTCATCCGGGCTGCCCTCGCGTTGCAGCAAGGTGTGCCGGATGATCTGCTCTCGCTCCTCGGCGGGAAACTGCCCGTCCTCGGGCCATTCGATCGGGCCGGGGGAGACACCATTGACGCGGACGTGCGGTGCCAGTTCCAGCGCCAATGCACGTGTCAGTCCAGCGAGGCCGGCCTTGGCCGCACAGTAGAGCGGGTAATGGCGCAAGGGGCGTTCGGCGTGGATATCAACGATATTGATGACGCACCCGCGACTCTCCCGCAGGGCGGGGGCCAGTGCCTGGGTCAGGAATAGCGGTCCCTTGAGGTTGGAACCCATCAGATCGGCCCAGGCAAGACGATCGATCGAGCCGACCGGTGTCGGAAAGAAACTTGATGCGTTGTTGACCAGTCCGTCGATGCGCCCCCACTGCGTGAGTGCCGCGGACGCCACCCTCTCAGGAACGCCGTCTTCGCCAAGGTCTCCGCCAATCAGGCAGGCCGAATCGTCGCGCAGGGCGTTCAGTTCAGCGGCCAACGACCGTGCGTCGTCGGCACTGTTTCTGTAGTGCAGGCACAACCGCCCTCCGGCGGCATGCAGTGTCCGGGCGATGGAGGCCCCCACGCGGCGGGCAGCACCGGTGACGAGGATGACGGGTTGAGGTGTCTGCTGGGTCATGGTGGCGTTCATTGTCGCTGACAGCATAGGGTTAAATCCAGCCTGTGGGAGCGTGGCGTTCGGGCGTGGTACGGCAGGTGTCAGGGAGGCGTCTTGTCTATCGGCTACAATGCCGCGGTTTCGATCACGCCCATCCCTCTCGCGCTCATGTCACGACTCCCCCCGCCGTCTGCCGATGCACTGGCGCAAAGCGAGCGCCTGCTCGGTCTGCTGCACTCCGAAATCGCAGCCTCCGGTGGCTGGATTCCGTTTTCGCGCTACATGGAGCTTGCGCTCTATGCGCCAGGCCTGGGGTATTACAGCGGCGGCGCGAGAAAGTTCGGTCCTGGTGGGGATTTCATTACCGCGCCGGAGCTGACGCCGCTGTTCGGTCAGGCCCTTGCGTCCCAGGTTGAGCAGATCATGCGGGCGAGCGCGATGCAAGTGATTGAGGTAGGGGCGGGGACCGGGCTGCTGGCGGCCGATCTGTTGCTCGAACTTGCACACCGGGATGCGTTGCCGGAGCAATACGGCATTCTGGAGCTGTCGGCTGAATTGCGTGAGCGCCAGTTCGACACACTCTCCGGCCGTGTGCCGCAGCTGGCAGGGCGGGTGCATTGGCTGGATACGCTGCCGGATGCCTGCTCCGGCGCTGTGATTGCGAATGAGGTGCTGGACGTGATGCCGGTGCACCTGGTTGTGGTGCGCCAGCACGGCTTGTTCGAGCGTGGTGTGGCGCTGGGCGAAGACGGGCGGCTGTGCTGGGCTGATGTGCCTGCCGCAGGTGCAGTGCGCACAGCTGCCGAGCAGCTCACGCTACCTGTGCCACAGACCGGGGAGTACGTGACCGAGGTCAATCTTGCCGGTCAGGCCTGGGTCGCGTCGTGGGCGGATCGTCTGCAGAAGGGGGCGATGCTGCTGATCGATTATGGCTATCCGCAGGCCGAGTACTATCTGCCGTCACGTTCGAGCGGAACCCTGATGTGCTACTACCGCCATCACGCCCACGCCGACCCCTTTCTGTGGCCGGGTCTGAATGACATCACCGAGTTCGTCGACTTCACTGCAGTGGCCGAAGCCGCGCACGAGGCGGGCCTGGATGTGCTGGGTTACACCAGCCAGGCGCAGTTCCTGTTCAATTGCGGTGTACTCGATTGCCTGGCCAGACGTGGGCCAGAAGGCTCTGCCGATTATGTACGTGCTGCACGTGCTGTGCAGCGCCTGACAACGCCGCAGGAAATGGGCGAGCTGTTCAAGGTGCTCGCGTTGGGGCGGGGTGTGGACATCACGCTGCAGGGGTTTGCCCGCGGCGACCGGCTGCATACCCTGTAAGGGTGGCGCCAGCCCCGCGTGCGGGTACGAGGCGTGCGCTATTCCTGGTAGCGATAAACCGCTTGCAGAAAGGCGTCGATGTCCTCGGGCGGAGGCATGTTGATAGTACGGGGGCGCTGCGTAACTTCCTGCAGTTGCAGCGCGACCTCGGGGTGGGGCAGCCAGCTCGCGTTGAGGACTTCCTCGTCGTAAGCCTGGGGCTCCCGGATTTCTCGACCGCTTTGCATGTCCATGACGATCATCATGATGGCCTCCACAACAGGTGCCGGAAACTCCGGCCTTCCAGGTTCATTAACGGCCGCGTGACTGCGGACTTGAATAAGAAGATTGGGCCGACTGTGCTGCGTTCAACTAGGTTTGACCAAAAAACCCGGGTTCATCATGGCAAATCTACACAGTGTGCGCGAGTGAAAATTGCACGCCATGTCGTATTTTTGCTGCAATGCAGGAAACGTGTGCTCAGAAACCCTGCTCGGTCAGCCATTGGTCGATGCGTGCTGCAACCTGATCCCACCCCCGCTCCAGCATCATGCCGTGTCCCATGTTCGCAAAGATCTCGGCTTTCAAGCCATAGGTCTGTGCGGTCGAGTGAACCTGGTCCGGTGGGATCAGCATGTCGTATTCGGCACCGAGAACAAGCATTGGGGCCTTGTGCATCTTGTCTGTACGCGGCAGGTTGAACAGGGTCATGTCCCAGATCGCGCGGTGGGATTCTGGCTGGCTCAGGCGGTAATAGCGCTCCAGCATGCGCTCATCCAGTGGCTGATGGAACAAGGCGTCGCGCAGGCTCTCGAGCTGCGCTTCGCCACCCCCCATGATCCTGTTCAGGTCGGCAAGCAGGTGGGGCTTCTTGAACATCAGTCCGAAGGCCGCGCTCATCAAGCCCTGAGGGGGAACCGAGGCCATCAGCACCGTTGCAGGTGCCGAGGCACGCTCGAGGTATTTTTGTACCACCATGCCACCCATCGAATGCCCGATCAGGATGGGGGGCTCAGGCAGGTATCCGACCGCTTCGGCGACGTCAGCCACATAGTCGTCGATCGACAGCGAGTCGAGATGCGTGTGCCCGCGGCTGGCGCCGTGCCCTGACAAAGACAGCGCGTAGGCGTGCCAGCCGCGATCGGCGAACCATTGCAGGAAGTGTTCGTCCCAGCACCACGCGCCGGCGTAGGCGCCGTGCACGAACAGCAAGGGACGAGCATGGTGCGCTTGATCAGGCTTGCGGCTGAGCAGCTCCAGGCTATCGAAACCCGGGGCGTTCATCGCGGAATCTCCATGCCGCGTTGCACTGCGGGTCGGTCGGAAATCGCATTGAACCAACGGGCAACGTTGGGGAAGCGGGCCAGGTCCACGCCTTGCCACTCGTGGCGGGCAATCCAGGGGTAGCTTGCAATGTCGGCAATGGAGTAGGCGGATCCGGCGAGCCAGTCGCGTCCGCGCAGACGGGTGTCAAGTACCCCGTAAATGCGCTGCGCCTCCTTCGAATAGCGGTCGATCGCGTAGGGAATCACGTCTGGCGCAAAGCGCAGGAAATGATGCGCCTGCCCCAGCATGGGGCCGACGCCGCCCATCTGGAACATCAACCATTGCAGTGCTTCGTAGCGTTCGCGCGCATCTTGCGGTAGCAACTGGCTGGTCTTCTCCGCAAGATAGATCAGGATGGCGCCCGACTCGGCGAGCGTGACCGGCTTGCCGTCCGGCCCCTGGTCATCGGTGATCACGGGAATCTTGTGATTGGGGTTCAGCGCGAGGAATTCGGGGGCAAACTGGGCGTCGCGGGTGATGTCGATGGGGCGGACGTCGTAGTCGAGGCCAAGTTCTTCGAGGGCAATCGAGATCTTGCGACCGTTCGGTGTGCCCCAAGTGTAAAGCGTGATCATGTCGTGTTCACTCTGTGGGTTGCGGCGCCTGCCCTTGTAAGGGTCTAATCCGCCATTGCGTGCCGGGAGTGGCTGATGTTCAAGTGGGTCGTCGTGATCCTGTTGATCGTGGTGGTGTCCGGTCTGATGCAGGCCAAGGGCAGCAACCCCTTGCGTCTGGGACATTTGCCCGGTGACCTGTGGTTCCGTTTTCGCGGCAGAGCTTATCACTTCCCGTTTACGACCACGGTACTGCTGTCCCTGCTCGCCTGGCTGATCCTGCGCTCGATCTGATTGTCGGGTCAAGGCTGCGCGTCACGTTCGGGCGTATGCGCCGGTTCGCGCAGGCGGCGGACGGCGGCGACCCTTTCGGCATGGATGCGTTCCGGAATGCGGGATTTGTCATTGCAGGCGCGGGCGATCGCGCCGGCGTCGATCTGGCGGAATGCGTTCAGTGCCAGCCGCCAACCGTCGGCAGGCGGCCATTGTGGCGGCCGGTTCCCGCCACGCCCAAGGTAGTCGCAGGCGGCAGCCTGGAGCATCAGCACGAACCGCTCCGGACGCCGCTGGGCATCGCAGCGCTCGAGAATCTTGACGATGGTTTCCGGGCGCAGTATGACGAACTGCCCCAGGGTGCCGTGCTCGCGCGCGACCATTTCGGCCAGATCCCGGCAGTCCGACGGGGCCTTGAGTCGTGCCGATACCTCGCGTGCAAGGCGCTCGCTGCGTGCTTCATGCCCATAGTGGTGAGGGAGGATGTCCTCAGGTGTACAGCCCTTGCCAAGGTCATGCAGCAGGCAGGCCCAGCGTACCGCGAGCGGCTGAGCGCTGGCGGCGGCAGCGTCGATCACCATCAGCACGTGCTCGCCGGTATCGATCTCGGGGTGGTGTTGCTTGGGCTGTGGTATGCCGAACAGCCGGTCGACTTCGGGCAGGATCCGCGGCAGGGCGTTACAGTCGCGTAGCACACGAATCATCCGCGAGGGGGACGACTCCATCAGGCCGCGCGAGAGTTCCTGCCAGACGCGTTCGGGTACGAGGTGATCGATTTCGCCCGCGGCCACCATCTGTTGCATCAAGGCCAGCGTTTCCGGGGCCACGGCAAAGTCGGGAAAGCGCGCGGCAAAGCGCGCGATCCGGAGAATGCGCACCGGGTCCTCGGCGAATGCCGGGCTGACGTGGCGAAAAATGCGTGCAGCGATATCGGCCTGCCCGCCGTAGGGGTCAATCAGCGTGCCATCTGTCGCGCGGGCAATGGCGTTGATGGTGAGGTCCCGTCGCAGCAGATCCTCTTCCAGCGTGACCTCCGGCGAGGCGTGGCAGGTGAAGCCGGTGTAGCCGTGTCCGGACTTGCGCTCGGTGCGGGCGAGGGCATATTCCTCACGGGTCTGCGGGTGCAGGAAGACCGGGAAATCCTTTCCGACCTGAAGAAATCCCTGGGCGAGCATGCTTGCAGGGGTTTCACCCACCACCACCCAATCACGATCGGAAACCGGACGGCCTAGCAGGGCATCGCGGACGGCGCCGCCAACCACGTAGACGTTCATGACGATAATCAGCGTCGCGCGGAACGGCGCAGTGGGTTATACCGACCGCGCGGCATGGTCTCGCCCAGCCAGCGCGGCACCACGGCCTCGAGTGCAGTGGGGGTGAGACCGAGCGGAAGCGGGGCGCCAGTGGCGACGTTGTCCACCCGCATCGAGCGGACATTGTCGGGACTCATCAGCGGTTGAGGGGCGAGGTTCATCAGCCCAGCCTGGAGCAAGGCAAGCCCCTCCGGCAGTGCAATCACCAAGGGATGCTTGCCGACCAGTCCTGCAACATACGTGACGAGTTGTCGTAGCGTATAGACGCTGGGGCCGGCCAGCTCCCAGGTCTGGCCAATGGCGCAGGGCTCGAGCAGGCTGCGCACGGCGACTTCGGCCACATCTTCCACATACACGGGTTGGAAGCGTGCGTTGGCGCCGCCCAGCGGCAAGATCGGAAACAACTGGGCGAGTTCGGCGAACAGGTTCAGGAAGCGGTCCTCGCGCCCAAAGATCACCGACGGGCGCAATAGGGTCCAGGCGAGGGTGCCGGCATTGTTGCGAATGGCTGCTTCGCCGGCCGCCTTCGAGCGCTGATACTCGGAGGGGCCATTGGCATCCGCGCCCAGCGCACTGATATGGATCAACCGGTTCACGCCAGTCAGCTGACAGGCAGCGACGATGCGTGAGGGCAATTCGACATGCGCGCGGGCAAAGTCAGGGCCGTAGGGGGTGCCGCTGCGCGAATGCAGCACACCAACCAGGTTGATGACGGCGTCCGCACCTTGCAGCAGGCGGGCGAGGGTTGCAGGGTCGTGGCAGTCAGCCTCGATCACGTCGACATTGGGTAACAGCAGCAGATCACTGGCACGGCTGCGGCGTCGGGTGGGGATACGCGCATGAATGCCAGCCTTGGCAAGGCGGTTGGCAATGGCGCGTCCGACAAAGCCGGTTCCACCGATCAGGACGACACGTTGCGGATTCATCACAGAGGTGTGCTCCATCCAGTTGAGTTGCTTGGTGGTGATTCGGGCCTGGGCGGAGAGCTTAGCGCGCTTCAGGGCGTGCGGCGATGGTGCCGAGGCGGGACTTCAGCGATTGCGGCTTGCCGTCGAGCATGGCCGCATAAACGACGGTGTTGACCATGACCTTCTTGACATAGTCGCGGGTCTCGTCGAAGGGGATGGTCTCGGCATAGATCGCGCCCTCCAGGGGCTGGCTGTCGCGCCAGCGCTTGGCGCGCCCCGGGCCAGCGTTATAGCCGGCGCTCGCCAGTACCGGGTGGTTGTCGAGATCCTCCAGAATCAGCCGCATGTAGCTGGTGCCGAGGCGGACATTGGTGGTGGGTTCCGACAGGCGGCCTGGCTGATAGTCGCGCATGCCGATCTTGCCGGCCACCCACTTGCCGGTGGCGGGCATGACCTGCATCAGGCCCTGGGCGCCAGCGCTGGAGCGGGCCGGGATCACGAAGCGGCTCTCCTGGCGCATCAGGCCATAGACCCAGCTCAGATCCAGTCCCTGGCTGTGGACATGAGGTTCGATCAGTTCGCGATAGGGTGTCAGGAAGCGCAGGTCGAATGCCCCCCTGGGCGCTGCAAGTTCGGCCGTGTTGATGGCGCGGTCGTAGATATCATGCTTCAGGGCAAGGCGCGCGGCCGCAAGCCGGAAGAGCTCGTCCTGGCCACGCAGAGACCAGTTCCATTCGCGTACGCCCTCGGTTCGCATGTCGAGCCGGAACAGTGTCAGTGCCCGCCTCAGTCCCGGGTCCGTCTCGGCTTGGCGCAATTGTGCAGGGGTCAGGGTTGGCGCATGAGGGGGCGGCGCAAAGGTCTGCCCAAGCTCTTCCGCAGCCAGAATGCCGTAGAAGTGGGGCTCGCCCGCGATGCGCTGGAACAGCGAGGCAGCTTCGTCGGCGCGACCTTGGGTGTTCAGCGCCCGGGCGCGCCAATAGACCCAATCGGGTTGTTCGGCTTCTGCCGCGGGGAGCTGCGAGGTATATGCCAGCACGGCGCTCCAGTTGCCACTACGCAGCGCGGTGCGGATGCGCCAGGCCCGTTGGTCGGTGTTCATCGGGACATCGCCGGCGGCCCGGAACCAGGCGGCCGCCTCAGGCTCCAGCGCGAGTGCCGCCCGATGGGCGAGTGCCGCGAATACATGACCTCGACCAGGGCCGTCGAGCCGGTCCTGAAGCCGGGTCAGGCGGGCGAGCGCGCCGGGTCGGTCATCACGTGCCAGCCTGACCAATGCGGCGATTGCGAGCTCGCGGCCACCGCGAGTGATCGCAAAGTTTGCCGGCAGGCGATCCAGGTATTGTGCGGGGCTGCGCAAGGCTTGATCTAGCTGGGAGGCTGCGGCTGCATCGAGCCAGCTTAGTGTGGTCTGGGCCCGCTCCGGGTTGCGGCCACCGACCTGTTGGCGAAAGCGCCACCAGACCGCTTCCTCATCGACTTGTCCGCGTGCCACCATGCCAGACAGCGTTGTGTCGCAGGCCGCCGGCGCATCGATCAGTTCGTCCCAGCGTTGTCTGATATCTGCAGCAAGGCTGGGGTCGCCAGTCATCAGGCGCGCATTGAGCGCCTGACAGCGCAATTCTGCGTCCGGGCTTTGCAGGTCGGCGTGAAGGGCGAGAAAGGTGTTCCAGTCGCCGTCCTTGGCCAGGCGGCGCAGCCAGTCGGCACGCAGGCGCTCGGCCAGCGCGGAGCCGGCCTCCTGCACCATGAAGTCCGTCAAGGCTTCCGCGGGGGCGGGGTCGGGGCGGGCCAGCTTGTTGAACAACAGCCAGTAACGGACATAGGGGTCGAGCGGGTGGGGGTCGGACTGGCTGGCCAGGCGCTCGAGGGTGACCCTGTCTCCGCTGCGCAATGCGTCGCGGGCAGCGAGTATCCTTGCGTCTCCCGACTGCGCGAGACTGCTGTTTGACGATGCGATGCACAGCATCAGCAGCATGACCCTAAAGACCGTGTACATCCCTTACCATTCCCATTCAGACAGAACCCGCATACTACCGTGACCGAACCCTCTCAGGCCTTATCGTCCTCAGAGCACGCTGCGCGCAGTAAGTTGCGTGCGGCGGCCTTGGCTGCGCGTGAAGCGCTGCCGGATACGGTTCGCGCTGAGCGGACCCGCGCGATGGAAGCGCATCTGACTGCCTTGATGGCGGAGCTTTGTCCCAAGGTGCTGGCGCTTTGCTGGCCGTATCGCAGCGAACCGGACCTGAGAGCGTGGGCTGTGCGTTGGCAAGCTTCGGTGCCGGGTCGATGCCTTGCCTTGCCGGTTGTGACTGCGCGTGATCAGCCACTGATCTTCCGGGCCTGGTCCGCTGACGCCGAAATGGCCCTGGATCGCCACGGTATCCCTCATCCGGCACAAGGCGATGCGATTTTGCCGGATGTTGTACTGATACCACTCAATGCTTTCGATGGTGCCGGTTTTCGGCTGGGTTATGGCGGCGGGTATTTCGATCGGACCCTGGCAGTGCTGCAGACAATTTCCGTCGGCGTGGGGTTCGAGGCGGGGCGTGTCGACAGCGTGATGCCGCAGTCACACGACCGACCCATGGACTGGTTGGTGACCGAGGCAGGGCTTTGGTCTTGCTCAGACGGTTTTCGAGCTTGAGCGATGGATGCTGCAGTGCTTTGAAACAAAAGTTGATTTTGCAGCGGTGCGGCCGAACTTATTCAACCGGAGTGCTGTCTGATTCAACGTGCGTAAATTGATTTGTCACGTTGTCGCGTTCGATGCATCACACCCTCGGGGTCGATACTGGAGAGTCGATATGCCACCCTTGATCTTGCCGCTGGCGATGTTCGCAGCGATGAACCTTGGACTCTCGATGATCATTGCCGTGCTGCGTCACCAACATAACCTTTTGACCGGGCACCGTCTTGGTGATCTGCCGCGGCTTCCGGTCCGGCAGGAGCGTCGGGTCATGAACCTTGGGGTGCAGGCTCGGCGCAAGGCCTTTGACGGACACATGCGGCGTTGGGATATGGACCGGACCATCGATGGCTGAGTCGGGTTGGCGATCATCCGGGCAGTGCGTCCCTTTTCAACGCGTCATTCGCCGGTAGGGGGCGCCTCTCTGCTGACCGTTTCTACACGATTACGCCCGTTGCGCTTGGCCAGGTAAAGGCCGTCGTCAGCGCGGGCGAGGATATGATCCGGGCTGATATCCGACGGGTGGATGATGGTGACGCCGATACTGACGGTGATCGGAATCCGGGCCTCATCGGTAATCGCAGGGCGCGCAGCGATTTCAGTCCTGATCCGGTTGGCGATGTCACGGGCGCCGGCGAGGTCGGTTTCCGGCAGCAAAACGGCGAATTCCTCCCCGCCGATCCTGCCCAAGGTGTCGGCGCTGCGGAGCGAGGTGCCAAGCTGAGTGACGAAGTGCTTCAGCACGGTATCGCCAGCGGCATGACCGAACTCGTCATTGACCCGTTTGAAATGATCCAGATCGAGCATCAGGATTGAGGCTGGGGTCTCATAGCGTCTGACCCGGTCGAGTTCGTGCTGCACGGCTTCCATGAAAGCCCGCCGGTTGTGGCTTCCGGTCAGCGGGTCGGTGGTCGCCAGGCGTTCCAGTTCGCGGGCAGCGGCCTTTTCCAGCGTGATGTCTTCCTTGATGGCGACGAAGTGCGTGATGGTGCCGTTGTCGTCGGCGACTGGCGTGATGGTCAAGGCCTCGTCATAGAAACTGCCGTCTTTGCGCCGGTTGATGACTTCGCCCCGCCACACTGCACCTGCAAGTATCGTCTTCCACATGTCTTCGTAGTACGAAGGGGGCTGCATGCCTGATTTGACCAGGTCCTTGGGCTTGCGACCGATCGCCTCCGCCGCATCAAAGCCGGTCAGGCTGGCGAAGGCTGGGTTGACCCACTCGATGGTCGCTTCCCGATTGGTGATCACAGCCGGAATGGCGCTGGCATTGAGCGCGCTTTCGAGGAGTTTGCGACGCTTTTCCTCCTGTTTGCGCAATTTGCGTTCACGGTTTCCGGCAAAGCGAAACAGCAGGTAGCCCACCAAGGCGGCGGCCATGCCGAGCAGTGCCAGTGGGGCAACGACTGCGGTACGTTCCCTGCCTTCCCGATGCGCTTCGACCAGGGCTTGGGTACGGTCCATTTGCATCGTAATGACCAGCGGAAGGCGCGAATGCATCCGGTAGGCTGTCAATTCGCCCTGGTCGTCGTAGGCGTCAGCGATGGATAAATGTACGGACTGTCCTGTCTGCCAGTGGTTGATCAAGGTGCGCTCGATCATGCGCTGGTGCTCGGTCGGTGGATCGGTGTCGAGCAGTCTGACTCCATCCTGCCGGAACAGGGCAATACGGTCGGTGGGACGACGACGCAGGTCATCGAGCAGGCGTTGAAGGTAGTCGAGATTCAACGTGGCGAGCAGGCTGACTTGCCCCGCCTCACCGATTGACAAACCGCGCACAACCGGAACGAAACCAACGGCAGGCGTCGGTTGCCGGTTGTCGGTGATTGCGACCGAATCCGCCAGATCCCGGCCCGCGTGGGGAGGGCCGATGCGCAGGACTTCACTGATCGTTGAGGGTTGTGGCAGGTAGTGTGCGAAAGCCGGGCGAAGGCCGATGTTGCCGGATGAGGTACTGGCAATGATCTCACCGTTGTCGTTGAGCACCGACAGCGAGCGTAGGTGAGGGGCATTGAGCAGCGCATAGTCCAGCTGCCGGGACCAGTCATCCGGAGAGAAATAGGCGTGGCCACCTTCGAGCAGGGTCCGCAGTTGCAGATCTACGTGGCGGAACAGGTGTCCCAGTTGTTCGTCTGCATGGCGCAAATCGCGTGAGGTCAGGTGTTCCTCGGTCTGCAGTGCTTGACGCTGCAGTTGCTTGCCATAGAAGTCGAGCGCGCCGAAAACAATCAGCAGGCCGACCCCGAGCAGCATGGCGAAACCCAGATCGGCAAAGCGGAGACGACGGTGTTCGGACATGCCAGGGAGACATCCGGAGATCAGCGCAGGACGACGATGGGGCTCAGGCCGTGCCGCCCTGCAGCCTGCGCGAGACGCCCATCCTGCTTGATGCGGGCAACGAAGCGCTCGAGGTAAGCGTGCCAGTTGTCGTCGCCCGGCGCGATGGCCCAGGCGTAGGGGGTGATGTGATAGGTGCCCGTCGGCGAGACAAGTCGTGCCCAGTCGGCCTGATCCAGCATCCGCCGGCTGTAGGGAAAGTCCGTCATGAACACGTCGGCGCGGCCGGACTCGACTTCTTGCTCGCGGGCGTGCGGTGAGGACAGCACTGCAAGCTGGGCGTGCCGCAGCTTGCCACGCATCACGGGCTCATGCAGCGTGCCTTTGGCAACGGCAACCACGATACCTGGTTGATCGATGTCGTCCCAGGACTTGATCTTGCGGTTGCTGCGTGTGGTGATGGCGTAGATGTCACTGGCCAGATGTGGCGACGTGAAGCGCAGGCGGCTGGAGCGCTCTGGTGTGATGCCGATGGCAAACATTGCGATATCGCAACGATTGCCACTGACGTCGTCGATCAAGCGCGCGAAGCTGCTGTCGACGAACTCGACGGTCACCCCGAGATCCGCGCCCAGTGCCTGAGCCAGATCGATATCGATGCCCTTGAGCTCGAGCGTACGCGGGTCGCGTAACGAGATGCCGTAATAGTCGGGCCAGATGCAGACCTTCAGACGGGCTTCACGCTGGATGCGCTCAATCCTGTTTGTCTCCGGACTCTGAGCAAAGGAGGTCAGCGAACAAGCCCAGATCGACAGCGCCAGCAGGCCAAGCCGAACATGCTTGTTCGAACGCCCCGCTTGCCGTCGTACACATCTGCTCATGAACGCCCCATTCCTGGCTGTCGATCCATATGGTCGGAGCCTTGATCCGAGGTCCCGAGTATAGCGCATTAGTAATAGCCGTCCCTTGACAGGGTGCCGCTATCAGGAGAGGAAAAGCCTATAGGCAGGATTGGCCGTTTCGTCCACATACTCGTAACCCACCCGCGCCAGAAAGGCCTCGAAGGCGGGCTTGTCCGCCGCGGGTACCTGCATGCCGACCAGTACGCGACCAAAGTCCGCACCATGGTTGCGGTAGTGGAACAGGCTGATGTTCCAGTCGGTGTGGAGATTGGACAGGAAGTTCATCAAGGCGCCAGGACGTTCCGGAAAGGTGAAGCGATAGACCACCTCGTTCTCGGCCTGTGGCGCACGGCCGCCGACCATGTAGCGGACATGCGTCTTGGCCAGCTCGTCATCGGTCAGATCGACTGCCGGCAGGGTATGGCGTTCCAGCATCTCGACCAGCCGTGTCGCTTCGTTGCGGTTATGCACCGTGACGCCAACAAAGATGTGGGCGCGTTCTGCATCGGCGTAGCGATAGTTGAACTCGGTGATGTTGCGGTTACCGAGCAGGCTGCAGAATTTACGGAATGAACCGGGTTGTTCCGGAATGGTGACGGCGAGCACCGCTTCGCGCTGTTCACCCAATTCTGCACGCTCGGCGACGAAGCGCAAACGATCGAAGTTCATGTTGGCGCCGGAGGCGATGGCGACAAGATGCTTGTCGCGCAGCTTGTGACGGCGTGCGTACTCCTTTGCCCCAGCGACTGCCAGTGCGCCGGCCGGCTCCAGGATGGAGCGGGTGTCTTCGAAGACGTCCTTGATTGCCGCGCAGATGGCATCGTTGTCCACCAGGATCATCTCGTCGACATATTCCTGGCACAGACGGAAGGTTTCGGTGCCGACTTCCTTGACCGCAGCGCCGTCAGCGAAGATGCTGACCTGATCGAGCACGATCCGTTTGCCGGCAGCCAGAGATTGGGTCATCGCGTCGGCACCGACCGCCTCCACGCCGATGATGCGGGTCTCCGGGCGGAGTCGCTTGATATAGGCGGCGACGCCGGCAATCAGACCTCCGCCTCCGACACAGCAGAACACAGCGTGGATGGGTTGCGGATGCGCGCGCAGGATCTCGAGGCCGACGGTGCCCTGGCCCGCAATCACGTCGGGATCGTCAAAGGGATGGACGAAGGTCAGTTTCTCTGTTTTTTCCAGTTCGATGGCATGCGCATAGGCGTCCGAGTAGGACTCCCCCGCGAGTACCACTTCTCCGCCGCGGGCCCTGACCGCATCGATCTTGATCTGCGGGGTGGTGCTAGGCATGACGATGACTGCGCGTACGCCAAGCTTCTGGGCCGACAGGGCGACGCCTTGCGCGTGATTGCCGGCCGATGCGCAGATCACGCCACGCTTGAGTGCCTGGGGCGACAGCTTGACCATCTTGTTATAGGCCCCCCGCAGCTTGAAGCTGAATACCGGCTGCATGTCCTCGCGCTTGAAGTAAATCCGGTTATGAATGCGTGCCGACAGGTTGCTGGCGAAATCGAGCGGGGTCTCGATGGCGACATCGTACACCTGGGCGTTGAGGATGCGTTCCAGGTAATCCGGTTTGGCGGCAGTCATGGCGAAGTGAGGTCCGGTGGGCGGAAAAGGGATCGAGCGTAGCAGTCGATGCGGCAGTGCGGCAAGGGTGGTCGCGCAGTATCGGGAAAGCGGTGGGGCCCGAGTGTGCTTTCGAGCGAGGATAGTGCGATGCTCAAGCGCGGCGTTTGCTGACGGCTCAGCCGTCCTGGGCGTCGTTCTGCATCATGCGGGTCTGACGGTCGATGAACTCCTGGGTGGAGTCGACGCCACGTAACTGCAGGATGGTGGAGCGGACGGCGGCTTCGAGCAGCACCGCAAGGTTGCGACCTGCTGCGACGGGCAGCGTGACCCGCGGGATGCCTACGCCAAGGATATCCTGCTGCTCGCGTTGCATGGGCAGGCGGGTGGGGTCGTCCTGTCCGGGCTGGCGGCGCTCCAGGTGGCAGATGAGGCGTAGACGCATCTTTCGTCTGCAGGCGGTTTCACCGAAGATGGTGCGGATGTTCAGGATGCCAAGACCGCGCACTTCGATGAAATCCTGCAGCAACTCGGGGCACCGACCCTCGAGTACCGTGGGGGCGATACGTGAGAACTCGACGATGTCGTCTGCTACCAGACCATGGCCGCGGGAGATCAACTCGAGCGCCAGTTCGGACTTGCCCGCACCGGAGTTGCCGGTAATGAACACGCCCAGACCCAGTACGTCCATGAACACGCCGTGAAGCGAGGCTTTTTCGGCAAGCTGCCGGGACAGGTAGAGGCGCAACTGGTCGATGACGCCGGCAGCGGGCTGGGGTGTGGAGAACAGTGCGACGTTGTGTGCCTCGCAAACCCCCATGACGATATTGGGTGCTTCACAACCATCAGCAACAATGATGGCGGGCGGTCGCGCGGCCAGGATGCCACTGAGATGGTGGGCAACCTTGTCACGAGACTGACGTCTCGCCCACGCGAGCTCCGCTGCGCCAAGGATCTGCAGGCGTTCGGGGTGAATCAGGTTGAGGTGGCCAATCAGGTCTGCTGGCCAGATGCGTTCTTCCCGGACGGAAATGACAGCGTTCAGGTTGCCGCTGACGTGGGTCAGCTGCAAACGCGTCCGGTTGTCCTCAAACAGCCGCGCGACGCTCGTTTGCCGCATCGTTGCCCCATTGGGTGAACAGGGTGTGCAAGGCTTCGGCGTCCGGGGCGTCGAGCAGTTGCTCGCGGAAGCTGCGGTCGCTGAACATCTGGGCGAGTTCGGACAACAGTTGCAGATGGGTCTCGTTGGCTTGCTCAGGTACCAGCAGTACGAACAGCAGGTTGACCGGGCGTCCATCGGGCGCATCAAACTGCACCGGTGTGGCCAGGCGCATGAAGGCGCCTGCTGCTTCCTTCAGACCCTTGATTCGGCCGTGGGGAATGGCAATGCCCTGACCGAGGCCAGTCGAACCGAGACGTTCGCGTGCGAACAGACTGTCGAATACGGTACTGCGGGCGACACCCTGGTTGTTCTCGAACAGCAGGCCAGCCTGCTCGAACACGCGTTTCTTGCTGCTTGCGTCAAGATCGGCAACGACATTCGAGAGGGGCAGGAGTTGGGCAATGAGGCTCATGCGCTTTGGGGCTCGCGCAGCACCACCGGAGGAGGCGGCACCACGCTCAGGGTCTTTGGGGAGGGGGAGACGGCAGACCGCGTCATGCGAACGCGCGGATTATAGCCGCTCCCTCGCCCAAAAGGCCTAGTGAAATGATCACGCTTCAGGCGTCTGGTGCTTGTGCGAGTCGTGATGGTGGTCGTTGGTCTTCTGCTTGTACTTGAGGACCTGGCGATCGAGCTTGTCGGTCATCGCATCGATAGCCGCATACATGTCAGCGTCGGTGCTCTCGACGTGGATGTCCTTGCCACGGACGTGAACCGTGACTTCGGCTTTCTGGTCAAGTTTTTCGACGGACAGAATCACGTTCACGCTGGTGACATTGTCGAAGTGGCGAATGACGCGGTCGAGCTTACCCGAGACATAGTCGCGGATGGCATCGGTAACTTCGACATGATGGCCGGTGATATTGAGATTCATGGTAACTCCTCTTGTTATCAAATCGTCTTGCGCAGGCTGACCGGCGGGATATTGAGTGACTCGCGGTACTTGGCGATGGTGCGCCGTGCGACCACGATACCCTGCTGGCCCAAAAGATCGGCGATCTTGGCGTCGGACAGGGGTTTCTTTCTGTCTTCGGCGTCCACCAACTGGCGAATCAGCGCGCGAATCGCCGTTGAGGAAGCCGCTCCACCAGTGTCGGTGGCAACGTGACTGCCGAAAAAATACTTGAGTTCGAAAACGCCGCGCGGGGTGGCCATGTATTTCTGTGTGGTCACGCGCGATACGGTGGATTCATGCAGCTCGAGCTGGTCTGCGATCTCCCTGAGGGTGAGTGGCCGCATCGCCACCTCTCCATGATCGAAGAACTGTCGTTGCTGGTCAACGATGGCCTGGGAAACGCGCAGGATGGTGTCGAATCGCTGTTGAACGTTCTTGATCAGCCAACGGGCTTCCTGCAGTTGGCCAGTGAGTCCGCCACCCTGGCCCCGATTCTGTTGCAGCAGGTTGGCGTACAACTGGTTGATGCGCAGGCGGGGCATAGCCTCGGCATTGAGCGAGACCGTCCATTTGTTGCGGATCTTGCGGACGACCACGTCGGGCAGCACATAGCGGGTTTCCTCGCTGGAGTGCTGAGAGCCGGGATGGGGGTCGAGCCGGCAGATCAACGCGTGTGCAGCCCTGAGTGCGTCGTCGTCACAATCAGTGAGCTTCTTGAGCTTCGCGAAGTTCCGCTCGGCCAGCAGCTCCAGGTGTTGTTCAACGATGATCAGTGCCAGATCGCGTTCCGGGGACGGCGACATCGCGCGCAACTGGAGTCCGAGGCATTCCTGTGGTGTGCGAGCGCCTACGCCAGCGGGTTCGAGCTGCTGGACATGTCGCAGTGCGATGGCAAGATCGTCGAGATCGATGTCAAGTTCGGGCGGCAGCAGCTCGAGGAGTTCTTCGAGTTCCTGGTACAGATAACCATCGTCGTCGAGCGCCTCGATGATGAAGCGCACCAGCAGGCGGTCGCGGTCTGACAGTGGCGAGAGCGCGACCTGCAGGTCGAGATGGTCGCGTAGCGACGTACCCGCAGCCTGAAACTCCTGGAAGTCGGTGTCCTCGTCGTCGTCGCTCTTGCTGCTCGCCCCACTGCCGGTACCCGACCAATCCATCCCCTCGTCGATGCTGCCGCTGTCGTTGTCGCGGTCGTTGCGATTGTCGCTATCGTTGTTTTGCGACTCGTTGCTGCTGTCCGTGGGCGATTCGTTGGACGAGGGTGTGGTGCTTGTTGTCGCAGGGCCGGAAAAGTCGCCGCCGTCGCCATCTTCGCGCTCAAGCATGGGGTTTTCGAGCAGGAAGCGTTCGATCTCCTGGTTGAGTTCGAGCGTGGACAGCTGAAGCAGCTTGATCGACTGCTGCAGTTGCGGGGTGAGCGTCAGGTGTTGCGAAAGCTTGAGCTGAAGTGTCGGTTTCATGATGCCAGTGTGAGACGCAGGCCGGAATCAGAGCCGGAAATGTTCGCCAAGGTATACCTGACGGACCTGTTCGTTGGCGATGATCTCGCTGGGCAGACCGCTTGCGAGCACTTTACCTTCGGTAATAATGGTAGCGCGATCACAGATGCCGAGGGTCTCACGGACATTATGATCGGTAATCAGCACGCCTATGCCGCGTTCCTTGAGGAAGCGGATGATTTTCTGGATGTCGATGACGGCAATCGGGTCGACGCCGGCAAACGGCTCGTCGAGCAGGATCAGTCGCGGGTTGGTAGCCAGCGCACGGGCAATCTCGCACCGGCGGCGCTCGCCGCCAGACAGGGAGATTGCCGTGTTGTCGCGCAGGTGGGTGATGTTGAGTTCTTCAAGCAGTTCCTGCAGGCGGGCCTTGATGTCGGACTCTTCCAGGCCTTGAAGTTCAAGTACCGCGCGGATGTTTTCGGCCACGGTGAGCTTGCGGAAAACGCTCATCTCCTGCGGCAGATAGGACAGCCCCAGGCGTGCGCGTGCATGGATCGGCAGATGGGTGAGGCGGGCGTCATCCAGTGTGATTTCGCCGCCATCAGCGCGCACCAATCCCACGATCATGTAGAAACAGGTGGTCTTGCCGGCACCGTTGGGGCCCAGCAGTCCCACGACTTCACCCGAGCCGACCTCGAACGATACGTCGCGCACGACCGTGCGTGCCTTGTAACGCTTTTGCAGACCGTTGACCTTAAGCAGACTCATCTGGAGATTCTTTCAGCAGTTTGCGGATGATGTCGGTGGCGAAGCCGCGGGTTTGCAGGAAACGCGCTTGCTTTGCCCATTCGCGGTGGTCTTCGGGTGGGCTGTCGAATCTAGACTGCCACACTGTGCGTGCGCGGTCGAGTTCGGATTGTGCGCATTCGTGCTCGATTGCTTCGTCGATCAGTGATTTTTCGACTCCGCGGCGTGCCAGTTCGTGGCGCAGGCGGATGCTGCCGAAGCGCCCCGACTTGCTTCGAACCCAGGCTTCGGCAAAGCGCGTATCCGACTGCAGGGCCAGGTCGGACATGCGCTCGAGCACGGCTTCAACCTCTTCGGCACTTCCGTAGGGCGCAAGTTTGCGCGCCAACTCCGCACGCGAATGGTCGCGACGGGCGAGGTGACGCAATGCGCGTTCGCGCAAGGTGGGCTCGCCCATCGTCCGGTTCGCGAGGGACGGTCTCAGGCTTCGGCAGCGGCGGGGCCGCTGCCGATGGTGGCCATTTCGCCCAGGCCGACTGCGGCACGGACCTTGTTTTCGATCTCGCGGGCGAGCGCCGGATTGGCACGCAGGAACTCACGCGAATTGTCCTTGCCCTGGCCGATCTTGTCGCCGTTATAGGCGTACCAGGCGCCCGACTTGTCGACGATCTTGTGAGCAACGCCAAGGTCGATGATCTCGCCTTCGCGCGAGATGCCTTCGCCGTAGAGGATGTCGAAATGGGCTTCCTTGAACGGTGGCGAAACCTTGTTCTTGACGACCTTGACCCGGGTTTCCGAGCCGACGACTTCGTCACCCTTCTTGATGGCGCCCGTGCGTCGGATGTCCATGCGCACCGAGGCGTAGAACTTGAGCGCGTTACCACCTGTTGTGGTCTCCGGGCTGCCGAACATGACGCCGATCTTCATCCGGATCTGGTTGATGAAGATGACCAGCGTGTTGGTACGCTTGATGTTGGCCGTCAGCTTGCGCAGGGCCTGGGACATCAGGCGGGCCTGGAGGCCGGGCAATTGGTCACCCATTTCACCTTCGATTTCGGCTTTGGGGGTCAGGGCCGCGACCGAGTCGACGACCACGATGTCCACACCGCCGGAGCGCACCAGCATGTCGGCAATCTCGAGCGCCTGTTCGCCGGTGTCCGGCTGGGAGATCAGCAGGTCGCCGATATTGACGCCCAACTTTTCGGCGTAGCCGACATCCAGTGCATGTTCGGCGTCGATAAAGGCCGCGGTGCCGCCCAGTTTCTGCATCTCGGCGATGACCTGGAGCGTGAGTGTGGTCTTGCCTGATGATTCGGGGCCGTAAATCTCGACGACACGGCCGCGGGGCAGGCCGCCCAGGCCGAGTGCGATGTCCAGCCCCAGCGAGCCGGTGGAAACCGTCTGGATGTCGCGCTCGACGTTGCCGTCGCCCATCCGCATGATCGAACCCTTGCCGAACTGCTTCTCGATCTGCGAGAGCGCAGCGGCAAGCGCCTTGGCCTTGTTGTCGTCCATGGAGCGTCCTTGCTGAATAAGAGGTGAATTATGGCACAGAGATTGCTGAGTTGCTGCCTTCGGCGTTGGCAAGCCCGATCAGGGTCTCAAGTGCGGCGATGACGGTCTGGCGCCGAACGGCCTCCCGGTCGCCTGTCAGGTACAGGGTCTGGGAGTGCGAGGGGCCGAGTCGGCGTGCCCAGCCCAGACAGATCATGCCAACCGGCTTGTCAGCCGAGCCTCCGCCGGGGCCGGCGATGCCGGAGACGGCAACGCTGATATCAGCCCGGCTGTGCGCTATCGCGCCGCGCGCCATCTCTGCGACTGTTGCTTCACTGACTGCGCCGTGCTTCGTCAGGGTTGCCTCATTGACTCCCAGCATGTCGACCTTGGCTGCGTTGGAGTAGGTGACAAAGCCGCGATCGAACCAGGCAGAGCTGCCTGCCGTGGCGGTAACCGCTTCGGCGATCCAGCCGCCCGTGCAGGATTCGGCTGTGGCCAATTGCCAGCCTTGTGCCGATAGTGCGTGGCCCAGTCTGATGGAGAGGTCTTGAAGTATGGGGTCCATGGTTTCAGGGTTTGAACAGGGCCACCAGGATGGCGAGTGCCAGCAGGGTGTAGCCGGCCGCCAGCAGGTCGTCGAGCATGACGCCGAAGCCGCCCTTGACCCGGCTGTCCGCCCAGCGGATCGGCTGCGGCTTGGTAATGTCGAACAGGCGGAACAAGGCAATTGCGCAAGCCTGCCACAGCAGGGTGGCAGGGGTGAAGAGCAGTACGAGCCAGACTGCCACCATCTCGTCCCAGACAATGGCACCGTGGTCGGATACTCCCAGCGTCCGGCCGGTGCGCTCTGCGGCCAGAATACCCGCGAGGAAGAAGGCGCCCAGCATGATCAGAAAGGCGATTTCCGAGAGAGGTGTCCGGATCAGCGGATAAAGCAGCCAGGCAAGCAGGCTGCCTGCAGTGCCGGGTGCCTTTGGCGATAGTCCCGAGCCGAAGCCCAGCGAGATGAGATGGGCAGGATGGCTGAGCATCAGGCGGAACGTGGGGCGCATATCAGGCGAAGTGGTCGTAGCCAGAGACAAGTGGAGGGAGCAGGCGGCCGTCGACCTCCCGTAGCAGCAATTGGCCGCGATGTTCGGTGATGTGGCCAATGCGGGTCAATGGCAATTGCAGTTGCGTCGACAGGGCGGCGAGCGTGGTTTGCATGGAGGGTGGCGCGCTGAACAGCAGCTCGTAGTCGTCGCCACCCGCCAGCAGACAGCGCCGTGCCAGGGGCTCGTCCGCACCAGCCGCCAGCAGTGGAGTCAGCGGCAGCAAGGTGGCATCGATCTCCGCGCCACAGCCGGAGCGCTCAAGTATATGGTTCAGGTCGCCGATCAGGCCATCGGAGACGTCCAGCATGGCGCTTGCGACGCCACGCAGTGCCAGGCCGAGTGCGAGCCGGGGTTCGGGGTGCTGCAGGGCGTGGATACAGCGAGTGCGCGCGGCAGTTGGCAAGGTGATGCGCTGCTGCAGGCAGGCCAGCCCCAAGGCGGCCAGCCCGGGTTGGCCGGAAATCCAGATCTCATCTCCCGGGTGGGCGCCATCTCGCCGTATCGCACTGCCATTGGGAACTTCGCCGAAGATGGTCACGCCGATGGCGAGTGGACCACGCGTCGTGTCGCCGCCCACCAGGTCGACGCCGTACTGGTCCGCACAATGGAACAGCCCGTCGGCGAAGCGGCTGAGCCACGGTTCGTCGACATCGGGCAAGGCCAGGCCGAGCACCGCCCAGCGTGCTTGTGCCCCCATCGCGGCGAGGTCCGACAGGTTGACTGCAAGCGCTTTCCAGCCGAGATCACAGGGGTCGGTGTCGGGAAAGAAGTGCGTGCCCGCAATCAGCATGTCGGTCGATATCGCGAGCTGCATTCCCGAGGCGGGCCGCACCAGGGCGGCGTCATCGCCGACCGACAGGTCGGTGTGCGCGCAGGGGCGGTTGAAGTAACGGCGGATCAGCTCGAACTCGGAGGGCATCGGCGGGGCTAAGTGGTCGGTTGGATGGGCGGGTGTGAGCTTACCGCAGACCTTCGCTGGATGTCGCTTCATCCGGCCCTGCATGCGATCGGTTGGACGCGTGTGCATTCCATCTCGCCCCAAAATGGGTAAGATGCTGTCTTGGACATAAGCGATAGAGATGCCAGGTGGCCACGGTCGTGAGCGATGGGCTGAGAGCAAGACTGTTGACGATTGTCGTTGTCATCGTTGCGCTTGTCATTTTGCCGGTTGCCCTGATCGCGGATGCCTATCTGGAACGCAAGACTCGGGACGAAGCGGAAGCCGCGCTGCGGTCACTGGCCCTGCTTGCGGATGGTCTGGTTGACGCGCAGTACGCCATGCTGCGTTCTGGCCTGGCTCAGCAGGCGGATGTGCTTGAAGGTCACTTTCAGGTGCGGAGTGCGGCTGTTGCCGGTGCACCGGATGGCGGTTGGACAACGGAAGGTGTGCCGGTCTCGTCCCGCTTCAGCGACCTCTCCATTCATGGCAATGACGCGCGCGGGACACTGGCTGCCGCACTACTGCGTGAGCAAGGGGGGCGGTTTCGTGTGCTGGCCAGCACGCAGTGGGGTGACGATGGGATCGCACCGGTATTGGTGCTGGAGCGCAATGTCCTCGCCATGCTGGAGCGAGGGCAACGCGCGTCACTGCAACTGAGTATCCGTACGCACAGGTATCTGGTCGAGTTGCTGCCGGTGCGCACCAAGGACGGCATGCTGCTCGGCTTGTACCTGCTGGGGCTGGACCTGGATCGGGCGCTGGCGCCGGTGAAGGACAGCTTGCGGGCCTTTGTCGTCGGCGATAGCGGCTATCTGTATGTCGTGGACGGCAATCCTGGGCCAGATGAAGGACGTTTCCTGATTCATCCGACGCAGCAGGGGAATAAACTGACTGATGCTGCGGGCGGGAGTGCCGATTTGAACGCCGCCTTGCTGACGCAACGCGAGGGCGTATTTGATTACGCTTGGCAGAACACCGAGTTGGGTGAACAGTCGCCGCGGGACAAGCTGGTCGCCTTTCGCCGCAATCAGGCGCTGGGTTGGGTGATTGGCGTCAGCGGTTATGTCGATGAGTTTGGCCGCAGTGCCGTTCAGTTGCGGCACCGTGTGGCCATCGCAAGCCTGTTGATGGCCGCGGTGTTGATGCTATGCCTGAACCAGGCTATCCGGCGCATGGTCATCCTGCCCATGCTGAGGCTGCAGCGCACGCTGCGGACTTTGAGTCGTGGTAATGAAACCCTGGTGCACTCCGAAGGTGAGCAGTCGCTGGTCAGAGGGATTTGCCATGTGCTGGTCAATACGGGGGGCTTTCGTTGCGCCTTCATCGAGTGTCTGAGCCCTTCCGGTGCTCTCGAATGGACTGCTGCGGCGGGCGACACTGGTCCTTTCCAGCGTTGGCTTGGGCAGCCTGAGGGCGCGCAGGAGATGCCTGGAGGTCGGGCTCTGTCACAGCAGCGAACCGTACATTACGCGTCGCTAGAGGCGTGCCCGGCAGCGTTGAGACCTGTGGCGGCCCAGGCTGGATGCCAGGCGCTGATCGCGTTTCCGTTGCTTGGCGGTGACAGGATGCTCGGGGTGCTGACGATTGGTGCAGCGCGGGCGAGTGATCTTGATGTGGCAGGGGTGGCCCTGCTGCGCGAACTGGCCGAAGACCTCGGTTACGGTATTGGCAACCTGCGCAATGCACGGGCGCGGGATGTGGCAGAGAGTCTGCTGCGCTTGCGCGAGCGCGCAATCGAGGCCACGCGGGATGGTGTGCTGATCCTGCGCACTGAAGGAGGGTGTTTTGCGGTACGTGATGCCAATCCGGCGGCGGCTTCCATCCTTGGCGCGAGCCGTGAAGCCCTGACCGGGCATACACTGGACAAGATTGGTACATTCGACGCAGACGGGGTTTTGGCGCTGGAGCGTGCGTTCAGACTGCATCGATCGTCGGTGCTGGAGCTCGAAGGGGTTCGCGCCGATGGGGTGGGTTTTCACATCGAGTGCGCAATTTCGCCGATGCTGGCTGAGGGGGAGTGCGTGGTCATGGTCATGCAGGATGTCACCGAGCGCGTGCTTTATCTGAAGCAACTCGAGCATCAGGCGCGTTTCGACCCGCTGACCGAACTGCCCAACCGTTCTCTGCTGGACGACCGGCTGGAACAGGCCATCATTGCCGCACGGCGCCATGACAGCCTGTTGGGTGTGGCCTTCATCGATCTCGATAATTTCAAGAATATCAATGACAACCTGGGGCATCGCACTGGCGATCGCTTGCTTTGTGAGGTTGCTGCGCGTATCCACGAGGGCTTGCGCGATGGAGACACGGCTGCCCGCCTGGGAGGGGATGAATTCGTTGTGCTGCTGCCGGAGCTGGGGTCTGAGGAACAGGCCTACCTCGTGCTGCAGCGCGTGCAGCAAGCCTTGCTGCGGCCGATCCAGATTGACGAGCATCAGTTCATTGTGACCGCAAGTGTTGGTGTCAGCTTGTATCCCCCGGACGGGTCCGACGGTGAGACCTTGCTCAAGCATGCCGACATCGCGATGTATCACGCCAAGGAGTCGGGGCGTGACGCCATCCGTTTCTTTACTGCCGAAATGAACGAGCAAGTGCATGATCGCCTCTTGCTCGAGCAGGCGCTCCGTACCGCACTGGAGCGGGACGAGTTCCATCTTGCTTATCAGGCGCAAGTCGATTCGGCAAGCGGTCGTTGCATTGGCGTGGAGGCGTTGCTGCGTTGGCAGCATCCGGAGTTGGGTGCGGTGTCTCCTGCACGTTTCATCCCGGTGGCCGAGGCACTTGGACTGATCGAACCGATTGGCGAATGGGTGCTGCGGACGGCATGCCGCCAGGCACGGACCTGGCAGGAAGCCGGTCGACCCCTGAGGGTGGCTGTAAATGTCTCCGCACGGCAGTTCCGCAATCAGGATTTCCCTGAGCGGGTCGCCGCGGTACTGGAGGAAACCGGTCTGCCGCCAACGCTGCTTGAACTGGAGCTGACCGAGAGCATGCTGATGGGGCAGGCGGAACGTGCGGAGCTGATGCTGCGCCGGCTCAAACAGCTCGATATCACCTTGTCGCTGGATGATTTTGGTACAGGGTACTCAAGTTTCTCCTATCTGCAGCGCTTCCCGATCGATACCTTGAAGGTCGATCAATCCTTCGTTCGTGCGATGCTGACCGGCTCACGCGCGGTTTCCATCGTCGCGGCGATTGTTGCCATGGCGCACAGCCTGGGGATGCGGGTGATTGCCGAGGGCGTAGAGCTGGCATCTCAGCGGCGGCAACTGGTTGAGCTGGAGTGCGATGAGATGCAGGGGTATCTGTATGGCCGTCCGCAGCCTGCGGAGGTTCTTGAACTGCCGGGTTGATTCTTGCCGTGTTCCGGGGCGTTCATGGCGACTGTGTCCCACGGAGTGACGATGGTCACTCCCGTTGACTTGAAATCGGGCATGTTGCGCGTAACCATCTCACTGAATCAAAACGCTGAAGCCGAGTGCCCCTTCGTCACCCTGGAGTCACACATGAAGAGCGTCACAGCAATCCCGCTGGTACTCGCTTCTACCGCTGCCGTCGCCGATGCGGGTGGGACTGACCGCAACGGTTGCCGTTGGAGTCGGCACAAGCAAACAGCATGAAACATCAACAGATTGGCCCCGACATGCAAGCGCGGTTTGCCAAGTGTGCGAGGCTCATCGCCCAAGCGGATGGGATGCTCATCACCGCGGGTGCCGGCCTGGGCGTGGATTCCGGCCTTCCGGATTTCCGGGGCAACGAAGGCATGTGGCGCGCCTATCCCGCGCTCGGGCGGGCGCGGATGGGCTTCAGCGACATTGCCTGTCCGGATGCGTTTCGCCAGCATCCGCGGCTCGCCTGGGGCTTCTATGGTCATCGGCTGGCGATGTACCGCACAACGGAGCCGGGCGCCGCCTTTCAGATCCTCAAGCTGATCGCGAGCGGCCTGCCCGATGGCGCGTTCGTGTTCACGAGCAATGTCGACGGGCACTTTCAGAAGGCGGGGTTCGATCCGACGCGCGTCATGGAGTGTCACGGCTCGATCCACCATCTGCAGTGCATGGACGGGTGCATGAACGATGTGTGGACGGCCGAGGCCCTCGTCCCGAACGTCGATGGCGGATCCCTGTTCATTGGCGAACTGCCTGCCTGCCCTTGGTGCAAGGGCCTGGCGCGTCCGAACATCCTGATGTTTGGTGACCACGAGTGGATCGATGATCGCATGCGCGAACAGTGTTCCAGGTTGGACGTTTGGCGTGCCAGCGTAGAACGCTTGCTGGTGCTCGAGATTGGCGCGGGGACGGCGATCCCGACGGTGCGCTACTTCGGTGAGTCGCAAGACTGCCCGATCATCAGGATCAACACGACCGAGGCTCAGACATCGGCCGACCGCGGCGTGTCTCTTCCCATGACCGGAACCGAGGCGATGGGTGGAATTGCGGCGGCACTGCTCGAGACGGGATTCCTTGATCGACAACAGATGAGCACTCTGCAACTGGCACACCGCGGTGCATGAACGGGCGTCAGGTCGGGCAGACGTTGAGAGGAGACACGCGCACGGTAATCCCCCGGTTCGCCGGGCGTACATGGCCCCCCCTGCTTGCCAAGCGCTTATTGGATTACGGCTCGAAGGTAAAGATTGCTCCTGTACATTCGGACTTTCGCTGCGAGACCTGCTCGCTATCCCTGATGGGTATGCTGGTTGGCGCCTCGTTCTGCGCGGGCTTTGCCAACCACGGCCTGACCTGTCTTGCCTTACTTCATGATCGCTTGTGCAATCGACGGTGTGTGATTCTCCTTCAGTAACGCTGTTGTCGTTGTCGTTGTCGTTGTCGACACCACTTGCGCCTACGCAGTGTCGGCTCTGCGGAAACGACGTCGAACATCCGATGGGCGGTTGTTCTGTCTAGGCAATCATGTCAGCCGGCGTAGAGTGCTTGAATAAGGTGTGGGTTGATGAAAAGCTTCTCCCGCCCTGCCTTCATCTCGCGAAGGAGACCAATGTCGACGAGTTGCTTCAGATAGACCGACGCCGTCTGGCGCTGGGCGATGCCGGCGTCGACGACGTTGGCTATGCGGCAGTAGGGTTGTACGAAGATCAGCTCGGTCAGTTCGCGGGAGTAGATGCCGGGCGCGTCGCGCTTCATTCGCTCGGCGGTGGCGTCGATGAGCGCTTTGATGGTCTTGATGCGGGACGTCGTCCATTGCGCGGTGCTGCGGACGGCGTCGAGCATGAACAGAATCCAGGGTTCCCAGGCGGCATCCCGGCTGACGTTCAGCAGGAGCAGGTAGTAGTCCTGCTTGGCTTCGATGATGGCTTTGGACAGGTAGAGCACCGGGATGTCGAGCAAGCCCCGCTCGACCAGATACAACAGGTTCAGCACCCGGCCGGTTCGGCCGTTGCCGTCGACGAAGGGGTGGATGGCCTCGAACTGGTAGTGGCCGATAGCCATACGCACTAGCGGGTCGATGTGCTCGGCCTCGTGTAGAAAGCGCTCCCAGTTGGCTAGCTTGTCGCGAATGCGTGCCTCACCTTCAGGTGGAGTGTAGATCACCTTGCCGCTGCGGTCATTCATCAATGCCGTACCCGGCGTCTTACGGATGTCGATATCGACACCCTTGATGGTGCGGCAGATATCGATCGCGGTTCGGGTCGTGAGCGGATGGCGACGCAGCGATTCGAATCCCTCGCGCAGCGCCGTTCGGTAACGGAGCGCCTCCTTCGTCGCAGGATCAGCCATGGAATCGCGGTCATCGGCGAACTGGAAGAGGCGATCCGCTGTGGTGACGATGTTCTCGATTTCCGAGCTTGCCTGGGCTTCCAGCAAGGGAATGCTGTTGATCAGCACGGCCTGGTTGGGGATCAGTTCGCCAGCCTGCTTGAGTTCGGCGACAGCTGCGCGCGCCTCGATGCAAGCCTTCAGAATGGTCCACGACTCTACTTCCGCCTGAGGGGGAAGGGCAGGGAGGTCGTTGTACGGCTTCCGTGGGTCGAAGGTCATATGTCGAGAATGGACTGATGAATCGACGTGTCTTCTGAACGTGTCGACGGCTTCGACATGATATCTTCTTGTGTCGAAGAAAGACGGGATCTTCTACAAGTCAGGCTTGCCGCAGTACCCGCCCGAGGCGTAGCGGCTGCAGTTGAACCGGCGGATTCTCTCGGGCTCGAATACAGGTTTTAGATGCCTGAGAGGGGCTTGACGATCGTTGCCATGGTGCGCTCCGGTACGGGTGCTGTACCGAAATTGTACTTCTGGAATCGACCGACATGAAAAAGGGGCTTAGGATTTCTCCTAAGCCCCTGATTTTATTGGTGGGCCCCCTGGGAGTCGAACCCAGCACCAACGGATTATGAGTCCGCTGCTCTAACCAGGCATGAGCTAGAGGCCCTCGAAGCTGATTGTTTGCACTAGCGCTTGCCCGACTTGATGGTAAGCCGGGCAGGCACATGGTTTTCCCGATCTGAACCGGCTGCTACAAAAGTCTTTCCCGGCCCGGCTGCGGTGCATTGCAGCCGGGTGAGGGGGCTTAGGCGTCGCTGTCGAGGAAGCTGCGCAGCTTCTCGGAACGGCTGGGGTGGCGCAGCTTGCGCAAGGCTTTGGCTTCGATCTGACGGATGCGTTCGCGGGTGACATCGAACTGCTTGCCGACTTCTTCCAGCGTGTGGTCGGTATTCATTTCGATGCCGAAACGCATGCGCAGCACCTTGGCTTCGCGCGGGGTGAGCGAGTCGAGCACTTCGCCGGTGGCGTCGCGCAGGCCGGAGTACATTGCCGCCTCGGCCGGTGCCAGGGTGGCGGTATCCTCGATGAAGTCGCCCAGGTGGGAGTCGTCGTCGTCACCGATCGGCGTCTCCATGGAAATGGGCTCCTTGGAGATCTTCATGATCTTGCGGATCTTCTCCTCGGGCATTTCCATTTTTTCCGCCAGGGTTGCAGGGTCCGGTTCCTGACCGGTTTCCTGCAGGATCTGACGGCTGATGCGGTTCATCTTGTTGATGGTTTCGATCATGTGCACCGGGATACGGATGGTGCGGGCCTGGTCGGCGATCGAGCGCGTGATCGCCTGACGGATCCACCAGGTTGCATAGGTCGAAAACTTGTAACCACGACGGTATTCGAACTTGTCCACCGCCTTCATCAGGCCGATGTTGCCTTCCTGGATCAAGTCGAGGAACTGCAGGCCGCGGTTGGTGTACTTCTTCGCGATGGAGATTACCAGGCGCAGGTTGGCCTCGGTCATCTCACGCTTGGCGCGACGCATCTTGGCTTCGCCGGTGGACATCTGGCGGTTGATGTCCTTCAGCTCCTTCAGCGGAAGGCCGATCTTGTCCTGCAACTCGATCAGTTTCTGCTGCTCTTCGAGGACTGCAGGGTGGATACGCATCAGGCCGTCAACGTAGCCCTTGCCAGAAGCGATTTCCTTCTTCAGCCAGTCGATGTCGGTTTCGTGGCCGGGGAAGGCCTTGATGAAGTGCTGACGCGGCATGCCAGCACGATCGACACACAGCTGCAGGATCTGCCGCTCATGGGTGCGGACCTGGTCGACCATGTGGCGAACCGAATCGCACAGGCGCTCGATGGACTTGGCGGTAAAGCGGATGTTGAGCAGCTCGTCGGAAATCTGCTGCTGCATCGCCAGGTAGTTGATGTCCTGCGAACCCTTGCGGGACAGCGTGTCCATCATCCTTTCGTAGACTTCGCGGATGACGGCAAAGCGCGCCAGGGCGTCAGTCTTGAGCTGCAGCAGGGAGGCCGCGTTGGCTGCGCTTTCGCCGCCATCGCCGTCTTCGTCCTCGCTGTCTTCGTCGTCAGCGGGTTCGTCCTCGGCGTCTTCCTCGGCCTCTTCGGCCTCTGCCAGTGCAGCTTCCTCCGCCGCGGCATTGGGGTCGATGACTGCGTCTACGATCTCGTCGATACGCATCTCGTCACGCGCGACCTTGTCGGCGGTTTCGAGCATCTCGGCGATCGTGGTCGGGCAGGCCGAAATGGCCTGAACCATATGCTTGAGCCCGTCCTCGATGCGTTTGGCGATCTCGATCTCGCCTTCGCGGGTCAGGAGCTCGACCGTGCCCATCTCACGCATGTACATGCGGACGGGGTCGGTGGTGCGCCCGAATTCGGAGTCGACGGTGGACAGGGCTTGTTCGGCTTCTTCTTCGGCGACGTCTTCGTCAACCGTGGTGGCGACGCTGTCCGACATGAGCAGGTCTTCGGCAGCGGGTGCTGCGTCGTAGACCTGGATGCCCATGTTGTTGAACGTGGCGATGATGCCTTCGATCTGCTCGGCGTCGGCGACGTCGTCCGGCAAGTGATCGCTGATCTCGGCATAGGTCAGGTAGCCGCGCTCCTTGCCGAGCGTGATCAGGGTTTTCAGCCGGGTACGGCGCACCTCTGCATCGAGCGGGGCGATTTCCGGGCTTTCGACGACCAGTGCGGCCTTGTCTTTGGCCTTGGAGGCTCGTCCTTTCGGGCTGTCCTTGCGCGAATCCTTGGCTTTTTCGCGTGCCATGGCACTCCTCGAATCGGGGCGGAAGTAAATGGGTAAACCGAAAATTATACTATAAATCTGAGACTTTGCCTGCACTTGCGAGGTTTCGTTTTTCGATCAGCAGTTCGCTCAGGCGGTGGCGGTCTGTGGTGGAGAGCGTGTCTTCCTTGGACAGGGCCAGCAGCTGATCGATCTCGCGGGTAATGGCGTCGCCCTGGAGTTTGCGTAGTGTGTCCTCGAACATGAGCTCTACGATGCCTTCGTCGAATTCGGTGTCCAGGAGTTCCGCACCCAGTTGGGCGAGCGTGTCGCTGTGCGGGGTGTCGCGGAAGCGTTCCATCAAGCCGCCAATTCCGCCCGCTGGCAGGGTTTCGCCAAGGCTGATCAGGTCGATGATTGCGATCAGTGCCCGCCCTTCGGGGCTGTCGTCCGGAATCAGGTCTACCGGAAGGCGCGCAGCCCAGTTCGGGTGCTGAAGGACCAGTCTGAGCAGGGTGCCGATGGCTGACGGGGGTTTGCGTCGTCCCGTGTTCCGCGGTGGGCGGTTGCGAGGGATGAAGCCAGCGGGTGGAAAGTCGTCCGTTGGGAAGCGATCGAAGTCGGCGTGGGCGCTGTGCTTGTCGCTGCGGGTGGCGTTGAATCGCGACCTGGGTGCAGATGCACTCTTGAGGCCGAAGGCTTGTTCGACTTCGTTCTGCGTCAGCTCGCTGGCTTCGGCGATGGCTTTGACCAGTTGCAGGCGCAGTAGCGGAGCCGCAATGCGGGTGATCAGCGGCTTGGCCTCATGAACCAGTCTGGCGCGCCCTTCGGCGCTGTCCAGTTCGCACTGCTCCTTGAGTTCATTGAGCAATACGGTTGCCAGTGGAGTCGCCGCTGCAGCGGCCTTGCGGAAGGCGTCGGCGCCGGCGCTGCGCACGAAAGAGTCCGGGTCATGCTCGGAAGGCAGGAACAGAAATGCCAGGGTTGTGTCGTCGCGCAAGGCTTCGAGGGCGTTTTCCAGTGCCCGCCAGGCGGCGCGGCGGCCTGCTGCATCGCCGTCGAAGCAGAATACGATGCGGTCGGTGTGTCGCAGCAGTGTATTGATGTGGTGTGGTGTGGTGGCGGTGCCCAGTGTGGCAACCGCGTTGTCCACGCCGAACTGGGCGAGTGCGACAACGTCCATATAGCCCTCGACCACGACCGCGAAGCCGGCATCGCGAATGGCCTTCTGGGCGAGAAACAGGCCGTAGAGTTCGCGGCCTTTTTCAAACAGCGGGGTTTCGGGTGAGTTGAGGTATTTGGGTTCGCCGCTGTCCAGCACGCGTCCGCCGAACGCAATGATCCGGCCGCGACGATCGTGGATCGGAAACATGATACGGTGGCGGAAGCGGTCGTAGCGCTTGCCTTGGTCGTTGTCGATGACGAGGCCGGCTTCGGCCAGGTGCTTGGCCTGGTAGTCCGGCAATACGCGTTGCAGTCCCTGCCATTCATCTGGGGCAAAGCCAATGCCGAATCGCGCTGCAATCTCGCCCGACAGGCCGCGCCGCTTGAGATAATTGACAGCTTCGGGTGCGTGCTTGAGTTGCTCGCGATAAAAGCGCGCAGCCGTAGCCATGGCGTCGACCAATTTGTCGTGTGCGGGGTGTTGTTGCGCTTGTCCTGGCTTGCCGTCGTCGGGGACTTGCATTCCGACTTGTTGGGCGAGTTCCTTGACGGCCTCGACAAAACTCAGGCCGCTATATTCCATCAGGAAGCCGACGGCGCTGCCATGGACGCCACAGCCAAAGCAGTGATAGAACTGCTTGCTCGGGCTGACTGAGAACGATGCTGACTTTTCGCCATGAAACGGGCAGCAGGCGAAATAGTTCGCGCCAGCCTTTTTCAGCGGCAGGTAGCGCTCGATGACGTCGACGATATCGACGCGGGCAAGCAGATCCTGGATAAAGGACTGTGGAATCATCGCGCGTAAAAACGGCTACGCCGGGTATCGGTCAGGATGACCGTTACCCGGCGTGCTGGCTGCCGGAACGAACCGGAGCGGGATCAGTACAGCTTCGGCGGCAGGGTCTGGCTGCGCAGGCGCTTGTGATTGCGCTTGACTGCTGCGGCCAGCTTGCGCTTGCGCTCGGCGGTGGGCTTTTCGTAGAACTCGCGTGCGCGCAGTTCGGTCAGCACACCGGTCTTCTCGATAGTGCGCTTGAAGCGACGGATGGCGACTTCAAACGGCTCGTTTTCCTTGACGCGAATACCCGGCATTGCGTACTTCCTTGAGTGTCTGGGGGCAGAAAGATCGCGAATATATCGGAGAGTTGGGGTGGCTGGCAAGTCATATCTGCAGATTTGCTGAAGAAACTTGTTGCTGGCAACGTTAGAATGCACGCTTGCTTCAATAGGATACGCGACGTAATGAAGGTGATTGGCATCGAGACATCCTGCGACGAAACCGGGGTCGCGATCTATGACACGACGGTCGGCATGGTGTCGCAAAGCCTGCACTCCCAGATCGATCTGCATGCGGTGTATGGGGGGGTCGTGCCAGAGTTGGCGTCCCGTGATCATATCCGGCGCTTGCCGGCGCTGATCAGGCAGGCACTCAAGGATGCAGGGGCGTCCATGGCCGACATGGATGCCGTGGCTTATACCGCTGGTCCAGGTCTGGCGGGTGCGCTGCTTGTGGGGGCGAGCGTCGCCGAGTCGATGGCGCTGGCGGCGGGTATTCCGGCGCTTCCGGTGCATCACCTGGAGGGGCATCTGTTGTCGCCGCTGCTGGCGGCGGATCCTCCGACCTTTCCGTTTGTTGCGCTGCTGGTGTCGGGGGGGCATACCCAACTGATGGCAGTGACCGGCGTAGGGGCATACGCCTTGCTCGGCGAGTCGCTGGATGACGCGGCAGGCGAGGCTTTCGACAAGACAGCCAAGTTGCTTGGCCTGGGGTATCCGGGTGGGCCGCAACTGGCTGCGCTGGCGGAGCAGGGGGCGGCGGGCCGTTATCGTTTGCCGCGACCGATGCTGCACTCGGGGGATCTTGATTTCAGCTTCAGTGGCTTGAAGACGGCGGTGCTCAACGTCGTGACGGCGGCTGACTGGCAGTCGTCCCATGCAGCCGACCTGGCTGCGGATTTTCAGCAGGCGGTGATTGACGTGCTGTGTGCCAAGGCGCTTGCTGCGCTGAAGCACACGGGTTTGAAGTCGCTGGTGGTCGCGGGCGGGGTCGGAGCCAACCGTGCCCTTCGTGCTCGCCTGGATCAGGCGGTGCGAAAACGGGGCGCGCGGGTGTATTACCCTGAGCCGGCCTTGTGTACCGACAACGGTGCGATGATCGCATTTGCCGGCGCGCAGCGCCTCGTTGCGGGCGAGCGGCCGAATTCGTCGCCCGGAATCCGGATTCGTCCGCGCTGGCCGCTAATGGATCTGAGTGTGCCGGGCTGATCAGGTCTTCTTGCCACCGATCCGGCCCTCGGTGCCGGCGAACAGTCGCTGGATGTTGGCTGCGTGGCGCCAGATCAGGATTGCGCTCATGGCCAGCAGCACGGCAATGACCGGAACGCCGCCAAGAAAGAGGTAGCCGGCAATTGGCGCTGCCGCAGCGGCGGCAAGCGCGGCGGCGGAAGAGTAGCGGCTGATGAAGGCTACCAGTAGCCAGATGCCAAGGCTGGCGAGTGCAATACGCCAGTCGATGCCGGCCAGCACGCCGAGTGCGGTGGCGACACCTTTGCCGCCATTGAAGCGCAGGAAAATGGTGAATACATGCCCGAGGAAAGCGGCCAGGCCCGCCAATGCTGCTTCTGGCGCGGCAAAGCCCAGTTGAAGTGCGGCCCACACTGCCAGCCAGCCCTTTGCGCAATCCCCGAACAGGGTGACGACTGCTGCACCCTTGTTGCCACTGCGCAGCACATTGGTTGCGCCAGGGTTTCCTGAGCCGTAGGTTCGTGGGTCCTGCAGGCCGAATAGCCGGCTTGAGACAATTGCGAACGGAACCGAGCCCAGCAGGTAGGCGGCGGCAAGTAGCAGCATGACAGACATGGTTTCTCCACGGTGCCGGAGGGGGTGACGGGTACTTGCGTAGCAATCTGTACGCAAGGGAGTGGAGCATCCGGCTAGAATTGCGGCGATTCTAATCGGGAACCGACATGGATTTCATCTTCATCGAAGAGCTGCGCGTTCAGGCCTGGGTCGGCATCTATCCGCGCGAGAAGATCGCGCCGCAAACCGTTGAGTTGCACCTGACCTTCGGGGTGCCCGACTCGGCAGCAGAACATGACGATATCGCCGACACGATCAATTATGCGGAGGTGATCGAGCGTATTCGGCAGGAATTGGCAGAGCGCCATTTCAATCTGATTGAAACGCTCGGCGAGTTCGTGGTCAATATGCTTTTTGACGAATTCGGCGCGCCGTGGGTCAAGATCCGGATTGCCAAGATTGGTGTGATGAAGGGAGTCAGGCGGGTTGGCGTATTTATCCAGCGCGGGAAGGAGGGCGTGAGTCTGCCGCCTTCCACGCTGTAATTCGCTGGCAATCAGTGCAGGTCATGAGGCCCGGCCACTGGCCGGGCCCGTCTGTGGTCAGATCTGGACTGCGGCTTCGTCAAGGGACTTGCCTTGGGCAAGCAGGTCGAGTGCCCATTGCGGTTTGCGCCCACGTCCCGTCCAGCCCTGCTCCGGATTCGCAGGGTTGCGGTACTTGATGACGCTGACGGTGGCCGGTTTTGCCGCCTTTGCGGCTTTACCCGGTTTGCGGCCGCGGCGGCTGGGCGTCTTTTCCGCCGCAGCAGGTGCCGTGCCGATGACGTCTTCCAGCGAAAGTCCTTGTTCGGCGGCCATCTTCTGCATGCGCTTGATCAGATCGCGCCGTGCGGTGTCGCTACGGCGACGGATTTCCGATTCAACCTTCGATTGCAGGCGACGCAGTTCGGTCAGCGACATAGAGCCGAGATCCATGATTTCTCCAAATAGTGTTTGACGAACTGGATTGATGACCGAATCAATACGATCAGAACCCAAGGCGTCTATTCTGGCACTAATAGAGCATGTCCGCGTGAATTTTTATATCTTCCGGCGGATATTTGTTCCCCGGTGAGATAAGGATGCAGTAACTTAATTTGCCACTTCGACCAGCGTTGGCTGCAATACCGTGAGCAGATCGTGCGGGTGGATGCCGACAAGAAATCCCCTTTTCCCGCCATTGATATAGATGAGTGGCAGGTCAAGAATGGTTTTCTCCATGTAAACAGGCATTTTCTTGCGTGTTCCAAAGGGTGAGGTGCCGCCGATCAGGTAGCCTGAATGGCGATTTGCAACCTCAGGCTTGCAAGGTTCGATGCGCTTGCAATTGGCTTGTCGTGCCAACTCCTTGGTGGAGACCTTGCGATTGCCGTGCATCAGAACAATCAGGGGGTGCCCGCTTTCGTCTTCCATGATCAGGGTTTTGATCACCGAGTGCTCGTCGACATTCAGTTCGCGGGCAGAGACCTCGGTGCCACCGTGTTCCTCGTATTCGTATGGATGTCCGGAATAAGGAATGCCGTGTTGGCGAAGGAAGCGGGTTGCGGGCGTTTCCGGGTGATGTTTGTCTGCTTTTGGCATTATTAAGGGTTTGATTTAATGATATTTTATTGGATTTATTTACGGGCGGGCAGTCAGGCTCTCGGGTGATGAATATGGTGTAATGCCTTCAGGCGCTCTCGTGCAACATGGGTATAAACCTGGGTTGTGGAGATGTCTGCATGGCCGAGCAGTAATTGTACGACACGCAAATCGGCGCCGTGATTCAGCAGGTGCGTGGCAAATGCATGGCGTAACGTATGCGGTGAAATGCGTTGTGCCGGGATGCCGGCTTGGGTTGCATATTGCTTGATGATACGCCAGAACATTTGTCGACTCATTGCAGCTCCACGTTGTGTGACAAACATTGCGTCACACTGGTGTCCGGCCAGCAGGGTGGGGCGGCTCTCGCGCATATATCGCACGATCCATTCGACCGCGACTTGTCCAAGTGGGACGAGGCGTTCCTTGCTGCCTTTACCCATGATCTTGACGACCCCATCGTTCAGGCTGACGGCAAATGTCGGTAACGTGATCAATTCCGAGACGCGCAGTCCACTTGCATAGATGACTTCGAGCATGCAGCGATCCCGAACTCCCAGCGGGCTATCAAGATCTGGTGCGGCAAGCAGCGTTTCGACCTGGGTCTCAGTCAGTGTTTTTGGCAGGCGTTGTGTTGGCAGTGGTGGATCGAGCTTCAGCGTGGGATCACTTGAGATCTGGCGATTGGCAAGCAGATGACGGTAATAGCGCCGCCAGGCCGAGAGCAATCGGCGCTGGCTGGTTGGTTTGGCGCGTTGGCTGAATTCAGCCAGATAGGCTGCCAGGGTGGCTGAGTCGGCGGTTTGCAGCGTTTGGCCGCGTTGGTACAGCCAGTGGCCAAACAAGGCAAGATCGCTGCGATAGCCGGCAAGCGTGTTGCGCGCCAATCCGTGTTCCAGCCACAGGGTGTCGCAGAAAGCATCCAGTTCGGCGTGGAGGGCCTGAGGAGGTGTGGAGGGTGTGCCTGTCATGGTGCTTCATTGGCCAGCAGCCAGCGTTTGGCGAGGATCAGGTAGCCGTCGGATGCATGGGCGAAACCACCGATACCGTTTGCCGCAACGACACGATGGCACGGAATGGCCAGTGGAAACGGGTTCGCCCCACAGGCCTGACCGACCGCTCGTGCGGCGGTATCGAGCTCTGCTGCAAGCGTCCCGTAGCTTTTTACCTGGCCTGCAGGGATCGTTGTCAGTGCATGCCAGACGCGGCGCTGAAAGGGTGTTCCACGTGAGCACAGGGGGAGCTGGAGTGGGTGTGAGGGGGCTCCGAGCCAGGCGTGGATTTTCGCCACGATCGCTTGCGCAGCGTCCTCCCGCGGGGCGCGCAGCGGGGTGTCGGGCGGCAGGAACTGCATTTCGCGGATCTGCGTGCCGATCAGGTGAATGCCGAAGCGGCCAAAGGGCAGGTCCAGCACGATATCTGCAGGCGGAACGTTCATCCGGCCCCTTCTTGCATCAGGTGCTGCGGGATGGGGTGAGGGGCGATCCCGACGGCCGTGGAAAAAGGCTTGGCGCACCCTTGTGGCCGTTGCGCGGCACGTTGCTGCGCAACGGCAATGGGGCTTGCAGTCTGGTCCTTACCGCACGGTAAGTGATGCCCGCTCACGTTCGGAAGCCTCCACGTAAGGGCGGTGTATCAGTGCGATATGGCTCAGCGGCGGATCTCGCCATTGCCGAACACGATCCATTTCTGGCTGGTCAGGCCTTCCAGCCCGACCGGGCCGCGGGCGTGAATCTTGTCGGTGGAAATGCCGATTTCTGCTCCCAGACCATATTCGAATCCATCGGCGAATCGTGTCGATGCGTTGATCATGACCGAGGCCGAGTCCACCTCACGCAGGAAGCGCATGGCGCTGGTGTAGTTCTCGGTAATGATGGCTTCGGTGTGGCCCGAACTGTAGGTGTTGATGTGCTCGATGGCTTCGTCGAGGCCATCGACGATGCGGATGGCGATGATCGGCGCGAGGTACTCTTCCGACCAGTCCTGCTCGGTGGCAGCCACCAGCTTGTCGTTGTCGATACCGGCGTCGCGCAGCAGTGCCAGCGACTCGGCGCAGCCGCGCATCTCGACGCCCTTGCTGGCCAGCATCTGCCCGATTGCCGGCAGGCAGAGGTCGGCCACCGTACGCGAAACAAGCAGCGATTCGGTGGTGTTGCAGGTGCCGTAACGCTGGGTCTTGGCGTTCTCGACGATAGGTACGATCTTGGCCGGATCGGCCTCGTCGTCGACATAGACATGACAGTTGCCGTCAAGGTGCTTGATCACCGGCACACGGGCTTCGCGCGAGATGCGTTCGATCAAGCCTTTGCCGCCGCGGGGGACGATGACATCTACGAATTCGGGCATGGTGATCAAGGCGCCGACGGCCGCGCGGTCAGTGGTGTCGACGACCTGGACTGCCCGCTCGGGCAGGCCTGCAGCCTTCAGCCCGGCGCGCACGCAGTCGGCAATCGCCTGGTTGCAGTGCAGGGCTTCCTTGCCGCCACGCAGGATGGCGGCATTGCCGGACTTCAGGCATAGCGCCGCCGCATCCGCGGTGACGTTGGGACGGGCTTCGTAGATGATGCCGATGACGCCAAGCGGGACACGCATTTTGCCCACCTGGATGCCGGAGGGGCGGCGCTTGACATCGGTGATCTCACCCACCGGGTCGGGTAGTGCCGCAACTTGCTCAAGACCGGTGGCAATCGCTTCAACGCCCTTGGCTGTGAGGGTCAGGCGGTCGATCATCGCCGCGTCTAGTCCTGCCTCGCGTGCCGCATTCAGGTCGCGGGCGTTGGCTTCAAGCAGCGAAGCTGCGCGCTTGCGAATCTCGCTTGCCATGGCCAGCAGCGCGGTGTTCTTGGCCTCGGTGGAGGCGGCGGCAAGCTGGCGCGATGCTGCACGTGCCTGCTTGCCAAGGGTAAGCATGTAGGTATTGATGTCCATCTGGGTATCCGGGTGCGGGAACCAAACCGAGATTAGAGCACTGAAAGCAGGGCTGTTGGCAAGCCCTGAGTAGGTTGCCATTTGCTCAGGCTTGCAAGTCGGTGCCTTCAGCGATGCGTCAGTCGCAAAGAAAGCTGCAGGAACTCATCCCAGATGTCGCCGGGGACCAGCCCCTTGATCATGCGATCGATACGTGCGGCGTGCAGCAGCGCGGCACGCAGCTTGCCTTGGCTGAGGCGCTCAAGCGCCCGGCCGAGCGCTTGCTGGCGGCGGTTGTCAAAGATGCGTTCCTGTTTGAACAGCGCCTGAAGCGGCTGACCGGAATCCCGCCCGGTGCGCAGGACGGCCAGGCTGCGGGTTTCGCTGGCCAGCGCCCAAAGTATCAGCGGTGGTGCAGCCCCCTCGCCGCGCAGGCCGTCGAGCAGGCGTGCGCAGCGTGCCGGATCGCCCTCCAGTACGGCCTGACGCAGTTTATCGATGTCGTAACGCGCGACGTTGAGCACGGCATCCTGCACTTGCTCCAGCGTGATCGTGCCTTCGGGATGCAGCAGGCCGAGTTTGCGGATTTCCTGGTGGGCGGCCAGCAGATTGCCTTCAACGTGGTCGGCAATGAAGGCCAGTGCCTCGGGCGGAGCGGACTGGCGCTGTGCAGCCAGCCGCTGCGAAATCCAGGCCGGCAGGCGTTCGCGCTCTGGTGCGTTGAGTTCAATGCATTGCCCGGTTTCGCTCAGGGCCTTGAACCAACTGGTCTTGCGCGCTTGCCAGTCCATCTCGGGCAGGGTGACCAGGGTCAGGGTGTTGCTGGGCAGTTGCTTGCAATAGCGCTGCAACGCGTCGCCGCCTTCGCGCCCCGGTTTGCCGGTGGGAATGCGCAGGTCGATGAGTTTGTCGCCTCCGAACAGGGACATGTTACCCGCAGCCAGGGTCAGTGCGTCCCAACGAAAACCCTGGCCGACGACCAGGGTTTCGCGCTCTGCGTAACCTTGCTTGCGCGCGGCGGACCGGATCGCATCGCTGGCCTCTAGGACCAGCAAGGGTTCATTGCCGTGCAGTACCCAAAGCGGCGCCAAAGGGCGCTCGAGTTGCGCGGCAAGCTGATCCGGACGCAGACTCACGACGGGCGGCGATAGGCGGCCAGACGGCGCATGATCTGGCTGACCAGATCGGACTGCATGTCGCGGAACAGCAAGGACTCTTCTTCGGACTTGCCGAGCACGGCTTCGTCGTTGAAAGTGTATTCCCGCCGCGCCAGCAGATTGGTGGGCGGAATCATTTCCTGGCCGTTGCGATCGATCAGCCGGAAGCGGATGCGCTGGGTCAGCTGATATTCGCGCACCTTGCCGGACCCGGTCAGGCTGAGGATCTCGCGTTCGCGCTGGTTGCTGAGAATCTGCAGTCGGGCCTCGGCCTGGGCGGCATCTTCGACCACGGTGGTGGTGCCACTGGTGGCGACCTGGCGGCGGAGGATGGCGCCCAGTTCGGCATATTCGCTGATGCCGATGTGCAGGGTGGCAAAGGCGAGCGGTTGCGGTCCGCGCAGGCGGAAGCCGCAGCCGGCCAGCAGGGCGCTGGCGGCAAGGGCCGCCGAACCCACCAGCAACTGGCGACGTTTCAAAGATAGGGTCATGTGTCCGTCCTAGGCTGCAGTGCTCAGACCACGATGTTGATCAGGCGACCGGGGACCACCACCACTTTCTTGGGTGGTTTTCCTTCCATGAACTTCTGCGCAGCTTCGGCAGCGAGTCCGATGCGTTCGATATCGGCCTTGCTGGCGTCGGCTGCCACCTTGATGCTGCCGCGCAGCTTGCCGTTGACCTGCAGCATGAGTTCGATCTCGTCCTGGGCAAGCGCGGCCTCCAGCGGTTCGGGCCAGCCCGCCGCCAGGATGTCGGCACCAAAACCGCAGTCCTGCCACAGCGCATGAGCAATGTGTGGTGTGATCGGCGACAGCAGGCGCAGCAGGATGGCGTAGCCTTCCTCCACGACTTCGGCGTGGGCTGCTGCGTCTTGCCGTGGCGCCTTCTCCAGCGCATTGAGGATCTTCATCGCGGCTGACACCACGGTGTTGAACTGATGCTTGCCGAAATCGTAGTTGGCCTGCTTCAGGTGCAGGTGGATTTCGCGGCGCACCTCAGCAAGCGCCGCGGGTACCTGACCGCTCGCCAGCTGGCGGTTTGTCGGCAGTGCAGCACGGAATTCACTGACCAAGGCATGCCCAAAGTTCCACACCCGGCGCAGGAAGCGCGACGCGCCTTCGACGCCCGAGTCCGACCACTCGAGCTGCTGGTCGGGCGGGGCCGCAAACATCGTGAACAAGCGCGCGGTGTCGGCACCGTACTGATCCACCAGGGCCTGCGGGTCGATACCGTTGTTCTTGGACTTGGACATCTTCTCGATGCCGCCGATGACCACCGGCAAGCCGTCGCTGGCCAGTTTGGCGGCGAGGATGCGGCCGCGCTCATCGCGCTCGACGATGACGTCGGCCGGGTTGATCCATTGCTTCTTGCCGCCGTCGAGTTCGCGGTAATAGGTTTCCGCAACCACCATGCCCTGGGTCAGCAGGTTGGCGAAGGGCTCGGAGACGTCCACCAGGCCGCAGTCGCGCATCGCGCGGGTGAAGAAGCGCGAATACAGCAGGTGCAGGATGGCGTGCTCGATGCCGCCAATGTACTGGTCGACCGGCGCCCAGTAGTTGACGCGCGGGTCGACCATCGCGGTGGTGCTGTCGGCGCAGGCATAACGCAGGAAATACCAGGACGACTCGACGAAGGTGTCCATGGTGTCGGTTTCGCGCCGGGCTGGCTTGCCGCATTTCGGGCAGCTGCATTCGTAGAATTCCGGCATCTTGGCCAGCGGCGAACCACGACCGGTGACTTCGACGTTTTCCGGCAGTACCACGGGCAGTTGATCGTCCGGTACGGGTACATCGCCACAGTCGGCGCAGTGAATCATCGGGATCGGGCAGCCCCAGTAGCGCTGGCGCGAGATGCCCCAGTCGCGCAGACGGTACTGCACCCGTTTTTGTCCCAGCCCCTTGGCGCCCAGATCGGCAGCGATTGCCTCGATGGCGTCCTGGAAGTGCAGCTTGTCATACTTGCCGGAATTGACCAGCCGGCCGTGTTCGGCGTAGGCGTCGTTCCAGGGGGCGGTAACGTTCTCGTAGGCGTCGCGGGTGGAGCGCACGACCATCTTGATCGGCAGCGAATACTTGCTGGCAAAGGCGAAGTCGCGCTCGTCGTGTGCTGGGACGGCCATGACCGCACCCTCGCCGTAGCCCATCAGCACATAGTTGGCAACCCAGACCGGCAGGAACTCGCCGGTCAGTGGATGGACCACGCGCAGTCCGGTCGGCATGCCTTTCTTTTCCATTGTAGCGATGTCGGCCTCGGCGACGCCGCCTTGCTTGCATTCGTCGATGAATGCGGCCAACTCCGGGTTGCCGGCTGCCGCCTGGGTGGCGAGTGGGTGTTCGGCTGCCACGGCGACGTAAGTGGCGCCCATCAGCGTGTCGGCACGGGTGGTGAACACCTTGAGCACGCCGGACTGGCCGATGGTGGACAGGTCGTAGGGGAAGTGGACTTCGACGCCTTCCGAGCGGCCGATCCAGTTCTTCTGCATCAGCTTGACCTGTTCCGGCCAGCCCGGCAGGTCGTCGAGTGCGGCGAGCAGCTCGTCGGCGTAGGCGGTGATCTTCATGTAGTACATGGGGATCTCGCGCTTCTCGACCAGTGCCCCGGAGCGCCAGCCGCGACCGTCGATGACCTGTTCGTTGGCGAGTACGGTGTCGTCAACCGGGTCCCAGTTAACCGTGCCCAGACGCTTGTAGATCAGGCCTTTTTCGAACAGGCGGGTGAACAGCCACTGTTCCCAACGGTAGTACTCCGGTGTGCAGGTAGCCAGTTCGCGCGACCAGTCGATGGCGAAGCCCAGGCGCTTGAGCTGGCCCTTCATGTAGTCGATGTTGGCGTAGGTCCACTTTGCCGGGGCAACGTTGTTCTGGATGGCGGCATTCTCCGCCGGCATGCCGAAGGCGTCCCAGCCCATTGGCTGCAGTACGTTGTATCCGCGCATGCGGTGGTAGCGCGCCAGCACATCGCCGATGGTGTAGTTGCGCACGTGACCCATGTGCAGCTTGCCCGACGGGTAGGGGAACATCGACAGGCAGTAGTATTTCGGGCGGCTGGTGTCCTCGGTGACCTGGAAGGCCGAGGTGGAGTCCCAGTGCTGCTGGGCGGCCGATTCGACGGCTGCGGGCTGGTATTTGTCCTGCATGGGCGGGGTGCGTGCGCTCAAAGCGTTGAAAACGCGAAAGTATATCGCGAAGGGAGGGGGCGGCGCTTGCCGATGCGTGCGTGACCGCCCGTCGTGGGCTGGAAATGGTGGCGCCGTGGCAGCGTCCGATCGCATGAAACAAAAAAAATGGCACCCGGCGAGGGGCCGAGTGCCAAATCTCCACTGAAGGAGAGGGAGGGAGCGGGGTGGGGCCGCCGCAATACGCGGTGGCTCCGGAATGGGGTCAGGCCGCCTTGCGTGGCGACGGCGTCGTGCCCTGACGCTGCCAACTGGCGGACATGGCGGAGAACATGTCTTCCATTGCGATCAGGGGCAGGCGCCACATGCGGTTCTGGCTGCGCACCAGCGGGGTCACACAGGGTGTGCACAAGGTGTTCTTTTCTTCGTCGAGCAGACGCTGGAAGATGTCCATGCTGGCGCCCCAATATTCGGCGTTGCCGACCCAGCCGGTTTCGGCGGTGGCTTCACGGACGGCCTTGCGCCAGAGCGCATTGGCACGATCGATCGGGATGCCAGCCTTGCGGGCATACCAGGGAAGTAGTTTGGGTGCCTTCATGTCGTTCTCCTTGCGGCCGGGGTAGACCGTTGCGCCGACTGAACCTCGTGAGTTCCTTGATCGAACGCTGATGCTGTGTTGCAAAATATGTGTTTTATCCAGTTACGGTGCCGATTCTATCGTGTTTGGTGATCGACTTGCCGTGACAAATTACATCAATTTGTTGCTGTGCACAATTTCAGGATAGCGCACCTTTTTTCCTTCTTCAAGCGATTGTTGCCGGGCTGCAATATTCGTCGGGTGGTGCGCAAGTCCGGCCCCGTGCGGCAGGGCGGTTAGAATGGCGGCTGCAAAGGAAATGTCCATGTCCCAACTACTTGCCAATCTCAATCCCGAACAGACCCAGGCCGTCACCTTGCCGCCGCAGCATGCGCTGATTCTGGCGGGCGCAGGCTCGGGCAAGACGCGGGTGCTGACCACACGTATCGCCTGGCTGGTGCAATCCGGTCAGGTTGATGCGCATAGCATACTTGCAGTCACCTTCACCAACAAGGCTGCCAAGGAGATGCTCGCCCGTCTCGGCACCATGCTGCCGATCAGCCCCAGGGGGCTGTGGGTGGGCACTTTCCATGGGCTATGCAACCGCCTGCTGCGCGCGCATCACCGTGACGCAGGTCTGCCGCAGTTGTTCCAGATCCTCGACTCGGCTGATCAGCTGGCCGCGATCAAGCGCTTGTTGAAGACGCTCAATGTTGACGACGAGAAATTTCCGCCCCGCGAGTTGCAGCACTTCATCAATGGCCAGAAAGAGGCCGGTGTGCGTCCTCACGCGGTTGAGGCCTGGGACGACTACACCCGGCAGCGTGTCCAGCTTTATCAGGAGTATGAGGCGCAATGTCAGCGTGAGTCTGTTGTGGATTTTGCGGAGTTGCTGTTGCGCACCTATGAGTTGCTGGAGCGCAACGAGCCCATCCGCCGGCATTATCAGCGGCGCTTCCGCCATATCCTGGTAGACGAGTTTCAGGATACGAACGTGTTGCAGTACCGGTGGTTGAAGTTGCTGGCCGATAACGGCAAGGAGGGCGGTGCGGCGCTGTTCTGTGTGGGTGACGACGATCAGAGCATCTATCGTTTCCGCGGTGCGGAAGTGGGCAATATGCGGGACTTCGAGCGCGAGTTCCGGGTGCAGAACGTGATCCGGCTGGAGCAGAACTATCGTTCACGCAGCAACATCCTGGATGCAGCGAACGCGATCATCCGCCATAACAGTGACCGACTCGGCAAGAACCTGTGGACCGACCAGGGGGCCGGTGAGCCGATCCGGGTGTTCGAGGCTTTCAGTGACGGCGATGAGGCGCGCTGGATTGTGGAAGAGGTGCAGTCTCTGGTGCGCGACGGTCATTCCCGCGCCGAGATCGCCTTGTTGTATCGGTCCAATGCGCAGTCGCGGGTGCTGGAGCACCGCCTCTTTACTGCCGGTATCCCGTATCGGGTGTACGGTGGTCTGCGCTTTTTCGAGCGTCAGGAGATCAAGCATGCCTTGGCGTATCTGCGCCTGATTGCGAACCCGGATGACGATACGGCCTTTGCGCGGGTGGTGAATTTTCCGACGCGTGGCATCGGTGCGCGGTCGATCGAGGTGCTGCAGGATGCCTCACGCACCTGGAATGGCAGCCTTTACGCGTCGGTGCCGCATCTGAGCGGCAAGGCGGGGACTTCGCTCGGGCATTTCGTGCGTCTGATCGAGGATCTGCGCAGGGAGACCGAGCCGTTGGCCTTGCCCGAGCTGGTGGATCATGTGCTGGATCGGTCCGGGTTGCGCGACCACTACAAGGCAGATAAGGAGGGGGCGGAGCGGCTGGAGAACCTGGACGAGTTGCTGAATGCGGCAGCAAACTTCCTGGCCGAGCAGGGAAGTGTCCCGGGTGAGGCGTCCGGGCAGCCGTCCCATGCCCTGCTGGCGGATTTTCTGGCGCATGCATCGCTGGAGGCGGGCGATCATCAGGCCGATCAGGGGGCGGACGCCGTACAGTTGATGACGGTGCATTCGTCCAAGGGTCTGGAGTTCGACATCGTGTTCCTGTCCGGGCTGGAGGAAGGGCTGTTTCCGCATGAGAACAGTGCGCTCGAGCGTGACGGGCTGGAGGAGGAGCGGCGTCTGATGTATGTGGCGGTGACGCGGGCGCGCGAGCGTCTGTATGTGTCGTTTGCGCAGAGCCGGATGTTGCACGGGCAGACCCGGTACAACCTGCGTTCGCGTTTTCTTGAAGAGATTCCGGTTGAATTGACGAAGTGGTTGTCGCCGCCTAATCAGCGTACTGCCCTGGGCGGGGCGACCGGGGGCGGTGGAGCGTACTTTACGCCGTCAGCCAAGCCGGCTGCATCGCGTGAATCGCGTCCATCTTCCAGTTTGCCGGGCGGTTTGCGGATCGGTCAGGTGGTGAAGCACGCGAAGTTCGGCCAGGGGGTGATCGTTGCGGCCGAAGGGGGCGGGAGTGATGCGCGGGTTCAGGTGAACTTTGGTGCGGCGGGAATGAAGTGGTTGCTGCTGGCGGTGGCCAAGCTTGAGGCTGCGTGAGTATCGCTGACTGCATGTTCCCTGCTCTTACAATGTGCCGCGTGAGGGCGGCCTTGACCTGGCAGGGCAGGCGTTCGCGGCCTTCGGCTACCCGCTGAAATGTCTGCTGCGGCGGAGTCGGCGCAAACTCGGGCGCGAGGCGCCCTCAGACATGCGCCGCCTTTTGTCCGCCGCAGCAGACATTTCAGCGGCGCTCTCGACAGCCCTGCCAGGCCAAGACCGCCCTCACTCCCCAAGCGTGTCGGTGTCTCGCTGCGCGAATGATGTCAATTGCCTGTCTTAGACGCCGTACTTGCGCGCCAGGGTGTCGTGCAGCGCGACGAATTCCTGGGACAGTTTGTGGCGGGCGTCGAGGTGGATCATGGGTTTGGATTGCTCGTGCGATTCCTTGATCTTGATCGATGAGGAGAGGTAGGGTTCGAGCACCGGCAGGCCTTCTTCGATCAGTTCCTGAACCACTTTCTGCGGCAGGCTGGCACGCGCCTGGTATTGATTGACCACGATGCCTTCCACCGCCAGCTTGTTGTTGTGGTCGGCCTTGATCTCTTCCACGTTTTCAAGCAGCGAATACAGTGCGCGACGCGAGAAGTCGTCGCAGTCGAAAGGGATCAGGCAGGCGTTTGCAGCGATCAGCGCGGACCGGGTGTAGAAGTTCAGCGCTGGGGGGGTGTCGATGTAGATGCAGTCGTACTGGTCGGCCAGTTCGTCGAGGGCGTCACGCAGTTTGTAGATCTTGTAGCGAGATTCGAGCTTGCCCTGCAGTTCTTCCAGCTGCGGGTGCGAGGGCATGACGTGCAGGCGTTCGAACGGAGAGGCAAGGACGAAGTCGGTGGTGGCCTTGGGGTTGAGCTTGAAGTTCAGGGTCTGGTCAAAGAAATCAGCCAGCGTGATGTCCTGGGCTTCACCGGGGGCGCCAAGCAGGTAGTGGGTGGAGTTGCCCTGGGGGTCGAGGTCGATGACCAGGGTGCGCAGCCCCTGCTGTGCGCTGATCGCCGCCAGGTTGCAGGTGATCGTGGACTTGCCGACGCCGCCTTTCTGATTGAACACCACACGTCGCATAACTGGTCATCTCCCCGGTAGTTGCGGCATTGTGCCAAAAAACCGCGTGGGATTCCCGTTCCTGAGTGCTGGTGCAGCGGTGAGCCCCTGCCCAAGCCTTCGGCGCTGCGCTAAACTGCCGGCTCGTTATTCATGACCGTGACCGCCGACTCCCGGGGGCGGCCGGCATGCGGGCCCGGTCGGGTCCGGTCCGTGGCAAGGCGCCAGACGCCAACCCAAAAGAATACGCTGCGGATGATCGCAATTGGCGGGACGAGGGCAAGGGCCTATCGTCGCGCCTCGATGTTCACTCGAACACACACCGTTCCGAGAGGGAATAGCATGGATCAGGATTTCATCGCCGCGGCGCTGGACTATCATCGTGCACCGACGCACGGCAAGATTTCGGTCGTCCCCACCAAGGGTCTGACCAACCAGCGCGACCTTGCGCTGGCGTACTCACCGGGTGTCGCCGCGGCGTGCGACGCCATCGTCGAAGATCCGGCGCAGGCGCGCGAGCTGACCAGTCGTGGCAATCTGGTGGCGGTGGTCACCAACGGGACCGCGGTGCTCGGTCTGGGCAATATTGGCCCGCTGGCGTCCAAGCCGGTGATGGAAGGTAAGGGGTGCCTGTTCAAGAAGTTTGCCAATATCGACGTGTTCGACATCGAACTGGCAGAGAACGACCCGGACAAGTTGATCGACATCATCGCTTCGCTCGAGCCGACGCTGGGTGGCATCAACCTTGAGGACATCAAGGCGCCCGAGTGCTTCTACATCGAAAAGAAGCTGCGCGAGCGCATGAAGATTCCGGTCTTCCATGACGATCAGCATGGCACGGCCATCATTTCGGCGGCCGGTCTGATCAATGGCCTGAAGGTCATTGGCAAGGATATCGACAAGGTGCGCCTGGTGTGCTCGGGCGCGGGCGCGGCGGCGATTGCCTGCCTCGACCTGATGGTCAGTCTTGGCCTGAAGCGCGAGAACATCTTTGTCTGCGACTCCAAGGGCGTGATCTATCAGGGTCGCGACCAGAACATGGAGCCGACCAAGGCACGCTACGCTCAGGACACCCCGGCGCGCACGCTGGCCGATGCCATCGTCGGTGCGGACGTGTTCCTTGGTCTGTCTACTGCCGGTGTGCTCAAGCCGGAGATGGTGGCGAAGATGGCCGACAGGCCGCTGATCTTCGCGCTGGCCAATCCCAACCCGGAGATCCTGCCGGCGGACGCCAAGGCGGTGCGCCCGGACTGCATCATCGCGACCGGACGTTCGGATTTTCCGAACCAGGTCAACAACGTGTTGTGCTTCCCCTTCATCTTCCGTGGCGCGCTCGATGTCGGCGCGACCACGATCAACGAAGAGATGAAGCTGGCCTGCGTCAAGGCGATTGCCGAACTCGCCCAGGCCGAGCAGAACGATGTGGTGGCGTCGGCTTACGGTGGTGCCGAGCTGAGCTTTGGTCCGGAATACATCATTCCCAAGCCCTTCGATCCGCGCCTGATCGTCAAGATCGCGCCGGCGGTGGCCAAGGCGGCGATGGAGTCGGGTGTGGCGACTCATCCGATTGCCGATCTCACCGCCTATGCGGCAAGCCTCAGTGATTTTGTCTATCAGTCCGGCATTGTCATGAAGCCGGTGTTCTCCGCGGCCAAGGCGATTCCGATTGAGCAGAAGCGGGTGCTGTACGCTGAGGGTGAGGATGAGCGCGTACTGCATGCGGCACGGGTGGCCATCGACGAAGGTCTGGCGCGTCCCATCCTGATCGGTCGTCCGAGTGTGATCGAGATGCGGATCAAGAAGATCGGCCTTAACCTGGTGCCGGAGCGCGATTTTGACATTGTCAACCCGGAGTCGGATCCGCGTTATCGCGAGCTGTGCAACGAGTATTACCGGATGATGAGCCGCGAAGGGGTGACGCCGGATCTGGCCAAGGCCAAGATCCGGCGCGACACGACCTTGATTGGCGTCATGCTGCTGCGCCGGGGCGATGCCGACGCACTGGTGTGCGGTACCTTCGGGACCTACGAGTACCACCTCAAGCAGGTACAGGACGTGATTGGTCTGAAGCCGGGCGCCAAGCAGTTTGCGGCGATGAACCTGCTGCTGCTGCCCAAGCGCACGCTGGCCATCACCGATACCTACGTCAATGAGAATCCGAGTGCCGAAGAGGTGGCTGACATTGCGTTGATGGCCGCCTCGGAGTTGCGCAGTTTCGGTCTTGAGCCGCGTGTGGCCTTGCTGTCGCATTCCAACTTTGGCAGTTCAAATTCGACTTCGGCACGCAAGATGCGTCGCGCCAGCGAGATTTTGCGCGAACAGGCGCCCGAGCTCGAGTGTGACGGCGAAATGCACGGTGACGCAGCACTGTCGCCGGAGATTCGTGCCAAGTTGCACCCGGACTCCACGCTCAAGGGAGATGCCAACCTGTTGGTGATGCCCAACCTCGATGCTGCCAATATCTCTTTCAACCTGATGAAGATGGCCAACGGTGATGGCGTGTCGGTCGGGCCGATCCTGCTGGGCGCTGCGCAACCGGTGCACATCCTGACGCCGTCGGCCACGGTGCGGCGGCTGGTCAACATCACCGCACTGGCGGTTGTTGATGCGGCAGAGTTGCGTCGCAGTCGCGCGGGCTGAGTCCGGCGTGACGAACGCCGTTCAGCGATTCGGTGGACGGCGTCTGGCGGCGCTGGCCTGTGTCGTCGTGCTCGGTACGATGACCCAGGCGTACGCCGCAGACTGGCTGCTGGCGTCGACCGAGCCACGGGTGGCGCCCGGTCAGGTGTTCGAGCTGATTGTGGTTGGCGAACCTGTCGACGGCGCATGGCCGGCTCGCTTGCCGGCACAGATAGAATTGCCCGACGGGGGACCGCGTATCGCGGTCGACTTGGTGCTGGCGGGTGAAAATGGCAGCGCACGTCGTCGCTACATCGGGCAATGGCCCAAGGAAATCGTGGGGCTGGCGACCTTGTCCCTGGTCGATGCGCCGGGCGCACGTCTGATCCTGGATGCGGGGGCGGCGACCCGTTCGCCAGTGGTCACCGCACAGGCAGGGGATGTGGCGCCGTTGGCTGCACTTGCGCCGCAGCCACCTGCCGCCGCTCCGGTGGCCGCTGCTCCGCTGGGTTTTCACGAGCCGATGTACTTTGTGTTTGGTGGTGACAATCCGCGTGGTGCACGTTTTCAGATCAGCTTTCGCTACCGCCTGTTCGACGATCTCGGCGTGGTTGCTGAGAGCTTTCCACTGGCACGTGGCCTGTTCTTTGGCTTCACCCAGACCTCGATGTGGGATCTGGCAGCGGAGTCGGCGCCCTTCCGCGACACCAGCTTTCGCCCCTCGTTGTTCTACAACTGGCGTCTGAGTGATCCGCGCGCGGGCAATTCCGTGTCCCTGGCGGCGGGCTACGAACACGAATCCAACGGTCGGGACGAGGCGGATTCGCGCAGCATCGACACCCTGTTCGTGAAGCTGGATGGGCGTTACTTTTTGCCCGATGGGCGGACCTACGTCGGTATCGAGCCCAAGGTGTGGACCTATATCGACAAGGACGACAACCCCGACATCACACGCTATCGCGGTTACGGCCAACTGGGCCTGCGCATCGGCAGGGATGATGGCCTGATGCTGACGGCCTTGCTGCGACGGGGGACGGCCGGTGTCGGCAGCACTCAACTCGATCTGTCCTATCCGCTGCGGCAGAGCATCTTTTCCGGTGTTGGCGCCTTCCTGCACCTGCAGTATTTCAACGGCTACGGGCAGACCTTGCTCGAGTACGACGAAGCACGCCGCCCTCAGATTAGAATCGGGGTTTCGGTCGTCCGCTGAGGCTTTACAGCTTCATTCATGGCGGCGACCTGCCTTCTTGGAGATCGACATGTCGCACGCCATCCGTTTTCATTCCACCGGCGCCCCTGATGTCCTGCAGTGGGAGGTGTTCGAACCGGCCGCCCCGGCTGCTGGCGAAGCACGGGTCCGCCATCACGCGGTCGGGCTGAACTACATCGATACCTATCACCGCACGGGCTTGTACCCGGTTCCGTTGCCGTCCGGCATTGGTCTGGAGGGGGCGGGTGTGGTCGAGGCGGTGGGGGCGGGCGTCACCGAGGTCGCGGTGGGGGATCGTGTTGCCTATGCAGGTGGACCGCTTGGCGCTTACGCCGAGATGCGCAACATTCCCGCCGATCGCCTTGTGAAGCTGCCCGATGCGATTTCGTTCGAGCAGGGGGCCGCGATGATGCTGCAAGGCCTGACCGCGCAGTACCTGCTGCGCCGCACTTACCGTGTGCAGCCGGGCGACACCATCCTGATCCACGCGGCCGCGGGTGGAGTGGGCCTGCTGGTCTGTCAGTGGGCAAAAGCCCTCGGTGCGACGGTGATCGGTACAGTTGGATCGGACGAAAAAGCGGCGATTGCCCGTGCCCATGGTTGCGATCACCCGATTGTCTATACCCGCGAGAAGTTCGCTGAGCGTGTGCGTGAGATCACAGCCGGTGAGGGTGTGCCGGTGGTGTATGACTCGATTGGTGCCGATACCTTCATGGATTCGCTGTCCTGCTTGCGACCCTTGGGCATGATGGTGCTGTTTGGTGCGGCGTCGGGGCCGGTCGCGCCCTTCGACTGTGGCTTGCTGGCAAAGATGGGGTCGCTGTTCCTGACCCGGCCCACACTGTTCACCTACATTGCCAAACGTACGGACTTGGTGGCGATGGCGGCCGAGTTGTTCGAGGTCGTCGTGTCCGGCAAGGTCAGGCTGGAGATCAATCAGCGCTATGCACTGAAGGATGCGGCTCAGGCGCATCGTGACCTCGAGGCGCGCAAGACCACCGGGTCGACCATCCTGCTGCCTTGATCGGGGCATGATTCTTCGACCGCCGGTGGGGGCGGTCGGGTAAAATTGCGCAATGACTGCCGCACCCCCCACCCCGCATTCCCCACGTTTCGTCCATCTCCGCCTGCACTCCGAATACTCGATCACCGACGGTATCGTCCAGATCGATCAGGCCATCTCGGCTGCGGCGGCAGATGGCATGCCTGCGCTTGGCATCTCCGATCTGGCCAATCTGTTTGGCATGGTCAAGTTCTACAAGGGGGCCCGCGGCAAGGGCATCAAGCCCATTGTTGGGGTGGATGCCTGGATCGAGAACGAGGTCGAGCGCGACAAACCCTGGCGGGTAATGCTGATCTGCAAGAACCGCGCGGGTTATGGCCAGTTGTGCGAACTGCTGACCCGGGCCTATCTCGAGAACAAGTATCGGGGCAGGGCAGAATTACGCCGTACCTGGCTGGATGACGGCGCAGCGAGTGAATTGATCTGCCTGTCCGGCGCCATGATGGGCGACGTCGGCCAGGCCTTGCTCAACGGCAACGCCGAACTGGCGGCGCAACTGGCTTCCGATTGGGCACGGATGTTCCCCGGCAGCTTCTACATCGAGTTGCAGCGTGCCGGGCATCCCGGTACCGAAGCCTACATTCGCCAGGCACAGATGCTGGCGGGTGATCTGGGTCTGCCGGTGGTCGCGACCCATCCGGTACAGTTCCTGACTCGGGATGACTTCAAGGCGCACGAGGCTCGGGTGTGTATTGCGCAGGGATATGTGCTGGCGGACAAGCGTCGTCCGCGCGACTTCACCGAAGAGCAGTACCTCAAGACTCAGGCCGAGATGTGCGAGTTGTTCGCCGATATTCCGGAGGCGCTCGAGAATGCGGTGGAGATTGCCAAACGATGCTCGCTGACGGTGCAGCTGGGTAAGAACTTTCTGCCGCTGTTCCCGACCCCGGAGGGCATGACGCTGGATGACTTCCTGATCCAGGAGGCCAAGGCTGGCCTGGAGGAGCGCCTCGTCCAGCTCTACCCTCATCCGGAAGAGCGCGAGAAACAGCGTCCGCGCTACGAAGAGCGGCTCAAGTTCGAGACCGATACCATCATCCAGATGGGTTTCCCCGGCTACTTCCTGATCGTTGCCGACTTCATTCAGTGGGGCAAGAACAACGGCGTGCCGGTGGGACCGGGACGGGGCTCGGGGGCGGGTTCGCTGGTTGCCTACGCCTTGAAGATTACCGATCTCGATCCGCTCGAATACGCGCTGCTGTTTGAGCGCTTCCTGAATCCCGAGCGGGTCTCGATGCCCGACTTCGACATCGACTTCTGTCAGGACAACCGTTACCGCGTCATCGAATACGTGCGTGAGCGTTACGGCAAGGACGCGGTCAGCCAGATCGCCACCTTTGGCACGCTGGCTTCCAAGGCGGTGGTGCGCGACGTTGGCCGTGTGCTCGACATGCCCTACGGGCTGTGTGACCGTCTGTCCAAGCTGGTACCGATCGAGGGGGCCAAGCCGGTCTCGCTGGCCAAGGCCTACGAGATGGAGCCGCAGATCGGCGAGATGATGAAGGACGGCAACGACGGTGAGGCGGTGCAGACCCTGTGGGGGCTGGCCCAGCCGCTCGAGGGTCTGACCCGCGGTGTTGGCATGCACGCTGGCGGTGTGCTGATTGCACCGGGCAAGCTGACCGACTTCTGTCCGCTATATATCGCCGATGGCGACGATGCCACGCCGGTGTCGCAGTTCGACAAGGATGACGTCGAGGCAGTGGGCCTGGTGAAGTTCGACTTCCTTGGCTTGCGTAACCTGACCATTATCGAACTGGCACTCGAGTACATCGCTCGTATGACCGGCAGCCGCCCCGACCTGATGAGTCTGGGCTTCGAGGACCCCGCCGCCTACCAGATCCTGAAGGATGCCAACACCACGGCAATCTTCCAGGTGGAATCGGACGGGATGAAGAAGCTGCTGAAGAAGCTTGCGCCCGACCGCTTCGAAGACATCATCGCGGTGCTCGCACTGTATCGTCCCGGACCGCTCGGTTCGGGCATGGTGGACGACTTCATCCTGCGCAAGAAAGGGCAGCAGGAGATCGATTACTTCCACCCCGACCTTAAGGCCTGCCTGGAGCCGACCTACGGCGTCATCGTGTACCAGGAACAGGTGATGCAGATCTCGCAGATCATCGGCGGCTACACCCTGGGCGGGGCCGACATGCTGCGTCGCGCGATGGGCAAGAAGAAAGCCGACGAGATGGCCAAGCACCGTGCCACCATCGCCGACGGCGCCAGGCAGAAGGGCTACGATCCGGCCCTGGCCGAACAGCTCTTCGACCTGATGACCAAGTTCGCGGAGTACGGCTTCAACAAGTCGCACACTGCGGCCTACGCGGTGGTCACCTATCATACTGCCTGGCTCAAGGCGCACCATTGCGCGGCCTTCATGGCGGCGACGATGTCGTCCGATCTGGACAACACCGACACGGTCAAGATCTTCTACGAAGATACCGTGGCCAACAAGATTGCGGTGCTGCCGCCCGATGTCAATGCGTCGGATTACCGCTTTGTACCGGTGGACCGCAAGACCATCCGCTATGGCCTGGGCGCGGTCAAGGGGGTGGGCGAACCCGCGGTCAGGTCGATCCTGGCCGCGCGCGAAAAGGGTGGTGAGTTTCGCGATCTGTTCGACTTCTGCGAGCGGGTGGACCGTCGTCTGGCCAACCGCCGGGTCATCGAGGCACTGATCCGTGCAGGCGCCATGGATACACTGGCGGGGCACAAGGGCCTCGATCGCGCGCAGTTGATGGCGACTGTGGCGCTGGCCATGGAGGCGGCCGAGCAGGCCGCGGCCAATGCCATGCAGGGTGGCCTGTTCGATCTGGTCCCCGAGGCGGCTGGTGCTGGTGTGGAGTTTGCCAAGGTCCGTCCCTGGTCGGAGCGGGAGCGGCTCAAGGAGGAGAAGACGGCGATCGGCTTCTTCCTGTCCGGGCATCCGTTCAATGCTTTCAGGAGCGAGGTGCGTCGCTTCGTGCGCCGTACGCTGGCGCAGATCGAGCCCTCACGTGACCTGGTGATGATGACCGGGGTGGTCATGGAGGTCCGGACCAAGGTCGGCAATCGCGGCAAGATGGCTTTCGTGCTGCTCGACGACGGCACCACACCGCGAGAAGTGGCGGTGTACTCCGAGGTGCTGGACGCCAACCGCGGCAAGATCGTCACCGATGAAGTGCTGGTGGTCGAGGGCAAGGTGAGCAATGATGAGTTCTCCGGGGGGTTCCGCATCGTTGCAGACAAACTGCTGACGCTGGGCGAGGCCCGTGCGCGCTTTGCACGCGCACTGCAGTTGCGGCTCAATGGTGAAGTGGGTCAGACCGGTGGCGCAACCGCCACCGCTGATCGTCTGCAGTCCTTGCTGACGCCATTCCGCGACGGAGGATGCCCGGTTGTGGTCACTTACCGCAATGACAATGCGGAAGCGGATTTGCCCTTTGGCGAAGGATGGCGAGTGCGGCTGGAGGAGAGTTTGCTCGAAAGCCTGCGTGAATGGTTGCCGCCTGAGGCTGTTGAGGTCATTTACCCCAACTGAGGGGCGCTCAAGGGCTTTAGTGAGAGGGTAGGATGCTCATCATGATGACTTGCGCATCGTAGCGGCGTTTGCTTGGCTGTACGTGTTGCTTTGGCATACGTTCATAGTATGGCCTGCAAACCTTTGTCTGCGATGACGTTGAGCAACTTGAGGGCAGGTCCGGTGGGGTGCGTGTTGCCTTGCTCCCATTTCCGCACGGTTGAGGCTGTGGTGTGCAGGTGGAGCGCGAATACTGGCTGGCTGAACTTCAACGCTTCACGCAGACGCTTGATATCGCTGGCACTGAATTCACGTACCGGGGGGGGGCAGATGGCGTCAAACTCGCGCATCGTTACCTTGCCGATCGCACCGGCTCGGTGAAGCGTTGTCAGGTCGTCACGCAGGGACTCAATGATCTTGCTCACACTGCACCTCCATTAGTACACCCGTCTGCAAAGCCTTCGACAAGGATGCTGCGGACAGTTCAAGAAACACTTTTCCAGCGAACTGCAGTGCTTTTTTCTCCTCCTGGGTAAGGTTTGCCCGGTCGCTCTTGGAAAACCCATGGAGGAAAACGTAGCGACCGCCTATGCGCGCCGATAGTAGCGTGCGATAGCCTCCCCGCTTGCCACTGCCCGGTCGGGCTACTCGTTTCTTGTAGAGGAAGGCCCCCAGGTCTGCGTCGATTAAACCGTTCTCCATCTCACTCACAGCTTTGCACAACAGAATGTCGGGAAGCTTCTCGTGTGCTTGCCAACGTGCAAAGTCCTTGCGCTTGAGGATACTGATCATAACATCTGCCTGGCTTTCTATGCCCGATACGGGCATGGTTTTTAGTTTTTGCGTCGTTCTTGTCAGCCGACAGTTATCCTTTGCGTGTTTTGGTAGCGCTGCTTGGTGCGGCGGGGCCCAGGGTGAAGTTGGTATTTTATGATAAATAAATTGATTGGGTGAGTTGTATTGCCTGTCTGTGCCCGCTCTCAATGCTGGTGTGGGCTACCACTAGAATGAAAAAAGCCGGCGATTCACGCCGGCTTTTTGGGGTGTGCTGGACAGGAGTCAGAACGGTAACTTGACCCCGGGCCACACGGCCTCGATTGCGCGGCGGAAGTCGGCCTGGATGCGTTCGATGGCTGCCTGGTTGTCGGCCTCGAAACGCAGCACGACGACTGGCGTGGTGTTGGACGGACGAGCCAGACCGAAACCGTCGGCGTACTCGACGCGCACGCCATCAAGGGTGATGACCTCTTCCGCACCGTTGAAGCCGGCTTGTTCCTTCAGTCGCTTGACCAGTTCAAACGGCTCGCCTTCGTTCATCTTGATGTTGAGTTCCGGGGTGCTCACCGCGTCGGGCAGCGCCTTGAGCACGGCGTTGCCGTCGGCGTGGCGCGACAGGATCTCGAGCAGGCGCACGCCCGAGTACAGGCCATCGTCGAAGCCGAACCAGCGTTCCTTGAAGAACATGTGGCCGCTCATCTCGCCAGCCAGCGGGGCGCCGGTTTCCTTGAGCTTGGCCTTGACCAGGGCGTGGCCCGTGTTCCACATCGTCGGCTTGCCGCCACGGGCCTTGATCCAGCCGGCCAGGTTGCGGGTGCATTTGACGTCGTAGATGATCTCGCCGCCCGGTACGCGCGATAGCACGTCCTCGGCAAACAGCATCAGCTGACGATCCGGGTAGATGATTTCGCCGTCCTTGGTGACCACGCCCAGGCGGTCACCGTCGCCATCGAAGGCCAGGCCGAGTTCGGCATCGGTTTCCTTCAGCACACGGATGACGTCCTGCAGGTTCTCGGGCTTGGACGGATCGGGGTGGTGGTTGGGGAAGTTGCCGTCGACATCGCAATAGAGCTCGACCAGCTCGCAGCCCAGACGCTTGAACAGCTCGGGAGCCACGGCGCCGGCGACGCCGTTTCCGCAGTCCATGACGATCTTCATCGGGCGGGCCAGCTTGACGTCATCAACAATCCGGGCGATGTAGTCCTCCACCACATTTGCGCTGCTCAAGGTACCGTTGCCGTGGGTCAGGTTGTTGTCGGCAATGCGCTGGCGCAGCGCGAGAATCTGCTCGCCAAAGAGGGTCTGGCCACCCAGCACCATCTTGAGCCCGTTGTAATCGGGCGGGTTGTGGCTACCGGTGACCGATACGCAGGAGTGTGTGCCCAGCTGATAGGCGGCGAAGTAGGTCAGTGGCGTGGGTACGCAGCCGATATCGACCACGTCCACCCCTGCTGCGCGGATGCCGTCGGCAAGCGCGCCGGCCAGTTCCGGTCCTGACAGGCGACCGTCACGGCCCACCGCAATGGCTTTCTGCCCTCTCGCCACTGCCTCGGAGCCGAGGGCGTGGCCGATGGCGCGTACGGCTGCCGCGGTCAGGGTTTTGTCGACGATGCCGCGAATGTCGTAGGCCTTGAAGATTTCCGGGGCGGGCAGGGCGTGCGCAGTCTGGGTCATGGGCGTGTCCGGTTCAAAAGTTGGTTGCAGTGCAGCATGGTATGCCAAAAGCGTGAATATTTGAAGATGGTTCGAAGACTCTTGTTGTGGGTGGTGCCGTATTTCGATTGGACTCGAAGTGCAGCAGCAGTCGCCTTGGCAGCCAGTCCAGTTCCCCGGGCCAGGGTGTGCTCAGGAAGCCGACGTGGCCGCCGCCCGGTGGGTGCTCGAACTGCACTGATGTGCCGAGCTGATCCGGGGAGGGCCAGGCAGAGGTCGGGACGAAGGGATCATTGTGCGCGCTCAGCAGCAGGGTTGGCGTACGAATGTGTTTCAGCCAAGGGCGTGACGAGGCTTCTTTCCAGTAGTCTGCCGCGTTTGCAAATCCGTGTGCGGGCCCGGTGTAGGCGTCGTCGAATTCATACAGGGTGCGTGCTGCATGAATCTGCGCGGCGTCGCACAGCCCAGGGAAGTGCTGCAGCTTTCCCAGTGCCTTGTCCTTGAGTGTGGCGAGAAAGTGCCGGGTGTAGACCCGGTTGAATCCCCGGCCGAGCGCATGGCCGGAGATGGTTAGATCCAGCGGTGGGCAGATGGCTGCAGCGGCACTCACCCACTGCTGGGCATGGGCACCCTGTTCGCCAAGCCACTTGAGCAGGGCGTTACCGCCCAGCGATACCCCTGCCACAAAGAGGGGCTGGCCGCCATTGCCGAGCGCGAATCGCTTCAGGATCCAGTCGATTTCGGCTGAGTCTCCGGAGTGATAGGCCCGCGGAAGCCGATTGAGTTCGCCGCTGCAGCCCCGGAAGTGTGGCACCACGCCACGCCACCCGTGTGCAGCGAGCGCTCGCAACAGGGCGCGGGCGTAGTGTGAGCGGCTCGATCCTTCCAGCCCGTGGAAAAGGACCACCAGGGGGGCGTGCTCTGGTGCGTCGATCAGCCAGTCGAGATCGATGAAGTCGCCATCGGGGGTTTCCCAGCGTTCGCGCCGCAATGTGGGGCTAGGACCCTTGCGGGCCAGCGGCCAGATGGTCTGCAGGTGGCCACCGGGTAGCCACCAGGGTGCGCGGTAGGTGGAGAGTGGCCCCATCTAGTGAACGATGTGCGGTGCGTCCTGGAACTGCAGGTTCATCAGATCGGGTGTGGCGGAGGCGTGATGCATGACCATGCGCCAGCCATTTGCGCCGCGCGCATAGACATTGGTGGCAACAATAGGGGGGCCGCCCGCCTCCTCTCCGGCAACCGCAATCTCTTCGAGCAGGTTGTGCACCGCCAGCACCAGGGTCGCGTGGGTGACCAGTTGCGAGGTACGGACTTCGAGCCGCGTGCCGCCGGCAAAGATTTGACGCCATAGCTCGCGTACCGCAGCCAGCCCGACGATACGTGGGCCACCCGGGTGTACGCACATGACTTCGTCCTCTTCGGACCAGATGGACATCATGGCCTCAAGGTCGCTGCGTGCGAGGGCGTCATAGAACGCAGCTTCGGCTTCGGCCGGTGTGGTGAAGGCAGGCTTGCTCATGATCGTCGTCCGGAGCCTGACGAGCGCAAAACAGGTGTCCTGTGCTCGTCAGGGTTGCCGATCAGTGATGCCCTTTGGGGCGTTCGCCAGTGAATACGAACTGCGTGCTGCAGTAGGGGCAGGTTGCGGCACCGGCCTTCAGTACATCGAGAAAGACGCGAGGGTGCTGCGCCCACAGCGGTGCGCCCGGTTGCGGACAATGCACCGGCAGGTCGTGGGCGGTAACCTCGACGCGGCGATCCTTGGTGTCAGCCATGTTTCAACTCCTGTCAGACGTGGGCCAGCCAGTGCTTGTATTCCGGTGCGCGACCATTGACGACGTCAAAGAAGCGCGCCTGGATCTTGGTGGTGATCGGGCCGCGCTTGCCTTCGCCGATGATGCGGTCGTCGAGTTCGCGGATCGGGGTCACTTCGGCGGCGGTACCGGTGAAGAAGGCTTCGTCGGCAATGTAGATGTCGTCGCGGGTCATGCGCTTGGCCTGGACTTCGAGGCCGAACTCGCGGGCGATGTTGATGATCGAGTCGCGGGTGATACCGGTCAGTGCGGAGGCGATCTCGGGTTCGTAGATCTTGCCGTCCTTGATCACGAACAGGTTCTCACCTGCGCCTTCGGCGACAAAGCCCTGGTTGTCGAGCAGCAGGGCTTCATCGTAGCCCTGCTTGGTGACTTCGAGGTTGGCCAGGATGGAGTTGGGGTAGGTGCCAGCAAGTTTGGCGCGCGGCATGGTCGAGTTGACATGGTGACGGGTGTAGGACGAGGTCTTTACCCGGATGCCTTTCTCGAGGCCTTCCTCGCCCAGATAGGCACCCCACGGCCAGGCTGCAATGGCGACGTGGACCGTGGCGCCACGGGTGGAGATGCCCATCTTCTCCGAGCCGTAGAAGGCCAGCGGACGCAGGTAGCACGACTCGAGCTCGTTGGCGCGCACGACCTCCTTTTGCGCTTCCATGAGTTCATCCTTCGAGTAGGGGATGTCCATCATGTAGATCTTGCCGGAGTTGATCAGGCGCTGGGTGTGCTCGGCGAGGCGGAAGATCGCAGTGCCGTCGACGGTCTTGTAGGCGCGCACCCCCTCGAATACGGCGAGGCCGTAATGCAGGGAGTGGGTCAGCACGTGCGTGGTGGCCTCGCGCCACGGAACGAGCTTGCCGTCTTGCCAGATGAAACCGTCGCGATCAGCCATGGACATACTGTGATTCTCCACCAATAGGAAATGTTCGGATGCACCCGCTACAACTGGGTTTAACTTTCGAATTCTAGCGCAAACGCGCGGCCTTGATTGTGTCCGGTGGTCATCATCTAGCGGTTAAAATGTTGAGCTTTGCGAGCTGGGCAGGTCATGGATCGAAGCTGGAAACCCAATGTCACCGTCGCTGCGGTGGTCGAGCGTGATGGGCGCTTTCTGCTGGTCGAGGAAGAGACCGCCGATGGACTGAGGTTCAATCAGCCAGCAGGGCACCTGGAAGAGGGCGAGTCGCTGATCGATGCTGCGGTGCGTGAGACCCTGGAAGAGACCGCGTATCGTTTTCTGCCCCGCTTTCTGGTTGGCATCTATCAGTGGCCGCGACCGCAGCGTGACATCACTTATCTGCGCTTCGCCTTTGGCGGCGATCTGGGTGAGGAGGTGGCCGGGCGCCAGCTCGACACCGGCATTGTGCGGGCCGTGTGGATGACGCTTGACGAGATGCGCGCCACCCAGGCCCGCCACCGCAGTCCGCTGATCCTGCAATGTGCCGAGGACTGGCTGGCCGGGCGGCGTTACGGTCTGGATCTACTGCGTCACTACGACTGATGCGTTTGTGGCTGAGCGTTTGCCTGATGTGTGTGCAGATGGCCTGGGTACAGGGGGCTCGGGCCCAGGATGCCGTTGTCCCCGTGTGCTTCAACTACGGTTGTGCAAGCCAGCAGGATGTTCAAGTCGGCCTGAAGGAGCTTGAACGTGTGCGCGCCCGGTTGTTGATGGCTGGAGATGCCGAGGCAGAGCGTGAGGCCCTGGCGGATATCGTCGGCCAATTGTATGGCCTGGCGGGACGACAAACACCGGTGAATGCGGACCGGGCCGGCAACTACCTCGACTTCGCGGTGGAGGGGCGCATGGACTGCATTGACCACTCGACCACAACCACGCGGTGGCTGCAGCTACTGGTACAGCATGGCATGCTGCGTTTCCACCGGGTGCTTGAGCCTGCGCGACGCACGCGCTGGGTGTTGCAGCATTTTGGTGCCGTCATCGAGGAGATCGAACCGCCGCCCGGCTTGCGTCCCGAACCCACGGTGCCGGATCATGTGCCCTTGATGTTGGCCTTGTGCGATTGTGCCGAGGTGCTGGACGATATTCCGGCGCTGCCGCCGCTGGCGAGCAGTCGTCCGGGCGAACGTTATGTGGTCGACAGCTGGTTTGTCGACAATGGCGAGGCGGCAATCGTGCTGCCTCTTGCCAACTGGTTGGATGGAGAAGGACCCAATGTCCAGTAAGAAGGATTCCGGTGGGATGAAGGTTGTCGTCGGCATGTCCGGTGGTGTTGATTCGGCGGTAACGGCCTTGCTGCTCAAGCAGCAGGGGTATGAGGTGACCGGCCTGTTCATGAAGAACTGGGAGGACGACGACGACGCGGAGTACTGTTCCACCCGCCAGGATCTGGTGGATGTTGCATCGGTCTGCGACGTCATCGGCATCGACCTCGAGGTGGTCAACTTCAGCAAGGAATACAAGGACCGTGTGTTCGCCGATTTCCTGCGCGAGTACGAGGCCGGACGTACGCCCAATCCCGACATCCTGTGCAACTCCGAGATCAAGTTCCGCTGCTTTCTCGACCACGCCATGCAGTTGGGGGCGGATCGCATTGCGACCGGGCATTACGCCCAGGTGCGCGAGTGGGAGAGCGACGGGCGGCGCGAGTTTCAGCTGCTCAAGGCTGAGGATGGCACCAAGGATCAGAGCTACTTCCTGTATCGCCTGAATCAGGCGCAGTTGTCGAAAACCCTGTTTCCGCTTGGTACGCTGTACAAGCGCGAGGTGCGCAAGATTGCCGAGGCGGCGGGCCTGCACGTGGCGACCAAAAAGGACTCGACCGGCATCTGCTTCATTGGTGAGCGGCCGTTCCGCGAGTTCCTGATGCGCTACCTGCCCACACAGCCGGGCGAGATCCGTTCGCTGGACGATGACCGGGTGATGGGTGAGCACCAGGGGCTGATGTATCACACCATAGGCCAGCGCAAGGGATTGCATATTGGCGGAATCAAGGGCAATCAGGATGCTGCTGGCGAGCACGATGCCTGGTATGTGGCGGCCAAGGACGTCAAGCGCAATGTGTTGCTGGTGGTACAGGGGCATGACCACCCCGCCTTGTTGAAGGATCGTCTCGCCGCAATCGACCTCAACTGGATTTCGGGCCGGGCGCCTCACACCCACTGGGTCTATACCGCCAAGCCCCGCTACCGCACGCCGGATATGCCGTGTGAGATCGATGCGCTGACCGGCGAACGGGCCGAGATTGCATTCGCCGAAGCGCAGTGGGCGCTGACACCAGGGCAGAGTGTGGTGGTGTATGAGTCCAAGGTTTGCCTGGGCGGCGGCATCATCGCTTGAACCTGACGCTTGCGCGGTCGGGGGCAGAGCGCAGTCCCCGACCGAACGTTGACCGCCCGAACCTGAGGCATGTCGGTGGCCCTGCCAGCGTCAACAGGAACAGGGCGGCCCCTGGTTGGCAAAGGCATGAGCGTAATGATCGCAACGCTCGAAGTATTCACGCGTACTCTTGGGCATGGTGACCCGCGCGCGGCTGATGTAGGTGAGCAGGTCGCGTCCCTGAAGGATCAGTCGCATGCCGTCGGCGGCGCGTTGCAGTGTGCGGCCATCTGCATCGGCTGGCAGGTGGGGAGCGAACGCGCTCAGTTTTTCCGATGAGACGACGAACTCTGCCCATACGTCAAAGATATCGCCGTCGGTACGCAGGGTTTCGCACTTGTCCTTGGCCAGATCGGTGAAGTGGGTGACCAGATCATCGATGCCGACAAACAAGGGGTCTGAGGCGAAGGTCCGGATCATCACTGCAGCAATCTGGTCGATGTCGCGCAGGGTCTGCGCAATCTTGACGTAACGGCTTTCGTAAAAGGCCTCGACCGGAATCGAGAAGGCGCGGAAGGGTTCTCCCCACAACTCGTCGATGCCTTCTTCTCCGCTGCGGTGCAGCACCAGGCGACCCAGGGTCAGGGCCTCTTGCAGGCAGATGCCGCACTCACGCATCAGCGCGTTGTCGGTATCGATTTCGATGCCCAGCGCCTGCAGTTCGACCAGCTTGGTGAAGATGTCGGTGGCGCGGTTGAACATGGCGCCCGCAAGCATCGCCCCCTTGACCCGCTTGCGGGCCGGATCCTGCTCTTGCTCGTAGGCATGCCGGGCCTCGGCGAGGCGCTTGCCAGGGATGTTGATGCCATGCTCGACGTGATTGAACAGGCGTCGCGTCAAGGCTTGGATCAGGGTCTTTTTGGCCTGGAGTGAATCGGCCGGAGGGTCGTAGGCCTTGATCCAGTAACCGTCATAGTAGACGCGCCGGACGCCGTCAATGATGTCGAAAGTACCGTTCGGAATGGCGGCATTCATGGCTGTGTGCGTTCAGGCGAGATTGAAGCAAAAATGAAGCATACGCCGAACGCTGGATGTAAAGAAGCGCTTAGCCTGCCTGTTGTGGCGTTGTGCGCAGCGCACGTGCGCTGCGTTGCCGCCTGCGCTTGGCGATCACCTTCAGGCGCCAGAAAAGCTGGGTGCCCAGATAGGCGACGACTGCCCCCGTGCTTGCCATCAGCAGCATACCCAGCACCAGCGGTTGCCCGATCCCGGTCACCCAGGTCCACATATCGCTGAGTTGTTGCAGCCATGCGGCCGATACCGCTTCGTGACTGAGCGCTGCGTCAGGGTCGCGTGGCAGTGGTGCACCGATCAGACTGGCTCCCAGACGGTAGGCGAAGTAGTAGATGGGTGCATAGGTCAGCGGGTTGCTGACCAGGGTAGAGACCGCGGCAATCCAGAGGTTGGCACGCAAGAACAGCGACGCCACCGCGGCAGCGGGAATCTGGGCAACGGGAATCATCAGTCCGAAAAAAGCGCCGATGGCCACACCACGTGCCACTGCCCGACGGTTGATGTGCCATAGGGATGGGTCGTGCAGGCGGGGCCCAAGCCAACGCAACAGGCGGCTTTGCTTGATGCTGTCGTGAGTGGGCAGGAAGCGCTTCATTGGGGTTTGATCCTCCGGGAGTCAGGCATATTACGCAAACCGCTGATGACCATAAAGCAGTCTGTGAGTGCAAGTCAGGAAGTGTTGTAAAGACCCCGATTTCTGGCTTGCACTATGCCTTAAGACAGACCAGAGCAAGGAAGATTCCGTGTTCTGAGTCAGGTCTTTCCCGAATGTTGCGCGCCGCAGCTGATTGAATGAGTCTCCGGCGCGTCAGGCCGCGGGGCTCAGGCGAGATCGGCGGGAATGACGGCACGCAAGACGGTCTGGCTTTCGCCTTCACGCACGCGGTTGGTGAACCACCACAGCGCGCCTTTCTTGATAGTCCAGTCCGCTTCGATTCCTGACAGCAGCAGCGCAGCGAGGCGGCCGAGGCCGGGTTGGTGACCCACCAGCAAGGTGGCGCCCGTCGCGTCAGGCCAGCCGGAGGCGGCCAGCAGGTCGGAGACACCGCACTCGGGACCGAGTGCCGGCACGATCTCGAAGGCGTCGGTGAAGGCCGCCGCTGTCTGGCGTGTGCGCATGGTGGGGCTGGCAAGGACCCGCAGGCGTTTGGGGCGATGCTGATCCAGCCAGTCGGCCATCTTCCGCGCCTGTTTCAGGCCGCGCTCAGTCAGTTCGCGGGTGTGATCCGGGCTGCCATCCACGGCTTCTGCGTGACGCCACAACAACAAATCCATTCCATGCTCCAGGCCTGTGGGGGACAGCAGTGTAAGGGGGCGATCTTTCAGCAGCATGACGCGGTTATTTGCCCCGTTTCCCTTTCCATGGTGTCGGGCCCCATAGCAGCGGTTCGGTCTCATTCAGGACACGCCGGCGCAATTGGGCATAATGGGGGGCGTGCCAGCCGATGATGAAGGCAGCTGCGGCACGCAAGGCCCCGTCCTGACCCGCCCACGCCTCCAGTCGCCCGCGTGCAATGTCCAGGTCATTGAGGAAGCCGAGCGTTGTCTGCGCCTCGGTAACCTGCAGCAAATAACGTTCGACCTGTCGCCGTGGCCATAACCCGCCGAGAAACTCCAGACCATAGCGCAATTGCTTCATCGCGATCCGTAGCGCGTGCAGCCGGGTGGGGATCAGCGTCGCAGAAGCTTCGTGGCGACGGCGGGCGCGTTTGCGTAGTCGGTCCAGTTGTAGTCGGGCAAAGGTCCGCAGATCGACAGCCGCAATCAGGTTGCTGGTCGGCAAACGGTGCAGGGCCAGGTTGAGCTCGAGCAGCAGGCGCCCCTGGTCCGAATGCGCCAGGTTGTCCAGGGTGTGCTTGCGTGCGACGCGACGGGCGTCCGCGATGATGTCGAGCAACTGTGGCAGGCTGCTGTTCGGGCCGTCGGCCAGTCCGTCGGCAATGACCGGCTCGACCAGTTCTGCATGCAGGACATCAAGGTCGCGTGCCTCACCGAACCGGTTGGCGTTGTCGCGTAGTTGCTCCCCCCAGCGAGCGACGAATTCCGGCGGCAGGGCGGGGGCAAAGAGCTTGATCAGCGAACGTAGGCGACGCAGCGCCACGCGAAGCTGGTGAATGAACTCTGGTCCGTCGTGGCCTTCGGCTGCGGCAGCAGCGTTGGCTTGCCATTGGCGCAGGCAGGCGTGGGCAAGGCTGCGGAAGGCGTCGATGACCGAGATATCGGGCTGGAGAGCGACAGGTTCTGACTTGGCAGGTCGTACTGGCAGATCAAGGAACAGCTGGTAGCCGCGCTGCGCTTTTGAAACATCGCCCGGCATCAGCGGCAGCTTCTGTGCCAGCTCGCAAGCGAGCTCGAGCAGGTCGCTGGCCTTGCCTTCCACCAGTTCGAGTTCGAGCTCGCAGATGGGGTGTTTGCGGTCACCGACAATGACTTCGCCAGTGTCGATCATCATCAGGATGCACAGGCCCTCGCGCGGCGCATAACGCCGGGTTTCGCGGCGGAAGCGGGTCGTGAATACCGGAACCAGCGCATCCTGGTGTTGCGTCAGTACCTTGGCAACGTCGGCATGGTCGATGGCTGAAAAATCGAACTGGCTGGCGTAGGGTTGCTCCCATTCGGGACGCTGCGACAGCCCGCCCGTGGAGACTGCTGCACACTTGACCGTCTGCAGCCACTGCCGGCCCTGCTTGCGGGTGCGAACCGCAATCTTGCGAGCCTTGAGGGTCAACTCCGGGGTGTCGTAATAGGTGTTGTCCAGGGTGGTGGCAGCTCCCTCGCGGCTTGCCGAAGCCACCAGGGGGTGGCGTCGGAGCGCCGGCAGGGCGCGTGCCGGCAGGGTGAGCTTGAGTTCGATTTCCTGGGTCATGTGATTCGGCTCGGCAGGCGTGGCCCGCAAAGCTTGCTATAAGGATTCCTGATTCTAGCGGCCCTGAACCGGTGCGTCATGCTCCGGTTCATGACATGAAATATTTCAGTGGGTGCCAAACACCAGAGACCACAGCGCTTGAACGGGCTGGCGTGCTGTTGCGGCTTCCTCGGGTGCAACCCTCGATGCTTGTCCGTTCAGGCGTTGCCGGTGTTGAAGGTGGCGCATCTGACGATAGCTGTCGCCGCAGGCTTCGGCCAGCTCGGCGGGGATCAGCCCAAGCCCGGCAGCCATCTTCAGCAAGGCGATATTGCCAAGGTTGCCGGTCAGTTCCGGATGCTTCGAAGCGTAGCCGAGAACCAGGTACTGGATCAGGAACTCCACATCGATCAGTCCGCCGTGGTCGTGCTTGAGGTCGAACAGCGGGCTCTTGCCTCCGTGCGCGCTGCGCATCTTGTCGCGCATGGCCAGCACTTCGGCGCGTAAGCTGTCGAGCTTGCGCGGCAGCCGCAGGACTTCACAGCGGATGCGCTCGAAGGCTTCTCCCAAAGCCGGGTCGCCGGCACTGAAGCGGGCGCGGGTCAGGGCCTGGTGCTCCCACACCCAGGCCGATTCCAGCTGATATTTGCGGAACGCTTCCAGCGAACAGGCAATCAGGCCAGAGTCGCCGTTCGGCCGCAGGCGCAGGTCGGTTTCGAACAGGATGCCCGCCGCAGTCTGGCTTGACAGCCAGGTGTTGGTGCGTTGAGCGAGCCGGGTGTAGACCTCGGCCGACTCCGGCGCAGCGTCGTCGTACAGGAAAACGATGTCCAGGTCGGAAGCGTAGCCCAGCTCCTTGCCTCCGAGCTTGCCGTAGCTGATGACTGCGAACTTCGGGTCGTCACGGTGGCGGATCTTGATCTTGCGCCAGCATAGCGGGATGGTGAGTGCGACCATGATATCGGCCAGTGCCGACAGGTGGTCGGCCAGTTTCTCCACGGTCAGCAGGCCGGCGATGTCCTGCGTCAGCAGGCGGAAGGACTGGGCATGATGCTGTTCGCGCATCAGGTCCATCTGCCGTTCCATATCGGGTTCGATGGCGTCGAGCTCGGCTGCGAGTTCGGTGCGCAGGCGTTGCCAGTCTGGAGCGGCTTCTAGGTTGCGGCCGTCAAGCAGTTCGTCCAGCAGGATCGGGTGGCGGCCCAGGTACTGTGCTGCCCATCGTGAGGCGGCTACCAGGTCGACGACTCGACGCAGCGCCTGAGGGTATTGCTGCAGCAGTGCAAGATAGGCGCCGCGGCGGCTGATGCCTTCGAGTAGATCGAGGCAGCGGCTCAGCGTCTCATCCGGCCCGGCGGTGCTCGCAGCGGCTTCGACCACGCGGGGCATGAGGGCGTCGAAGCGGCTACGGATGTGATTGGGCAACTGCTGATAGCGGGCGCTGGCGCGTATGCTGGCCAGACGTGCAGCGGCGGCGACGGGGTCGCCGAAGCCAAGTTCCGCAAGGTGTGGAGCTGCCTGCTCGGTGTCTTCGGCGCTAGCCCAGATGGCGTCGAGCGAGTGCTGTTCTTCATTGGGATCGGCGAACACCGCGTCGAAGTGGTGGCTGACGACGGCACGATGGCGATCGAGTTCGGCAAGCAGGCTGACGTAGTCGGCAAAGCCCATGGCGCGTGCAATCAGCGCCTGGTCGGCCGGCGCGTCGGGCAGGTCGTGGGTCTGGGCGTCGTCAAGGTATTGCAGGCGGTGTTCGAGACGGCGCAGGAAGTCGTAGGCGGCACTCAGTGCGCTGACCGCCTCGGATGACAGGATGCCGCGTTCGGCCAGTCGGGCGAGGACCTGCAGGGTGGGGCGAATCTGCAGCGCAGCATCGCGTCCGCCCCGGATCAGCTGGAAGACCTGGGCAATGAATTCGATCTCGCGGATGCCGCCCGGCCCCAGCTTGATGTTGTTGGCGCGATCGCGGCGTGCAACCTCGCGCCGGATCTGCGCATGTAGATCGCGCATGGCATTGATGGCGCCAAAGTCGAGGTACTTGCGAAACACGAAGGGGCGGGCGATCTGCTCGAGTTCGCGCCAGCGTTCTCCAGTCAGTACGCGGGCCTTGATCCAGGCGTAGCGCTCCCATTCGCGGCCCTGGGTGATGAAGTAGTTCTCCAGCATGTCGAAGCTGCACACCAGCGGGCCCGAATCGCCATTCGGGCGCAATCGCATGTCCACTCGGAAGACCTGGCCATGCTCGGTGACTTCGGCCAGTGACTGGATCAACTGCTTGCCCAGGCGTTCGAAGAACTCGAAGTTGCTGATGACTTTCTTGCCGCCGGTGTCACCGTCGTCCGGGTAGACAAAGATCAGGTCGATGTCCGAAGAGACATTGAGTTCGCGCCCGCCAAGCTTGCCCATGCCGATGATCAGCAGTTCCTGCTCCCAGCCAGTGGTCGACAGGGGCTGGCCATAGCGCTGGACCATGGCCTCGCGCAGCACATCATGGGCGTGGCGCACGGCGACCTCGGTCAGCACCGTCATGGTTTCGGTGACTTCTGACAGGTTGGCGCGACCCGCCAGGTCGCGGACGATCAGATGGCAGATCACCCAGGTACGCAGCTGACGCAAGGTGGGGCGCAAGCGGGCTTCGTCGGCACCTTTGTCGGCGATGAATGTGCGCATTGCGTCGGCACCAAGGGCGTGGTCGATACTTGCCGCGAGGTCGCCGGCCAGCCACGGGCGACTGTCCAGCATGCGCTGCAGGAAGCGGGACAGGCCTGCAGCGTGCTGGATGACGTCCGGTAACACATTCAGGGTGTGGGACATGGGCATGGCACTCTTGAAGGTTGGTAGAATCCAAAGCTTTGTCCCCGTTGCGCTCCATGGCGTCCGGGGAAAGCCCAAAACCCGATTGTAGCCAAGCCACCTGCCTGCGGGCGCCGTCTGCAGCGTTTCACTGCATGTTGCCGGGCCCGGAACTATGAATACAGCGACCACTCCTGCCGACGGCTCCGTGTCCGCGCCGCAACCCGGCCGCAGGATGCATTGCTTGCGCCTGTTCGGTACTTTCCTGGTGCTGATGTGGTTCGTATTTGCCGTGCTGGTGCTCGGGCTGCGTTGGGTGGTGTTGCCCCAGGTCGGCGCCTATCGGGCCGAGATCGCCGCGGAACTGTCCCGCCTGAGTGGCCAGCCGGTCACCATTGGCGCGCTATCGGCAGACTGGTCCGGCTTGCGGCCAAGACTGCACTTGAGCGCCTTGAAGATGACCGATGCGGAAGGTCGCTCGGTGCTCGAACTGGATCGGGTGGATGCGACGCTGGCATGGTCGTCGCTGTTGCCATGGACGCCCTCCTTTCATCGACTGGAGATCGTTGGCCCGACGCTGGACATTCAGCGTGCTGCCGATGGCGCCCTGGTGGTGGCAGGGATGCGGACAGGGGGGGGCGGTGCTAACGGCGGCGGCTTGGACTGGCTGCTGGACCAGCGTCGTGTCGTGGTACGCGACGCGACACTGATCTGGCGGGATGACATGCGTCGGGCCCCTGCATTGACGCTGAGCGGGGTCGAATTCCTGCTCGAACGTGGTCTCCTGTTGCGGCGTTTCGCCTTGCGAGCACAGCCGCCTGCGGCGCTCGCCTCGATGTTGGATGTGCGTGGCGAGCTACGCCAGTTTGCGGTGGATCGGCTTGCCGAGACCGTCGGGCGTCTGTATGTCGGGCTGGAGCGTGCCGATCTGGGGGCCTGGAGTCCCTGGGTGGATTACCCGGTTCCTCTGAGTGGCCAGGGCGGCACCCGCTTGTGGCTGGATCTGGATGGAGCGGGTGGGGTCGAGATGCAGGCAAACCTTGCGCTCGAATCGGTTTCGACCACCCTGGCGGCAGACTTGCCGCCCTTGCACTTGAGCGAACTTCACGGACAGTTGTCTGCGCGCTATGCCTCCACCGCTGTCGAGTTGACCGCCAGCCAGTTGGCCCTGAGCACGTCCGATGGACAGCGCCTGGAGCCGACCGATCTGCGCCTGAGCGTTCGTCACGCCGACACGCGCCAACCCGGTGAAGGTCAGTTGCAGGCCAGCCTGATCGATTTTGCTGCGCTGGCCAGGCTGGCGGCGCATCTTCCGTTTGACGATGGAGTCAGGAGCCGGCTGGCCGCGTTCGATCCGCGCGGGCGGGTGCGTGATCTGCGGTTGACGTGGCGTGGTGAGGCAGCCACCCCTGAAAGCTGGAAGGTGTCAGCACGGTTTGAGGATATCGGCCTAAGCGCACGTGATGCGCTGCCTGGCGTGGGCGGATTGTCTGGCGAGATCAATGGTACCGAGCAGAGTGGGCGCTTCATGCTGGCCGGACGCAATACCCATATCGATCTGCCGGATGTGATGACTCACCCTCGACTGGTGTTTGCCTCGCTGAAGGCCGACGGCGGCTGGAGCCGGCGCGATGGCCGAGTTGAGATCAGCCTTGACTCGGCTGGCTTTGATAATGCGGATGCGGCCGGCACCGCGGCGGGCAAGTACTGGCCTGAGCCCGGCGGCGTGGGCGAGATCGATCTGTCGGCACGCCTGACCCGGGCTGACGGTGCTGCGGTGTGGCGCTACCTGCCGCGAGTGGTCAATCGTGATACGCATGAATGGGTGCGCAATGCGATTCGCCGTGCAACGGTGCCCGAGGCACGCCTGCGCTTGAAGGGACGCCTGGAGGATTTCCCTTTCCGCGATGGCAATGGGCAGTTCCTGGTCGCGATCAAGGTTGCCAAGGGACGCCTCGAGTACGCGCCTGACTGGCCGCCGATCGAGGATATCGACGGAGAGGTCCGTTTCGAGGGGCCGGGCATGCGCATCGAGGCGGTCCGCGGACGCATCTTCGGTGTCTTGTTGAGCAAGGTCAGCGCGGTCGTGCCGGATCTTGATGTGCAACCCAGTGAGGTCATGACGCTGACCGGGCGTGCGGCGGGTACCACCTCAGACTTCCTGCGTTTCGTCAGTGAGAGCCCGGTGAGTCGTCGGATCGACGGCTTTACCGATGGCATGCGTGCGGAAGGAAATGGCACGCTGGACCTCAAGCTGGTGATGCCGCTACGCAGCGTTGTCGATACCGAAGTGGTCGGCAGTTACCGTTTTTCGGGCAACCGGTTGTGGGTGGTCGAGGGCTTGCCTGCGCTCGAGCAGGCGGCGGGCAGTCTGGCGTTTACCGCCGACGAGTTGAGGATTCCCGAGGCCCGGGCGCGCTTGTTTGGCGAGCCGGTCAAGCTGGTGGCGAACACCGCGGCCGATGGTGGCGTCAAGTTTACCGTGAATGGCGGCATCGACATGCAGGCGGCTCGTGCTCACCTTGAGCTGCCGGTTCTGGCGCATCTGTCCGGGCGCAGCGGTTGGGGGGCGGAAATCGGCGTCGATCGAAGCGGCACGCAGGTGCGCATCCGCGCTTCGCTGGAGGGGGTGTCATCCAGTTTGCCGCACCCGTTCAACAAGGGGGCCGGCGAATCCTGGCCGCTTGAGTTTGATCTGGCTTATCCGGCTGGGGGAGGAGGGCGGTCGGTTCGGTTCTCCCTGTCAGATCGTCTGGCGGGGGCTTTGGTTCGGCGACCGGGTGAGGCGGGCTATCACGGCGGGGTGGGCGTCTTCCAGCCGGTGCGTCTTGCCGACAAGGGAGTGATGGTGGCAGCCAAGCTCGACCACATCGATGCCGATGCCTGGCGCAGGATACTGGACGAATCCTCGCAGGACGCGCCTGCAACCGGCAAGATCAGTGACGGTGGATTGGCGCTCGAGCTTGCCGGCGTTGCGCTGGAGGCGGGAAAGGTTCAACTGTTCGGTCAGGCACTCAACGCGTTGAACCTGCGCGCGCTGGCCGATGCTGGGGGGTGGCGGGCACGCCTGGATAGCCGTGAGGCCAAAGGCGAGTTTGACTGGCGCAGGGCCGGAGATGGCAACATCCACGCCCGGCTGTCACATCTGACGCTGGCAGAGAGTGACGATGATGCGGGGCGGCAGGGTGCTGAACCGGCGACCGATGCCCCCCCGCGTAGTCTGCCAGGTCTCGATGTTGTCATCGACAAACTCGTGCTCGGCGAGCGCACGCTTGGACGGCTTGACGTGCTGGCGCGCAATCGCGATGGAAGCTGGCATCTGGAGCGCTTTGCCTTGCGGCATCCTGAGGGAAGTCTGAGTGGCAGTGGCGTGTGGCAGACCCGTGGATCGGCGCGTACGGAGCTGGACTTTGTACTGACCACACCAAATGTGGGGCGCCTGGTCGAGGCGATGGGGCATGGAGAGGCCTTGCGTGGTGGTAAGGCGACCCTTGCCGGCAAGTTGCGCTGGCGAGGCGCGCCGACCCGCATCGACTATCCGACGCTGACCGGGCAGCTTGATCTTGATGCCGAGGCCGGACAGTTCCGCCAACTCGACCCCGGCGTCGGGCGCTTGCTGGGTGTGCTCAGCCTGCAGGCCTTGCCGCGTCGGATCAGCCTGGATTTTCGCGATGTCTTTTCCGAAGGATTCGCCTTTGATCGCATTTCCGGTAGCATCGAAGTGACTGCCGGGGTCATGCGTACCGAGGCGCTGGAGATCCGCGGGCCGGCGGCGCGGGTGCTGATGCGGGGCCAGGCAGATATCGCAGCGGAAACACAGGATCTGCGCGTCACTGTGCAGCCGACGCTGTCGGAGTCGGTGGCGATCGGGGCCGCCGCGGGGTTGATCAATCCGGTTGCGGGTGTTGTGACCTATCTGGCGCAGAAGGCGCTCAGCGATCCGATCGAAAAACTGTTTGCCTTCGAGTACGCCGTGACCGGCCGGTGGAGTGATCCGGTGGTCGAGAAGCTCGGTTCGCCAGCCGGACAGTTGATCCCGGGGGTGGGAGGCGCCGATAAATCCAAGCCATGAGGAATGCAGCACGATGACCGAGGCGAGTGCGGGCAAGTTCAGGATTGCTGCAATACAGACGGTATCCGGTCCCGAGGTCGAGGAGAATCTCGCGGTCGCAGCAGATTTGATCGCTCAGGCGGCTGGCGAGGGTGCCAGCCTGATTGCGTTGCCGGAGTACTTTCCGCTGATCTCCCCTGACGAGTCTGCCAAGGTACGTATCCGCGAAGCCGAGGGACGGGGTCCGATACAGGGTTTTCTCCGCGAGGCGGCACTTCGTCATGGCGTGTGGCTGGTCGGTGGTACCTTGCCGTTGGTGGCGCAGGCGGACGACAAGGTACGCAACAGTACGCTGGTGTTCGATGATACTGGCAGGTGCGTGGCACGTTACGACAAGATTCATCTATTCGGCTTCAGTCGTGGTGCCGAACGCTATGACGAAGCCGCATCGATCGAGCCGGGTGCGCAGGTGACGGGCTTCGATGCGCCGATGGGGCGGGTCGGGCTGTCCGTATGTTACGACCTTCGCTTCCCGGAGCTATTCCGTGCAATGGGGGCGGTCAATCTGATCATCCTGCCCGCTGCGTTCACTTACACCACGGGTAAGGCGCATTGGGAGGTCCTGCTGCGCGCGCGGGCGATCGAGAATCAATGTTATGTGATGGCCCCGGCACAGGGGGGGCAACATCCCGGCGGGCGGGTGACCTGGGGACACAGCATGATCATCGATCCCTGGGGCGAGGTGGTTGCGGTGCTGGAGAGTGGGCCCGGCGTGGTGCTGGCGGAAATGGACATCGACAGGATCCGCAATGTGCGCGAGAGCCTGCCGGCCTTGCGTCATCGCTGTCTATAGGCATATACAGGGTCTACAGGACCGAACCGGCGTTTGTGCGCGCAACGTGCAGGCGCCCTGACAGGAAAGAACATGAGCAAGAATGCGCTGAAGGTTGCCGATCGATTGCTGCTTTCGCCCTATGGGCTGGGAGACGCTGAACTCGAGAAGGTGTTCCGCAAGTTGATGCGGCACCAGATCGACTATGCCGACCTTTATTTCCAGTATCAGCGTTCCGAGGGCTGGAGTCTGGAGGAAGGGATCGTCAAGTCTGGCAGTTTCGACATCGAGCAAGGTGTGGGCGTGCGCGCCATCAGCGGCGAGAAGACCGCCTTTGCCTACTCTGACGATATCTCCCTTGATGCCTTGGTGGGTGCGGCGACGGCCACTCGGGCGATTGCCGACGCCGGCGAGCGGCGTTCGGTGGCCATCACGCCGCACAAGGTACGCAATCGCCTGTACCGCGCGGATGACCCGCTGGCCTCGCTCGACGATACCGCCAAGGTGAAACTGCTGGAGCGTCTCGAGGGCTTTGCCCGCGCCGAGGATGCGCGCGTCACTCAGGTCATGGCGCATATCGCCGGGTCGTGGGAGGTCGTGCTGGTTGCGCGCAACGACGGGCATATGGCGGCCGATGTGCGCCCGCTGGTCCGCGTGTCGGTGACGGTGATCATGGAGGATGGCGATCGCCGTGAGCAGGGTAGTGCGGGTGGCGGTGGACGCTACGACTACACCTATTTCAGTGACGAGCGTCTGCGCGACTATGCCCGTGCCGCGGTCCATCAGGCCAGTGTCAATCTTGAAGCGGGGCCGGCACCGGCTGGAACCATGCCGGTGGTGCTTGGACCGGGCTGGCCGGGCATCCTGTTGCACGAGGCGATCGGGCACGGCCTGGAGGGCGATTTCAATCGAAAGGGCAGTTCCGCGTTTTCCGACCGGATTGGTCAGCAGGTGGCGGCCAAGGGCGTGACCGTGGTTGACGATGGCACGCTGCCGGATCGCCGCGGATCCCTGTCCATCGATGACGAGGGTAACCCGACCGAGCGTACCGTGTTGATTGAAGACGGTATCCTGACCGGCTACATGCAGGACATCATGAATGCGCGCCTGATGGGGGTGGCGCCCACCGGCAACGGGCGGCGCGAGTCCTACGCGCATCTGCCGATGCCGCGCATGACTAACACCTACATGCTGAACGGCGACCGCGATCCGGCCGAGATCATCAAGTCGGTCAAGAAGGGCTTGTATGCGGTCAATTTTGGCGGTGGTCAGGTCGACATCACATCCGGCAAGTTCGTGTTCTCCACCGCTGAGGCTTACCTGATCGAGAACGGAAAGGTCACCCGTCCGGTCAAGGGGGCGACGTTGATCGGCAATGGCCCTGATGTACTGACCCGGGTGAGCATGATCGGCAACGACATGGCGCTGGATCCCGGCGTCGGGACCTGTGGCAAGGATGGGCAGAGTGTTCCGGTCGGGGTCGGTCAGCCGACATTGCGGATCGACGGCCTGACTGTCGGCGGCACGGCCTGACTCCCGGCCTGGAGTTTCCGCCGGAGATCCATGGGTTTCAGGCGCGAGGGTCCGACCCTGTGCGAAAGCGTGCGGGGTCGAGTTGGTGGCGTTGCAGCAGACGGTAGAACTCGGTGCGGTTGCGCGCGGCGATACGGGCGGCATCGGAAACGCGACCGGCAGTCAACTTGAGCAGCCTCACCAGATAGTCGTGCTCGAAACGGATCCTGGCCTCGGTGAAGTTGGGCAAGGGGCATGAGGTCTCGTCCTTGCGGGCCCCGAGTCCGACGCATGAGATCACGCCGCCTCGGCTGAGCGCGCAGGCGTGTTCAATCACGTTCTGCAACTGGCGGACGTTGCCTGGCCAGTCGGCCTGGCACAGTGCGGTCAGTGCGGCTGCGGATAAGCCGCTCAGCGGCTTGCCGTCGCGCTGTGCGATCTGTTTGACGAAATGTTCGGCCAGCAGCGGAATGTCTTCAGTGCGCTCGCGCAACGGAGGCAACTCGAGGCTTACCACCTTGATACGGTAGTACAGATCTTCTCGGAAGCGTCCGCAGGCGCGCTCCTGCTCCAGATTGCGGTGCGTCGCCGAGATGACCCGGACATCGATCGGGCGGTGATGGCTCGTGCCCACTGCGCGTACCGTGCGCTCCTGCAGCACGCGCAACAGCTTGGCCTGCAGGCTGACCGGCATGTCACCGATCTCGTCGAGAAACAGGGTGCCTCCCTCTGCGGCAGCAAACAGCCCCGGATGGCTTCCGGTTGCGCCGCTGAATGCACCGCGGACATGGCCGAAAAGTTCGGATTCCAGCAGACCTTCGGGTATGGCGCTGCAGTTCAGGGCGATGAACGGGGCGCGTGCGCGTTCGCTCTGCTGGTGGATGAACCGCGCCAACAACTCCTTGCCTGTCCCGCTTTCGCCCTGGACCAGTATGCTGGCTTCACTGCGTGCGACGAGTCTCGCCTGGTCGAGCAAAGTCAGCATCGCTTCGTTACGCGTCAGGATGCCGTGTTGCGCGGATGACGGTGTGTGACGGCGTGGCAAGGCCGTATGGACCGTCAGGGCTGCGGCGTCAGAATCGATACGCATGAGTTGGGCCCGCGGTTGAAGGGTTTTATCTGGTGATCCAGGCAGTTTAGGCGGCGGTGTCAGACGGACAGGTAAGCAAGTGCAAGCCGATGTTTCGATCAGGCGGGTGTTGCCGGGGCACGACAAATGAAATTGTATTTGAAGCAATGCTTTGCTGCGATCGGCCGTGATGCATGTCGTCATCAGGCGACGAATGTACCCGCATCGTGATCCGGATCATGCGATTGTTTTTGGAGGAAGTGTGCCAGTGTTTTGATTTTAAATGGTTTTAAACTGTTGGCATGCGCTTTGCAAGAATGGTTTGCCTCCGTCCGGAGGGTCATCACTTGCGAGGAGAAAGCATGTTCAACAAGTCCAGTCCGTTTTCCAAGGCGCCCGATCCGGTTGTGGGTCGCAGCCCTGTAAAGCCTGCTGTCCAGGCGCCTTCAGTTCCGGCTGGCGCGATGGCGGAGTCCGCAGCGGTGCTGTCGCCTGGTCACGACATGGCCCGTGGAGAATCCGTTGCCGGGAAAGGGGGGGCGGCAACACCGACGACAGGCATGGATGAGGGGCGTCCGAGTCGGCTCATTGTCGGTCCGGATGTCAAACTCAAGGGGGCGGAGATCCTGGATTGCGACACCCTGGTCGTCGAAGGGCGGGTCGAGGCGACGATGGACAGCCGGGTGATCCGGATTGCCGAAGCCGGTGCCTTTCATGGCAAGGTGGGTATTGATGTTGCGGAGATTCGCGGTAGTTTCGAAGGTGAGCTGACCGCCCGGCAGCAACTCATCATTCATTCCAGCGGGCGGGTCAGTGGCAAGATCCGCTATGGCCGGATTCTGATCGAGGAGGGAGGCGAAGTGTCGGGAGACGTACAGCCCTTGTCTGCCGCGGAAAAGACACGCTCTACGACTGAGGACAAGCGACCTGCCGAGCCGCGTCAACTGGCTGCGGTTTCCGCCTAGACCGCCGTTGGGCCAGTGTGTCCGGGATCGACCGCACGGTGGCGGGCGGCTGATCCCCGGACAGGGCCTGCCACCGATGCCGTGATCGCGGCCCGGCGCGCCCTCCGTGGTCTGGCGCCCGGTGGTGGGTTCAGTTGGGCTTGGCGCTCGCCTCGTCGGTATTGGCGGCGAGTCGGGCAGCCGACCAGCTCCAGTGCCGCTCCCAGGCGTTCCTGACCAGGTTGGGGTATTCGGCCTTGCCCAGGCTGCCGTTGTAGCGACCCAGTGCGCGGAACAGGTCACCTTTCTCGATATCCAGATAGTGGCGCAGGATGGTACAGCCGTAGCGCAGGTTGGTGCGCAGGTGGAACAGGTTGTCGTCTTCGCGGCCGATGACCTTGATCCAGAACGGCATCACCTGCATGTAGCCGCGCGCGCCCGCGGACGAGATGGCGTATTTGCGGAAATTGCTCTCGACCTGGATCAGGCCGAGGACCAGTTGCGGGTCCAGCCCGGCGCGCGTCGCTTCGTAATGAATCGAGGTGAGCAGTTCGGTGCGGTATGCGGCATCCGGAATGCGCCGCTCCAGGCGCCGCGACATTTCTGCCAGCCATTGCGCCCGCTCGCCCGCGTCCTGGATTGGCAGAATAGGCGCGGCCGCGTCGCTGACCGCCTGATGCAGCGCTGCACGCACGCTGGCGGCCAGCGGTTCATACTGCTGCGCACCCGCCAGTGCCTGGCTGGTTGAGGCGGCGAGTGCGGCGGCAAGCGCGCCTTGTACAAAGGCGCGCTTGAGCAGGACGGACAGCGCGTAACGCATGGTTCAGCCGCGCAGACGCGAGGCGACGAAGCTCGCGGCATCGACGGTGCTGAGCTTGATCTGCTCGCCGTCGCGACGGGCCTGATACTCGATGATGCCTTCCTTGAGACCGCGATCACCAATGGTGATGCGGTGGGGCACACCGATCAGCTCCCAGTCGGCGAACATGACGCCCGGGCGTTCGTCGCGATCGTCGAGGATGACATCGATGCCTGCTTTCACCAGGGTGTCGTAAAGCCGGTTGGCTTCGTCGCGTACTGCCTCCGACTTGCCCCAGCCTACACCGCAGATCACGACTTCGAACGGTGCGATGGCTGCCGGCCAGATGATGCCGCGTTCGTCGTGGTTCTGTTCGATGGCCGCTCCCAGGATGCGGGTGACGCCGATGCCGTAGCAGCCCATTTCGAAGTGCTTGGGTTTGCCATCGACATCGAGGAACGTGGCGTTCATCGCCTGCGAGTACTTGGTGCCAAGGTAGAACACGTGGCCGACCTCGATGCCGCGCTGGATGGCGAGTACGCCCCTGCCGTCGGGCGACGGATCGCCCTCGACCACATTGCGGATATCGGCAACGACATCAGGCTCGGGAAGGTCGCGTCCCCAGTTGGCGCCGGTGTAGTGGAAGCCTTCGTCGTTGGCACCGCAGATGAAATCAGCCATGTTGGCAACGGTACGGTCAGCGATGATGCGAACCGGTTTTTTCAGGCCGATCGGACCGAGATAGCCCGGCTTGCAGCCGAAGTGCTCGATGATTTCGGCTTCGGTGGCGAAGCGGAATCCGGCTTTCAGGCCGTCGATCTTGCCAGTCTTGACTTCGTTGAGTTCATGGTCGCCGCGCACCAGCAGCAGCCATACCGTACTCTTGATGATCTTGCCGTCCTCATCGGTCTCGTCGCTGGCCAGTACCAGCGATTTGACCGTCGTCTGCAGTGGTACCGACAGCAACTCGGCCACCTCGCCGCAGGTGGACTTGCCCGGGGTCGGGGTCTTGACCAGTGCAGTGGTGGCCGCTGAACGCCCGGGCAACAGGGCAAGCGCCTCGGCCAGTTCGATGTTGGCTGCGTAGTCGGAGTCCGGGCAGTAAACGATGGCGTCCTCGCCCGTTTCGGCGATCACCTGGAATTCGTGTGAGCGATCACCGCCAATGGCACCCGTGTCCGCGGCAACAGCGCGGTACTCGAGACCAATACGGTCGAAGATCCGGCCATAGGCGGCGTACATGGCATCGTAGCTGCGCCCGGCGGCGTCGACGTCGCGGTCGAAGGAGTAGCCGTCCTTCATCAGGAATTCGCGCCCCCGCATCACGCCGAAACGTGGGCGGCGTTCGTCACGGAATTTGGTCTGGATCTGGTAGAAGTTCTTGGGCAGCTGACGATAGCTCTTCAGCTCCTGGCGGGCGATGTCGGTGACGACTTCCTCCGACGTCGGCTGCAGTGCAAAGTCGCGGTCGTGGCGATCCTTGATGCGCAGCATCTCGGGGCCCATCTTGTCCCAGCGCCCCGTCTCCTGCCACAGCTCGGCGGGCTGGACCAGCGGCATGGTCAGCTCCATCGCGCCTGCACGGTCGAGTTCGTCGCGAATGATGGCTTCGACCTTGCGGATCGAGCGCAGGCCCATTGGCATGTAGTTGTAGATGCCTGCAGCAACCTTGCGGATCATGCCTGCACGCAGCATCAGCTTCTGGCTGACGACTTCGGCGTCGGAGGGGGCTTCCTTCAGGGTGAACAGGTGAAACTGGCTGGCGCGCATGAGTGTGAAGTGGGTGTGTGTTGGCGAATTTCGCGATTCTAGCTTACGCACCTGCAGCAAGGCAGGTTCTGCGCGCAGGGCGCACTCAGGAACCCCGAAACCGTGGCTGCTTTCAAAGTCCCGGCAAGTGTGAAAAAATCCATCCCAACCAAGACAATTTGAAGGTTTGATCATGCTCGACCGTGAAGGCTATCGCCCGAACGTCGGCATCATCCTTGTCAATACGCGAAATGAAGTGTTCTGGGGCAAGCGTATCCGTGAGCACTCGTGGCAGTTTCCGCAAGGCGGCATCAAGCACGGCGAGACGCCGGAGCAGGCGATGTATCGGGAATTGTTCGAGGAGGTCGGATTGCGCCCGGAGCACGTCAAGATCCTCGGCCGCACACGCGGCTGGTTGCGCTATGACGTTCCCAAGCACTGGATCAAGCGGGAATGGCGCAACACCTATCGTGGACAGAAACAGATCTGGTTTCTGCTACGACTGGTCGGGCGTGACTCGGATGTATGTCTGCGTGCCAGCAACCACCCGGAGTTCGACGCATGGCGTTGGAGCCACTACTGGGTACCCCTCGATGCCGTGATCGAGTTCAAGCGGCAGGTGTATCAACTGGCATTGACGGAGTTGTCCAGGGTGCTGTTCCGCTCCCGGCCTTGCGAGTTGCCGGAGTCCTACCGGCCCGAAGCCTCGCCACCCGCATGAGCGGGTGCGAGGGCGGGCACTGATGCAAGGGAATATCGAGTGTCGTATCTTTCTTTGTTGCGACGGCTGACGGTCGGACTGAGCTGTTCAGCCAGTTGCGCAACGGCCATGGCAGGCTTGCTGGTAGAGGCGGATCCCGAATGGAAGGAGGGCGAGTACGTCTTGCCCGCCGCACCTGCCGAGAAGGGGCTGCGTGCCTTCTTCGTCAGCAGCGCTTCGCCGAACCGGTTCCTGATTGACATGGAGACGCTCACGGTCGATTCGGATGGTGTGGTGCGCTACGTCCTCGTGGTTCGCTCACCCAGTGGGGCCGAGAGCGTCACCTATGAAGGCATCCGTTGCGCAACCCGCGAGCGCCGCATCTATGCCAGTGGTCGCAAGGACGGTAGCTGGTCCGAGTCGAAGAACAGTGCCTGGGCACCGATCGTGGAGAATTCCTACAATCGGCCACGGGCGGCCTTGGCTGGCGATGTGTTCTGCGACGGACCCGCGCCACCGCGCGACCGCCGTGAGGTTCTGCGCCGACTTGATGGCGCGCTCGATTTCATCAATCCAGTTCAGGGGCGACGTCCATGATCGATCAAGCCATTGTCCAGTTCGACCGTGCGTTGCGGACAGTGTTTGCGCCGGCACGTTCGATTCGGCCCATTCCCGGGGATGACGTACCGGACGCCCCACTGGATGACGCGCAGAAGCGCCATGCGGCGGCCTTGATGCGGATCAATCACTGTGGGGAGATCTGTGCACAGGCCTTGTACCAGGGGCAGGCGATGATGTCCTCCGATCCGGTCATCCGCAAGGCGCTGGAGCGTGCTTCGCATGAGGAGACCGAGCATCTGGCCTGGACCGAGCAGCGCATTGCCGAACTTGGCGGGCGCAAGAGTCTGCTCAATCCGCTGTGGTACGGCAGCTCGCTGGCCATCGGCATGCTGGCCGGCAAGTTCGGTGACCGCTGGAATCTGGGCTTTCTGGCTGAAACCGAGCGCCAGGTGGAGGCTCATCTCCACGGACATCTGGATAGCCTGCCGGCCGAAGACCGCAAGTCACGCGCAATCGTCGAGCAGATGAAAGCCGATGAGATCAGTCATGCGGACACCGCACTGAAGCTGGGTGGTCGCGAGCTGCCAACCCCGGTCAAGGCAGCAATGAAGCTGGTCTCCAAAGTCATGACCCGGACGGCGTATCACCTTTGAGGGTACGTCTGATGCGCCCCGTGCTTGGGGCGCACGCGTCTCTCACACTGCTTCGACGATCGTCCATTCATGGGTGATCTCGGCGGTCTTTGCCAGCATGATGGATGCTGAACAGTATTTTTCTGCCGACAGGTGAATGGCCCGCTCGACCGTTTCCGGCTTCAGGTTGTGTCCAGTCACCGTGTAGTGAAAGCGGATGCGGGTGAAGACCTTGGGGTCGGTCTCGGCGCGTTCGGCCTCCAGTTTGACCGAGCAGTCGCTTACGTCCTGACGGCTGCGCTTCAGGATCAGTACAACATCAAATGCCGTGCAGCCGCCTGCGCCGGCAAGCATCAACTCCATCGGGCGGGGTGCCAGATTCCGGCCGCCGGCTTCGGGGGCGCCGTCCATCGTCAGCAGATGCCCCGTTCCTGTCTCGGCCATGAAGGTCATGCCATCGACCCATTTGATGGTGCATTCCATGCTTGTGTTTCTCCGTGGTGATTGCTTGCGCACGACTGGTGCGTCGTGCTGCGATTCTACCCAAGCACGCTATCGGATGTGACGCCTTTGACTGTGCAGGATGTTGCTTTGCAGCATGATGAGAGGTGGATTGAACAAGCCTCTGCTGGGTATCCGTATATATCGACGTGTTTGCCTGGGTGAACCCGCCGCATCGAAAGGTGTTTTGAGGATAAGCAGGTCTAATGTATGAATTAGAATATTTATTGTGCAATGCACAAAAAGTTCTTGTGCTAGCCCGGAGGATGGGGAATAATCCGTCTCAGTCGGATCGCAGATGCGCTGCAGTAGCAGCCCCGATCCAAATCGGTGTCTCCTCCACCCTCCTCCTTTGGTGTGGATTTAACGCAGCCTCTCAGGGGCTGCGTTTTTTTTGATGCGCTTGCCCAGTTGGTGTCATTGCGATTCTTTTGTGGATATGCATTGACAGACAGGTGGCTAAATCTATAAGATTGCGAGCTTTCCGTTTGGTGGCCGGCACGCCAGGCCCGACAAGATCGAGGTTTCTAATGAAAACGTTTTCCGCCAAGCCGCACGAAGTACAGCGCGACTGGTTCGTTGTCGACGGCACGGACAAGGTGCTTGGCCGTCTTGCCTCCGAAGTGGCCCGCCGCCTGCGTGGCAAGCACAAGACCATCTACACGCCGCACGTTGATACCGGTGACTACATTGTTGTGGTCAACGTCGAAAAACTGCGTGTGACGGGTAACAAGGCGCAAGACAAGAAGTACTATCGCCACTCCGGCTACCCGGGCGGTATCTACGAGACCAACTTCACCAAGCTGCAGCAACGCTTCCCCGAGCGCGTGCTGGAAAAGGCCGTGAAGGGCATGCTGCCGAAGGGTCCGCTGGGCTACGCCATGCTGAAGAAGCTGAAGTGCTACGCAGGTGCCGAGCACCCGCATGCCGCCCAGCAGCCCAAAGTTCTCGAGATCTAAGGAGCCATAAATGGCTGTGACTTACAACTACGGTACCGGTCGCCGCAAGACCGCTGTGGCCCGTGTGTTCATCAAGCCGGGTACCGGCAACATCGTCGTCAACGGCAAGCCGGTTGACGAATTCTTCTCCCGTGAAACCGGCCGCATGATCGTGCGTCAGCCGCTGGTGCTGACGGGTAACGAAGGTCGCTTCGACATCATGGTCAATGTCGTCGGTGGCGGTGAGTCGGGTCAGGCCGGCGCCGTGCGTCACGGTATTACCCGTGCGCTGATCGATTACAGCGCAGAGCTCAAGTCGGATCTGCGCACCGCAGGCTTCGTGACTCGCGATGCACGTGAAGTCGAGCGTAAGAAAGTCGGCCTGCGCAAGGCGCGTCGTGCCAAGCAGTTCTCGAAGCGTTAATTTGCGCTTCTGGCTGCAGCAGAAAAAGCCGTCCCGAGGGGCGGCTTTTTTTATTACCGGGTTGGGCGCAGGGGTATGGCGTCCTGCATGATCCGCAATGTCATCGTTCGGTGATGTAGGTGAGCGGGCGGTGGTGCGATAATTGACTTCTGTTGCCGGGTTTGGCGAGGAGAGGACATGATCAAGGTGGGTGTGGTAGGTGGTACGGGATATACCGGCGTCGAGCTCTTGCGTTTGCTCGCGCGTCATCCGGGTGTTCAGCTGACGGCGATCACATCGCGAGGCGAAGCGGGTATGCCGGTTGCCGACATGTTTCCCAGCCTGCGCCGGCGCGTGGATCTGAAATTCGTTACCCCGCAGGATGCTGCGCTCGAGCAGTGTGATGTGGTGTTCTTTGCGACGCCGAATGGTATTGCAATGAAGCAGGCGGCCGAGTTGGTTGCGGCGGGTGTGCGTGTCATTGATCTGGCGGCAGATTTCCGTATTCGTGATATCGCGGAGTGGGAGAAGTGGTACGGCATGAGCCATGCTGCACCTGATCTGGTGGCAGAGGCGGTTTATGGTCTGCCTGAAGTCAATCGTGACAAGATCCGCACGGCACGAGTGCTGGCCAACCCGGGTTGTTATCCGACCGCGGTACAACTGGGTTTTCTGCCTTTGGTTGAGGCTGGGGTGGTCGAGTTGTCCAGTCTGGTGGCCGACGCCAAGTCGGGTGTGTCGGGTGCGGGGCGCAAGGCAGAGGTTCATACCCTGTTCGCCGAAGCGGCCGACAGTTTCAAGGCCTATGGTGTAGGTGGTCACCGCCATCTGCCCGAGATTCGGCAGGGGCTGGTAAGAATGGCGGGTGATCAGGCTGTCGGTCTGACCTTTGTGCCGCATCTGACGCCGATGATTCGCGGCATTCATGCCACGCTCTATGGGCGCTTGAGCAAGGATGTGGATCTGCAGGCCTTGTTTGAAACCCGCTTTGCCGGGGAGCCGTTTGTTGATGTGATGCCTGCGGGCAGTCATCCGGAGACGCGCTCGGTGCGTGCATCCAACATGTGCCGGATTGCAGTTCATCGTCCTCAAGGGGGTGATACTGTAGTCGTATTGTCGGTGATTGATAACCTGGTCAAGGGTGCTGCGGGTCAGGCTGTGCAGAACATGAACATCATGTTCGGGTTTGACGAGATGCAGGGTCTGGATATTGTGCCCGTCAGTCCCTGATTGGAACTTGTTGCAAGCTTGACGATCTGATTTTGACGTGAACGGGCGGAAGGCGCATGATGCGCCCCTGCGCCTGATTTAGGAGATGACATGAACGCAGCAGTTGAAACCCCCGACATCCTGGTATTTACCGACAGCGCGGCTGGCAAGGTTCGTGAGTTGATCGAAGAGGAAGGCAATCCGGCACTCAAGCTGCGGGTTTTCGTCAGCGGTGGTGGCTGTTCGGGTTTCCAGTACGGTTTCACCTTCGACGAAGAAGTGAACGACGACGACACCGCCTTCGAGAAGAATGGCGTGACCTTGCTGGTGGATCCGATGAGCTATCAGTATCTGGTGGGAGCCGAGATTGACTACACCGAGGGCCTTGAAGGCTCGCAGTTTGTGATCCGCAATCCGAACGCGACCAGCACCTGCGGCTGCGGCTCGTCGTTTTCGGCCTGACCGGTTTTCAGATGTTGATGTAAAAAGGGGCGCGGATGCGCCCCTTTTTTATGCAGTCCTGCATGTGATCAGCAGGACTGCCGGCTCAAGTGGAGATTTCTTCAGCGACTCGCGACCGAAGTTGGCTGATAGTTCAGCAAAGCCAGGCGCTGCAGCAGGGGGTCGGCGCTGCGCTTGAAGGCGGCAAGCTCCTTGCCTTCCAGGCTTTCGACCATTGGCAGGGCGATCTTCATTGGGTCGTGCGCAACGTTGTCGATACGGACTTCGTAGTGCAGGTGAGGGCCGGTGGACCAACCGGTCGAGCCTACATAGCCGATAATGTCCCCCTGGCTGACCGATACGCCTTGCCGAAGCTTGGGGGCGAAGCCATTCAGGTGAGCGTAGGCGGTGGAGAGCTTGCCCCGATGGCGCAGTACAACGAGATTGCCGTAGCCGCCTTGAACGCCAGCAAAACTGACGATGCCGTCGGAAGTGGCCTTGACCGGCGTACCGGTGGGGGCGGCGTAGTCAACGCCGTTGTGGTTGCGCCAACTCTTGTGAATGGGGTGGAGGCGACGGCCAAAGCCTGAGGTAACCCGTGAAAACTCCAGCGGCGAGCGCAGGAATGCCTGGCGCAGGCTGCGGCCGTCCCCGCTGTAATACTGATCCTTGCCGTCAGCGCCGCGATGAAGGACGACCACATGGCGTTTGCCCTGATTCACGAACTCCGCGGCAAGAATGCGACCGGGGCGCATGATCGAGGTCTCATCGATTGTGGATTCATACACCACGCTGAAGGTGTCGCCCTTTCGCAGATCGGTGTGGAAGTCGATTTCGGTGCCGAAAATATCAGCCAGACGGGTGGCGATGCTGTCTGGCAGGCCGACTGCGTCTGTTGCACCGAACAGCGAATGCCGGATGGTGCCGGTGCGCATTTCGACGATTGTGTCGACGGTAATGGCTTCCTGGGTCCGCAACTGGAAGCCTTCGCCTTCGGTGTCGCGCTCCATGGTGAAGCGTCCGCCGGATTGCGACAGGGGCAGGCTGAGGGAGGCGAGGCGGCCGTCGGCATGGACCAGTGCGGTGACCGACCGGCCGGCACGCAACTGGCGCATGGCCTGAGCGCCCTCCGGCGTGCTGCGGACGAAATTCAGGGCTTCGGCGTCATCGATGCCGAGGCGCGAAAAGATGCTCTGGATGGTGTCGCCCGGAAGGATCCGGTCGTCGTGCACAAAGGGCAGATTGGCTTCCGGCGCAACGCTGACTGCGGAGATCTGCAATGGCTCGACAACTTTTTGCGTAGAGGCCGGTGTGACCGACATGGCTTCGGGAACGACAGCTGTTGCGGCAACAACCCCCAGAAGGGAGAGGCTCGCGACACCCGCGATGAGCCACGGACGCTTGCTGCTAACGAGTAAGGACGGCAGTTCGGCTAGAATTCGGGTTTGTCTGACCTGCATGGCTGACCCTGGGCAAAAACTTTTGCGAGTCTAGCAAAGATTGCTGTCATGCCGGTGAAAGAATTTGTGGAGGAATGTAATGTCTGATGTGAAGTCCGCGATCGAGCTGATCAAGCGCGGAACCGACGAGTTGCTGATCGAGGCCGAGCTGGTCGAAAAACTCAAGAGCGGACGCCCGCTGAAGATCAAGGCGGGGTTTGATCCCACCGCGCCGGATCTCCATCTTGGGCATACGGTGCTGATCAACAAGCTGCGCCATTTTCAGGATCTGGGTCACCAGGTGATGTTCCTGATCGGCGATTTCACCGGCATGATCGGTGACCCGAGCGGCAAGAATGCCACCCGGCCGCCGCTGTCGCGCGAGCAGATCCTCGAAAATGCGAAGACCTACCAGGATCAGGTCTTCAAGATCCTGGATCCCGAGAAGACCGAGATCTGCTTCAATTCCACCTGGATGGAAGGCCTGGGTTCGGCTGGCATGATTCGTCTGGCCGCGCAGCAGACGGTTGCCCGCATGCTCGAGCGTGAGGATTTTTCCAAGCGCTACAGCAACAACCAGTCGATCGCGATCCACGAGTTCCTCTATCCCTTGTGCCAGGGTTACGACTCGGTTGCGATGAAGGCCGATGTCGAACTGGGCGGGACCGATCAGCGTTTCAACCTGCTGATGGGGCGCGAACTGCAGAAGCATTACGGGCAGTCGCCTCAGTGTGTGGTCATGGTGCCGTTGCTGGAAGGCCTGGACGGCGTCAATAAAATGTCGAAGTCGCTCGGCAACTATATTGGTATTGCCGAGCCGGCCAAGGAGATCTTTGGCAAGACGATGTCGGTGTCCGATACGCTGATGTGGCGCTACTTCGACCTGCTCTCGTTCCGTTCGACGGCGGAGATCGCCGCGCTGCGTGCCGAGGTGGAGGGCGGACGCAATCCGCGCGATGTCAAGGTCATGCTGGCGCAGGAGTTTGTCGCCCGTTTCCATGGTCAGGCTGCAGCCGAGGCTGCACTGGCCGATTTTGAGGCGCGCTTCCAGCGCAATGCGATTCCCGACGATCTGCCCGAAGTGCGGGTCGCGGTCGGTGAGGGCATGGCGGTGTTTCAGGTGGTCAAGCAGGCGGGGCTCACCGGCACCACGTCGGAGGCCATGCGCATGATCGAGCAGGGTGCGGTCAGGCTCAACGGCGAGCGTGTCGATGACAAGAGCTTGATGCTGGGGGCAGGTGAGACGGTGGTGCTGCAGGTGGGCAAACGCAAGTTTGCAGCCGTCGTGCTCGAATGATCGTGCCGGGACTGAAAGCACGTTGTCCGGGCACGCTGCGGTGAGCCGGCGCGCTTCACGCCCGATTGGGGTGTTCGATTCGGGTGTCGGCGGTCTGACTGTGGTGCGCGCGCTGATGGAGCGCTTACCGCTGGAGGATATCGTCTATTTTGGCGATACCGCCCGGGTGCCCTATGGGGTCAAGTCGGTGGCCACGATCGAGCATTTTACCGCGCAGATCACCGATTTCCTGCTGCAGCAGGACGTCAAGATGCTGATCGTCGCCTGCAACACCATGGCGGCCGTGGCCTCGAGGGTGGTAACCGAGCGTGCTGGCGATATTCCGGTGATCGACGTCATCGAGGCTGGGGCGACAGCGGCGGTTGCGCAGTCGCCCGGTGGGCGTATTGGGGTGATCGGTACGCCGACCACGATCAACAGCAATGCCTACGCGCGTCGAATGCATGCGCTCGATGCGGGCGTGCGGGTCTACTCGCAGGCGTGTCCACTTTTTGTGCCGCTGGTGGAGGAGGGCTGGCTGGACCATCCGGTGACACGGATGACCGCGCAGGAATACCTGCGGCCGGTGCTGGCGGAGGAGGTGGGCAGCCTGGTGCTGGGTTGTACCCACTATCCGCTGCTCAAGCCTCTGCTGCGCGAGGTGGCGGGAGCGGGGGTGCGTCTGATCGATTCCGCCGTAACCACCGCCGAACTGGCCGCGGCCAGCCTGCAGGCCTCGGGGTTGGCTCAGACGGCAGGTGGCGCGGCCCGATATCGTTATGTGGTCACCGATGTCCCGCTGCGCTTCCAGACCATCGGCGAGCGTTTTCTGGGACGGTCGCTGGGCGAGGTCGAGCGGGTGGATTGGTAGGCTGGGTGGCGGGTGTGTTCAGCCTGGACCGGTGGCGACGGGTCGGTGCGGGTCGGCACACCATTCACTCCACGACCCGGCGTAGAGCCGGGAGCCGGAAAGGCCCGCGGCTTCCATTGCCAGCAGGTTATGGCAGGCCGTCACGCCAGAGCCGCATTGATGGACGACGCGATGGGGATCCAGACCGCCGAGCAGGGTGCCGAAATCCTCACGCAGTACCGACGCCTGCTTGAAGCAGCCATTGGCGTCGAGATTGTCGCGGAAGAAGCGGTTGATGGCCCCCGGAATATGCCCGCCGACCGGATCCAGGGTTTCATTTTCACCACGATAACGGTCGGGGCTGCGGGCATCAACGATCAGCATGTCTGGTCGGCCAAGGTGAGCCAGCACGGTGGCTGCGTCCACCCGGCACGGTTGCAGGCACAAGGTGTAGCTGGTGGGCCGGGCTTGCGGCACGAGGTCGGTCAGTGCCTGGGCTTCACGCCCCCAGGCTTGCAGGCCGCCGTCGAGCACGGCAACACGGTGGTGCCCAAGCCAGCGCATCATCCACCATAAGCGGGCGGCGAACATGCCCCCCGCGTCATCGTAGGTGATCACCTGGGTATGGTTGCCGATTCCGCAGGCAGAAAGGCGGGCGGCCAGTGCGGCCGGGTCGGGCAGTGGGTGGCGTCCGTTCCGACCGGTTTTCGGGCCGCTGAGATCTTGGTCCAGATCAAGGTGGAATGCACCTGGGATGTGGGCACGTGCGTAGGCTTCGCGGCCAAAATCCGGATTGGCGAGATCGAAACGGCAATCGACGATCACCCAATCGGGATCATGCAGACGCTGCGCCAGATCGCGCGCTCCGATCAGGTTTGCATACGAGGCACTCACTAGGCAGCCTCCGCAGCGGTGCCGAGCCAGTTGCGGGCGTCTTCCTCGAGGCTGAACACCTGCACTTCGGCATCGACGAACAGCTGTGACACCCACGCACTCCAGGTGACCCATTGGTCTTCGGTCAGGATGGCGATGCGGCGGAAGTCATGTGCATGCTGGCGCGAGAACTTGATCTCCTCCCAGGCGAGATCGAGCGTGAATCCTGCCATCTCGCGCAGATCGAACAGCAGATCGACCTGTCCGCCAAACTTGATCTTGTAATTGACCAGTTCCTCGAACTCGCGGTAATCGGCCAGCGTGAACTCGCCGAATACGGTGATGGCAACCTGATTGCCGGTGTGGTCGGTGCTGATCATGACAGTCTCCGTACGGTCAAGATGACGGCTCCACTATAGCCCTGGACGCCGCCGGGCTCAATCGCTTGCGCGTGTGCGCGAGGCCAGCGAGACGGCGATGCCGCTGGCAATGATCAGCCCAATTGCCAGCCATGCCGACAGCGGCAGGGTTTCGTCCCAGATCAGCATGCCGAACAGGCTGGCAAAGATCACCGTGCTGTAGCTGAAGGCAGCTGAGACCACCGTCTTGCCCAGACGATAAGAGCGCGTCATCGCCAGTTGCGCGAGTCCGCCGAACAGGCCGACGCCGATCAGTATCGCCAGCCCTTCACCGTCGGGCAGGTGCAATGCGTCGGCCAGCGCCCATCCGGCACCGAGTGCGGTGGTGACCGTCGAAAACCAGAACACCGTACGGATCTCGGGCTCTCCCGCCTTACCCAGTTCGCGCACGCTGATGTAGGCGAGGCTTGCGATCAGTCCGGCGCCCAGGCCCACGACGGCGCCCAGCCACTGTCCGGGTTGCAGGGTGGGGCGAAGCAACAGGACCACACCGGCAAAGCCGATCAGTACAGCAAGTGCTGCGCTGGGGCGCAGGCGCTCGCCGAACAGCAGCACGAGCAGGATGGCGACGAAGATCGGTGAGGTGTAGCTCAGGGTGGCGGCAGTCGCCAGTGGCAGCAGGCCAATGGCAAAGAAGTAGCACATCAGCGCGATCGAGCCCGAGACGCTGCGTGACAGCTGCATGCGCCAGTGCGGCGTGCGCAATGACACCTTGGCGGCGCGGGCGGCCACGAGCATCATCAGCAGGCTGATGAAGCCGCGATAGAACACCAGCTCGCCAGTGGAAAAGCGTGCTGCGCCCAGTTTTACGCAGACGCCCATGCAGGCAAACAGAAAACTGGCGATGATCATCCACAAGGCGGGCATGTCGGCGTGTTGCAGTGCAATGAACAGCCTGCCATTGAAACATACTGCGGCACATCATGCGATTGCCCTGTTCAGCCGGGCGACAAGGGTCTAACCTTGGTCCAGATGCATATCGGGAGTGAAGGATGGCTCATGTCCTTGCCCTGGATCAGGGTACGACCAGCTCGAGAGCGATGATCTTCGATGACGCCGGGCGGGTATGCTCCAGCGCGCAGCGCGAGTTGACGCAGCACTATCCGCAGCCCGGATGGGTGGAGCACGATCCGCACGAGATCCTCTCAAGCCAGTTCGATTGTGCCCGCCAAGCCATCGCGATGGCCGGGCTTAAGGCAGGTGATATCGCTGCAATCGGCATTGCCAATCAGCGTGAAACCACCGTGTTGTGGGAGCGTGCGACCGGCCGGGCGCTGGCGCCCGCCATCGTCTGGCAGGACCGGCGCACGGCGCAGCGCTGCGAGCAGTTGCGCGAGCAGGGCTGGAGCGCGCTCGTACGCGAGCGCGCCGGGCTCGAGATCGATCCGTATTTCTCAGCCACCAAGCTGGCCTGGCTGCTCGATCGGCTGCCAGATGCGCGTGTGCGGGCCGAGCGCGGCGAGCTTGCCTTTGGCACCATCGACAGTTGGTTGCTGTGGCACTTGAGCGGCGGGCGGCTCCACGTCACCGATGCGAGCAATGCCTCCCGGACCCTGCTCTACGATCTGCAGGCACGCAATTGGGGTGCGGTCTTGCTTGACTGCTTCGGTATTCCTGCGTCGGTGTTGCCGACCGTGGTCGATAGTATCGGCCAGTGCGGAGAGACCGACCCCGAAGTGTTCGGTGCAGCGATTCCGATGACTGGCATCGGTGGCGATCAGCAGGCCGCTACATTCGGGCAATGCTGTTTTTCGCCTGGCATGGCAAAAAATACCTACGGAACCGGCTGCTTCTTGTTGATGAATACCGGGCACGAGGCGGTGGTCTCCCGGCATCATCTGCTGACGACCGTGGCCTGGGCATCGGCGGGTGAGGTTTGCCATGCGCTTGAGGGCAGTGTGTTCATGGGTGGGGCGGTGGTGCAGTGGTTGCGCGATGGTCTGGGCGTGATCGAGCGTGCCGCCGATGTGCAGGCGCTGGCGGCCCAGGTGCCGGACGCGGAAGGCGTCGTGATGGTGCCGGCCTTCACGGGCCTGGGGGCACCCTACTGGGATGCACAGGCCCGCGGCAGCGTGTTTGGCCTGACGCGGGGAAGCTCGGCAGCGCATCTTGCCCGTGCTGCACTGGACGCGATCGCACAGCAGACCGCCGATCTGGTCGAGGCGATGCGTCTGGATGGTACGGGTGACTTGCGCGAACTGCGGGTGGATGGTGGGGCAGCGTCGAACGACCTGTTGATGCAGATCCAGGCCGATTTGCTGGGGGTGCCGGTGGTCAGGCCGCAGATGCTGGAGACGACCGCACTCGGGGCGGCATATCTGGCGGGCCTGGGGGCCGGAGTCTGGACGGACCGCGGCGTGCTTGAGCGCCAATGGGTGCAGGACCGGGTCTTTGAGCCGCAGCGCAACGCGGACTGGCGTGCGACGCAGCGCGCTCGGTGGGCGGATGCAGTGGCGTGCGCGCGAAACTGGAGGCCGACATGAGCGGCGATCCCGGCAAGGGCGCCGGTGTGCGCACCCGGCTGGCGATGCTGGCCCGTCTGGCGGAGCCGATCACTTGGGATATCGTGGTCATTGGTGGGGGGGCGACCGGTCTGGGATGTGCGGTGGATGCCGCAGCGCGAGGCTATTCGGTGCTGCTGGTCGAGGCGCGGGATTTTGCCAAGGGGACCAGCTCGCGTGCGACCAAGCTGGTTCATGGCGGCGTGCGCTATCTGGCCCAGGCGCAGCTTCCTCTGGTGCGGGAGGCGCTGGCCGAGCGTGCGCGCTTGCTCGACAATGCGCCACATCTGGTTCACCCCCTGCGCTTCGTCGTGCCGGCCTACCGGTTTCGCGACAAGCCCATGCTGGCGGCCGGGCTCGGGCTTTACGATCTGCTGGCCGGGCGCAGGGGCATTGCCCGCAGTCAGGTGCTGGATGCAGCACGTACGGTGGCGGCGCTCCCTACGGTACAACCTCGCGGTTTGCGCGGCGGGATTGCCTACTGGGATGCGCAGTTCGATGACGCCCGACTGGCCCTGGCCCTGGCCCGTACCGTTGCCGACCTGGGTGGGGTGGCGCTCAATTATTGCCCGGTCACCGGCCTGATCCTGGAGGGCGGGCGGGTGGCCGGTGTCGAGATCACCGATGCGGAAACCGGTGCTCGCTTCAAGGTGTCGGGTCGCGCGGTGGTCAATGCGACCGGTGTGTGGGCCGACGATGTGCGCCGGATGGCGCGTGCCGACGCCCCCCGCATGCTCAAGCCGAGTCAGGGTGTTCACCTGGTGGTCGATGCCGGTTTCCTGCCTGGCAAGGATGCGCTGCTGATCCCGCAAACCGACGATGGTCGGGTGCTGTTCATGATTCCGTGGCAGGGCAAGTGCCTGCTCGGCACCACCGATACGCCCCGGAGCGATCGCCCACTCGAGCCCGAGCCCTTGCCGGGCGAAATCGACTTCATCCTGGAAACCGCCCGACGCTATCTGGTGCGGGCGCCCTCGTCTGCCGATGTACGCAGCATTTTCGCCGGCATGCGGCCGCTGATCGGTGCGGGTGACGCCTCGCTCACCCGGCAGTTGTCACGTGAGCATCTGGTCGATGTGTCCGCCGAGGGTCTGATCAGTGTGCTGGGGGGCAAATGGACGACCTATCGGTTGATGGCCGAAGATGCCATCGATGTTGCGCAATCCCTTGCGCGTCTGCCAAAGCGCTACTCGGGCACGGCCGATCTGCGCCTGCATGGTGCTCTGGCAGGCAGCATGGATCCCTACGGCAGTGATCGTGAGGCGCTCGATCGTATCCAGGGGGCTGGTGTGCGCCTGATGCAGGATGCCAGCCTGACCGAGGCCGAGGTACGCTACGCAGTGCGTGCCGAGCAGGCCCGAACCGTAGAAGATGTGCTTGCGCGCCGGCACCGTGCCTTGTTTCAGGACGCCCGCGTGGCGCAGGCACTCGCTCCGGCGGTCGCAGACCTGATGGCCGACGAACTGGCGAGGGACGCGGACTGGGTGGCAACGCAGGTTGCCGAGTTCTCCGCACTTGCCGACCATTATCTGCCGCCATCGTGATCAGCTCGCTGGGTGATCGGGTGTGAGTCGGACGCGCTGCGCCTATGGTGGGCACACGTCTCGTCGATCCGGCTTCTTGATGAGTGCTGCCTGCATCTGCTTCCGGATGAGGGCATGGTCAGTGGCGTCGCGGCAGTTTCACTGTGGCCAGCAAGCCGCCTTCAGCCGGATTCGACAACGTTACGGTGGCGCCTTGGGTACGCAGCAGATTGCGGGCGATGGCCAGGCCAAGACCTGTGCCGCCGGTCTCGCGGTTGCGGGACGCTTCGGTACGGTAGAAGGGTTCGAAGACTTTCTCGAGCTCTTCGGGCGGCAGTCCCGGGCCATGATCCCGGATCAGGATCGTCTGGCCGTCACTTGTCTCGCTGACACGGATGTCCACCTGCTGGCCGAACTTCACGCCGTTCTCGATCAGATTCCACAGGGCCCGGCGTAGCGCTGAAATCTGCCCCTCGAAGGGCGTGCGCAGCGTGCCCGCCAGCGCGACCGACCAGCCCATGTCGACGGCGTCGTCGCGCAGGGCTTCAAGCAGTCCGTTCAGGTCTATCGTCTGCCGGCTACGGTCGGCCTCCATGCTGCGGGCGTAGGTCAACCCTTCCTTGATCAAGGACTGCATCGCGTCCAGATCTGCCTGGATCTTGGTACGCAGGGTTTCTTCGTCGATCATTTCGGCGCGCAGACGTAGGCGGGTGATCGGCGTCTGCAGGTCGTGCGAGATGGCCGCCAGGATGCGGGTACGATCGCGGACATGCTCGCCGATGCGTTGTTGCATCTGGTTGAAGGCTGCTGCGGCCTGCGCAACCTCCACCGGGCCGCGGGTATCCATCGGCGGGCGGTCGGGGTCTTCACCCAGGGCGCGCGCCGCCGCGGCCATTCGCGACAGAGGGCGGGTGGCGATACGCACACCCAACCAGGTAAGCAGGCTGACGCCGATAAGCAGTGCCGCCAGCGCTGGCAGCAGGCGGCCAGGCGGGGCTGGCGGCAGTTCGGCCAGCGGGGCGATACCGGGCAGACGGACGCTGACGCTGCTGCCGTCACGCAGGCTCAGGCTCAGCAACAAGGCTGGGTGGGGGCCGTCACCGCGGCTGTGTGCAAAGAGCATGATATTGCGCTCTGGCATGGCGCGCCGTAGCGCCGGCAGCATGGGGTGATCGGGTGGGAGCGGGCGCAGATGCTCGGGCGGTGGTCTCAGGCTCAGGCGCAGTCGTCGGCGTCCAAGTTCGTCGATCCAGCGCGCACGTTCCTCTGGGGCCAGACGGTCGAGTACGTCGGCGACGTTTGCGACTTCCTGGGCGATACCCTCGAACAGCGCATCCCGCCCGACGCGATCGCGCTCGCCGACGAATAGTGCGAAGCTGACCGCCAGTACCAGCGAGATGCCGATCAGCCAGATCAGCATCAGGCGCGCGAACAGACTGCGTGGCCAGGGCAGTTTCATGGTGCGTCTGCAACGGTCTGGCGTTGTGCCGTGACTTCGCAGGCCAGGACATAACCTTCGTTGCGTACGGTCTTGATGATTGCCGGCTCGCGGGCGTTGTCGCCCAGGCGTTGACGCAGTCGGCTGATCAGCAGGTCAATCGAGCGGTCGAAGACATCTGCCTCTCGTCCCTGGGTCAGTTCCATGAGCTGGTCGCGCGACAGCACTCGCTGTGGGTGGGCGAGAAAGACGCCCAGCATGCGGTACTCTGCGCCGGACAGCGCAACGACCGTACCCTGTGCGTCGACCAGATGCCGGTTGACGGTGTCCAGCCGCCAGTGGGCGAAGTGCAGTTCCCGCGCGTTGGCCGGTGGGGCTGCATCAAGGTTGGGAGGCAAGGCACGGGCGCGGCGCAGGATGGCGCGGATGCGCGCATATAACTCTCGCGGTACGAAAGGCTTGGGCAGGTAGTCATCGGCACCCATCTCCAGCCCCAGGATGCGGTCCATGTCCTCGCCACGTGCGGTCAGCATCAGGATCGGGGTGTTCGCATGGTTGCCGCCACCTGCACGCAGATTGCGGCACAAGGTCAGGCCGTCTTCGCCCGGCATCATGACGTCGAGCACGATCAGATCGACCCGATGATGCTCCAGTGCGGACTTCATTTCCCGGCCGTCGGCCGCTACGGTGCAGCGCAGACCCTGCTTCTCCAGGTAGTCGGCAAGCAAGGTGCGGATGTCGCGGTCGTCGTCGACGATGAGAATGTGATCTTGTGTATGGCTCATGCTGTGTTCTCCATGTCCCGTATCTTAAGCTGCGCGCCGGGGTGCTTTGTATCTCAGCGTATCTGCGTGGCCGGGGGAGACATCAGGGTGCAAAACGGGCCGATCCCGACATATGAGACTTACATCCAGGTGATCAAATGGCTCCGTCGCCCGAACGACCGGGCGCCAGGCAGAAACCCTAAGAGGAGAAACATCATGAAAACCTGGATCAAGACTTCCATTGCCGCCGCCCTGTTTGCCACCACCGCCGTGGGGGCAACCGCCTTTGCCCGTGGTGGCGATTGCGATGGTCCGCGTGGTGAGCGCATGGGCATGCACCGCATGGCGCCGGAACAGATGAAGGTGCGATTGGCCGAGCGTACCGATCTTCAGCTTGCCCGTCTGGAACTGGCCCTTGCCCTGACGCCAGCACAGCAGGGGGATTGGGCGACGTTCAAGACGGCAATGAAGGCACGTGCTGACAAGATGGTTGCAACCATGGAGGCGCGCAGCAAGGAAGCCACGCCGAAGACGGCAGTGGATCGCATGCAGCGCATGGAGGAAATGAGCAAGCTGCGCCAAACTGAAATGGCCGATACCCGCAAGGCGGTCGAAGCGTTCTATGGCAAGTTGTCGGCTGCACAGAAAACGGTGTTCGATGCCGAGTTTGCCAAGCTGGCCGGTGGCCATGGTCCGATGCATGGAAAGGGTGAAGGGCGTGGTTATGGGCCGGGCCGGGGCTGAGCGACACGCCCAGGAGGCTGTCGGACTTGAGCGATCGTAGCGAGCAGAGGGAGAACGAGGACAGATTCGACCGTTTTTGAGGCGCATAGTCATTCCATGCAACGAAAAAAAACGGGCGGATATGGACCGTTTCTCCCACTGGCGCAGCAGATCGGCCTCAAGCCCGACAGCCTCCTGGGTCAGTCAGAGAATGTTCAGCAGGTCCGTAGAAACGGCCTTGGCAGCATGACGAAAAAAGGCCACCCCGTGGGGTGGCCTTTCTGTCTCCTCCCCCGTTGTCCGGGGAGATTTTTTCTTAGTGGAACTGTTCTTCTTCGGTCGAACCGGTCAGCGCCTTGACGCTGGACGAGCCGCCCTGGATGACGGTGGTCACTTCGTCGAAGTAGCCGGTGCCGACTTCCTGCTGGTGCGACACGAAGGTGTAACCCTGTTCGCGAGCAGCGAATTCCGGTTCCTGCACCATTTCGACGTAATGCTTCATGCCTTCGCCGCGAGCATAGGCGTGGGCGAACTTGAAGGTGTTGTACCAGTTGACATGGATACCGGCCAGGGTGATGAACTGGTACTTGTAGCCCAGCGCCGACAGTTCTTCCTGGAAGGAAGCGATCTGCGAGTCGTTGAGGTTCTTCTTCCAGTTGAAGGACGGCGAGCAGTTGTAGGACAGCAGCTTGCCCGGGCAGGCAGCCAGCACGGCCTGGGCGAATTCGCGGGCGAAGCCGATATCGGGCACGCCGGTTTCGCACCACACCAGGTCAGCATACGGTGCGTAAGCAACGCCACGGGAGATCGACTGCTCCAGACCATTCTTGACGCGGTAGAAGCCTTCCTGAGTACGCTCGCCGGTGAGGAAGGGCTTGTCGTTCTCGTCGTAGTCGGAGGTGATCAGGTTGGCTGCTTCGGCGTCGGTACGGGCCAGGATCAGGGTCGGAACACCCATGACGTCGGCAGCGAAACGCGCTGAGATCAGCTTCTCGACGGCTTCACGGGTCGGGACCAGCACCTTGCCGCCCATGTGGCCACACTTCTTGGCAGCGGCCAGTTGGTCTTCGAAGTGCACACCGGCGGCACCCGCGGCGATCATGTTCTTCATCAGTTCGAAGGCGTTCAGCACGCCACCGAAACCGGCTTCGGCATCGGCCACGATCGGCAGGAAGTAGTCGATGAAGCCTTCGTCGCCCGGGTTGATGCCACGCGACCACTGGATTTCGTCAGCGCGCTTGAAGGTGTTGTTGATGCGGCGAACCATGGTCGGCACCGAGTCGTAGGCGTACAGCGACTGGTCCGGGTACATGGTTTCGGAGGTGTTGCCGTCGGCGGCGACTTGCCAGCCGGACAGATAAACGGCTTCCAGGCCAGCCTTGGCCTGCTGCATGGCCTGACCGGCGGTGATGGCGCCGAAGGCATTCACGTAACCCTTCTTGGCACCGCCATTGACCTTTTCCCACAGCACTTTGGCGCCGCGCTGAGCCAGGGTGTACTCGGGCTGCAGGCTGCCACGCAGACGCACGACGTCGGCCGCGGTGTAACCACGCTTGACGTTCTTCCAGCGGGGGTTTTCAGCCCAGTCTTTTTCGAGGGCGGCGATTTGCTGTTCGCGGGTCAGGGTCATGATGCTTCCTTGTCTGTTTGAAAAGGGGGACAACCATGGTGTGAGGCGGGATCAGGGGGCCGACTCAACCGTTCAAAATTACCGACTCGCTTCGAGGGAGAAAGCTGCATCGGTTGTGAAGCAGTATAGGGGGCATTCTGCGTAGCAGCAATATGTCTTATATAAGATATAAGAAAAAATCTTTCATTTAAAAATCAGCTGCTTAAAAAAACAATGCCGTATTGTGAAACGCAAATTGGACTGATGAAATGAAAAGTCGGACCCCGCCTGTTGCAACGCACAGGTTGAGCCCGACAGCGAGTGCAAAATCGGCGTGCTGTAATGGCGGTTGTGCGCTTCAGAGCAGTGCAGTCGCCGATACGATGACGCCATCTTCATCGGCGTACACGTATTCGCCAGGGGTAAAGGTGACGCCGCCGAAGGTGACGGGAACGTCGATCTCGCCAGTATTGCGCTTGACTGTCTTGCGCGGATGCGTGCCCAGTGCGAACACCCCCAGCGCCATCTCGCCGATTGCCTTGGCGTCGCGGATGCAGCCGTAAACAAGTACGCCCGCCCAGCCGTTCTTCACCGCCAGCTCGGCCAGTTGATCACCCACCAGCGCGCAACGCATCGAAGCGCCGCCGTCGATGACCAGCACCCGGCCATTGCCGGCGGATTCGAAGGCCTTGCGCACCAGCGAGTTGTCCTCGAACAGCTTCAGCGTACTGATCGGGCCACCGAAAGCGGGGATGCCACCAAAACTGGCAAACATTGGCGCAACGACCTTGACGGCGTCTTCATGGGCATCACACAGGTCGGCTGTCTGGATATTCATGCTTGAGTCCTTGTGGGGGAGCGTTGGGCGGGATATTTTCAGGCGCCGATCATAAACCAGGGGCGGGGTGGCGAACAGCCAGCAGAAGGGCGAAAAAAAGCGGCTCCGGAGAGCCGCTTGGTCATTGCAATGACAGGGGTCAGACGGTTGCTGCTTCGGTCTGGTCGAATACCAGCTTGACCTTGTCGTCGTCGTCCAGGTCGATCGTCACCTTGCCGCCATTGGCCAGACGGCCGAACAGCAACTCGTCTGCCAGGGCTGACCGGATGGTGTCCTGAATCAGCCGGGCCATTGGGCGAGCACCCATCAGCGGATCGAACCCCTGCTCGGCCAGCCAGGCCTTGAGCTGGTCCGTGAAGTGGGCTTCCACCTTCTTCTCGTGCAACTGGGCTTCGAGCTGCATCAGGAACTTGTCCACCACTCGCAGGATGACTTCGCTGTCTAGCGCCTTGAACGAGATCGTTGCGTCCAGACGGTTGCGGAACTCCGGCGAGAACATGCGCTTGATATCGCTCATCTCGTCGCCCGCTTCGCGCTTGGCCGAGAAGCCGATGACCGACTTCTGCATCGTCTCTGCGCCTGCATTGGTGGTCATGATGATGATCACATTGCGGAAGTCAGCCTGGCGGCCATTGTTGTCCGTCAGCGTGCCGTGGTCCATCACCTGCAGCAGGATGTTGTAGATGTCAGGATGCGCTTTCTCGATCTCGTCGAGCAACAGCACGCAGTGGGGCTTCTTGGTGATCTGCTCGGTCAGCAGGCCGCCCTGATCGAAGCCGACATAGCCCGGCGGTGCGCCGATCAGCCGGCTGACCGCATGACGTTCCATGTACTCGGACATGTCGAAACGCACCAGTTCGATGCCCAGCGTGTAGGCGAGCTGGCGCGCGACTTCGGTCTTGCCGACGCCAGTCGGGCCGGAAAACAGGAAGGAGCCGATCGGCTTGTGCGGATTGCCCAGGCCCGAGCGCGACATCTTGATGGCCTTGGCCAGTGCTTCGATGGCCGCGTTCTGGCCGAACACGACGTTCTTGAGGTCGCGGTCCAGCGTCTTCAGCGAGGCGCGGTCGTCGTGCGAGACGCTGCGCGGCGGAATGCGCGCGATCTTGGCAACGATGTCCTCGATCTCGGTCTTGCCGATGGTCTTTTTCTGTTTCGACTTCGGCAGGATGCGTTGCGCTGCGCCTGCTTCGTCGATGACATCGATGGCCTTGTCCGGCAGGTGGCGGTCGTTGATGTACTTGGCCGACAACTCGGCCGCGCTGGTCAGGGCGGAGGCAGAGTACTTGATGCCGTGGTGCTCCTCGAAACGGGTCTTCAGTCCCTTGAGGATCTCGACTGTCTCAGCCACCGACGGCTCGACCACGTCGATCTTCTGGAAGCGCCGCGACAGTGCATGGTCTTTCTCGAAGATCTGGCGGAACTCGTTGTAGGTGGTCGCACCGATGCACTTCAACTGGCCGGACGACAGCGCGGGCTTGAGCAGGTTCGAGGCGTCCAGGGTGCCGCCTGACGCGGCGCCGGCGCCAATCAGGGTATGGATCTCGTCAATGAACAGGATGGCATCCTTGTTATCGACCAGTTGCTTGAGCACCGCCTTGAGACGTTGTTCGAAATCGCCCCGATACTTGGTGCCTGCCAGCAAGGCGCCCATGTCCAGCGCGTAGACCTGTGCATTTTCGAGAATCTCGGGTACGCGACCCTCGACGATGCGATGTGCAAGGCCCTCGGCAATTGCGGTCTTGCCCACGCCGGCCTCGCCAACCAGCAAGGGATTGTTCTTGCGCCGGCGGCACAAGGTCTGAATGACGCGCTCGACTTCCTTGTCACGTCCGATCAGCGGGTCGATCTTGCCGATCAGTACCTGCTGGTTGAGGTTCTGGGTGTAGTTCTCGAGGGCGCCACCGGAGGTTTTCTCCTCCTGCTCCTGTTCGCCTTGTTCGGGCTCGCTGCGGTTGGCATTGCCTGCACCGTTCTGGGGCGACTTGGCAATGCCGTGAGAGATGAAATTCACCACATCGAGGCGCGAGATGTTCTGCCGCTGGAGGAAATAGACGGCATGCGAATCCTTCTCGCCAAAGATTGCCACCAGCACGTTGGCGCCGGTGACTTCCTTCTTGCCTGACGACTGCACGTGCAGGATCGCGCGCTGGATGACGCGCTGGAAACCCAGTGTAGGCTGGGTGTCGATCTCGTCAGTGCCTTCGACCTTCGGGGTGTGCTCACTGATGAAGTTGGTCAGTTCCCGACGCAACTCGTCAATGTTCGCAGCGCAGGCGCGTAGCACCTCTGCCGCTGAGGGGTTGTCGAGCAGTGCGAGCAGCAGGTGCTCCACCGTGATGAACTCATGGCGTTTCTGCCGGGCTTCGACAAAAGCCATGTGCAGGCTGACTTCAAGTTCTTGCGCGATCATTCAGTTTTCCTCCATCACGCATGCCAACGGATGCTGGTTCTGGCGGGCATGGGAAACGACCTGTTCCACCTTGGTCGCTGCGATGTCTCTTGGAAACACACCGCATACGCCCACGCCTTCTCTGTGCACTTGGAGCATGACCCGTGTGGCGCGTTCGCGGTCCATGCCAAAAAATTTCTGCAGCACGTCGATCACGAAATCCATCGGTGTGAAATCGTCGTTGAGCAGAAGTACCTTGTAGAGCGGAGGCGGACGGGTACTTGTCCGCTTCGATTCCAGTACGAATCCGTCTTGTTTCTGAGTGGCCATGCGGCCCATTCTAATCAACTCGAGGCAGAGTGCAACACACTGTTCAACAGCTGAAGCAGGGTCAAAAACAGGGTTATTGATGAGAGGCTCATGCGTGAATGGTGCAACACGCATGATTCCGGTAAGCCAGAAACGTGCCATTTTCTGATTGCTTTGCCGGGGGAAATATGACGCGCCGCAGCGTTGTGGTCCGGATCAATTAACCGTTGACGCTGTGCGGACAAGTGCGTAAAAAACCAACCGTGCATTGGTCATGTGCAGCTGGAAGGCGCGCTGGTTGCCGGATTGTCGGGATTGCGACAGTTCGTCGGATGGAGTGCTCCGGATGTCTGATTGAATGCGCCGTCCGGGAGGGGCCCGGGCTGTACCAAGTCACTTTGAAGGATTAAGGCATTATGGCAATCGGCACTGTTAAGTGGTTCAACGATTCGAAGGGTTTTGGTTTCATTACGCCTGACGATGGTAGCGAAGACCTGTTCGCGCACTTCTCCGCCATCAACATGAATGGCTTCAAGACCCTGAAGGAAGGCGAGAAGGTTTCTTTCGAAGTTACGCAGGGCCCCAAGGGCAAGCAGGCTTCGAATATTCAGCGCGCCTGATTCGTTGTTGCGGGCGCCGTGGCTGTGCCACGATCAGCCATGCAAACAAAAAGGCCACCTGCATGGTGGCCTTTTTTTCTGGAGCATGCGTAACCCGCTGCCGGGTTCGCAACAGCAGGCGGGAGCCTGCCGTCGTGTATTACTTCAGCTTGATTTCCTTGTACGGGACGTGCTTGCGCGCGACCGGGTCGTACTTGCTGAATTCGAGCTTCTGCGGGGTGGTGCGCTTGTTCTTCGAAGTCGTGTAGAAATGACCCGTGCCGGCGGTGGACTCCAGCTTGATCTTTTCGCGGCCGCCTTTTGCCATGGCGATCTCCAATCAGTTCAGGTGCGGCGCAGGGCCGCAGGGTTAACGCCGAGGCTTAGAGCTTGTCGCCGCGGGCACGCAATTCGGCAACGACGACGTCGATGCCTTTCTTGTCGATGGTCCGGAGACCGGCATTGGATACGCGCAGGCGGATCCAGCGGTTCTCGGATTCGCTCCAGAACCGGCGGTTTTGCAGGTTGGGGAGGAAACGACGCTTGGTTTTGTTGTTAGCGTGGGAAACGTTGTTTCCCACCATCGGTGCTTTACCGGTCACTTGGCAGACGCGAGCCATACGATGCTCCAGGGAATTCGGATTGCGAAAACGTTGGAGGATAGCGTAATCGGCCAGGTTTTGGCAAGTGGATAATCGGTTTTTGCATGTGTGAGGATTGCATTGGGAAAGGGCGTCATAGCAGTCCGCGCTCGGCAAAAGACAAGGGGCGCCCATGTGCGGGCACGATGAAATGGTCGAGTACGCGCACATCGATCAGGGCGAGCGCATCTTTCAGGGCGCGTGTCAGCAGTTCGTCGGCGTGGCTGGGTTCGGCCGCTCCCGAGGGGTGGTTGTGTGCGAGTATGACCGAGGCGGCATTGTGGGACAGCGCCAGCTTGACCACTTCCCGCGGATAGACTGATGTCTGGGTCAGGGTGCCACGGAACAGATCGACTGCGTCGATCAAGCGGTTCTGCGCATCAAGCAGAAGGATGCAGAAGGTCTCGTGTGGCAGATGGCCCAGGCGCAGGCGCAGCCAGTCCCTGACTGCGGTGGGGGAGTCGAACAGGTCGCGGGTGACCAACTCTTCGTTCAGCGCTCGACGTGCCAGTTCCATCACTGCCTGCAGTTGGGCATACTTCGCCAGCCCCATGCCGGGTACGGCGGAGAACTCGTCCGCGCGGGCGTGGCACAGCCGGGTGATCGACCCGAAGCGCGCAATCAGGCTGCGGGCAAGGTCGACGGCGCTGTGGCCGCGAATGCCGACGCGCAGGAAGAGGGCAAGCAGTTCGGCATCGGATAACGCCTGTGCGCCGCGAGACAGCAGCTTTTCGCGCGGCCGTTCGTCTGCCGGCCAGTCGGTGATCGCCATTCGGAGTCCCATTGTGTTGAATGCAAACCGTATTATCTTAATGTCATGAATGAGCTGCAAGGTCGCAAGGTTGTCATCGGCGTGACCGGTGGGGTTGCCGCATACAAGGCGGTGGAGTTGGTGCGCCTGTTGACCAAGGCCGGTGCCGAGGTTCACGTCGTGCTCACCGAGGGGGGCGCCCGTTTCGTGACCGCGGTCACCTATCAGGCGGTGTCCGGGCATCCGGTGTGGTCGGACCTGTGGGATCCGCGGATGGATAACAACATGGCGCACATCGACCTCGGTCGTGCCGCCGATCTGGTACTGGTGGCGCCGGCTACGGCCGACTTCATCGCACGACTGGCGCAGGGGCGGGCGGATGATCTGCTGAGCACCTTGTGTCTGGCGAGGGATTGCCCCTTGATGCTGGCGCCCGCGATGAACCGCCAGATGTGGGAGCACGCCGCGACCCGGCGCAATGTGACGCAGGTGCAGGCCGACGGGGCTGTCATCGTCGGCCCGGCGGCGGGCGAGCAGGCGTGCGGCGAGGTTGGCATGGGCCGCATGCTCGAGCCTGAGGCCTTGTTCGAGTCGGTATGCGCCTTCTTCACGCCGAAGCGTCTGGCCGGACGTAAGGTTGTGATCACCGCCGGCCCGACCTTCGAGGCCATCGATCCGGTGCGCGGCATCACCAACAGCAGTTCGGGCAAGATGGGGTATGCCATCGCCACTGCCTGTGTCCGTGCCGGAGCGGAAGTCGTGCTGGTCAGTGGTCCGGTGATGCTGCCGGCACCCTTGGGCGTACGGAGGGTGTCGGTCAGCAGTGCGTTACAGATGCGCGATGCGGTTTTTGCTGCGCTGCCTGGCGCTGACGTGTTCATTGGCGTCGCTGCGGTTGCCGACTACCGGCCTGTGCAGGCGGCCGAGCACAAGATCAAGAAATCCGGGGCCTCGATCAGTATCGACTTGACGCCCAATCCCGACATCCTGGCAGAGGTCGCCGGCGGGCCGAACGCCCCTTTCTGTGTCGGTTTTGCAGCGGAAAGCCGTGATCTTGACGGCTATGCCGAGGGCAAGCGCCGCAGCAAGCGCTTGCCTCTGCTGGTAGGCAATCTGGTGGCCGACGGCCTGGGTGGGGATGACAACACCGTGATTCTGTACGACGATGCCGGCAAGCATCCGCTACCGCGAGCCGCCAAGCCGGTGATTGCAGAGCGCATTGTCGAACACCTGGCCAGCCTGCTCCCCGCAGGTGCCGGTCAGCTCCAAGCTTGAGGACTATTCGCATGCATCAAATCGACGTCAAGATTCTCGACGCGCGTCTGCGCGACCATCCGCCAGCTTATGCTACCGCGGGGGCGGCGGGGCTGGATCTGCGTGCCTGCGTCGATGCGCCGGTGCTATTGCATCCGGGCGATACCACACTGGTACCCAGTGGCATCGCGATTCACCTGGCGGATCCCGGCCTGGCGGCCATGGTGCTGCCGCGCTCGGGTCTGGGGCACAAGCACGGTATCGTGCTGGGTAATCTGGTCGGGCTGATCGATTCGGATTACCAGGGGCAGATCTTTGTCTCGGTGTGGAATCGTGGGCGTGACGTGTTCACCATCCAGCCGATGGAGCGGATTGCGCAACTGGTGGTGGTGCCGGTCCTGCAGGTCGGTTTCCGTCTGGTAGAGCGTTTCGATGATAGCGAGCGTGGCAGTGGCGGCTTTGGTAGTACCGGCAAACACTGACGTCATGAGTACGCGGTCTGCGGTTGGTGGGGCAGCGGGGTGTCTGGCGGGAGGGCATGCGGGTATCCCCACCGGCGTTCACATCCTTTGTCAGCAGGGCGACCGCGTACTGCTGCTGCGGCGGGCTGGTACTGGCTTCTTCGATGGGCTCTACAGTCTGCCGGGCGGACATGTCGAGCCTGGCGAATCGGTACTGCAAGCCGCTTGCCGCGAGTTGGCCGAGGAGGTGGGGTTGACGGTGCTGGCGGCTGACCTTGTCTGGCTCGGGGTTGTTCATCGGCTGTCCGACACCAACCGGATCGATTTCTTTGTCCGCGCGCTGCACTGGCAGGGTGAGCCGCGACTGCTCGAGCCCGAGAAGTGTGACCATATCGACTGGTTTGTCCGTACCGGGCTGCCTGCTGAACTGGTGCCTTATGTACGGACCGCGCTCGACAGCGGGGAAGGGCCATGGATGCTTGAGTTGGGTTGGCGCTGAAGCGAGCTTGCGCGATACATGCGCCGATATGAAGTTTTGCGTATTAAAGCATTCTGATAATCTTCTTTACTCGTGCTCGTTTCGAAGCATTCGACTGGGGGAGACAAGGATGACTGGATGGAAAGGCGCCCTGTGTGGCGGGCTGGCTGGCCTGGGGCTGAGTGCGGCAGTGGTGGCGGCGGATTTTCCGCCGGTCGATCTGGCGCGTGCCGAGGAGATCAACATGGGGCGCTGTTTTCTTTGCCACGGTGCAGAAGGTGAGAGCTCGACTGCGCTCTATCCCCGGCTGGCAGGGCAGCACTACCAGTACATTGCCAAGCAGCTGGCGGACTTCAAGTCGGGCAAGCGCAAGAGCGACACCATGGTCAATATGTCAGCCGAGTTGACCGAAGACGAAATGCTGGCGCTTGGCGTGTATTTCGAGCAGAAGCCGACGCGTCCGCAAGAGGTCAAGGATGGCGAACTGGCTGCGGTCGGGCAGTTCATTTTCCGGCGGGGAAATGAGTACGCTGGCGTGGCGGCCTGTGCCACCTGCCACGGAGAGAAGGGCTTGGGCACGTCCCAGTTACCCCGTCTGGCGGGCCAGGTGCCGCAATACACCGAAAGTCAGCTACGCTCGTTCAACAAGCGGGAGCGCACCAACGACAACGCGATCATGCATTCGATCGCCTCGAAGCTCTCCGAGCTCGAGATCAAGGCCGTCGCCCTGTACATCAGCTCCCTGAACTGACCCGGCGCATCTCGTATCCAGAAAAAGAGGGCCGCACGGCCCTCTTTGCATCTATAGCCCGCATGATGCGGGCTATCCGCTCAGTGCTTACGCCAGCATGTCGGCCCAGATGTTCTGTGCCCAGGCAAGTGCGTACTTGCCTTCGATCTCGTTGGCGGCCACCGATACGCCACCCGCGCCGGCAACGGGCATGGGTTGCTTCTTTTCGGCGTCGTACTGATGCACCGAGGCGACGTGGATGACGTTCTTTGCGTCCACGAAGCTGTAGCAGGTGTTCATGACCACCGGGTTCGGGTTGGGCGGTTCGCCAGCGAGCAGATTGATGATGGCTGCGGCAACCACCTTGCCGTGCTGGTTGGCCATGTGGCCGGATTTGGGCATGGTCGGCGCGGGGAACAAGGCGTCGCCGATGACATGGACGCCGGGCACACCCTTGGCTTCATAGGTCAGCCAATCGATGTCGACCCAGCGATCATTGACCAGCGGCAGACCCGATCTGGTGGCGATGTCGCCGGCACGCATCGGAGGGATGATATTCAGCACGTCAGCCTGCACCTTGTCGAACTCAAGCTCCGCGGTACGACTCTTGGCGTCGACGCTGCGGATCTCGCTGTTCGGGCGGTACTCGATCATGCCCTTGTAGCTTTCGAAAGCCTTGGTAAATAAAGGTTTCTTGGACTGGATCTCGCCGTTGGCATCGAGCACCAGCACTTTGGATTTTGGCTTTGCCTGGCGCAGGTAGTTGGCCACCACGCAAGCGCGCTCGTAAGGCCCGGGCGGGCAGCGATAGGGGGCTTTCGGGATCTGGATGGCGAAGACGCCGCCGTCCTTCATGTCCTGCAGCTGCTGGCGCAGCAGCGCGGTTTGCGGACCCGCCTTCCACGCGTGCGGAATCAGTGCCTCGTTGCCGGCCAGGCCTTCGATTGCACCGAACATGAAATCGATGCCGGGTGACAGGACGACGCGATCATAGGTGATGACACCGTTCTTTGCGGTCGTGACGGTGCGCTTGGCCGGATCCAGGCCCACTACCTCGTCCGTCAGGACGCGCACCCCCCACTTCGATTTCAGGTTGTCGTAGCTGACGGTGATGTCCTTCATCTCCTTGACGCCACCAATCACCAGATTGGAGATCGGGCAGGAGATGAAGTCGGTATTGCGTTCGATCAGTGTGACATTGACGCTGCCGTTGCTCCACATGCGCAGGTACTTGGACACGGTGGCGCCGCCATAACCGCCGCCGACCACAACGACATGGCCGCCCGCGCCGCTGCCGGTGCTGGCGCAGCCCGCGAGCCCGACCAGCGAGCTGCCGGCGGTGAGGATGCCTGCAGATTTCAGGAATTCACGTCTGTTCAGCATGGTGTCTCCTCCGGCTTATTTCTGCGCTGCGAAGTACGCAGCGATGAGATCAATCTGTTCGTCGGTATAGCCTTTGGAGATCTGATGCATGATCGACGCGGGTTTCGCGCCCGATTTGAAATCGGCCATTTTCTGCACCAGTTTTTCCTTGGGTTCGCCGGCAAGGCTGTCCATGCCGCCGACGCTCTTGCCGTTGGTGCCGTGGCAGTTGGCACAGGTTGCAGCGAGGTTGCGGCCCAGGTTGGGGTCTTTGGCTTGGGCAATGCCGGCCGTTCCAGCCAGGCACAAGCTGATCAATGCAAGTTTGATGCGCACGTTTTCCTCCTCGTTGCGTGTTTTGGTTTCGCGTCGTCGGCGGGCAGGGCTGTCACGTCCCTCGGCTACTCACGACGGATGGGTGCAAGGACGCCATGGCGCAAAAGTATATCCCACGAGATGCCGGCGCAATCCCTAGTTTTTTGCAGAACTTATGCACAAGTTCGATATGGGACGGTGGTGCGATGCACAAATATTAGCGGTTGACCATATGAGTCTATAGTTATACAGTTTTTCAATCATATACAAGACCCGTAACCGCCATGGACGAGCTGAACAAGGTGTTCGAAAGCGTCGCCGAATACTTCGGCCTGCTTGCAGAGCCAACCCGGCTGAAGATCCTGCACTGCCTGTGCAATGGCGAGCGTGCAGTCAACGAAGTGGTGGATGCGGTTGGCCTGTCGCAGGCCAACGCCTCCAGGCATCTGAACATGCTGTATCGCGCTCGCGTGGTCGATCGACGCCGCGAAGGCAGCCAGGTCATCTACCGCATCATCGATCCGAACTTCACCGATCTGTGCCGCACGGTCTGCGTCAGCATCGCATCGCGCAACGACATGAGTGCGCCCAAGCGGGAGAGTCTGCTCCGGCTGGAGCAGGAGCTGGGCGCAGGTCACTGAGGCAGCCATCAAAAGCGTTTGAAGATATAAAGAGGGGGAGCGTACGTATGGCAAATAGCGAACTCCGGCTTGGCCGGATCCGACCCGCGCCCGAGAACTTCCTGTCCGACGAGCAGATTCAGTCGGTCAAGGAAGGCAGGCGTGATTTCTTGCGCAAGGCGTTTCTCGGCGCCAGTGCAGCAATGGCGGTACCTGCAATGGCGCGGGCGGCGGGGCCGGGCGATCCGGCCATCCTGAACCTGCCTGCATGGACCACCAGTCTTGGATTGCCTGTGGCGGCCAATCCGTATGGCATGCCGTCAAAATACGAGCGTGGTCTGGTACGACGTGAAAGTCCCGGCCTGACCCGCGTCGGGGGCTCGTCAGTCGCATTCACGCCCTTGCAGGGGCTGTTTGGCATCATTACGCCGTCGGGCCTGCATTTCGAACGTCATCACCAGGGCTGGCATGACGTCGACCCGTCCCAACACCGGCTGATGATCAATGGCATGGTCAAGACCAATGCGGTGTTCACCATGGATGACCTGATGCGCCTGCCGTCGGTGTCGCGCATCCACTTCATCGAGTGTGGCGCCAACACCGGTATGGAATGGGGCAATGTCGCGGTGCCGACGGTGCAGTACAGCCACGGCATGCTGTCCTGTTCGGAATTCACCGGCGTGCCGCTCAAGGCCATCCTGGACATGTGTGGTGCGGACTACAAGAAGGGCCGTTTCATCCTCGCCGAAGGGGCCGATGGTTCGTCGATGACACGGACGATTCCGATGGAGATGGTCGAGTCGGGCGAGGTGCTGGTGGCCTACGGCATGAACGGTGAAATGCTGCGGCCGGAGAATGGCTACCCACTGCGTCTGGTGGTGCCGGGTGTGCAGGGCGTGAGCTGGGTGAAGTGGTTGCGCCGCATCGAGGTGGGCGACAAGCCCTGGGGTGCCAAGGACGAAGCCGTGCATTACATCGACCTGATGCCGGACGGCCTGCATCGCCAGTACAGTTCGGTACAGGAGTGCAAATCGGTCATCACCACGCCGTCGGGCGGTCAGATCCTGCTCGACAAGGGCTTCTACAACATTTCCGGCATGGCGTGGTCGGGCCGCGGCAAGGTAACCCGGGTCGATGTTTCCGTCGATGGCGGCATCAACTGGCGCCCGGCGCGACTCGAAACACCGGTGTTGTCGAAGGCAGTCACCCGCTTCAACGTCGATTGGGTGTGGGATGGCAAGCCCGCAATCCTGCAGTCACGTGCGGTGGATGAGACCGGTTATGTGCAGCCGAGCTATGGCCAGTTGCGCGCGGTGCGTGGTACCAAATCCATCTATCACAACAACGCCATCCAGTCCTGGAAGGTGGTCGAATCCGGGGAGGTGAGCAATGTCCAGGTTCTCTAAGACGCTGATGGCCTTGTTCGTGGGGGGCGCGACCATGGCGGCCCTCGCTCCGGCGATGGCGTTCGATCGATACCAGGGGATTGGTCGCCCGGCAACGGCTTCCGAAGTCAAGGCCTGGGACATCGATGTGCGCCCCGACTTTGTCGGGCTGCCCAAAGGGCGGGGCACGGTCGACCAGGGGGTCGAGTTGTGGGAAACTCATTGCGCCAGCTGTCACGGCGCTTTTGGCGAATCCAACGAGGTGTTTACCCCTATTGTTGGCGGTACCACCCAGGACGACATCAAGACCGGGCGGGTCAAGGCGCTGGTGACCGGTGACGCGCCGCAGCGTTCGACCCTGATGAAGGTACCGACGGTGTCCACGCTGTTCGACTACATTCAGCGCGCCATGCCCTGGACTGCGCCGAAGTCGCTCAAGCCTGACGAGGTCTACGCCATCCTGGCCTATATCCTCAACCTGGCAGATGTCGTGCCGGCGGATTTCGAGCTCAGCGACGAGAACATCCGCGAGGTACAGGAGCGCATGCCCAACCGCAACGGCATGACGACCGATCATGGCATGTGGCCGGGGGCCGGTGCCGCCAAGGGTGGCATTGGCAACGGTGGCAAGCCTGATGTCAAGAACGTTGCGTGCATGAAGGACTGCAAGAAGGAAGTGCAGATCGTTTCTGCGCTGCCCGACTACGCTCAGGACGCACACGGCAACCTTGCCGAGCAGAATCGTCCGGTCGGCCAGACCCGGGGCAAGCAGACCGGGACGCCTGCCGAGCAGAAGGGCGATGCCGCACCTTCTGCTGCTGCGGCGACACTGGCGCTGGCAAACGAGAAAGGCTGCATGGCCTGCCACGGGGTGTCCAACAAGATCGTGGGTCCGGGCTATAACGAAATTCTGGCCAAGTACAAGGGTCAGACGGATGCCGAGGCGAAACTGATCGCCAAGGTCAAGGCCGGTGGCCAGGGGGTCTGGGGGGCGGTGCCGATGCCGCCTCAGGGCCATGTGAAGGACGAGGAGATCAAGCAACTCGTCCAGTGGATTCTGGAAGGCGCGAAAGCGCAGTAGTACACAACTCATCATGAGGAGAGACGGGATGAATCATCAACGCAGGGACACCCTGAAGGCGGGCGGCGGCCTTGGTATCTTCGGTCTGCTGGCGGCAGCCGGCATGATCAAGCCGGAAATGGCCGAGGCAGCCTGGAACAAGGCAGCATTCGATGCCCACAAGATGGACGATGCAATGAGCGCACTGGGTGCGGGCAAACCGGCCGAAAGTGCCGACGTGCAGATCACTGCACCCGATATCGCCGAGAACGGTGCAGTGGTGCCGGTTGGTGTGGTGAGCAACATCGCCAATACCGAAAGTATCGCGATCCTGATCGAGAAGAACCCCGCCATGGTTGCGGCGACCTTCGACATTCCGGCAGGCACGGTTGCCGACGTGCAGACCCGGGTCAAGATGGGGCAGACCTCCGACGTCTACGCCGTGGTCAAGGCTGACGGCAAGTTCTACATGGCCAAGAAAGAAGTGAAGGTCACCCTCGGCGGCTGCGGCGGCTGATCAGGCATACGAAACCAAGGAGATAGATCGATGGCAAATCCGATGCGTATCCGCGCTGCGGCCAAGGATGGCGTGACCGAAGTCCGCGTGCTGATGTCCCACGTCATGGAGACCGGTCAGCGCAAGGACTCCTCCGGCGCGGTGATTCCGGCTCATTTCATCACCGAGCTCACCGCCAAGCACAACGACAAGGTTGTGCTGTCGGCGCAGTTCGGCCCCTCCGTGTCCACCAACCCCTATCTGGCGTTCAAGTTCAACGGTGGCGCCAAGGGCGACAAGGTGGTGGTCAGCTGGGTCGACAACAAGGGCGACAGCCGGACCGACGAAGTTCAGGTTGCCTGATTCTGGGTCGTGATCGGACATGGCGGCCTCGCCGGCTGCCATGCCCTTGCAGGTCAAAACAAGCAGGAGGCCCGTATCCTGATCGCATCGTCCAGCGATGTGCTCACGATGCTGGCGCTCGCTCCAGGAGGAGAGACAATGAAGAAAACCATCATGGCGGTGGCGATCGGTGCAGTTGCACTGACTGCTCCGAACATGCAGGCAATGGCCAGCGAAGACCTCAACTTCGATGCTTACCGACAGATGCTGGCCGATGGCAATCCGGCAGAGCTGTTCGAAATGGAAGGCGAAGAGCTGTGGCGTACTGCCCGTGGTCCAAAGAACGCCACGCTCGAGCAATGCGATCTTGGCGTTGGCGCCGGTGTCGTCGACGGTGCTGCAGCGCAGTTACCGCGCTTTTTTGCCGATACGGGCAAGGTGCAGGATCTCGAGTCCCGCCTGATGCACTGCATGGAGACGCTGCAGGGTATTCCGTCTGCCGAAATCATCAACGGCAAGTTCCGTCAGGGTGAGCGCGGCAAGCTGGCATCGCTCGTTGCTTATGTGGTCACGCACTCCAATGGCAAGAAAGTCCAGGTCGATCTCTCGCATCCGAAGATGAAGGAGATGTACGACATGGGCGAGAAAGTCTTCTACTACCGTACCGGCGCAATGGATTTCTCGTGTGCTTCCTGCCATAGCCAGGACGGAAAGCGCATCCGCGCCACCCAGCTGCCCAATATCACCACCAGCAAGGGGGCTGCCGAGGGTTGGGGCTCCTGGCCTGCTTACCGGGTGTCCAACTCGCAGTTCTGGACCATGCAGCACCGGCTGTGGGACTGCTTCCGCCAGCAACGCACGGCTGAACCGGTGTTTGCGTCCGACGTGACCATTGCCCTGTCGGTGTTCATGGCGGGCAAGGGCAATGGCTACGAGGCCGTCTGGCCCGGTGTCAAGCGCTGATCGGGAGAATCACATGAAGAAAACCCTAATGTTTGCGCCGCTGGCGCTGTGTGCTTCCGTCTCGCTGGCCGCCGATCTGGATGCCAAGGTTGCCGAGATGATGAAGACTTCCTTCAAGGCCAATGGCATTGCGTCGATCGAGCGTCAGGTTCAGGACGAGGTGCAGAAGGCCTGTTCCAGCCCCACACAACCTGATGCCGCAACCATGAAGCGGCTGGAAGAGGCGCAGATGGCGACCATCCAGTGGCCTGCCAACGGTGATTACACAGGCGGTGACTGGAAGGAGGGGGCCAAGATCGCAATCAGCGGCCGTGGCCTGACCTGGACGGATCCAACGCCCGACAACAATGGTGGTGGCTGCTACAACTGCCATGCGATGGATCCGAAGGAAGTCTCCGCCGGCACCATCGGACCCAGCCTGGTCGGCTACGGCAAGTTGCGTGGCAACAGCGAGCCGATGGTCAAGTACACCTGGGGCAAGTTGTGGAACTCCAAGGCGTACAACGCCTGCAGTGACATGCCGCGCAACGGGTTCGGCAAGATCCTGACCGAGACGCAGATCCGTCACGTGATGGCTTACCTGTTCGATCCGGAATCGCCGGTCAACAAGTAATGATCTGACGATCGAGGGGCTCGGTCCGCATGGCGGGCTGGGCCTTTTTTCCGTCTTCGTTTATCAATATCTGTCGATATTCCACTTCATTCCGCGATTCAAGGATTCCGACCATGAGCATGAACCGCCGAGAGTTCCTCCAGGTGCTGGCCATTGCTGCGGCAGGTGGCATGACGCTGCACAGCGACATTGCCCGCGCCGAGGCTGCTGCTGCCAAAATGTACGAGCTGCCGAAGTTCGGCAACGTCAGTCTGCTGCACATGACCGATTGTCATGCGCAGTTGTTACCGATCTACTTCCGCGAGCCCAACGTCAACCTCGGCGTCGGCAGCATGCTCGGTCAGGCACCGCACGTCGTGGGCGACCGCTTCCTCAAGCATTTCGGTATCAAGCCCGGATCGGCAGAGGCGCACGCCTTTACCTATCTGGATTTTGTCGAGGCCTCCAGGACCTACGGCAAGGTCGGCGGCTTCGCCCACCTGTCGACGCTGGTCAAGAAGATGAAGGCCAGCCGCCCGGGCGCGCTGTTGCTCGATGGTGGCGATACCTGGCAGGGTTCGGGCACTGCACTGTGGACCAACGCGCAGGACATGGTCGATGCCTGCAAGCTGCTCGGGGTGGATGTGATGACCCTGCATTGGGAATCCACCTACGGTGCGGATCGGGTCAAGGAGATCGAGGAGAAGGACTTTGCCGGCAAGATCGACATCGTCGCGCAGAACGTCAAGACCACCGACTTTGAAGACCCGGTGTTCAAACCCTATGTGATCAAGAACATCAACGGCATTCCTGTCGCCATCGTCGGCCAGGCCTTTCCCTACACGCCGATTGCCAACCCACGCTGGATGACGCCCAACTGGAGCTTCGGCATCCAGGAACAGGGCATGCAGGAGGCAGTCAATGCTGCCCGAGCCGAAGGCGCACAAGTCGTGGTGGTGCTGTCGCACAACGGCATGGACGTCGATCTGAAGATGGCTAGCCGGGTGAGCGGTATCGATGCCATCTTTGGCGGCCATACGCACGACGGCATGCCTGCACCGACGGTGGTGCAGAATCCTGGTGGCAAGACCCTGGTGACCAACGCCGGTTCCAACGGCAAGTTCCTCGGCGTCATGGATTTCGACGTGCGCGACGGCAAGGTGCGGGATTTCCGCTACAAGTTGCTGCCGGTATTTGCCAATCTGCTGCCCGCAGATGCCGAAATGGCTGCCTTCATCGACAAGGTGCGCGCACCCTTCATCGAGAAGCTCAGCGAGAAGCTGGCAGTCACCGAAGGCCTGCTTTACCGTCGTGGCAACTTCAATGGATCGTGGGATCAGTTGCTGGTCGACGCACTGATTGCCGAGAAGGATGCAGAGATCGCATTCTCCCCCGGTTTCCGCTGGGGCACCTCATTGTTGCCGGGTGACACCATCACCATGGAGCACTTGCTCGACCAGACCGCGATCACCTATCCGTGGACCACGGTCACCAACATGAGCGGGGAGATGATCAAGACCATCCTCGAAGATGTTGCCGACAATCTGTTCAATGCGGACCCCTACTATCAGCAAGGCGGGGACATGGTACGCATCGGCGGTCTGCAGTACACCTGCGACCCGGCGGCGGCGATGGGCAAACGCATCGACAACATGATGCTCAAAGGCAAGCCGATCGAGGCTGGCAAGACCTACAAGGTTGCAGGCTGGGCGCCGGTGTCGGAAGAGGCGAAGGATTCCGGGCCCGCCGTCTGGGATGTGGTCGCCAATTATCTGCGCACGCAGAAGGTCATCACCCAGCGTCCGCTGAACCTGCCCACGCTCAAGGGGATGGATGGCAACCCTGGGGTCGCCGTCTGACGCTTGGCTTCGCCCGGCGTGGTGAGGCTTGTTGACTACGTTGGTATTTCAACTTGATGTCGTGCCAAGCCGGCACGACACCGGAGATCGTGATGAAGTGGATGCCTGTCCTATTGTTATCGGCAAGCTTGTTGAGCGGTGCTCAGGTTTTCGCAGCCGATTGGTCAACCTTGCCGGAGATCAAGCGCAGCGAACTGCAGTTGTACCTGACTCCGCAGGAAGCGCATGCGCTGAAGCAGCGTGAGGGCGACAAGGTGTTGTTCGTTGATGTCCGTACCCGTGCCGAGGCGCAATATGTCGGCATGGCAACAGGGGTTGATGCCCTGGTGCCCTTTGTGGAGCATCAGGAAATGTGGACCGACTGGGACGAGAAGCGTGGCATGTACCAGCTAGAGCCCTTTCAGGACTTCGTCCCCGAGATCGAGCGTCGGCTGCAGGAGAAGGGCTTGGGCAAGGATGCGACCCTGGTGCTGATCTGCCGTTCGGGTGACCGCAGCTCGAAGGCGGCTGATCGTCTCGCCAAGGCTGGGTATGCCCGTGTCTACAGCGTGCCGGAAGGCTTCGAAGGGGATATGGGCAAGGAGGGCGCCGCAGCGGGGCGTCGCGCCGTCAATGGCTGGAAGAACGCCGGGTTGCCGTGGAGCTACAAGCTCGACAAGGCGAGGATGTATTTTCCACGCTAGTCGAACCCGCTAATCTTCGGCTCTGCAGTAGGGCGGGTGGGCGCCTCGCTTCCATGGCAGGTGCTGCTGGCTGGCGAAAGCCCCGCAGGTCGAACGACTGCGGGGCTTTCGTCATTCTGCCGTCGGAATGGTTCCGGTTCAGTCGTGCCCGCGGACGATCAGCACCGACACATCGACCTTGCGCACCAGGTTTTCCGCAACGCTACCCAGCAGCAGGCGACGGAAACCGCGGCGGCCGTGCGAGCCAACCACCAGCAGGTCTGCACCTGACTGGGTGACAGCTTCTGCGATCTGGTCCGCTGCATGCAGGTCTTCCGAGGCCAGGAAACGCTCGCGTGGCGCCAGTCCCGCAGCGCGAGCCTTGGCACATGCTTCGGCCAGCACGCTGCGGCCGCTATCGAGCAGTGCATGCTGGATGCGGTCGCTGTCGACCAGCGTGACGCCGTGATTGGAAAAGGACTGCAGCACGGACTCATCGACTGCGTGCGCAATCTCGAGCACGGCGCCGTGAAGCTTTGCCAGCGAGATGGCCTCGTCGAGTGCCTTGGTCGACGTGCGGCTCTCATCGATTGCTACCAGAACGTGCTTGTACATCTTGGCTCCCATGCCGATTGGAACGATCCCGCCAAGACTAGCATTGCGCAGGGCGGCGCGGCATCGGCGTTTTCCTGTAAGCACATCGCGGATCCCCGCAGGACCTGGCCGAAAGCTGACAGCCGTGTTTCGGTTTGTAAGGCAGAAGTAAGATCCGCCTTCCTATAATGGCCCCGCAGTTTTGTGAATTGGCCCATTCAAGCCATTTATTGCAGTAAGGCAGTAACTCTTCAAGAGGAGACGTTATGGAAAACAACAGCAAGACGTACTGGGGAACAGTACTGGGCCTGCTGACCAAGATCCTGATCATCTGGTTCGTGGTCTCGTTCGGCGCAGGCATCCTCTTCGCACCGGAGCTCAACAGCATCTCGCTGGGTGGTTATCCGCTCGGTTTCTGGTTTGCTCACCAGGGGTCAATCTATGTCTTCATCGCGCTGATCTTCTGGTACGCGAAGAAGATGGGCGATATCGACCGCGAATTCGACGTCCACGAAGAATAAGGGGGACACATGGATCTTCAGACTCTGACCTATCTGGTCGTCGGCGCGTCGTTTGCGCTGTACATCGGCATCGCCATCTGGGCACGTGCCGGCAGCACCAGCGAATTCTATGCCGCGGGTGGCAGCGTTCACCCCATCACCAACGGCATGGCCACCGCTGCTGACTGGATGTCGGCGGCTTCCTTCATCTCCATGGCCGGCCTGATCGCCAACATGGGTTACGGCGGCGGCCTGTTCCTGATGGGCTGGACCGGTGGCTATGTGCTGCTGGCCATGCTGCTGGCTCCGTACCTGCGCAAGTTCGGCAAGTTCACCGTGCCGCAGTTCATCGGCGATCGCTTCTACTCCAAGACCGCATCCACGGTTGCGGTGGTCTGCCTGCTGACCGCGTCGCTGACCTACATCATCGGCCAGATGACCGGCGTTGGTGTGGCGTTCTCGCGTTTCCTTGGCGTGTCGAGCGACACCGGTATCTACATCGGTATGGCGATCGTGTTCATGTACGCGGTGTTCGGCGGCATGAAGGGCATCACCTACACCCAGGTGGCCCAGTACATCGTGCTGATCTCCGCTTACCTGGTGCCGGCGATCTTCATCTCGCTGCAACTGACCGGCAATCCGCTGCCGCAACTGGGTCTGGGTTCGAGCATCTCGGGTACCGATACCTCGCTGCTGAGCAAGCTTGACCAGGTCGTCACCGAACTGGGCTTTGGCCAATACACCACGACCACGGCCGGCTCCACGCTGAACATGTTCGTGTACACCATGTCGCTGATGATCGGTACTGCAGGTCTGCCGCACGTCATCATGCGATTCTTCACTGTTCCGACGGTGAAGGATGCGCGTAGCTCGGCGGGCTGGGCACTGGTCTTCATCGCCCTGCTTTACACCACGGCACCGGCTGTTGCTGCCATGGCCAAGCTCAACCTGCACGCCACGGTGAACACCGCGGTGGGTCTGGAAACGGCTGCGGATGGTCGTATGGTGGTGAATGCTGCTGCAGTCAAGGCCAACATCGATCCGTATGCGACCGAGTCGAGCCTGGTCTACGAGCAGCGTCCTGACTGGATGAAGCGTTGGGAAAAGACCGGTCTGCTGAAGTTCGAAGACAAGAACGGCGACGGCCGCATCCAGTACTACAACGACAAGACCAAGAGCGAAGCTGCCAAGGCCAAGGCCGAAGCTGCGGGCTGGAAGGGCAACGAGCTGACGGTCAACGCCGACATCATCGTGCTGGCCAACCCGGAAATCGCGCTGCTGCCGAACTGGGTGATCGCACTGGTGGCTGCCGGTGGTCTGGCTGCCGCACTATCGACCGCTGCCGGTCTGCTGATGGCAATTTCGTCCGCGGTGTCGCATGACCTGGTCAAGGGTGTCTTCAACCCGAACATCAGCGACAAGAACGAGCTGCTGGCAGGCAAGGTCTCGATGGCTGTGGCCATCGTCATCGCCGGCTACCTCGGTCTGAACCCCCCGGGCTTTGCTGCCGGTACGGTTGCACTGGCCTTCGGTATCGCTGCCTCTTCGCTGTTCCCGGCAATCATGATGGGCATCTTCTCCAAGAAGATGAACAAGGAAGGCGCGATCGCAGGCATGCTGGCGGGTCTGTTCGTTACCCTGTTCTACGTGTTTGCACACAAGGGCATCTTCTTCGTGAAGGGTACCGAGTTCGTCGATCTGATCGGCGGCCCGAACTCCTTCTTCGGCATCACGCCGGAAGCCTTCGGTGCAATCGGTGCGTTGGTCAACTTCATCGTCGCCTTCGCGGTCGATAAGGTGACCAAGGAGCCGCCCGAGCACATCCAGCACATGGTCGAAGCGGTTCGCATCCCGCGCGGTTCCAAGGCTGTGGATGGTGCGCACTAAGCAGGGCAGTTAGTCGATGTGTCTGCAGTGCCTGAGGGCGCTGCAGACTCAGAAAAGCCCCGCTCGATCCTGTGGCGGGGCTTTTTGTTTTGTGGCACCTTGCGGCTGCTCGCACAGTTGGCTGCAGCGTGTTCAAATGGAGTAGCACATGGTTTTCGATGTCAGTGTCGCCCTGAACCTGATCCTGTTCATAGCCTTGTTTCCCATCACCTTCTTCTGGCTGCGTCGCGCGTGGCGGATCGTGGTCAAGCGGGATTTCTCGGAAGTGGCGCTCAAGCGCGGCGAACCGCCTGCCAACCCTGCACCTTATGCCCCCTTTGCTGCAGCCATCAATATGGTGGGAGCCGGCGTGATCCTGTTTGTGATTTACGGTGTGGTGGTTCACCAGGTCGAGTTCGACACCTGGACTGCAATCGCCGGGTCGACGATCTGGATGAAGTTCATTGCCGACTTCATTCTCAGTCGTCAGGCGCACCCTATCGTGATCAAGAAGCGTAACAAGGCTGGTGGTACGGCAGGCGAGGCGGGCAAATAAGCCTTGCCCTCAGCGGGTAGGCAAGCGGCTGGCCCGTCAGCGGCGTTCGGAAACGCCGTAACGCCGATCCAGCCAGTTCATGACGATCACGTAGATGCCGATCAGCACAAGATAGGCGATCAGCGTGCCTTGGGCGAAAATGTAGAATCCCAGCGGAAAGCCCAGAAAGGACACATCGTTGAGCTCGTCGGCGTAATAGCCGGCGACGAAGGTCCCTGCGAACCACACCGTCAGCAATGTTGCGGTCAGCCAGAGGTTGCGGCGCCAGTAGGCGCGGTGGCGAGCGGTGAGGTCCATGTCCGTGATCTTAGCGCCAGTGTTGCCGGGCGGTATACCAAAAGACCTATACGCCCGGACTGACTGCGCGCTTGTTCGGCTTACTGAGTGGCACCGTGGGTGCCATGTGCCTGTATCAGTCGTGCCTGGGTCTCCGCAGGCGCGGCTTCATACCCTCCCGCATCGACCACGAACTCGCTTTCGCCCGCGCAGATCGCTTTCAAACGGGTCTCGAAACCCTCCATCGAGGCCATTGGCACCTTTGCGGAGATCAGCGTCCAGCCACTCGATGGACTGTCGGTCGACGTCACCCTGCCACGGCGGACTGCAAGTTCTGCACTGACTTCGCCAAAGTGCGGGTCGGCAACCTTGATGGTCAGGTCCAGGATGGGCTCCAGCACCTGGGGGCGAGCCGCGGTGACCGCCTCGATCAGGGCATGGCGAGCGGCGGTCACGAAGGAGACCTCGTTGGAGTCCACCGCATGATGCTTGCCGTCGGTGACGACGACACGCAGATCCTGAATCGGATAGCCTGCGATCGCCCCTTCGGCCAGCGCCTGGCGCACACCTTTCTCCACCGCCGGCATGAAATGGGTGGGAATGGCGCCGCCCTTGACCTCATCGGCCAGTTGCAGGCCGCTGCCTCGCGCCAATGCCTCCACCCGCAAGGCCACTTCGCCGAACTGACCTGCGCCCCCACTCTGCTTCTTGTGGCGGTAGCGTGCCTCGGCGGTTGCCGAGATGGTCTCACGATAGGGAATGGCCGGTGTGGCGGTGTCGAGTTCGAGATTCCAGCGCGTGGAAAGTTGATCCAGAACGATCTTCAGGTGCTGCTCGCCCAGCCCGCGGACGACGGTCTGGCGGCCACGGGTGTCGTAGCTCACCTCCAGGCAGGGGTCTTCATCGGTTAGGCGAGCGAGTGCCTCTGACAATTTATGCTCGTCAGCAGGTTTGCGCGCCAGCAGGGCCAGGCCAAAGACCGGCCGCGGATAGTCGGGCGGCGCAAGGTGGAAGTGATCTTCGTCATGAGAGTCGTGCAGTACCGCATCACGGTAGAGCTCATCCACTCTCGATACCGCGCATAGATCGCCCGGTACTGCTTTGGGCGTTTCCATCGTATTGCGCCCTTGCAAGCGCAGTAGATGGGTGGGGCGGAAGGGTTTGCGTCCATCACCGATGAACAAGGCACTGCTTGCGGTGATCTCGCCCTGATGAACCCGGAACAGGGCAAGCTTGCCCCGGTAGGGATCGTTGCTGATCTGGAAGACATGCGCCAAGGCGTGGCGCTCGCTTTCAGGCCTGACTTCCACGGCTTGTGCAGCGCTGCCTTCACCCTTGAGGAACCGTGGCGGATTGCCTTCGGTCGGGTCTGGCATCAGGCGGCCGAGGATGTCGAGCAGTTCGCGCACCCCGGCCCCGCTGCGTGCCGAGACAAAGCACACCGGTACAAGGTGGCCCTCGCGTAGTGCTTGTTCGAACGGTGCATGCAGTTGTTCGGGGTCCAGCGACTCACCTTGCTCGAGGTAACGCGCCATCAGCGCCTCATCGAGTTCCACCACCTGGTCGATGATGGCGTCGTGTGTTGCCTGGGGCGTGGAGAACGCGGTCGGGGTGTTCGTGGCGGGGGCAAAGAAGCAGTCCACCACCTGGCTGCCATCGGGCGTGGGCAGGTTGATCGGCAGGCATTCACGGCCGAATACCCGGGTAATCTCGTCCATCAGGGTTGCACAGTCTGCCGTCGCCGCATCGATCTTGTTGACCACGATCAGGCGACATTTGTCACTTGCTGCTGCCATCATGCGACGGGCGCCGCTTTCGATGCCCGCGGCAGCATTGACCACCACCGCCGCTGTTTCGACGGCCGGCAGGGTCGCGAGTGCTCGTCCGGCAAGGTCGGGCAATCCCGGCGTGTCCAGCAGGTTGATCCAGTGACCGGCCCACTCGAGGTGGGTGAGGGTGGCGCTCAGCGAGTGGCCCATGGCCTTTTCCTGCGGGTCATGGTCGGAAACGGTGTCGCCGCGTTCGACGCTGCCACGGCTGGAGATGGCGCCGGTTTCGGCCAGCAGGGCCTCCAGCAGGGTGGTCTTGCCGCTGCCGGCATGACCCAGCAGGCAGAGGTTACGGATATCGTGAACCGAGTTCGGTGTCATCTGGCGTCCTCCGGTGAAGGGATGCCCACAGTTTCTGCCTGACGCCATTGCTTGGCAATGCGCTGGGTCAAACTTTGCGGGACGGCAATCCGTCGGCGCATGCTCAAGCGCAGTCGATGGAACCAAACGACGGATTTGAGGTAGAACGATAAACGCATGCGCAAGCATGCTGACGACGCAATCAGGGAGTTTCGAACATGACGAAGGACTCATCCGCGGCTGCGACGGCAGACGCTCGGCCCCATCACGCCCTTGATGCCGAGATGGTGCTCGAACATCTGGGGGTCGAGCGTCATGCGGGCCTGACCCGACCGGAAGCCGAATTACGCCTCGAACGCTTTGGCCAGAACGCCTTGCCGCCGCCACGTCGGCGGGGCCCCCTGTTGCGCTTCCTGCTGCAGTTCCACAATGTGCTGATTTACGTGTTGCTGGTCGCCGGGGTGATCACTGCGTTGCTGGGTCACCTGATCGACTCCGGTGTGATTTTCGGTGTGGTGGTGATCAATGCGATCATCGGCTTCGTTCAGGAAGGCAAGGCCGAGAGTGCGCTCGATGCCATCCGCAACATGCTCTCGCTCAATGCTCAGGTGCTGCGCGAGGGGCATCGACAAGAACTCGAAGCGGTGTCGCTGGTGCCGGGCGACATCGTGTTTCTCGCCTCGGGTGACAAGGTGCCGGCCGATCTGCGCCTGATCGAGACACGCAGTCTGCGGATCGAAGAGGCTGCGCTGACGGGCGAATCCCTGGCGGTGGAGAAGCGGGTTGCCGCCGTGGATGAAGCGGCTGCGCTTGGCGACCGGGTCAGCATGGCCTACTCCAGCACGCTGGTGACCTACGGGCAGGGTGTGGGTGTGGTGGTCGCGACGGGGGCCCAGACCGAGATTGGCCGTATCAGCACCATGCTGAATGCGGTGGAAACCCTGACTACCCCTTTGCTGCGTCAGCTGGCTGCCTTCGGGCAGGTGCTGACCTGGGCCATCCTGGGTATCGCTGCCGTGGCCTACGGGTTTGGTGTGCTGGTGCGGGATTATGCGCCGGGTGAGATGTTCCTGGCTGCGGTCGGTCTGGCGGTTGCGGCGATTCCGGAGGGCTTGCCGGCAATCATGACCATCACCCTGGCCATTGGCGTGCAGGCTATGGCCCGGCGTCATGCCATCGTCCGACGCCTGCCGGCAGTGGAGGCGCTGGGCTCCGTGACGGTGATCTGCTCGGACAAGACCGGCACGCTCACGCGCAACGAGATGACCGTGCAGCAGGTGTTGACCGCTGATGGGGTGGTCGAGGTGTCAGGGGCTGGCTATGCGCCGCAGGGTGGGTTCAGTGCTGCCGGCCAGGAGCTTGCGCTGGCGGAATGCCCCGTGCTCGAGGACATCGGCCGTGCGGCACTGTTGTGCAACGATGCCAATCTGCTCCTCGAGGATGGGCATTGGCGCCTGGTCGGTGATCCGACCGAAGGTGCGTTGTTGACGCTGGCTACCAAAGCCGGGCTGGATGGCGCGTTCGAGCGCGAGGCCTTGCCGCGGACCGATGTGATTCCTTTTGAGTCCGAACACCGTTTCATGGCAACCCTGCATCACGATCATCAGGGGGGTGGTCGGGTATTCCTGAAAGGCGCGCCGGAGCGGGTATTGTCCTTGTGCTCAAGCGCGCGCGGTATGCAGGGTGAGGTGCCGATCGATGCCGATGTCTGGCAGGCGGCGATGGATTCCGCTGCAGCGCAAGGCATGCGGCTGCTGGCGGTTGCCGAACGAGCGTGTGTCGATGGTGTGTCTGCGATCAGTTTCGACGAGGTCGAGCAGGGCGGCTTCTGCCTGCTGGCCGTGCTGGGTCTGTCGGATCCCCCGCGGGATGAGGCAGTGAAGGCCGTTGCGCGCTGCCTGAGCGCCGGCATCCGGGTCAAGATGATCACCGGTGACCATATCGCCACGGCTCGCGCCATTGGCCAGCAACTGGGCATGGGCGAGCAGGTGCGGGCGATGACCGGTGCCGAGGTCGAGACGCTGGATGAACAGGCCTTGATTGCCGCGGTCGGCGACACCGACATCTTTGCCCGTGCCAGCCCCGAGCACAAGCTGCGTCTGGTCGAAGCCCTGCAGGCCCGGGGCGAGGTCGTGGTCATGACCGGGGACGGTGTCAACGACGCCCCTGCGCTCAAGCGCGCCGATGTCGGGGTGGCGATGGGGCGCAAGGGCACCGAAGCGGCCAAGGAGGCGGCCGAGATGGTGCTCGCCGACGACAACTTTGCGTCGGTCGCGGCTGCGGTGGAGGAGGGGCGGCGGGTCTATGACAACCTGAAGAAGGCGATTGTCTTCATCCTGCCGACCAATATCGGCCAGGCAGGCATGATTTTCTTTGCCGTGCTGTTTGGCCTGACCATGCCGATCACGCCTGCCCAGATCCTGTGGGTCAATATGATTACCGCGGTCACGCTGGCACTGGCACTGGCTTTCGAGGCGCCCGAGCGCAACATCATGCAGCGCCCGCCACGTTCCCCGGCCGAGCCGCTGCTCACGCCTTTTCTGATCTGGCGCATCGTCTTTGTAGGCCTGTTGCTGGTCGCGGGCGGCATGGGCTTGTTCCTGTGGGAAACCGCCCGTGGCGAGAGCCTGGAGGCAGCGCGTACGGCAGCCGTCAATGCCGTCCTGATCGGTGAGGTCTTCTATCTGTTCAATGTGCGCAGCTTCCGTGACTCCATCCTCAATCGCGAGGGCTTCTTCGGCAACCGCTATGTGCTGCTGGCAATTGCCCTGTTGTTGCTGAGTCAGGCATGCTTCACCTATCTGCCGCTGGCTCAGACCTTGTTCGGCACCGCAGCGATCGATGCCGATGCGTGGCTGCGCATCTTCGCGTTTGGGGGGCTGTTGATGCTGGTGGTCGAGGCGGAGAAGGCCTTGTTGCGCATGCGCAGCCGTTGACCGGGTGACGCGATACCATCGGGCGTGTCTGGCGCCCGATGGGGTGACCCCAGTGTCAGGTCATGCGGTGTAGCGGACAGATAGAACAAAAACAGGTCGCACTACGAGGAGGATGCAGCTTGATCGAAGCGCTCAATGCGGGTGGGCACTATGCTGAATTTGCCCTGTTGTTGATCATTTCGGCACTGGCTGGCGCGGTGGCGGTACGTTTGCGCCAGCCGGTACTGATTGCCTATATCGTGGTCGGCATTCTTGTGGGGCCGGCAGTATTCGGTCTGGTCAAGGCGCATGAGCAGGTTGCGCTGCTGGCCGAGATCGGCGTTACGGTGTTGTTGTTCGTGGTTGGGCTCAAGCTGGACCTTCACCACATCCGCCACATCGGTCCGGTCGCCCTTGCCACCGGGCTTGGGCAGCTTGCGTTTACGATTGTGTTCGGTTTCATCCTGATCCTGCTGATGGGCAAGGAGGTCATGGAGGCGATCTATGTCGCGGTTGCGCTGACCTTCTCCAGCACCATCATCATCGTCAAGTTGTTGTCGGACAAGCGCGAGCTCGACTCACTGCACGGCCGCATCGCGGTCGGCTTTCTGATCGTGCAGGACATTGCGGTGGTGCTGGCAATGATGGCGATGAGTGCGCTACGCGGCGCCGACGAAGCGGGGGCGGTGGAGGTGGCTGTCTCGCTGTTGCTGCGACTTGCCGCGGCTGGCGTGCTGATGTTCGTGCTGATGCGCTACGTGCTGCCGCGTCTGGTCGAGGCCATGGCACGATCTCAGGAATTGCTGCTGATCTTTGCCATTGCCTGGGGAACCGGGCTGGCGGCCTTGGGCGAGTGGGCGGGGTTCAGCAAGGAAGCGGGGGCCTTCATGGCCGGGTTCTCGCTGGCCTCCACCAGTTATCGCGAGGCGATGAACGCCCGACTGACCGGCATTCGAGATTTCATGTTGCTGTTCTTCTTTGTTGACCTTGGCGCCAAGCTCGATTTCTCCACACTGGGTGGCGAGGTGTGGCCGGCGGTGGTCCTGTCGGTGTTCGTGTTGATCGGCAATCCGCTGATCGTGATGGCGATCATGGGCTACATGGGCTACCGCAAGCGCACCGGCTTTCTGGCCGGCCTGACGGTAGCCCAGATCAGCGAGTTCTCCATCGTCTTCGTGGCCATGGGGATTTCGCTGGGACATGTGGGGGTCGAGGCGCTTGGTCTGACGACGCTTGTCGGGCTGGTGACCATCACCTTGTCGACCTACATGATCCTGTACTCGCACCCGCTTTACGAGCGGCTTGGGCCGTGGATGGGCGTGTTCGAGCGGCGACGGCCGTTCCGCGAACTGGCGGTCGAGCGCAAGCGTCGTCCCGATGGCCAGCCAGACATCATCATCTTTGGTCTGGGACGCTATGGCACACGCCTGATGCAGCAGTTGCGCGCGGCCGGCGTTGAGGTGCTTGGTGTGGATTTCGATCCGGAGGCCGTACGCGAACTGCGCCGTCGCAAGTTGCCGGTGCGATTTGGTGATGGCGAGGATCCGAGTTTCCTGGAGAGCCTGCCGCTGGAGCATACACCCTGGGTCATCACCACCTTTCCGCAATGGGAGTCGAACCGGGCCTTTCTCGAGGCGCTGCGTCAGGCCGGATTCAGCGGCAAGGTTGCCGGTGTGGTGCGTGACGAGGTCCATGGCGATGCGATGGGGGCGGCGGGCGTTGCCCGGGTGCTGAATCCATTCAATGATGCCGCTGATTTTGCGGCACGCAACTTTGCTGCCGAAATTGCGCAGACCAAGGCGGCGCGAGCCGCAGAGGAGGAGGCATGAACGCAGTTCGAACCGTATTGGCAGCAACCGATCTGTCCTCTCATGCCCGTCATGCAGTTGGGCGCGCGGCGATGCTGGCTGCCGAGATGGGTGCCCGCATGAGCCTGATGCACGTGGTCGCGGGTGGTGGGCTGGATGCGTTGCGGCATCTGTTTGCTGGCGGGACTTCCGATGTTGGTGAGCGCCTGCTCGATGAGGTGCGGGGCGAGGTAAGGGAGCTGGCGGATGAGTTGGGCGAGCGTCATCACCTGACCATGGATATCCAGCTTATCGTGGGCGCAGTCCTGACCGAACTGGGTGGGCATGCCGATGCGATCGATGCTGACCTGCTTGTGCTGGGGGCCCGCGGCGCCAGTCCACTGCGGGAGTGGATGCTGGGTTCGACCACCGAGCGCATGCTGCGCAAGACGTATCGGCCGATGCTGGTGGTGAAGCAGATTCCACATGAGACGTATCGCAGGGTGCTGGTGCCGGTGGATTTCTCGCCGCGTTCGATCGAGTCCCTGCGTTTTGCCCGGCAGGTGGCGCCGCAGGCAGATCTGATCCTGCTGCATGCCTTCGAGGTGCCGTTCGAGGGCAAGCTGCGTTACGCCGGTGTCGACGACAACGCGCTGTCCAGCCTGCGGGTTACCGCCAAACGGGAAGCGGTGGAGCACATGAACACACTGATCGAGCACGCAGGCCTGAGTGACGCGCCCGTACGCCGTATCGTGATGCATGGTGACGCGCCCTCCATCATCCTGAACCAGGAGCAAGAGCAGGACTGCGATCTGATCGTGATCGGCAAGCGTGGCGCAGGGCTGATCGAGGAGGTGTTGCTCGGCAGCGTCACCAAGCACATCCTGGCGCAGTCGAGTGCTGACGTACTGGTGACGGATCGCGCACCGGCTTGATCGCCGACGCTACCCGGGTAGCCCGGCTGCATTGGCGTCCTTGCTTGGGTTTCCGCCGTCGGGCGCCTTACACTTGCGGTTTCGCCGCGCAAGCCCGCGCCTGACGGAGCCACAATGAGAACCGAACACGCCCCAACCATCCAGCGCGCCGATTACCGGCCCCTGGCCTGGACGGTCGAACGCATCGACCTGCATTTCCGCCTCGATCCCACCGCAACCCTGGTGACCAACCGCATGGTCTGCGTCCGCAACCCGGATGCCGGGGCCGGACCGATCCGCCTGTGGAGCGAGGCGCTTGAGCGCTTGTCACTGACCGTGGACGGCAAGGCGCCGGTGTCGCTGCGTGAGGCCGACGGCCAGATCGAGATCGACGCCGACGGTGAACGTGTGCTGGTCGAGGTGCTTACCCGGATCAACCCGCAAGCCAACACCACCTTGTCCGGCCTGTACCAGTCCAATGGCGGTTACTTTACCCAGTGCGAGGCGGAAGGCTTCCGTCGCATCACCTGCTTTCCCGACCGTCCGGATGTGATGGCGCGCTACACCGTCACCCTCGAGGCCGAGCGTGACGCCTGCCCGGTACTGCTGTCCAATGGCAATCTGCTGGAGCAGGGGGATCTGCCGGATGGATGGCATTACGCCAAGTGGGAAGACCCCTTCCTCAAGCCGTCCTACCTGTTCGCGCTGGTTGCTGCGCGGCTGGAAGCGCTCGAACGAGAAGTGACCACGGCCTCAGGGCGCAAGGTGTTGCTGCAGGTCTGGGTGGAGGCAAGGGATCTCGACCGTTGCGAACATGCGATGGAGTCGCTGATTCACTCGATGCGCTGGGATGAGGAGGCGTTTGGTCTGGAGCTCGATCTCGACCGCTTCATGATCGTCGCGGTGTCCGACTTCAACATGGGGGCGATGGAGAACAAGGGGCTGAACATCTTCAATACCAAGTTCGTCCTGGCCAAACCGGATACGGCCACCGACATCGACTACGAGAACGTCGAGAGCGTGGTCGCCCACGAGTACTTCCACAACTGGACCGGTAACCGCGTGACCTGTCGTGACTGGTTCCAGCTGACCCTGAAGGAAGGGCTGACGGTCTTCCGTGATCAGCAGTTCTCCGCCGACATGCTGGCGCGTGCCGCGGGGCCGGAAGGTGCCGCATCGGCCCGTGCGGTCAAGCGCATCGACGATGTGCGGGTACTGCGCGCAGCACAGTTTCCGGAAGATGGCGGGCCGATGGCGCACCCCATCCGTCCCGACTGCTATCAGGAGATCAACAACTTCTACACCGCGACGGTGTATGAAAAGGGCGCCGAAGTCATCCGCATGCTGCACACCCTGCTGGGCCCCGAGGGCTTCCGCAATGGCATGGACCTTTACTTCAGCTACCACGACGGCCGTGCGGTGACCTGCGATGACTTTGTCGAGGCCATGGCCGAGGCCAATGGTCGCGACCTGGACCAGTTCATGCACTGGTATGCCCAGGCCGGCACACCTCGTCTAAGCGCGCGTGCTAGCTGGGACGCTGCCAGCGCCAGCTATACGCTGACCCTGTCCCAGCACACGCCGCCGACACCGGGCCAGCCGGACAAGCGCCCGCTGGTGATTCCGGTCGCGCTGGGCCTGATTGGGCCGGACGGGCAGGATTGTCCGCTGCAACTCGATGGAGAAGCCTCACCCGGCGCATGCACCCGGGTGCTGACCCTGACCGAGGCCGAGCAAACCTTCCGCTTCGTCGGCCTGACGGCCGAACCGGTACCGTCATTGTTGCGCGGCTTTTCGGCGCCGGTGATCCTGGAGCTGGAAGAGGATGATGCGCGCCTGGCGTTCCGCATGGCCAATGATGCCGACCCCTTCAACCGCTGGGATGCGGCGCAGCGCTACAGCGAGCGGGTGGCGCTGGCGCTGGCCGCGGGCATTGCCGATGAGCTGCCCCAGGCCTATGTCGACGCGTTTGCGGCCTTGCTCAACGACGGACGCCTGGATCCTGCCTTCCGGGCGCAGGCGCTGGCTCTGCCGACCGAGGGCTATCTGCTGGAGCGCATGTCGCCCGCCGATCCGGTTGCGCTGCGCAGCGCGATGGTGGTGGTGATGCATGGCCTTGGCCAGGCCCTGGCGGACGATTGGCTGGGGGTATGCGATGCAATGCAGGTGAGTGGCCCGTACCGCTATCACCCTGCCGACGCCGGGCGTCGTGCACTGACGGGCCTGGCTTTGCGCTACCTGTGTGCAGCTGGCGATGAACGTGGCCTGGCATTGGCGCAGGCGCGCTACGAAGGGGCGGGCAACATGACCGAACGCTTTGCCGCACTTGCCGCGCTGGTGCAGAGTGCCAGCACGGCAAGCGTGCCGGCGCTCGAGGCCTTTCATCAGCGCTATCATGACGATGCCCTGGTGCTGGACAAGTGGTTTGCCCTGCAGGCTGGCGCCTGGCGCTGGAACGAGGCTGCACCGCGTACCGTGGAGTGTGTCCGTGCCTTGATGGCCGATCCGGCCTTCAGCCTGTCCAACCCGAACAAGGTTTATGCGCTTCTTGGCACCTTCTTCCGCGCCAATCCTGGCGAGTTCCATGCTGCGGATGGCAGCGGGCATGTGTTCTGGGCAGACCAGGTGATTGCACTGAATGCACGCAATCCGCAGGTCGCGGCGCGCATGGCGCGGGCGCTGGAGAACTGGCGTCGTTATACCCCGGCGCTGCAGGCCAGCATCCGTCCGCAACTGGAGCGTGTGCTGGCCAGCGAAGATTTGTCGCCGGATGTGGCCGAGGTGATTGGCAAGGCGCTTTCCTGACTTCCGCCGGGGTGCCGGCACCATGCAAAACGCCGTGGTCCCGACCGGGAGCACGGCGTTTTTTGGTATCGCAGGCCGTAGCGCTGTCAGGTGGCCAGATCGCCGGCAATATAACTGGAGAGCTGCTGGATGGTGGCTTCCTGTTCGCTGACCACACATTTGACCATGTCACCGATGGTGACGATGCCGGCAATCTTGCCGTTCTCGACCACCGGCAGGTGGCGGAAGCGGCGCTGGGTCATGGTCTGCATGACCTGATCGACCGTCTGTGAGGGGGCGACCGTGGTCGGGTTGGCCGTCATCAGTTCGCTGACCTTCACATCGCGCGACACCAGACCGCGCAGGGCGACTTTCCGGGCATAGTCACGCTCGGTGAAGATGCCGACCAGCCGCTCACCTTCGGTGACCAGCACAGCGCCAATGTCGTGTTCCGCCATGATCTTCAGCGCGTCGAGCACCGAGTTGTCGGGTGCCACCGCCATTGCCTTGTTGCCCTTCGCTGCCAGAATTTGTCCCACCGTCATCGTCATGTCCAGTCTCCCTCCGTTCGCTGGGTTACATGCCCGCCCAAGATGGACGGCTGTTTTTATATAGCTTGGAATGTTTACGTCCGCGACGCAAGGGTGGGCGAACCCTGACATCGCATGGACGGGGCCACGACGGGGCGATACGTGACCTTCAGATCTCGAGATTGTCGATCAGACGCGTCGTGCCCAGGCGTGCGGCGGCCAGTACCACCAGCGGATCGTCGGCATGGATCGGGGGTTGCAGATCGGCACGGCGGCGGATCGCAATGTAGTCCGGCTTCCAGCCGCGTGCAGCAAGCAGGTCCATCGCATCGGTCTCGAGCTTCAGGAAATCGTGATCGCCGCTGCGCACCGCTTCTGCGATACCGGTCAGCAGCCGATACAGCAAGGGCGCCTCAGCCCGCTCGGTCGCGCTCAGGTAGCCGTTGCGGGAAGACAAGGCGAGCCCGTCGGTGGCACGAACCGTTTCGCCTGGCAGCACGTCGACCGGTAGGGCCAGTTCGCGCACCATGTTGGAGAGCACCATCAACTGCTGATAGTCCTTCTTGCCGAACAGGGCGACATCAGGCTGCACGATGTTGAGCAACTTGAGCACGACCGTGGCAACACCCCGAAAATGCCCGGGGCGGAATTCTCCGTCGAGAATGGACACCTGCGCCGGAGCCGGATCGACGTGGTAGCGCTGGGGCTGCGGGTACATCACCGTCTCGTCGGGAGCGAAGAGATGCGCTACACCCGCTGCTTCAAGCTTGTCGCAGTCCGCCTGCAGCGTGCGGGGGTATTTGTCGAAGTCCTCGCTGGGGCCGAATTGCAGGCGATTGACAAAGATGCTGGCAATCACGCAGTCGGCATGCTGGCCGGCCTGCTGCATCAGTGCAATATGCCCTTCGTGCAGGTTGCCCATGGTGGGGACGAAGGCGACGCGACCGGCCTGGGCGCGGGCTGCACGCAGGCTCTCGATCGTGGTGTGGATCTGCATGGTTGGGAAACCTTGGGAGAACAGGCGTTCGAACGGCGGAGATCAGTAGCAGTGTTCGGGGGCAGGGAAGCTGCCATCCTTGACCGCGCTGACATAGGCGGCGACGGCACTGTCGATGCTGTCGGCCCCCTGCATGAAATTGCGCACGAAACGTGCCGTCTTGCCAGGGTAGACCCCCAGCAGGTCGTGCAGCACCAGCACCTGTCCATCGCACGACGGTCCCGCACCGATACCGATGGAGGCCATCGATTGCAGGCTGGAAGTGATTTCGGCGGCAACAGTGGCGGGCACCATTTCCATGACCATCAGCGCAGCCCCCGCCTGTTCAAGTGCCAGGGCGTCGGCTTTCAGCCTGGCGGCACCGCTGTCGTCCCGCCCCTGGACCCGATAGCCGCCAAGCTGGTGTACCGACTGTGGGGTCAGGCCGATATGCGCACAGACCGGCACACCGCGTTCGACCAGGAAGCGCACGGTCTCGGCCATGAATTCGCCTCCTTCAAGCTTGACCATCTGCGCCCCGGCTGCCATCAGACGCGCAGCGCTGCGCATGGCCTGCGCAGGGCTTTCGTGATAGCTGCCAAAAGGCATGTCGGTGACGATGAAGGGGCGACGGCAGCCGCGGACCACCGATTCGGTGTGATACACCATGTGATCGAGCGTGACCGGCAGGGTGGATTTCTGTCCTTGCAGGACATTGCCCAGCGAATCGCCGATCAGGATCACGTCCACGCCGCAACGCTCGAGCAGCGCCGCAAAGCTGGCATCGTAGCCGGTGAGCATCGCGATCTTGCGGCCGTCGGCACGCATCTTCCCGAGCTCGAAGAGGGTGATGGGTTTGTCGTCCTGGAGGTAGCTCATGGTTCGCTCCTGAGAGGAGGGCGCAGTTTTCACCAAACTGGTGCATTGCACAAGCGGCTTGATGCTTTTCGGTCAGAAAAATCAGCCGGCGTAGGCGAAGAACTCGCGGTATCCGCGCATGTTGCGCAGGCGTTCGATGAGCAGCTCGAAATCCGAATCATTGTCCACCGGGTTGAGGATGCCGGCGTCGACAATGAATAACGGTGCTGCATCGTACTGGTAGAAGAAGCGGGCGTAACGTTCAGCCACCCGTTCGAGATAGGTCTCGGTAATACGCCTTTCGGCTTCCATGCCCCGCTTTCGGATGCGTTCGATCAGTGTATCGGCGCGTGCCTGCAGATAGATGACCAGATCGGGTTTGGGTGGGTTGGCAGGCTTCATCGCGTCGAAGATGCGCTGATACACCGCATGTTCGTCCGCCTGCAGGTTCAGGTCGGCGAACAGCGGATCCTTTTCGAGCAGGAAGTCGGACACGACGCGTGGGGGGTCGCCGCTGGCCTGCTGCAAGGCGTTCAACTGATCGATACGCTGAAACAGAAAGGAGAGCTGGGTAGGCAGCGCCCAGCGATCCGCATGCTGATAGAAACGGGCAAGAAACGGGTTCGCTTCGGGCTGTTCGAACAGCTCCACCGCCTGCAGCCGTTCCGCCAGACGGCGGGCGAGCGACGTCTTGCCCGCGCCGATGGGGCCTTCAACGACGATGTAGTGCGCCTTGTCGAGCATCCTGAGCGTGTTCCGGTCGCAGGGTCATGGCCGGCTGGGTGCCGGACTGGGTGTCGATGCTAACAAAAAAGCTGGTCGGATAGAAAACTGCCGAAGTCCGGTGCGGTCATTGGCGGGCCGAACAGGGGGCCTTGCTGCAGGTCGCATTCCAGTGCAAGCAGGAAGGCTTGCTGGGCCTCATCCTCAACGCCGCGGGCCAGCACCTTCAGCCCGAGAGGCCTGGCCATGCAGACGATGGATTCGACCACTGCATCGGATTCGTCCAGCCGGCCGACCTGCCGGACCAGTTCGGGGTCGAGCTTGAGCGCCTGGATGGGGTAACGCTTGAGTCGGCGGATGGTGCTGAGCCCGTGGCCGAAATCGTCAATTGCCAGCCGTACCCCGAGTGCGGCCAGTGCATGAAGGATCGGGGCAACTTCATCTTCCGCTGCAACCAGGACCTGCTCGTCGAGGTCCAGCTCCAGCCGCTGGGGTTCGATACCGCTCTCGCTGAGCGCGGTGGTGACCTGCTGGACGAGCGCGCCATGCAGGATCTGCTCGATGGCGATGTTGACCGTGACCGAGGGTGAACGCCCTTGTGTGCTAGGCCATGCCTGTGCTGCACGGCAGGCGGCACGCAAGGCCCAGCCGCCGAGTTCGGGCAGGCGGCCGTCGTCACGGGCAGCATGGGCGAAACGCCTGAACGGGATGACGCCGTTGACCGGGTGATGCCAGCGCAGCAGGGCTTCGCCTGAGTGAATGGCTCCGGTGCGGGCATTGACCAGCGGCTGGAAGTGCAGCTCGAGTTGGTCGTTGAGGATGGCGAGCTGGTTGCTGCGCCTTGTCGGTGGCGAAGATGCAGCAGGTGCTGCGACGGTGCCCGCCTGTGTGCTGACGCCGGCCGGCAGGACCAGCAGGTGCCAGCCAGGACGTGGCCCATCGAGCACGCGCGCTTGCAGGGGCTCGTCATGGCGGGTGGCATGGATGCGCGCAATCGGAGCACCTCCGGCCGATGGCCAGTCGAGCTTCAGACAATCTTCGACCGGCTGGCCGATCAGTGCGTCGCGGCGCATGCCGAGTGATTCAAGTGCGGCCGCGTTGGCGGCACTGACCCGGCGCTGATCGTCGACGACGATCACCGGTTGGGCCAATGCAGCGGCCAGGCGGGGCCAGACGCGGTCGCCGTCGTCCTCCGGGCGGGTCTCCGCAAGCAGGTCGGGGCTGAGGATCAGGGCGTGGATGCCGGGGCGCAGGCGGGCTGCGGCAACAAAGCGGAAATCGCGGTGTCGTCCGCCTGGCAGCGCAACCCGCAGGCTGCCACGCATTTCACCCTGGATCAGCAGGCGGGCGCGCGCTTCGAGAAAGGCGCGCTCGTCGGGAAAGATGTCGGCAAGCGGGCGGTTGGCCAGTTCGCGGTATTCGCGCTCCAGCAGCCTGCAGGCCGCACTGTTGACGTCGATGATGGTTTCGTCGCCGGTGATGATCAGGCCTTCGTCGATCAGTTCGAGCAAGGCCAGATACACACCGGTCTCCGCCCCTTCCGACAGGTCGGGGACGAAGGGTTCTTCCGGTGGTTTGCCCCGCAAGGGGTCGAAGGGAATCATCGAAGGCAGCATGTCCAGTTGTCCAGCCTAGTATCGGCAGGCATCCAGCTTACTTTAAGTGCTGCGAACGGATTCGCGGAATAGCACGGCCCGAAGGCCTTATTTCCGTCCCAGCCCGCCCAGCAGCACGGCAATCGGACGTTGCGGACGGCGGGGGGGCGTCTTGTCGGTGTTCTCCACCGTGTCGCTGGCGGGGGCGGGTGACTTGGGCTGGTAAGGCTTGCTGAAGTCGAACCCATCCGCTGCGATCATCGACCGCGGGTTCCGTGCGCGGTTCTGACTTGAACCGCCGCTACGATTGCCGCGCGGGTCCGCATCGTGGGGCTTGGCATTGCTGTTGCGCCGGGGTGTCTCACTGCGTTCACTGTTGTCGCCCAGGGGCGATTGTCCGGTGCCGCGCTTGCCGCGGTGGCGGCTGCCCGCTTCGAAGAACTCGGGCTCCGGATCAAAGCCGGGCACGATCTCCTGCGGGATGTCGAGCTTGATCAGCTTCTGGATGTCGGCCAGCCAGTGTTTTTCTTCGGCACAGACCAGCGATACCGCGTTGCCCTTGTGGCCCGCCCGACCGGTACGACCGATGCGATGGACGTAGTCTTCGGCGGTGTGCGGCAATTCGAAGTTGATCACATACGGCAACTCGTCGATGTCGATGCCGCGTGCGGCCACATCGGTCGCCACCAGCACGCGCAACTTGCCGGCCTTGAAGGCTTCCAGGGTTTCGGTACGCTGCTGCTGACCCTTGTCGCCATGGATGGCATCCGCCGAGATGCCGCTACGCTCGAGAAAGTGCGCAAGGCGGCCACAGACGATCTTGGTGTCGACAAAGACCAGCGCCTGAGTGTCCGGCTGATGGCGAAGCAGGTGAGCGAGCAGGTTGCGCTTCATGCCCGACGAGACCGGGTGCACCACATGGGTGATGGTCTCGGAGACCATGTTGCGGCGCGCGACCTCGATCAGTTGCGGATTCTTCAGCATCTGGTCGGCGAGTTTCTTGATCTCGTCGGAGAAGGTCGCCGAGAACAGCAGGCTCTGCCGGCTGGCCGGCAGCAGGCCGAGAATGCGCTTGATGTCGGGAATGAAGCCCATGTCCAGCATGCGGTCGGCTTCGTCCAGTACCAGCATCTCGACCTGGGACAGATTGATGGTCTTCTGCTGCACATGGTCGAGCAGGCGGCCTGGTGTGGCGATGACGATCTCGATGCCCCGACGCAGTTCCTGGATCTGGGCGTTCATGTCCACGCCGCCGTAGATGCAGGTGGCGCGCAGTGGCACGTACTTGCTGTAGGTCTTGACCGACTCGAACACCTGCATCGCCAGTTCGCGCGTGGGTGCCAGGATCAGCGCCCGGGTCTGGTGACGGGCAGGCGAGGTGCTGGTGCTGGCGTGGCGGGCGAGGCGGTGCAGCAGCGGCAGGGTAAAGCCTGCAGTCTTGCCGGTGCCGGTCTGGGCGCCGCCAAGCACGTCATTGCCTGCGATCACGATTGGAATCGCCTGGCGCTGGATCGGGGTGGGTTCGGTATAGCCGGCTTCCGCTACGGCTTTCTGGAGTTCCGGGATGAGGCCGAGGTCGGCAAAACTCATGGGCGCCTTTCTGGTTGGGTCGCCTGCCGTCACGTCGCGTTGAGATCGCTCACGGCGATCGATGGATCATGCACCGGGGATGAGTCCCGGGCGGGTCTCGTGCCGGCGGGCAGGCCGGATACTGATAAAAGCCGACATTATACACTCAGGTCGAAAGGCTTTTCGTGACAAGTGCTTCCGTGTGCGCGCAATCATGCGGGGCGCGCCCCCTGGCGCGATTGCGCGCGATCTCACTCAGCGCTTCAGCGCCAGATAGGCGGTGACTTCCTCGCGGTCGTGGTAGAGCTGCTTGATGCGAAGGTCGTAAGGGCCGATGCTGGCCAGCCGCTTCTGGATCAGGATGCGGCACTGCTCGACGGCGTCCAGGCGGCGCTTCATCGGCAGCTTCAGGTTGAAGATGGTGTGGCGGCACTTGCCGGTCGCAACCCACTCGGCCATCAGCGAGGCGATGCGGCTGGGCTGTTCCACCATGTCGCACACCATCCAGTCCACCGCACGTTGTGGCCGCCAGGTGAAGCCGTCGGCACGGACATGCTCGACCATTTCAGTGGCCATCACGCTGTCGCGCAGCGGGCCGTTATCCACTGCGGTGACGCGCAGGCCTCGGTTGGCCAGCTGCCAGGTCCAGCCCCCAGGGGCCGCGCCGAGGTCGACCGCACGCTGGCCGGCACGCATCAGCTCCTCGCGCTCCTGGTCCGAGAGCAGGGTCATCAATGCCTCGGCCAGCTTGAGGGTCGAGCGGCTGGGGGCGTTGGACGGCATGCGCAGGCGCGGGATGCCCATCGGCCAGGGCGCGCACTGGCCGGCCAGGCCGGAGGCCAGCCACACCGTGGTCGGGCTGGTGAACAATACGTGCAACTGCGGCAGGCCGGTGCGGCTGGAGCGCAGACGCCCCGCTTTTTCCAGCGCCTTGGACAGCGGCTCGGTGAAGCGCTTGCAAAAGCCCGACTGCTGCTTGGCCACGTCAGTGTCGGGCGTTTCCAGTACGACACCGGAGAAGCGTTGCCCGGTGGCCTTGACGGCTTCGACGATGGGGGTGGCGCGGTCGCGCTCGGGCAGGTCGTCAACGCGGGCAAACCACGGCAGCAACTGGCGGGCGAACACCGGCTTGCGCCAGTCGGTGTGCTCGCCCAGCGAGGACACCGGAACGGGTTCGAAGGATTCGAACACCGCAAAGCCCGTGTTGGGTTCGGTGCGGACGAAGCCGATCAGGCCGGCGTCGGCGGCAATGTCGTCGAGTTCGGCCGCCAGCTCCTTCTCGAAGCCGGCACGGCAGTAGGCAAGCAGGCCGGAAACGGCAAGGCTGGAATTGGGATTGGCGTCTGACATGGGCAGGGTACGCTTGCGCGCTGAAGTATCATTTTGAGGCGAAGCGACGCATGATAAGTCGTATAGGCATGAATCAACAGGAGAATCGCTGATGAGCGACAGCAGCATGATCTACCGCAGCCTGGGCCAGCAGGGGCCGGAGGTGTCGGCCGTGTGCCTGGGGACGATGACATTCGGTCAGCAGACCGATCAGGCCGATGCGCACTCGCAGCTCGACATGGCGTTCGAGCGCGGGATCAACTTCATCGACACCGCAGAGATGTACGCGGTGCCGCCGCGCGCCGAGACCTATGGTGCAACCGAGACCATCGTCGGCACCTGGCTGCGTCGGCAGGCGCGCGAGCGCATCGTGCTGGCGAGCAAGGTCGCCGGACCGGCACGAAGCCTGGGCTGGATCCGCAACGGGCCGCTGGCCCTGGACCGCGCCAATATCCGCGCTGCCGTCGAAGGCAGTCTGCGCCGCTTGCAGACCGATTACATCGACCTGTACCAGTTGCACTGGCCGGAGCGCAACCAGCCGATGTTCGGCCAATGGCAATACGATCCGGACAAGGAGCGGGTGTGTACCCCGATCCGTGCGCAGCTCGAGGCGCTGGCAGAACTGGTTGCAGAAGGCAAGGTGCGCCACGTCGGCCTGTCGAACGAACACCCCTGGGGGGTCATGGAGTTTGTCCGTTGTGCCCGCGAATTTGACCTGCCCAGGGTCGTGTCGATCCAGAACGCCTACAACCTGCTGAACCGGGTGTTCGAGTACGGGCTGGCCGAGGTCTGTCACCGCGAGCAGGTCAGCTTGCTGGCGTACTCTCCGCTGGCCTTCGGGCATCTTTCCGGCAAGTATCTGGCCAACCCGGTGGCGGCCGGCCGTCTGACCGAGTTCGAAGGATTTGGCCAGCGCTACAGTAAGGAGAATGTGCAGCCGGCCGTCGCTGCATATGTGGCGCTGGCGCAGTCTCTCGGGCTGACGCCGGTGCAGCTGGCGCTGGCCTTCGTCTATCGGCGGGGGTGTGTTGCCAGCACCATCATCGGCGCCAGTACGCGTGCGCAACTTGCCCAGAATCTGGATGCCTGGGTGGTCACGCTGTCGGCCGATGCGCTGGAGGCGATCGACCGGATTCATCTGCGCTACAGCAACCCTGCGCCCTGAGCGGCGGGGCGGGGTGACGGTGCTTGTGTGATCATGTCAGGTCCGGCCGGCAGGTTGATCCTGCCGGGCTGGGCGGCGGTGGCCACATGACTGTCGAGCTTGCTGCCGTTGCCGGATCGCCCGTCAGCGCCCTGCCGGGCGGGTGCGTGCGGGCTCGGCGGCGGGCTCGGACTTGTGTTCTGGCTCGGCCGGCGCCGGTGCCGGCTTGCTTGGGTGCGCTGGAAGCTGGGATGGAACGACATCGAGCTTGTGTTCCATCATGTAGTCATTCATGGCGCGCCAGCCGGCAAACACCGCCGCCTTCTGGGCCTCCGGGTTGAGGATGTAGCAGTCCTCCAGCGAGCGTCCGGCATGACGGCAGGCACTACCGATGGCCTGACCTTCGGCTTCGACCTTGGCGGCATCCTTGGCCGGGTTGGGAATCTCCAGGGCTTCGAGCAGGGCGTCGCATCCGCTGAGCACGGGCAGCAGGAGGCACAGCAGCAGGGTTCGTAGGCGTGGGCGCATGATGCAGGGCCAGATGTGTAGGGCGTAATCAGCTTAACGTCAAAGCAACGGAAATCTTGATGGTCTGCGTTGCAGATCCTGGGTGCGGGAGCTGCCGGACCTGGCGCGGGCATACAAAGATACACCTTGTGTTCAAGCACATGGCGCCTGTGGCGCTCTATACTTCGCAGTGATCCGGCAGGTGTGGAATCTCGCCGCTGCCGGCCAATATTGCCCCTTCATTCGAGAGTCGTGCCACCCATGCTGTCTTCCATTTTTTCCGCATCCGTACGCCGGGCGCTGACCCTTGGCGGCCTTTGCCTGATCTCTTCCGCGTCGGTTCTTGCCTCGACCGCAAAGCCGGTCGTGGTGCAGCAGATCGAACTTTTCCATCGCCTGCCGGCAGAGCGTGCCGAAGCCCTGGGCGAGTTGGTGAACCGTTTCAACGCACAGAGCAAGGAATACCGCGTCACCTTGGCCGAGCACGACTGGCGTGCCGCCAATGCACCGCACCTGATGATTCTCGAGGGTGATGACGAAGAAAGCTTCCTCGCTGGCAAGCCGCGCTACAAGCCGCTGCATGCCTTGATGAAGGAAGCGAAGGTGCCGCTGCAGACCTTGCGGGCGCCGGCGATGATGACGCGTACGCCGGTTGACGCGAAAGGGCAGTTGCTGGCCCTGCCAGTCGGCCTGTCGACCCCGGTGTTGTTCGTCAATCGCGATGCCCTGCGCCGCGCCGGCATGAACCCGGATGCAACCTCGGTGGCAACCTGGTTCGATCTTCAGAACGTGCTGGGTCGTCTTGCGGATACGGGGCATACCTGCCCCTACACCGTGTCCGAGCCGGGCCGCATCATGGTGGAGAACCTCAGCGCGTGGCATAACGAGCCTGTTTCCGCGCTGCGGGGCAAGGTCCAGGCGCCGTCATTCAACGGCATGTTCCAGGTCAAGCATGTGGCGATGATGGCCAGCTGGCACCGTGCGCGTTACCTGCAGGTGTTCGACAAGGGTGACGAGGCCGAACAGCGTTTTGCCAACGGGGATTGCGCGGTGATCGCTGCACCCTCCGCGAGCTGGACCGACTTCCGCCGCAAGGGAACGGTCGATGTCGGTGTAACCCGCCTGCCTTACCACGAAGACTTCCCGGGGGCGCCACAGAACACGCTGGCCGATGGCCCTGCGCTGTGGGTCTCCGCAGGCAAGAAGGCCGGCGAGTACACCGGCGTGGCGCGTTTCATCAGCTTCTGGCTGCAGCCGGAAAACCAGGTGGCCTGGCAGCGTGCGACTGGCTACCTGCCGTTGAACCGTGCCGGACTGCTGGCCTCGCAAAGCGATCTGCTGGGTGAAGACCTGGAAAACATCCGGGTCGCCGTGGGGCAGCTTACCAACAAGCCGGTGACCGGTGATTCGTCGTCCCAGCCGGTGGTTGAGCGTGCGAGCGTGCGGCGCATCCTCGACGAAGAACTGGCAGCGGTCTGGGCTGATCGCAAGGCCGCCAAGGAGGCGCTCGACAACGCCGTCACCCGCGCGTCGGGCGGTTGATCCGGGCGTCGTGATGTCCGCTGTCGCCTGGCCACTGCCTGCTGTGCTTGCGCATCGCTGTGGTGGCGCGCTGGCGCCTGAGAACACGCTCGCTGGCTTGAGTGTCGCCGCAGCGCTGGGGTGTCGTGGTGTCGAGTTCGATGTCATGCTCAGCGCCGATGGCGTACCGGTCGTGATTCATGACGAAACCGTCGACCGCACGACCGATGGTCGTGGCTGCGTGTCGGCGTTGAGCCTGGCCGAGCTGCGAAGGCTGGATGCAGGCGCCTGGCGCGGTCCAGCCTTCGCAGGCGAGCGCCTGCCGACCCTGGTCGAGACGCTCGAGCGTTGCGCCAGCCTTGGGCTTGCCGTCAATCTCGAGATCAAACCGGCGACCGGTCACGATGTCGACACCGGACGTGTGGTGGTTGAAACGCTGCTGCAAGGCTTTGCTGACGCACTGACGGGCCTCGTGCTGTCCTCGTTCTCCGAGTCCTCCCTGGCTGCGGCCCGGGCAGTCTGCCCGGACTTCCAGTACGGCTTGCTGTTCGGCGAGCTGCCCGAGGACTGGGGCACCAGGGCGGGCGCGCTGCAGGTCGATGCCATCCACGCGGATACCCGCTACCTCAGCGCCGCGACGGTGGCCCAGTTGCGTGATGCCGGCTATCGGGTGGCGGCTTACACCGAGAACGACCCAGTGCTTGCGACGCGTCTGCGTCGCTGGGGCGTGGATAGCGTGATCACCGACCGGCCCGATGTCGTGCTTGATAGTGTCATCATGACTGCTTGATACTGTGCGACGCAAGGGCGGTGAATGCCCGCGATCGCTATTGACGCCGCTTGTCGGCGCCACCTACCATCCCGTTTTTTCCCCGCGAGCAACCCGTCTTGTCCGTCCAGCAGCTATTTGCACCGATCGCCGCCGACATGCAGGCGGTGGATGCCGTGATCCGGCAGCGACTTCATTCGGATGTAGTGCTGATCCGTCAGGTTGCAGAGTACATCATCCATAGCGGGGGCAAGCGCCTGCGTCCGGCGCTGGTGCTATATACCGCTGGAGCAATGGGCTATCACGGCACCCAGCATCACGAACTTGCCGCCGTGGTCGAGTTCATCCACACCGCCACCCTGCTGCATGACGACGTGGTGGACGAGTCCGAACTTCGTCGTGGCAACAAGACGGCCAATGCCCTCTTTGGCAATGCCGCGTCGGTGCTGGTGGGAGATTTCCTTTACTCGCGTGCCTTCCAGATGATGGTCGGCGTAGACAACATGCGGGTCATGCAGGTGCTGTCCGACGCGACCAATGTGATCGCCGAAGGTGAAGTCCTGCAGTTGCTCAACTGTCACAACGCCGATGTTGCGATTGATGACTATCTGCGCGTGATCCGCTACAAGACCGCGAAGCTGTTCGAGGCCGCCGCGCGCCTGGGCGGCATTCTGGCGGGCGCCGATGACGAGACGGAAGCCCGTCTTGCCGCATTCGGCATGCATCTGGGTACGGCCTTCCAGATCATCGACGATGTGCTCGATTACTCGGCTGACGAGTCGGAAACCGGCAAGCATCTGGGTGACGACCTCGCCGAGGGCAAGCCAACCCTGCCGCTGATCCATGTGATGCAGCACGGCACGCCGGAACAGTCAGCCCTGGTCCGCAACGCCATCGAGCAGGGGGGGCGTGACGATTTCGCTGCGGTGCTGGCTGCCATCCAGGCAACTGGCGCATTGGATGTCGCCCGTGCTCACGCGGCGGAAGAGTCCCAGCGCGCAATCGCAGCGATTTCTGATCTTCCCCCTTCCCTTTTTAAAGAGTCATTGCTACAATTATCGGACTTTGCAGTTGCCAGAAAACATTGATATACTTTCTGGCTTCGCAGCGAAAGCTGCAAGCAGGTAAAAGTGTCGGGGAATAGCTCAGCCTGGTAGAGCACTGCGTTCGGGACGCAGGGGCCGGAGGTTCGAATCCTCTTTCCCCGACCAGAAATCCCGCAAAAAAGCCACTCACTGAGTGGCTTTTTTGTTTTGGAGTCAAGGGTTTTGGCAGGGTGCTTCCCTTGGCACTGCGTCCCGGTGCCGCGCTAAATCGCTTTAGCGCGACACAAGCGCGACACGAAAAATGGCGCTGCGTCGCGGCCGCTGGGGGCGCGTGCTGGCCGAGGAGCGGGTGAGGGCGGAGTTCGTGGTCAAGCTCAAGGAATTCACTCGCTGCCTGGACGAAGTGTTGCCGCGACCGATTGCCGAGTACGTGGTCGTGCATGAACTCGTGCACCTGCACGAGCCGCACCATACCCCCGCTTTCTGGCGGCGCATGGAGCGGGTGATACCGGACTATCAGCGGCACAAGAAGATGCTGTTGCTGCGGGCCGCCGACGTGGAAGCACATTGATTGTTTCAATGTACGGCGGGTCGTGAGCCCAGATCGGCGGCAAGAGCGCCCTGGCCCTGCAGGGCGTGCGGCACAACCTGGGCAGCCGGGAGACGCTGGTACTGTGGGGCGACGGTCGTTTCGCGTTGCCGGCCTGGCTCACTGCGGGAAAGCCGACTCAGGACGCCGGATCCGCTCTCCCGAGGTCGAAAGCGAGCTGGCGCTGATGGCGGATCGCGAGCAGGTGGAGGCTCTCGGGCAGCCACAGGTACAGGATCAGATAGTGCTTCAGCACGTACTCACGGATGTTGCCCGAGTCGTCCCGGGCATTCAGGAGGCCGATCACTGCTTCGCGCTTCAGCTGCGCTTCAATTGAGTCTGTGGGACGCATAAGGTAGTCCCGGCCGATGTCGGGATGGCGCTCAAGCGTCGGGATGACCTGTTCTGACAGTTCGTCCAGCAGCCGATCGAACGCGTCGGGCACATCCGCGTGGGTCAGGAAGGTTTCGATCTCGTCCAGGTTGCGCTCGAAGTTGCGGGTAATCCGCACTGCAACCCGCGTACTCACGCCCGTGTGCGCGCCTGTCTGCGCTCCATCAGTGCTTCCCGCGCGTCACGCGTGCTACCTGCGGCAACATCCTCCAGTCCCTGCCGTACTTCGTTGAGCATCAATAGGTGGAGATGGGCTTGCTCCAGCCGGTGGTAGTAGTCCAGCCGGTGTGCGTCGACCAGGGCCACGTAGCCCTCACCGTTCTTGGTGATGATCTTCTCCGCGCCGGCCTTCACCTGCTCGGCCAGTTCGGACAACTGTGCTCTGGCTGTGGACAACGAGACGATGTCCTGTGCCGTAATCGTCATGGCAATATCTCAATGTACAGAATTCAGTCTTGAATTCTAGATCTTTCGTTGCCTATCTGCCTGCTGCCGATGAGTTTGGCTATCGCACGGGACGAGCGTCTGATGTGGGCAACCGAACATTTCGTGAGCGAGCCCGGGCTGCACCTGAGTGCAACGCTCAGGCGGCTCCGCACAGCACTTCCATACACACCGTGGCACCTCGAATAACCCGACGCTTTCAGCGAATCCCGTCACCAATCTTTAGCAGTCTTCACGCCCCTTGCTCCACGCGACTTTTTACACGTAATGCCTAACATGCGTAGCCAGCCGGAACGCCGCTGAAACGCGCTCGCGTGTGGCAATCCGCCCTGCGCTCGGGATGATTTCCGGCCTGAACGACACCACGTCTGCTCGTGCTCGGGAGCGTTGATTCCTTGTGTTCAACAGGGGCCGCGTTACATGCCCTGGTAGATCGGTCCTTCACCGCCTTGCGGTACCACCCAGTCGATATTCTGTGTGGGATCCTTGATGTCGCAGGTCTTGCAGTGAACGCAATTCTGCGCATTGATCTGTAGCCTGGGGGTGCCCTCAACCTGCACGATTTCATAGACCCCTGCCGGGCAATAGCGCTGCTCGGGGGCTTCATAACGGGCAAGGTTGACCGTGATCGGCACCATGTCATTCTTCAGCCGCAGGTGGCAGGGCTGATCTTCCTCGTGGTGGGTGTTAGACAGGAAGACTGATGACAGGCGATCGAAGGTCAGTACGCCATCGGGTTTCGGATAGTTGATCCCGTCGCACTCGGCTGCGGGTTTCAAGGTGTCGTGGTCAGCACTGTTGTGCAGTGTCCAGGGCGCCTTGCCACGGAACACCAATTGATCGATCCCGAACATCAGGGCGCCCAGGTACAAGCCCCGCTTCATGTAAGGTTTGAAGTTGCGCGTCTTGTGCAGTTCGGTATGCAGCCAGGAGTTGCGGAATGCGGCGGGGTAGGCCGTCAGCGTATCGTGCTGACGGGCATCGACCAGTGCGCGGAATGCCGCCTCGGCGGCGAGCATGCCGGACTTGATCGCGGCATGGCTGCCCTTGATTCGGGCCGCATTGAGAAAGCCGGCGTTGTCCCCGATCAGTGCGCCACCCGGGAAGGCCAGTTGTGGCAGGCTCTGCAAGCCTCCCGCCGCGATCGCACGCGCACCATAGGCCAGACGTTTGCCGCCTTCGAGGTAGCGACGGACCTCGGGATGGGTCTTGTAGCGTTGCATCTCCTCGAAAGGGGATAGGTGGGGATTGCGATAGTTGAGTCCGACCACATGGCCCACTGCTACAAGCCGTTCCTCCAGGTGATAGACGAAACCACCACCATAGGTGGCCTTATCCATCGGCCAGCCGGTGCTGTGCACCACCAGGCCGGGCTGATGCTGGCTGGTGGGGACCTCCCACAGTTCCTTGATGCCGATACCGTAGGTCTGCGGGTCGATGCCTTCACGCAAGCGGTATCGTGCCTCCAGTTGCTTGCCCAGGTGACCTCGGCAACCTTCGGCAAACAGCGTGTAACGGGCGTGCAGCGCCATGCCAGGCTGATGATTGGGGCCTGGCATGCCATCGCGCATCAACCCCATGTCGCCGGTGGCGACGCCTTTCACTGCGCCTGACGGATCAAACAGTATTTCGGCGCCGGCAAAGCCGGGATACACCTCCACGCCCAGCGCTTCTGCCTGCTCGCCCAGCCACTTCACCACATGGCCAAGACGGACAATGTAGTTGCCCTCGTTCAGCAGGCAGTCCGGCAGAAGGCCGTTTGGAATCCGCCGCGCACCCGTCTCGCTCAGGAGCAGCACCCTGTCCTCGCTCACCTCGGTGATCAGCGGTGCGCCACGCGCTTTCCAGTCGGGAATCAGCTCGGTCAGTGCCCGCGGGTCCATCACTGCGCCGGACAAGGTATGCGCGCCGATCTCCGCCGCTTTCTCGATCAGGCACACGGAAAGGTCATGACCGTCGGCTGCGGCCAGTTGCTTGATTCTGATTGCGGCGGCCAGTCCGGCCGGGCCTCCGCCCACGATCAGCACGTCGAACTCCATCGACTCGCGTTCAAAACTCATACGGGAAATGTCCTGTGCTCAGGCGCGGTTGCGCCAGTCGGCGACGATGCCATGCTCCAGTGCGAAAGGCTGGGCCTGGATAGTGCGGCGCTGGAAAGCAGCCGCCTCGGGTGAGGTTGCGAGCCAGCAGAGGACTGCGGCCGGGACCTCGGGCGGCGCAACCCCGCCGCGCAGCGCGAGTACGCCCTGCTCGCCAATGGTGGCGCGTAGCGCTTCAGTCGAGACCACGCCCGGGTTGACGGTAAACGCGCAGATGCCCTGCTTGCCATGCTCGACGGCCAGCACGCCGGCAAGGCGGGATACTGCAGCCTTGCCGGCACCGTAGGCATAACCCCAGCCGCCTTGGCTCGCGGCTACAGGCGGGTCGCTTTCGCCCGCACCCGAACTGACATTGATGACCGTGCCGCCGCCTTGCGCCAGCATGGTCGGTAACAGCGCCTGGGTGAGCAGCACCGGTGCCATCACATAGCCTTGAAAGACGCGCTGCAGGGTATCTGGCTTCAGGTCCATGAAAGACAGGTTCAGGTCCTTGCCTTGATAGATCGCGTTGTTGACCAACACATCGATCCGGCCGTAGTGAGCCAGCACGGCCTCAGCGGCGCCGCGCACCGAGGATTCGTCCAGCAGATCCATGCGTACGGCCAGGGCTTGCCGGCCGAGTGCGCGTACCTGAGCCGCCGTTGCCGTGAGGCTACCGTTCAGCGGGCGGCCCTCCGCGTCCGTCAGCGCATGTGCATGCGCTTCGCCTTCCTCAAGCGTGCGGGCACTGATCGCGATGTCGAAGCCGGCGCGGGCGAAGGCCAGTGCGCTTGCTCGTCCGATACCCCGGCTCGCCCCCGTGATGAATGCCACCTTGCGCATCATCGATCTCCGCGCGTCAGAACCGGTCGGAACGCGTCATCGCGTCCATCCCGCCATCGACGAAGACGACGGTCCCATGAACGAAGCTGGCTTGCGCCGACTGCAGAAAGCAAGCCATGCCGGCGATCTCGGCAGGCGCGGCGTTGCGCCCCACGGGTGCGACAAAGTTGCGTACTGCCTCGCCATAGCGCGCATCGGCCAGAGACGCCTGCAGCAAGGGGGTATCGACCGCCCCAGGTGCGAGCACATTGATGCGGATGCCGCGTGGGCCCAGGACCACTGCCTGGCGGCGGGCAAACACGGTGACGGCATATTTCGAGCCAGCGTAAGCGGCCTGCGTGGCCCCCATCGCATCGGCCTGGCTACGCGCTCCGGCTTCGTCGTCGTTCAGCATGGCGGTCACCATCGGCAGCTTGTCCATGCCTGGATGCACCGACGCCACCGAGCCGATCAGCAATATGGCCGGGGCTGTGCCGCGCGCCAGTGCCGGGGTCAGCCCGTTGACCAGCTCGGTCATGCCAAAGTAGTTGACGCTGACGATCAGGCTGCTGGAGCTGGCGGTGGGGCCGAGTCCGGCACAGCACACCAATCCATCCAGTCGCCCTTCGCAGGCGCGCAGTGCGGCCTCCACCGCAGCCTGGCGACCGTCGGCGGTGGAGAGATCGGCGGTGATTTCGGCGTTCTGGCGATCGATGCCAATGACGCGATGGCCGGCCTGGACGAGCTGGTCGCGGATGGCGGCGCCAATGCCGGAGGCAGAACCGGTGACGACGGTGACGGTCATGTCGAACTCCCTTGAGGCCCGAAGCGGGCAAGTTTGCGATACCGCAGTATCCTCAAGCGCCGGCAAGGCAGGCATCGTCCGCGCGGACTAGCCTCGGTGACCTTATGCGCGCCGCGCCGTCGGTGGCCGGTGCGCTGGAGATGCAGCGCTCCGTCCGAAGAGCTTGCGCAGGCTGATTGCGGATCACCCGGACGGGGATCCGTGGGGCAGGCGGTCTTTCAGCTGCTCAGCGCAGCGACGCTGTTCAGCATGATCCGCACCAGTTCGGTCTGGCGGCGCACGCCTGTCTTGGAAAAGATCGAGCGCAGGTGCGCGCGTGCGGTATTGCGTCGGATATTGAGTGCCTCGGCAGCTTCCTCGAGCGACAGGCCATTGGCCAGCTCCATCGCCAGTGCGGTTTCTGCCGGGGTGAGGTTGAACAGCTGCTTTGCGGCCGCCATGCTGGCCAGCGATTTGCCGGCTGCGTCCCGGATATAGACTACGGCTGCAGGCTGGCCCTTGCCCTCCGCCCATTCCTGCGAAGGCACCGGCTCGACAACCACGCCCAGACTGACCTGGCCGGACGGGCGCGACACCGACATCGCCTGCGCGATCGTCGGCGGCGTACCAGCGTTGCGCACGAAGGCGTTGCGGATGAGTTGCTGCAATTCGCGGTTGTCGCTGGGGTAGGAGGCTTCGAGCCGGCCACCGACCAGCTTGAGCCCGTCATTGCTTGACAGCAACTCGCGTGCGATCAGGTTCTGTTCCAGCACCTTGCCACTTTCGTCGAGCACGACGGTACCGACCGAAAGCTTGCCGATTGCCTGCGAATAGAGCGCCCCCATCGACTCGCTGCGGTCCAGCAAATTGTGTACGTGCAGTGCACGACGAAGGTGCGGTAGCAGCATCTCGCAGCGCGCCCGGTCGACCGTGTCGAACTTTGACCCGGCTTCGCCCCGGGTGATGCGAAACCGCAACTTTCCGCCATCCGGAGTCGAGATGTCCGCACCCATCACATGAAATACGTCCTTGGGTGCGCACCAATGCAGGAAGTATGGCATCCGGCGCCATTCCGCCTCGGTCATCAGGTCTTCGACCGTGAATACCTTGTCCGTGGGCTGATTGACGAAAGGGGTGCTGTCGTGGCCATACGGGAGGTAGGTGACCCGGTCACCACCTTCCACGCCGACCGCGATCATCAGCCCCAGATTGCCTTCTTCCGGGCTGCGCAGGATCAGGGTGACGTAATTCGCCTGGAACAACGCGCGCAGCATCTCCAGCGCGTTCGGCCAGCCGCGACTCTCAAGCGAGGCGTCGTACAGTGCCGAGACGATGCGGTTGTATTCCGCGAGATCCAGTTCGATGTTGGCCAAAGCCCAATCCTCATTCAAGCCGCCGCAAGAGGCGGCACTCAGCCCTAAGCCAGTCCAGCAGTCAGCGCCGGCACTGCCTCGAACAGGTCTGCCACCAGACCGTAGTCCGCAATCTGGAAGATCGGAGCGTCCGGATCCTTGTTGATCGCAACGATCACCTTGGCATCCTTCATGCCCGCGAGATGCTGGATCGCTCCCGAGATGCCGACCGCGATATAGAGTCCCGGCGCAACGATCTTGCCGGTTTGCCCGACCTGATAATCATTGGGAACGAACCCCGCATCCACGGCAGCGCGCGAGGCGCCCAGCGCAGCACCCAGACGGTCGGCCAGGGGTTCGAGCAGGCGTTGGTAGTTCTCGCCGCTGCCCAGGCCACGACCGCCCGATACCACAATGGCTGCCGCACCCAGTTCAGGTCGCTCGGACTTGCTCAACTCACGCCCGGTGACACGTGACAGACCCAGATCCGGTCCCGAAGCGACGGGTTCGACCGGTGCGCTTCCCCCTGTTGCTGCCGGATCAAACGCAGTGGTGCGTACCGTCAATACATCCAGTGGCTGATCAGACTCTACTGCAACCAGGACGTTCCCGGCGTAAATCGGCCGCTGGTACCGGCCCGGCGCGTCGATGGCCACAACGTCGGAAATGGCGGCCACGTCGAGCAGGGCGGCCACGCGGGGGAGCAGATTTTTACCGAAACTACTGGCACCGGCAAGTATGGCCCGATAGCCGCCGCTACCGGCCATGCCCCGGATCAGCACAGCCAGGTTCTCCGCCAGCGCATCGGCGTAATGTGCGGCGTCGGCCTTCAGCACCCGGCGTGTGCCTGCCAGGCTTGCGGCCTGAGCGGCGGCCGCATCGCAACGGTGGCCAGCAACCAGGATGTCGACCTCGCCGCCGAAGCGGGTTGCTGCGGTAATGGCGTTCAGCGTTGCCGTTGCCAGCCGGGTGTTGTCATGTTCAGCAATGACCAGTGTCTTCATCGTTTGCCTCAAATTACCTTTGCTTCGTTACGCAGCTTGTTCACCAGCTCGGCCACATCGGCCACCTTGATGCCGCCTTTGCGCGCGGCGGGTTCGGCATGGCGGGTGTGACGCAGGCGTGGTGCGATATCGACCCCGAAACCGGCAGCCGGCATCACCTCCAGCGGCTTTTTCTTGGCCTTCATGATATTGGGCAGCGTGGCGTAGCGTGGCTCGTTCAGGCGCAGGTCGGCCGTCACCACGGCAGGCAGTTTCAATGCCAGCGTCTCAAGGCCGCCGTCGATCTCGCGGGTCACCGTGAGCGTTCCGTCGCCCGGCAGCACCTTGGAGGCAAAGGTCGCCTGTGGCCAGCCCAGCAGTGCTGCCAGCATCTGACCCGTCTGGTTGGCATCGTCATCGATCGCCTGTTTGCCGCAGATCACTAGTTGCGGCTGCTCCCGGAGGGCCACAGCCTGCAACAGCCGGGCCACTGCTAGTGGTTGCAGCTCGATGTCGCTTTCGACCAGGATGGCACGGTCAGCACCCATGGCAAGGGCACTGCGCAGCGTCTCCTGGCAGGCCGCGCCACCGCAGCTGACTGCAATCACCTCGCTGGCGGTACCGGCTTCACGCAGGCGGACTGCTTCCTCGACGGCGATCTCGTCGAAGGGGTTGATCGACATCTTCACGCCGGCCAGTTCGACCCCGCCCTGATCCGAGCGGACCCGGACCTTCACGTTGTAATCGACCACCCGCTTAACCGGGACAAGAATCTTCAAGGCATTCTCCATGCGGACAAGTTCGGGGTTCAGGCAGCAGCTTCGCGGCGCAGCATCACCACGTTGTTGTCGAAGCTCACCACCACTTCGCCCCGTTGATTGAAAAGTTCGAAACGCGATACCAGCACCCCGCGTTCGCGGCGGCTGGCGGGGCGACGGTCGATGTGGGTCACGCGCACCCGCAGCTCGTCGCCGACCACCCCGGGGCGATGAAAGCGCAGGTGTTCCCAGCCGCGTCCGGCAATGGACGCGGTGTCCTCATGGGCGATGCTGTGCGACAGCCGGATGGTGATCGACAGCAGATGGACGCCGGCCGCAAACAGTTCGCCAATCGGCGACCGCGCCGCGGCGGACTCGTCGACATGAGGTGGAAACGGATCCCATTCGGTGGCAAAGGCCTTGATGTTGTCGGCGGTCAGGCAGTAGCTTGCGGTCGACTCGCGCGGTGTGTGGAGAACCACATCTTCCCAATAGATCATGCGCTGACTCCTTCTGCTTCGGGATAATCGGTGTAGCCCGCGGCGCCTGGCGTATACAGTGTCCTGCGATCGAAGCGGGCCAGCGGCAGTCCGGCGCGCAGCCGGTGCACAAGGTCGGGGTTGCCGATGAAGTGACGAGCAAACGAGACGGCCACACCCTGTCCGTCTGCCAGCGCAGCCTCGGCCGTGCTGGCGTCGAAACCGTCATTCAGGATCAGACGCTCGCCAAAACTTGCGCGCGCCAGATCAAAGGCGTCAATCTCCGCGACCGGTGAACGCATCACATGTGCGTAAGCCAGGTCCAGCCCCGCAGCCTGTCGTGCCAGCTCGGCATGGGTCGCGGCGGAGTCTGCGTCGCGCGTATCGTTATAGGTGTTACCCGGATTGAAGCGTACGCCGACCCGGCCAGGGCCGATGGCATCGCTCATGGCCTGCAGGCATTCGACGGCGAAGCGTACGCGGTTGGCGACGCTGCCGCCGTAGCAGTCTGTGCGCAGATTGGTACCGGAGCACATAAACTGCATCGGCAGATAGCCACTGGTGCAATGCAGTTCGACGCCATCGAATCCGGCAGCCCTGGCATTGAGCGCGGCTTGTCTGTGTTCCTGTACAACCTGTCCGACTTCCTCCGTCGACAGTGCGCGCGGCGTGTCGAAGGACTGCATGCCATGATTGTCGGTAAATACTTCACCGCTGGCACGAAGCGCCGAAGCGGAGACGGTTTCCGCATCGTTACCCTTGATCAGGCGGCTGCCGATACGTCCCGCATGCATGATCTGCAGCACGATACGGCCCCCCCGTGCATGAACGGCCCCGGTCACCTGGCGCCAGCCGGCGATCTGCGCTTCGGTGGCGATGCCTGGCTGGCGGCAATAGGCCTGACCGTTACGGCTGGGCCATGCGCCTTCGGCGACGATCAGGCCGCAATCGGCCCGACGGGCGTAGTACTCCACCATCAAGGCGCCTGGCACGCCGTCCGCGTCAGCCCGGTTACGCGTCATCGGGGCCATGACAATGCGGTTGGAAAGCTCAAGCTCTCCGAGCTGCAGTGGGCTGAACAGGTGGGGCAGGGCGTTCATGACGCGACTCACAGCGCGGTGACCAGCACGGACGAACGGCCGCCGTCGACCGGCAGGCTTGCCCCGGTGATGTACGAGGCTTCGTCGCTGGCGAGAAACAGGATTGCGTTGGCAAGCTCCTCGGGTTGGCCGACACGGCCCATCGGGATCAGCTTCTCGGTGGTCCGCCGCGAGTTCTCGTCGGCCAGCATACCTGCGGTGGCCGGAGTCTCGACCACAGCTGGAATCACGACATTCACCCGTACGCCCTGGGCGGCGCCTTCGGCCGCGGCCGCACGCGAGAAGTTGTCGATCGCTGCCTTCGCCGCGGAGTAGCCGGCCATCCAGGGCGTGCCCAGCGAACCACAGATCGATGACACATTGACGATGGCTCCGCCCTTGCCCTTCATCAGCCGCATTGCGGTCCGCGTGCCCCAGAAGGTGCCATCGACCGAGGTGGCGAAGTTGGCATGCCAGTCGGTCGTACTCATGTCCTCAATGCTGCCCCAGGTGTAGGCCATCGCATTATTCACCAGCACGTCGAGACGGCCATGGCGCTGGGCTGCCGCTTCGAGCGCCGCAGTGAAACCGGCTTCATCGCTCACATCGGCAATCACCGCCTCGGCCTTGCCGCCGGTGGCGGCAATGTGGTCGACGACGGCATCGAGCGGGTCGCGACGGCGACCGCATACCACTACGGTCGCGCCTTCCTGCGCAAAGCGTCGTGCTGTTGCGGCCCCAATGCCGCTACCCCCGCCAGTGATGAATGCCACCTTGCCTTGCAAACGACCTGTCATCTTCTGTCTCCTCGTGGCGGGGCCCGCGTTGTGCCGGCATCCCGCGCTGATGCTGTGTTGGCTTAGGATGGTGCGGTTCCCGTCATGACTGCGGATACCGCCGGAATCTGTTCCAAGGGTAGGAAAGGCCGTGGGTGCCGCCATCGTCCAATGGGACTAGCGGCGCGCGGCAGCCAATCCGGCCTGGCGGCCGAAGAAGGTCGAGTCGCCCAGCGACATGCCCGAACTGTAGCCTTCGCCCCAGCGCGGAAGGCCACAGGCGCTGCGTCCGGCAGCGTAGAGGCCGGCAATGGGCTGGCCGTCGGCGTCCAGCACCTCGCCGCTGGGCAGGGTGTGCAGCCCGCCCATGGTGAAAGCGTGAGCCTTCAGGTCGCCAATGCAGTAACTGAGTGCGGCAAAGGGGGCTTCGGTCAGTGGGCGCAGCCAGTTTGTCGCCTTGTGAAACAAGGGGTCCCGGCCCTCGGTGGCGTGCCGGTTGAAGGTGGTGACGGTATGCACAAGGCTGTCGGCGGGCAGGCCGAGTTCGCGCTCGATTTCCGACCAGCTTTCGCCCACTGCGGCCACCTCGATGTCGGGCTGGATCACCGGGCGACCGAAAATCTCGTTATCGACCAGTAGCCAGGCCTTGCCTTCGGGCTGGCGCAGCACGTAGTGACCCACTCGGCCGTGATATGCGTCCTCGTTGATGAAGCGTTCGCCGCGTGCATTGACGAAGATGCCCTTCACCAGCGATTCAGGCGGAAAGAAGGGGATGGTGGCAAAGAACTGATCCATGTGGATCGTGGCGCCGCCCACGCTCATCCCCATGCGGATGCCGGAGCCGTCATCGTTGCCGCCGGACACGACCTCCGAGCAGGCGAGCGCCCCCGGGGCGAAGCGCGCTACCATGTCCCGGTTGACGATGAAGCCGCCAGCACACAGCAATACGCCCTTGCGGGCGCGTACGAATCGTTCGGCGCCGTCGATACGCACGATCACGCCGACCACGCGGTTCGTCTTGTCTACGATCAGGCTCAGCGCACGGGCGTTGCAATGTACGACTGCGCCCAGGGCTTCGGCACGCGCGCACAGTTTCTCCATCAGCACCTTGCCGCCGCCCCAGCCCTTGAACTGGGCGGTGTGACCGCGCGGCGCCGGCTTCGCTCTGGTGCTGAAGGGCCATGCTGCCTCGCTGCCCGACCACAGCAAGGTGTCGTCTGTGGTTGGTTCGATCCACTTTCCCGGCAGGTAGGTACCCTTGAACGGTACGCCCTGGGCCTCCAGCCAGTCGAAATGGGTTGCCGCATTTTCCGCGTAGACGCGCACGCGTTCCGCATCGGCGCCGGGGCCGCCAGCCATCATCAGATAGGTGTAGAGATCCTCGGTGCTGTCCTCGAAGCCGTGCTCGCGCTGTACCCGCGTGCCGCCACTGCCACCGACATACACCTCGCCGCCTGACCACGAGGCACTGCCGCCGGGCGCGGCCGCCACCTCAAACACATGGACATCGGCGCCAGCCGTACGTGCCTCGATTGCCGCGCAACTGCCGGCGGCGCCAAAGCCGATCACGGCGACATCTGTCTCGATATCCCACTGCGGTACGTCTTCGACCCGGCAGGGACGGGCAGGGCTGTGGCGTGGCGGGGTGTCGGTGGCGGGGGAGAGGGTCGTGCTCATCGGGGTTTCCTTATCGTGTGGGGCTGCATGGGTGTCTCCTCGCACGATGATCGGAGCCCGCGGCCCGCGCCGCATCCCTCGATTGGATGATGCCGCGCGCGCACCTCGCCACGACTTGCGTCTAGTCCGCATTGACGATGAAGCGCGCCGGGCGTGCCGCCACCATCGCTCACATTCCAACAAGATCAGGGGTGGAGCGTGAGCGTGCAAGATCAGTCACAGATGAGCTGGGACGTCATCGTTGTCGGCTCCGGTGCGGGCGCGATGACCTCGGCGGTGGTCGCCGCCGACCGCGGGCTGTCGGTATTGGTGATCGAGAAGAGCGACAAGTTCGGCGGCACCTCGGCGATCTCCGGTGGCGGTATCTGGATTCCAAACAACCACTACTTTGCGGCCAAGGGCGGCAAGGACAGCTACGAAAAGGCGTTGCAGTACATTCTGGCGGCGGGTGGTGGCAAGGCGGACGAGACCAAGGTGCGTGCCTACCTCGACCATGCGCCGAAGATGATCAAGTACCTCGAGGACGTGTCCCGGGTGCGCTACGCGGTGGCCGAGAAGTACCCCGATTACTACCAGCACCTGCCAGGTGCCCTGCCCGGCGGCCGCTCGCTCGATCCCGAACTGTTCGACACCAGCACGCTCGGAGATGAGCTTCAGAACCTGCGCCGGCCCTCGGCGTCGACGCTGCTGATGGGCCGCATTGCGTGGACCGCGCGCGACGCCCATGTCGCGATGGCCCGGGAGCGCGGCTGGCGCTTCAAGATCCTTGGCTTGATGCTGCGCTACAAGTTCGACCTCAAGTGGCGCAAGAAGAGCAAGTACGATCGCCGTGCCGGCCTCGGCAGTTCGCTGGTGTGCGCGCTGCGCGCCTCGCTGCTGGACCGCAAGGTACCGCTGTGGTTGAAGACGGACTTTCGCGACCTGGTGCTCGACGGCGACCGTGTGATCGGCGTCCGCGTGGAGCGCGAAGGCCGCGCGCTGACGCTGATGGCCCGCCGCGGCGTGATCCTGGGCGCTGGTGGCTTCGAGCAGAACCAGACCCTGCGCGAGAAATACCTGCCGCAGCCGACGAAGACCGCGTGGAGCGCCACCCCACCGGGCAACAACACCGGGGCCGCACTCGAGGCCGGCATGGCTGCCGGCGCCGCTACCGACCTGCTCGAATGGGCGTGGTGGGCGCCGACCATCGCCGTGGTGGGCGAGGACAAGCCGCGCGGCGTATTCGCCGAGCGCGCCTTTCCGGGCGCGATCGTGGTCAATGCGCTCGGCAAGCGTTTCTGCAACGAGGCTCAAGGCTATCTCGAGTTTGGCGACGCCATGTACAAGGACCGCGATGCTACCGGCGGCAGGAATGTGCCGGCGTGGTGCATCTTTGATGCCCACTTCCGCTTCAACTATGCGATGGGTCCGCTGATGCCGGCGCAGATCATGCCCGACAGCCGGCTGCGCAAGGAATGGCTCGGTAGCGTGTATTGGAAGGCTGACACGCTGGACGAGTTGGCGCGCCAGATTGGCGTCGATCCGGCCGGTCTGCAGGACACCGTGGCGAAGATGAACGACTACGCCCTGACCGGCAAGGATACCGATTTCGGCCGTGGCGACAACGTATTCGACCGCTACTACGGCGATGTCAATGTCAAGCCCAATCCCTGCCTCGCGCCGATCCGTAAGGGGCCGTTCTACGCCATGCGGATGGATGCGGGCGACATCGGCACCAAGGGCGGGTTGCTCACCGATGCCCATGCCCGCGTCGTGCGTGCCGACGGCTCGCCGATCGAAGGCCTTTACGCCATCGGCAACACTTCTGCCTCGGTGATGGGGACGGCCTATCCCGGCGCGGGTGCCACCATCGGCCCGGCGATGACCTTCGGCTACATCGCCGCCCACCACATTGCGGCTGCTGCATGACCGCGCAACAGGAGACTGGATCCATGGCAGGAAGAATCGAAGGCAAGGTCGCGCTGGTGACCGGTGGTGCAAGCGGTGTCGGGCGTGCGACGGTGGAGCTGTTTGTCGCAGAGGGCGCGCGGGTGGTGTTCACCGATCTCAACGTCGATGCGGGCGAGTCACTGGCAGCTGCGCTGGGGGCGCGGACCTGCTTCATTCGCCAGGACGCGGCCTCGGCCGCCGACTGGGATCGGGTGAGTTCAGCGGTACTGGAGCGCTTCGGCCGGCTGGATATCCTGGTCAACAATGCCGGCATCCTGCTCAAGGGGTCGATCGAGGAGGCCACGCTCGATGACTGGCAGCGGCTGATGCGGGTCAATGCCGACAGCGTGTTCCTGGGTTGCAAGGCAGGCGTGGCGCTGATGAAGGACCACGGTGGATCGATCATCAACATGTCGTCGATTGCCGGCATCGCCGCCAAGGAAGACTACGCGGCCTACGGCGCCTCCAAGGCAGCCATTGCCGGCCTGACCCGGGCGGTTGCCGCACAGTGCCGCAAGGGCAAGTACCGCATCCGCTGCAACTCGATCCACCCCGACGGCATCATGACGCCGATGACCGCGGCCTCCTACCCGAAGGGCATCGATCCGGCACGCTTCACCATCGATGCCGATCCGATGAACCGTGCCTGTCTGCCCGAGGACGTGGCGGCCGCCATCCTGTTCCTTGCGGAGGACGGCTCCAGAGCCGTCAATGGCATCGAACTGCGTGTCGACAGCGGCCAGTTCGTCATGAGCATCTGAACGCCCCCTGGGCCGGGCTGTGCCCAGCCCGCCCCCGAAGGGGCAAGGAAACCTGGGGCGGCCCGGCGTTGCCTCGGGAGCCGACGCAACATTTCTGGAATCACCATGACTGCACAATTTGTCCCACCCCTTGCCCGCACCTTACCGGCGCTCGTCATGGAGGCGGCGCAGCGCCACGGCAAGCGCATCTTCATCGAGGACGGCTCGACGCGTATCGACTATGCCGGCTTGCCGGCCCAGGTATTTGCCGTCAGCCGGGCCTTGATTGCCCACGGCATCCAGCCTGGTGACCGGGTCGCGATCTGGGCGCCCAACCGTGCCGAGTGGATCATCGCGGCGCTTGGCATCCACTGCGCCGGGGCTGCGATGGTGCCGATCAACACCCGGATGAAGGGCGCCGAGGCGGCCGACATCATCGAACGCAGCCGCAGCCGCATCCTCTTCGTGGTGGACCGCTTCCTCGATGTGGATTACCCCGCGATGCTCGCAGCCTGCCGTCCGGCAACGCTGGAGAAGGTGGTGGCAATCGGGCAGGCCGGTGCTCATGCCGACTGTGAATGGGCGGGCTTTCTGGAGAGCGGTCAGGCGGTCAGCGAGGCGCAGGCACGCATGCGTGCCGCGGCCGTTCGCCCTGATGACATGTCGGATCTGATGTTCACCTCTGGCACCACCGGCCGTCCCAAGGGGGTGGTCAGCGCTCACCGCCAGATCATCCAGGCCTTCATCGAGTATGTGAACATTGCGGGCATCCGGACCGGCGATCGCTATCTGATCGTCAATCCCTTCTTTCATACCTTCGGCTACAAGGCCGGCTGGGTCACCTGCCTGATTGCCGGGGCAACCGTGCTGCCACATCCGGTGTTCGACGCCGAGGCGGTGTTCCGTCGTATCGAAGCCGATCGCATCAGTGTATTGCCGGGACCGCCGACGCTGTATCTGTCGATGCTGGCCCACCCCAAGCTGGCGCAGACCGATCTGTCCAGCCTGCGGGTGGCCGTTACCGGCGCGTCCACCATTCCGCCGGTGCTGATCGAGCGTATGCGGCGCGAGCTGGGCTTCGAAGTCGTACTCACTGCCTACGGGCTGACCGAGTGCGGCGGCCTGGCCACCATCTGTGCGGCCGATGACGACGCCCAGACTGTGGCCTTGACCAGCGGCTATGCCATTCCCGGTACCGAGGTGCGCATTGTCGATGCCGGCAATCAACCGCTGGCAGCGGGCGAGGCGGGGGAAATCTGCCTGCGAGGCTTCCACGTCATGCAGGGATACTTCGAGGATCCCAAAGCCACCGCCGAAACCATCGATGCAGATGGCTGGCTGCATACCGGCGATGTCGGCACCCTGGATGCGCGTGGCTATCTGCGCATCACCGACCGGCTCAAGGACATGTTCATCGTCGGTGGCTTCAACTGCTACCCGGCGGAAATCGAGGCTGCGCTCACGGCTCATCCCGCGATCGCTCAGGTTGCCGTGATTGGCGTGCCTGACGAACGCATGGGTGAAGTGGGCTGCGCCTGCGTGGTGCTGCGTCCCGGGCAGGTGGTGGATGAAGCCGGCTTGATCGCCTGGTCGCGCGAGCGCATGGCCAACTACAAGGTGCCGCGCTTCGTGCGCTTCTTCGACGTGTTGCCGGTGAACGCATCGAACAAGATCGCCAAGAACGAGCTGCGGGCACAGCTGCGTGTTCCTGCGTGAACCTGCTGCACCTCCGCTGTGCTTGCATCGATTTCAAGAGGATTCCATGAACGACGACAACCGGCTGTTCGCCCCCTTCAGGCTGGGGCCGATCACCCTGCGTAACCGTTTCATCCGCGCGGGTGCCAACGAGGGGATGGTGATCCACGGGGCCCCCAGCAAGGCCTTGGTCAAGCACCACCGCGACCTCGCGGCAGGCGGGGTCGGCCTGACCACGGTGGCCTACGGCGCCGTTGCCAAAGTGGGGCGCACACTGCCCAACCAGGTGTGGATGCGGGCGGAGATCCTTCCGGACCTCAAGGCCCTTGCCGATGCGGTCCATGCCGAGGGCGGTGCGATCTCCTACCAGTTGACCCATGGTGGATCCTTCGTGACCTCGCTGAAGGTGGATGGGCCAACGATGAGCGCATCCGGCGGTTTCAACAAGGCCGGTTTCATGCGTGGCAACTTTCGCCAGCGCAGCATGCGCCGGGACGACATGGAGCAGGTCATCGAGCAGTTTGTCCAGGCCGCCGAACTGTGCCGACAGGCAGGGTTCGACGCGGTCGAGATCCATATGGGGCATGGCTACCTGCTCAATCAGTTCATCTCGCCGCTGTCGAACAAGCGCAAGGATGAATACGGTGGCAGTGCCGAGAATCGTGCCCGTTTTCCGGTGGAGGTGCTGCGACGGGTGAAGGACAAGGTGGGGCACCAGATGGCGGTGCTGGCCAAGATCAATGTTGCTGACGGTGTGCCCGGGGGCGCGACCGCAGACGATGCCATCGTTACCGCCCGGCTGTTGCGGGATGCCGGCGCTGATCTGCTGGTGCTATCTGGTGGGCGCAATATCGAGTCGGGCTGGTTCATGTTCGGCAGCAACTTCGACATGGCCGAGATGCAGAAGGTCCTCAAGGGCAGCTGGCTGACCGGCCTGATGATGAAGCTGTCCCAGCTTGGCACGCCTCGAGTGAACTTCCGCGAGATGTACTTTCTCGAGCATTCCCGCCGCATCCGTGCTGCCGTCGACATGCCTCTGGGCTATCTGGGCGGCGCGCGCTCGCTGGCCAATGCCGAAACCGCCCTTGCCGAAGGGTTCGACGCGGTGGTGATGGCGCGGCCCCTGATCCACGATCCGCAGCTGGTCAACAAGTTCCGGCGCGGGGAGGTGAAGGCATCCGGTTGCATCAACTGCAATCGCTGCGTGCCCTACATCTACCACCCCGGCGGCACCCTTTGCGTGCTCAACCTGCCCAACGACGCGGCGCTGAACCGCGTGCGCGCGGCGGACTGATTCACCCTGCCCGGCGCGGTGGTCCGTCGCCGGCACATCACCATCGGAGGGGCAAGCGTGCGCAAACTCACCATTGCACAGCGTCTGTGGATCTGGGCCGCCGTTGCCGGCGTGCTGTTCTTTGCTGCAGTCGGGTTCGGTTGGTACGGGCTTCATCAAGCCAAGGAAGCGCTGCGTGCGGTTCATGAGGTCAATCTTGCGGCGCTTGGGCGTCTCGAGGCGATCCAGTTGCGCCTGCTGTCCAACCGGCGGCTCGTGCCGCTTGCCTTCCAGCTCGATCCCGAGGGCGGCCTGGCGTCTGCTCATGAGCGTCCGTTGTCCCATTATCTGGAGCAGATCGACCGCAACACCGCTGAAATCGGTGCACTGTTGCAGGCGCAGCGCGAACAGTTGCGTGACGCACGTGAGATCGAGCTGTTCGAGACCTTCGAGGCAAATTACCACGCGTGGCTGACGCAAGTTGACGATGTACTCGCCTCGCTGCGGACCGGCAGCTTCCGGCTGACCTACATGAGTGCCTTTGTACAGGGGGGCGAGCCAGCGGGTGATCTGGCCGGTGAGGCGCTTGCGGCACTGCATGCCCATCAGAATGCGCTGACGGCCGAGCTCTACCAGCAGGCTCAGGTGCGCTATCAGGCAACGATCAGTGCGTACTTTGCGTTATCGGTGTTCGGCACCGTGTGTGGCGTGATGATTGCGCTGAGCACGCTGCGCCGTCTGCGTACGGCCTTCGATGATGCCTCGCGGGTGGCACGGGCGATTGCCGGTGGCGACCTGACCGTCGCCGTACCACGCTCAGGGGCAGACGAGTTTGGCGTGTTGCTGGGCGAGATCGGTCAGATGCGGGATAACCTGCACGGTTTGGTGGATGACCTGCGCCGTGAGGTCAAGCAGCTCGGTGTCGAGGCGCGGCAGATGTCGGGCATCGCCAGTACCGCATCAGATCATGCGCTGTCGCAAGAGGATGCACTGGCCCGAATGTCGGAGGCCGCCAGTGCATTGGTCCATTCGATCGATCAGGTCGAGGCTCACGCCAGTCTGTCGCTGAAGACCACTGAGCGCTCCTCTGCACGTGCCGAGGACAGCCGTCAGTTCATCCGCAGCATGGCAAGCGAGATGCACCGCGTCTCCGAAGTGGTCGACGCCACCGCGTCCCAGGTCGAGGAACTGGAGGTCCTGTCCCAGCAGATCAGCGGTGTGGTGCAGGTGATCCGGGAGGTGGCCGAGCAGACCAACCTGCTTGCGCTCAATGCCGCGATCGAGGCTGCGCGTGCAGGTGAGCAGGGCCGTGGCTTTGCGGTGGTGGCTGACGAAGTGCGCAAGCTCGCCGAGCGCACCGCCAGCTCGACGCAGGAGATCATCATGACCGTTGGCTTGATTCAGGACCGCACCCGCAATGTCGCATCCGGCATGAAGCAAGTGGTCGAGCGGGTGGCCAGTGGAGAGAGCCTGTCGCGCGAGGCGGAGGTGTCGGTCGAGAGCATCCGCGAAGGCACACATGCGGTGTTCGAGGCGGTGGGCAGCATTGGCGAGCTGATCAAGGCCCAGGCCGAATCCACCCGTGAGATCGTCCGCCGCATCGACACCGTATCCAGTGGAACCGGCGATCTGTCGGCAAGTGCCAGCCGCAGCGCGCAGTCGGCAGCCGGGCTGGACGCCCTGGCCCGCACGCTGGATGAGCTGTCGGGCCGCTTCCGCCTCGCTTGAGTGGGCGTCCGGGGTCGCCTGTCAGCCCTGCATGCCGGGCTGGCCGCCCCCCAGCGCCCGGTAAAGTTGCACCACCGACTGATGCAGGGCGCGGGTGGTTTGTGACAGCCCGATCTCGCTGTCGAACAGTTGGCGTTCGGCGTCGATCACCTCGAAGTAGCTCGATATGCCCGCAAGATAGCGGGCGTTGCTGACTCGCAGGCGCTCGCGGTTGGCATGGACCACCGCGCGGTTGGCATCGCGCTGACGGCTCAGGTGCTCGAACGCCGCCAGCGCGTCGCTGACCTCACGAAATGCCTGGCGGATCGTGGCCTTGTACTGCTCGACAAGGATGCGCTGTTGGGCTTGTGCAGCATCGACGCCGGCCTGCAGCCGACCACCATCGAACAGGGGCAATCCGATTGCGGGCTGCAGCGACCAGGCATGGCGGCCGCTGTCGAACAACTGGTTCAGGTCGGTGGTGGCAAAGCCGAGCAGCGAAGTCAGCGTGATCCGTGGCAGAAAGGCTTTGCGCGCCGCTTCCAGATTGGCACCCGCGGCAAGCAGCGACGCTTCGGCCGCGCGCAGGTCGGGGCGCCGCTGCAGCAGGTCTGCAGGCAGGCCTGCGGTCACCTGTGCCGGTGGTCCCAGGTCGTCCAGCCGGGTGTGGCGTTCTATGGTGCCCGGGTTGCGGCCGAGCAGCACGGCAAGCGCATTTTCGGCCTGTGCGATGCGGCGAGCCTGGTCGGCCAGCGCCTGCTCCGACCCGGCCAGCAGGGACTCTGCCTGGCGGACGTCCAGGATCGACGATACGCCTTCATCAAAGCGCGCACGGGTCAGGCGCAGCGCCTTTCGCCGGCCGTCCAGGGTGCGCAATGTGATGGCATGCTGGGTGTCGAGGTCGAGCAACTCCAGGTACAGTGATGAGACCTGGGCGATCAGGCTGGTGCGCACACCGTCGGCCAGCGCCGCGTTTGCCAGCACCTCGCGGCGTGCAGCTTCGGCGCGTGCAGCAAGCCGTCCCCACAAGTCGATTTCCCAGGCTGGCAGTGACAGACCCACCGACGCATTCTCGCTGATCCGGTTTTCATTGGGGTCAAAGCCGGGCATCTGCTCGCGGGTGGCAGCCGCGGTGGCGTTGATGCCGGGCAGGCGTGCTGCACGTTCCACGCCATACTGTGCGCGGGCAAGCTCGATGCGCTCGATTGCGATCCGTAAGTCGGCGTTGGCGACCAGTGCTTCCGTTATCAGGGCGTGAAGTTCAGGCACCGGCAACAGCGCATTCCAGGGCAAGTCCGCCAGACTGGCTGCCGACGCGCCCGCAGTGCGTGGCCAGGTTTCTGGCACTTCCGGTGCGGGAGGCGCATTGCTGGTGGATTGACAGCCGGCGAGCAGCGCGGCGGCCAGCAGGCTCAGTCCGAGGCGGGCGGCGTGGGGCACGGCGGGGCGCCTTGTGGGTGGGGTCATCGGGTCGTCTCCGGCGGGTTGAGCGGGAGCGTGCTCGCTTCATCGCTACGGATGCGGAAGAAGCCCGCATATAGCCACGGCACCACCACCAGCGTCAGGCCGGTGGCGAAGGTCAGGCCGAACATGATGGTCACCGCCATGCTGTGAAAGAAGGGGTCGACCAGTAGCGGTGCCACGCCCAGCACCGTGGTCGCCGCCCCCAGGAATACCGGTCGGGCCCGGCTGGCCGATGCGTCGAGCACTGCCTGCATGCGCGGCTTGCCTTCGCGTATCTCGACGTCGATCTGGTCAACCAGCACGATCGCGTTCTTGATCAGCATGCCGGTCAGGCTCAGGAAACCCAGGATGGCCATGAACTCGAACGGCGCCTGGAACAGCAGCAGGCCCGCGGCAACACCGACCACCGCCAGTGGCACGGTCAGCCAGATCACCGCGGTCTGACGCAGACCGTTGAACATGACGATCACCGCAACCACCATCGCAGCGAAGCCGAATGGTGCGGCCGCAGCCAGACCTGCGTTGGCTTCGGCCGATGCCTTGTGCTCGCCGTGCCATTCCAGGACATAACCCGGCGGCAGCGGAATGGCCTCGATCTGCGGACGCAGGCGTTCGAACAAGGGTGCAGACAGTTGCCCGGCAGGCGGATCGCACTGCGCCTTGATGGTCGGGAAGCGGTTTTCGCGCCGGATCAACGCATCCTCCCACACCGTGTCCACGCGCTCGACGAACTGGCTGACCGGCACATACTTGCCCGCCGTCGGGCTGAACACCTGCACATTGCCCAGCGCTTCTGCGCCGCTGCGTTCGTCTGCCGGTGCCCGCGCCAGAATCGGGATCAAACGTTCGTGCTCGCGATACACCCCGATCTGGCTGCCTACATAGTTGCGCTGCAGGGCCGCTGCAATGTCAGAAGGTAGCACCCCGGCACGTTGCGCTGCCTCAAGCGAGATGCGCGGGCGCACCACGGGCACGGCCTGGCGCCAGTCGTCCTGGATGGCCAGCGCCTCCGGGTCGGCTGCCATGAGGGTCTTGGCTTCATCGGCAAGACGGCGCAGCACGGCAGGATCGGGTCCGCGAAAGGCGGCCTCGATTTTCTTGCCGCCGCCGCGACCCAGCATGAACTTCCATACCTTTACGCTCGCATCGGGAAAGGCTGCTTCGAGCTCGGGCTGCAGACGATCGATCAGGCCTGCAATTGCGGCGAAGTCGTCAACATCCACCAGCAACTGGCCGTAGGCCGGGTTGGGGTCTTCCGGGCTGTAGGTCAGCATGAAGCGCAAGCCGCCCTGGCCGATGAAGCTGGTGACGTGACGGACGCCGGGCGCTGCCTGAACCTTTTCCTCTGCCTGGGCGATCATGGCCGCGGTGCTGTGGATGTCGGTGCCCTGCGGCAGTGACAGGTCGACGACGAACTGCGGTCGTGCCGAATCGGGCATGAAACCTGGTGGAACATGGCTGAAGGCGACAATGCCGGCCATCAGCAGCGCCACCAGCACAAGGCCGCTGAGGACGCGGCGTTCAAGTGTGGTTTGCAGCAGGCGGCGGTAGGCGCGCAGCATGTGGCCCTCCTGCGCGGCGTCGTTAACCCGGGCCTTCAGGAAGGCAGCGCACAGCAGTGGCGTCAGCGTGATCGCAAACAGCCACGACAGCAGCATCGAATACAGGATGACCCAGAACAGCGAGCCGGCGTACTCGCCCATGTCGGAAGGCGACAGACCGATCGCACTGAATGCCAGGATGCCGACGACCGTACCGCCAAGCAAAGGCCAGATTGTGGCGCGTACTACGGCACCGGCCGCGGTGGCAACCTGTTCCCCTTTCTGCAGCCGCACCAGGATGCCATCCGTGACGACGATTGCATTGTCCACCAGCATGCCCAGTGCAATGATCAGGGCACCCAGCGAGATACGCTGCATGGCGATCCCGTCCATCAGCATCGCAATCAGTGTGCCGGCGACGGTCAGCACCAGCACCGCGCCAATGATCAGCCCGCTGCGCAGGCCCATGAACAGCAACAGCACCACCACCACGATCGCCACTGCGGCCACCAGATTGTCGACGAAGCTGGCGACGGCCAACCGCACCGAGTCCGACTGGAAGGATACGACGTTGAGTTCCATGCCGACCGGACGCTGACCTTCGAGTTCGGCCAGCCGGCGTTTGACTGCATCGCCCATCTCCACGACGTTGCCACCCAGCACATTCGATACCCCCAGACCAATTGCCGGGCGCCCGTCGTAACGCATCAAGGCGCTTGGTGGGTCGATGTATCCGCGGTGGATGTCGGCCACGTCGCGCAGCCGCAGCAAGCCGCTTCTGGCGTCACCGGCCACCACCAGTTCGCCAAGGTCTTCCACCGACACGATCGAATCGGCAGCCTGTATCTGCAGGCGCAGCGAGCCGCTGTTGACCGCGCCGGCCGGGGTCACCACGTTCTGCGCCCGCAGCGAGGCGTAGATGCTGTCGAGCGGTACCCCAAGTTGGGCCGCTCGTGAATGCGAGATCTCGACGTAGATGGCCTCCTTGTGCTCGCCCAGCAGTGCAACCTTGGCCACGCCCGGCACCAGGACCAGCTCGCGGCGCAGAAAGTCGACATAGTCGTAGAGCTGGCGGGGGCTGTAGCCCTCACCGGTCACCGCGTAGAACAGCGCAAACACGTCGCCGAAATCGCCTTTGACCACGGGTTCGGCTGCCCCTGGAGGCAAGGCGCGCGCCGCTTCGGCAATCTTGCTTCGCAGCTTGTTCCAGACTTGATCCAGCTCCGCCTGGTTGCGCGAGAAGGCGAGCCGGGCCTTAACCTTGACCAGCGACTCACCCGCACGCGATACCGAGGTGACTTCTTCCACCTCCTGCATCTGCTGTACCGCACCTTCGATCAGATCGGTGATCTCTTCAGCCACCTGAGCAGGTGAGGCACCTGGGTAGCTGGTGACGACCACCGCCTGGCGGATGACGAACTCCGGGTCTTCGAAGCGGCCCAGGCGTTCGTAGGCCAGCCAGCCACCAGCCAGCACCAACACGGTGGCCAGCCAGGCGACGACGGATTTGCGGAGGGTGTATTCGGCAATATTCATCGGTGACCGCCCAGTCTCAGCGTGCTTCCAGCGGGCGTACCTGCATGCCTTCGCGCAGTGCAGCGACCCCTGCGGTCACGATGCGTTCTCCGTTTGTCAGTCCGGACTCCACAACGATGTCCGCACCCTGGACGGTGCCGGTGCGGATCGGTCGCCGCGCGACTTTGCCATCCTTGTCCACCACCCAGACGCCTGGATGACCCTGGGCATCGGCTGCAACGGCAGCAAGCGGAATCAGATGTACCGCGTCGGTCGGGGCCGGCGTGGCGGCGTTCGTGGTGGGCTTGACGGTCACCGCCATGCCGGGCAACAGGGTCAGACGCTTTGGCAGCGCGCTGATGCTGAGCACCACGGCATAGGTCTGGGTCAGCGGGTCTGCTTCGGCAGCGTAGGATTTCAGCACCAGCGGCAAGGCTTCGTCCGCCTCGCCCTCGAGGTAGGCAACGGCGTCCTGGTGGGTCTGCATGCGGCGCACCAGGCGCTCGGGCACGTTGACCACGACTTCGAGCGCACGCAAGTCCTGCAGTTCGGCAATTGCCTGCTTGGCCTGCACATTGGTGAAGGGTTCGATGCGGCGCCGGGTGATCACGCCAGCAAACGGCGCCTTGATCACGGTGTCGGCCAGACTTTGCTCTGCTGCGGCCAGGTTGGTACGTGCGGTTTCCAGCCGGGCACTTCGCTCGTCGACCTCGGAGCGTGCCACCGCCAGCTCGGTTTCCCACAGGCGCTGATAGCGCGCCAGATCGGTTCTGGCGCGTTCGAATTCGGCCCGTGCGGCGTCCAGCCTGGCCTTGTATACCCCGTCGTCAAGGCGGGCGACCACTTCACCGGCCTTCACCTGACGGCCTTCTTCCAGGCTGAATTGATCGACAAAGCCTGGCACATCGAAGGAGAGCTCCGCACGCCGTGCGGCGCGCACCCTTCCGGGCAGCCGGAGGGCGTCGGCGCTGGCCTGGGTGCCGATGGTGAGGATTGGTGCGGGGCGAACCGGGTCTGGTGCCGCGGCCGGTGGCGGTGAGTCACCGCAAGCGGCGAGCAGCAGACTCAACAGGGCGACAGCGGCGGCGCGGGAGGTGCGGGGCATGGTGTGCATCCATGGGGAGATCGGGGTCTGGCGGGTATCACGCATGGGGGAGGACGCGTGCGTGTACAAAGCGGCCATGAAAGTAGATGCCGTCTATCCTGCGGGCGACCTCATTGGCGGCGCCGGCCGACAGGTCAAGTTCGACGATGAACCAGGGTTGATCGGGGTTGCCTTCATGGATTGAGTCGATACTGATGACCGGCCCAAAGTGGCTCATGCGTTCACGCAGTTTATCGACATCGGTTTCCGGACTCAGGCCGGACAGCATGAGCTTCATGACGGGCGCCTCCGCAGCTGTTGAAACATTATCTTGGTCGTCTTGCAGGATAACGACAAGGGAATCATGATGGTGCGTGTTCGGCCCATTCCGGGCCATCTGCCTGCAAGGAGTCCGGCTGTGGATGATTTCGACCAGCGCTTCGACAAGGCCTTTGCCATGGTGGCCTTTGCAGCCAACCGGCATCTGGTCGACCACATGCGGCGGATGATCCAGGAGCTTGAACTCGACCTCGAGTCGGCCATGCTCTGGGGCATGCTCGCCCATCTGAATGTGGCGCATGCGATCAGACCTGGTGCGGCCCCGTCCGAATTGCTGTCGTCCGATGGTTTTCTGCTGGGGGAGCATCACCCGGTGCGGCTGACCGACCTGGTTCAGGTGTCGGGTCTGCCCAAGGAAACGGTACGACGCAAGCTGGACAAGCTGCGCCAGCTGGGCAAGGTCAGGCGCACCGATAACGGGCGCTGGGACGTGTTGCGCGATGGTGTCGACGATCAGGCCTACGCCTTTACCCGTGAGTCGGTCCGCCGTCTGCTGCAGACGGCGCGGGTCATCGAGGGCATCCTGCAGCACGCCCGCCCCGATCAAGCATGAACGGCGGGCGGCCGTTTCTGGCAGGGTCAGGCGGTGATGCCGCCGCCATTGAGCGGGACGATCTGCCCGGTCACCCATTCTGCCTCGCGCGAAGCCAGCCAGGCCACGCCGGCGCCGACATCGGCCGGCGAGCCGGCGCGGGGAATGATGCAGTTCTTGCGAGCGAGCTCTTCCGAGCCTTCCCAGTTGTTCATCGTACCCAGTGACAGCGCATTCACATTGACCCCTTTGCGCCCGACCTCGGCGGCCAGCTGGCGCACGAAGCCCACCACGCCAGCCTTGGAGGCCGCGTAGGCAGCAATGCCCATCGGCACTGCGGCGCGCCATGATTCGGAGGTGATCGCCACGATGCGGCCCCACTTGCGCTCGATCATGCCCGGCAGCACCGCATGGCAGCCATTCATCAGTCCATACATGTTGAGCTGCACGAAGCGCTCCCAGTCGTCCGGCCTGGAGTCCAGAAACTTGCCATAGCCCATCCCGCTGGTCGGTACGCCTGCGTTGGAAACATAGATGTCGACGATGCCCACCTGTTTGTGCACTGCGGCCACCATGTCCTGCACCGCATCGTAGTCGGTGACATCGGCCGGCGCAGCCAGTGCCTTCAGCCCGGCCGCGCGCAGTTCGGCAGCGGCGGCTTCGGCACGTTCGGGAAAGTAGTCGTTGATCGCCACAGTGGCACCTTGGCGGGCCAGGGTCTCGGCAACGCCACGGCCCATGCCGCGGCCGGCGCCAGTGACGATGGCAACACAACCGTCGAGCCGGAAGAGGGGCGGGAAGGCGGTAACCTGGGATGAATCGGACATCATGCGGTGTTCCTGTGCAAGAAAAATGGGGTGGCGTGAGGTGGCCGCGTCTGCTGCTCAGCGGCCTTCGAATTGCGGCGGACGCTTGTCGATGAAGGCCTGCATGCCTTCCTTCTGGTCGCGTGAGGCAAACAGCAGGGCGTTGGCACGACGCTCCATGGCCAGCGCGGACTCAAGGGGGGCATCCATGCCGAGCAGGATGCACTCCTTGATCTGCTCGGCCGCCAGGGGCGGCATGGCGGCAATGGTCCGGGCCAGTTCGATCGCAGTCGGAATCACCTGCTCGTCCGCCACCAGGTCGCTGACCAGACCGGCGGTCCAGGCCTCGTGTGCGGTAATCGGTTTGCCGGTCAGCGCCATGCGCATGGCCTTGGTCTTGCCCACTGCCCGTACCAGGCGTTGTGTGCCGCCAATGCCGGGCATGATGCCGATGCGGATTTCGGGCTGGCAGAAGCGTGCGCCTTCGCCCGCGACGATGATGTCCGCCAGCATTGCCAGCTCGCAGCCGCCACCGTAGGCATAGCCGCACACCGCGGCGATGACCGGCTTGGGGCAGTGCTGGATCGGGGCCCAGACCCGCTCGGTGTGGCGCTGGGTGATCTCGATCGGCCCGGCACCGGCCATGCTGGTGATGTCGCCACCTGCGGCGAACACTTTGTCACCGCCGGTCAGCACGATGCAGCGCACGGTGTCGTCTGACGCCAGTTCGGTGAAGCGTTGTGACAGCAGTGCCTGCAACTCCAGCGACAAGGCGTTGGTGGCATGTGGCCGGTTCAGGCGAAGCAAGGCAACACCTCCTTCCAGGTGTTCCAGCAGCAGGGGCGGTAGGGCAGTGTCGGTGCTCATCGGGGGCTCCAGGAATGCCGGTCGGGCGGGCACGTTGCGGCTTGTGGCGCCCGCGGCAGGGGATGCGATGATTATTCCGTCTGTCGGGCAAGTCCTTCATCGTCCGTTCAGACGACGATCGGGACGATGTGCGCGCCTAGACTCGACAGCAGGCAATCCTGATGGAGAATGGCATGAACAATCCGGCTTCCCCTGCCGCTGCGGCGCTCGACTACCAAGGCAAGGTCGTGCTGGTCACCGGCGGCACCAAGGGCATCGGCGCCGGTATCGCCCGCGGGTTTCTCGCGGCCGGAGCCAGCGTGGTCGTGTGCGGCCGCAATGCGCCCGACGCCCTGCCGGAGGTCGATGGCAAGCGGGCGGATTTCTGTGCCGCGGACGTGCGCGACATCGAATCGCTGCAGCGTCTGTTTGCCGACATCCGCACCCGTTTCGGCCGGCTGGATGTGCTGGTGAACAATGCTGGCGGTGCGCCCTTTGCGCTTGCCGACACAGCCTCACCCCGCTTTCATGAAGGCATCATCCGCCTCAACCTGATTGCGCCGCTCAATGTTGCCCAACAGGCCAACGCCCTGATGCAGCAACAGGCCGAGGGCGGTGTCATCCTGTTCATCGGCAGTGTCGCGGCCTCGCGCCCGTCACCGGGCACCGCGGCCTATGGCGCGGCCAAGGCTGGTGTGCTGTCGCTGGCCGCTTCGCTGGCCGTGGAGTGGGCCCCCAAGGTAAGGGTGCTGGCGATCAGTCCGGGGCTGGTGCAGACTGAGCAGGCCCACCTTCATTATGGCGACGATGCCGGCATCGCGGCCGTTGGCGCTACCATTCCGGCCGGGCGCATGGCCACCCCGCAGGACATTGCCGATGCCTGCCTGTATGCCGGCTCGCCGATGGCTGCCTATTTTGCCGGCACCAATCTGTTGTTGCATGGTGGGGGCGAGCGGCCGGCTTTTCTGGCTGCCGCCAACGCAGCCGCATCGTGAGCCGACGACGGTGCGGCGCCAGTCTCAGTGTGACGGTGTGGACGATGCCAGCTGTCCACGTTCCGCATACCGCCGCGCCATCACCGCACACACCATCAGCTGGATCTGGTGGAACACCATCAGTGGCAGGATGACCAGCCCCACGGCTCCGCCGCTGAAAATGATCTGCGCCATCGGAACCCCGGTGGCCATGCTCTTCTTCGAGCCGCAGAACACGATCGTGATCTCGTCCTCGACATTGAACCCCAGCACACGGGCAAGCCAGGTCGTGACGACCAGTATCAGCGCAAGCAACACGACACAGCACAGCACCAGTTGAGCCAGCGCCGAGGCGGGGACCGCCCGCCACAAGCCGTCGAGCACCGCCGCGCCGAAGGCGGTATAGACCACCAGCAGGATCGACCCCTGATCGACCAGGCGCAGCCCGCGCTGTCGCCGTGCCACCCAGTCGCCGATCCAGGGGCGCAGCGCATGCCCGGCAGCAAAAGGCAGCAACAACTGCACACCAATCTTCAGGATGGCTTCACCCAGTGGCACGCCGGTACTGGCCGTGCCCAGCACCGCGCCAGCCAGCAAGGGCGTCAGCACGATACCGACCAGGCTGGACGCCGAGGCCGCGCAGACCGCCGCCGGTATGTTGCCGCGCGCGATCGAGGTAAAGGCAATTGCCGACTGTACCGTCCCTGGCAGCAGGCACAGATACAGCATGCCCAGCCACAGTGCATCGCCCAGAAGAGGGCGCAGTATCGGGCCGAGTGCCAGCCCCAGTAGCGGGAACAGCGCGAAGGTGCACAGAAATACCAGCAGGTGCAGGCGCCAGTGCATTGCACCGTCGATGATCGCGCGGCGCGACAGCCGGGCTCCGTGCAAAAAGAACAGCAGGGCAATCCCTGCGTGGGTCAAGCCTTCAAAGAACACCGCAAAGGCGCCCTGTGCGGGTAACACGGTGGCCAACACCACCACCGAGGTCAGCGTGATGGTGAAACGATCGAAAAGCAGCTGTAGAAGATTCATGTCCATCCGTTGTCGTTCAGCGGGCCGGTGTGCCCTTGAACGGCATCCTATCGAAGGGCGATACTTCCAGCTAACGCCAACAGACTTGTCAATATCGCTGACCAGACATGATGTCCCGACCCCCTGAAGAGCTTGCCGGGCTTGCCGCGCTGCCCCGAGCGATTTTTGGTCATGCCGAGTCGGTCACCAACCGTGCGCTTGGCTATCGCCATTCCCATCCCTGGGTGCAGTTCGCCTATGCCGCAGCCGGGGTGCTCGACGTGCGTACCGACAACGCTCGCTTCATTGCCCCGCCACAACGTGCGGTGTGGATACCGGCCGGCGTTCCCCATCAGGTATGGTGCTCGGCCAATACCGAGATCCGCAGTCTGTATATCGAACCATCGGCCCTGCCCGAGGCACAGGGCGGCTGCCGCGTGCTCGCGGTCAGCCCCCTGCTGCGCGAGCTGATCCGCAGCTTTGGTACCCTGCCTGTCGAGTATGACGAGCTCGGGCCCGGCGGCCGTCTCGCGGCGGTACTGCTCGATCAGGTTGCCGCCGCGCCCACGCTGGGGCTGATGCTGCCCTTACCGCAAGACTCCCGCCTGCGTCAGGTGTGCGAGGCACTCGAGGCCGAACCCGACTCGCGCGCGGGTCTGGCGGACTGGGGCAAGCGCCTGGGCTGCTCGGAGCGTACGCTGGCGCGATTGTTCCGTACCCATACAGGCCTGAACTTCCGCCTGTGGCGGCAACGCCTGCGCCTGATCAGTGCCCTGCCCATGCTCGAAGCCGGTGAGCGCGTCACCGACGTTGCCATTGCCTGCGGCTACGACTCGGTATCCGCCTTCATCGCCAGCTTCCGCGAGCATTTTGGTACGACGCCCGGGGAGTTTGTGGGGGTGCGTGGAGAGGCGTGAACGATGTCTGGCATGTACTGCACGGCCTGAGTGATGTTCCCGTCTGGAACGCCACTCAGCCGGCAGGGGCCTGGGCCTCGCCCGAGACCGCCGCTACCCGGGTGCGCTTGAGCCGCAGGCTCAGCATCAGTGCCAGGGCGATCAGCCCCAGCAGCATGTAGCCCACGTTGTTCAGGGCGGCATTCAGTGCTTCGGTGTTTGCCTGCTGCATCACCGTTGCTGCCGAGAGCCCGGCTTCTCCGAGACGGCTTGCCAGTTCCGCGGGCACTTCGTGCACCCGGCTGCCGGCGCCGCGGGCGAGGACCTCCAGGCTGGCCGCATCCAGGTCAAGCGCTGTGGTCTGGCGGCTGATGGCGGCCTGGGTGGCGTAGGCCAGGCTGGCGCCGAACACGGCCAGCGACAGCGACGAGCCGGTTGGGCTGCCGAGGTCGCGGAACATGCTGAAGAGGCCGCTGCCGGCGCCCATGTCCTTGGCTGGCACCGCGCCCAGCGCCAGCTTCATGATCGCCGGCGTGTTGCAGCCGATCGAGAGCCCCATGATGCAGGCCACCACGATCACGATCCAAAGCGGCGTGGTGACGTCGATGTTGAGGAAGAGCAGGGTGCCACCCAGGCTGGCAAGCATGGCGACGATGACCAGCACGCGTGGCTCGATGCGGTCGACCAGCTTGCCGGCGATCGGTGAGCTGAGGAGCCCGCTGCCGTACAGGAACAGGGTCACGAAGCCGAACTGCGCCGCGGTGCCGCCCGGTCGGTTGTTGATGAAGAAGGCCAGCGAATAGACCACGCCGCTGGAGAAGATCATGTGCAGCCAGTAGATTGCCGAGGGCGTGGCGAAGGCGCCGCGCGCCAGGATGCCGAGGTCGATCACCGGGTTCGGTGTGCGCTTGCTGTGTCGCCACAGCAGCGCAAGGGCACTCGAGCCCACGAGGACGATCGCCCAGGTGATCGGCGATTCCTTGCCGAAGTTGGTCGCCCAGGTCGGCAATGAGAGCAAGGCGGCGATCACCGCGAACAACAGCATTGCGCCGGTGTAGTCGAAGGCGCTCTGCTGCTTGGCCGGGGCGATTTCGGGAACGAGCAGACGCACCGGCACCAGTCCGATCAGGGTCAGGGCGCCGCTGATCCAGTAGACGCTGGGCCAGCCCAGGCGGTCGATCAGCAGACCGCCGAGCAGACCGCCCGAGGCCGCGCCGAACGTCATCGTGAAGGCGAGGATGCCCAGCGCCATGCCGCGTTTGTTATCCGGGAACAAGTGTGCCGCATAGGCAAAGACACCGGGCAGGATGCATGCCGCACCCAGGCCTTGCACGAAGCGCGCACCAAGGAAGAAGGCGAAGTTGGGCGCCCAGGCGGCGGCGAACTCGGAGACCGCGAACACCACCATGCCGATGGTGATCACCCTCTTGCGCCCGTGCTGGTCTCCCAGCCGGCCCATGATGGGGGCGAACACCGTCAGCGCCAGCGAATACAGGATCAGCACCAACGCCGCCATGTTGACCGGGATGCCGAAGTGCCGCGTCACGCTCGGCAGTGCAGGGGCCTGGAAGGCGGCAGCCTCGATGGTGATGAAGGTGCCGAACAGCAGCGCGGCATACACCGCCCAGGCTGAGCGGGTGTCGGTACGTGAATCCATTTGCTGTCTCCGTATGCAGCGCATGCCGATGCACGCCGCCTTTTCGTGTCGGGCGGATGGTCGTGTCCGTGGAGGGGGGGGCGCATCGTCCGATGGGACTAAGAAGTGCCTGGAAATCCGTGCCGAATGTCGGGTTTCGCCCGGCTTGTCCATCGTCCGTTCAGACGAAGTGCCGCGGGCCGTCCTGCTCTTAGACTCGCTGCAAGCGCTGCGAAAGGCTGTGTGTCCTCAGGGACGACGGTTCCGTTCGCGGCACGGTCCAGCAGGCGCGGCGATATCGGCCTGGCGCCTCACACAATTGCAGGAGACGAACTTGGCTGAACAGGAATGGATGTCCGAAGTGCGTGCCAAGGTGGGTCGCGAGTACGGTCGCGTCTACGCCTGGGACGAGGTGAACGCGCCGATGATCCGGCAGTGGTGCGAGGTAATGGGCGTGGACAATCCGCTCTACCTGGATGCCGACCATGCTGCGACGACCGAGTTTGGCGGCATCGTGGCGCCGCCGGCCATGCTGCAGGCCTGGTGTCTGGAAGGCCTGCACATGAACAACTATGCGCCGGGCTCGACCGACGAGAACCCCTATGAGGTGCTGAAGACGCTCGAGGCGCACGGCTACCCCTCGGTGGTGGCGGTGAACTCGGATCTCAGCTTCGAGCGCTACGTGAAACTGGGCGAGAAGCTTTATTACACCACCCGCCTGGATGCAGTCGGCGAGGAGAAGACCACTGCGCTGGGTACCGGCTACTTCGTCACCTTGATCATGAGCTTCTTCTCACAGAAGCCCGAGGGCGACGAGAAGGTTGGCCAACTGCTGTTCCGCGTGTTCAAGTTCCGCCCTGCCAATGTACCCAAACCGGTGGAGAAGGGTGCGGCGCCCGCAGTGCCCAAGTTCAAGCGCCCCAAGCCCGGCATCAGTGATGACACCCGCTTCTTCTGGGAAGGCGTCGATGCTGGAAAGTTGCTGATCCAGCGCTGCACCTGCTGCGGCACGCTGCGCCATCCGCCCGCGCCGGTGTGCATCAAGTGCCATTCCTTCGACTGGGACACGGTCGAGGCTTCCGGCAAGGGGCAGCTTTACTCCTTTGTCGTCATGCACTACCCCGAGGTGCCGCCCTTCGAGCACCCCAATCCGATCGGCCTCATTGAACTGGATGAGGGGGTGCGGCTGATCGCCGGGCTGGTAGGCGTCAAACGTGGCGAGATCCGGATCGGCCAGCGTGTGCAGGTCGAGTTCCAGTCCTTTGACGACGGCGAACTGACTTTGCCGATGTTCCGCCCGGTTGCTGCCTGAGGAGACGTGAATGGATTTCCAACTGACTGACGATCAGCGCGCCATTGCCGACATGGCGGGCAGCCTGTTCGGGGACTTGTGTACCGACGACCGCCTGCGCGCCTTCGACACCGCGGACGAGCCTTTCATGGCCGACCTGTGGAAGCAATGCGTGGAAACCGGATTGCACGCGCTGGCGATTCCCGAGGAAGCGGGCGGCACCGGGCTCGGCATGACCGAGCTGATGCTGGTGCTCGAGGCACAGGGCCGGGGCCTCGGCCATGTGCCGCTGTGGCGGCATCAGCTCGCCGCCGCCACGCTGGCACGTTTCGGTGGCGAGTCCGGTGCCGGGATCGCCGCTGCCGCAGCCGAGAGCACGCTGATGATCACGCTGGCGCTCGATGCCGCCGCGACGGCACATGGCATCGCGCTGAAGGCTCGCCGTGACGGCGACGGCTGGGTGCTCGATGGCAAGGTTGCCGCCGTGGCGCTGGGAGCCCATGTATGCCGTGCCTTGCTGCTGGCTGATACCGGTGAAGGTGTCCGGCTGGTGTCGGTGGATCTGCGCACGTCGGGCATCGAGAAAGTGCCCGGCGTGTTCACCCACCGCGAGGCGGTGGCCGATCTGCGTTTCAGCGCCCATCGCCTGACCGCCGACGCCGTGCTGCCCGAGGCTGCGCTGCCATGGCTGGAGCAGCGTGCGATCGCCGCGATCGCCTCGCTACAGCTGGGCGTCAGTGCCGAGCAGGTGCGCCGCACGGTCGAGTACATCAATGACCGTCGCCAGTTTGATCGCGCCATCGCGACATTCCAGGCAGTGCAGATGAGCATGGCCGACGCCCATATCGCCATCGAGGCGCTGCGCTCCACCCTGTGGCAACTGGTGTATCGCCTGGATGCCGGATTGCCGTCGCCCTCCGAGGCGCTGGCGGTCAAGTATCTGTCGAGCGAATGCGGCCACCTCGTCGGCCACAAGGCGCAGCACGTGCATGGCGGCATCGGTGTCGATCTGACCTACCCGATCCACCGCTATCTGTACTGGAGCCGCGCGCTCGGCATCACGCTGGGCGGCAGCGCCGCCACGCTCGAACGACTCGGCGACTGGCTCGCCAACAACGACAAGCTGGGATGGAAATATGACCTCGAAGAACAGCAAGCGCTTTGATGATGTGCGCCCCGGCGAGGCGCTGCCGGAGCTCGCAATCCCGATCACGACGACGCTGATCGCCTCGGCGGCGATCGCCACCCGCGACTACTTCCCCGGCCATCACGACATGGAGGCGGCCCAGCAGCTGGGTTCGCCACATGTGTTCATGAACATCCTGACGACCAGCGGTCTCAGCCAGCGTTTCGTCGAGGGCTGGGCCGGACCGGCGGCACGCTTCAAGGACCTCAAGATCAAGCTGGGGGCACCCAACTACCCTGGTGACACCATGACCTTCAGCGGCGAGGTGGTGCGTACCGATGCGGCGAGCCGCGAGGTGGAAATCGCGCTCAAGGGCAAGAACTCGATGGGTAGCCACGTGACCGGTACGGCCACGCTGGTACTGCCCTGACATGCGGAGAACCGAACACATGACGGATATGTCCCTTTCCGGCCGCGCTGCCATCGTTGGCCTGGGTGCGACCGAATTCTCCAAGAACTCCGGCCGCACCGAGCTGCGTCTGGCGATGGAATCCACGCTGGCCGCGCTGGCCGATGCCGGCATCGATCCCTCCGAGGTCGAGGGCTTCTCGTCCTACACCATGGACAAGGTGCCCGACTACGAGATCGCGCGCCTGCTCGGCTGCAAGAACGTCAAGTTCTTCTCCCAGATCCCGCATGGCGGTGGCGCGGCCTGCGCACCGGTGGTGCATGCGGCGATGGCGGTGGCCACCGGGCTGGCCAAGGTGGTGGTGGTGTTCCGTGCGATGAACGAACGCTCGTGGTACCGTTTTGGCACCGGCACCTATGGTTTTGGGTCGACGCCGATCTTCGAGAATGTGAATTACGGCTGGTACATGCCTTATGGCTTCCACACCCCGGCCGCCTGGGTGGGCATGTTCGCCCAGCGTTACATGCACGAATACGGTGCCACCAGCGAGGACTTCGGCCGCGTGTCGGTCGCCGTCCGTGATTTCGCCGCCACCAACCCGGCCGCCTTCTTCTACGGCAAGCCGATCACCCTTGAGGAGCATCAGGCCTCCAAGTGGATCGCCGAGCCGCTGCGCCTCCTGGATTGCTGCCAGGAGTCCGACGGCGCGGTGGCGATGGTCATCACCTCGGTCGAGCGCGCCCGCGACCTCAAGCAGAAGCCGGTCATCATCAAGGCCGGCTCGCAGGGCATCACCGAAGGCCAGCAAAGCATGACCTCCTACTACCGCGATGACATCTCCGGCCTGCCGGAGATGGGCGTGGTGGCCAAGGAACTCTACGCCCAGTCCGGCCTCGGCCCCGAAGCCTTCCAGACCGCGGTGATCTACGACCACTTCACCCCCTTCGTGCTGCCGCAGCTGGAAGAATTCGGTTTCTGCAAGCGGGGCGAGGCCAGGGACTTCATCCGCGCCGGCGAACATGCCCGTGGCGGCAAGCTGCCGATCAACACCCATGGCGGCCAGCTGGGTGAAGCCTATATCCATGGCATGAATGGTGTGGCCGAGGCGGTGCGCCAGGTGCGTGGCACGGCAGCCAACCAGGTGGCCGATGTCGAGAACGTGCTGGTCACCGCCGGTACCGGCGTGCCCACCAGCGGCCTCATCCTCGGCGTCGCCTGAGCGAAGGAGAACGAACGATGTTCGTCGATCTGACCCCGGAACAACATGCGCTGCGCCTGAAGGTGCGCGACTATTTCCAGACCCTGATGACGCCGGAACTGCGCCGTGAGCTACGCGGCAAGGAAGGCGGCGATCTGTACCGCAACACCATCCGCAAGATGGGGGCGGACGGCTGGCTGGCGGTGGGCTGGCCCAAGGAGCACGGTGGCCAGGGCTATGCGGCCACCGAACAGCTGATCTTCTTCGAGGAGGCCAACATCGCCGGTGCGCCGCTGCCCTTCGTCACCATCAGCACGGTGGGCCCGGCGCTGATGGAGTCGGGCACCGAGCTGCAGAAGAAGACGTTTCTGCCCGGCATCGCCGCGGGCGAAATCATGTTCGCCATCGGCTATTCCGAGCCGGAAGCCGGCTCCGACCTCGCCACGCTCAAGACCAGTGCGCGGCTCGAAGGCGACCACTTCGTGGTCAACGGCAACAAGCTGTGGACCTCGGGCGCCGAGGCTGCCGACTACGTCTGGCTCGCCGCGCGCACCGACCCCAACCTGCCGCGCCATAAGGGCGTGTCCATCCTGATTCTGGATACCCGGGCCGAGGGTTTCTCGCACACCGTGATCCCCACTTGCAGCAACCCCACCGCGGCCACCTACTACGACAGCGTCAAGGTACCGAAGGAGATGCTGGTGGGCGAGCTGAACGGCGGTTGGAAGCTGATCACCGCCCAGCTCAACCACGAGCGTCTGGGCCTGGGCTCGTGGTCGGACAAGGTTGTCGCCCTGTTCCGCCGCGTGCTGTTGTGGGCCAAGGCCAAGGACGAGACCGGCCGGCGCGCGGTGGATCAGGCCTGGGTGCGCAGCCTGCTCGCCGAATGCTACGCAAGGGTCGAGGCGATGCGCTTGATCAACTTCCGCATCGCAGCCGATCTGGAGCGCGGGCAGATGGATGTGGCGCTGGCCTCCGCGACCAAGGTGTATGGTTCCGAATCGGCAATCGAAATCCTGCGCAAGCTGTCCGAGATCGTCGGCGCCAGTGGCCTGATGCGCGAAGGTTCGGCCGCAGCGGCACTGCTGGGCGAGCTGGAGTATGAGGTGCGTGCCTCGGTCACGCTGACCTTTGGCGGCGGCACCAACGAGATCCAGCGTGAGCTGGTGGCCCAGTTCGGTTTGGGCATGCCGCGCTCGCGTTGAGTCGCGCGCGGATAGGTATGGGAAACACGATATGAGCACACTCGAAGATTTTCGCCGTGAGACCCGGGCCTGGCTCGAGGCCAACTGCCCGCCCTCGATGCGCACTGCCATGCCCGATGGCGAGCTGGTGTGGGGCGGACGTACGGTCGAGTTCAAGCACGAGGATCAGCGCCTGTGGTTCGAGCGCATGCGCGACAAGGGCTGGTTCTGCCCTGACTGGCCTGCCGAGTATGGCGGAGGCGGGCTGACGCAGGAGCAGAACGCAGTGCTCGAAGCCGAGATGCGCCGCCTGCACTGTCGTCCGCCGCAGATCAATCTTGGCATCTGGATGCTGGGTCCGGTGGTGCTCGAGTTTGGCACCGAGGAGCAGAAGCGTGCGTTGCTGCCGCCGATGGCGCGGGGCGAAGTCCGCTGGTGTCAGGGTTTCTCCGAGCCCAATGCCGGCTCCGACCTCGCCAGCCTGAAGACCAGCGCGGTCGAGGCCGGAGATCACTTCGTGGTCAACGGCACCAAGATCTGGACTTCCTATGGCGACAAGTCGGACTGGATGTACATGCTGGTGCGAACCGATCCGGTTGCGCCCAAGCAGCAGGGCATCAGCCTGCTGGTCGTGGATATGAGCTCGCCCGGCATTCAGGCGCAACCGATCGACCTGATCAGTGGCAAGTCTTCCTTTTGCCAAGTGTTCTTCGACAACGTCCAGGTGCCCCGGCACCAGCTGATCGGTCCGCTCAATGGCGGGTGGACGCTGGCCAAGGCGCTGCTGCAGCACGAGCGTCGGGCGATGTCCAAGTTCGGCGAGTTTGCCTTGCCGACGCACTTCGACCTGCTGTCGATTGCCGGCAAGTACCTGCCTGCGCCGTCCGCCTCGTCACCGGCCGATATCGCGCTGCGGCAGCGCGTGTTTGCGATGGCAATGGACGAGATGGCCTACAGCCTGACGGCCCAGCGCATGGGGGAAGAGGCGCGTGCGCGCAGGAATGTGTCCGGCCTGATGTCGATCATGAAGCTGGTGCATTCCGAGCAGGAGAAGGACAAGTTCGAAGTGCTGGCCGACGTGCTTGGCCACCGCGCGCTGGGCTGGGAGGGCGAGGCCTTCGAGGCGCAGGAACTGGCGCTGACGAAGGCCTGGCTGGGCAGCTTCGCGCAGACCATCGCCGGTGGTTCGTCCGAGGTGCAGTTGAACGTGATCGCCAAACGGGTGCTGGTGCTGCCGGAAGGCGGCGCCAGCAAGCAGGGCAAGTAAGGAGCAGCGCGTCATGAGTCTGGTTTATTCCGAAGAGCAGCAACTGCTGGCCGACACAGCCGCCGAGTTCCTGATGGCGAAAAGCCCGGTCGCCGCCCAGCGCAAGCTGCGTGATGCGGGCGTAGCCGAGGGTTTTGACGCCGCGCTGTGGCGCGAGATGGTCGATATGGGCTGGAGCGCCATCCCCTTCCCCGAGGCGGTTGGCGGCCTGGCCTTTGGTTGCAAGGGACTGGGGGCGGTATTCGAACAGATTGGCCGCAACCTGTCGGCCTCGCCGCTGTTGTCGAGCGTCGTGCTCGGCGGTGGTGTGATCGAGCTGGCCGGTTCCGCGGCGCAGCAGGCCGAATGGATGGCGGCGCTGATTGCTGGTGAAAAGCGGATTGCGCTGGCGCTTGACGAGCAGCCGCGCCATGACCCCGCCGCCGTTGCCTTGACCGCGACGCGTGACGGAGAGGACTACGTGCTCAATGGCGCCAAGGCGTTCGTCGCCGACGGCATTGGGGCGGATGCCTTCGTCGTTGCCGCACGCACCGGCGGACTGGCGGGCGAGCGTGCAGGCATCAGCCTGTTCCTCGTGCCGGCCGGTGCGCCGGGCTTGCAGGTGTCAGCCATGAAGACCCTGGATGCGCGCAATCACGCCAATCTCGTGCTGCAGGACGTGCGCCTTGCTGCAGCGACGCTGCTGGGGGTCGAGGGTGAGGGATTCCAGGCACTCGACGCGGCCCTGGACCGGGGGCGCGTCTGTCTGGCTGCCGAACTGCTGGGCGCCACGCAAAGCCTGTTTGACGCGACAGTCGAGTACCTGAAGACGCGGGTGCAGTTTGATGTGCCGATTGGCAGCTTTCAGGCCTTGCAGCACCGTGCAGCATGGTGTTTTGCCCAGCTGCAGCTTGCACGCAGTACGGTGATGGCCGGGCTGGCTGCGCTGGACGATCCCGCGCTCGATGCTGCGGCCCGTGCACGCATGGCCAGCCTGGCAAAATGGAAGGCGGGCGAGGTTGCACATCGCATCAGTCGCGAGGCGGTACAGATGCATGGCGGCATGGGCGTCACTGACGAGCTGGACGTCGGCCTGTACCTGAAGCGTATCCGCGTTGCTCAGGCCAGCTTGGGCGATGGGGACTTCCATGTACAGCGTTTCGGCGAACTGAGCCCGCAGTAGGCGCATCCGTGCCGGACCGGTATAGGGCAGTGCATGCGCGGGCTGACTGAAGCGCCCACACTCGAATCGCTGCATGCGCAGTACGGTGCCGCCTACAAGTGGCTGGCGCTGGCTGTGGTTGCGTTGGCGACCATTGCCGCCGTGCTTGCCACCAGCAGCTTCAACGTTGCTGTGCCGGCACTCGGGCAGCATTTCGATCTGGGGCAGGATCGGGTGCAGTGGGCGGTCACCGGCTTTCTGGCCGCGCTCACGGTGGCCATGTTGCCGACGCCGTGGCTGCTTGACCGAGTCGGCTTTCGCCGCTTGTTCCTGGGGGCCAACCTGCTGCTCGCCCTGAGCAGCATTGCGGGTGCGCTGGCCGAAGGGTTTGGTTTTCTGGTCGCGATGCGTGTTGTGCAGGGTGTGGCCGCCGGCCTGCTGCAGCCCTTGCCGATGCTGCTGGTGATGCGCCTGTTTCCGGCCGGCAGTCAGGGCAGGGCACATGGCCTGCTGGGCTTTGGCATCGTGCTGGCCCCGGCCGTGGCCCCTTCCGTGGCCGGCGTGCTGCTCGATCATTTCGGCTGGCCGGCGATCTTCCTGATGAGCCTGCCATTCTGCGTACTGGCGGGTGGGCTTGGCCTGCGCCTGTTGCCCCGCGCTGCGTCAGCTGCACCCCATCCGTTCGACTGGCTGGGTGTCGGCCTGCTGTGCGCAGCCTCCTTGCTGGCAATCGATTTCATTGCCAGCCTCCGGCAGTACGGGCCAACCGGGGTCTGGACGTTGGCGGTGCTGGCCTTGAGCGTGCTGTGCGTCATCGGGTTTGTGCGTCATGCCGGGCGTGTCAGTCATCCCATTGTCGGGTTGGGCTTGTTCCGTGAGCGCTGCTTTACCATGGGCGCGGTGGTGGGCGTGAGTTATGGCTTTGGCCTGTACGCTTCCACCTACCTGATCCCGGTGTTCCTGCTCAATGCGCTTGGCTACGATGCGACCCTTGCCGGGCTCGCCCTGCTGCCTTCCGGCCTGCTGCTGGCACTTGCGATTCCCGCTGGCGGGCTGCTTGCCGATCGCTATGACCCGCGCTGGATCACGATGATCGGCCTGGCGCTGTTCGGTGTGTCGTTCGTGCCCTATGCACTGCGCGGCGGTGCCATCAGCTATGAGGAGGTCGTGGCCTACAGTCTGCTGGGGCGTCTTGGCCTTGGCCTGACCATTCCTGCGCTGACCGTCGCTTCGCTCAGTCGTGTGACAGCCTCGCACTATGGGCAGGCCGCAATGGTCAGCAACTACACCCGTCAGTTTGGTGGTGTGCTGGGGGTGGCCATTGTTGCGGTGTTCGTCGAGTGGCGCACCATGACGCATGGTGAGGCGGCAGATCTTGCACTCGCCTATGCGGAAGCTTTCATGCTGTTGGCGGGGTGCTTCGGCTTGGCGTTGGTCGCCGCCTGGCAGATGAAGGCGAGGGCCGGCAGCGACTGAACGCCATTGAACGGCTTGATGCGTGCGTGGCCGGTTTGCAGTCAACCGTCCCGGGTGCGGGGTGGCCAGACGCGCTCCGGCCAGATGGTGTCGGTTGTGCTGTGAATGAAGGCGCGTGCAGTAAGGGCATAGTCCCAGCGTTCGATCAGGCAGTGGCGGTGATCCTCATGCTCGCCCCAGCGCAGGATGTTAACCGAATTGGATGCGTTGGGGCGGGTGCGAGACGAGATGGCGGTGCCGGCCTGCAGCACCCATAGCGGGCGTGCCAGTCCGTGCACCTCCAGGGTGTAGGGCAGGTGGATGTGACCCCCCATGATCAGATCGGCGCCCGCTGCGGACCAGGCCTTGAGCGCCGCACGATGGCCGCGCAGCAGTGGGGTCCGCTTCACGGTCCTCGGAACGGCGATTGGCTGATGCACCACCACCACGCGCAGTTGCCCGGGGTGAGCCGTGGCCAGCAGGCCGCTGACGCGACCGATCTGCTTGCCGGAGAGCTCGCCGTTGCGGTGTCGCCAGCTGCGGGTGGTATTGACGCCGATCACAAGCAGGTCTGGCGAGGTGTGCACCGGCTCCAGGTCTGTGCCGAACACCCTGGCATAACGGGCATAGGGTCGGGTCATTCGCGTCCACAGGTTGAACAGGTCGATGTCATGGTTTCCCGGCACCGCCAGAACAGGTGCGCCCAGACGATCGACGAAGGCTTTGGCGGCACGGAACTGTGCGGACGTCGCGCGTTGGGTGATATCACCCGACAGCACCACCAGCGTGGGGCGCTGCTGCAGGGCCAGCGTCACCAGGGCCTCGACCACCGCGGCCCGTTCGGTGCCGAAATGGGTATCGGAGATCTGCAGTATCACGCTCATGTCATGGTCCGGGTGGGCGCGTGGCGCTTGTGCTTGCAGGTGCCTTGAGCAGGTACAAGGGTTGATCCAGCACACGGATGTCGATGGGGGTGCGCATGCGTGCAACCTCGCCATCAAAAGCGATCTTGACGGTCCTGTGACCGCGTGACAGCCGGGGTTTCACCACCATGCTCAGGAACTCGAAGCTCTCGATCCCGGCCGCTTCACCCAGCCGGCCCATGGCGCCGTGCAACATCAAGCGGATCATCGCCACCGTGCCGATGGGGCGTAGCACCAGTGCCGCCAGGCTGCCGTCGCCCGGCGTGCCGGCAAGGGTGTCAGCCGGTTCGGCGCCAAACTGCTGCAACTGCAGTGGATTGTTGCCGATGAACAGTGTCAGGGTCTGCAGATCACGGACGTCGATGCCGGTGTCGATGTGCAGGCGCAGCCGGCGTTGGGCGCGCAGCAGGGTGTTGCATGCGGCGATGAAGGCAACCCACCGGCTGCGTCCGAAGCGGGCCTTGAAGGCCTCGCGGTCTTGCAGCAGCTCAGGGTAGATGCCCAGGCTGGCATTGACGAGGAACACCCGGTCGTTGATGCCACCGACCTGCACCGGCTGTGGCCGGGCATCCAGCAACAGCCGGGCCGCTGCCAATGGTTCGGTGGGAATGCCGTGGGCCCGGGCGAAATAATTGAAGGTGCCATACGGAATGACTCCCATCGCACAGCCGGCCGCATGTGCCGCCTGGGCCACCGTGTTGAGGCTGCCGTCGCCGCCAACTGCAATCACCGCAGTATTGCGCTCCAGCGCCCGCACCGCTGCCGCGGTGGCTACCTGTGCCAGATTGCCTGGGTTGCAGCTCAGCAACTCGCCCTTGCGTCCGTGGCTGGCCAGGGCAGCCTGGATGACCGCGCGTTTGGCATCGAGGTCCAGGGCACCCGCCGAGGCGTTGATCACGAACAGCAAGGGCGATGCCGGGTCAATGGCGGGAGCCGGCGGGCAGCCGCGCCATGCGCCGTTCGCGCCATCCCGCTCGGTGGGTAAACAATCGGTCATGTCCTTATCGGTGGCCTCCGGGTGACAGCATCATCGAGCGTGTCTGCATGCTGCCATGGTTTGATGTGCCTGTCCTGTGGCACGATGCACCGGGCGAGCGGCCGGACGGGGAACCGGCAAGTGCTGATTCGCGTCTGACCATCCAAATGTGCCGGCAGCTCGATCAGCGCATGTCGGCTCCGGTCTGGTTGATTGGGGGAATCTGTAGCATCGTGACAGACAAGTTTCTTGCCTCGCAAAGCCGGTCCGCTTGTTCCAGGGAGCGACGGAGGGTGTTCGTGGAGCGCATCGCCGACGCCCAGCTTGCCGCGCTGGGAGGCTCGATGGCCGACACCGTCGGCCAGAGCCATCGGCAGCGGCTGGTATGGTTGAGCATGCTGGCGATGCCGCTGCTCTTTCCGGTGGCCTTGCCGGGCATGGCTTCCGCGGTGGGGGCGTTCTGCCTGTTCATCGCACTCGGGCTGTGTCTCGGTCAGCCAGTGCCGCTACCGCGCTGGCTGGCTCAGCGCGAGCTCAACGGCCGTGCCGTCACCGTGCTCAAGCGGGCGGTCGACCGGGTCGTCGGTGTAGTGGCGCGGCTGGGGCGGCCACGCATGCTCGCGCTCAGCAACAGACCCGCGCGGGTGGCAAATGGGGTGATGCTTTCGCTTGCCGGTTTGTCGATGATGGTGCCTGTGCCCATCATCAGCTTTGACAACGTGTTGCCGGCACTTGCCATCGTGCTGATCTCGTGGGGGCTGCGTCTTCGCGATGGCCTGATGCTGCTGACGGGCCATCTGGTCACGTTGGCCGCACTCGCTTCGGTCGCGCTGCTATGGTGGGGCGGCGCCCGGCTTGCAACCGAGATGATTTCGCGGGTCGCGCAGTTCTTGCCGTGGTGATTGATCTTTCGCGTCAAGGCAACGCTGGATGGTTTGCATCTGCGTGAACGGCGTCGGGCTTTTGCGGGGGAGGCCTGATCATCCAGCGACAGGAGCTCGGCCTGAGGAGCCGTTCAGCTTGCGCCGAATGAGTGGCGGCTTTACAGCGGGCAGCTGCCGCACGGCGTTCAGTGCGGGTCGAACGGCAGGAGGTCACTTGTTCATCGAACTGGCGGTATCGGCCAGAAGCGGCCCTTCGTCGATTGGACAGGCTATGCAGTTGAACGACCGCCTTACTCGGATACCTGCAACGATCTAGGCGCGTAACGCAGGCTTCGTAGTGGTGCGGCCCCAGTCCAGATCAGTATAGATTGGATGAAGACTTACCCATGCCCATCCGGATTAGGCTCAGCAGTTCTAGCCGGGTCATAGTTCTTGTGCCGTAACGTTCCTCAACGTAACCTGAACAGGTAGACTTGACCGAGAGCAGAAACCCTCGCGTTCAAAGCGGTATTCAACGCAGCCGCTGAACATAGCAGCGCTGTCGTGCTCTTAGGTAAGGCACCCCGATCAGTCTTAACCCGCTAAGGGAATAATTGCTTTGAGGCACATGAAATGCAGCGACTAAACGATCACGAACTGGTGAATCTCCTGGAGGACCTTGAGTCTGATCGTGCTGAGCGCAAGGAATCATTCAAGGGGGACGTCCCCAAAAAGGCGCGACAAGCAGTTTGTGCATTTGCCAACGATTTGCCCGGCCACAGTCGGCCAGGAGTCTTGTTCATTGGAGTCAAGGATAACGGGGAGCCGAGTGGCCTTGACGTGACGGATCAATTGCTGATGTCGCTCGCAGATATGAAGACTGACGGCAATATTCTTCCTTTGCCAGTACTTTCTGTGGAAAAGCGTGTGCTTAAAGGTGCCGAGGTCGCCGTTGTGACCGTCATGCCGTCCGATATGCCTCCCGTGAAGTACGATGGTCGAATCTGGATTCGCACGGGTCCTCGTCGAGCGTTAGCAAACGAGCAGGAGGAGCGGATCCTTAATGAAAGGCGTCGTTTCAAGAACCTGCCCTTCGATATTTACCCTGTGCCGACGGCAAAGCTTACCGATCTTTCGAAAAGTATCTTCGAGAACGAGTATTTGCCGCAAGCCTTTGCAGAAGACGTGCTTGAGGCCAATGGGCGCAGCTATGAAGAACGTCTAGCCTCATGTCGCATGATTGTCTCCCCGACGGAAACCACTCCGACCTTAATGGGATTGTTGGCAATCGGAAAGAGTCCTCAGGACTTCCTGCCTGGAGCATATGTTCAGTTTCTCAGAATTGATGGAGTCGAGCTTGCAGACCCCGTCATTGACGAAGAAGAAATCGGTGGCGGGATTGTAGAGATGCTTCGGCGCGCAGAGGAAAAGCTCAAGGCCCACAATCGGACCGCTGTCGACATAACTGCAGCAGCCACCCATCAAATTGACACGCCATACCCTCAGGCAGCGCTTCAGCAAATCCTATATAACGCGGTGCTCCATCGCGTTTACGAAGGGACTAACACGCCAATTCGGGTGTACTGGTTCAATGATCGGATCGAGATAAATAGTCCTGGCGGTCCTTACGGCAACGTTACCAGTGAGAACTTTGGCGCCCCAGGCATCACCGACTATCGGAACCCTAATATTGCGGATGTCTTGAAAACTTTTGGATTTATTCAGTCCTTTGGCCGAGGCATTGCCACGGCACGACGAGTGATGGAAGTAAATGGAAATCCACCCCCTGAATTCTTGACTAACCAGAGTGCAGTAGTCTGCCTGCTGAGAAGAAAATCGTGAACGCACCAGTATTAACTTTCTTTAACAACAAGGGAGGGGTAGGAAAGACCTCTCTCATATATCATCTAGCGTGGATGTTTGCGAGTCTTCGTAAGCGAGTGGTAATCGTGGACTTGGACCCGCAGGCAAACCTTACAGCCGCGTTTCTGGATGAAGATCGGATTGAACAGCTATGGACTGAGCGCCATCCGGGTTCAACGATTTACCAGTGCGTCAAGCCGCTAACAGGCGTAGGAGATATTGTCCCTCCGGTCTTGCAAAACATCGCTACGGATCTCTATCTGCTACCGGGTGACGTCGCGTTATCGAGCTTTGAGGATGCGCTCTCGGCGGAATGGCCAGCTAGCATGGGAGACAATAATTTATACCGCCCCATGCGGATCCTGACGTCTTTCTGGCAAGTCATGCAAATGGCGGTAGAAAAGGTTCAGGCTGACATAATTCTTGTCGATATTGGTCCTAATTTAGGCGCTATTAATCGTTCAGTACTGTTGGCAACCGATTATGTCGCCATCCCTCTCGGGGCCGACCTCTTTTCGCTGCAAGGCTTGAGCAACTTGGGACCAACGCTGAAAAGTTGGAAGAGTCTTTGGCAGAAGCGACTGGAAAACTGGCGCGACAGCACCGATAGGTCCATGTACCCCGACTTCCGGCTCCCTGTTGGTCGGATGATGCCCATAGGTTACTTGTGTCAACAGCATGGCGTTCGGCTTGACCGTCCGGTTAGGGCCTACGACAAGTGGGTGCAGAGGATTCCGGCAGTCTATCGAAGGGATATTCTGAATGAAGAGCCGGTGGAGAATATGAGGCAGGAGGACGATCCGTACTGCCTTGCAACTATCAAGCACTACCGTAGCCTGATACCCATGGCTCAGGAATATCGCAAACCCATTTTTAATCTCACCTCAGCGGACGGGGCCATTGGTAGTCACGCCAATGCAGTCTCGGATGCGAAAAGGGACTTCAAGAGCCTTGCAGCGAAGATCGCCGAAAAGACTGGCATGAAGCTATAACTTCCTTTTCGCCAAATGCGGCAGCTGTTCGCGCCAGGGCTGCAGTGGTCCATATACCTGACGTTACCGATCAGTTGTGATTGATCTCAATGGCCAAACTATTCAGATTTTGGCTAAGCGGGATGGCCGGTTAGAGAAGATGCCTGTCGGTGAACCAGGTCGGATACAAATGGCCGAATTGGGTCGGCTCCGGAAGTAGCCTGAAATGACAAGCGGTCACTCGACCAGAATTTCTGGGCTACGACCGCTGACCGTCTCATTGCAGTCGTTCCTGGTGCAAAACCCCAACTGCAGGTCAGGCCGACAACCCGCCACCCCCCCAGCATTCGTTAGCCCGCTGGGCCTATTGCAAGTCCGTCGTCGCTGCAGCCTTCAGAGGCGCGGTCCTGGCTTGATTGCGATCCGCAGATGCTGTCTGAGGTCGCCGGCGAAGTCGAGCTGGCGGTAGTCGCGCTCGACGAAACACCACTCGCCGTCGATACGAGCGAAGCGGTCGCGGTAGCGGCCGCTGGCGATGATCTGCAGCGGGAGGTCGTCGGTGGCCTGCATCACGGTGAAGCATGAACGGACCTGCGCGGTGCCGGCCGCCTCATTGATTTCGAGGATGGGGTTGGTGACGAGGTGGCGGGTGCGGGGGGTGCCGCAGGGGTGGATGACGAGGATCTTGCGCCACAGGGCGAGCAGGCCGTCGGCGTCGAGTGGGCCAGCGGCGCCGGTTTCGATGCGGGCGTGGCGGAAAAGGGCGGCAGCGTCCTCGAGGCGGCCTTCGTCGATGGCTTCCGCGTAGCGGTAGAGGAGGTTGCAGATTGCGGTGGCGGCGGTACTCATCGTGTGCTCCCGCGGGGGCGTCGCCCCTGTGTGGGGTGGGCGGAGATGAAAAAAGCCGGGCGGCGGCATGGGTGCCGCGCGCCCGGCCCGGGGACGATGGGAAGACTCAGGCCGACAGTCCGGCGAGCATGCCGGACTTGATGGCGCCCTCGATGTAGCCGATCTGCGCGCCGTCGCCGACCGCGCTGACCGGCACGCCGGCGGCTTCGAGCGCACGCGCCAGACTGTCGTCCGGGCGGGCACCGACGGCGAGTACGACCGAATCGGCCGCCAGGCTGTGTTGCTGTCCTTCGGCGTCGGTGTAGCGCACCGCCTTCTTGTCGATCGAGTCGACCTTCACCTTGGTGTGCAGCGCCACGCCGTGCTGGCGCAGGGTGTCCAGCACCCGCCAGCGGCGCACGATCGACAGCTCGCGGCCCAGGCTGGGGCCTTCTTCCAGCACCACGACCTCGCGGCCGCGGTCGACGAGGAACTCGGCCAGTTCGATGCCCACCAGGCCGCCGCCGATGATGGCGACCTTCTTGCCAAGTGGCATCCATACCCGTGACAGGTTCTGGATGGCGTCGGTGCTGTCGGTGACGCCGACCAGGCTGCCGGCCTTCATCAGCGTGCGCTGGGTGAAGGACAACTTGCGTTTGGCGATCTCGTCCGCGCGGTCATCGGTCATCAGCCGGCGCAACTCATCGCCCGACCACACATGGTCCATGTCGGCGCCGGGGATCGGTGGCGCATTGCGTTCGGCGCCGGTGGCGACGATGACTGCGGTGGCGCCAAGCTGGCGGACGAGGTCGGGGGTGGCGACGGTGTTGAGATGCACGTCGATGTCGAGTTTCTTCATCTGCGTGCTCAGGTAGTCGAGCAGGGCGCCGTTCTCGGCGTAGGCCAGTGCGGCGAAGAACAGCGTGCCGCCCAGCCGGCCGCTGCGCTCCACCAGGGTGACTTTGTGACCGCGCAGCGCGGCGGTGCGCGCGGCCTCCATGCCCGCCGGGCCGCCGCCGACGACGAGCACGTGGCCCGGTTTGACGGCTGGCACCAGGCGGATCTCGGCCTCATGGCCGGTCATCGGGTTGACCGCGCATTTGACGCGCTGGTTGACAAAGATCTGGCTGACGCAGGCGTAGCAGTAGATACAGGGCCGGATGTCCTCGGGGCGGTTCTCGATCAGCTTGTTGGGCAATTCGGGGTCGGCGAGCATCTTGCGCGCCATGGCGACGAAGTCGCACTGGCCTGCGGCGATGGCGTTGTCGGCGACCTCGGGCTCGAGGCGGCCGACGGCGATGACCGGAATCTTCACCGCCTCCTTGATCTCGGCTGCCCACAGCAGGAAACCTGCCTTCTGCTGCACCAGCGGCGCTTCGGTGAAGGCGACGCCGGTGCTGGTGTTGGCATAGGCCGAGACGCTGACGGCGTCGCAACCGGCGGCCTCGGCCATGCGCGCGAAGACCTTGGCCTCGTCCAGCGTGATGCCGCCCTCCATGCGCAGTTCGTAGGCGTCGAGACGCAGCCACACCGGGTAGTCGGCGCCGATGCGCTGGCGCACTGCGGCGATCACCTCGCGCAGGAAACGGCCGCGGTTCTCGATCGAACCACCGTATTCATCGTCGCGCTTGTTGAAGTAGCCCGACAGGAAGCCTGCGATGATGTAAGTGTGCGCGGCGTGGATCTCGACGCCGTCGAAGCCGGCGCGTTTGGCACGGTCGGCTGCGGCGGCGAACCACTCGATCATCTGCGCGATGTCGGCCTTGTCCATGACACGGATCTTGACGCCCGCCTTTTCGCGGCCCTTCGACGAACTGATGAAGGCGCCGAGTTCTTCCTGCGTCAGCGCGGCGAACATGTCGGTCTTCACTGCTGGGGGCATGGATGGCACCCACAGCTCGCGACCCTCGGCGAGGTCGCGCACCGCGGTCTTGCCGGCGTGCTGCAACTGCGCGGCGATCTTCGCGCCGTGCTTGTGCACGCGGTCGACGATGCCCTTGAGCCCGGGAATGAAGCTGTCGTCCGAGATGCCCACCTGGAAGGGCTCGGCGGTGCCGTGCGGATAGGCGATGGAGACCACGCCCATGGTCAGCAGGCCGGCGCCGCCTGCGGCGCGCGCCTCGTAATAGGCCTGGATGCGTTCACCGCAGGTGCCGTCGGCTTCGGCGAAGTTCGACCCCATCGGCGCCATCACGATGCGGTTGCGCACTTCCATCTTGCCGATGCGGCCGGGCTGCAGCAGGTTGTCGAAGGATCCCATGGTGTGGCTTACCCTTTGGTCAGAAAGTCGATGCAGCTGCGGTTGAAGAGGTCGCTGTGCTCCACCTGTACCCAATGGCCGCAGCGGTTGAGCAGGATCATGCGCGCGTTGGGGGCGTTCTCGATCACCTTCAGCGCGCCGGTGTGCGGGTTGAACTTGTCGTCGGTGCCCCAGAAGCCGAAGATCGGCGCCTTGATCTCGTGCAGGCGCGTGGTCATGTTCGGGACCATCATGGTCGAGAACAGGTTGGCCGGCTGCGAGGGGGCGATGGCCGCGCGTTCGTTGATGATGCTGTCGTCGAGCATCGAGGGATCGAATACCTGCAGACTCATGACGTGGCGCATCTCGAGCGGTCCCATCGGGCCCTTGGCGAAGGTCTCGACCATGCGCACGATGCCTTCCATCTTGAAGTAGGTCTCGCGTTCCTCGACGCCACCTGGCGCCATCAGGATCAGCCGCTCGGCCGTGTCCGGGTGGGCCAGCGCCTGGCCCAGGGCGATCGCGCCACCCAGCGAGTTGCCGAGCAGGGTACATTTCGCCACGCCGATCTTGCCCAGGAAAGCGTTCAGATTGGCGACGAAGAAGTCGAGGTTGTACTGCACGTCGGCGGGCTTGTCCGAGCGCCCGAAGCCGGGCAGGTCGAGCACGATGTTGCGAAAGCCCGCCGCGGCGAAGGCCGGGTAGTTGCCCTTGAAGTTGCTGTAACCGCTCGCGCCCGGCCCGCTGCCGTGAAGCCACACGACAACAGGTCCCTTGCCGACGTCGAGGTAATGCAGTCGAAGACCATTGTCCAGTTCGATGAAGCGGTCGAGGGGAATCGGCAGATCGGGTGAGTTCATCGGGTCATCTCCAGGGATAGGTTTCGAGTCGGTTGTTCAGGCGCTTGCGGCTGCGGCGGCAGGCGGCATCGCACTGGCGCGCAGCTTGCGGCGATAGCGTCCGACGGCCGCCAGCAGGCAGGCCGCGGACACCAGATACAGCAGCACCGAGGCCGCCAGTGCGTAGCGCAGGGCTTCCTGACCCAGCTCCGGGTTGAAGACGTCCGACAGCGTGCCGACGATGATCGGCCCCAAGCCGACGCCGAGAAGCGTCATCGACATCACGAAGATCGCCGTCGCCTGAGCCAGGCGGTTTGGCGGAAAAAGGTGGCTGATGGCGCCGAAGCAGGGGACTGACCACCAGATCGCGGTGAAGCTGAACGCCAGGTAGAACAGGAAGGCTTCGGGAACCGGCAGCGAGCCGATGTGGAAGGCGACGTCGGCCGGCCACAGATAGAAGGCAAGCCCGAGCGGGACGCTGACCACGCAGCCCACGACCGGAATCAGCAGTTGCCAGCCCGGATCGCGCGCGACCAGGCGGTCGGTGACGCTGCCACACACGAGTGTGCCGATGGTGGAACAGATGCCCCCGCCAAGTCCGACCAGCAGGCCGGCCTGCTGCACGGTCAGCCCGTGAGAGCGGATCAGGAAGCTCGGGTTCCAGGTGCCGATTGCATAGCCCATGACGGCGGCCAGCGTCCCGGCTGTGACGACGAGGACGAAGGCCGGTGTGGCGAGCATCTCGCGCAGCGTCGTCTGCCAGTCTTCCTTCGGTGCGCCGGCCGCGGGCTGGGGGCGCACAGGGACGGCCGGGCTTCGCACGGTGAGCCACAGCAGCATGCCGAGCAGCACCCCGGGCGCGCCGATGACGATGAAGGCGGTGCGCCAGCCGTACTCCTGCGCGATCCAGCCGCCCAGGCCCAGGCCGAGGACGGCACCCAGGCTTGGACCCATCAGGAAGACCGACAGCGCACGCGAGCGCTTCTCGGGCGGATAAAGGTCGGAGACCATCGCGACCGACGGTGCGGTGCCACCGGCCTCGCCCACCGCCACCCCGATGCGGAACAGCAGCAGCATGGCGAAGCTCGTCGCCACCCCGCACAACATGGTCATCGCGCTCCAGGCGATGCAGGCGAGCGCGATCACCGGCTTGCGGCCAATGCGGTCGGCGAGGCGGCCGAAGGGCAGGCCGAACAGCGTGTAGAAGATCGCGAACGCGACCCCGGACAGCAGGCCGATCTGGGTGTCGGAGATGCCGAACTCGAGCTTGATCGGCTCGATCAGGATCGATATCACCAGGCGATCGATGTAATTGAAGACGTAAATGATCGCCAGCATCGCGAGGGCATAGTGCGTATGCCAGGTAATGCGGTGCTGAGTGCCTTGGCTTGTGTTCACGACCTGTCTCCTTGGGTCTTATATACGCCGGTTCTACGGCTTTTGACGTCTCCGGGCATGTATCGTCCCGTGGCCTCCGATGCATGGCATCGTCCATTCAGACGAATGACCGGCCCGTACCGGCTCAGGGGCCTTCGCAGGTCTCCGGATTAGTCTCATTGGACGATGTCGGGCTGGCGACGCCGGAGAAAACTGTGCTCCATGACATCCCCTGTCGCCAAGCGGCGGCGCGGGCAGAACGCATGACAGGAGGCGAGCGATGAGTTTCGAAGGCAAGGTGGTGTTTGTGACGGGGGCCGCCCAGGGCATGGGGCGTGCGATGGTGAAGCATTTTGCCGGCTTGGGGGCGAGCGTAGCCGCGGCCGACATCAATGCCGATGCCGCCGCCGATGCGGTGCTGGAACTGGGGGTGCGTGGCATGGCACTGGCGTGCAATGTTGCTGACCCTGCATCGGTTACGGCCGCCTTTGCCGCAGTCGGCGAGCGCTTTGGCGGTGTCGATGTGGTGGTTAACAGTGCGGGTATCGGATCGGTGGATGCTTTTCTCGAGACGCCTGACGACAACTGGATGAGGGTCATTGGTGTCAATCTCACCGGCACCTTCCTGTGCTGTCGCGAGGGCGCGCGCCTGATGCAGAAACGCGGCATCAAGGGCGTGATCGTCAATGTGTCGAGTACCGCAGCGATGTCGGGTGAGGGGCCCAGCCACTATTGTGCTTCCAAGGCCGGCGTGATGGGGCTGACCCGCAGCATCGCTCGGGAACTGGCCGCCAGCGGCATCCGCGTCAACACGATTGTGCCCGGGCCGACCAACACGCCGATGATGGCGGGCATTCCGGACGAATGGATGCAGTCGATGATCAAGGCCATTCCGCTTGGGCGCATGTGCGAACCGGAGGAAATCGCCCGGGTCGCTGCCTTCCTTGCCAGCGATGACGCCAGCTTCATCACTGGACAGAACATCGCTGTCAACGGCGGCATGGCCTTCATCTGAGCGGTGCCGGCATGACGACCTCCGCACCGCAGGCCGACCTGCTTGCCCGCATCGACCGTCTTGAATCGACCGAGGCCATCCGCCAGTTGGTGGCGCGGTATGCGCTGTCGCTCGACATGCGCGACCTCGACGCCCATGTGAACCTTTTTGCGCCGGACATTCGCGTCGGCCGCGAAAAGGTGGGCCGCGCTCATCTCAAGGCCTGGGTCGACGACACCTTGCGCAATCAGTTCTCCGGCACTTCGCACCACCTGGGCCAGCACATCATCGAGTTCACCGACCCCGATCATGCCGTCGGCGTTGTGTACTCGAAGAACGAGCACGAGACCGGCCCGGAATGGGTCATCATGCAAATGTTGTATTGGGACGATTACGAGAGAATGGACGGGCAATGGTATTTCCGCCGCCGCCTGCCGTGCTACTGGTATGCGACCGACCTGAACAAGCCACCGATCGGAGATCGCAAGATGCGCTGGCCGGGGCGCGAACCCTACGAGGGGAGCTTCCACGACCTGTTCCCGTCCTGGCGTGCATTCTGGGCCGAACGTCCGGCCAAGGATCAGTTGCCCGAGGTCGCGGAGCCCGCCGTGCTGGACCGTTTCCTCGCCACGCTGCGCCGTGGTGCTCCCGATCCCCGCATCCGCGTGCGCTGACGCGCGCGGTCGATCTCCGAACAGCAACGCTCGAACACAACATGGAGAAGGGCGCATGTCCGATTCTGCCGTCGTTCTGAATCCGCCCGCGGCCCGCAGCAAGGTGGTTCCGCGCGAAGAAACCCAGGCCAGGCTCGACGCGCGTTCGCGCGCGGCCAATCTGATCAAGCCGGCCGACCGCCATACCTTGGCCGATCGCCTCGAGGAGCAGGCCGCACGATTTGGCGATCGCGACTTCCTGATCTACGGCGGGCGTCGCTTCAGCTACGCCGAGGTGGATGCGCGCGCCAACCAGGTTGCCCACGCCCTGCATGCGCGCGGCCTGCGCTGCGGCGATGTGTGTGCGCTGGCGATGGAGAACCGGCCCGAGTTCTTCTTCTACTGGTTTGGTCTCGCCAAGCTGGGCGTGGTGGTCGCGGTCATCAACACCCAGGTCAGTGGCCGTCCGCTCGCTCACGCGCTGGAGTCGACGCGGGCCCGTGCCGTCGTGCTCGGCGAGGAATGCCTCGAGAACTTCGCGCTCACCCCCGAGCGTCCGGCGCAGCCCCTTTACCTCGTTGCCGACGCCGAGAAGCCCGCCGCTGCCGAACATCGCGCGCTGGCGAGCGCCGATTTCACCGCCGAGGTCGAGGCCGCAGCGCGCAGTGCCTTCCCGCGCGACGGCCGTGCCGAGGTGCGTGCCGAGGAGCCGATGCTGCTGATCTTCACTTCGGGCACCACCGGTCTTCCCAAGGCGGCACGCTACAGCCATATGCGCTGGATGTCGTCGGGCGACGTCATGCATGTGACCCTCGAGGTGACGCCCGATGACGTCTTCTACTGCTGCCTGCCGCTGTACCACGGTGCGGCGGCGACTTCGGTGACGTCCACCGCGCTCAAGGCGGGCAGCAGCATCGTGGTGCGACGCAAGTTCAGCACGCGCGAGTTCTGGACCGACGTGCGTGCCAACGGTATCACCATCTTCCAGTACATTGGCGAGATCTGCCGCTACCTGCTCAACGCGCCTGCCCAGGCCAACGACCGCGACCACAGTCTGCGCGCAATGCTTGGCGCCGGACTCACCGCGGAGACCTGGGCGCGCTGGCTCGAGCGCTTTGGCCCGATCCAGATCTTCGAGGGCTGGGGTTCCACCGAGGCCAACACTGCGCTGATCAACGTCGACAACTATGTCGGGTCCTGTGGCCGCGTCCCGGACTGGAACAAGACCAACTTCCGCCTGGTGCGCTACGACGTCGAGACCGAGTCGCATCCGCGCGACGAGCAGGGGCGATACATCCTGTGCCAGCCAGGTGAGGTCGGTGAAGGCATCGCCTTCATCGTCAATCATCCTGAGGTCGGCGGCGGGCGCTTTGAGGGCTACACCTCGGAAGAGGCCACCGAGAAGAAGATCCTGCGTAACGTCTTCACCGAAGGCGATGCTTACTGGAGTTCGGGCGACCTGCTGCGCTACGACGATGACGGCTACTTCTATTTTGTCGACCGCATCGGCGACACCTTCCGCTGGAAGAGCGAGAACGTTTCCACCGCCGAAGTCGCCGACGCCCTGTCGGACTTCGTCGGGGTGGAGCTGATCAACATCTATGGGGTGAGGGTGCCGGGCCACGAAGGGCGGGCCGGCATGGCGGCTGTTGTGATGCAGCCTGGCCACGCCTTCGATCCGAAGGCGTTTTACGCGCTCACCGAGGCTCGCCTGCCGCGGTATGCGGCGCCTCAGTTCGTGCGCGTATCAAGCGCCGCCGACCTCACCTCCACCTTCAAGCTGCGCAAGGTCGACCTGCAGCGACAAGGCTACGACCCCCGTGCTTTCGATGATCCGTTGTACGTGCGCGACGAGGCGGGGGCCACTTATGTGCCGTACTCGGCAGAGGCGCTCAAGTGTGCGGGGCTGCCGCCCTTTGCGTGACGTGTCGCAGGCGATGATCGATCGGCGCTCTGTGGGGCGCCGATTTTTTTGGATTTAGTCCGTTTGGACGATGTTGCGTTTGCGCGTCTTCGTCAATCTCTACAACGTGCAGGAGGAGACTCTTGGGCGGCAGTCGCAGTGAAGCGGCGTCGTACCTCGTTCCTGCAGGCCGCGTGCAGCGCGTACGCGAAACTGTGGCGCACGGAGGAGAAGTACATGATTACAAAAGCCTTGTTGTTCGGGTGTGTGTTTGGATGCCTGGCAGCGCTTGCTGCAATGCTCGATCGTGGCCACACCGGGGTGCTGGATTCGCTGGTGCAGACTCCGGCCTGCAGCGCTGGCGAAGCGAGGTGTCCGGACGCGGGTTCCCCGGCAAACGTCTCGACCGAACGCTTTTTCGTCATGCTGGCAATGCACTGATTGATGTTCAGCGACCGCCTCGGCGCTTGGATCGAATGACATGGCCCTGCCTTCGGAGACCGAAGGCAGGGCCATGTTTCTTTGCTGCGCTCAATCCTTCGCCGGCAGGCGGCCGAAGGTGTGGGCCATGCGAATGATGTAGTGGCGGATCGCATCCGCGTCAGCCTCCTTCAGCGTATCAGCGAAGCCGGGCATGCCGCGTGCGGCCAGCAGGCCGTCGAGAAGCGGGCGGCGGAAGAGTGCGGCCTCGCTCAGGTAGGGGGATTGGCGCAGGTCGGGCATGCCGCCGCCGGCGACCGCCCCGGCTCCATGACACTGCATGCAGTAGCGCGCGTAACGGGCTGCGCCGTGCCCGATCTCGGGTTCCGTGGCGGTGTCGGCCGGCGGCGTCACACTCGGCCGATGTGTTGGCGCTGGCGTGGCGGCCTTGCCGTCCAGCTTCCAGACGAACAGGCCGCCGGGTACCGGGGCGCCGGTGCGCGGCAGCAGGGCGCTGGAGGTGATGTGCATCGAGCTGCCGAAGCCGGCCGCCGCAGCGATGTACTGTTCGCCGTCGAGCGTGTAGCTGATTGGGCCGCCAAGGATGTCAAGCCAGATGTCCGACTGCCACAGGCGGCGGCCGTCGCGGGCATCGAAGGCAACCAGTCCCTCGCCACCAACCCCCTGGAACACCAGGCCGCCGGCAGTTGCCAGCACGCCCCCATTCCACGAGCCGGAATGCGGGGTGCGCCAGGTGGCGGTGCGACGCACCGGATCCCAGGCCAGCAGGTGGCCGCGCATCGAGGCCCTGGCCTGCTCGAGCAGGGCGGGATCGGGCGGCATCGGTGGATTGAGCACGCCGGTGTTCCAGCGTTCGGGTTCGTGGCGGAACACCGGTTCCTTCATCATGAAGCCGGTGTTTTCCTGCGCCGGGATGTAGACCAGGCCAGTGTCCGGGCTCCAGGCCATCGGCTGCCAGTTGTGGCCACCCAGCTGCGAGGGTTGCACGAGGAAGGGCTGGTCCGTGGGGTAACGGGCGCCCTCGGTTTCCACCGGACGGCCGCTGCCGGGGTCGACGTGGCTGGCCCAGTTGACCGGCACGTATTTGTCCGCAGAGAGCAGTTCGCCGGTGGCGCGGTCGAGCACGTAGAAGAAGCCGTTCTTGGGCGCCTGCATCAACACTTTGCGCAGGCGGTTGCCAAGCTTCAGTTCTGCCAGGATCATGTGCTGGGTGGCGGTGTAGTCCCAGCTGTCACCGGGCGTGGTCTGGTAGTGCCAGACGTATTCGCCGGTTGCGCGGCGTACCGCAACAATCGACGACAGAAAGAGGTTGTCGCCGCCGCCAGGGCTACGGATATCGCGGTCGTGGGGTGAGCCGTTGCCAACGCCGAAGTAGAGCAGGTCGAGCTCGGGGTCCCAGGTCATCGAGTCCCAGACCGTGCCGCCACCACCGTAGCGCCACCATTCGCCGCGCCAGGTCGAGCGTGCGAGGTCCTTTAGCGGGCGGTCGGAGATGGTGCCATCGGGGCCGTCGGCTGGGTTGCCCGGCACGGTGTAAAAGCGCCAGCGCAGTTCGCCCGTCTGCGCGTCGTAGGCCGAGACGAAGCCGCGTACGCCGTATTCGGCACCGCCGTTGCCAATCACGACCAGGCCTTGAGCCACGCGGGGAGCCCCGGTGATGGTGTAGGGCGTGTCGAAGTCGAAGGTTCGCGTCGACCACAACAGGCGGCCGTTCCGCGCGTCCAGCGCCTGCAGGCGGCCGTCGATGGTGGCGACGAACACGCGCCCGTCCTCCACGGCCACGCCGCGATTGACCACGTCGCAGCACGCATGCATGCCCTTGCCGGCCGGCACCTGCGGATCGTGCTGCCACTTGAGTTGGCCATTGCGCGCGTCGAGCGCATACACCACGCCCCATGGGCCGCTGACATACAGCGTGTCAGCGACCATGATGGGCGTGGCCTCGACGCCGCGCGGGCGGTCGAAACGGAAATGCCAGGCCAGCCCCAGTCGCCCGACATTGTTCGAGTTGATCGCGGACAACCGGCTGAAGCGGGTCTCCGCGGTATCCAGCCCGTGCCGGGCCCACTCCCCGGCAGTGTCGAGCCGCGGAGTGGGCGGTAGGGCGGTTGCCCCAATGGCGGGGGGCTGTGCGGCAAGAACACTGCTGGAGGCCAGTACGGCGAGTAGTGGTTTGAGGGGGAATCGACGCATGCCGGGGCTCCTTCAGTGGTGCGGTGATCTGCGGGGTGGGGATGACTTGCGCATGATTGGGGTTGAGGGCGATGGCCGAATCGTCCATCCGGAGGGGTCCTCCGTTTTGCCTAGTCGATTTGAACGATTACGTCCCTGGGGCGGTGTGGCATCGTTACACCCAATACAAGGCCGGGCTGGGTCCGGATCAGCGAGGTAAGGGAGCATGGGTCTCAAAGGAAACGCAGCAATCGTCGGCGCCGCGCAGTACAGGCCGGAGAAGTACGCGACCGCGCCGCGGATGTTTCATCTCGAGCAGGTGGCTGACCTGGCCGGCCGCGCGCTGGCAGACGCTGGGTTGAAGGCCGCCGACATCGACGGCCTGGTCATCCATGGCCCGCAGTTTCACGAGGCGCAGGTTTTTGTGCCGGCGATGGCGGCTGAATACCTCGGTCTGTCACTCAACTTTGCCGAAGTCGTCGATCTGGGCGGGTGCTCGTCGGTGGCGGCGGTGTGGCGTGCGGCGATGGCAGTCGAGATGGGCCTGTGCCAGGCGGTGTTGTGTGTGATTCCTGCACGCATGGCGCCCTTTGGTCCCGATGAAGATCCGAGCTGGATGGCGCGGGCGATGCGCTTTGGCGGCCACAGTACTGCCTTCGGCGCGCCCGAGGCGGAGTTCGATCTGCCCTATGGTCACATGGGCCAGAATACCGGCTATGCAATGATTGCCCAGCGCTACGCGGCCAAGTACGGCTATGACCCGGTGGCGATGGCCAAGATCGCGGTCGACCAGCGCACCAACGCGCTCGCCAACCCGGACGCCAGCTTCTTCGGCAAACCGCTGTCCATCGAGGACGTGCTTGCCAGCAAGATGGTGGCCGAGCCGCTGCGCGTGCTCGAGATCGTGATGCCGGTGGCCGGCGGCGCGGCGGTGATCGTCGCCTCGAAGGAGGTGGCAGCGCGCGCAAGGAACCGTGGCGCCTGTATCACCGGCTTTGGCGAGCACCTGTATTTCAAGTCGCCGACCTACGCGAACGAGATGACGGATACCCCGATCGGCCCCGCGGCCGAGCGCGCCTTCGCAATGGCGGGTATCAAGCGCAGCGACATTCAGGCTGCACAGCTCTACGACTGCTACACCATCACGGTGCTGCTGACGCTGGAAGATGCCGGTTTTGCCCCCAAGGGCGAGGGTATGCGCTGGGTGCGCGAGCATGACCTGACCTACAAGGGCAACTTCCCGATGAACACCCACGGCGGGCAGTTGAGCTTCGGCCAGAGCGGCACCGCCGGCGGCATGTCGCAGGTCATCGAGGCCTTCCATCAGATTTCCGGCCGCGCTGGCGAGCGTCAACTCAAGCGCTGCGACACCGTGTTCGTTTCCGGCACCGGCGGCGTGATGAGCGAGCAGGGTGCACTGATTCTCCAGGGAGCATGACGAGCATGTCGACCAACAAACCGCTGCCGACACCGACCGAGATTTCGGCGCCGTATTGGAACGGCCTCAAGGCGGGCCGCCTCACGATTCCGCAATGCAAGTCCTGCGGCCACTGGGTTTTCTTTCCCCGCCGCCATTGCGACAAGTGCTGGTCACAGGACCTGGCGTGGAAGGAAGTCAAGGGTACGGGCACGCTCTACACCTACACGCTCACCCGCGTCCCGACGCTGCCCGACTTTGCCGACGAGATGCCGCAGAAGATGGCTGTGGTCGAACTCGATGAGGGCGTGCGCATCAACACCACCCTGATCGGCGTGGATGAATCCGAGATCAAGGTCGACATGCGGGTGAAGCCGGTGTTCGACACCGTGAGTGCCGACGGCACGACCCTGTTGCGCTTTACCGCAGCAGGCAAGGACATGGCCGAGCGCATCGACAGCACTCCTGCGGCATTGGCTGCGGCCGCTGAAGCGGCGGCGAGTGCGGCCGAGGTGGCCGACAGGCGCCAGGTACGCTTTGACGACGAGGCGGCGATGAAGTCGCTGGTGAGCGAGGCCTACTCGGCCTGGAGCAACCAGATCGTCGTCGATCAGGCGCTGATCGACGAATTCGCCAAGCTGTCGGGGGATGATTACTGGATCCACACCGATCCCGAGCGCGCACGCAAGCAAAGCCCATTCGGCGGCACCATTGCCCACGGTGCCCTGGTGCAGGTGCTGCAGTCGCGTCTGCGCATCCCGCTCGACTATGAGGTCGTCGGCTTCAACAACATGGTCAATTACGGCTCCGACCGCCTGCGTTTCCCGGCACCGGTGCCCGCGGGCTCGCGCATTCATGCGCGTACCCGCGTCAAGGCGGTGGAAAAGCTGCCCAAGGGCATGCAGCTGACGATGGAAATCGTGACCCATGTGGTCGGCAGCGAGCGGCCATCGGTCATCAACGACCTGGTGATCCTGTACATGTGATCGCCGGCACGCGACCCGTCGCGGGTCGCCTCAGTTTTCGTAGTGCGTAGTTGTTGTACATGCAAGTCATTGCATGGTTCTCCCTCCTCTCCTTGCAGGCCACCACCCGAAAGGGCCGGTGGCCATTTTTTTGTCCGTGCTGCTGCCCATCCTGCGTAGTCTCAACGGACGATGATGTGGTCGCCCGCTCTTCGCACAATGCTTCCATCGCAGGAAACCTTTTCAGGGAGCAAGCACGATGATCGACATTCGCGGTTTGGCCTACTTCGTTACCCAGATCGACGACATCGCCGAGTGGAAGCACTACGCCGAGGCGGTGCTTGGCATGATGACGGCGCCGGCCCCCGGTGGTGGTCTGTACATCAAGATGGACGAACGTCCCTTCCGCATCCTCGTGGTGCCGGGAAGCGAGCGCCGTTATTTCGCCTCTGGCTGGGAGTTGGCGAGTGAAGGGGCCTTCAAGGCTGCGCTGACCGAACTTGAGGCCAAGGGCGTGGGCTACGAGCTGGCCGATGCCGCGACCGTGATGCAGCGTGGCATGCAGGCCGTGGCGGTGGTGATGGACCCGTCGGGTAACCGTCACGAGCTTTGCTGGGGGCATCTGTCCGACTGTCAGCCCTTCGTGTCGCCGCAAGGGGTGCCGCGTTTCCTGACCGGTGAGATGGGCCTGGGACATACGGTGATGCCGGCGCCCAACTTCGATGCGACTGCTGCCTTCTTCCGCGATGTGCTGGGTTTTGGTTTGTCGGATATCTTCAATTTTCGCCCCGACCCGTCGGCGCCGCCGATCCGCATCCACTTCATGCATTGCAACAACGCGCGCCACCACAGTCTGGCGATTGCCGAGTATCCGGTGCCGAGCGGCTGCGTGCATGTGATGGTCGAGGTCGATTCGATGACCGAGGTTGGCCGTGCCCATGATCGTCGCATCGAACACAAGGTGCCGCTGTCGGCCACGCTGGGCCAGCATCTGAACGACCGGATGATCTCCTTCTACATGAAGACTCCTTCCGGTTTCGATCTCGAATATGGCTATGGCGGCCTGCAACTCGACTGGTCACGCCACAACGCCTTCGAATTTACCCGCGTCAGCATCTGGGGTCACGACTTCGGCGTGGGCCAGCAGGAACAGGCTGCGTGAGCGCAGCCAGCAACAGGAAAGCATCCATGAACAAACTGATGACGACCGCCGAGGTGGTTGCCCAATTGCGCGATGGCATGACCATCGGCTTCGGTGGCTGGGGGCCGCGGCGCAAGCCGATGGCAATCGTGCGCGAAATCCTGCGGTCGGACGTGAAGGACCTCACCGTGGTGTCCTATGGCGGCCCGGATGTGGGCATGCTGTGTGCCGCCGGCAAGGTGAAGAAGCTGATCTTCGGTTTCGCCACCCTCGATGCGATTCCGCTCGAACCCTGGTATCGCAAGGTGCGTGAAGCCGGCGCACTGGAGCTGATGGAGCTCGACGAGGGGATGTGGCAATGGGGCTTGCGTGCCGCCGGCATGCGCGTGCCTTTCCTGCCGACGCGCTGCGGTCTGGCGACCGATGTCACCAAGCTCAATCCCGAGCTGAAGACCATCCAGTCGCCCTATGCCGACGGCGAGGTGTTGCTGGCGATGCCGGCCCTGAAGCTCGACGTTGCGCTGGTGCATGTCAATGTCGCCGACTCACTCGGCAATACCCTGATCCAGGGTGGGGACCCGTATTTCGATCACTTGGTCGCGCGTGCGGCGGATGCCTGCTACGTGTCGGCCGAGCGCGTCGAGGAGCGCCTCGCGCTCACGCCCGACCAGGCCCGCTTCAACACCTTCGAGCGTTATCTGGTGAAGGGCGTGGTGCATGCGCCCTGCGGTGCTCACCCGACCACCTGCGCGCCCGAGTACGGCTGGGACATGGCCCACTTCAAGCGCTACGTCGCCAGCGCGGCGGAAGACGGTGGCTGGCAAGCCTACATGGACGAGTTCGTCACCCCGGGCGAGGCTGCCTACCAGGGCAAGAACGGCGGTATCGAACGCATGGGCACGCTGCCCCTGCCGGTGTTTTGAGGAGCGCGAGCGGCATGAGCAACAATACTGAATTCACCCTGGCCGAGCTGATGATCGTCGCGGCCTCGGAAGCCTGGCGCGGCGACGGCGAGGTACTGGCGTCCGGCATCGGCGTGATTCCACGCCTGGGTGCCAGTCTGGCCAAGCTGACCTATGCCCCCGAGCTGCTGATGACCGACAGCGAGTGCTTCCTCGTCGAGGAGCCGATTCCGCTCGGCCCGCGCGGCGACCATGTGCCGAAGTATTCCGGCTACATGTCTTTCGAGCGCGTGTTCGAGTGTGTGTGGGGCGGTCGCCGTCACGCCATGATCGGCCCGACCCAGATCGACCGCTTCGGTCAGACCAATCTGTCGGTGGTGGGCGATTACCGCAAGCCCAGGGCCGCCATCCTGGGGGTGCGCGGCTTGCCGGGCAACAGCATCAACCACATCAATTCCTTCTTTGTGCCCAACCACAGCAAGCGCGTGTTTGTTGAGGGCGAAGTGGACATGGTGTCGGGCGTCGGCTTCAACCCGGCGCGCTGGGAACCGGGCATGCGTCAGGATTTCATGAGCATCCGGCGCATCGTCACCGACCTGTGCGTGATGGATTTCGAAGGTCCGGATCACGCCATCCGGGTGCGTTCGCTGCACCCTGGGGTGAGTTTCGACGAAGTTCAGGACAAGACCGGGTTTCCGCTGCTGAAGGCAGCGGACATGGGAGAGACCCCGCACCCGACCGCCGCGCAACTCGACATCATCCGCCGTCTTGATCCGCACGATCTGCGTGGTGCTCAGGTCAAGGGCAACCCGCCGGGCATCCGGGTCCCGGTCTGATTCCGGCAAGGAACACGTACATGAACGCCCTCGACCAGAACTATGTCAGCCGTCCCGACAACGCGGTATATGAGACCGATGCGCCCGTAAAGTACGCCGTGGCCGATGGTATCGCCACGGTGACGATGAGCCGTACCGAGTTCAACAATGCACAGAACTCGCAGATGACCTATGCACTGGACGCCGCTTTCCGCCGTGCGGTGGACGACGATGCGGTCAAGGTCATCGTGCTGCGTGGCGATGGCAGGCACTTTTCCGCCGGGCATGACATCGGCACGCCAGGGCGTGACATCAACAAGCCTTTCGACCGGGTGCACCTGTGGTGGGATCACACCAACAAGCCTGGCGGTGAGTACTTGTACGCACGCGAGCAGGAGGTGTACCTGAACATGTGCCGCCGCTGGCGCGAACTGCCCAAACCGACGATCGCCATGGTGCAGGGGGCCTGTGTTGCGGGTGGCTTGATGCTGGCCTGGGTGTGTGACCTGATCGTTGCCAGCGACGACGCGTTCTTTCAGGATCCGGTGGTGCGCATGGGCATTCCTGGTGTGGAGTACTTTGCCCATCCGTACGAGCTGAATCCGCGCATTGCCAAGGAGTTCCTGATGACCGGCGACCGTATGGGCGCGGAGCGGGCCTACCAGATGGGCATGGTCAATCGGGTGGTGCCGCGCGACCGGCTCGAAGCCGAAACCTACGCGCTCGCCGCCCGGGTCGCGCAGCAGCCGCGCATGGGACTGGCGCTGACCAAGCAGGCGATCAACCATGTCGAGGACCTGCAGGGCAAGCGCACGGCGATGGATGCGGTGTTCGCCTGGCACCACTTCGCCCACACCCATAACGAGCTGTTGTCGGGTGACAAGCTGGGGGGGTATGACGCAAAAGCCATGGTCAGTGCCAACAAGGCCGCTGCCGGTGGGGGCCAGGCATGAGCGAGATCGCAGACCGCAGGGACTTCTCCGCGCTGTTGCGCACACCGTTGACCGAGCGGCTGGGCTGCCGCTACCCAATCATCCAGACGGCGATGGGCTGGGTGGCCGATGCGAATCTCGTGATTGCAACGACCAAGGCGGGAGGATTCGGCTTCCTGGCCGGCGCAACGATTGATGCCGACAAGCTTGAAGGCGAGATCCGGAAGGTGATTTCCGCCACCGGCGGCAGCAACTTTGGTCTCAACTTCCACATGTTCCAGGAAAACGCCGCACAGTGTGTCGACCTGGCCATTCAGTACAAGCTGCGAGCCGTGAGCTACGGCCGGGGGCCGGACAAGAAAACCATCGCCCGCTTCAAGGACGCTGGCGTGCTGTGCATCCCGACGGTGGGTGCGCTCAAGCACGCGGTGAAGGCGGTTGAGCTGGGTGCCGACATGATCACCATCCAGGGTGGTGAGGGCGGTGGCCATACCGGCGGCGTGCCGACCACCATCTTGCTGCCGCAGGTGCTGGCGGCGGTGAAGGTGCCGGTGATCGCGGCGGGGGGCTACTCCACCGGACGTGGCCTGGCGGCCGCCCTGGCTGCCGGTGCGGCGGGCATTGCGATGGGAACGCGCTTCCTGATGACGACCGATTCGCCCACGCCGGCAAGCACGCTGGCGCACTACGTCAAGGTCGATGATCCGCAGAAGGTGCGGGTCACGCTGGCGGTCGACGGCATGCGCCACCGCATGATCGAGAACCCCTTCATCAACCGGCTCGAGTCCGCCAGTCCGATGGGGCGGCTGATCATTGCGCTGAGGAGCGCGTGGCAGTGGAAACAGCAGACCGGCATGAGCCTTGGCCACATGTTGAGCGTATTCCGCCAGGCCTTGAAGGAAGACCCGGGGGCGGTGTCGCAGACGGTGATGTCGGCCAACCAGCCGGTGTTGCTGCAACGCTCGATGGTGGAGGGGCGGCCGGACGAGGGCATCCTGCCCAGTGGTCAGGTGGCAGCGGCGATTGGCGCCCTCGAGAGTTGCGAGGACGTGATCCATGGCATCGCAGCTGAAGCCGAGGACTGCCTCGCGGCGCTGTATGCCCGCCTGGGTGTGGCAGCACCGGATGCCTGCAAGGACATCCAGGCCGTGGCCTGAGCGCACGGTCAGATACCAGAACGAACAGACCAAACCCCAAGGGAGCCCGATAACGTGAGCCAGGCATTTCATACCAGCATCGAAGGCGGTATCGCCGAGGTCGTCATCAACAAGCCGCCAGTCAATGCGCTCGACAGCAGCGAATGGTTCGCGCTGGCCAGTCGCATCGACGCGCTTGGGCGCGACCCCGAGGTCCGGGTGATCGTGATCCGGGCCGAGGGGCGCGGCTTCTGCGCCGGGGTCGACATCAAGGAGCTGGACGCGCATCCGGATCGCATCGTTGCGGTCAATGCCGGCAACTATGCCACCTTCAAGGCGGTGCATCGCAACCCGGTACCGGTCATTGTCGCGGTGCACGGTTTCGTCCTCGGTGGTGGCATCGGCATCACCGGCGCGGCCGATATCGTGGTGGCCGCGGACTGTGCCACCTTTGCGCTGCCCGAGGTGGATCGCGGCGCCATGGGCGGCGGCGCCCACCTGCAGCGCCTGTTTCCGGTGCAGAAGGTGCGCTATCTGTTCTTTACAGGAGAAAAGATCGGCGCCCGCGAGGCCGAACGCTACGGCTTCATCGAGCGCATCGTGCCCAAGGCGGAATTGCGCGAGGCCGCTCTCGATATTGCCCGCAGGATTGCGGCCAAGAGCCCGGCAATGATCCGCATTGCCAAGGAGGCGCTGAACGGCATCGAGGACGGCAATCTGGAAGACAAGTACCGCTGGGAGCAGGGCTTCACGCTGCAGGCCTACACCAGCCCGGACTCGGCAGAAACCCGTCGCGCCTTTGTCGAGAAACGCGAAGCCACGTTCTGAGGACATCATGGATCTCGCCTATACCCCACGACAGAAAGCCTTTCGCGCCGAAGTGCGCGCCTGGCTCACAGCCAACCTGCCAGCGGAGCCCCTGGCCAGCTACGACACCCGTGAGGGGTTCGAGCAGCACCGCGAATGGGAGCGCAAACTGTTTGACGCGCGCCTGTCGATGGTGATCTGGCCCGAAGCACTGGGCGGTCGCGGTTGCGACCTGATCGAATGGTTGATCTTCGAAGAGGAGTACTACGGTGCGGGCGCGCCGATGCGCGTCAATCAGAACGGGCAGTTGTTGCTTGGCCCCACGCTGATCGAGTTCGGCTCCGAGTCGCAGAAAGCCCGTTTCCTGCCGCGCATGGCATCCAGCGAGGACATGTGGGCACAGGGCTGGTCGGAGCCGAACGCCGGTTCCGACATGGCCGCGATCACCAGCAAGGCCATTCTGTCGGCGGATGGCAGCCACTACGTCGTCAACGGCCAGAAGACCTGGTCCACCCGTGCCATCTTTGCCGACTGGCTGTTCGGGCTGTTCCGCAGCGATCCGGCTTCGAGCCGTCACCACGGCTTGTCTTACCTGGCGGTGCCGCTGGACGCACCGGGCGTGACCATCCGCCCGATCCAGGCGCTCAACGGCAAGCAGGCTTTTGCCGAGGTGTTCTTTGACGATGTCAAGGTTCCGGTAGACAACCGCATTGGTGACGAAGGTCAGGGCTGGCATGTGGCGATGGCTACCGCCGGCTTCGAGCGCGGTCTGCTGCTGCGCTCGCCGGCCCGTTTCCAATATACCGCACGGCGCCTGGTCGAGCTCTACAAGTCTCACCGCGATGTCGCAGACCGTGACCCCGGGATCCGTGACGCGGTGCTGGAGGCCTGGACCGGTGCCGAAGCCTATGCGCTGTCGGCGTATCACACCGTCGGCCGCCTGGCCAAAGGTGCCCGCATCGGCGCCGAGGCCAGTACCAACAAGATCTACTGGTCCGAACTCGATCTGAAGATGCACGAAACCGCCATGCGCATCCTCGGTCCCTTGGGCGAACTGACCGGCGATGCGCCGGCGGCTGTCGAGGCGGCGCGCTGGCTGGACGGCTTCCTGTTTGCACAGGCAGGGCCGATCTATGCCGGCACCAATGAGATCCAGCGCAACATCATTGCCGAGCGCATGCTCGGCCTGCCGAAATAAGGAGGGGGCGGCCATGGATTTTACCTTTACCGATGACCAGCTCACCTTCCGCGAGGCGGTGAGCCGCTTCCTGATGACCGAGGCGGCACCCGAGCGCCTGCGCGAGATCTGGGAGACCGATACCGGGCGCTCGCCTGAACTGCGCAAGAACATTGCCGAACAGGGCCTGACTGCCCTGTCGGTGCCGGAGGACTGTGGTGGTCTGGGGATGGACGATGTCGCCTGGGCGCTGATGACGCAGGAGCTGGGTTACTACGCCATCCCGGACTCGCTTGCCGATGCCGCCTACGTTGCCGCCGGCCTTATCGCCGCGCTGCCGGCCGGCACAGCGTCGCGCGAAGACTGGCTCGGTCGCATTGCCGACGGCAGCATCCGCATTGCGGTCGGGCATCCGGTCAACCCGCTTGTGGCCGATGCCAACCCGGCCAACCTGCTGCTGCTCGCCCATGGCGATGAAGTGCACGCGGTACCGCGTGAGCAGGTCGAGGTTGAGTCCAATGCCAGCATCGACCTGTCGCGCCGTCTGGCCAGGGTGCGGTGGGCGCCGGCGGCGTCCACGCTGATCGCCGAAGGTGAAGCCGGCCGTGCACTTTGGGCGCAGACCCTCAACCGCGGTGCCTTGTCGACTGCCGGCCAGTTGCTTGGCCTGGCGCAGCGGATGCTCGATCTGTCGGTCGATTACGTGGCCCAGCGCAAACAGTTTGGCAAGCCGATCGGCAGCTTCCAGGCAGTCAAGCATCACCTGGCCGATGTGGCTACAAAGGTCGAGTTTGCCAAGCCGGTGCTGTACCGCGCCGCCTACGCGCTCGCCCATGGCGAGGCGGGTGCCGACGCCCGGGTGTCACACGCCAAGCTGATCTGCGGGGACGCTGCGTGGCAGGCCGCGCGTCACGGCATTCAGGTACATGGCGCCATGGGTTACACCTGGGAAGTCGATCTGCAGATGTTCATGAAGCGTGCGTGGGCGCTGGATGCTGCCTGGGGTGATCGCGGCTTCCACAAGGCCCGCGTTGCCGACGCGATCCTGGCCGACGGTGCCGCCCTCGGCCCCGGCCACACTTTCGAGGAATGAACATGGCTGAAGCCTATATTGTCGATGCCCTGCGCAGCCCCACCGGCAAGCGCAAGGGCGGTCTGTCCCATGTGCACGCCATCGACCTCGGCGCGCATGTGCTGAAGGCGCTGGTCGAGCGCAACGCCATTCCTGCTGACGAATATGATGATGTGATTTTTGGCTGTGTCGACACCATCGGCTCGCAGGCCGGCGACATCGCCCGTACGGCCTGGCTGGCTGCCGGTCTGCCGCTCAATGTGCCCGGCACCACGGTGGACCGCCAGTGCGGATCCTCGCAGCAGGCGGTGCACTTTGCCGCTCAGGCAGTGATGAGCGGCACGCAGGATGTGGTCGCCGTGGGCGGGGTGCAGACCATGACCCAGATCCCGATCTCGTCCGCCATGCTCGCGGGTCAGCCGCTCGGCTTTCCCGACCCGTTCTCCGGCAGCAAGGGCTGGAAGGCGCGCTTCGGCGACCAGCCGGTCAATCAGTTCTACTCTGCCCAGCGTATTGCCGACCACTGGCAGTGCAGCCGCCATGACATGGAGGTCTATGCGCTCGAGAGCCACCGCCGTGCGCTGGCCGCCATCGCCGAAGGCCGCTTCGAGCGCGAGATCGTCGGTCTGGAGGGCGTGACGAAGGACGAGACGCCGCGTGTGTCCACGCTCGAGAAGATGGCAGAGCTGGAGCCGGTCGGCCCCGAGTACCCGTCGATCACCGCAGCGGTGTCGAGCCAGACATGCGATGCTTCGGCAGCGCTGCTGGTGGTGTCCGAGGCTGCACTCAAGCGCTACAACCTGACTCCACGCGCGCGCATCCACCACCTGTCGGTGATGGGCGACGACCCCATCTGGCACCTGACTGCGCCGATCCCCGCGACCCGCGCCGCACTCAGGAAAGCCGGCATGCGCATGAGCGACATCGATGTGGTCGAGATCAACGAGGCCTTCGCCTCGGTGGTCATGGCGTGGCAGAAGGAGCTGAACTTCGACCCTGCGTGCATGAATCCCAATGGTGGCGCCATCGCGCTCGGCCATCCGCTCGGCGCCACCGGCGCCCGCCTGATGACCACGCTGCTGCACGAGCTGGAGCGCAGCGGCGGCCGTTATGGCCTGCAGACCATGTGCGAAGGCGGCGGCCAGGCCAACGTCACCATCATTGAACGCCTGTGAGGCGGCGCATTCGGCGACTGCGCAATCCGATCCCGCGACTGTGATGCTCGCCGTACTTCAGTACGGCTGCACCTCTCGTCACGACCTCGTGCTGCTCGCAACGCCGTCTGCACCCCCTCAGGCCACACTATTTCTGGAGAAGGTTCATGGGTATTTGTGAAGGACGCACCGTCATCATCACCGGCGCCGGCGGCGGCCTGGGTCGCGCCTATGCGCTGGCTTTCGCAGCCGAGGGTGCGAACGTGGTGGTCAACGACATCCGCAAGGAAGCGGCTGATGCCGTCGTGGCCGAGATCGTCGCCACAGGTGGTCAGGCCATTGCCAACGCCGATGACATCACCCGCACCGAAACGGCTCAGCAGATTGTTGACACTGCGTTGGCGGCTTTCGGCGAAGTGCATGTGCTGGTGAATAACGCCGGCATCCTGCGTGACCGCATGTTCATCAGCTTGTCCGAGGAGGATTGGGACCAGGTCATGCGGGTGCATCTGAAAGGCCATTTCTGTCTGGCCAGTATCCTTGGCAAGCGTTGGCGTGACCAGGCCAAGGCCGGCAACAAGATCGCCGCGCGTATCATCAATACCAGCTCCGGTGCCGGCCTGCAGGGCTCGGTCGGACAGTCGAACTATTCGGCGGCCAAGGGCGGCATCGCCGCGCTGACCCTGGTGCAGGCGGCGGAACTGGCGCGCTACGGCGTCACCGCCAACGCGCTGGCGCCAGCCGCACGTACCTCGATGACCGAGAGTGCAATGCCCGACGTGGTCAAGGCGCCGGAAACCGGTTTCGACGCCTGGGCTGCGGAGAACGTTGCACCTTTGGTGGTATGGCTGGGCAGCGAGGCGTCCTCGCATGTCACCGGTCAGGTGTTCGAGAGCCAGGGCGGACGCATCTCGGTATGCGACGGTTGGCGCACGGGTCCGCAGAAGGACAAGGGCGCGCGCCTGACACCGCTGGAGGCCGGCGCCACCGTCGATGAACTGATGCAACAGGCCGTGCCTGCGCAAAAGGTATGGGGGACTTGAAATGAACGAACAGGCGGTGGGGCAGGAACGTCGTGACTTTCTGAAGACGGGTGCCGTGCTCGGCGGTGTGGCCTCCATGGGCCTGGTTGGCGCGCTACCGGCGGCGGCCAGGCCTGCTGCCTTGCCGCTGCCCGATTACGAGCACTGGGATGCGACCGAGATCGCGTTGCGCATCCGTCGTGGCGACGTCAGACCGGGCGAGGTACTCGAGGCGGCGATTGCCCGCGCCGAGGCCTATGGTGCGATCAACGCGGTCACTGTGCCGCACTTCGACCTGGCACGTGAGGCTGCGCGTGCGCTCGACGGAGCGGGTTCGGCAGCGCGCGAGGCGCGCCCGGCCTTGTCCGGCGTGCCGTTCGCATTGAAGGATCTTGGCATCGCACTCAAGGGTACGGTCACCACCAACGGCTGTGCTTTCTTCAAGGACGCCGTCGCCGACCACGACTCCACGCTGGTGCAGCGCTACCAGGCGGCAGGCCTCAACATCTTCGCCAAGCTTGCTTCGCCGGAATTCGGCCAGACTGGCACGACCGAATCGCGTCTGTTCGGTGCCACCCGTAACCCCTGGGACTTGGCGCGCAGCTCGGGCGGCTCCTCGGGGGGCGCCTCGGCGGCGGTGGCTGCGGGCGTGCTGCCGGTGGCCCATGCCAGCGACGGCGGCGGCTCGATCCGCATCCCGGCGTCGCACTGCGGTCTGTTCGGCCTCAAGCCCAGCCGTGGCCTGATCCCGATGGGGCCGAAATCGCTCGAAGGCTGGCTTGGACTGTCAGTCCACAACGTGATCAGCCGCAGCGTGCGTGACACGGCCTTGCTGATGCAGCTCAGCCAGGGTGCGGAGGCGGGCGCGCGCACGCTGCCGCCTACCGCCGACCTGCTCGCGGCGCTACAGCGGGCGCCGCGCGGGCTGAAGATCGGCCTGTTCCAGACCAATCTGTTCGGTGCGGGAGTGCATCCGGCCTGCCTGGACGCGTCCAACAAGGCCGCCACCTTGTGCGTCGGGCTGGGCCACCACGTCGAGCCGATCGACCTGTCGGCACTGCCCTTTCTGGAGATGGCGGGCAGCATGGGCGTTGTCACCGCCAGCGGCATGCTCCACTCCGTGCGCGAGCGTGAAAAGGCGACCGGCCGTGAAGCGCGCGAGGACGAATTCGAGCCGATCGACTGGCAAAGCCTGCAGAAGGCCAAGTCCTACACCGCTGAGCAGATTCTCAAGGCTCGCAACGTGTTCGACCACGGCGGCCGTGTACTGGACGAGTTGTTCACGCGCTACGACCTGATCCTGTCGCCCACTACCGCCGCGCTGCCGCCCAAGCTGGGCGAACTCTCGCTCGACCAGCCCTTCGAGGACTTCGCCCGCAGGGCGGTGCTGGCCTCGGCCTTCACCTCGATGTTCAACATGACCGGCCTGCCGGCCATGTCGGTGCCGCTGCACTGGAGCGCCGAAGGGCTGCCGATCGGCGTGCAGTTCGCCGCGCCTTACGGTGGCGAGGCGCGCTTGATCGCGCTGGCCGCGCAGCTCGAGCAGGCCGCACCGTGGGCCAACCGCCGGCCGCCAGCGCTGGCGTGAGCTTGATCGTCGCGCATGCGCCGTCGTGGCACGTCCGAGTCCGGTGTTCCATGAGGGCGTCCCGATGAGCACATCTGCATCGACCGGCATTGCAGTTGTTACTGGCGCCAGCCGCGGCGTGGGCCGGGGCGTGGCCGAAGCCCTCGGCGCGGCCGGCATGACGGTTTACGTGACTGGGCGCAGCACCACTGATGGTGCATCGTGTATCGGCGACACGCCACTGCACGGCACCATTCACGATGCTGCTGCCGCGGTCACCGCCGCAGGTGGGCAAGGTATTGCGGTGCAGTGTGACCATGCCGACGACGCGCAGGTCAAGGCGCTGTTCGCGCGTATCGCGAACGAACACGGCCGGCTCGACATCCTTGTCAACAACGCGCTTTGGCGCGACCCGGAGCTGGCCGCGCGCTCCGGACGCACGCAGATCGTTGCCGAACTTGCGCAGCACTACGGCGTGCGCGACGAGGACGGCCGTGAACCACCGACCTGGCGCGACATCCTGGGTGCGCCCTGCGCTTTCCATCCCGCGCGTGTCAGCTGAGTGAACGTCATATGGAGCTGTGCGGCGCGGATCGGCTGGGTTTGTGCTGCGTGTGACTGCTCGCGACGAATCAGATCCCAAGTGGCGGACTCGACATGAGAAAGCCGCAGCAGGATGGGGGATTTCCCGATCGGGAATGTGGCGCGCATTTGCGGCCCCGTCCGTTTTGACGATGCTGCCCGCTCGCAACCCTCCTATAAATGACGGCATCTCCACCCTTCGAGGTTCATGCCGTGAAAGAAGCCCCCGCCTACGTCCCTGGTCACCAGTTGCTGGCTGGCAAGTCCGTCCTGATCACCGCCGCTGCGGGCGCCGGCATCGGTTTTGCCGCTGCGCGCAAGTGCGCTGAAGAAGGTTGCCGCGCCTTGATGATCTCCGACATCCATCCGCGCCGGCTGGAAGAGGCGGTCGCCAGGCTCAAGGCCGACACCGGACTGCAGAACGTCTGGGGCCAACTGTGCAACGTCACCCATGAAGAGGAAGTGCAGGCCCTGGTCGCCGCGGCCGAGGACAAGCTCGGCGGCGTCGACGTGCTGATCAACAACGCCGGCCTGGGCGGCGAGAAGCGTGTCACCGAGATGACCGACGACGAGTGGAGCCGGGTGCTCGACATCACGCTCACCGGCACTTTCCGTATGACGCGCGCGATGCTGCCGCACATGGAAAAGCGTGGTCGCGGCGCCATCGTCAACAACGCCTCGGTGCTCGGCTGGCGCGCGCAGAAGGGTCAGGCCCACTACGCCGCAGCCAAGGCCGGGGTGATGGCGCTGACGCGCTGCTCGGCGGTCGAGGCGGCCGAGCACGGCGTACGCATCAACGCAGTTTCACCGTCGATCGCGCTGCACGAATTCCTGAAGAAGGCGTCCAGCGAGGAACTGCTCGCCCAGCTTGCCAGCCGCGAGGCCTTCGGTCGCGCCGCCGAAGTGTGGGAAGTGGCCAACGTGATGGTCTTCCTCGCCAGCGACTACGCGTCGTACATGACGGGTGAAGTGCTGTCGGTCAGTTCGCAGCACGCCTGAGGGGGCCACGATGACCATGGTTTTTTCCCGCGCGGATGAGCTGATGGCGGCCGAAGGGCAGGATCTGGGCACGACCGACTGGGTCGAGATCCGCCAGGACCGCATCGACCGGTTCGCCGACGCCACTGACGACCACCAGTGGATCCACGTCGATCCCGGGCGCGCCAAGGACGGCCCCTTCGGCGCCTGCATCGCGCACGGCTACCTGACGCTGGCACTTGCCAACCTGTTCCTGCCGCAGTTGATCCGCGCCGACAACCTGAAGATGGGCGTCAACGTCGGCTGCGACCGCGTGCGCTTTCCGGCGCCGGTCAAGGTCGGCTCGCGCATCCGCGGTCGCGGCGAAATCCTCAAGGTCGAACGCATCAAGGACGCGGTGCAATCCACCGTGCGCGTGACCATCGAGATCGAGGGCAGCGAGCGCCCCGGCTGCGTGGTCGACACCATCAGCCGCTATACCTTCAACGATTGAATTCCCGAGAGAGCACATCGCCATGACCGAAGCCGTCATCGTTTCCACCGCGCGCACCGCGCTGACCAAGTCCTTCCGCGGGTCCTTCAACGACACTGAGGCGCCGGTACTGGGCGGCCATGTGGTGCGCGCCGTCGTCGAGCGTGCCGGCATCGAGCCCGGCGCGGTCGAAGACGTGATCATGGGCGCTGCCGTGCAGCAGGGCACCCAGGCCTACAACATCGGCCGCCTGTGCGCCTACACCGGCGGCTTGCCGGACACCGTGCCGGGCATGGCGCTTGACCGCATGTGCGCCTCGGGTCTGATGACGATTGGCGTAGCCGCCAAGAACATCCTCGCTGGCGAGATGAAGATTGCGGTGGCGGGCGGCGTCGAGTCGCTGTCGCTGACCCAGACCAAGCACAAGAACACCTACCGCGCGCAGTCCGAGGCGGTGAAGGCGATCGTGCCCGCGGCCTATATCCCGATGCTGGAAACGGCCGAGATCGTGTCGGCGCGCTACGGCATCTCGCGTGCCGCGCAGGACGAGTTCTCGCTGCAAAGCCAGCAGCGCACCGCCGCCGCGCAGGCCACCGGCCTGTTCGACGCCGAGATCGTGCCGCTGGCGGCGCGCAAACTGGTGTTCGACAAGGAAGGCAAGCCGGTGGGGCACGAGGATGTCGTCGCCACCCGCGACGAGTGCAACCGCGCCTCGACCATGCTCGAGGACCTCGCCAAGCTGAATCCGGTGGTCAAGGATGGCCAGTGGGTGAAGCAGGGTGAATTCGTCACCGCCGGCAATGCCTCGCAGCTGTCGGACGGCGCCTCGGCCGCACTGGTGATGAGCCGGGACGAGGCCGAACGTCGCGGCATCGCGCCGCTGGGCGCCTACCGCGGCATCGCCGTGGCCGGCTGTGCGCCGGACGAGATGGGTATCGGCCCGGTGTTCGCCATCCCCAAACTGCTCGAGCGCTTCAATCTCAAGGTGAGCGACATCGGCCTGTGGGAGATCAACGAAGCCTTCGCCTGCCAGGTGCTGTACAGCCGCGACACGCTCGGCATTCCCAACGACCGTCTGAACGTCAATGGCGGTGCGATTGCCATCGGTCACCCCTTCGGCATGTCGGGTGCGCGCATGGTCGGCCACGCGCTGCTCGAAGGCCGTCGCCGTGGGGTGCGCTACGTCGTGGTGTCGATGTGCATCGGCGGCGGCATGGGCGCAGCGGGCCTGTTCGAGGTGCTGTGATGAGCCTGACGCTGTCCGACGAGCAACGTGCGCTGCAGGAGACGGCGGCCGACTTCCTCGCCGCCCATACCAACGCACGCAAGGAGGCCGACGCCGATGCCGAACTGTGGTCGCGGATCGTTGAGCTGGGCTGGGCCGCGGTGCAGGTGCCGGAAGATTTCGACGGCCTCGGCCTGGGGGCGGTCGAGCTGGCGCTGCTGATGGAGGAAATGGGGCGGCGCCTGGCGCGCACACCCTTCCTGGCCAACGTGGTGCTGGCACAGACCGCGCTGTTGCAGGTTGGAACTGCCGAGGCGCAGCAGGGCGCGCTTGCGGCGCTCGCCTACGGTGAGCGCACTGCCACGCTGATCCTCGGTCCTGGCCTGGATGCCGAACCGGCCTCGTTGAGCGTGAAAGCGCGCCGCGACGGTGAGGGCTGGGTGCTGGCCGGTGAGGCGGCTCAGGTGCTCGATGATGGCCTGCTCACCCACGCCTATGTGGCGGCACGTATCGAGGAGGCGCCGGGCGTGGCGCTGTTCGAGCTTGCTGCGGATGCGGCCGGCCTCACCCGCACGCCGCTCGACGTCTTCGACCTCACCCGGCCGCAGGCACGCTGGACCTTCGCCGACGTCCGCGTGGGCGCTGAGGCCCGCGTCGACGATCCGGCACGAGTGCTGGCCGGCCTTGCACGCACGCGCGTGCTGGCGGCCCTGCAGCTTGCGGCCGAGCAGGTCGGCGGTGCGGCGCAGTGCCTGCAGCTGGCCGTCGATTACACCAAGGAGCGGGTGCAGTTCGGCAAGCCGGTGGCCAGCTTCCAGGCGGTCAAGCACCGCGTCGCCGAGATGATGGTGTGCATGGAAACCGCGCGTTCCACCGTACGTGGCGTGGCGGCCCGGGTGGCGCAGGGCGTGCAGGGGAACGGACTCGACGAGGCTGCGCTGGCAGCCGAGGTTGCCGCAGCGAGGGTGCAGGCCACGGAGGCTTACCGCTACTGCGCGCAGGAAGCCATACAACTCCATGGTGGCGTGGGCTTCACCTGGGAGTATGACCCTCAGCTGCACTTCAAGCGGGCACATTGGGCCAGCCAATGGTTCGGCCCCACCCGCGACTGGCGCGAGGCGCTCGCCGCCCATCTGCTCGACGCCGCCTGAATGCAAGGACAAGGACCGATGAGCATGAACGAACAGGAATTTCGCCAGGAAGTCGCCGGCTGGATGGCGACCCACCTGACCGGCCGCTTCGCCTGCCTGAAACACCGCGGCGGCCCCGGTGACGAGGAAGCCTATCCGGCGCTGCGCAAGGAATGGGAGCAGGAGCTTGCCGCCGGTGGCTGGGTCGGCCTGGGCTGGCCCAAGGCGCACGGCGGGCGCGACCTGCCGCTGGCGCTGCAGCTCGCCTTCCATGAGGAATACGTGCGCGCCGGCGGGCCGGGCCGCATCGGTCACATCGGCGAGACGCTGATGGCGCCGACGCTGATTGCGCTCGGCACGCCTGCACAGCAGGCCCGCTTCCTGCCCGGTATCCGCGAAGGGCACGAGTATTGGGCGCAGGGCTACTCCGAGCCGGGCGCCGGCTCAGACCTCGCCGCCATCACCACGCGCTGCTGGCAGGACGAGGACGGCCGCTGGCGGCTGCAGGGGCAGAAGGTGTGGACCTCGCTCGCACACGAGTCGGACTGGGTGTTCGTCATCGCCCGCAGCACACCGGGTTCGGTGGGGCGCGAAGGGCTGTCCTTCCTGCTTGTGCCGCTCGACCAGCCGGGTGTCGACATTCATCCGATCCGCCAGATGACCGGTGAGGCCGAGTTCAACTCGGTGTTCTTCGACGGTGCGGTGACCGAGGCCGACTGCATCATCGGCAAGCCGGGCGAGGGCTGGAAGGTGGCGATGGCATTGCTCGGCTTCGAGCGCGGTGTATCCACGCTCGGCCAGCAGATGCACTTCATCCATGAACTGAAGCTGGTGGTCGACGTCGCGCGCGGCAATGGCGCTGCGCGCGACCCGGCCATCCGCCAGCGCATCGCCGACGCCTGGGTGGGCCTGCAGGGCCTGCGCTACAACGGCCTGCGCATGCTGGAAGAAGACACCGGCTCGACCACGGTGAGGCCCGAGGCGCTGATCTACAAGTACGCCTGGTCGAACTGGCACCGCGAGCTCGGCCAGTTGGCGATGGATGTGATCGGTGTGGCGGGTGACGTGCGCTCGCACGACGACGCGGTACGCCGTCTGCAGCAGGTGTTCTTCTTCTCGCGTGCCGACACCATCTATGCCGGCACCAACGAGATCCAGCTGAACATCATCGCCGAGCGTGGGTTGGGCATGCCGCGCGCTTGAGCGCCTGCGCGCAAGCATGACCGCCTGCAAGACGACATTTTCCCGGAGAAGATGGGATGCCCATTCCCGACCTGTTTCGTGGGCGGCTCGCGCTGCCGCTGATCGGCTCGCCGATGTTTCTTGCCAGTGGCCAGGAACTGGTACTGGCGCAGTGCAAGGCTGGCGTTGCCGGCAGCTTCCCAACGCTGAACGCGCGCACGCCCGAACTGCTCGACCAGTGGCTGACGCACATCACGGCGGATCTGGCAGCCTGGGATCGCGCGCATCCTGAGCGCCCGGCTGCGCCCTATGGGGCCAACCTGATCCTGCACAAATCCAATCCGCGGCGTGACCCCGATCTCGAGTGCGTGGTCAGGCACCGCGTGCCTTTCGTGATCACCTCGGTAGGCCGTCCGGATGCGGTGGTCGAGCGTGTGCACGATTACGGCGGGCTGGTGTTCCACGATGTCATCAATGTCGAGCATGCGCGCAAGGCCGCTGTCAGTGGCGTCGATGGCCTGATCCTCGTATGTGCGGGCGCTGGAGGTCACGGCGGCACCTTGTCGCCCTTTGCGCTGGTGGCCGAAGTACGTGCGTTCTGGGACGGTCCCCTGCTGCTGGCGGGTGCCTTGTCGAGCGGGCGGGCGTTGCGTGCCGCCGAGGTCATGGGTGCCGACCTGGGCTACATGGGGACGCGCTTCATCGCCACCCGTGAGGCCGCGGCCGATGCCGGCCACAAGGACATGATCGTACGCGACGGCGCGGCCGACATCGTCTATACCCCGGTGTTCAGCGGCATCTGGGCCAACTATCTGAAGAACAGCGTGCGCGCGGCGGGGATCGACCCGGATGCACTCGTGGGCAGCCAGGACGGCGGCAAGGACGACCTCTTCGCCGGGCTGGATGCCAAGCCCAAGGCATGGAAGGAGGTGTGGTCGGCGGGTCAGGGTATCGGCAGCATCCACGACGTGCCCACGGTGGCCGAACTGGTAGCGCGCATGCGTCAGGAATACGCCGAAGCGGCTGTGCTGGCCGCGTCGTTCGCTGCGCCGGCGGCGCCGGACGGACTGCGTTCATGACGCAATGGAAGATGATCTACCTCGCCAAGCGCAATGCGGCGCTGGCGCCCGAGGACTTTCCGCAGGCCTGGCGTGAGCATTCCGCGCTTGGTCGCCAGTGTCGCAACGTCCAGGACAAGGTCAGGACCGTGCGTCAGTGTTCGCGCGTGCTCGATCGGCCCGGTATGCCCAACGGTGCCAGCATCGACTACGACGGCGTCAATCTGCTGTCGCTGCGCGACCGCCAGGCCGCCGACGACATCTGGAACGACGAAGAGACCTTACGCATCATGCGGCCCGACGAGCCGAGAGTGTTCTCGACCTACGTGCGCGATTTCACCCTGGTTGCAGAAGAGAGGGTGCTGGTGGACGGTGAGGAAACCGGCGTGTGCGTCGTCCTGTTCCTGCGTGCGCGTGCAGCGCAGGGATTGCAGGCGGGCGACCTGATCGGCGTAGCCGGCTCGCCGTGGGCTGCAGTGACGCGCCTGGTATGGAACGTGGTGGCTGGGGAGCAGCCCCCCGGTTACGAGTACGACGCGATCGTTGAGGCCTGGTTTGCCTCGGTCGAAGCCGTTGCCGACGCGTTCGGCAGGGAGTCCGTGTGGGCGCACCTGCCGGGTGGGCTGGCGGACCAGATCGACGCCACGCGTTCGGTGTGCCTGCTGACCCATGTGACCCACCGCCGCCCCTGAGGGACGGCAGTGGTGCGAATCCCGCTACTGGGCGCGAACGCCCAGCGTGCCGCCCTTCTGGCGTGGCGGGCATTCCTGCAGGGAACGCATGTGACTGCCGATCAGGTCGTAGACCTGGCCGCCCCAGGCTACGCCCATGCGCATCGACAGTTCGTTGGCCTTGTGGCCGTCATGGCGCTCGAACGGGTCCATGCGCAGGTTGAAGGTCAGCGTGCTCGGCTTCTGATGGTCGAAGAAACCCTCTCGTGTCTTCAGGTGTGATTTCCACGGTCCGATGCGCACGGCAGTGAGTTCGCTCTCGTTGTAATAGATCACAGCGTTGCGCTCGGAGGGGCCCTTGCCCTGCCAGTGGGCCAGGTTATCCACGCCGTCGATGCAGACCTGATGGCTCTTGCGCAGGCGTTCCGCCACACCTGTCACCCCGGCGGCGGCGGCCAGCGTGGTGAACAGGTCCTCGTGCGTCTGGATGCCGTTGGATACCGAGCCGGCAGGGATCGCCGCCGGCCAGCGCACCAGCATCGGCACCCGCACGCCGCCCTCCCAGGTGGTGGCCTTCTCGCCGCGGAAGGGGGTGGTGCCGCCATCGGGCCACCAGGCCGACATGGCGCCGTTGTCCGTGGTGTAGATGACGATGGTGTCGCGCGCGATGCCCAGCTTGTCGAGGTGGGCGAGCAACTGGCCGACGTGGCCGTCGTGCTCCATCATGCCGCTGCCGAATACGTCGAACTCGGACGAGATGTCATTGGCCAGGCCGCGGGACTCTTCCTTCAGGTGGGTGTAGATGTGCATGCGCGTCGGGTTGAACCAGGCGAAGAAGGGCTCACCGGCCTGGGCCGCGCGCTCCATGAAGTCCTGCGTGCGGGCGAGGAATTCCTCGTCCGCGGTTTCCATGCGTTTCGAGGTCAGCGCGCCGGTGTCCTTGCAGCGCTGCTTGCCCCAGGCGCCGAAGCGGGGGTCGGGGGCACTGTCGTCGGTGGCGCTGGCGACGCAGTCGAGCACGCCGCGCGGGAGGTAGCGGCTGTTGAAGCCGGGGTCCTGTTTCCACATCGCCAGCTCGGGCTCTTCCTCGGTGTTGAGGTGGTAGAGATTGCCGAAGAACTCGTCGAAGCCGTGCACCGTAGGCAGATGCTCATTGCGGTCGCCAAGGTGGTTCTTGCCGAACTGGCCGGTACGATAGCCGGCGCTCTTGAGTACTTTGGCAAGGGTTGGATCGCGTGCGTCCAGCCCGACCGGCGAGCCGGGCAGGCCCACGGTGGTGAGGCCGGTGCGGATCGGCAACTGGCCGGTGATGAAGGCACCGCGCCCCGGGGTGGAGCTGGGGTGGGCGTAATGGTCGGTAAACAGCAGGCCTTCGCGGGCAATGCGGTCGATATTGGGTGTGGGTACCATCATGCCGTGGCTGTAGGCGCCGACGTTTGTGTGGCCGACGTCGTCGCTCATGATCACCAGGATGTTGGGCGGTTTGGCCTGCGCCTTGGCAGGCGCCGTGCCGGCGAGGGCCGCGGCGAGCATGGCGCCGGCGAGGGCCCGTCGTGGGTTGGAGCCGGATCGTTGCATCGGTCGGTTCTTGTTCATGGTTGTCTCCTCAGTTCTGGATGATTGGACCCGGCGTGCGAACGCCGAGCCGGTGCCGGATCTCCGGCATGTCCCGCGTGACGCGGGCGTAGAAGGTGGCGAGACCCTCGCACAGGTAGTTGAGCCCGGGCTCGCCGTCCGGCGTACGCAGCAACCGGTTCTTGGGGCACTCGCCCCAGCACAGGGGCAGCGATGGGCAACGCCGGCAGTGGCCGGGCAGGCTGTCGTGCTTGGCGAGTCCGAACCGGACCTGCTTGTCGGCGAAGGCGAGGTCGCCCTGATGGATCTCGCGGATGTTGCCAAGGCGGTACGCTGGATAGACAAAGTGGTCGCAGGCATAGAGTTCGCCGTCGTGCTCCAGCGCCATCGCCTTGCCGCACACCGGCGCACTGGTGCACATCTGCGCCGGCAGGCCGAGCGATTGCGCCACCGCAGTCTCGAACACATTGATGTGCAGGCGGCCGAAGTCGTGCACCAGCCATTCCTGCCAGATGGCACAAAGGAAATCGCCATAGTCGCGGGCATCGACCGACCAGTCGGTGACGATGGACAGCGGGTGGTCGGGCCGTGTGCGTGGCGTGCCGAGCAGCGGCATGTCGGCCGGTCGGGCGAGACCGGGTGCGCGCAGCCTGAAGTCGCGGGTCTCGACGCAGGGTGTGAACTGGATGCGAAAGCTGCCTGGAATCGCGCGCAGGCTGCGATAGACCTCGCGCGGCGCCCGCGCGACGTCGAGATTGACCACGCACAGCAGGGAGAAGGGGACCTCGGCCACCGCAAGCCGGTTGGCCGCGGCGATGACGCGGTCGTAGGTCGGCTCGCCGCCCTTCGTCGGGCGGTAGCGGTCGTGCAGTTCGCGGGTGCCGTCCACGCTGAGGCCGACGACGAAGCGGTGCGCCTTCAGGAAGGCGACCCATGCGTCGTCGAGCAGCAGGCCGTTGGTCTGCAGATCGTTCTCGATGCGCTGGCCGGGCTTGCGATGGCGCGCCTGAAGCTCGACCACGCGGCGGAAGAAGCCCAGCCCCATTACCGTGGGTTCGCCGCCTTGCCAGGAGAACACCACCTCGTCGCCGGTCTGGGCCTCGATGTACTGGCGGATGTGGGTCTCCAGCAGGCTGTCGTCCATGCGCGCGTTGCGGCCGTGCTGAAGCAGATCGGTCTTGTGCAGGTAGAAGCAGTAGGGGCAATCGAGGTTGCACAGCGCACCGGCCGGCTTGACCATGACGTGATAGCGGTAATGCCGGCCAGGGGGCAGGGCAGGCAAGGTGCATTCAGGTGTCTTCGGGACAGTCGCACAGAGGCTCACATCTGCTCCATCTTTGTTAGAGTGCCCATACCCGCAACGCCGCGGGCCACTGCTGGCGAGCAGGGGATGAAGCCAGTATAGGGAGCGGCCACAGACGCTGGAATTCGCATTGCGCGAGGTCTGTCAGAGATTCCAGGTGGTTGAATTTAAATGGATATAAGTGGAGATTTCGGGCGCATGCCGTGTGCGCCTCGCATTCGAGATGTCTCAGTCAAAGTCCCCTTTAGGTGGTGCTGGCAGCAAACGGCGCATGCCAGCCCCCCGCAAGTTGCCCGCCCAGTCGCGCTCACGTTCGCTGGTAGCGGCATTGATCGAGGCCTGCATCAAGCTGCTGGAACAGGAGGGGGCTGATGCGTTGACGGTTCATCGCCTGTCCGAGGTTTCCGGCGTCGCGGTGGGCTCGATCTACCAGTACTTTCCGAATGTCGAGGCGGTCCTTGGTGAGGCGTTCGAACACATCCTGCGTGAAGAGGCTGCAGTCGCAGTACCGGCCCTGCGCGAGCGGGTAGCCGGTCTGCCACTTGCTGGTGCGGTGCGCGAGATCCTCCGCGGCATGGTGGGTACCGAGTTGCGGCTGTACCGCCTGCATCGGGATTTTCACCTCAAGTACCACCCTGAACTGCAGATGGGCATGCGGATAGGACCCTATGCCAGCTCGCGGGAGTTCGTCGACGACGCCTGGCGACCTTTCGTCGCCCTGTATGCGCCGAAACTGGACGAGGCGGACGCCGAGATGTCGGCCTACATGTTGTGCATGGCGATGCGCGCCATCATCCGCAGCACGCTCGAGGATGCACCAGAGCGGGTGGAGCAGGACGCCTTCCTTCGCAGCCTGGTTGCCATGGCGTTGGGCATGCTCGATCCGGAACGCATCGACGCGGCGGGCTGAAACAACACGGGAAAATGCGACCGTGGCCGGCGCGATTTGGCCTGTCCAGCATTTTTCCCAGAATATTCATGGTTTTGTATTCAGTGTTCGGGTGGGTCGGATGCGAATCACTGTGACTGCTCATGCTCCCTATACTTGATTGCTTCCGGTAGCAGATGCTGTCCGGAGTCGCATAGGAGCGTGATGTCGTGAGCAAGGTGCTGACCCGAACCGATGGTCATGTGTTGACCATCACCATCAACCGTCCCGAGGCGATGAACGCGCTCGATCCGGAAACCCAGGCGCTGATGTCGGACGCCTTTGATGACTTTGCGGCCGATGATGCGTTATGGGTCGCGGTTGTCCGGGGCGCGGGTGGGCGTGCATTTTCTGCAGGTGGGGACATCCGCGCGATGCGCACCGCGCTCGAAGGCGGCGCGCCCTACACGATTCCGGCCACCGGCTACGGTGGTCTCACCAGCCGCTTCGATCTCGACAAGCCGGTGATCGCCGCGGTCGAGGGTATCGCCATGGGCGGTGGCTTCGAGGTGGCGATGGCCTGCGACCTGGTGCTTGCCACCCGCAGCGCCAGCTTCGCCCTGCCCGAGCCGCGTATCGGCGCAGTTGCCTACGCCGGGGGTATGCACCGCCTGCCGCGTCAGATCGGCATGAAGCGGGCGATGGAGTTGTTGCTCACGGCGCGTAGCATCGACGCCGCGCAGGCAGCGCAATGGGGACTGGTGAACGAGGTGGTGGACGACGGCGCCCTGGACGCCGCCATCGCGCGCTGGTGCGAGCTGCTGTGTGCCAACGCGCCCCTGGCGCTGCGTGCGACCAAGGCCGCGGTGCGTGACGGCCTGGCGCTGCCGGTCGACGAGGCGATCCGCCGCCAGGATGCGGGCGGCTACCCGGCCATTGAGGCGATGCGCGGCAGCCGTGACGTGGTCGAGGGCATCATGGCCTTCAACCAGAAGCGTGCACCAGTGTGGGAAGGGCGTTGAGGCGAAGGACCGCCTTGTGCATCCCCTGCGGTAGCCACTCAGGCCGATCCTTCGGCATCAACCAGGATGAACCTCTCCATGCAAAAGACTGATACCGATCTCGCGGCGGCCTTCGCCGATATCGTCGCGTGTCGTGCGTCGACGCGTGCCTTTCTCGCCGAGCCGCTACCACGCGCCGACATCGAGCGCGCTCTCGCGCTCGCCTGTCGGGCACCTTCGAACTGCAACACGCAGCCTTGGACCGTCGTCGTGGCGTCCGGCGCGACCCGTGACCGTCTCGCGGCAGCCATCTCCGCGGATATGATGCGCGGCCACATGGCGCCGGACCTGCCCTACGACGGCCGCTATGCCGGCGTCTACCGCGAGCGCCAGGTTGCTGCTGCCGAGGCCCTCTATGGCGCGGCCGGCATCGCGCGCGACGACAAGGCCGGGCGTCAGGCGCAGTTCATGCGCAACTATGTCTTCTTCGGTGCGCCGCATGTGGCTTTCTTCTTCCTGCCCCCAGGTTTCGGCATCCGTGAAGCCGCCGACCTGGGCATGTGTGCGCAGACCTTCATGCTGGCGCTCACGAGCATGGGGTACGCGAGCTGCCCGCAGACCGCACTCAGTTTTCATCCCGATCGGGTGCGAGCGGAGTTCGATATCGAGCCCGGTGCCCAGCTCCTGTTTGGCGTGTCCTTTGGCCACGCGGACCCGGCGGCGGCGGTCAATGCCGCCCGCGTCGGGCGCGATGTGGCTGCCTGCATCCGCATCCGGGAGGACTGACATGGAAGAAGGCTTCGACTACATCGTGGTGGGGGCGGGCAGTTCAGGCTGCGCGGTCGCTGCCCGCCTGTCGGAAGACCCCGCCTGCAGCGTGCTGCTGCTCGAGGCCGGTGGGCGCGACGACAACCTGATGATCGACATGCCCGCTGGCTGGGGCAAGACGCAGGATCCGTCCAGCTCTTTCAACTGGGCGTTCAACACCGAGGCGGAGCCCGGCCTCGGCGGTCGCAGCGTGCCCTTGCCGCGCGGAAAGGTGTTGGGTGGCAGCTCTGCCATCAATGGTCTGCTTTATGTCCGAGGCCAGCATGAGGACTACGACGACTGGGTTGCCGCCGGGGCGCCGGGTTGGAGCTGGATCGAGATTGCGCCGTACTTTCACCGAATGGAACGCAACCTGGGCATTACCGATGAGCACCATGGCCAGGACGGTCCGATTGCGGTGTCCGATCTGGTTGACCCGACGCCGCTGGCAGAGTTGACGATCCGTGCCGCCGAGCAGGCGGGCGTTCCCCGCACCCGCGACTTCAACGGCACGCGCCAGGAAGGCGTCGGCCCTTACCAGGCGACGATCGCCCAAGCACGCCGGTGCTCGGCGGCGCATGGCTATCTGCGCCCGGCACGCGCGCGGCAGAACCTTGCGGTGCGCACGGGAGCGATGGTTGCCGGCGTGGTGATCGAGGGCGGACGGGCGACCGGAGTGCGCTACCGTCTCGGCGGGCAGGAGCGGTTCGCTGCAGCGCGTGCCGAGGTGATCCTGTGTGCTGGCGCCATCGGCTCGCCGCAGATCCTGATGCTGTCTGGCATTGGGCCGGGTGCGGAGCTGGCGCGCCATGGCATCCCGGTGCGTGTCGATGCGCCTGGGGTTGGGGCGAATTTGCAGGACCATCTGGTGGTGCCGCTGATGTGGCGGCTGCGCGACGGCCAGCCGTCGATGAACCCGCGCCTGGGCGGGGCGCGCGTACTGCTCGAAGTACTGAACTACCTCGTTCGCAAACGCGGTGCGATGACCATGCCGGCGGCCGAGGTCGGCATCTTCCTGCGCAGTCGGGAGGATGTGGCGCGCCCGGATCTGCAGTTCCACGTGCTGCCGCTCTCGGGCGACCTCGACGGTGAGCAGAAGAAGCTGCATGCGTTTCCTGGCTACACGCTGGCACCCAACGTCTGCCGGCCGACTTCGCGCGGCGTTCTCAGCCTCGCCTCGGCTGATCCTGCCGCGCCGCCGCGCCTGCGCATGAACTACCTGAGCACCGACCACGACGTCGAGGTCACGCTGGCCGGCATGGAATGGGCACGGCGTATCGCCGCTGCTCCGGCGCTGGCGGCGATCACCGTGGGCGAGGTGTATCCCGGGACGGCTACGACCACGCGCGCGCAGTTGCTGGACTATGCCCGCCGTGCCGGTACCACCGGACATCACCCGGTGGGCACCTGCCGCATGGGCGCTGATGCTTCCGCTGTGGTCGATACCACGCTGGCGGTGCGCGGCGTGGCGGGTCTGCGTGTGGCCGACGCCTCGGTGATGCCACTGCTGATCTCGGGCAACACCAATGCTACGTCGATCGTGATTGGAGAGCGCGCGGCAGAGTTCGTCCGCGCTACGCGATGCTGATGCCGGATACCACCTGAAGCGAGGATTGAGATGAGGATGAACACTGAGGAGACCGCGCGCCTGAAGACGGCAGACGGAGACGCACTGCGCGCCTGTCTCGATGCGATGAAGGCCGCGCAAACGCGTGACGGCCTGCCGGATGCGGCGCTACGCATCGATCGGCTGACACGGTTGATGGTCCTGCTGCGTGATCGGGCGGACGATTTCTGCGCCGCCCTCGACGCCGACTTCGACGGGCGCGCGCGCGAGACTTCGCTGATGAGTGATGTGATGGCGACCTTCAACACGGTCAAGTATGCGCGCGGGCGGGTGAAAAGCTGGATGAAGCCTGATCCGCGTGACGGTGTTGTTCCGTTCAACCTGTTCGGGGCCCGGGTTGAGGTGCAACGCATGCCCAAGGGGGTGGTGGGCATCCTGGGGCCGTGGAACGTCCCGCTATTCACCACCCTGGCGCCACTGGCGTTCGCGCTCGCTGCGGGCAATCGTGCGATGCTGAAGCCGTCTGAGCTCGTGCCGCGTACCTCGCTCCTGCTGCAGTCGGCCGTCCAGGATCTGTTCGCGGTAGACGAGGTCGTCGTATTTACCGGCGATGCAGCGCTTGCAGGTGCGTTCAGCGCCTTGCCCTTCGATCACCTGGTGTTTACCGGCAGCACGACGACCGGCGTTCGGGTGATGCGGGCGGCGGCCGAGAACCTGGTGCCCGTCACGCTCGAACTGGGCGGCAAGTCTCCGGTGATCGTCGGTCGCAGCGCAGATGTCGGCCTCGCCGCGGAGCGCATCGTGACCGCGAAGGTGATGAACGGCGGGCAGGTCTGCGTCAGCCCGGATACGGTCCATGTTGCGGACGAACTTGTCGAGCCCTTCATCGCGGCGTGCGAGGCGGCCCACCGCCGCCTGTTTCCACCGTCGGCAGGGGATGCTGCGCTGACGTCGCTCATCGACGCACGCCACTTCGCGCGCATCCGCGGCTACCTTGATGAGATTCGCTTGGCAGGCGGGCGGGTCGTCGACTGTGGTGGGGGTCTGGCCACAAGCGGTCGCAAGCTGACGCTGCATCTGGTCGTCGATCCGCCTTCCGGTAGCCGGGTTGCACAGGAGGAAATATTTGGACCTTTGCTGCAGGTGGTGCGCTACGCGGACATCACCGCGGTCATCGACCGCATCAACGCTGCGCCACGTCCGCTTGCCCTGTATTATTTTGGTACCGACCGTGAGGAGGAGCGTCAGGTGCTCGAGCGTACCCTGTCCGGTGGTGTGGCGATCAATGATGTGATGCTGCAGGTTGCCGCGCACGACGCGCCCTTCGGTGGTGTCGGTGCATCCGGTATGGGGGTATATCACGGGCGCGAGGGGTTCAACGAATTCTGTCATCCTCGCACCGTGTATCGAAGCGGCTGGTGGGATCCGCGCAAGGCTTTGGGGTTGGTACCGCCGTATTCGAAGCAGCTTTACGGACGTTTGTCGAAAGTACTCAGGGTGTAGCGCATCGCGGACCCGTCGAGACGGGGCCGCGTGGTTTCAGACCAGTGCGCCGACTGCGAACGGTAGTCCGACCAGTCCGGCCCAGCCCAGTCGTCCCCAGGTGGCGAGTGCGGCTGACTGGTGATTCCATAACCCGAGTGCGCCGAAAGCGCCCATCGCTCCGGCACCGTCGATCCAGAATCCAGCCAGTCCCCCCAGACCGAGCAGGCCGAGGGCGCGTATGCCCCCGCCGGCGCGTTCGTGTGCGACCGGGTTGCGCAGGCCTGCCAGTCCGGCCAGGCCGACGAGGCCAATCAGTCCCAATAGCGGTACTACTTGCATCATGTTGAGGGTTCTCCTGGGCGGCAGAAAAAAGGCCTGCTTTCGAGGGCAGGCCATCAAGGCGGCAATGGATGAGGGCGGTGGGTCAGGTGACCGCTTCAGCTTCGGTATAGGGTGCGATGCCCTTGGGTACGTAGTAGCCCTCGCACTGCTCGAGGTATTCCTGTTTCTTTGCGCGCGGGTTGTAGAACTGCTTGTACCAGATGCGTGCTTTCATGAAGGGGCCGTCGCTGGGAATGAACAGGCCGTTCAGGCACGGCGCCTTGTTGGTCCAGACTTCGAAGTCCTGGGCAAAGGCGAGCCGGCTGGCCTCCTGGAACTGGCGCGCGGCGATCATGTCCGGATGGGTCGCGACCGGGCTGTTGCTTGGCGACTTGACCAGCAGGGCGTGCCACACCTTGAGCGAGCCGTCGTCCACCGGCGTGTGGGTGATCATCAACACTGCGTCGTAAAGGCCGGTAAGGTGCGAGATCAGCACGCCCGGACCATGGTAGATGGTGATGGTGTGCAGGATGGGGCTGACGCCGTTCTCGCCCACCAGCGTGCGGTGAGGGCCGCACTGGCGCTGGATGGCGTGATGACCCTTGAATTCGTTTTCGTATTTCTGCACGGTTGAGCCATGGATCGGGCTCAGGTGACCGTAGTCGCAGATGTTGTCGATCACTTCCTGCGGATGCTGGTTCAGCATGCCCAGGTGGTCGAACTTCCAGTGTACCCAGGCGGGGTCGTCCCATTCCTTCAACGTGGGGTGGTCCCATTCGGGCGCGCCGCCTTCCGGGTCGTACCAGACCCAGATTGCACCCAGGTGCTCCACCACCGGCCAGGACTTCACGCTGGCGGCTGCGGGAATCGGGCCTTCGTGATAAGGAATGTGGTTGCACTTGCCGTCAGCACCAAAACGCCAGCCATGATAGGGGCAGCGGATGCCGTCACCGTCAACGTTTGAGCCACCACCGTCGATGACCACGTAAGAGGTGTTGTTTGGTGCGGCAAGGTGCGTCTTCATGTGCGGGCAGTAGGCGTCGAGCAGCACGACCTTGCCCGTTTCGCGGCCGCGGTAGAGCGCGAAGTCCTGCCCGAAGAAGCGCACCGACAGGGGCTTGTGGGTGTCCAGTTCGGATGCTTCCGCGATCATGAACCAGCCGCGCGGGAAGGTGAATTCACCAAGGCGATACTCTTTCGTTGTGGCCATGCGGGCCTCCTCCTGATTGTTGATCTGCGTCGTGTTCCTGTCTGCATGCCATCGGGCCGCCATCTCGCTGCGGCGTCAGCTCCCGGACCTTGCCGATTCTGTTCACCACGGCGGGGCTGTGCATCCTCTGTTTGGACGATGGTGGCGTGTTCTGACCAGAGCGCATCCAGCCGGCATCGTCCTTTTGGACGTGTCCGGTACGCATCACCCCGCCTAAGGTGAGCATCGGATAAGACTGATAACACCGACATCGGAGACGAAATGGCCCCCTCCCGCGAATCTGTCGACCGCAGTCCCTCGCCCGGACATGCGGGCCCGATCGAGTTTCCACACGTCCCGCCGCTGCCGGACGCTTCCGTCGTCACACTTGCCCCCGGGGTGTTGTGGGCACGCATGCCGATGCCGATGCAACTCGATCACATCAACGTCTACCTGCTGCGGGATGGTGATGGGTGGTTCATTGTCGACACGGGGCTGAATCTGCCCGCGTCGCGGGTGCTGTGGGAGACGATCGTGGATCGTCATTTCGAAGGTCTGCCGCTCAAGGGGCTGATCTGCACCCACTTCCACTATGACCATGCGGGTTTGTCGGCGTGGGTGACCGAACACTTCGATGTGCCGCTTTACATGACGCATGGCGAGTACTTCACCATGCGCACTCTGGCGGGGCCACCGCCGGAGCCGCTGCCCGAGTCGTTATTGACGTTCTACCTGCGCGCGGGCATGCCGCGCGAACGGGTGGAGGAGATGTTTGCCAAGCTTCGACGTGATCCCTTCATGCCGCCGCACCCGGCAGCTTTCAACCGCCTCCGCGAAGGGCAGGTCTTGTCGATTGGTGGTCGCGAGTGGCGGGTGGTGATCGGTGAGGGGCATTCGCCCGAGCACGCCTGCCTGTACTGCGAGGCAGACCGTCTGCTCATCGCTGGCGATCAGTTGTTGCCGCGCATCACATCGAATGTACTGGTGTCCGACATCGAGCCCGAGGCGAACCCCTTGAGCTTGTGGCTTGATTCGCTGGATCGTCTGGCCCAGCTCGCACCCGACACGCTGGTACTGCCCTCACACGAGCGTGTGTTCCGTGGGCTCCATCTGCGGGTGGCCGAGTTGCATGCCCATCACGAGCTGCAGTTCGATATCGTCCGTACCCATCTACGTGAAGCCGGACAGACCACCGCATTCGAGACCAAGGCAAAATTGTTTCCGCGCGTGCTCAGCGCAGTGGAAGACATGATGGCGCTGGGTGAGACCATTGCCCATCTGTCCTGCTTGCGCTACGCCGGTCAGGTCCGGCGGGTGCTGGACGACGACGGTCTTTATCGGTTCAGCCTCGCAAATTGATTTTCAGGAGAAGTCGATGTCTCAGCTATCAGAACTGGCCAGCACGGTACGTGCGCAGCTAACCGCACCTGGCGCCCCTTTCGAGGTGATCGAGCAGCCGGTCAACGGCCAGCTCATGCGCATGTATCGTAATGCCTTTCCCAATCTGCCTGCGCTGCTTGCCAGTGCGCGCAGCCATGCCGGCAAGCCTTTCATCCGCTATCAGGGCGAGGTGTGGACCTTTGATCGCCTGTTCGCCGAGGCCGATGCGTTGGCGGCTTGCCTGCAGGCATGGGGTGTGCAGCCGGGTGACCGGGTTGCGATCGCGATGCGCAATCGTCCGGAATGGGCAGTGGTGTTCGTCGCTGCGGCCCTGATCGGTGCAGTACCGGCGCCGCTCAACAGTTTTGGACTGGGTGAGGAGCTGCATGCAGCGCTGGCTGATGTCGAACCTTGTGTGCTGGCTTGTGACAGTGACCGTCTGGCACGCATCGGCGGTGACGCCCAGGTGCCGGGTTGCCGCATCCTGTGTGTGGATGGGGCAGCACCGACAAGCGGCGTCGAGGACTACCGGGTCGTGGTGGCGCAGGCGGTGCCTCCAGCGGCCTTGCCTGCACTGGGCCCGGACGACCCAGCACTGATCTTGTTCACTTCGGGTGCCACCAGCCGTGCCAAGGGGGTGTTGTCCACCCAGCGCGCTGTCTGTCAGGCTCTGTTCAACATCGACTACATTGGTGCCCTGTCGGGGATGACATCGCCGGAAGCGGTCGCCGCATTGATGGCGAAGGGTTTGGCACCGACCACGCTGACCGCGGTGCCCCTGTTTCACGTCAGTGGTCTGCATGCACAATTGCTCAGCTCACTGCGCAATGGCCGGCAACTGGTGTTTGTCAGTCGCTGGGACCCCGCTCAGGCGATCGAGCTGATCCGTGACGAGCGCATCACCCAGTTCAACGGCGCACCATCGATGGTGATGCAACTGCTGGCACAGCCCGGTTTCGACGATGCCGCGCTGACCGGTACGCTGGGAGGCCTGGGGTTTGGCGGTGCAGGTTTGCCGCAACGCCTGATCGACGAGGTGCTGCGCCGACGCCCCAATTCCCTGTCCGGCATTGGCTTCGGCCTGACGGAAACCAATGGTGTCGGCGCTGCCGTGTCGGGGGCGCTGTTCGCCTACAAGCCACGCGCGTCGGGGATGCTTTCGCCGATTGTCGAGCTGAGGGTGGTGGACGCCTCCGGTGCGCCCCTGCCGGCCGGGGAGCCGGGCGAGATCTGCCTGCGTGGAGTCACCGTGATGCAGGGGTACTGGCGCAATCCGGAAGCCACCGTGGGGGCGATGCGGGATGGGTGGTTCCATACCGGCGATGTCGGGTATCTGGATGATGAGGGCTTCCTGTTCGTCGTGGACCGGATCAAGGATGTGATCAACCGTTGTGGCGAGAAGATCGCAGCGGCGGAGGTCGAGTCCTGCCTGCTGCAGTTGCCCGACGTGCTCGAGGCAGCGGTCTTCGCGGTGCCTGACGACGAGACGGGCGAAGCGGCCGCAGCGGTCGTTTCCGTCCGCGAGGGGGCGATGCTTGACGCCGCTGCCGTCCGTGCCCACGTTGGCACGCATCTGGCAGCCTACAAGGTGCCGGCGATCGTTCAGGTGGTGAAGGATGCGCTGCCCCGCAATCCGGCGGGCAAACTGCTAAAGGGACCGTTGCGCAGTAGCTTGCTTGCTGCAGCGCGGGATTGAAATATCCCGGTGCCGATGCCGATTTAGTCTCATCGGACGATGTGAGGGGTGACCCGGAAGCAAAACAATGCAAACAGATGCAAGAGGCGACGAGATTCGAGAGAGGCGTCCTTGCATCGGTTTCGCTGGATCAATCGGGACTCACAACACTCCCACCAGGAAGGAGACTTAGATGAACAAAACCCGCGTCTGGATACCGGTCATGACGACAATTGCCATGTCGATCGCGGCCGGCAACGCGATCGCGAAGGTCAGCGAGGCGGAGGCCGCCAAACTGGGCAAGGAGCTGACCTGTGTCGGCGCCGAAGCCGCCGGCAACGCCGATGGCAGCATCCCCGCCTTCTCCGGCAAGTGGCTGGGCAAGCCTCCGCATGTCGAATACACCCTGCACGCCGGGCAGCATCCGGTCGATGTCTATCCGGAGGACAAGCCGCTGTTCGAAATCACCGCGGCCAACATGGACAAGTACGCGGACAAGCTGAGCGAGGGCCAGAAGGCCATGTTCAAGCGCTTCCCGGATACTTTCCGCATGCCGGTCTACCAGGGGCGCCGCGATTTCCGCTATCCGGATGTGATCTGCGAGGTGGCGAAGAAGAATGCGCTTGAGGCCGAGCTGATCGACGGCGGGCTGGGTTACACCGGCTACAAGGGGCCGGTTGGCTTCCCGATCCCGAAGGCCCCGCTGGAAGTCCTGGCCAACATGAACTTCCCGTACCGCGCCTTCACTGAGCACGTGGTCCGCGATACCGCCGATGTCTCGTCGAATGGCAGTATCACTTGGGGCCGCCAGGTGAACAAGAACCTCAACGTGGTGACCTCGCCGGGCGAAGTTGGCAAACCGATGGAAGGGCTGATGGCCTACTCGATCTCGGGCACCCTGTTGCCGGAGCGTGATCGTGGCAGCTTCACAGCGTCGCAGGAGCCGGTCAACTTTGCCAAGGCCAAGCGTCTGGCCTGGCAGTACGACCCGGGCACCCGTCGTGTGCGTCAGTTGCCGACCTACGGTTTCGACTCCCCAATGGGGGGGACGGGCGGCAAGATGACCATTGACCAAGACCGCCTGATGAACGGTGATCCCAGTCGTTACGAATGGAAGCTTCATGGCAAGAAGGAGATGTACATCCCTGCTAATGCCTACCGAATCCATTCGAAGAGCGTGAAATATGCCGATCTGCTCACCAAAGGCCATGCAAAGCCCGATTTCATGCGCTATGAGCTGCGCCGAGTATGGGTGCTCGAGGGCAACCTCAAGGAAGGCTATCGTCACGCTTTCGGAAAACGTGTGCTTTTCATCGATGAAGATACTTGGCAAGCCTCTGTAGGCGACTACTACGACCAACGAGGCCAGTTGTGGCAGCACGCCTTCATCAACCACTTTTACGCTTTTGATCTGAATGCTTGGCAGGCCGGCACCGCCTTTTACCACGACCTCAATGCTGGGGCCTACGTCGGATTCAACCTGATCCAGGAGCGTGACAAGGCGTGGGTTCTCAACGCCGGTGACCTGACTCCCGACATGTACACTCCCGCCGCGCTGCGTGCGATGGGCCAGTGAGCGAGCCGAGCAAACGATAGGGAGTACGCAGCATGAAACTGCACAAGAAGATGAAGCCGATCGCGCTGGCAGTGATCGGTATGGGTTCGGTCGGCTCGGTAATGGCCTTCGATACGATCGAGTTTGACAATGGCATGGTGTTCGAGTCGCGGCTGACCACCACCTATACGCTATCCACCCGTCTGGAAGATCAGGATTCGCTGCTCGCGGCGAACGCGGCGGGTAACGACGGCAACAACAATTTCGACAAGGGCGCACTGACTTCGAACCGTCTGAGCCTGCTGCTCGATACCCATCTCAAGAAAGGCAGCTCCGGCTTCATCCTGTCGGCCAGTAGCTTCTATGACGATGTGTATCACCAGGGCAATGACAACAGCGCGGCCACCTATCCGAACAAGACCGGGGCGGCGGACCGCTTCTCGAGCAAGACCCGACACTATCATGGCGGTTACAGCCGCATCCTGGATGCTTACGGCTACACCTCGTTCGACATCGGCGAGCAAGGCCGTGCCACGGTACGTCTGGGCAAGCACGTCGTGTCCTGGGGCGAAACCCTTTTCATCCCCGGTATTTCGGGTGCGCAGGGGCCTGCGGACGGCACCAAGGCCGGCATCCCCGGAACCGAGGTCAAGGACCAGTTGCTGCCGGAAGACCAGGTCTCGATGCTGTATGAGGTCAATGACAAGCTGTCACTGATGGCCCATGTCCAGTACAACTGGCACAAGACGCTGGTCAATGCACCGGGTTCGTTCATGAGTACGTCCGATATCGTCGGTCCGGGTGCGAGCTGCCTGGGTTACATGACGATTGGTGGACAGCGGGTATGTACCACGCCCCGCGCCAAGGACGATACGCCGGGCAAGACCGGGCAGTGGGGGGTGGGGGCCAAGTATCGCGTCACCGACGAAACCGAGATCGGCCTGATCTACCTGAACTACCACGACCGTGCGCCGATGGTGGATATCAACTACTTCGATCCGGCCGGGCCCAACTTCCGTCACCGCTACTTCGACAACATCAAGATGCTGGGGGCGACTTTCAGCACCACCTTCGGCATCGCGACCCTGGGTGGGGAGATCTCCTACCGCAAGGATGCCCCCGCGCTGGTAAACACCCAGGCCAACCTCGGCGGCCAGTTCCGTACCCTGCCGACCGCGACCAAGGCCGATGTGTTGCAGATGAACGTCAATACCTTCATCAACCTGGGTCGAACCTTCCTTGCACCGCAGGCCAATTTCCTGGCGGAACTGGCCTATACCGATGTCCGTGGCGCCGAGGCTCGTCGGGTGCCGGGGGCAACGGCGATCACCAACCAGTTCGGAATCACCCCGCTGTCGGACGATCTGAACTTTGGCAGCCACGGTCTGGCATTTGCCTCCACCCTGGCGTTGACCTACCCGGGCATCATCGAAAACTGGGAACTTGGGGTGCCGATCAGCTACTCGCGCCAGCTCAAGGGGCGCACCCTGCAAGGCAACCTCGGCATGGGTGAGGGTGACCATCGCATGAGCATCGGCGCGACGATGACCTATCGCCGCAACCTGCAGATCGGCCTGACCTATCTGGGCTATTTTGGCGAGGCGGATCTGGACCCGGTCAAGAACCGTCAGCTGACCGATCGTGACCAACTGTCTCTGGTGGTGAAGTACACCTTCTGATCAGCGACTGTCGTCCTCAATGCCCGCCGGTGCATCATGCCCGGCGGGCATTTTTGTTGACCTGAAGCGGTTGTTGACGATGTCGAGAGGATGCCGCTGGCTACCAACCGTCGATCGTCGTCTCATTCGGATAGCGGTCATCCAGGGCGAAGCGGTATGCTCTACGGCTACGTGTATGCATGGGAGTGGGTGAGATCTTGAAGAAGCTAATAATTTACGCGCTGATCGCGTTTGTGGGCTGGAATTACTACCAGAAGAACAGTGCGACGACGCTGGTTGAACTTGAGATGGAGCCCCAAGCCGTTCAGATACCCAATACTGCCGTCGCGCAGCCAGTAGAAAGGTTCTCATGTGATGGCCGGCAGCATTGCAGCCAAATGCGCTCAAGAGCAGAGGCGGAGTATTTCGTAAGGAACTGTCCAAACACCAAAATGGATGGCGACAACGACGGAATACCTTGTGAGAACGACTCCCGATTTTGAAGTGTGGCTGCGTTCATGCTTATAAGCCACTTGTCCGGCGGGCGGATGTGGCACCCGCCGGGGAGGAAGGCTTCAGGTCGTGGCAGGGGAGCCGACGGTGCGCTGAGCGATCTCCTTGGCCCAGACGTAGTTTGCCTTGCCCGCAGCCGAGCGCAGCACTTCGGCCACCGTCACGATCTCTTTGGGTACCTTGTAACCGGCAAGGTGGGTGTGGCACAGCGCCTTGAGTGCTTCGACGTCGAGCGCCAATCCTGGGCGCACTGACACCACCGCCGTGACCCTCTGGCCCCAGCGTGGATCGGGCAGCCCGACAACGACGGCATCCAGGATTTGCGGGCTCATGCGCAATACCTCTTCGACTTCCTCGGGAAAGACTTTCTCTCCACCGGTGTTGATGCAGTTGTTGCCGCGTCCGAAGACGATGATCGAGCCGTCTTCCGCTACTTTGGCGGCATCCCCGGTGATCGCGTAACGGGTGCCGTCAATGGTGACGAAGGTCTCGGCGGTCTTCACCGGGTCGCGGTAATAGCCCAGGGGCAGGTAGCCGCTGCGGGCGAGGATGCCGGACTCGCCGGTAGCGGCGATGCGCTTGCCGTCGACAACGACCTTGAGGTCGGGGCGGGCGGCGATCTTGATCATGCCGCCCTCGATCGGCTTGGCGCCCATGCCGAGCTGGCCGCCCTCGGACGAGCCGATGCCGTCACTGAAGTATACGTTGGCGGGCAGGAAGGGCTTGAGAGCCTCCTTGATGTGGGCCGACATCACGGCCCCGCCATTGCCGAACAGGAACAGGGTGGACAGGTCCCAGCGCCCGGGGTGGGCCTTGAGGGCGTCGAGGATGGGCAGCGCCATGGCGTCGCCGACGAGGGTGATGCCGTTGAGCTTCTGTGTCGCGGCGATGTCGAGCACGTGCTCTGCATTGAAGTGGTGCTGGTCGTTGAGCACCACGGTGTGGCCGGCGAACAGTGACACCATGGTTGCCCAGTGCGCAGCGCCGTGCATCAGCGGGGCGACCGGCATGAAGCGCATCGGATGCGCCTTGCGGATGCGGTCGGCGAGCTCTTCGGGGGTCTTGACCGGGCCGTCGGCGGGGGCGTAGAAGCCGCCGCCACCCAGGCTGCCGAAGAAGAGATCCTTGTGCGGCCACATCACGCCCTTGGGCTTGCCGGTGGTGCCGCCGGTGTAGAGCAGCGAGAGGTCGTCGTCGCTGCAGCGGATGCCCTGCAAGGCGCGGGTGTCATCGAGCAGCGCGTTCTCGTAGGCGACGGCGCCGGCGAGCGCCGGCGTGCCGCCGCCGGTGCGCACCTTCACGGTCAGGCCCGGTGCGGCGTCGAGCACCTCGGTCACGGCGGGTTCGAGTTCGGCGCTGTAGAACAAGGCCTTGATGCCGGCGTTGTCGTAGATGTAGCGCAATTCGTCGGCGACGTAGCGGTAGTTGATGTTGGCCGGTACTGCGCGCACACGGCAGGCGGCGAGGAAGGCCTCGAGGTACTCCGGCGAGTTGTACATCTGCAGGCCGACGACGTCGCCCTGGCCGATGCCCTGGGCGTGCAGCCAGGCGGCGAGCTGGTCAACGCGTTCGGCCATCTCGCGGTAGCTGCGGCGGTTGTCGCCGATGATGAGCGCGTCGCGCTCGGGTACGGTCTCGGCGGTGATCGCGAACAGGTCCGCGAGGCTGAAGCTGCGTGGATTCATGATGTCTCCGTCGTGTGGTTGTCGTGTGATCGTCCCGACTGGCATGACCATGCGCGGGACGGCGGCGGGTTCAGATCGCGCCGGCGGCCCTGAGCGCCGCGATGGCGTCCTCGCCGTGACCGAGTTCGCGCAGCACCGTCTCGCTGTGTTCGCCGACCGCGGGCGGCGGGCGGTCGAGCGAGAAGGCGTAGTCGCTCATCTTCACCGGGAAGGCGAAGTAGGGTGCGCTGCCGCCGTCGGGCAGCGGCGTGTCCACCGTCATGGCGCGCGCGGCGGTGAGGGGGTGGGCGAGCACCTCGTCGATGCGCAGCACCGGGCTCACGCAGGCGTCCACGCCGGCCAGCGCTGCGGTCCATTCCGCCAGGGTGCGCGCCTTGATGATCTGTGCGACCTGGGTTTTCACCGCTGCGCCGGATTTGCCTGCCGCCCAGCCGCTCTTGCTCAGCTCCGGGCAACCGGCAGCGGCGCAGAAGGCCTGCCAGAATTTCGGTTCGAGCGCGCCGACCGCCAGATGGCGGCCATCGGCGGTTTCGTAGGTGCCGTAGCAGGGCAGGCCGCCGGACAAGGTGTCGTGGCCGGCGGGAACCGGCTGCTTCCAGGTGTGCAGGCTGGCCAGCGGCTGGACGTTGAGCGCCATCGCGCAGTCGGTCATCGACACGTCGATGAAGCGGCCCTGGCCGCTGCGCTGGGCGTCGAAGAGGGCGGCGAGGACTGCCATCGCCGCCGACAGCGCGCCGCCGGCAAGGTCGGCGATCGGGAAGTTGCCCGGATGCGGCTTGCCGCCCGGTGCGGCGCTCTGTTCCAGGATGCCGGCGTAGCTCTGGTAGTTGATGTCGTGGCCGCCGAGCTCGGCGAGCGGGCCGTCCTGGCCGTAGCCGCTGATCGCGCAGTACACCAGCTTCGGGTTGATCGCCTTGAGATCGTCATAGCCGATGCCGAGCCGGCTCATCACGCCGGGGCGGAAGCCCTCCACCACGACGTCGGCGTCCTTGGCCAACGAATGGATGATCTCGCGCGCGCCGTCGGCGCGCAGGTTGATCGCCAGCGAGCGCTTGTTGCGGTTCACCGCCAGGAAGAAGTGCGAGATCGGCGTGCCGGCCGGGCCACGCCCGGCTTCGCCGCCGGGCGGCTCGATCTTGATCACGTCGGCGCCCATGTCGGCCAGGTGCAGGGTGCACATCGGCCCGGGCAGGAGCTGGGTGAAGTCGAGCACCTTCACGCCGCTGAGGGGTTTGCTTGCCATCGTACTGTCTCCTCCGTGCGGCGCTTCAGGCGCTTTCCAGGTCGCGGAACGGGACCTTGCGGTCGCTGCGGATCTCGCCGGGCAGGCCGAGCACGCGTTCCGCGATCACGTTCTTCAGGATCTCGTCGGTGCCGCCGGCGATGCGCGCACCGGGCGCCCCCAGCCACAGGCGCTGCATGTAGCGCCAATCCCCGCCGAGGGCCTCGAAGCCGAGCAGGCCCTCGGGGCCGGCGAGCTCGATCGCGAAGGCGGCGATGTCCTGCATCGCCTTGGCGGCGATCAGCTTGGTGATGGCCATTTCAGGGCCGGGCGCCTTGCCCTTCGAGATCGCGGTGAGGCCGCGGGCGATGACCAGCTCCACGCCTTTCTGCTGCAGGTAGGCGTCGGCAATGCGGGCGCGCACGCGGTCGTCCTCGATCGCCGGGCGCTCGTCCCATGCGCACTGCTGTGCCAGCGCGACGAGGTGGGCGTGGAGGTCGGTAGGCAGGTTGCCACCGACCGACAGGCGCTCCTGCATCAGCGTGCTCAGCATCACCTTCCAGCCGCCGCATTCGGGGCCGAGGCGGTAGCTGTCGGGGATGCGTACGTCGGTGAAGAAGACCTCGTTGAACTCCGCGTCGCCCGACATCTGGTGGATGGGGCGCACTTCGACGCCGGGGGCCTTCATGTCGACGATGAACATGGTCAGGCCCTCCTGCTTGGGCTTGTCCCAGTCGCTGCGGGTGAGCAGGATGCCGTAGTCGCAGAAGTGCGCGCCCGAGGTCCACACCTTCTGGCCGTTGATGATCCAGTCGTCACCGTCGCGCACTGCGCGCGTGCGCACGCCGCCGGTGTCGGAGCCGGCGCCGGGCTCGGAGAAGAGCTGGCACCAGATCTCCTCGCCGGCGAGGCCGGGGCGCAGGAAGCGGGCCTTGAGCTCGGGCGCGGCCCAGGTCATCACCGTGGGCAGGCCCATGCCGATGCTGACCTCGAAGATCATGCCCGGCACCAGGTAGGCCGCTTCTTCCTGCTGGTAGATCACCTGCTGCATGGCCGTGCCGCCGCGGCCGCCGGCCGCCTTCGGCCAGGTGATCGCGGCATAGCCGGCGGCGGCCTTCTTCGCCTGCCAGGCCTTGGCGGCGGCGAGCTTGGCCGCATCGTCCAGGCCTTCGCCGAAGACCTCGTCGGGGCGGGTTCGCTTCTGGCCGTTGGCTTCCAGCCAGGCGCGCACTTCGGCGCGGAAGGCGGCTTCTTCGGGGGTGTCTCTGAAGTCCATGTGGGCGTGTTCCGCTTACGCGGCCTCCTTGATGAGTTCGTCGGCCAGGCGTGCGCGCCAGGCGTGTTCGCTGCCGATGATCTGACCGAGATGACGGGCGCGGCGATAGTGGAGGTGGCAGTCCATCTCCCAGGTGAAGCCGATGCCGCCGTGCAGCTCGATGCCTTCCTCGGCGGCGACGGTGTAGGCGCGGGTGGCGGCCACGCGCGCGGCGGCGGCCGCCCTGGGCAGTTCGGGGGCGTCCGATGACAGCGCCCAGGCGCCGTAGTAGGCGTGCACCCGGGCCAGCTCGATGGCAGTGTAGATCTCGGCCATCTTGTGCTTCATGGCCTGGAAGCTGCCGATCTGGCGGCCGAAGGCCTTGCGCTCGAGCGAGTAGTCGCGTGTCGCCTCGAGGATGCAGGTGGCGCCGCCGACCTGCTCGAAGGCGAGCAGCACCGCAGCGCCGTCGAGCACGCGGCTGGCGACGGCTGCGCCATTGGCGCCCGCCAGGCGCTCGGCCGGGGTGCGATCGAAACGGAGCTCGGCGAGCGGGCGGGTGGGGTCGAGCGAGGGAAGCGGGTTGCGGCTGACGCCGGTTCCCGAGAGCTCGACCAGCACCAGGTCATCGCCGATGCGCAGCACCGCCAGCCCGGCGATACCGCCGTCGACCAGCGCCGGGCTGGTGCCAGTGAGCGTTTGTCCGTCGAAGGCGAGCGGGGCGGCGGGGCGGTAGCGTTCGCGGCTGCCCAGTGCGGCGGTGGCGACCACTTCGCCGCTGGCAATCTTTGGCAGCCAGTGCTGCTTTTGCGCCTCGCTGCCGGCGCGCTGGATCGCTTCGGCGGCGAGGTAGAAGCTCGAAGCCAGGGGGACGGCGGCGAGGTGGCGGCCGGCTTCCTCGGCGACCAGGCACAGCGCCAGGTAGCCGAGCCCGGCGCCGCCGTATTGCTCGGGGATTGCGGTGGCGGCCGCGCCCATCTCGATCAGGTTATGCCATACCGCTTCGGCATGGCTGGCCCGGCCCTCCAGCACCTCGCGTACCGCTTGCGAGGTGCTGGTCTCGGCCAGCATGGTGCGCACTGCGTCCTGCAGCAGGCGCTGGTCATCGGAAAAATCGAAATTCACGCAGAGACTCCTTGGGACTGCGCCGCCAGCTCCGGAGGAGGTGGCGGCGGGGTTCGTGGCGGTGAGGCGGGCGGGTCAGCGCACGGCTGCGGGCGGTGTGATGCGCCGGGCGCCGTAGAAGGTCCTGCCCTCGGCCGCCATGTCGCGCAGCAGCTGCGGTGCCGCGTACTGCGCGCCGTAGTGTGCGGCGAGGCGGTCGCATTCGGCGACGACCTTGTCGATGCCGATCGTGTCCATCATCGAGAACGGGCCGCCGAGGTAGGCGGGGAAGCCGACGCCGAGGATGGAGCCGACGTCGCCGTCGGCCGGGTCGATCAGCACGCCCTCGGCCATCGCCTTGGCGGCGTCGACAAGCTGTGCATACAGCATGCGGGCTTTGACCTCGTCCACGGTGGGCTGCTCGGCGAGCGGCGGGAACAGTTCGGCGAGACCGGGCCACAGCTTCTTGCTGCCGTCCGCGGCGTATTCGAAGAAGCCCTTGCCGTTCTTGCGCCCGTGGCGGCCGAGTTCTCCGACCAGTTTCTCGACCAGGCGGAAGGTGGGCGTCGGCTTGAAGGCGTCGCCCTCGTCCTTCTTGCGCTGCTGGCTGGCGTGCCAGGCGGTGTCCAGGCCGATTTCGTCGGAGACGGTGAGCGGGCCGACCGGGATGCCGGCCATCTTCGCTGCGTTCTCTATCAGCGCCGGATTCACGCCTTCGGTGACCATCGCCAGGCTCTCGTTGATGTAGGCGCCGATGAAGCGGCTGGTGAAGAAGCCCGGGCCGTCGTTGACCACGATCGGCGTCTTCTTCATCGCCTGCACGAGGTCGAGCGCGCGCGCCAGGGTCTCGGGGGAGGTCTTGCGGCCGCGGATGATCTCGACCAGCGGCATGCGCTCGACCGGCGAGAAGAAGTGCATGCCGATGAAGTTCTCCGGGTGGGCGCCGGCCTCGGCCAGCTCGCTGATAGGCAGCGCCGAGGTGTTGGAGGAGATCACCGCATGTGCCGGCAGCACGGCGTCGAGCTTGCGCGTGATCTCGGCCTTGATGCCGCGGTCCTCGAACACCGCCTCCACCACGAGCTCGACGTCGGCCAGGCCGGCGTAGTCGGTGGTGGGGTGAATGCGGGCGAGGATGGCGTCGGCCTTGTCCTGCGTCATGCGGCCCTTGGCGATGTCCTTCTCCAGGCGCTTGGCGGAGTAGGCCTTGCCCTTGTCGGCAGCGGCCTGGTCGCGGTCGATCAGCACCGTCTCGATGCCGAGCTTGGCGCAGTGGTAGGCGATGCCCGCGCCCATCAGGCCGGCGCCGACCACGCCGATCTTGCGGAAGGTCGTCTTCGGCACGCCTTCGGGGCGGTGCATCAGCTTGTCCGCCTTGCCCTTGTTGATGAAGAGCGTGCGGATCATGTTGCGTGACACCGGGTCGAGCTGGAGCAGGGTGAAGTACTTGGCCTCGACGTCCAGCGCCTTGTCCATCGGCAGTTGCGGGCCTTCGTACAGGCAGGACAGGATGGCCTTGGGGGCGGGCAGGTTGTGGAAGGTCCTGGCCTGCAGCATGGCGTTGCTCACCACCAGCATCTGCGCCACGGCGGGTGAGGACGGGCCGGCGCCACCAGGGATCCTGAAGCCCTTCTTGTCCCAGGGCTGCACCGGGTCGCCTTCCTCGACGAGCCAGCGCTTCGCCTCGGCGAGCAGCTGGTCGGCGGGTACGACCTTGTGCACCAGCCCCATCTTCAGCGCCTTTTCGGCCGACAGCGCCTGGCCTTCCATCACCACCGGCATCGCCGCCTGGATGCCGACCAGGCGCGAAACGCGCTGGGTGCCGCCGCCTCCGGGCAGCAGGCCGACCTGCACTTCGGGCAGGCCGAGCTGGATACCCCTGGCGTCCGACACCACGCGGTAGTGGCAGGCGAGCGCGATTTCGGTGCCGCCGCCCAGCGCCGTGCCGTTGATGGCGCAGGCCACCGGCTTGCCGCAGGTTTCCATGCGGCGCAGCAGCTTCGACAGCGAGGCGTTCATCCTCAGGCGCTCGGCCACTGGGGTGTCGTCCACCTTGTCCAGGCTGGCTTCCATTTCCTTGAGGTCGGCACCGGCGGCGAACACGGGTTTGCCCGAGGTGAAGATGGCGCCCTTGATGCTGTCGTCGGTGGCGAGGCGCTCGATCGCGGCGGCGATCTCGTCCATGAACTTCATGTCCATGGTGTTCATGTTGCTGTCGGTACGGTCGAAGAGCAGGGTGGCGATGCCGTCGGCGTCCACCGAGATGTGGATGACTTCAGTCATGACTGTCGATTCCTTGATGTGGTCCGGTGGCGCTCAGACGAGCTCGATGATGGTGGCGGTGCCCATGCCGGCGGCTTCGCACAGCGTGACCAGGCCGGTGCCGACCTGGCGGCGCTCCATCTCGTCGAGCAGGGTGCCGAGGATCATGGCGCCGGTGGCGCCCAGCGGATGGCCCATGGCAATGGCGCCGCCATTGACGTTGATGCGGTCGTGCGGCACGTTGAGCCGCTCCATCAGGCACAGCACGACCGAGGAGAAGGCTTCGTTGAGCTCCCACAGGCCGATGTCGGCGGCGGTCATGCCTGCCTTCTTCAGTGCCTTCTGCGCGGCGTAGCTCGGGGCGTCGAGCATCAGCGTGGGCTCCGAGCCGACGGTGGCGACCGAGCGGATGCGCGCGCGTGGCTTGAGGCCGGCGCGCTTGCCTGCGTCGGCATTGCCCACAAGCACGGCGGCGGCGCCATCGACGATGCCCGAGCTGTTGCCGGCGTGGTGCATGTGATTGATGGCTTCGAGCTGCGGATACTTGAGCAGCGCGACACCATCAAAACCGTACTGGGTGCCCATCTCCTGGAAGGCCGGCTTCAGCGCTGCGAGCGATTCCATTGTGGTGTCCGGGCGGATCGCTTCGTCGCGTGTCAGGACGGTCAGGCCGAGCACATCCCTGACCGGTACCACCGAGCGGTCGAACCAGCCGTTTGTCCATGCCCGTATGGCGCGGTGCTGGCTTTCAACGGCATAGGCGTCACACTGGTCGCGTGAGAATCCGTGCAGGCTGGCAAGCAGGTCGGCGCTGACGCCCTGCATGGTGAAATGCATCGCGAAGGCGACCTGCGGATCGAGCGCCATCGCGCCGCCATCACTGCCCATCGGCACACGCGACATGCTCTCCACGCCGCCGCCGATCGCCATATCCACCTGACCGGAGCCCACCTTGGCAGCGGCAAAGTTGACGGCCTCCAGGCCAGAGCCGCAATAGCGATTGACCTGCATGCCCGGAACCACATGGTCAAACCCGGCGACCAGCGCAGCGACCCGGGCGATGTTGCCACCTTGTTCGCCAACCGGCACCACGCAGCCGAGCAATACGTCCTCGATCAATGCGCTGTCCAGCGTGTTGCGGTCGCGTATGGCTTGCAGCATCTGCGCGGCCAGTTGCACCGGAGTGATCTCGGCGAGTGCGCCATCGGCCTTGCCTTTGCCGCGCGGTGTGCGCACATGGTCGTAAATGAAGACGTCGGTCATGACTATCCCTTTGGCTGAATGCATGGATCGGGAATCGTGTCCGGCGGTCGTGTGGCTCCGGTTGGCGTCGCTGAGGCCAATGTGGCGACAGTGCGCCGGACGAGATTTCAGGCCTCATGCTAGGGCAGCTGCCGGTCGCAACCGTAAATCTGAGCAATAACTCGAACAGCGGGGTTTTGTGTCGCATAATGTACTGATTGAAAAGCTATTTTGTGCGATGCAAAAAACCGAACAAAAGAAGGTCGAGCGGCGGCTCAGCGGGTTGCGCAATGTGCCGGTACAGGCGCGGGCCAGTTTCACGATCGATGCGATCATTGACGCGGCCACCGAGATTCTGAAGACACAGGGCGTGGATGCGGTCACGACGCGACGGATCGCGGCGCGAGCGGGGGTATCGGTCGGGGCGCTGTATCAGTACTTTCCGAACAAGGAAGCGATCCTGATGCAGATCAGCAACAGAATCATGGACCAGGAGTCAATCGAGGCCTCCCCCGAGTTGTTCCGGCTCAACCGTCAATCGCTGGACGAGTTGCTGCAGGCATTGTTCCAGCGCACGGTGCGAACCGAGATGCACCTGTTGGGCTTGGGCAAGGATTTTTACCGGCGCTACGCCCGGCATATGCAGTTCGGGCGTGCTCAGGGGCTCGGGCGAGGGCCGGTGAGCTCGGATCAGCTGGTGGCGAACATGGCGCAGCTGCTTCGATCGCATGCCGAGGAGGTCGGAGAGGCCGACACCGAGCTGGCGTCCTTCTTGCTGGTACGTGGCATGCGCATGATGCTTGCGACTTTGGTCGAGGAACGTCCGGAGCTGCTCGATTCTCCGGCACTGGTGCCGATGCTGGTGCGCATCTCGCGGGCAATGACCGACTTCAGGCCGCGCAGCGAGGACTGACGCGCAACAAAAAGGGCGCCGCTCGGTGCGGCGCCCCGTGAGTCATGCCGGTTCCGGTCAGGCGGGCTGTGCCTGCTGGCCGACCGTTGCCGGACGGGTGTCGCCCCGGCCGATCCCCAGCCAGCAGGCCAGTGCCGGCAGCAGGAACATGGCGCCGAGCGCATTCACCAGGAACATGAAGGCCAGCAGCACCCCCATGTCGGCCTGGAACTTCAGCGCCGAGAACATCCAGGTGCCGACGCCCACCGACATTGTCAGGGCCACGAAAATGGCTGCGGTGCCGCGCTGACGCATGGCTTCGTAGAAGGCGTCACGCAGGGTCGGGGCGCCGTGGTCGAGTTCATACTTCAGACGTTCGTAGATATAGATGCCGTAGTCGACCCCGGCGCCCACCCCCAGCGTGATCACCGGCAAGGTGGCAACCTTGAGCCCGATGTCGATGGTCGCCATCAGGGCGTTGCACAGGATGCTGACCAGCAGCAGCGGAACGATGATGCAGATCACCGCGCGCACCGAACGGAAGGTGAGCAGGCAGATCAGGATGATTGCGCCGTAGATCGACACTAGCATCTGGACCTGCGCACGATCCACTGCCTCATTGGTGGCCACGGCGACGCCGGCGTTGCCACCGGCAAGCCTGAAACTGACATTGGGGGTACTGTCCTGGGCGATGAAGCGGCGGACCTCGTCGGTGACGGTGCGCAGTGTGCTTGCTTCGTGGTCGGTCAGGTAGACGATCAGATGGATGGTCTGGCAGCCGGCGTTGTTGAGCCCCAGTTCGGGATTGGCGGCGCGGGCGCCGGTTCGGAGCGCGGCTTCCGAGCGTTGCAATGCGGCCCATCGTGGATTGGCCTCGTTGTTGCCTGCCGCGTACAGCTTGGCACGCCGGGCGATGGTTTCGACCGATTGCACGCCTTCGACGCCGCGCATGCGCAGGTCGAAGCGCTCGACGGCATTCATCACCTCCCAGTTCAGGCAGGCCTCTTCGAACCCGGTGGTTTCGACGAACACCGACAGCACATCCATCCCGATCGAGTAGCTTTCAAGGATGCGTGCATTGTCGAGGTTGTAGCGCGAATCGTCGTGCAGCTCCGGTACACCTGCGCCGATGTCACCGGTCTGGACCTGACGCGCCAGATGGGTGCCACCAACCAGCAACGCCAGCATCACGGCAAAGCTGACAAGTGCCGGACCTGGTTTGGCCAGTGCCGACAGCGTCCACCAGAAGCGGTGGTGCGTGTGTCCCCGATGGATGTCGTCGATGGGATGGGCCAGGGCGAAGCGCTCGAGCTTCAGGTGAGACAGCACGATGGGCAGGAACACCAGGTTGGTCAGCAGCATCAGTACCACACCCAGGCAGGCGGTGACGCCGAGCTCGTGAAGGATGGGGATGTCGATGAGCATCATCACCATGAAGCCGAGTGCGGTCGTGACCAGTGCCATCGAACCCGGGATCACCAGATTGCGGAAGGACTGCTCGGCCGCTTCGGTAGCGCTGCGGCCCTTGAGCAACTCCTGTTCCCAGCCGTTGGTCATCTGGATCGCGTGTGATACCGCGATCGAGAAGATCAGGAAGGGGACCAGCACCGACATCGGATCGATGCCGTAGCCCAGTGGCGGTAGCAGGCCGAGGAGCCACACCACGGGCATCAGCGCGATCACCAGCACGGTGACGACGAGCTTGAGCGAACGCGAGTAGGCGCCCAGCAGGGCGGCGGTGATCAGGAAGGCGATGGCAAAGAACACCAGCACGGTGAACAGCCCATCCATGACATCACCAATGACCTTGGCAAAGCCGACGATGTTGAGTTCGATGTCCGGGTTCTGTCCTTCGAACCGCGCGCGGATGGCTTCGAGCTTGTTCGCGACGTCGGCGTAGTCGAGGCGCTCACCGGTTTCCGGGTTGAACTCCAGCAGATCGGCGCGAACCAGGGCCGCTTTCAGGTCATTGGCGACCAGACGGCCGATTTCACCGGACTTGGACACGTTGTTGCGCACCTGCTCCAGACTGGCGGCATCGGCTTCGAAGCGTGCAGGAATGACCACGTCACCGTTGAAGCCCTCCTCGGTCACCTCGATATAGCGTACGTTCGGGGTGAACAACGAACGTACGCTTGCACGATTGACCCCGGGGGTGAAGAAGACTTCGTCGGTGATCTCGCGCAAGGTCTTCATGAACTGCGCGTTGTAGATGTCCCCCTCGCCCTTCCAGCGCACGCTGACCATGATGCGGTTGGCGCCGGAGAAGGTTCCTGAATACTCCATGAATGCAGACATGTACTCATGCTTGTGCGGGATCAGCTTGTTGAAGCCGGGATCCAGACGCAGATTCATGGCCGAGTAGGCCAGCAGCATGGTGAGGGCGATGAACAGCAGGCCGAGCGCCTTGCGCCAGCGGATGATCATCAGGGCGGTGGTGTCGATCAGTCCGTCAAGACGGCCGCGCTGAGGGGTATCGCTCATCAGGACTCTCCTGAGGTGTTCTTGCTGAGGTTGAGGTGGGAGCCTGGTGCGGGCCGGGTGGCAGGCAGCATACGGATGTCCAGACCACCATCGCTGGTGAGTACCGCACGGCCGTCGGTCAGCAGGGTGATGCCGGTCAGTGCGCCTTCGGGCGAGCGGTCGATCACCTTGAAGTTCTGTCCCTGGTCCGTGCTCGCAAGTACGAGACCGCCCTGTCCGACCAGTAGCAGGGTGCCGTCGCGGGTCTGCGCGTGCCCATAGATTGACACCGGTACGGGGATGCTCGCTTCCTGCCACGTGGCGCCATCATCTTCGCTGTGAAACACATGGCCGCGCATGCCGTAGCTGATCCAGGTGCTGCCGCCGACATGGAGTGCACCGTAGAGCGAGCCGTTGTAGAAAGGCACGATCACCTCCCAGCTTGAGCCGCCATCGAGCGAACGCAGCAGCGTGCCGGCCTCGCCGGCGATCAGCCACTTGTTGCCGTCCGCCGAGGAGACAATGGTGTTGAGGTGCCAGTCGATCAGCCCGGGAATGCCATCCTCGACCCAGGAGGTGCCATTGTCGGCGGAGCGCAGGACTCGACCGAATGCGCCTACGGCCAGCCAGTCGCCCGAGGGCAGCTTTGCGGCGTCCATCAGCGGTTCGCCGTTGCTCGCGTCGAAGTGTGCTTCGGCCCACGATTTGCCACCGTCCGTGGAGCGCAGGATCCAGCCCTCATGACCCAATGCAAGGCCCTCGTCCGGTCCGGAGAAGGCGAGTCGGGTGAGCAGGGCCTGACGATTGCCCGGAATGTTTGCGGGCGTCCAGCTGCTGCCCTGGTCGGCAGAAGTGAGGATGTGGCCCAGCTCCCCGGCGATGACCAGTCCGGCAGAGGTCTGATGAACGCTAGTCAGCTGCATGTGTTCGACTGGGATGCGCACCTCCGGCAGTGTGACTGCACTGCGCGGTGAGAAGGCGTGCACGCCGGCGGCCGCGACGATCAATGCCATGGCCCAGCCCACGGATGCTCGCATGAATGTCTCCTGTTTGTTGTTCGAGTGTTCGTCACGCGAAGTGGCGAATTATGGCCAATATTCGGGGTGCTGTCGGAACGCGGCATCGTCCAAAAGGGTTACGGTTTCTTCGAGCGGACCTGCCTTGCTGGTTTGCCGCCGGATGGTGCGTCGCATCAATCCGGAGTGTGTGTCTTTGCTGGAAAAGAGCCCTTTGCATTCAGCCATTTACCTTAGTCCGTTCAGACGATGATGGCCCTTGTTGCGTGTGGGAGATTTCGTCCGGCAGATGAGGTGGCGCAGGCCACTTTCCATGTGGGCGATTCCGGAGGACACGAAGATGGGTGCAGTTGGAAAGGATCAGGTGCTCGGCATTCTTGCCGAGGATTACATGACGCCAGAGGCGGTCGAGCTGGTGGAGCGGGCGAGGGCAATGGCGCCACGTCTGGCCGAGCGCGCCCGTGCAGCCGAGGCCGCGGGCAAGGTGCCGGACGAGACGGTGCGCGAGATGAGCGAGGCGGGTCTGTTTCGCGTGTTGCAGCCGCGTCGTTTTGGCGGTTACGAACTGGACCCGAGGGTGTTCTACCGGGTGCAGATGGCGCTTGCCGAAGGGTGCATGTCCACTGCCTGGATCTACGGTGTGATCGGTGTGCATAACTGGCAGCTTCCGCTGTTTCCCGAGCAGGCGCAGCAGGATGTGTGGTCGGGCGGCACCTCGGTACTGATCGCGTCCACCTACATGCCAACCGGGAAGGCCAAGGCCGTGGATGGCGGCTACCGCTTTTCGGGGCGTTGGGGATTTTCGAGCGGTGTCGAACACTGCGACTGGATCTTCCTGGGCGGCTTGTTGCCGAAGAAGGACGGCTCCGGTGCGCTGGAGCACGCGACTTTCCTGCTGCCGAAGTCCGATTTTCGGGTCGAGCATAACTGGGATGTATTGGGTCTGAGGGCCACCGGCAGCCACGACATCGTCGTAGATGGTTGCTTTGTGCCGGCACATCGTACCCATCGCACCAATGATCACAGCGATGCGGGTTGTCCGGGACGGGAGACCAATCCGGGCTGGATCTACAAGATTCCATTTACCCAGGTCTTTCAGCGCGCCGTGTCGTCGGCCTGCATCGGCGCGCTGGACGGCGCGATCGCGCATTTTCGTGAGCGTGCGGCTGCGCATGTCGGCAAGCACGGCGCGAAGACGGCGGAGGACGTCAACGCCCAGCAGGCGGTATCCGAGGCGATGATGACCTCCGATCAACTCAAGCTGGTGCTGTTCCGCAACTACGCCCGCATTGTCGAGTGTGCCCGTACTGGCACGCAGATGCCGGTGGAGGAGCGTCTGATGCAGCGTGCCCAGGCGTCTCAGGTGCCCAAGCAATGTGCTGCTGCGGTCAGCGAGTTGATGCGCGCCTGCGCTGCCTCCGGGACATACAAGAGCAATCCGATCGAACGCGTGTTCCGTGACATTCACCAGGCCCGGGGGCATATCGCCAACAACACCGATACCTATGCGCGTGCGCATGGCGCGGTGATGCTGGGGCTGCCGAACGCAGACCCCTACATCTGACCGGCAACTCGCCAAGGGAGAACGAAGCGAGATGACCGCCCAGCGCTATCACGCCCTCAAGGTGAGGGCCGTCACCGAGGAAACGCACGATGCCAGATCGGTCGCGTTCGAGGTGCCGCCTGATCTGGCCGACACCTTCCGGTATCGGCCCGGTCAGTTCCTGACCCTGCGTCTGCCGGTGCTGGGCCGGCATCTGCCACGCTGCTACTCGATGTCGAGCGCACCGACGCTCGACGCAACCCTGCGGGTCACGGTCAAGCGGGTTCCGGGCGGACGCGGTTCGAACTGGGTCTGCGACCATGTCCGCCCGGGCGACATGGTCGAGGTGATGGCGCCGGCCGGGGTGTTTACGCCGGCCTCGCTGCAGGGGGACTTCCTGCTTTGCGCAGGGGGAAGCGGCATCACACCGGTATTTTCCATCCTGCGCTCGGTGCTCGCACATGGGCAAGGGCGCATCCGCCTGTTGTATGCCAATCGCGATGAGCGTTCGGTGATCTTCCGCGACGAATTGAACGCATTGGCTTCGGCGCACCCTGCCCGTCTGCAGGTCATCCACTGGCTCGATTCGGTCCAGGGTGTGCCGTCGGTCGCCCAGCTGGCCGAACTGGCAAGGTCATGGACATGCGCGCAGGCCTTCATCTGTGGGCCGGGCCCGTTCATGGAGGCCATGGTTGCGGCGCTTGCCCAGGTCGACATGGATAGCGAGCGGGTGCACGTCGAGCGTTTTGTCTCCTTGCCGGACGAGGAAGACGTCGACGCGATCAAGGCTGCTGCGACCCCCCCCGAGCGTGGGGTCGAGCGAGCCTCGGTCGAACTCGAACTGGACGGTCAGACCCACATGCTGGATGTAGCCGGCGGCGAAACCCTGCTGGATGCGGCGCTCAGGTCTGGTATCGCGGCGCCGTATTCCTGCCAGGCCGGCATGTGTGCATCCTGCATGTGTCAGGTGGTTGAAGGTGAAGTGCATCTTCGCCACAACGAAGTTCTCGACGCCAAGGATCTGGCCAAGCGCTGGACCCTGAGCTGCCAGGCTCTGCCGCTGACCGACCGGGTGAAGGTGCGCTTTCCCGGCTGAGCTGGCTGATAGATGTTGAAACGCAAATGCCGCAGCACCCTAGGGTGACTGCGGCATTTTTTCCATTGTTCACATTTGAAAGGCCGCAGGTCCGAGCCTGCGGCGGCGCGCTCAGGGTGTGACCTGCGCTTCCATCATTGCAAGGAACTGATCGGAGTAGGGTGGCAGCAGGCCCCATTCGCGGCGCGGGTCGTAGGCCGGCGCCTTGAACACGGTCCGTACATGGCTGAATTCGATGAAGCCCTCGCGGCCATGGTAGTGGCCCATGCCGGAGGCGCCGACGCCACCGAAAGGCGCGTCTTCCATTGCTGCGTGGAACATTGCCTCGTTGATTGTCACGCCGCCCGACAGGGTGCGTTCCAGGACATGGCTTTGCTCTGCCTCGTCTTCGCCGAAGTAGTACAGCGCAAGCGGGCGCGGGCGGGCGTTGATGTCGGCGATGACCTCGTCGATCGAGTCGTAGCTGCGTATCACGACTGCGGGCCCGAAGATCTCTTCCTGCATGATCCGCGATGTGGCAGGCGGATTGATGACGATGCCCAATGGGCGGCGGCGGTCGGTTGAATCTGGTGCCGACGGGGCATATTCGACCCGTGCGCCGGCTGCGACCGCTTCTCTGATGCAGGTCTCCACCCGTTCAAGATGGCGGGCATTGACCACGGCCACCATGTCGGCGCTCGGCGCTCCGCCTGGGAACAGTTCACCGGTCGTGCGCTTGAGTGCGGCAACGAAGTCTTCCAGCTGTGGGCGAGCAACATAGACGACGTCTGGATTCACGCACAATTGTCCGGCATTGGCCGCCTTCGCCACGCCGATGCGATAGGCTGCGGTGGCGAGATCCGCGGTGCGGGAGACAATGGCCGGCGATTTGCCGCCCAACTCCAGGGTGACGGGTACCAGGTTTTGCGCGGCATTGCGCATCACCGTCTTGCCAACCTGGGTACTGCCGGTGAATACGATGTGGTCGAAGGCCTGGGCGGTAAAGGCTTCTCCCATGTCCGGGCCGCCAGTCACCACGCCGACATCCAGCGGATCGAACATCTCGGCGATGGCTTCGGCGACCACCCGGGCTGTTTCCGGCACCACTTCAGATGGCTTGAGGATGGCCCGGTTACCGGCTGCCAGCGCGCTGGCAAGTGGGCTGAACAGGGTGAATAGGGGGGCGTTCCAGGTACCGATGATGCCGATGCTGCCCTTGGGCTGGTACATCACCCAGGCTTGGGCGCCGAACTGATCGTAGGGTGGGAAAGGGGTGCGTGGCTCGCTGGCCATCCAGGGTTCGAAGTGATCGCGGGCATATTTGAGCGATGTCAGCGAGCCAAGGACGTCGTTCATCAGCGAGTAGCCCTGAGGGCGGCCGCCAAAATCGGCATCCATCGCCTGGACCAGGGGCTTGTGATACTTCACCAGCAGGTCGATGGCGGTCTGCAGGCGACGACGACGGTCCGCAGCGCTGACCGCGCCCGCTGTGTCAAAAGCCTGCCGCTGTTGTCTGAGCAGGTCTGACAGGCCTGCCACGGTGGTGGTGATCTCTTGAGTCACGGGAATTTGCTCCGGTTTGAGAGTTCGGTGTGCGGCACGATGTGCCATGGTGCGAACTTAACCTGCAAACCTGCAAGCTGCGTAGTCCGATCGGACGAGCCGGTAGCAGGCGGGCGCTAGTCCGTTGGGACGATGTTCGGGAAAGTGCCGGATTTCATACTTGGCGTCATCCGTTTTCCTGCCCCACGAGACCAGACATGACGACGCACAAGGGGTTCGATCCCCAGGCATTTCGTGCCGCACTCGGTACCTTCACCACTGGCGTCACCATCATCACCACCCGGGCCCAGGATGGTGAGGCGGTGGGGATCACCGCCAACAGTTTCAACTCGGTTTCGCTCGATCCGCCGCTCGTGCTCTGGAGTCTGGCCAAGAACGCCCGCAGCTTGTCGGTGTTTTCCGGCGCCCGCCACTGGAATGTACACGTGTTGTCGGCTGGCCAGGAGGCTCTGTCGGGCCGCTTTGCGCGTCAGGGCGAGGACAAGTTTGCGGGTCTGGAGCTGGATGACGGCATCAGCAAGGCGCCGCTGTTGCAAGGATGCACTGCACGCTTCCAGTGCCGCACGGCGTTCAGCTACGACGGTGGCGACCACATCATCTTTGTCGGGGAAGTGCTGGCCTACGATCGCAGCGAGTTGCCACCTCTGGTATTTCAGAGCGGTCAGTACGCGATTGCAGCGCGCAAGCCGAGGGAAGAGCTACGTCTGGGGGCCACGCCGCCCCCCGAGTGCAGTTACACCGAGGACTTGCTCGGCTACCTGCTGGGCCGGGCGCACTATCAGATGCTGCATGCCTTGCGGCAACTGCTCAGCACCCAGGCACTGGACGAGCGCTCGTTCTTCATCCTGTCGGTGCTGTCGATCCGTGACCGGCTGACGCTGGACGAGCTCAATGCCTTCATCGCCTACACCGGCATGCTTGCCAGCCCTGAATCGATGGACGTGCTCGAGGCGCAGCGGCTGGTGGCGCTCGAAACCGATGATGGCGAAGCACGTTACGTGATGACAGCGGATGGCCGCGAAGCCTCGCTGCGTCAGATTGCGCTTGCCAAGGCGGTCGAAGAAGACGTTTCGGCCAAGCTCGGGGCGGGTGACGCGATGGCGCTCAAGCTGCTGCTCAAGCGCCTGATTGCCAGCAGCGATCCCGGTATGCCCGATCTGTGGTCGCCGCGCTGAGGCGGCGCGGTATGTCGAACATTCATCCATAGAGGATAACTGATGCCCATCATTGAACGTTTTCGTCTGGATCAGCAGGTCGCCATCGTGACCGGAGGGGGTCGTGGCATCGGTCGTGCGATTGCGCTGGCCTATGCAGAAGCGGGTGCCGACGTGGTCTGTGCCGCGCGCACTCTGGCCGATGTCGAAGCAGTGGCGGAGGAGGTGCGTGCCCTCGGACGTCAAGCGCTGGCAGTGCAGTGCGACGTGACCGACTTTGCGCAACTGGCCGGTCTGGTCGAAGCGGCGATCGGCCGCTTCGGTCGCATCACCCATCTGGTGAACAACGCTGGAGGTTCGGGGCCCAACGATCCGCTGAAGATGTCGACGGAGAGGTTTGAAGGGGTGTTCCGCTTCAATGTGAGCTCCGCCTATGAGCTGACCCGTTTGTGCGTGCCACATATGCGGGCTGCTGGTGGCGGCAATGTGGTGAACATCACGTCCGGTGCTGCCCGCTATGCGCAACCGCACTTCAGCGCTTACGGCACCGCCAAGGCTGCGCTGAGTCAGCTGACCCGGTTGCTGGCACAGGATTTTGCACCCGCCATCCGCGTCAATGCGATTGCACCGGGGCCGATCCTGACCGCGGCGCTCGATCGCGCGCTACCCGCCGACATGCGCGAAGGCATGGTGCGCAACACGCCACTCAAGCGCCTGGGTGAGGTCGAGGACATTGCGGCCGCCGCACTCTATCTCGCCACGCCGGCTTCTGGCTGGGTCACCGGCAAGATCATCGAAGTCGATGGCGGCGCCGAGTCCAGCGTCTGGCCGGGCTGAACCGCAGGATCGATGCCTGCTTACCGACACGGACCCGACCATGGATGAAACCCTGATCCGTCGCCTGGGCGACGAACTTTACGAAGCGTTGCGCCAGCGCCGCACCCTGCAACCCTTGACCGAGCGCCACCCCGAGATCGCGGTCGACGATGCCTACCACATCTCCCTGCACATGCTGTCCCGACGCGAGCGCGATGGAGAGCGGGTCATCGGCAAGAAGATCGGTGTGACCAGCAAACCGGTTCAGGACATGCTGAATGTCCACCAGCCCGACTTCGGCTTTCTCACCGACGCGATGCAGTACCCGGATGGGGCCACCATCCCGATCGCCGGGGCAGGGCTGATCCAACCACGCGCCGAAGGCGAGATCGCCTTCATGCTGAAGTCGGACCTGCAGGGGCCGGGTGTCACCCGGGATGACGTGCTGGCGGCAACCGCCTGGGTCGCACCCTGCTTCGAGATCGTCGACTCGCGCATCCATGACTGGAAGATCCGCATACAGGATACCGTGGCCGATAACGCCTCGTGTGGCGTTTTCGTGATCGGCACGCAGCACATCGATCCCGTCGCGCTCGACCTTGCTGCGGTGCGCATGCGCATGACACGCAATGGCGAGCCGGCGGGGGAGGGACTGGGGGCGGCAGTTCAAGGTCATCCGGCGGAGGCTGTCGCCTGGCTGGCCAATACGCTGGGCCGCTTTGGCATTCCGTTTCGGGCTGGTGAGCTGATCCTGTCCGGATCGCTCGCGCCACTGGTGCCCGCCCGACCGGGTGATCGTTTCGACTTGGAGATCGAGGGGCTTGGCCGCTGTGCGGTCGCATTCTCTTGATTCCGCCCGTTTGAAGGTGTGCGGTGGCGCAGTCCTCCCTCGTTCCCGCGCTGCCGCGCATCCTGCACCCGAATCTACGCGTGTACTGACCGTCCCGCTCCGGGACGGATCCGGCGCGCATGTCTCCGGAGAGCTGAGCTCATGAACAAGATCAAATGCGCCCTGATCGGACCGGGCAACATCGGTACCGACCTGCTGTACAAACTGCGCCGCTCGCCGGTGCTCGAACCGGTGTGGATGGTGGGCATCGACGCCAGCTCCGAAGGCCTGGCGCGTGCGCGCGAACTGGGCCTCAAGACCACTGCCGAGGGCGTCGACGGCCTGCTGCCGCATGTGCTGGCCGACGGCGTGCAGATTGCCTTCGATGCCACCAGCGCCTATGTGCATGCGGAGAACAGCCGCAAGCTCAACGAACTCGGGGTGCTGATGATCGACCTCACCCCGGCTGCGATCGGCCCGTTCTGCGTGCCGCCGGTCAACCTCAAGGAACACGTCGGCCGTGGCGAGATGAACGTCAACATGGTCACCTGCGGCGGCCAGGCCACGATTCCGATGGTGGCCGCGGTGTCGCGGGTGCAGCCGGTGACCTACGGCGAGATTGTCGCCACCGTGTCCTCGAAATCGGCCGGCCCGGGTACGCGCAAGAACATCGACGAATTCACCCGCACTACCGCCGGTGCGGTCGAGCAGGTCGGCGGCGCGAAACAGGGCAAGGCCATCATCATCCTCAACCCGGCCGAGCCACCGCTGATCATGCGCGACACGGTGCACTGCCTGACCGAGACCGAACCGGACCAGCAGAAGATCACCGAATCGATCCACGCCATGATTCACGAGGTGCAGAAATACGTGCCCGGCTACCGCCTGGTCA